>NZ_FTMZ01000028.1 GCF_900156335.1 Sphaerotilus natans
ACCAGCAGGGAGTAGGCGATGGGAATGCCCAGGGCCATGGCGCCGAGCAGGGAGCCGAGGAAGATGAAGACGGTCATGGAATCGGTACCCGGAGACAGGGGAGGGCGAGATCAGTGGCGGGCCGCAGCGGCGTCCTTGTGGGCGGCCTCGAGCTGGGCGAGGTCCTCGGACTCCTGGACCAGGACAAGCTCGTCGTCGGAGAGGCGCCCGGAGAGGGTGCGCAGCAGCTGGCCGACGAGAATGAGGCCGGAGAGGACGGCGAAGACGACGCCGGAGAGGTAGAACCAGCCCACGGAGAGGCCGCTGACCGGGGCCTCGACCTCGCGGTTGATCTGGACCTGGGCCCAGGCGCCCGACAGCAGCAGCCAGGTGACGAAGAGCATGGCGAGCTGGGCGATGACCAGGCAGACGATCTTGCCGGAGCGCCCGAGCTGGCCCACGAGCATGTCGGTGCCGAGGTGGCCGTTGTCCTTGAGGGCGACCACGGCGCCCAGGAAGGTCATCCAGACGAAGAGCCAGCGCGAGAGCTCCTCGCTGATGGTGATGCCGGAGTTGAAGACATAGCGCAGCACCACGTTGCCGAACACCAGCACCACCATCGCCGCCAGCAGCAGCCCCATCACGGCTTCCAGCAGCCGGCAGAAATCGTCCAGAACCTTGGCCATCACCTGTCTCCTCGTGGGTCGTCTTCAGTTCATGCCGGAGCCGCTCATTGGCCGGCGCGCACCTTCTCGACAGACGCGTACACCTCCTTGACCAGCGGCTCGCCCAGCTCGCGGGTGAACTTGTCCAGCACCGGCTTGGAGCGCTCGCGCAGCTTGGCGATCTCGGCGGCGGGCAGCTCGTGCACGTTCATGCCGCGCTTCTTCAGCTCGGCCAGCACCTTGGCGGCCTCGTCGCGCGCGACCTTGCGCTGGTAGAGCGCCGTCTCCTGGGCCGCCTCGCGCAGGATCTTCTGCTCCACCGGCGAGAGCTTGTCCCAGAACTTCTTGCTGACGATGACCGCCTGCGGCGTGTACATGTGGTTGGTCAGCGTCAGGTGCTTGGACACCTCGTTGTACTTGCCGTCGAGGATGTTGAGCAGCGGGTTGGTCATGCCGTCGATGGCGCCCTGCTCCAGCGCCGAGTAGGTCTCGGTGAAGGGCATCGGCACCGGCGAGGCGCCCATGGCCTTCATGAACTCGGTGTAGATCGGCGTGGGGATCACGCGCATCTTCATGCCGTTGAAGTCGTCGGCCTTGGTGATCGGCTTCTTGACGGTGTGGATGTGGCGAAAGCCCAGGTCCCAGTAGGCCAGGCCGACCAGACCGCGCTCCTGCAGCTTGTCGAGCAGGCGGCGGCCGATCGGGCCGTCGGCCAGCGCGTCGGCCTCCTTCGTGTTGGCGAACAGGAAGGGGAAGTCGAAGATCGCCATCTCCTTGACGTTGCCCGCCAGCAGGCTGGCGTTCATCACCGTCATCTCGACGGTGCCGCCCTGCATGGCCGAGACGGTCTGCAGGTCCGGGCCGAGCGCGCCGCCGGGGAAGGGCCTGACGGTGATCTTGCCGCCGGTCTTGGCCGCGACGATCTCGGCGAACTTCTCGACGCCCATCACCTGCGGATGGCCCTTGTTGCTGGCCGACGGGAACTTGATGGTGCGGGTCTCGATGTCGTTGGCATGACCAAGGTTGCAGGCCAGCAGCGCAGCCGAGGCCAGCAGCGACAGCGAAAGACGGCGAAGGATGTTCATGGTTGTCTCCTGGGTGAATGGAACAGCGGGAAATGGAACGAGGGTGTGACGTGTGCGATCAGGCGGTGATCACCTGGCGCACGCCAGAGAGGTCCGCACGCATCGCGCGGGCCACTTCGGGCAGGCCGAAGAATTCGAGATAGGCCGGCACCTGCTGCACCAGCATCTCGAAGCCAGCATGGGCCTCGATGCCGCGCGCGGCGCAGGCGCGCATCAGCGGCGTCGTGGCCGACTTCATCAGGATGTCGAAGACCTGCGTGCCGGGCTCGATGCGCTCGACATCGAGCGGCAGCGGATCTGCGGGGTTCATGCCCAGCGGCGTGGCCTGGATGATCAGGTCGTGGCCGGCCGGATCGGCGCTGGCGGCGTGCAGGCGCGGGCCCGAGCCCTCGGACTGCAGGCGCTCGACCAGGCGCCGGGCACGGTCGCCCAGGTCGTGGATCGAGAGCTGGGCGATGGGCGTGTCCAGCAGCGCGGCGGCGATGGCCGCGCCGGCGCCGCCCGCGCCCAGCAGCAGCACGCGCCGGCCCGCCAGCGCGATGCCGTGGTGGGCCAGCGCGCCCACCAGGCCCAGGCCGTCGAACAGCGCGCCTTCGAGCGTGCCGTCAGCCGCACGCCGCACCGCATTGACCGAGCCGGCGCGCCGGCCGTGCACGTCGATGCCCGACAGCGCCGGCAGCAGCGCCGGCTTGTGTGGCACCGTCGCCCACAGCCCGGCGATGCTGCCCGAGCCGAGCACCTCGCGGGCGAAGCTGGCGGCGCGGCCCGCCGGCACATGGGCGGGCACCAGCACCGCATCGATGTCGTGCTGTTGGAAGATGCGGTTGAACAGGACCGGCGCGCGGACCTGGGCAACCGGGTCGCCGATCACCATGAAGACGCGGGTCTGGCCGGAAATGTGCATGAAGGAAACGGAGGCGGGTCGTGAAACAAGGGCGGGGCGTGGAGGCGCACTCTAGGGTGATGAACCGCGCCGGACCAGATGATGCACCCGCGTCATGACCGATAATCGGATCACTTTGTCCGTTGATCGGTCATTTTTATGGAAAACCCTGAACCGCTGCCGCCGTCCGAACCCCGCCGCCAGGCCATCGATCCGGCCGACCTGATCGTCGGCCTGGGCCGCGGGCTGGCGGTGATCGAGTCCTTCGACGACGAGCATGCGCGCATGACCTGCGCCGAGGTGGCCGAGCGCACCGGGCTGCCGCGCACCTCGGCGCGGCGCCACCTGCTGAGCCTGTGCCACTACGGCTACGCCGACACCGACGGCAAGCGCTTCTGGCTGTCGCCGCGGGTGCTGCGGCTGGGCCAGAGCTACCTGGAGAGCGCGCGGCTGCCGCGCCTGGTCCAGCCCTTCATCCAGCGCCTGTCGATGCAGTGCGGCGAGACCGCCAACGTCAGCGTGCTCGACGGCCACGAGATCGTCTACGTGGCACGCAGCAACAGCCCGCGGGTGGTGTCGATCGGCTTTCTGGCCGGCGCGCGGGTGCCCGCGCATGTGGTCGCCCCCGGCCCGGTGCTGCTGGCCGAATTGAGCGAGGAGGCGCAGACCGCCTGGCTGGACCGGCACGAGTTCGCCGCCTTCACCGCCAGCACGCCGGTCGACCGGGCGGGCTTCGCCGAGCAGGTGCAGCTGGCGCGCCGGCGCGGCTGCGGCATCTCGGTGGGCCAGCTCGACGGTGGCCTGAGCGGCGTGGCCGTGCCGCTCAAGGATCGCCGTGGCGAATGCCGCGCCGCGCTGGGCATGACGCTGCAGACCGCCGCCTGGAGCGAGGCCCGCATCGTCGAGACGCTGCTGCCGCCGCTGCTGGAGACGGCCGCGACGCTTCGCGTGCTGCTGTAGCCGTGCGGCCGGGCGTGCGGCGGCGGCGCGGCTCACGCCCGTGGCGGCAGCCCGGCCAGCAGCCGGCGCGTGGCCTCGACCGCCTGGCACGCCCAGGCGACGTGGCCCAGTTCGCGCGCGCGCGACTCGCTCGGGATCTCGATGCTGATCGGCAGATCGTCGGGCAGCGCGCCGAGCAGGCCGGCCAGGTCGATGCCGCCCTCGCCGGGCAGCAGCCGCTCGCAGCGGGCATCGAAGATCATCGCCTCGACCGTGTCCGGCCCCGGCACGCGGCCGTCGCAGACCTGCACATAGTTCAGGCGCGCGTGCGGCAGCGCCGCCACATCGGCCAGCGTGCTGGCCGAGCGGGCGAAGTGCAGCGCGTCCACCAGCACGCCGCCGTTGGGCTGATCGGCCGCGGCCACCACCCGCGCGGCGGTGCGCACGTCGGCCACCGCCGTCCAGGGCATGCACTCCAGGTCGGCGGTCAGCCCGTGCGCGGCGGCGGCCTCGCACAGCCGCGCGAACGCGTCGGTCAGGCGGGCCTCGTCGGGGTCGTCGCCGGCGACCAGCACATGGCGCCCGCCGAGCTGCTCTCCGATCTCGAGGAAGCGCCGCCAGGCCTCGAGCGAGAAGTCCGCCCCGAGGCGCACCACCTCCAGGTCGAGCACCCGCACGCCGGTGTCGCGCACCGCCGCGAGCGTCTCGCGCAGCAGCTCGGGCCGCTCGGCCAGCGCGTGGTGCACGCCCCCCGGCGCCGAGGGCAGCAGGCGCAGGCCCACGCCCTGGCAGCCGACTTCGGCGGCGATCTGCAGGAAGCGCGGCGGCTCGACGGGCAGCGCCACCAGCTGCGCCAGCGACAGCAGTCGTTGCGTCATGACGGCTCCTTCGGGCTCACTTCAGCGGCGACACCGCGGTCGGCAGGTAGATGCCGGACTTCATCTGCGGCATCAGCCAGGCCGGGCCGCCCACCGGCGGCCACACGCCCTGGCTGACCGCATCGGCGCGCGCCTTCGAGCGCTCGTTCAGCGAGGCCGCAGGCCAGATGTGGGTGATGCGCGGCGTGCCCTCCAGCGCGTACATCGCGATCGTGCACGGCGAGATGCGGGTGCGCTCGGGCAGCGCCTTCTCCCAGGCCGCCAGCGTGGGCTGCAGGCCGCCGGTCTTGAGCTCGTAGCTGCGGATCTCGTAGATCGGGCCGAAGCTGCCCGGCTCGACCGGCGCCATCCACGGGAAGGGCGCGTAGCCGGCCAGGTCCATGCGGGTGAGGAAGTCGGCGCAGCCGAAGGGGTTGGCGGCCATCAGCGTACGGCGGCGCTCGCGCGACATCTCGGCTTCGCTGGCGAAGCCGCGCAGCACCACCAGCTCGTTGAGCGCGCCGATGTCGGAGAACCAGCAGCCCAGCAGCGTGCCGGCGGCCTCCGGATCGCGGCTCCAGGCCTCGACCGCGGTGGCGGCCGTGGGCGTGGTGCCCAGGCGCAGGGTCAGCGTGGCGAGTTCATAGACGGCGTGGCTCATCGGGTCAGGTCCTTGGATCGTTCGGAAAGGGAAAGGGAGGCGGAGATCGGGCGGGGCGGGGTGCCCACGGGCAGGCCGGCGGCGTCATGGGCGGCGAGGAAGCCGAAGGTCATGCCGGGCCCGAGCGTGATGCCGCCGCTGGGGTAGCAGCCGCCCATCACGCTGGCCTGGTCGTTGCCGACCGCCCACAGGCCGGCAATCGGCGTGCGGTCGGCGCTCAGCACCCGCGCGCGGGCGTCGGTGCGCAGACCGGCGAAGGTGCCCAGGCTGCCGGGCAGGATCTCGACGGCGTAGAAGGGCGCCTGCTCGATCGGCGCGACGCAGGGGTTGGGGCCGGGATGGCTCGCATCGCCCTGCATGCGGTTGTAGGGCGTGCCGCCGCGGTCGAAGGCGGGGTCGAGGCCGTCGCGGGCGGCCGCGTTGTATTCGGCCAGCGTGCGCTCGAAGGCGGTCGGCTCGATGCCGCAGGCCGCCGCCAGCGCCGCCGGCGTGCGGCCCCGGCGCAGGTAGCCCGAGCGCAGCGCCGGCCCCAGCGGCAGCGGCGCCGGGCGCACATGACCCAGGCCGTAGCGGCGGATGAAGCGGTGGTCGCAGACCAGCCAGGCGCGCATCGGCTCGTCCGGGGGCGTGGCGGCCTGCAGCGCGCTCATCAGGTCGTGGTAGGAATCGGCCTCGTTGGCGAAGCGCCGGCCGTGGCGGGTGACCGCGATCAGGCCGGGCTTGCCGCGCTCGATCAGGTGCGGGAAATGCCCCACCGAGCCATCGGCGCGCACCACCCGCGACACCGGCGCCCAGGCCACCGGCGAGGCGCCGCAGGCGACCTGGCCGCCCGCCGCCTCGCCCAGACGCAGGCCATCGCCGGTGTTCTCGGGCGGCGCGGCCGACCAGTGGTGGTTGCCGTCCTGGCGCGCGATCAGCGCCGCCAGCCGCGCGGGGTCGTGCGGGAAGCCGCCGCAGGCCAGCACCACGCCGGCCAGCGCCTCGACCGTCCGCTCGGCGCCGGCGCTCGTGCCCAGCACCGCGCCGGTGACGCGGCCCTGCGCGTCCTGCAGCAGCCGGCGCACCGGCGCCGAGGTGCGGATCTCCACGCCGCGCTCCAGCGCCGAGGCCGCCAGCCGCGCCACCAGCGCATTGCCGTTGACCAGATGCCGGCCTCGGCCGTGCACCAGGCGCTGGGCCAGGTGGCGGCTCACCCGGCGCGCGGCGTGCGTCAGGCTCGCCGCGGAGCGGGTGACGTTCATGAAATGCTTCAGGTCCGCGCCGCTGGCGATGCCCATGCCCAGGAAGGAGATCAGGTCCAGCGGCGGGCGCATCCGGTGCAGATGGGCCCCGAGCCGGCGGCCGTCGAAGGGCGCGGCGCAGACCGAGCGCCCGCCGGTGCGCGCGCCGGGGCTGCGGCCGTGGAAGTCGGGGATGGCGTTGCCGTCGATGAAGTCCACCGCGGTGTGCTCGCGCAGGAAGGAGATCATGCGGTGGCCGTTCTCCAGGAAGGCCTGGATGCGCGCCTCGTCCATCTGCGCGCCCAGCTCGTGGCGCAGGTAGGTGAGCGGCTCCTCGGGCGGCTCGGCCAGGCCGGCCTCGCGCGCGAGCGGGTTGTGCGGGATCCACAGCCAGCCGCCCGACCAGGCGCTGGTGCCGCCGAACTGCGCGGCCTTCTCGGCCACCAGCACCTTCATGCCGAGCGCGGCGGCGGTCACCGCGGTGGCCAGCCCGGCCGCGCCGGAGCCGATCACCAGCAGATCGACCGTCTCGGCGTCACGTGGGTCGCGGGCCACCACGGCGGCGCCTCAACGGGGCTGGCGCGGCTGCGCCGCCAGCGCGCCGTCTTCCAGCAGGAAGTCGACCATGCGCTCGCACACCGCGGCGAACATGCCAGCGCCCACCTGCGTGCGGCAGCCCAGCGAGCGCGCCACCTCCAGCAGCGGCGTGACCGCCGGCGCGGTGATGACATCGCCCACGAACATCTCGCCCGTCAGGCGCGAGACATCGACCGGCAGCGCGTCGTCCGGGCGCATGCCCGCCGGCGTGGCGTTGAAGACCACGTCGAAGCCGCTCGGGTCGGTCGAGCCGGCGCGCACCCGCTCGCCGTGGCGCTCGCGCAGGCGCCGGATCAGGCCGTCGCGTTTCGCGCCGTCGCCGTCATGGATGGCCAGCTCGGCCGCGCCGGCGTCGAGCACCGCCTGCGCGATCGCGGTGCCGGCGCCGCCGGCGCCCACCAGCAGCACGCGCCGGCCCTCGATCACGCAGCCCTCGGCGCGCTGCGCCTCGACGAAGCCCAGGCCGTCGGCGTGGTCGCCGTGCCAGCGGCCGTCGGCGTTGCGGCGCATCACGTTGACGCCTTCGAGGAAATGCGCCCGCTCGGTGGCGGTGGCGCACAGCCGGTAGGTCTCCAGCTTGTGCGGCACGGTCAGGATCAGGCCGTCGACATTGCGTGCCAGGCTCAGGCCCGCGATGAAGCCGGCCAGATCGGCCGGGGCGACATGGATCGGGATGACCACCGCGTTGACGCCGCGGTCGATCAGCCGCTGCGTGACGCCCGAGGGCGACTTCACCTGGGCGATCGGGTCCCCGAGGATGGCAATGACGCGGGTGGCCCCGCTGAGGGTGTCGGCGATGTTCATGTGATTTCAGCGCTTGGCGCGCACCTTCTGGACCTCGGCGACCATCTCCTGCACCAGCGGCTCGCCGATCTGGCGGGCGTACTTGTCGAAGACAGGCCGGGCCTTCTCGCGCATCCGGGCGATCTCGGCCGGCGCGACCTCGTTGACCTGCAGCTCCTTGCGCAGCGTCTCCAGCGCCTCGGCGTTCTTCTGGCGCGAGACCTTGCGCTGGTAGTCGCGCGCCTCGGCGGCGGCCTCGAGCACCAGCTTCTTCTCGTCCTCGCTGAAGGTGTCCCAGACCTTGCGGCTGATCAGCAGCGCCTGCGGGTTGTACATGTGGCGCGTCACCGAGTAGTACTTCTGCACCTCGTGGAACTTCTGCACCTGCATGGTGATGGGCGGATTGGTCGCGCCATCGACCGCGCGCTGCTCCAGCGCGCTGTAGAGCTCGGGGAAGGGCAGCGGCACCGCGTTGGCGCTCAGCGTGTTGAGCAGGTCCAGGTAGATCGGCGTCTGGATCACGCGCATCTTCAGGCCAGCCAGATCCTCGAGCTTCGTGATCGGGCGCCGGCTGTTGTGCATGTTGCGAAAGCCCAGCTCCCAGTAGGCCAGGCCGACCAGGCCCTTGGCCGGCAGCAGGTCGAGCAGCTTGCGCCCGATCAGGCCATCGACCACCGCATCGGCCTCGCGCTCGCTCTCGAACAGGAAGGGCATGTCGAAGATCGCCATCTCCTTGACGTTGCCTTGCAGCAGGCTGGCGTTGAGCAGCGTGAAGTCGATCGTGCCGCCCTGCAGCGACGACAGCACCGGCAGGTCGCCGCCCAGCGTGCCGCCGCCGAAGATCTTCAGCTTCATGCGCCCGGCGCTGCGGGTGCGCAGCAGCTCGGCGAAGCGCTCGACGCCGTCGTACTGCGCGGTGCCGCGGTCCACCACCAGCGAGAGCTTCAGGTTGCGGTCCTTGAAGTCGGCGGCCTGCGCGGCCAGGCTGGCAGCGGCCAGCACGGTGGCGGCCAGCACGGTGTTCAGCGTCTTCTTCAGTATGTCGGTCTCCTCGTGGCTCAGATCACGGGAGCAGATGTTAATTCACCAATTGGTGAATAACAAGATGATTGATACGCCTTAAATTCTTCATTGAATGCGTGTTTTCCCGGAATGGTGAACTGCCGCACCGATCAAGCCCGTTTGTGCAGGGGCCATAATTCACCACAAAGAGAAACCGAGATGCCCCGCCCCGCCCCGTCCCCCGAGAACCGCACCCGCGACGCCGAGCGCTCGCGCCAGGCCATCCTGTCCGCCGCGCTGGCGGCCTTCGCCGAGCACGGGCTGGGGGGCACGCGCATCGACGACGTGGCCGCCCGCGCGGGCGTGGACAAGCGGCTGATCTACTACTACTTCCGCACCAAGGACGGCCTGTTCAGCGCCGTGCTGGAGGAGGTCTATGCCGGCATCCGCAACGCCGAGGCCGAGCTGCACCTGGCCGAGCTGCCGCCGGTGGAGGCGATCACCCGCCTGGTGGACTTCACCTGGGCCTATCACCTCGATCACCCGGAGTTCATCACGCTGATCAACAGCGAGAACCTGCACCGCGCAGCCCACATCGCGCAGTCCGAGCGCATCCGCACGCTGCACTCGCCGCTGATCGGCACGCTGGGCACGGTGCTCGAACGCGGCCGCGAGGAGGGCGTGTTCCGCGGCGGGGTCGATCCGCAGCAGCTCTACATCTCGATCGCCGGGCTGTGCTACTTTTATTTCTCGAACCGCCACACGCTGGGCGTGATCTTCGGCCGCCCGGTCGACAGCCCGAAGGCGCTGCACGAGCGCCTCTCGCATGTGCGCGAGATGGTGCTGGGCTATCTGCTGCGCTGAGGCCGCGCCTCAGCGCCGCGTCGCATCGTCCAGATGCAGCACCGCCATTGCGTTGGTGGCGGTGGTGGCCAGCGTGTCGATGGTGCCGGTGCGCAGCGCGCCCAGGATCGCGGTGGTCTTGCTCGACTCGCCGGCGATGGCGATGACGTTGGGAATGCGCGTCAGGTCCTGCGTGCTCAGGCCGACGACCCGGCCCTGGATCGGGCCCATCGCCGAGCGGCCGTGGATGTCGATGAAGTCGTAGCCCATGACATCGCCGACGATGCCCTGGCGCTTGGCCTCGGTGATCTCCTGCGCGCTGAACCAGCCCATGCGCACCATGTTGCTGTCCTCGCTCATGTCGCCGATGCCCACCAGCGCCACATCGGCGCGGCGCGCCTTGTCCAGCGTCTGGCGCACGGTGTCGTTCTCCAGCAGCGTGGCCCGCAGCGTGATGTCGTCGACCATCGCCGGCGCGTAGAGCGTCTCGCTCTCGCCGCCGAAGCGCGCGGCCAGCCGGCGGCAGATGTGGTCGGGGTTCATGGTCTCGCCGCCGCGGTAGCTGCCGCCGATGGCGCAGACGAAGGTCGCCGCGCGCCGGCTGGCCGGCATCGCGTGCTCGCTGACGGCGCTGACGTTGCGGCCCATGCCGACGGCCACGATGGCGCCGTCGCTCAGGTTGCGGTCCAGCCAGGTGGCCACCAGCGCGGCCAGCAGCGCGCGCTGCTTGTCGGCGTCGACGTGATCGACCGACAGCAGCGCCCGGCTGATGCCGAAGCGGCGCACCAGCTCGCGCTCCAGGTCCACCGTCAGCGAGGGATGGTGCTGCACCCGGATCTCGACGATGCCCAGGTCCTGCGCCTTCCTGAGCATGCGCCCGACGGTGGCGCGGCTGATGCCGAAGCGGCGCGAGAGCTCCTCCTGCGTCTGGCCGTCGACGTAGTAGAGCGTGGCGATGCGGGTCAGCTCCTCGGTGCTCATCGAGGTCGAGGAGGAGGAAGAAGGGCCGGGGGCCGGGGACGAACTGGGGGCGCGGGTGCTCATGGCCGTCATTGTGCGGCCGCGTCACCCTGCGTCTTGCTCACGACATGATCTTTTGATCATCAATAAAATTTTTGATCAATTCATGGAATGAACTTTATGGCAATTTTTATGCATATTTACGGAATTTTGTGTGGATATGGCGGATGTAAAAGCCTGAGTCGCAGGTCATCCAGGGTGATTTGGTGTTCATGATTTGATCTTTTGATCATTACGAATTACATTCGCTCAGACCTGTTCAAGTTCACACCTTCTGCCGGATTCCCGACGATGACCTCTCCCTCCCGCCGAACCCTGGCCGACGCGCTGCGCGCGCTGGCGATGGACGCCGTTCAGCAGGCCAGCTCCGGCCACCCCGGCATGCCGATGGGCATGGCCGACATCGCCGAGGCGCTCTGGCGCCATCACCTCAGGCACGACCCGGTCGCGCCCGACTGGGCCGACCGTGATCGCTTCGTGCTCTCCAACGGCCACGGCTCGATGCTGCTCTACGGTCTGCTGCACCTGAGCGGCTACGACCTGTCGATCGACGACCTGAAGGCCTTCCGCCAGCTGCACAGCCGCACGCCCGGCCACCCGGAGCTTGGCTATGCGCCCGGCGTCGAGACCACCACCGGCCCGCTGGGCCAGGGCATCGCCAACGCGGTCGGCATGGCGCTGGCGGAAAAGCTGCTGGCGGCCGAGTTCAACCGCCCCGGCCACGCGGTCGTCGATCACCGCACCTGGGCCTTCCTGGGCGACGGCTGCCTGATGGAGGGCGTCAGCCACGAGGCCTGCGCGCTGGCCGGCACCTGGGGCCTGGGCAAGCTGACCGCCTTCTGGGACGACAACGGCATCTCGATCGACGGCCATGTCGAGGGCTGGTTCAGCGAGGACATTCCCGGTCGCTTCGAGGCCTACGGCTGGCAAGTCATCCGCGGCGTGGACGGCCATGACAGCGCCGCGCTGGATGCCGCCATCGCGCAGGCCAAGGCCGAGACCGCGCGCCCGACACTGATCTGCTGCCGCACCACCATCGGCTTTGGCTCGCCCAACAAGGCCGGCACGCACGACAGCCACGGCGCGCCGCTGGGCGCGGCCGAGATCGCCGCGACCAAGGCCGCTCTCGGCTGGTCGCACGGCCCCTTCGAGATCCCCGAGGACGTGCGCACCGCCTGGGACGCGCGCGAGACGGGCCAGGCCGCCCGCCAGCAATGGCAGCGCCGCTTCGACGCCTACGCCGACGCCCACCCCGCGCTGGCCGCCGAGCTGGCGCGCCGCCTGGCCGGCGATCTGCCCGAAGGCTTCGCTGCGCTGGCCGAGCGCGCGGTGACCGAGGCCGCCGCGCGCGGCGCCACCCTGGCCAGCCGCAAGGCCAGCCAGGAGTCGATCGCCGCCTTCGCGCCGGCACTGCCCGAGCTGCTGGGCGGCTCGGCCGACCTGACCGGATCGAACCTGACGAACTGGCCCGGCTGCGTCTCCGTCACCCCTGAGCGGCTGCGCGCGGGCGAGGGCGGCAACTACCTGCACTACGGCGTGCGCGAGTTCGGCATGGCCGCGATCATGAACGGCGTGTCGCTGCACGGAGGCTTCCGGGCCTTCGGCGGCACCTTCCTGATGTTCAGCGAGTACGCCCGCAACGCGCTGCGCATGGCCGCGCTGATGAAGCAGCCGGTCATCCAGGTCTTCACGCACGACTCGATCGGCCTGGGCGAGGACGGCCCGACCCACCAGCCGGTCGAGCAGACCGCCACGCTGCGCCTGATCCCGAACATGGATGTCTGGCGCCCGTGCGACGCGGTCGAGACGCGCGCGGCCTGGGCCGCGGCGCTGCAGGCTACCGATCACCCGACCTGCCTGATCCTGAGCCGCCAGAACCTGGCGCACCAGCCGCGCGACGCCGCGCAGCTCGCGGCCATCGCCCGCGGCGGCTACGTGCTGCGGCCGGCCGAGGGCGAATCCCAGGGCCTGCGCCCGCAGCTCGTGCTGGTGGGCACCGGCAGCGAGGTGTCGCTCGCCGTGCAGGCCCGCGAGCAGCTCGCCGCCCGCGGCGTGCGCGCCCGCGTCGTCTCGCTGCCCTCGCTGTTCGCCTTCAAGGCGCAGGACGCGGCCTGGCGCGAGTCGGTGCTGCCCGCGGGCGTGCCGCGCGTGGCGGTCGAGGCTGGCGCCACCTCGGGCTGGCGCGAGATCGTCGACCTGGACGGCGCGGTCGTGGGCCTGGACACCTTCGGCGAATCGGCGCCGGCGCCGGCGCTGTTCCAGCATTTCGGCATCACCGCCGAGGCGGTCACGGCTGCCGGCCTGCGCGTGCTGGGGCTGGACAGTCCGCTCAAGGCGGTGGCGCGCCACGGCCAGCAGATCTGGCTGGATCAGCTCTCGCGCACGCTGGTGGCCAGCGGCGCGCTGCAGCGCTGGATCGACGACCACGGCATCGCCGGCGTGACCAGCAACCCGGCGATCTTCGCCCAGGCCTTCGCGTCGGATGCGGCCTACGCACCGGCGCTGGCGCAGCTGCGCGCCGAGGAGCCCGATCTCGAGCGCCGCTTCGAGCGCCTGGCCATCGCCGACGTGCAGGCCGCCTGCGAGGTGCTGCAACCGCTCCACCAGCGCAGCGCGGGCGACGCCGGCTTCGTCAGCTTCGAGGTCTCGCCGCGCCTGTCGCGCGACGGCGCCGGCACGCTGGCGGCCGCGCGCCGCCTGTGGGCCGAAATCGGCCGCCCCAACGCGATGATCAAGATCCCGGCCACGCCCGAGTGCCTGAGCGCGATCGCCGACGCGGTGGCCGACGGCATCAACATCAACGTCACGCTGATCTTCTCGCCGCGCCAGCTGCTGCAGGTCTTCGAGGCCTGCGAGCAGGGCCTGCGCCGCCGCCAGGAGCGCGGCCTGCCGGTGGACCGCGTGCGCTCGGTGGCCAGCCTGTTCGTCAGCCAAGTGGACACATTGGTCGACCGCCTGCTGCCGGCCGGCTCCGAGGCACTGCGCGGCGAGGTCGGCATCGCCAACGCCCGCCACGCCTACGCGCTGTGGCTGGACCGCTTCGGCGGCAGCGAGTTCGCCGGGCTGCGTGCGGCCGGCGCCCGCGCGCCGTCCTGCCTGTGGGCCAGCACCGGCGTGAAGAACCCGGCCTGGCGCGACACCCGCTATGTCGAGGCGCTGATCGGCCCCGACACGGTCGACACCGTGCCCGACGCGACGATGGCCGCCTTCGCCGACCACGGACAGGCCGCGCGCACGCTCGACACCGCACTGCCCGAGGCCCGTGCCACGCTGGCCGCGGCCGCGCGCTGCGGCATCGACCTGGACGTGCTGGCCGAGCAGCTGCAGGCCGAAGGGCTGGCGCAGTTCGAGCAGGCCTTCGAGCGGCTGATGGCGGCGGTGGCTTGAACCGGCCCGGCCACTGAAGGATCTTCAGATCCTCCTCCAGGACGGATCGTTCTGGAGATGATGGGCCGCCCGGTGCAGATGCGTCAGGAAATGGCGCACCACCGGCCTCAGCGCCGTCTCGACCCGGGTGATCGCGCCCAGCACCAGCCCGAGCGGCGCCTCCTGCAGCGGCGGTATCTCGATGAACGGCGCGGCGGCCGGATGCAGGGCCAGCGGCCGTGGCATCAGCCCGACGAAGTCGGCGCCGCCGATCAGCGACAGCAGCCCGAGCGTGGAGTTGACGGTGGCACCGCATGCGGGCGGCTCCAGCCCGTTCTGCTCGAACAGCCGCCGGCCGTAGCCGGTCACGCCTGACAGCCCGGTATAGACCCAGCGGGCCCCGCGCAATGCCTCCAGCGAGCGGGCCGTGGCGTGCACGCTGCCGCGCCGCGCCACCACCACCATCGACATCGGCATCAGCACCTCGACATGGAACTCGCCCGGCGGCAGCCGGTCGGGAATCGGTCCGAGCGCGATGTCGACATCGCCCCGGCGCAGGTTCATCAGCTGCTCGATGTAGAGCTCCTCGTTGATCTGCAGGTGCACGCCGTCGAACTCGCGGCTGAAGGTGCGCAGCGTCTCGGGCACCAGCAGCATCACCGCCAGCGGCACCGCGCCGATGCGCAGCTGTCCGCTCATGCGCCCGCCGAGCTGCCCGATCTCCTGGGCCGCGCCAGCCAGCTCGCGCAGCGCCAGGCCGGCGCGCTCGTAGAGCACCTTGCCCTGGGCGGTGGGCGTCACGCCGGTGGTCGAGCGCACCAGCAGCGGCGCGGCCAGCTCCTGCTCGAGCTCGCGGATCATCTTCGTCAGCGCCGGCTGCGACACGCCGATGCGTCGGGCCGCCGCACGCAGGCTGCCTTCGTCGATGGCGGAAATCAGGGCGCGCAATGCAGGGATCTTCATCACCGGAATGATATCTCCCTGGGGTAAACCCTGAAAACGTGATAACCAGACGTGATCGCAACGGCAGACACGACATCTTTTGCGCTCCGAGCGCTCTGCCTAGAGTTCGGCCGTTCGAGATTGACCCGGCGCAAGACCGGGTCGCTGCCCCCTCCCAACCTTCCAACGACCGCGCGCCCCGAAGCGGGCCGGCGTCGAGGAGACGACATGACGACTGGATCGGACACCGGCACCCGCCGGCCCGAGGACGGCGGCCGCCTGTTGCGGCGCCTGTGCGATTTCAACGCCGCCATCGGTGGCCTGGTGCTGGTGGCAATGGCCGGCATGACCACGGTGAGCGTGGTGGGCCGGGCCTTCTTCGCGCACCCGATCCTGGGTGACGTCGAGCTGGTGCAGCTCGGCAGCGCGGTGGTGGTGGCCTGCTTCCTGCCCTACACCCAGTTCCGGCGTGGCAACCTGATCGTGGACTTCTTCACCACGAACGCCTCGGCCGGTGCGCAGCGCCGCATGGACGCCTTCGGCACGCTGCTCTACACGCTGGTGATGGCGCTGGTGCTGTGGCGCGTGGGCGCTGGGGCGCTGGCGATGCATGCGTCGCAGGAAAGCTCGATGCTGATGAGCCTGCCGCTGTGGTGGCCGTATGCGCTGATGCTGCCTGGCCTGGCGCTGTGCGTGCTGATCGGCCTGCAGCAGACGCTGGGGCTGCTGCGCGCACCGGCCGGCGAGACGGCGCAGACGGCGGAGGTGACGCCATGAGCACGATGTCCATCGGACTGACGATGTTCGGCGCCATGCTGGTGCTGATGGCGGTGCGCGTGCCGATCGCGATCTCGATGTTCGTGCCCGGCGCGCTGGGCTACATCGTGCTGTCGGGCTGGGATCCGCTGCTGGCTCACCTGAAGGGCGCCGTCTACGGCCGGGTCTCGGTCTATGACCTCTCGGTGATTCCGCTGTTCATGCTGATGGGCGCGTTCGCGGTGCAGGGCGGGCTGTCGAAGGCGCTGTTCGACTTCGCCAACGCGCTGCTGGGGCGCTTTCGCGGCGGCATGGCGATGGCGGGCGTGCTGGCCTGCGCCGCCTTCGGCTCGATCTCGGGCTCGACGGTGGCCACCACCGCGACCATCGCCCAGGTGGCCTACCCGGAGATGCGCCGCATCGGCTTCTCGGGTCGGCTGGCCACCGCCGCGCTGGCCACCGGCGGCACGATGGGCGTGCTGCTGCCGCCCTCGGTCACGCTGATGGTCTACGCCATCCTGACCGAGCAGAACATCACCAAGATGTTCCTGGCCGCCTATGTGCCGGCGCTGCTGGCCGCGGCCGGCTACATCCTGGCCATCGCGCTGGTGGTGCGGCTGCAGCCGGGCCAGGCCCCGGCCGCGCAGGCCGCCTCCGGTCGCGAGATTGCCACCGCCGCGGCGCGGGTGTGGCCGATCATGACCATCTTCGTGGTCGTCTTCGGCGGCATCTACGGCGGCCTCTTCACCGCCACCGAAGGCGCTGCCATCGGCAACCTGCTGACTTTCGCGATCACGCTGATCAAGCGCGAGATGACACTCGACAAGCTGCTGGCGTGCATCCGCACCACCGCGCAGACCAGCGGCATGATCTTCCTGATCTTCATCGGCGCGGACATGATCAACGCCGCCCTGGCGCTGTCGCAGCTGCCCGCGCAACTGGCGGACATCGTCTCGCACCTGCAGATCTCGCCGATGGTGGTGATGGCCGGCATCATGGTCTTCTACATCCTGCTCGGCTGCGTGATGGACGAGATGAGCATGATCCTGCTGACCGTGCCGACGCTGTTCCCGGTCATCATGGGCATGGACTTCTTCGGCCTGGACGCCTCCGACAAGGCGCTGTGGTTCGGCATCCTGATCCTCACCGTCTGCGAGATCGGGATGATCTTCCCGCCGGTGGGCCTGAACGTCTACATCATGAACGGCCTGGCCAAGGACGTGCCCATGGTCGAGACCTACAAGGGCGTCGTGCCCTTCCTGCTGACCGACGCGGTGCGCCTGGCGCTGCTGATCGGCTTTCCCTCGATCGCGCTGTGGCTGGTGCACCGGCTCACCGGCTGACGACGCCCCCTCCCGTTCCTGCTCGCTTTCCACCCGATTTTCCGCCCGACCTGAGGCGGCTTCCCCGGCCTTTGCCCAAGGAAACTTCGATGACGACCCAGAATCTGCTGCGCCCGCTGGCCGCTGCCGCCACACTGCTGTCGGCCCTGATTGCCCCGATGGCCGCCCAGGCCCAGGAGGTGACGCTGAAGGTGCACTTCTTCCTGCCGGCCACCAGCTACGCCGCGACGCTGTTCATCCAGCCCTGGTGCGAGAAGATCGCCCGCGAGTCGGCCAACCGCATGAAGTGCCAGCTCTACCCCTCGATGCAGCTCGGCGGCACGCCGGCGCAGCTCTACGACCAGGCCCGCGACGGCGTGGCCGACGTGGTCTGGACGCTGCCGGGCTACACCGCCGGGCGCTTCCCCAGCCTGGAGGCCTTCGAGCTGCCCTTCATGATGCAGAACCCCGAGGCCACCTCCAAGGCCTTGTGGGACTACACCCAGAAGTACAGCCAGGACGAGTTCAAGGACGTCAAGCCCCTGGCCTTCCATGTGCACGGCGACGGCGTCTTCCACATGACGAACAAGCCGATCAAGACCCTGGCCGATCTCAAGGGCCTGAAGTTGCGCGCGCCCACCCGCATGACCAACAAGTACCTGGCGATGCTGGGGGCCACGCCGGTGGGCATGCCGGTGCCGCAGGTGGGCGACGCGCTGTCCAAGGGCGTGATCGACGGCGCGGTCGTGCCCTATGAGGTGGTGCCCTCGGTCAAGATCCAGGAACTGGTCAAGTACCACATCGAGACCGACCCGGCCGAGCCGGCCTTCTACACCTCGACCTTCGTGTTCGCGATGAACAAGGCCAAGTACGAGTCGCTGCCGGCCGACCTGAAGAAGGTGATCGACGCCAACGCCGGCCAGGCGCTGTCGGGGCAGATCGGCCGCGCCTTCCTGCAGGCCGATGCCGACGGCAAGAAGCTCACCGCAAAGAACACCACCCAGGTCATCCCGGCGGCAGAGCTGGCCGCCTGGAAGGCGGTCGGCACCAAGCTGGCCGACAGCTGGGTGTCCGACATGAACGGCAAGGGCAAGCCGGGCGCGAAGATGCTCGAGGACGCCCGCGCGCTGATCGCCCAGCACGCCGCCAAGCGCTGAAGCGCTGATTTCCCCTGTCCTGGAGCCTCATCGCATGGCACGCATCATCGGCGGCATCGCCGTCTCGCACACCCCCACCATCGGCTTCGCCTTCGACCAGAAAAAGCATGCCGACCCGGTCTGGGCCCCCATCTTCTCGGCCTTCGAGCCGGTCAAGCAGTGGCTGGCCGAGCAGAAGCCCGACGTGGCGATCGTGACCTACAACGACCACGTCACCTCCTTCTTCTTCGACCACTACTCGGCCTTCGCGCTGGGCATCGGTGAATCCTGGTCCGCGGCCGACGAGGGCGGCGGCGCGCGCGACCTGCCGCCGGTGGCCGGCCATCCGGGCCTGGCTGCGCACATCGGCCAGTCGCTGATGATGGAGGAGTTCGACCTGTCCTTCTTCCAGGGCAAGGGGCTGGACCACGGCGCCTTCTCGCCGATGTCGGTGCTGTGGGACCACCAGCAGGCGGGCGGCTGGCCGGTGAGCATCGTGCCGCTGCAGATGGGCGTGCTGCAGTTCCCGGTGCCGACGGCGCGGCGCTTCTATAAGCTCGGCCAGGCGCTGCGCCGCGCGGTCGAGAGCTACCCCGAGGACCTGCGCGTGGTGGTGGTGGCCACCGGCGGCCTGTCGCACCAGGTGCATGGCGAGCGCGCCGGCTTCAACAACACGCCCTGGGACCTGCAGTTCCTCGAGCTGTTCGAGCAGGACCCCGAGCGCCTGGCGCAGCTGACGCATGCCGAGCTGGCCGAGCTCGGCGGTGCCGAGGGCGCCGAGGTGATGATGTGGCTGACGATGCGCGGCGCGCTCTCCAGCCAGGTGAAGAAGCTGCATCAGGCCTACTACCTGCCGTCGATGACTGGCATCGCCGCGGCGATCTACGAGAACCAGGCCGGCCCGGTGATCGCCGGCGAGGTCGAGCGCCACCGCGCCGCCATGCAGGTGCAGCTCGCCGGCGCCGAGCGCCTGGCCGGCACCTACCCGTTCAACTTCGAGCGCAGCGTCAAGGCCTTCCGCCTGAACGGCTTCCTGCATGGCCTGATCGAGCCTGACCAGCGCGCCGCCTTCCGCGCCGACGAGCTGGCGGTGATGCAGGCTGCCGGCCTGACCGCAGAGGAAATCCGCCTGGTGCACCAGCGCGACTGGCGCGGCCTGATCCACTACGGCGTCATCTTCTTCATGCTGGAGAAGCTCGGCGCGGTGGTGGGGGTGTCGAACCTGCACATCTACGCCGCAATGCGCGGGCAGTCGCTGGAGGACTTCCAGAAGACGCGCAACGCGCCGGGGGCGCTGTACTCGGTGGCCGGCAAGGACGCCGGCGCGCTCGACTGGAATGCGCCCGAGCACGCACCGGCCGACACCCACCGCTGAATCCGTCCCACAGGAAGCCTTGGCCTGAATGATGAATTCAAGTTAACAATGGATTGAATACTGGCAGATCAATCCGTATCAGGTTCAACCTAGAGTCACGCTCCGACGCCACAGCGCCCAGGAGCGTGACCCTCATGACCCCCGACAAGATTGCCAGTCCGGCAGACCGCGATGCCGCCATCCACGACCTCACCGAGGTCATGTCCAAATTCACCTCGTGGATCGGCAAGCGCCTGCCGACCGACGTGACCCAGCGCCTGGGCCAGCTGCGCGAGCAGGAGGTCAACTTCCTGGCCAAGGAAGTCTACGAGTCGATGCGCCAGAACCAGCAGGCCGCCGACGAGCTCGACCGCCCGAGCTGCCAGGACACTGGCGTGATCCAGTATTTCCTGACCGCCGGCGCGAAGTTCCCGCTCCTGGGCGAGCTCGAGGACATCCTGCGCAACGCCACGCTGGGCGCCACTCGGGACGGCCCGCTGCGCCACAACGCCGTCGAGACCTTCGTCGAGAAGAACACCGGCACCAACACCGGCAGCAAGATTCCCTGGCTGGACTGGGAGATCGTCCCGGACAGCGACAGCGTCATCATCGACGTCTACATGGCCGGTGGCGGCTGCACGCTGCCGGGCGCGGCCACCGTGCTGATGCCGGGGCAGGGCTACGAGGGCGTGGCCGAGTTCGTCTTCGACGTCATCACCTCGCGCGGGGTCAATGCCTGCCCGCCGCTGCTGGTGGGCGTGGGCGTGTCCACCTCGGCCGAGACGGCCGCGCGCCTGTCGAAGAAGGCCATCCTGCGCCCGGTCGATTCGCGCCACCCCAACGACAACGCTGCGCTGATGGAGGAGCTGCTCGCCGAGGGCCTCAACGAGCTTGGCCTGGGCCCGCAGGGCCTGACCGGCAACAACAGCGTGATGGGCGTGAACATCGAGTCCTCCGCGCGCCACCCCTCCACCATCGGCGTGGCGGTGTCCACCGGCTGCTGGGCGCACCGCCGCGGCAAGATCCGCATCAACGCCGACCTCTCCCACGACGTGCTGTCCCACGAAGGATTCAAGCTGTGATCAAGACCCTCACCACCCCCATCAAGGACGAGGACCTGGAGTCGCTCCAGGTCGGCGACGTGGTCTACCTGACCGGCACGCTGGTGACCTGCCGCGACGTGGCCCACCGCCGCCTGATCGAGCTCGGCCGCGAGCTGCCGGTCAACCTGGAGGGCGGCGCGATCTTCCACGCCGGCCCGATCGTGCGCCAGAAGGCCGACGGCGAGTATGAGATGGTCTCGATCGGCCCGACCACCTCGATGCGCATGGAGAAGTTCGAGCGCGAGTTCATCCGCCAGACCGGCGTCAAGCTGATCGTCGGCAAGGGCGGCATGGGCCCGGAGACCCAGGCCGGCTGCGTCGAGAACAAGGCGGTGCACGCGATCTTCCCCGGCGGCTGCGCGGTGCTGGCCGCCACCCAGGTCGAGAAGATCGAGGCGGCCGAGTGGACCGACCTGGGCATGCCCGAGACGCTGTGGGTCAACCGGGTGCGCGAGTTCGGTCCGCTGATCATCTCGATCGACACCCAGGGCCGCAACCTGATCGAGGAGAACAAGGCCGTCTTCAACCAGAAGAAGAAGCCCATCCTCGAGCGCATCAATCAGAAAGTGCGCTTCATCAAGTGAGGTCGCCCCGCGAGGGGAAGCGCTGCGCGAAGTCCTGCGCGATGAAGTCGACGAAGGCGCGCACCCGCGCCGCGAGCTGGTGGCGAGGCGGATACACCGCGTGGATGTCGGCGTCCGGCGTGACGTGCTCGGGCAGCACCTGCACCAGCCGACCCGACTGCAGGTAGCGCTCCACATCCCACTCGGCGCGCATGACGATGCCGTGGCCGTCGAGCGCCCAGTTCACCGCGATCTCGCCGTCGTTGGTCGTGAGGCTGCCGCGCGTCTTGACCGATTCGGTCACGGCGCTGCGGCCGCGCCCGCTGGTGAGCCGCCACAGCCCGTAGGCTTCCTCGCCCTGGCGGATGCCGATGCAGTTGTGCTGCGCCAGCTCGTGGGGCGTGCGCGGCGTGCCGTGGCGCGCCAGATAGGCCGGCGAGGCGCACAGCAGCCGCCGGTTGGGCGCCAGCCGGCGCGCGATCACCCGCGCGTCGGGCGGCTCGCCGAAGCGGATGCAGACGTCGAAGGCGTCGTCGGTCAGCGGCGGCGGATTGACCGAGAGCTGCAGCTGCACCTCCACCTCCGGATGGCGCTCGGCGAAGCGCGAGATCAGCGGCGCCACATGGCTGCGCCCGAAGCCCAGCGTCGCGTTGACCCGCAGCAGCCCGCGCGGCGTCGAGCGCGACACCCCCAGCAGCTGCTCCAGATCGTGGATATCGCCCAGGATCCGCCGTGCATGCGCCAGGCAGAGCTCGCCCTCAGGCGTGAGGCTCATGCGCCGGGTGGTGCGGTTGACCAGCAGCACGCCCAGCCGCGCCTCCATCTGCGCCAGATGCTTGCTCACGGCCGGCGTGGTGATGCCCAGCTCGCGCGCGGCGGCGCTGAGGCTGCCGCAGGTGGCCAGCGTCGAGAAGAAGCCCAGGTCGGCGGGTTGCAGGGCGGTGCTCATCGTGAAGGGCAAAGGCGAGTCTTGATCTTTAACCTGGGGTGAATGATAGCTTCACTTTGCTGGCAATGGGTGGCCTGAACCGGCCTCTAAAGTCCGGCCCGTTCCTTCATCGTTTCTGGAGACATGTCCATGAGGACCTACAAGATCGCGACCATTGCCGGTGACGGCATCGGCAAGGAGGTCGTGCCGGCGGGCCGCGAGGTGCTGCAGACGCTGGCGCGTCAGGGCGGCGGCTTCGCGTTCGAGTTCGAGGACTTTGGCTGGGGCGGGGATTACCACCGTGCGCACGGCGTGATGATGCCCGCCGACGGACTGGAGGCGCTGCGCGGCAAGGACGCCATCCTGTTCGGCTCGGCCGGCGACCCGGACATCCCCGACCACATCACGTTGTGGGGCCTGCGCCTGAAGATCTGCCAGGGCTTCGACCAGTACGCCAACGTGCGCCCGACGCGCATCCTGCCGGGCATCGATGCGCCGCTCAAGCGCTGTCGCCCTGAAGACCTGAACTGGGTCATCGTGCGCGAGAACTCGGAGGGCGAATATTCCGGCGTCGGCGGCCGTGTGCACCAGGGCCATCCGATCGAGGCGGCCACCGATGTCTCGATGATGACCCGCGCCGGCGTCGAGCGTGTGATGCGCTTCGCCTTCAAGCTGGCGCAGAGCCGCCCGCGCCAGCGGCTGACCGTCATCACCAAGAGCAACGCCCAGCGCCACGCGATGGTGATGTGGGACGAGATCGCGCAGCAGGTGTCGGCCGAGTTCCCGGACGTGTGCTGGGACAAGGAGATCGTGGACGCGGCCACCGCGCGCATGGTCAACCGGCCGGCCTCGCTGGACACGATCGTGGCCACCAACCTGCATGCCGACATCCTCTCCGACCTGGCCGCCGCGCTGGCGGGCAGCCTGGGCATCGCGCCCACCGGCAACATCGATCCCGAGCGCCGCTACCCCAGCATGTTCGAGCCGATCCACGGCTCGGCCTTCGACATCATGGGCAAGGGGCTGGCCAATCCGATCGGCACCTTCTGGAGCTGCGTGATGCTGCTGGAGCACCTCGGCGAGCAGGAGGCCGCGGGCCGCCTGATGCAGGCCATCGAGGCGGTCACCGCCGACCCGTCGCTGCACACCGGCGACCTGGGCGGCCAGGCCACGACCGCCCAGGTCACGGCGGCCGTCTGCGCCCGCCTGGCGCAGTGAGGCCCAGGCCCGCGCTGCACTGCGCGGCCTGACGTTCCCTCCGCCGGCCTTGAGGCCGGCGCGATGCACAACAGAAAACCATGTTTCGCGGCCCGCCTGGCCGTTCCCCGGCTCTCGCCTGCGCGAGGCCGGGGGGCTCGGGCGCGTCCGCGCCTTTGCAGGAGACTTCCCATGCGCCGCTGGTTCGGCAAGCTCTATGTCCAGGTGCTGATCGGCGTGTTCGCCGGCGTGGCCCTGGGCGTGCTTCACCCCACGCTCGGCAGCGACCTCAAGCCGCTGGGCGACGCCTTCATCCGCCTCATCAAGATGGTGTTCGCCCCGGTGATCTTCGCCACCGTGGTGCTGGGCATCGCCCGCATGGAGAACATGAAGGAGCTCGGCCGTGTCGGCGTGCGGGCCCTGCTCTATTTCGAAGTGCTGTCGACCTTCGCGCTGGTGCTGGGTCTGATCGTGGTCAACCTGGTCGAGCCGGGGGCGGGCATGCATGTCGATGCCTCACAGCTCGACACCAAGGCGATCGCCAGCTACACCGCCAGCGCAGCCAAGCCCGCCACCCTCACCGATTTCCTGCTGAATCTGGTGCCGATCAGCGTGGTCGATGCGCTGGCCAAGAACGACATCCTGCAGATCCTGGTCTTTGCCACCTTCTTTGGCGTGGCGCTGTCGCAGGTCGGTCCGCGCGGCCGGCCGGTGGTGGAGTTCCTGGAGGCCTTCACCCACGGCATCTTCGCGGTGGTGAACATGGTGATGCGCCTGGCGCCGCTGGCGGCCTTCGGCGCGATGGCCTTCACCGTGGGCAAGTACGGGCTGGGCTCGATCGCGTCCCTGGGCAAGCTGATGGCCACGATGTACCTGACCTGCGCGCTGTTCGTGGTGCTGGTGCTGGGCCTGATCGCGCGGCTGTGCGACTTCAGCCTGTGGAAGTTCCTGAAATACATCCGCGACGAGCTGTTCACCGTGCTGGGCACCAGCTCGTCGGAGTCGGCCGTGCCGCAGCTGATGCGCAAGCTCGAGCACGCGGGCGTGTCCCGGCCGGTGGTCGGCCTGGTGGTCCCCTCGGGCCTGACCTTCAACCCGGACGGCCAGTGCATCTATTACACGATGGCGGCGATCTTCGTCGCGCAGGCCACCGACACCTCGCTCACGCTCACCGACCAGATCACGGTGCTGGGCGTGCTGCTGCTCACCTCCAAGGGGTCGGCGGGCGTGACCGGCTCGGGCTTCATCACGCTGGCGGCGACGCTGGCCTCGCTGGGCAAGATCCCGGTGGCCGGCATGGTGCTGCTGCTGGGTGTCGACCGCTTCATGTCCGAGGCCCGTGCGCTGACCAACACCATCGGCAACGCGGTGGGCACACTGGCCATCGCCCGCTGGGTGGGGGCGCTCGACCGCCAGCGCCTGGACGATGTGCTCGAGGGCCGGGTGTCGGCCGAGCTGCCGCAGGAGGCCGTGCGCACCGTCCCGTCCGAGCCGATGCCCGACAGCGCAGCCGTGCCTTCGGTCGCTCTGGAGGCCGCCCCTGTGCGGTCGCTGGCCTGAGGCGGTCGCGATGAACGCTTCCCTCAACCCGCGCACCCTGCTGCGCGAGATGTTCGACGCAGCCGTGGCCGCCGCCCAGCCGGCGCGGTGCGTGCCGCCCCATCTGGCCGACCTGCTCGCCGCCCCGCCGCGCGGCCGGCTGATCGTTCTGGGGGCCGGCAAGGCGTCGGCCGCGATGGCACAGGCGGTCGAGGCCCACTGGCCGGGGCCGCTCTCCGGCCTGGTCGTCACCCGGCATGGCCACGCGGTGCCGTGCCGGCACATCGAGATCGTCGAGGCTGCGCACCCGGTGCCCGATGCGGCCGGCGAGGTCGCCGCACGGCGCATGCTGGCGATGGTGCAGGGCCTGGGGCCCGAGGACCGGGTGCTGTGCCTGATCTCGGGCGGCGGCTCGGCGCTGCTGCCCTTGCCGCTGCACGGGCTCACGCTGGCCGACAAGCAGGCCATCCACCGCGCGCTGCTGGCCAGCGGCGCGACGATTGCCGAGATGAACTGCGTGCGCCGCCACCTCTCGGCGATCAAGGGCGGGCGGTTGGCCGCGGCCTGCGCGCCCGCCCAGGTGATCAACCTGGTGCTGTCGGACGTGCCGGGGGACGATCCCATCGACATCGCCTCCGGTCCGACCGTGGCCGATCCCAGCACCTGCGCCCAGGCGCTGGAGATCCTCGACCGCCATGCGATTGCGCTGCCCGCGCCGGTGCGCCGAATGCTGGAGTGCGGCGAGGCGGAGTCGCTCAAGCCCGGCGACCCGCGCCTGCCGCCGATCGAGACCCGCCTCGTGGCCACACCGCAGGCCGCGCTGGAGGCGGCCGCCGAGGTGGCCCGCCGCGCCGGCGTGGCGGTGCACCTGCTCGGCGACGCGATCGAGGGCGAGGCGCGCGAGCTCGGCCGGGTCCTGGCGGGCATCGCCCGCCAGGTGTCCCGGCGCGGCCAGCCCTTCGCTGCGCCCTGCGTGCTGCTGTCGGGCGGCGAGACCACGGTGACGCTGCGCGGCCCCGAAGCCCGCCAGGGCCGTGGCGGGCGCAATGTCGAGTTCCTGCTCGCCCTGGGCCTGGCGCTCGAAGGCGAGCCCGGCGTGCAGGCGCTGGCGGCCGACACCGACGGCATCGACGGCCGCGAGCCGGTCGCCGGAGCGTGGCTGACCCCCGACAGCCTGGCGCGTGCCCGCGCCCTGGGCCTGAATCCGCGGCGCTGCCTCGAGGCCCATGACGGCCACGGCTTCTTCGGCGCGCTGGGCGACGGCGTCGTCACCGGCCCGACGCTGACCAATGTCAACGACTTCCGCGCGATCCTGATCGACGCGGATCGCCCCCAGGAGGGCTGAACGATGATGACCCCGCCTTGCCATGCCAAGATCGTCGCCACGCTGGGTCCGTCCAGCGACGACCTGGCCACGATCACCGCGCTGGCCCAGGCCGGCGCCGATGTGTTCCGGCTGAATTTCAGCCACGGCAGTCACGAGGACCACCGCCTGCGGCTGCAGCGCATCCGCGCCGCCGAGGTTGCGCTGGGCCGCCCGCTGGGCGTGCTGCTCGACCTGCAGGGCCCGAAGCTGCGCGTGGGCCGCTTTGCCGAGGGCGGCGCGGAGCTGGCCGACGGGGCGGCCTTCCGCCTCGATCTGGACACCGAACGCCTCGGCGACCGCCACCGCGTGGCGCTGCCGCACCCGGAGATCTTCGCCGCGCTGCAGTCCGGCATGGCGCTGCTGCTCGACGACGGCCGGCTGCGCCTGCAGGTGGAGCGGTGCGGCGCGGACTTCGCCGAGACGCGGGTGGTCTGCGGTGGCCGGCTCGGCGACCGCAAGGGCGTCAATGTGCCCGATGGGGTGCTGCCGATCTCGGCGCTCACCCCCAAGGACCTGGCGGATCTGGACTTCGGCCTCGGGCTGGGCGTGGACTGGATTGCGCTGTCCTTCGTGCAGCGGGCCGCCGATATCGAGGCGCTGCGGGCGCGGGTGGGCGCGCGCGCGGGCATCGTCGCCAAGCTGGAGAAGCCTGCGGCCATCGACGCGCTCGACGAGATCCTGGCCGTGACCGACGCGGTGATGGTCGCCCGCGGCGACCTGGGCGTGGAGCTGCCCGCCGAGCAGGTGCCCGCGATCCAGAAGCGCATCGTGCGGGCCTGCCGGCACCTGGGCAAGCCGGTGATCGTGGCCACGCAGATGCTGGAATCGATGGTCGCCGCACCGGTGCCCACCCGCGCCGAGGCCTCCGACGTGGCCACCGCGATCTACGACGGCGCCGACGCGGTGATGCTCTCGGCCGAGACCGCCTCGGGCCGCCATCCGGTGGCGGCGGTGGCGATGATGGACCGCCTCATCGCCTGCACCGAGGCCGATCCGCTGCACCGCGCCGCGCTCGAGGCCAGCCACACCGCACCGCGCCCGCTGACCGCCGACGCCATCGGCTGGGCGGCGCGCTCGGTGGCCGGTCTGCTCGACGTGGGCGCGCTGGTGGCCTACACCCACTCCGGCGCCTCGGCGCTGCGCATGGCCCGCGAGCGCCCGCGTGCGCCCATCCTCGGCATGACGCCGTGTCAGGACACCGCGCGGCGGCTGACCCTGGCCTGGGGCGTGCAGCCGGTGTGGTGCCGCGACGTGCGCGATGTCGACGACATGACCGCCCTGGCGCTGGAGACCGCGGCGGCCCAGCCGGGCGCCCGCGGCGGCTGCAGCGTGGTCATCGCCGCCGGCATGCCCTTCGGCAGTCCTGGCTCCACCAACCTGCTGCGCATCGCGCAGCTGGGCGACCTCCCGGCCGATCCGGCCTGACATCCAGCGCCCCGACGAGGGCGCCCCTTCCTTTAAAGGAGACAAATCATGTCCACGAGCTCCCAAAACCGCCGCCCGCTGCTGCGCGCGCTCTCCCTGCTCACCCTGCCGGCGGTGCTGCTGGCCGCACTGCCTGCCCCGGCGCTCGCCCAGGCCTGGCCGAGCAAGCCGGTCACGCTGATCGTGCCGTTCCCCGCCGGGGGCACCACCGACGTGCTGGCGCGTGCGCTGGGCGAGCGGCTCTCGCAGAGTCTGGGCCAGGCGGTGATCGTCGAGAACAAGCCCGGCGCCGGCGCCACGCTGGGCGCCGATCTGGTGGCCAAGTCCAAGGCGGACGGACACACGCTGCTGATGGGCGCGGTGCACCACACCATCGCGCCGGCCGTCTACCGCCGCCTGCCCTACGACCTGCAGAAGGACTTCGCGCCGCTGAGCACCGTGGCGATGGTGCCCAACGTGCTGGTGGTCAATGCGGCGGCCACGCCGGCGCGTAGCGTCGCCGAGTTCGTCGCGCTGGCGAAGAAGGCCCAGCCCGGCTTCAGCTACGGCTCCAACGGCAACGGCACCGCGCAGCACCTGATCGGCACGCAGTTCGAGAACCTCACCGGCCTGGACCTGACGCATGTGCCCTACAAGGGCAGCGGCCCGCTGACCACCGACCTGCTCGGCGGCCAGATCCAGATGTCCTTCGACACCGTCACGCCGGTGCTGGCGCACATCCGCAGCGGCAAGCTGCGCGCGCTGGCGGTCACCACCGCACAGCGTTCGAGCGCGCTGCCGGACGTGCCGACGATGGAGGAGGCCGGACTGAAGGGCTTCGCGATCGGTACCTGGTTCGGCGTGCTGGCGCCGGTGGCCACGCCGAAGGAAATCACCACCCGGCTGTCGAGCGAGATCGTGAAGGTGATCCAGTCGGCCGATTTCCGCCGCCGCCTGGCCGAGATCGGCGCCGAACCGGTGGGCAACTCGCCCGAGCAGATGGCCGCGCAGATCCGTGCCGAGACTGACAAGTTTGCCGGCCTGGTCAAGGCCGCGAAGGTCACGATCGAGTGAAGCGGGATCGATGACGCCTCACCAGGTGCTCGGCGGCGGCTCTTGGGGGAAGGCAGGCCGCTGAGCCCCCTGCTTCAAGCGCTTCATGAAATCGCGGAAGTGCGGCGCCAGCTCGGCGAACAGCGGGTGGCCGCGGTTCTCGAGCATGACCTCGCCGAAGAGCTTCAGACCGACGGCCAGCGCGGTGGCGGTGTCGGCATCGAAGTCGCCGCGGCCGCGCATGCGCTCGGTGATGGCCAGGATGTCGTCGTGGTTGCCGGCCTCGAACTGCAGCGGCGCAGCGTGGGTCGACGGGTTGCCGTGGGCGTCGGCCAGATGCTCGACGGTGATGCGGTAGCGGTGCTGTTTCATGGGTGTCCTTCCGTGCGTGCCGGGTTCAGAAGCGGCCGATCTCGACGGCCGCGCGGTCGATCGCCTCGGCGATCTGGCGCACGGTGGCTGCGTCGGGCGGCGTCTCGCCGTCGAAGCGCAGCCGCAGCGCGGTCTTCAGGTTCTCCATCGCACGCTGGATGTCGGGCACGCGCCGGGCGCGGACCTGGTCGCGGGCGTGCGCCAGCCGAGCCTCGATGCGCGCCAGCGCCTCGGCCTGCTCGGCCAGGTGGCCGCGGCCGGCCTCGGTCAGCGCGTACTGGCGCCGGCTGCCCTCGGCGGCGGCAGCCTCGGCCAGACCGAGGTCTTCCAGCATCGTCAGCAGCGGGTAGATGGTGCCGGGGCTCGGGCTGTAGTCGCCGCCGACCTGCTCGCCGATGGCCTTGATGACCTCGTAGCCGTGGCTGGGCTGGCGCGCCAGGATCTGCAGCACCAGCAGCTTCAGGTCGCCACCGTCGAACATGCGGCCGCGCCGGCCGCCATGACCACCGCGGCCGCCGCCATGGCCACCGAACTCCAGGTCGGCGCGGATCTCGGCGCGGTGCCTGTCGCAGTGATGGCCCGGGTGGTGGCCATGGTGCGCATCACGGTGAGCGCCGCGGCGGCCGTCGCAGGCCGGCGACGCGAAGGGGGAAGGAAAGTGAGGGGGGAAATGTCGGGGATGCATGTCTTTCGGGAAGGATTCGAAGATCCAGAAGTCTGTTTCGATGGATCTAAGATATATCTTGAAAAAATCTAGATCAACTGTCGTGCTGAATGTCCTGGAAGGCGCAAGGGCTGAATCTCGCCACGGCGAGAAAGTGCATGCGGCGCTCTCTCACCGCTGCGGGCGTTTCAGCCCTTGCCCCAGACCTTCTTCATCGCCTGCAGCCGCTGCCGCTGCTCGGTGGTGACATAGACCGTGGTGGTGGCCAGCGAGGCGTGGCCGAGGTTCTGCTGCGCGATCTCGATGGGCAGGCCGCGCGCGATGGTGTGGCTGGCGTGGCTGTGGCGCAGCCAGTGGGTGCTGGCACGCTCCAGGCGCAGCGCGCTGCGCTCGTCGCCCTGTGCGCGCCAGGCCGCGGCGGTGCGGATGAAATGCGCCTTGAGCTGGTCATAGAGCGTCGAGCCGGCGATGCCGCCGCGCGGGTTGGTGCCGGTGCGCTCGGCCAGATGCGCGGCCAGCCCCGGCGCGCGCTCGGCCAGATCGGTCGCGCGGCCGAGCAGGAAGACCTCGCGCTGCGCCGGATCCTGCAGGTCACCCGACAGCCCGCGCGAGACCAGATAGCCTGAGAGCTGGCGCACCACGTCCTCGGGCACCGGCACCTGGCGCACGCGCCGGCCCTTGCCGACGACGCGCAGCATCCAGCCCTGCTCGGGCAGGCCGTCGTCGCCCTCGGGCGGGAACTCCACCCATTCCAGATCGCCCGCGCGCGCCGCGACGATCTCCGACAGCCGCAGCCCGGTGGCGTAGAGCAGCCGCAGCGCCACCCGCAGCCGGTGGTGGGCCGAGCCGGGCGGGAGCTGATCGAGCTCGGCGTCCAGCCGGCGCCACTGCGCTGACGACAGGCTGCGCGCGGTCTGGATGCGTGGCGCGATCGAGCGCGGCACGCTCACCGCGCTCCACGGGTTGCCCATCAGGTAGTTCTGGTCGACCAGGAAGCCGTAGAGGTTCTTCAGCACCGTCAGCGCATGGCGCTGCGCCGAGGGCGACAGCGGCCCCTCGAAGGGCCGCCAGGCCGGCGACCAGCGCTCGCGGCTGCGCGGCGCGCACCAGCGCGAGGCCGGCTGCGGATCGGCCAGGAAGTCGCGGTAGGCCACGCAGTCCTCCTGCGTCATCGACGACAGCGCCCGGCCGCGCTGCACGATCGCCCACAGCACGAAGCGCTCGGCCTCCTTGCGGTAGGCACGCTGGGTGTGCGAGCCCGGCGTCTTCGAGGCGATCCAGGCCTGCACCGCCGCCAGATCGTCCTCGGCGGCGAGCAGGCATTGCGCCTGCGGGCGGCGAAAGCGCCCGTCGCGGCCGTCCAGGCCGGCGGGCACGATCAGCCGCTCGATCGGCACGACCGCGGTGGCCGCGGCCACCAGCTCGCCGCGGGTCGACGGGTCCAGCGTGCGCCGAGGCAGGGCGGCTCGCTCGTCCAGGCGCAGGCCGGGGCTGTCGCCATGCTCATGCAGCCAGTCGACCAGGCGCGCGGCCTTGATCGGTCCGACGGCACGCACCCCGCGCCACCAGCTCGGACCGAGCGCATTGATGCGATCGACCAGCTGTCCCAGCAGCAGCAGACCGGCAGCCTCCAGATGCCCGGCCAGCGCCGGCGCGAACCAGGCGCGCACCGCGTCCGCCGCCTGCGGCACCTGTGCGCCCTGCAGCTCCAGCCAGCGCAGCGCGTCGAGCTGGCGCCGCACCAGGCGCTGGCGGCGCTGCAGCCGCCGGCTGGCACGGCCGTGCGCGGCCTCGAAGGCGGCAATCTGCACCGCCTCGGGCTCGTCGTCCAGACCCTGTTCCTCGGCGAATTGCGCCAGCGACGGCAGCACCGGGTCAGGCTGGCCCAGCGTCTGCACATCGAGCTGCAGCAGCCGCGCAAGCTGGAATCGGTCGGTCTGCAGCGCGATGCGCACCAGCGCCTCGCGGATCCAGCGCAGGGTCGCGCGCACCACCCGCGCGTCGCCCGCCTCGCCCTCGATGGCCAGGTAGCGGCGCCAGCAGTCGCCATGGTCCAGACCCTGCACCACCGCGCGCATGAAGGCGAAATGGCCCAGGTGCAGGCGACGGGGAGACAGCGACTGGGACAGGGGAGGCAAGAGGCTCATGCCCGAATTGTCGGCAAAACCCGGGAACGCGGGCGATTCAAGTCCTTGCAGGAGAGGTCGATACCCCTTGGGCCATCCACTCCAACGAAGACGCATCATGGCCATTCCCGTCCCTCCGCCGTCCCACCCCTGCTGGCAGCGCATGGCCAGCGGCGGCATGAGCCGCCTGAAGACCACCCACCTGGGAACGCAGATGCTGGCCAAGCGGCTGGAGCGCAGCAGTGATCCGGTGCCGTCCAAGGCCGCCGAGATCCATGCCTTCTTCGCCAAGTGGGAGCGGGTGCTGGCCGCCGAGCTGGCGCAGGTCACGACGATCTGACGCCACGTCAAGCCACGCCGCACCGAACCGCATCTCTCCGAGGAATTTCGCGATGAACGAACTGATTTCCGTTGCCGCCGCTGCCGAGCTGATCCGCAACGGCACCGCCCTGAGCATCGCCGGCACCGCCGGCGCGCTGCGCGCGCTGCCGGCCGGCGCCTGGATCGGCGGCACGATCCCCTATTTCATGGTCTCCGGCGGCGGCGTGGTCGTCGGCGACGACCGCGTCTTCGTCACCGACCTGTCCAAGGTGGGTGCCGAGGTCCGACTCGCCTGCTACGGCCCCGACGAGCTGGCCCGCATCACCGCCGAGGCCTTCGACAACGGCTTCTCGCTGACCATCATCCCGGCCGGCGGCCAGGCCCACGGCCGCTTCGCCCGCGAGGCCACCGACTCGGCCGACGCCTTCCTCAAGCCGACGGTGGGCTGGATCTCCGGCATCCACCTCGACGACATGGGCCGCGCGCGCGCGCTGGTCTTCGACGGCCGCAGCGGCCGCGAGGTCGAGGACGGCGCGGTCGTCGCCCACATCCGCCTGCCCGACGACAAGCTCGCCTCGGTCGAGATCGTCAACATCTTCGAGCAGGACGACGGCGACGTGCTGCGCTTCGACCAGGTCGGCTTCGAGGCGACCGAATGCACCGTCAACGGCGAGCGCGTCAACCTGGCCCAATACCTGGCCAAGCGCGGCGCCACCGACGGCCGCCTGCCGCTGGTGGGCGACTACGCGGGCGCCTGCATCAACGTCTCCTTCCAGTCGATCGACGTCGACAAGGGCCAGGTGGCGTTCTACGCCCCGGTCTTCACCGGCATCGACTACCGCCTGGCGCGCCCGGTCGGCGACTACACGGCCGAGTTCCGCCGCCGCCTGGCCGAGTACGACGCCACCGGCGCGGTGTTCTCGTGCAACTGCATCCTGAACTTCCTGTTCGGCGAGCTCGAGGGCAAGGCGATCGGCGGCGTCGAGGGGCCGGTGACCTTCGGCGAGATCGCCTACCAGCTGCTGAACCAGACCATGGTGGTGGTGCGGGTGCAGTGATGCCCCCCGGTCCGGACGCGTCCTCGCCTCCGGATCTACCCGCGGCCTGTCGCGCAGGTGACGGCCGCACCCGGCCGGCTCCGAACAATCGGCCCTCGTCGCACATGACCAGGGAGAAACGCCGATGTTCGCCGAGCCGCTGCCCGCCTTCGTGTTCCAGACGGTGCGCCGCATCGAAAGCGCGCCCGGTCTGGCCCGCCGCCTGGGCGAGCTGGTCAGCAGCCTCGATCCCCCGGGGCGCAGCGCGCTGATCGTCACCGATGCCTTTCTCGCGTCCAGCGGCCTGATCGCGCCGGCCCGCGCCTCGCTGGAGGCGGCCGGCTGGCAGGTGGCCGTCTTCGACGCGGTCACGCCGGACCCGTCCGAGGCGGTGGTCGAGGCGGCCCGCCAGGCCGCGCTGGTGCATGGTGCCGGGCTGGTCATCGGCTTCGGCGGCGGCAGCAGCATGGATGTGGCCAAGCTGGTAGCCTGCCTGGCGCGGCCCGAGGCGCCGGCGCTGTCCGAGCTCTACGGCATCGACACCCGCGTGGTCGCGCGCCTGCCGCTGGTGCAGGTGCCGACCACCGCCGGCACTGGCTCCGAAGTCACCCGCATCGCCATCGTCACCACCGGCGCCGACACCAAGGCCGGCGTGGTCAACCGCGCGCTGCTGGCCGATCTGGTGCTGCTCGACGCCGAGCTCACCGTCGGGCTGCCGCCGGCGGTCAGCGCCGCGACCGGCATCGACGCGATGGTGCACGCGATCGAGGCCTTCACCAGCCGGCTGCGCGCCAATCCGCTCTCCGACCTGCTGGCCGTCGACGCGCTGCGCCGGCTCGACCGGCACCTGCTGGCGACCCTCGCCGACGGCCACGACCTGGCCGCGCGCGAGCAGATGCTGCTCGGCGCGATGCTGGCCGGCATGGCCTTCGAGAACGCGCCGGTCGCGGCGGTGCATGCGCTGGCCTATCCGCTGGGCGGGCAGTTCCATCTGCCGCACGGGCTGAGCAACGCGCTGGTGCTGACTCCGGTGCTGCGCTTCAACCGGCCGGCGGCGCAGGCGCGCTATGCCGCGCTGGCCGCGCAGCTGCTGCCCAAGGCGAGCGCAGGCCTGGACGAGGCGCAGCGCTGCGAGGCCTTCATCGCGCATGTGGCGCAGCGGGTGGCCGACTGCGCGGCCTGCGGCCTGGCGCAGCGGCTGCGCGACTGCGGCATACCGCGCGATGCGCTGCCGGGGCTGGCGGCCGCCGCGATGCAGCAGCAGCGCCTGCTGCAGAACAACCCGCGTCCGCTGACCGAGGCCGACGCGCTGGCGATCTACGAGGAGGCCTGGTGAGCACCCATCCCCCGACGACCCGCGCCGACTATCCGCATGTCGGCAGCGTCAGCACCCGCTGGAACGACAACGACCGCTACGGCCATGTCAACAACGCCGTCTACTACCAGTACTTCGACAGCGTCATCAACGAGGTGCTGATCCACCAGGGCGGCCTGGACATTCAGCGCGGCGAGGTGGTCGGCTTCATCGTGCGCTCGGAGTGCGACTTTCTCGCGCCGGTCGCCTATCCCGGCCTGCTGGAGGTCGGGGTGGTGGTGCGCCGGCTCGGCCGCAGCTCGGTCACCTACGAGACCGCGCTGCTGCGCCCGGGCGAGGACCGGCCGGCCGCGATCGGTCGCATGGTCCATGTCTTCGTCGACACGGCCAGCGGCCGCCCGACCGACATTCCGGCTCCGATCCGCGCGGTGCTGGAGCGGCTGCTGCGGCCGCTGCCCGGCGGCTGAAGCCCGGGCCGCCGATCCACCGGCTCAGTGCAGCGCGGCGAGGAACTGGCGCAGCTCCGGCGTCTGCGGCGCACCGAAGATCTGCTCGGGCGGCCCCACTTCGTGGATGCGGCCGGCGTGCATGAACACCACCCGGTCGCTGACCTTGCGCGCGAAGCCCATCTCGTGCGTGACCATCATCAGCGTCATGCCCTCGGCGGCGAGCGACTCCACCACGCGGAGCACCTCGCCGACCAGCTCCGGGTCGAGCGCCGAGGTGATCTCGTCGCACAGCAGCACGCCCGGCTCCATCGCCAGCGCGCGGGCGATCGCCACCCGCTGCTGCTGACCGCCAGAGAGCTGGTCCGGCCAGGCGTCGAACTTCTCGGCCAGGCCGACCCGCTCGAGCAGCCGGCGCGCCACCGCCTCGCCGTCGCGGCCCGGGCGGCGGTGCACCAGCGCCGGCGCCAGCATCACGTTGCGCCCGACCGACAGGTGCGGGAACAGGTTGAAGCCCTGGAAGATCATGCCGACCCGCTGGCGCAGCGCGCGCATCGCCGCGGCGTCGCCGTGGCGCAGCGGCCGGCCGTCGACCGACAGCGCACCGCCTTCGAAGGTCTCCAGGCCGTTGACGCAGCGCAGCAAGGTGCTCTTGCCCGAGCCGCTGCGGCCGATGATGGTGACCACCTCGCCGCGGTCCACCTCCAGGTCGATGCCCTTGAGCACCTCGTTGGGGCCGAAGCGCTTGCGCAGGCCCTGCACGCGCACCACCGGATCGGCCGCCGGGCCGGACAGATTCTCAGACGCGTTCACGACGCAGTTTCCTCTCGAGGTGCAGGCTCCAGGCCGACACCGGCCAGCAGAGCAGGAAATACATCAGCGCGACACAGCCATAGACGGCCAGCGGCTGGAAGGTGGCATTGACGATCATCGTGCCGGCGCGGGTCAGCTCGACGAAACCGATCACCGAGGCCAGCGCGGTGCCCTTGATGACCTGCACCAGGAAGCCGACCGTCGGCGCCACCGCGATGCGCAGCGCCTGCGGGCCGACCACATGGCGCATCGTCTCGCCGAAGGACAGCGCCAGGCTGCCGGCGGCCTCCCACTGGCCGCGCGGCACCGCCTCGACGCTGCCTCGCCAGATCTCGCACAGGAAGGCCGAGGCGTAGAGCGTCAGCGCGAGAGCCGCCGCCGCCCAGGCCGGCACGTCCAGCCCCAGCAGCGCCAGGCCGAAGTAGGCGAGAAAGAGCTGCATCAGCAGCGGCGTGCCCTGGAACAGGCGCACATGCAGCGCCACCAGCGGCGCCAGGCGGGGGCGCGCCAGCCGCAGCAGCAGCAGACCCAGGCCCAGCAGCCCGCCGCCGACGAAGGCCGCCAGCGACAGCAGCACCGTCCAGCGCGCCGCCAGCATCAGGTTGCGCAGGATGTCCCACAAGGTGAAATCGACCATGGCTCACCTCCCCGTGGCCGCACGGCGGCCGAAGATCCAGCGCGGACCGATCTCGTCGAGCAGCCGGCGCAGCAGCAACGACAGCCCCAGGTAGATCGCCGCGCCGATCAGGAAGGCCTCGAAGGCGCGGAAGTTGCGGCTCTGGATCAGGTTGGCCTGATAGCTCAGCTCGGCCGCGGCGATCTGGCCGCAGACCGACGAGCCCAGCATCACGATGATGATCTGCCCGACCAGCGCCGGCCAGACCCGGCCCAGCGCCGGCGGCAGCACCACCCGCAGGAAGACCTGCCGCTCGTCGAGCGCCAGGCTGCGCGCGGCCTCGATCTGGCCGCGCGGCGTCGCCTCCAGGCCCGCGCGCACGATCTCCGCCGCATAGGCGCCCAGATTGACCGTCATCGCGATCAGCGCCGCCGTTTCCGGCGAGAGCTTCACGCCAGCGGCCGGCAGCCCGAAGAACACGAAGAAGAGCTGGACGATGAAGGGCGTGTTGCGCACCAGCTCCACATAGGCGATGACCGGCCAGCGCCAGGCCGCCGGCCCCCACACGCGCATCCAGGCGCAGGCCACGCCCACGGCAGTGCCCAGCACGGCCGAGAGTCCGGTCAGCGCCACCGTCAGCGCCGCGCCGCGCAGCAACAGCGGCCACTGCTCCAGCACCGCCGCAAAATCGAGCGAAATCATCGCGCCCGCCGTCACTGCGGCAGGTTGCCGGCCGGGCGGCCCAGCCAGCGCTTGGCCAGCCGGTCCAGCTCGCCCGAGCTGCGGGCCTCGGCGATGATCTCGTTGACGCGGCCGCGCAGCGCATCCTCGCCCTTGGCCACGCCGATGAAGTTGGGCGAATCCTTCAGCACGAACTTGAACTCGGTGCCGAGCTGCGGGTTGCGCGCCATCAGGTTGCCGGCCACCGAGGCGCCGGTGGCGATCGCCACGACCTGGCCCGAGACGAAGGCCGAGACAGTGGCGTTGTTGTCCTCGAAGCGGCGGATCTCGGCGTCGGCCGGCGCGATGCGGCTGAGCTCGATGTCCTCGATGGCGCCGCGGGTCACGCCCACCGCCTTGCCCGCCAGGTCGGCCGCGCCGCGGATCGTCACGCCCTTGGCGGCGAAGACCGCCTGGAAGAAGGGCGAGTAGGCCGCGGTGAAGTCGATCACCTTCTCGCGCTCCGGGTTCTTGCCCAGCGTCGAGATCACCAGATCGACCTTGCGGGTCTGCAGATAGGGAATGCGGTTGGCGCTGGTCACCGGCACCAGCTCGACCTTCACCCCCATCTTCGCCCCGATCAGCTGGGCCATGTCGATGTCCAGCCCCTGCGGCTTGAGGTCGGTGCCGACGAAGCCGTAGGGCGGAAAGTCGGTCGGGATGGCGATGGTGATCTGCTTGCGGCTGCTGATGTCGGCCAGCGCATCGGCCCGGGCCAGGCCGGCAACGCTGCTCAGGCCGGCGATCAGGGCGACGGCCACAAGGCCACGGCGGGAAACGGTCATGGATCGGATTCCTTGGTTCAGGCTGACAGAAACTGTATGCACTTTCGTATTCAGTGCAATGCGTGTGCCAGCCTTGACCCGACCTCCCGCGGGCCGGTCTGCCCTGTTGCGGTGCGCAGCGCACAAGAACCGACCTCGTTTCCGGTGCATTGCGTCCTTTTCAGGGCAAGTTCTCCGCAATGAACAGCTCCACCGGCACGGTGAGCTGCGCCGCGCGGGCACGGGCCTCGGGCGGCTGGTCGAGCGCGGCGTGCATCGCCTCGACCACCGTCTGCGCCAGCCGCGCGATCGGCGAGACCAGCACCAGATCGACCACGCCGTCGATCAGCGCGCGGCGGTGCTCGGCGGTCAGGCCGTTGCAGACGGTGACCACATGGCGCGCGTGTCCGGGCGGACGCTCGGCGCGCAGCGCGCGGATGATGCCCGGCGTGCCGCCGCCGCCGGCGTCGTACAGACCGGCCAGGTCGGGGTGGCGGTGCAGCAGGTCGAGCGTGGCCTCGTGCGCGAGCTGCTCGTCCTCCAGATTGACCTGGGTGTCGAGCACCCGCAGCTGCGGCGCGTGCTCGCGCAGGTAGGCGCGAAAGCTCATCTCGCTGGCCTCGTGGCCCAGGTAGCGGTGGCTGCCGACGAAGACCGCCACCGGCCCCGGCGCACGCGCCAGGCGGCTGACCGCCCAGGCCGCGCTGCGGCCGCAGCGCCGCGGATCGACGCCGACATAGCCGGCGCGCAGCGGCGAGCCCAGATCGCTCAGCAGCGCGAACACCGGCCGGCCGAGCCGGTGCAGCTCCTCGACGACCGCATCCACATGCGGATGGTCCACCGCGACCACCGCCAGCGCGTCCACCTCGCGGCCGAGCTCCAGCATCTGCCGCGCCACCGCCGCCGGATCGGTCGCGTCCAGGTGGTCGATCACCGCGACGCCCGGCCGCGCATGGCGTGAGGCCGCCGCGCTGATCTCGCGCCCGAGCTCGCGGTAGAAGGCCTCGTGGCGGCGCAGCAGGCAGAAGCCCAGCGTGCGGGTGCGGCGCTCGCCGCGCTCCATCAGCCGCGCGCGCATCAGCGCCGCGCCGTGGTAGCCGATGCGCTCGGCCGCCTCGATCACCCGCAGCGCGGTGGCCTCGCGCACCGGCAGCCGGTTGTTGATGACACGGTCCACCGTCGCGGTGCTCACGCCGGCGGCCTGCGCGACCGCCTCCAGCGTCGGCCGCGCGCTCACGCACCGCTCCCGGCGGGGGGCGTTTCCGGGTTATCCCGCGGCGCTGATGATGGAAATGACATGCTGCATGGCGTCATGGCTGATCGCTTCTGATGGGAAATGATGGATGTCGATTGTCGCGCCGCAAGCGCCTGCCTACGATGCGCCCCAGCCTGGATCGAAATGAATTTCCAGACGCAGCGAAAACGCAAAACAACCCATCCTGGACGGAGACGATGAGCACGCATGACGACTATCGGATGATCGGCGGCGCGGGCGAGCGGGCGCAGGCCGCCGGCCTCGTGGGCGCCGAGTGGTACAAGAGCCCGGTGCCGCGCGCGACGATGAAGGCGCTGATGAAGCGCGAGGACGCGCCGGCCGTGCGCGACACGCTGCTGTGGTTCGCGCTGATCGCCGCCGCCGGCGTCTGGATGGCGCTGAGCTGGGGGACAGCCTGGTTCGCGCTGGCCTTCTTCGTCTACGCCACGCTCTACACCGGCGCGGCGGATGCGCGCTGGCACGAGTCCAGCCACGGCACGGCCTTTCGCACCCGCTGGATGAACGACGCGCTCTACCAGCTCTCGAGCTTCATGGCGCTGCGCCGCCCGACGCGCTGGCGGTGGAGCCACACCCGCCACCACAGCGACACGCTGGTGACCGGGCGCGACCCGGAGATCAACGTGATGCTGCCGGCGCGCCCGGGCAAGATCGTGCTCAACCTCTTTGCGCTGCACTACGGCCCGCACGAGATCGCGCGGGTGCTGGCCCACGCCTGCGGCCGCATCGACGCCGAGGAGCGCAGCTACGTGCCCGAGACCGAGTGGCCGCGCCTGATCCGCGAAGCCCGCGTGTGGGTGCTGATCTGGGCGGCGGTGTTCGCGCTGGCCTGGGGCATCGGCAGCGTGCTGCCGCTGTTCTATGTCGTGTTCCCGTGCTTTGCCGGCGCCTGGCTGCACACCTTCTTCGGTCTGACGCAGCACGCCGGCCTGCCCGAGAACGTGCTCGACCACCGGCTCAACTGCCGCACGGTGACGATGAACCCGGTGTTCCGCTTCCTCTACTGGAACATGAACTACCACATCGAGCACCACATGTACCCGATGGTACCCTACCACGCGCTGCCCCGGCTGCACGAGGCGATGCGCGACGACTGCCCCGCGCCGTACCCCGGCGTGCTGGCGGCCTACCGCGAGATCCTGCCGGCGATCCTGCGCCAAGCGCGCGAGCCCGACTGGTCGGTGCAGCGGCCGATGCCGCGCTGATGCCGCGCTGATGCCTGCTCTCTCTCGTTCCTCTTCCATTCTTGTTGCTTTCCCAGGAGACACGCCATGAGCGACTGGATCGATGTGTGCGCGCTGGACGACCTCGACGACGAGGACGTGACGCGCTTCGACCACGGCGGCCGCACCTATGCCGTCTACCGCTGCGGCGATCGGGTCCATGCCACCGACGGCCACTGCACCCACGAGCGGGTGCACCTGTGCGACGGCCTGGTCATGGACCATGTGATCGAGTGCCCCAAGCACAACGGCCGCTTCGACATCCGCGACGGCCGCGCGCTGGGGGCGCCGGCCTGCGTCGACCTGAAGACTTGGCCGGCGCGCGTGGCCGGCGGCGTCATCCAGATCCAGGTCTGATCATGCCCAGCCCCTTGCCCCGTCCCATGGTGATCGTCGGTGCCGGCCATGCCGGCGGTCGCGCGGCGCAGGCGCTGCGCGAGTTCGGCTGGACCGGCCCGGTGATGATGATCGGCGCCGAGCCGCACCTTCCCTACGAGCGCCCGCCGGTGTCCAAGGGCCTGCTCACCGGCGAGCAGACGCCCGAGCGCTGCCAGCTGATGTCGGCCGTCGATCTCGACCGGCTGCAGGTCAGCCAGGTCGTGGCCTGGGTCGAGCGCATCGATCCGGTGCGGCGCGAGCTCTGGCTGACGGGCGGGCCGCAGCAGGCGCGCCGCCGCATCGACTACGAGGCGCTGCTGCTGGCCACCGGCGGCCACCTGCGCCGGCTGCGGGTGCCGGGGGCGGAGGCGGTCGGCATCATCGGGCTGCGCACGCTCGACGACGCCGCGCGGCTGGCGCCGCGGCTGCAGCCCGGGGCGCGGGTGCTGGTCGTGGGCGGCGGCTTCATCGGGCTGGAGGTGGCGGCCTCGGCGCGCCAGCGCGGCTGCGAGGTGCTGCTGCTGGAGGCCGGCGAGCGGCTGCTCGGCCGCGCGGTGCCGGCGGCGCTGGCCGCCGACGTGCTCGCGCTGCACCGCGCGCAGGGCGTCGAGGTGCGGCTGGGCTGCGCGCCGACGGCCTTCGCGCTGGCCGGCGACGGGCGCCGGCGCGTGCAGCTCGACGACGGCAGCGAATGGCGCGCCGACGTGATCGTCGCCGGCATCGGCATCGAGCCGGCGGTGGAGCTGGCGCGCGAGGCGGGTCTGGCGGTCGGGCGCGGCATCAGCGTGGACGCCACGCTGGCGACCTCGGCGCCGGGCATCTTCGCCGCGGGCGATGTCGCCGAATTCCCCGGCGTGCAGGACGGCCGGCCCATGCGCCACGAGAGCTGGCACAACGCCGAGACGCAGGCCCGCGTGGCCGCGGCCAACCTGCTCGGCCGCGGCGAGCGGCTGCAGGCGCTGCCCTGGTTCTGGTCCGACCAGTACGACCACCAGATCCAGGTCGCGGGCGATCCGGCGCTGGGCGTGCGCGGCGTGGCCCGGGCGCTGGAAGGCGGCGCGCGCATCGACTTCCACCTCGACGACGCCGGCCGGCTGGTGGCCGCCAGCGGCTTCGGCCCGACCTCGGCGCTGGCACGCGAGTTCAAGCTGGCGCGCTGGCTGCTCGAACGCGGCGCGCAGCCAGGCGCCAAGGCGCTGGCCGATCCGGGCGTGCGCCTGCGCACGCTGGGCTGAGCCCGGCGCCGAACCACCCAGTCGATCCGACCCACCCGATCGACCTCACCGAGCCTTTCGCCTTCCCATGACATTCCCGACCCTGCCGCCGCCCGGCGACCTGCCGGCCATCGGCATCAACATCGACGGCGTGCTCGAGCACGACGGCCTGCCCACGCCCGACGCCGCCACCCGCTTCGCCTGGATCCGCGCCTGCGGCGCCTTCGACTACATCGAGAAGAACATCGACCCGAGCGAGGACTTCGCGCCCTGGTTCGATCTGGTCGAGCGCCATGGCGTGCCGATCGGCGTCTTCGGCGGCATCTTCCGCGCCGGTGCCGACGAGGCGCTAATGCGCCAGGGCCTGGCCACCGGCGGGCGGCTGGGCGCGCGGCTGTTCAACATCCAGCTCCACGACCGCCATGCCGACGGCCACCGCCTGTCCGACGAGGAGGTGGTGCGCTTCTACGCCGACGCCTTCGAGCACGGCCAGCGCAGCGGCTGCCTGCCCAGCCTGGAGGTGCATGTGGACATGTGGAACGAGCGCTTCCACCGGGTCGAGGCGGTGGCCGAGCGGCTCGCCCGGCAGGGTCTGCCGCTGCGGCTGACGCTGGACCACTCGCACCTGATCTTCAAGATCGACGATCCGGCCGAGCTGGCCCTGTCGGAGATCGACGGCGGGCGCGATGGCGGGCGCACCTGGCTGGCGCCCGACGGCGCGCAGTGCCTGTGGCGCCGCTGGCTGGCCGAGGGCTGGGTGGTGCATGCGCACGCCCGCAGCGTCGCCACCGGGCGCGGCCCCAACCCGCTGACGCGGCGCCGCGACGGCCGCCCGGGCCGCTCGATCCAGTACCCCTTTGTCCGCCCCGAGGCCGGCACCTTTCCCGGCGTCTGGCAGGAGGAGCGGCTCGCCGTCTGGAAGCAGGCGGTGCTCGACCTGCTGGCCTGGATGCGCGCCCACCCCGAGCGCGCGCCGCGCCAGATCAGCTGCGAGTTCATTCCCTTTCCGGACTACGGCGGCGGCCTGCGCTGCTCGATCATGGACAGCAACCTGGCCTGCGCGGACTGGCTGCGCGCGCAGTGGGCCGCCACGGCCGGTGGCGCGGGCCCTCAGCCCGCGTAGCGACGGTACAGCATCAGCAGCATCTCCACCTCCTCGGGCGCCGGCACGTCCCAGCCGTTCATGCCGAGGTCCTGCAGCGCCTGGCGGCCCTTGTCGTGGCCGCCCAGCCCGGTCAGCGCCTCGCGCAGCGGCTGCGCCAGCGCCTGGCAGGACGGGTGCAGCAGCAGCAGGTGCGAGGCCACCCGCGTCTCGCTGCGCTCGAGCACCCGGGTGCCGGCGCGCGCCAGCGCCGACAGCCGCTCGTGGCCGCGGCTCGACATGAACAGCAGCTCGGCCTGGCCCGAGAGCAGCATCTTCAGCGCGGCGATCTCGCTGCCGGCGAAGCGGCGCGGCAGGCCGGTGGAGTCCAGCCCGCACTCGTCGCAGAAGAAGCGCCCGAGCACGAAGACGAAGCTGCGCTCCAGCGCCGTCACCACCTGCGCACCGGCGAAGTCGGCCAGCGCGGCTCGGGGGTCGTCATGGCGCACGATCAGGCTGACCTCGTCGCAGTCGTCCTGAGGCCGTGCCACCGGCAGATAGCCATGCTGCTGCATCAGCGCGCAGGCATCGAAAGGCCGGGCGAAGACCAGTGCCGGCGCCTGGGCGCGCGCACGGCCTGACGCGGCGCCATCCTCGAAGTCCTCGACCGACAGCGACACCGTGCGCCCGAGCGTGCGCTGAAGCAACGTGTTGAGGTAGTACCAGCCGGTGAGCTGCTGGCTGTTCTGCTGGCTGACGATGAAGTCGAGCCGGTCGCCTGGCGGCGGCGCGGCGGCGGCGAACATCGCCGGCAGAGCAGGCGCGCCTGCGTCCGCAGGTGCCGCGCAGGCCGCTGCAGGGGCGGGGGGCACGGCCTCCGGCGTCGGTGCAGCTACGCCCGGACGCACGATGCGGCGCATCTGCGGCGGGCCGGCGGGCCGAGCGGCGGCGACCACCGGGCGCACGCCCGGCGGCATTGCCCGGGCCGGGCCGCCCGGTGCCGTGCTGCCCGCCGCGGCGACGATCGCCGCAGCGCCATCCGGCTCGGCGAAATAGCGCATCAGCCCGGTCATCTTGAACAGCATGCTCAGCGTGCGGTTCAGGCTGCGTGCCTCCAGCCGCAGGCCCTGGCCACGCCAGTGCTCGAGCAGCCGCAGCAACTGCGCCAGGCCCATCGAGTTGACGCGCGACACCGCGGCGAAGTCCATCACCACCTGGCGGTCGGCGGGCGGCTGGCGGTGCAGCGGCTCGAAGGCGGCCGCCGCGCTCACGTCGATCTCGCCGCTCAGGCGCAGCAGCGTGGTGCGGGTGGCCTCGTCGCGGGTCGCGTCGATGTGCAGCGTCGTCGGGAAATCGGTCATGCGGTGCTGGAGCCCGGCAGCTCGCCGAGCTCGTGGTGGTACAGGAACTGGAAGCCGGCGTCGCGATCGGGGTCGGGCGGCTGCCGCAGCGACCACAGCAGCGTGATCTGCGTCAGGCGCTGCGGCTGCACCCGCACCTGCATGTAGTCGCTCATGCGCCACATCAGGTAGAGGCCGGCCCCGCCGACACCGGCCTCCAGCCCCTGCTGGCCGGCGTTCAGGGCCAGCCGGCGCAGGAAGATCGACGGCGTGAAGGTGCCCCAGCGGTCGCTCATCGACAGGCCCAGGCGGTCGCCATCGCGGCGCAGCTGCAGCCGCAGACCCTCCTGCGGCTGCACCTCGCGCACCTCGCCCTTGTGGTGCAGCTTGCCGCCGGTGGCATCGACCGGCGCGCCGTACAGGCCGTTCTCGATCAGCTCGTCGCTCATCAGCACGACGATGTCGCGCAAGCCCTCGGGCAGGTCCGGCTGGGCATCGAGCCAGTCGGCCAGACCGGCCATCGCGCGGGCCTTGTCGCTGCTGTGGGCGAAGGTCCAGACCGCCTCGTCGCTGGGCGCGGCGATCCAGCGCGCCAGGTCGTCGATGCCGTCGAGATGGTGCTGGTCGAGCAGCGCCTGCCAGCCCAGCTCGCGCAGGAAGGACTGGTCGTCGGGCAGGACGCGGCGGATGCCGGCCTCGCACAGCGCTGGCAGCATCGGCAGCAGCGCGCCCGAGGCATGGGTGGCGACGACGCGCTGGCGCGCCACCGGCGCCGGCAGGCCGCCGGCCTCCACCACCGCCGCCGCCTCGACCTGCAGCAGGTCACGCGCCGCGGCCAGCCGTCCGGGCAGCGCCGGCGCGCCCTCGACGCGGGCCATGTGGGTCACGCACATCGCGGTGGCATCGTCGTCGAAGCCCTCGCGGCCGGCATGCGCGGCCAGCGCGGCGAAGACCCGCTCGAGCAGCGTGTCGGCGGCCTCGGCGGCATGGTCGTAGAGCAGGTTCTCCAGCCCCTCGTGGCCGAAGGCCTGGCGCTGGCCGTTCTCCTGCTCGACCAGACCGTCGGTGTAGAGGAAGAGGCGGTCGCCGGGCTGGATGTCGAAGGTGATCGCGGCGTAGGCCGGCTCGCGCACCCGGCCCAGCGGCACCCCTTCGACCTCGATCATGCCCCAGCCCTGCTCGGCGTCGAGCCAGTAGTAGGGGAAGGCATGGCCGGCGTTGGCGATGCGCAGCCGCCCGGTGCGGGCATCGAGGCTGCAGCACAGCATCGTCATGAACATGCTGTCATGGCTGGACGCCAGCAGCGCCTCGTTCAGGTGCTCGAGCATCGCCGCCGGGTCGGTCTCGCCCTGGCTGGCGAGCTGGTGCACCGCCATCTTCGCGGCACTCACCAGCGTGCCGGAGGCCACGCCGTGGCCGCTGACGTCGCCGATCAGGAAGATCGCGTGGCGGCCGTCGACCGCGTAGTGGTCGTAGTAGTCGCCGCCGACCTCGGTCGAGGTGGTCAGCCGCGCCAGGCCCTGCAGGCCCGGCAGCGCGATCTCCGGCGCCGGCAGCATCGCGCGCTGCAGCACCGCCGCATGCGCGACCTCCTGGCGCAGCCGGCTGCCCAGCGCCTCGGTGCGCTCGAGCGCCTGCTGCAGTTCCTGCTCGGCCTGCTTGCGCTGGGTGATGTCGACGCCGGTGGCCAGGTGCAGCAGCGTCCGGCCGCTGACCGGGTCGCGCAGCTCGGCGTTCGACCACTCGACCGTCAGCAGGCGGCCGTCGCGGGTGCGCAGCGGCGTCTCGGTGCGCCCCGTGCCGGCGCCGCCCAGGAAGAGCTTCTCCATCGCCGGATCGGCCGCCGCCTCCGGGGGCAGGAAGGTCGACAGGAAGTCGCGGCCGTGCACCTCGGCCTCGGCGTGTCCGGTGACCTTCTGGCTGTGCTGGTTGAACAGCGCGATGCGCCCGGCGCTGTCCAGCCCGATGATCAGCGCCTGCGAGGTGTCGACCACCCGGTCGCTGAACTGCTGCTGGCGCACCAGCCGCTCGGTGGCCCGGCGCACCCGGTTGACCAGCGGGCGGTAGATCAGCGCGGCCTCCAGCAGCAGGGCCAGCAGCGTCACGCCGTAGACGATGCGCTCATAGAGAATGGCCCGGGCCACCTCGGCCTCGCTCTCCTTCTCGTACTGCTGCACCGCCTGGTTGAGCGTGACCAGCAGCGGGCCGGAAGCCGCCGCGGTGATCGCGCGCAGCTCGGGCGGCACCGCGCCGGGTTGCTCGTCGACGCGGCGCATCAGCGCGCGCAGCTGCTCGACATAGTCGCGCACCTGGCGGTCGAGGTGCTGCGGCTCGCCGAAATAGAGCGTGTTCATCGTCGCCGACATCGTCGCGGGCAGGCCCAGCGCGGTGCTGCCGCGGGTCAGGCCCTCGTGCGAGCTCAGCAGCAGGCCGGTGACCCGGTCCAGCTCGGTGCGCAAGGTGCGCCGCTCGGCCTCGTCGCGGCTGGCCACCAGCCGGGTGGCGAACAGCGCAGCGCGCTGCGACAGCATGCGCTGGCGGCCGCTGATGTTGACGATGGTCGCCGCGCTGCTGTTGATGCTCAGCACATCGTGCAGGATCAGGAAGTTGGCGGTGGCCAGGATCGCGATCAGCAGCAGGCCGGTGATCGAGCGCAGCCAGATGCCGCGGGTGAGCTGAGCGACATTGCGGTCGGCGATCGCGGTGGCCGCGGCATCGGGGGCAGTGGCGCCGCGATCGGGCAGAGCGGAGGCGGCGTCGGAGGGTAGGGCGGCCATGGGCAGGTCGTTGCGGCGGGAATCGGACCGGCAGCACAGCCGGTGAAGCGTCGAGCCGCGGGTCGCGTGCTCGATCCCTGTGCAGCAACGGCCATGCCAGCGGTTTTCCTTCGTGCACGCCGCCCCGAGTTCGTGATTGATTTCACAAATCAAAAGCGCAATTCTGGTGCCATGCCTCAAAGAGCTTCACAGGCACCGCCCTGGTGCGTGGCGGACGCCGGTCCGGTACCGCTCGGGTGCGCGATGATCGGCGCATGAACGACCCGACGACCGATGCCCTGCCGATGCCGATGCCCCTGCCGGTGCTCTGGCAGGACGAGCACCTGATCGCCATCCGCAAGCCCGCGGGCTGGCTGGTGCACCGCACCGGCCTGGACGCCGGCGAGACCCGCTTCGTGGTGCAGACGCTGCGCGACCAGCTCGGCGGCACGCATGTGCATCCGGTGCACCGCCTCGACAAGGGCACCTGCGGCGTGCTGCTGCTGGCCCTGCACCCGGAGGCCGCGCGCCGCCTGGGCCAGGCCTTCATGGCCGCCGGCGAGGTGCGCAAGCGCTATCTGGCGCTGGTGCGCGGCTGGGCGCCGGCCGAGGCCTGGGTCGATCACGCGCTGCGCCTGGATGACGCGCCCGCCGACGCCCCGGCGCAGCCCGCGCAGACCCGGCTGCGCCGGCTGGCCGCCTTCGAGCGGCAGGAGTCCAGCGACGGGCGCTTTCCCTCGACGCGCGTGTCGCTGGTCGAGGCCGAGCCGCTGACCGGGCGGCGCCACCAGATCCGCCGCCATCTCAAGCACCTGGCGCACCCCATCCTCGGTGACGCCACCCACGGCAAGGGCCCGCTGAACCGCTGGTGGGCCGAGCGGCTCGGGCGGCAGCGGCTGTGGCTGCATGCGCAGACGCTGGAGCTGGTGCACCCCTTCACGCAGGAGCTGCTGCGGCTGCACAGCGGGCTGACCTGGCAGGCGCCGGCGGGCGTTCTTGCGGTCGAGGCGCACGCGCCGGCGGACGCCCACGGCGACCTGGCCGGCTGGTGCGGGCTGATCGGCCCGCTGGGCCTGTGTCGTCAGGCCGGCGAGCGGGCCTCGGCGAGCGACACGGCCGCGCGCAGCCCCGCCAGGTAGCTGTCGAGGCCCAGCCCGCTGATCTGGCCCTGCACGATCTCGGCGAAGACCGAGTGGTGGCGGAAGGGCTCGCGGGCGTGGATGTTGGACATGTGCAGCTCGACGATGGGGCAGGTCAGGATGGCCAGTGCGTCGCGCAGGCCGTAGCTGTAGTGCGTCCAGGCGCCGGCGTTGATCAGCACGGCGTCCACGCCGTCGAAGTAGGCCTGGTGGATGCGCTCCACCATGGCGCCCTCGTGGTTGGTCTGAAAAGTCTCGACGGTGACCCCCAGGGTCTGGGCCAGGGCCTGGAGCTGGGCGTTGATGTCGTCCAGGGTGAGGGTGCCGTACTGCCGCGGGTCGCGGCGGCCGAACATGTTGTGGTTGATGCCATGCAGCATCAGGATGCGTTTCATCGTCGATTCCTTCCGGGAGAGGCGAGGGCGGTGCGGGTCAGTCCAGCGGCACGGTCAGGCGGTCGATCACGGCGGTGGTGGCCGGGCGCACGCCGCGCCACCAGGCAAAGGCCTCGGCCGCCTGCTCCACCAGCATGCCCACGCCATCGGCCACGCCGCGCACGCCGGCCTGGCGGGCCAGCGCCAGGAAGGGCGTCAGGCCCTTGCCATAGGCCAGTTCGTAGGCGGTGCCCATGGGGCTGAACACGCTGGCGGGCACCGGCGGCAGCTGGCCGGTGAGGCTGGCGGAGGTGGCGTTGACCACCAGGTCAAAGCGGCCCTGCGCGGCCAGCTCGCCGTAGCCGCAGGCCTGCAGCGTGGCGGCGCCGGGCTGGCCTTGGCGACCTGCGGCCACTGCCGCCACCTCAGCCACCAGGGCGTGGGCCTTGGCTTCGTCGCGGTTGGCCAGCACCAGGGTGGCCGGGCCGGCGGCCAGGAAGGGCAGCAGCGCGCCCCGGGCCGCGCCACCGGCGCCCAGCAGCAGCACGCGGCGGCCGGCCAGGGGGCATTGCAGGTTGACCTCGATGTCGCGGCGCAGGCCGATGCCGTCAAAGTTCTCGGCCAGGATGCGCCCGCCCTCGAACTTCAGCGCATTGGCGGCGCCGGCCAGCGCGGCACGCTCGCTGCGCTCGTCGGCCAGGGCGCAGGCGCGCAGCTTGAACGGGGCGGTGATGTTCAGGCCCAGGCCGCCCGCGGCGCGGAAGTCCAGCACCTGGCGCTCGAAGCCGTCGGCTGGCGTGAGCGGGCCCTCCAGCGCCTCGTAGCGCAGGCTGTGGCCGCAGGCCTGGGCGAAAAGGCCGTGGATCAGCGGGGACTTGCTGTGCTGGATGGGGTGGCCGATGACGGCGTAGCGGTCGCTCATGGCTGGTCTCCGGTGGGGCGGGGGCGGTGGCTGGCCAGCACGCCGGCGGCCTGCAGCGCGGCGATCTCGGCCTCGCTGTAGCCCAGGGCGCGGGCCACGTCGGCGTTGTGCTCGCCCAGGTCAGGTGCCACGGCGGGCACGGGGGTGTGGCAGTCGCTGAAGCGGAAGGGCAGGTTGGGCAGGCGCAGCGCGCCGTAGCGCGGGTGCTGCTGTTCCAGCACCATGCCGCGGGCCTGGATCTGCGGGTCAGCCAGCACCTCGTCGATGCGCTGCACCTTGGCCGCGGGCACGTCGATGCCGTCCAGCAGCGCCAGGATGTCGGCCACGCGGCGCGCCGCCACCCAGGGCTTGACGACGGCCAGGATGGCCTCGCGCCCGGCGTTGCGGCCCACCGCGTGGTGGAAGCGGGTGTCCTGGCCAAAGCCGGCCGGGCCGCCGTGGGCCTCGACCAGCGCGGCAAAGCGCTTCCAGGCGTCATCGACCTGGGCGGCGATCACCAGGTCGCCATCGGCGGCGCGGAACACGCCGTAGAGGGTGGAGGTGGGCATGTCGTGCCCGGTCTGCTCGGGCAGCACGCCCTGGAGCGTGTAGCACTGCACCGCGTACTCGTGCATGGAGACCAGGGTGTCGTAGAGCGCCATGTCGATGTGCTGCCCCTGGCCACTGCGGACCCGGCCCAGCAGCGCGGCATTGATGGCCGCCACCGCGTGGATGCCGGTGTACATGTCGCCCAGCGAGATGCGCAGCAGCGGCGGCGCCTCGCCCGGCGTGCCCACCATCTGCATGATGCCGCTCTTGGCCTCGGCGATCAGGCCGAAGCCGGCGCGGTGCGCGTCGGGCCCGGTGTGGCCATAGGCCGAGATGCTGCAATACACCAGCCGCGGGTTGCGCGCCCGCAGCTCGGCCTGGCCCAGGCCCAGCTTGTCGAGGGCGCCGGGGCGGTAGTTCTCGATGAACACGTCGGCGCTGTCGCACAGGCGGTGCATGAAGTCGCGGCCGCGTGGGTCCTTGAGGTTCACGCTCACGCCCTGCTTGCCCATGTTGAGCTGCAGGAAGTAGCCGCTGCTCTGGTCGTCCAGAACGGTGGCGTGCTGGCGGCCGGCGTCGCCGCTGCCCGGCCGCTCCACCTTGATGACCTCGGCGCCCAGCGCGGCCAGGCAGCGCCCGACGTAGGGGCCCGCCAGGAAGTGCGAGTAGTCGATGACGCGGATGCCGCGCAGCGGCAGCGCTTGCGGGGTGGCGGCGCTCATGCGGTGGCTCCGGGGGTGTTGTCGGTGCTGTGGGCGCTTTGTTCACCATGGGCGCTGGCCTCCACCGCCCCCGGCCGGCGCGGCACCATCAGCCGGTGCTCGCCCTTTTGCACCACCTGGCCGTGCTGGTTGATCAGCTCGCTGGGCAGCACCACGATGCCCCAGCCGGGCCTGCTGCGGCTGGCACGCATCGTGCCGACCCGAAAACGCACATGCAGCACGTCGTTGACCTTGATGGGCAGCAGGAAGTCCCAGGTCCAGCCCAGGGACATGCCGGGCAGGAAGCGGTAGTCGCTCTGCGTCTTGAGCCCATCGGCGATGGACTGGCCGAACAGGCCGTGCGCCACCAGGCAGCCAAAGTGGCTGGCCTGGGCGTAGGCCTCGTCCACATGCACGGGGGTGTGGTCGCCGGTGAGGTCGGCGTAGGCCTGGATGCGTTCCTTAGTGACGACGTAGCTGGGGCTGATGCAGGTGTCGCCCTCGCGGGCGTCGTCCCAGTATTTCTCGGGGCTCATGGCGGTTCTTTCCGAAGGGGTGGGGGCAGCGTGCGGAGCGGCGGCCCCGTCAGGCGCGGGGGTTGACGGCCAGGGCCTGGGCCACGCTGCCTGGGCTGGCCTGGATCAGTTCGACGGCCAGGCCATCGGGCAGGCGCAGCCAGTTGCGGCCCTGCGGCATCTCGGTCACGCCGAAGGCCTGGGCGGCGGCGAGCGCGGCTTCCAGGTCGTCGCACATCACGCCCAGGTGGGCGAGGCGGCCCTCGGGGCCCTCAAAGTGCGGGCTGGCGATGAACTGCAGCCCGCCCAGGGTCCAGACCTGCTGCGGCTGTTCCACCGTGCCTTGCACCTCGCGCAGGGGCATGCCCAGCACGTCGTGGAAGAAGCGGATGTGCCAGTGGATGTCTTTCACCCACAGGGCGACGTGTTCCAGATAGGCCTTCGTGGTCATTGGACGGTCTCCTCGCGTTGTCGGTCGGTCATGGCGCGTTCGATGCCCTTGATGCAGGCCACCAGCGTGCGGTTGACGGGGGTGGGCACGCCCAGGCGTTCGCCCTGGCGCACCACGGCGCCGTTGATGAAGTCGATCTCGGTGAGCGCGCCCTTTTCCAGGCTCTGCAGCATCGAGGTCTTGAAGCCCGGCCCCAGGCCGGCGCTGGCGAGCTGCCAGGCCTGCGCCGGCTCGCTCAGGCTGAGGGCGATGCCGGCGGCGCGGGCCACGGCCATGGCCTCGGCCACGGCGGCCTGGGCGGTGGCGGCCAGCAGCGGCTCGTCATAGAGCGGGCCGTAGCTCAGGCGGGTGATGCCGGTGAGCGCGCCGGTGGCCACATTGACCAGCAGCTTGTCCCAGACCGTGCCCAGGATGTTGAGGCTGACGGTGGTCTGCAGCCCGGCCTGGTTGAAGACCTCGGCGAGGGCCTGCACCCGCGGCGACAGGCGGCCGTCGAGCTCGCCGATCACCGTGGCCTTGCCGGTCAGGCCGGCCTGGATGTGGCCGGGGCCGCGCATCACCCCGCCGACATAGGTGCGGCCCACCAGCACACGCTCGATGCCGACCAGATCGGCCAGCACCTCCTCGTGCCCCAGGCCGTTCTGCAGCGGCATCACCATGGTGTCGGGGCCGATCAGCGCGAGTGCCCCGCGCATCGCCGCCTCGGTGTGCGCGGACTTGACCAGCACGATGACCAGCTCGGAGACGCCCGCCTCCTCCGGCCGCTGGGTGGCCCGCACCGCGATGTGGCGGCTGCCGCGCTCGTCGTCGACGCGCAGGCCCTCACGGCGCATGGCCTCGACATGCGCGGCCGAGCGGTTCAGCAGCCAGACCTCGTGGCCGGCCTCGGTCAATGCGGCGCCGATGGCGCTGCCCAGCGCTCCCGCGCCCAGGATGGTGATCTTCAAGCGAACTCCTTCGTGTGCTCGGCACGATAGGCAGCGGCGCTTATTCGATCAATTCAATGCGGGCAATATCATCATTGCCTGGAGCAATGAACCATGACGATGCCCGACCTGCCCGAGCCCCGCCTGCTGCAGCTCTTCGACCGGCTCTACGACACGCGCAGCGTCACCCGCACGGCCGAGCAGCTCGGCCAGAGCCAGCCCACCGTCAGCCTGGGGCTGGGGCGGCTGCGCGCGCAGCTGGGCGATCCGCTGTTCGTGCGGGTGCCCGGCGGCATGGCCCCGACGCCGCGCGCGGACGCGCTGATCCAGCCCTGCCGGGAGATCCTGGAGGCGCTGCGCCGGCTGCCGACCTGGCAGCCGGGCTTCGATCCGGCCACGACACGGCGGCGCCTGCGCATCGGCATGACCGACGCCAGCCATGTGACGCTGCTGCCGCGGCTCCTGGCCGACCTGCACGACGCCGCGCCCGGCCTGCGGCTGGAGATCGCCGGCATCGACGGCCACACTGGCCGGGCGCTCGAAAGCGGCGAGCTCGATCTGGCCATCGGGCATGTGCCCTGGCTGGGCGACGGGCTCTATCAGCAGCAGCTCTTCGAGCAGGACTGGGTCTGCCTGAGCCGGCGCGCGCATCCCCGGCTGGACGGCGCGGTGCTGGATGCGGCCGCCTACCGCGCCGAGGGCCATGTGCTGATCGCCGCCGGCACCGGCGCGCACCTGCTGGACCAGGCGCTGGTGCGCGCGCGCATCGAGCGGCGTGTCGTGCTGGAGCTGCCGGGCTTTCTCGGGCTGGGCGCGCTCGTCGGCAGCACCGACCTGATCGTCACGCTGCCGCGCCACATCGGCACGACGCTGGCCGACACCCACGCGCTGCAGCTGCACGCCTGCCCGGTCGAGGTCGAGGGCTTCGCGGTGCGCCAGCACTGGCACGCCCGCCACCACCACGACGAAGGCAGCCGCTGGCTGCGCGGGCGGGTGGTGGCGCTGTTCAGCGCGCGCTGAAGTGCCGCGCCACCAGCTGGTCGATGCCCTGGCGCATCAGCCGGCTCGATTCGGCCGCGCGTTCCTCCCAAGCGAACACACAGGCCGAGACCAGCCCGTCGAAGCCGATGTCGGCCATCGCCTTGAACAGGCCGTCGAAGTCCACCTCGCCCTGGCCGATGTCCAGGTGCTGATGCACCCGCACCTGGCTGGAGCCCGGCGGGTTGACGATGTAGCGCAGCTGGCTGCTCTTGGTGTGGTCGAAGGTGTCGGCCACGCGCACATGCGCCAGCAGATCGCCCGCCTCGCGCACCATCGCGCCGATGTCGCGGCCGTAATAGAAGGTGTGCGGCGCGATGAAGCTGAGCTTCAAGGCCTTGGAGCCGATGTTGCGCACGATGTCGCAGGCCGGCTGGTACTGCTCGATCCAGTCCTCCGGGTGCGGCTCGACCGAGAGCGTCACGCCCTCGCGCTCAAGGATCGGCAGCAGCTCGTCCATCGAGCGGAACCAGGCGGC
>NZ_FTMZ01000043.1 GCF_900156335.1 Sphaerotilus natans
CCCCGGTCACTGCCAATACTGACGAAAGTCCACCGTGCGACCGGTCGGGCTCAGGAGGTCGGCGCCGGCCAGCGCCAGCAGCAGGCCACAGGGGGCGCCGATCGGGTCGGGTGGTGCGCTGGCGCGGCGTCCTGGTTGAAGTGCCGCCACGGGGCCAGCAGGCCCGGCCCGGAGCATGTCGGGGGCTGGTGGGGCCGCTCGGGCTCTTGAGGGTGGCGCCGGCCGGGCCTCATTTCCAGAAAACCACTACCCCGGTCACTGCCAATACTGACGAAAGTCCACCGTGCGACCGGTCGGGCTCAGGAGGTCGGCGCCGGCCAGCGCCAGCAGCAGGCCGATCAGACTGGAGGCAAGGACTCGCCGGGGGTCGTGGGATGGATGTCCGCGTTACCCCTCCCGCCGGTGTCACCCCTCCCGCCGGTGTCACCCCTCCCACCGGTGTCCCTCCACCCCTCCCACCGGTGTCCCTCCACCCCTCCCACCGGTGTCCCTCTACCCCTCCCGCCGGTGTCCCTTCCTCATGCGAAAAGCATGTTCTGCGACATCCGGGACGACCCTCTGGCGGCCTTCAGAGCTACCCGCAGGGTCAGTGTTCAGCGAGCTACCGCAGCGGGTGCCGCATGCCTCAAACACCCTTAGTGCGACCTTAGCAGTTGCAGCACGCCCGAAAGACATCAGGAAGCGACACCAAGCGCCACAGAGCCCCATTTCCCGCACTGCTGTAGCAGCGCACGAAAACAGGGCTCCAACGGGGTCAGTACGGCATCAGTGCGAGTGCTGCCGCCTTGTCTCCGGGCTCCATGATCGCGATGACCTCGCGCATCCATTCGGGCAGCGCCTCAAGGCGCCGAAGCGGATCAAAAAGCACCTTCGTTGCGGCATCCGCATCGGCGCGCATGCGCTGTACACGCTTCATCACTGCAGCCGCATCAGGTGGCGGGGGGACAGCTCCAAGGACGGCCTCAACGTCAACGCCCGACGCTGCTGCAGCCTCCCTCAGGCGCTCCATCTTCTCGTCGCGCTCCTTCCCCCCGATCAAGGAAGCCTCCAGGCTCGCGGCCTCGCGCTGCAGTGCGTTGCGCATGAACTCAAGGTGCGCGTCATGCTCTCGGACCACCCCCCGGCGTGCCTTCAGGATCTGGTCAACCGCTTCGATCATGGCGCGCTTGTCTTTGGCGCGATCCTTCGCGGCTTCGATCTCGCGCCTGAAGTAGTCGGCCAGGTCATCAACGTGGATCCCCTGCAAGATCGCCTCACAGATCATCAGGATGTGCCCTTCCGGCCCCCACCGGCCGACAAGCTCAAGCTCTTTCCCTGTGGCGTGGATCAGGTTCAGTGCAGCCGCTGAAGTGGCCTTGTCCGTGAGTGCCAAGATGGCCTTGTCCTGTGCGTTGGTGTCTTGCTCGAATGCGTCAAACATTTCATGTTCCTTGTTTCTTGGTTGATTGGCGGATGTGGTGCGGCGGTTCGGCGGCGGGGGAGTCGCCAGACATGACCCCCCGCCAGAGAACGCCAGACGCAAGCACCAACCGGCCCCGCGTGCAGCGACCATGCCGGCTCAGTCAGCCCGACCGGGCGGCGAACCGCGCGCAGCGGCGCAGCTCATGCGGCGGCCCGACCATCTCACCCCCGGCGCAGCGGCGCCCGATCAGCCGCGCACACTCGACACAGGCGCGCATGTCGGTCCCTGTGCGGTCGCGCACCAGCAGCCGATCGGCGATCTGTTCAGCGTCCGCAAGGCTGTAGCCCTGCCGCCTCAGGACCGCCACCCGCTCGGACAGTCGGCCGATCTCCTGATCGTTCAGACCCACCAGCGCCAGCACATCAGCACGAACCGCAGGCGGGTGCGTATCGCCGGGCACAGCAGACGCCCCCGGATGAACACCATCCGGCCTCATCTGAGGCTGTGCCGTCTCTGCCTGGTCAGCAGCCGCTGCCTCTGCAGATTCGCGGGCCAGTAGCTCAATCCATCGTCTCATCGCATCACCTCCGGGTTGACCACATAGACCGTTCGAGGCCGGCCAATCTTGACGACCTGCCCGGCATCAACCTCCATGAGATGCCGATGCGCCACCAGCAAATCCAGGGCGGCCCCCACCACGTCACGATCCGTCAGGCCCGACCAGCAGGGGCGCGCGACATCGCGTGTCGAGAACATCGCCGGCAGCGCCCCGGCCTGCACCTTGCGCATGAGGGCCTTTGCCGCGGCCACCACCGGCCGGACCCCGCTTGCGTAGGCGCGGCGGGCGTGGCTCTCGAAGTAGTCGGCCAGCGCCAGCGCCTGCACCGTTGCCCGACGACTCACCGGGCCGGCGTGCCCATCGATCGTGTGCAGCGTCAGCGCCAGCGCCGGGACATGCTTGCGGAACTTGGACAGTGCCCCTTCCGTGGCGGCATCGATGTCCGGCAAGCGCAGGCGTTTTTCCAGCCCGGTGCGCCACTCCTCGAACAGCTCCAGGGCATCGGGGGCGAAGCGCAGGAAGGGCACGCCCTCGGGGTCGCCGTTGAAGTCCACCGGCTGCACGGCGCCCAGGTCAGCGGCCTGCAGGCGGTGCAGGCGCTCGAACACGTCGAAGGCGGCGCGCTTGGCGGCGTTGTCGGGGAGCCGGTCTACGTTGCGCCAGTCCCCGGACTGGTCCGGCCAGCACATCAGGAAGCGCTGCACCATGCCGTCATCCATCGAACCGCCCACCGATGCAGCGCGGATGAAGGAGGCCAGCGGGCCGGGTTGGATGCAGCCGACCAGCGACAGGCGCACGCTCGGCACGGTCAGCGTGCCCCGTGTGATCCGGTCGAAGGTGTAGCGTCCGCCGCTCCAGGCTTGCAGGTAGAAGGCGCGGGCGTCGGCGTTGTCCTCGCGCTGAAGGCTGGTCAGCAGCCCGCGCATCTCATCGCGCACGCACAGCAGGCCGTCCGGGTTCTCCGTCATGATCTGGCCCATTGCCTCATAGGTCAGGTCATTGACCAGCAGGCGCGGCCGGGTCGGCGCGGGCGGTTCTTCCAGGCCGTCGAAGGCGTTGCTGATCTCGGCATTCGGGTCTTTCGCCAGCTTCTGCCGGGCCAGCTTGTCGGCGGCGTCGGTGCGCATCTTGTGCAGCCGCAGCGCGTCGGCGTGCCCCTTGGCGTCGGCGTTGAACTGCTCGGCGCTTCGGGCCTCCAGCCGTTCGAGCGGGGCCAGCGCGGCGGACATCGCCGGGCTTTTCATCATCCCCGGCCGGCCGACCACCAACGCCCACATGTTTGGCGACTCCTGCCATTCGGTCAGCCCCTGAGGGCGTACCGCCAGCCGGCGAGCCACCAGCGCAGCCGCGCCCACCAGCATCGGCACGCCCACGAAGTCCGGGGGGCACTGCATGCGCTCCGACACGTCGGCCACCCAGGGGCGCAGCGCATCGGGCAGCGCCGGCAGCGGCAGGGCCTCCACCGACAGCAGATCAGGCGGCAGTGGCAGGGGCGCCGACTCGGCAATCAGGTCATCGGCGGCTGCACTCATGGCATTCATGGCGTTCGTGGAATCGGTGTTGTTCATCAGTCCCCCTCAGGTGGCGGTGTTGCTGGCGTGCACGATGTCGCACCAGTCCATTTCAGGTGTTGGCGGCGTCATCACCTTGGCGGTGAGGCCGGCCCGTATCGCTCGGCTGTAGAGCTTCCCGGCAGCGGCGATGCCGGCCGGATCGTGATCGCCCCAGATCACCAGATGGCGCGTCCCGGCTGGCCACTGCCAAGCGGCCAGGGCTCCGGCGCTGTAGGCCGCACAGACAGGCATCCGGCCGCCGTAGTGGCCCGCCAGCGCCGTTTCCAGCCCTTCAGCCACGCCGATCACGCCCCGATCGTCTGGCGCGCTCCACAGGGCCACACCAGCGCCAGCCAGCGGGCCGCAGGTGCGCGACAGCTTCTTGACCGGGCCGGGCACATCGGCCTTTCGACCGTCTCGGGTGATGTAGGTCCGGTGCAGCGCCAGCAGCTCGCCGGCCGGGCTGGTGATGGCGGCCACCATCGCCGGGAAGCGCCCGACCTCCTTGCGGTCCTCGTCGAAGTAGGGCAGGGAAGGCGCATGCCGCAGCGCGGCCGGCAAGGGCCACAGATCAACACCCAGCCGCACCCCCAGGTAACGCGCGACGGGATCGCCGGGCACCAGCACCCGTGCGCGGGACCACTGCAGCGCAACGGCGGCGGCGTTCTTCGCCCACTTGGCCCGTTGCTCGCGCTCGCGCTGCTGTCGCTGGTGCTCTGCCCATGCTCGGGCGGCGGCGCGTTCCTCCGGGTCCATCGCCCGGCCCGACTCGCTCCAGATGTGATGTCCACCCGTGCGCCAGTCACCGAAGACGGCGGCACGGCCATCGGTGAACAGCCGGACCCACAGCGGCCGATTGCGGCCACCGAAGCGGATGAACTCGCCGGGGATGATGTCGCGCTCGGGCGCGGCGCCGAGAACAGCGCGCAGCGTGTCCAGAAGTGCCGTGCTCATACGTGGCTCACCTTCAGCGCGTTGCGCACGAAGACACGGCAGGCAATGACCGACATCCCCACCAAGGCGGGAAGGTTCTGGTCTGGCGCCCGCATGGCCAGCGCGATCACGCCCAGGAAGGCATCGGCCTCCCTCAGCATCGATCGCGATAGGGCGTCGCCGGGGTCATCACTGGCCGACAGGATCAAGGCCTTCGTGTAGTGCACAGCCTTGCTGATGTCTTCCGCATCCGGGTCGCGCCCGATGAGCGCATCCTCAGCCCGCTTCAACAGGCGCAGGGCCTCGCGTAGTGCCTTCTTGGCGATCGGGTTCATGGTCCGCACTCTTTCAAACGATTCAGCAGCCCGGCCTGATGTGCTCGGGCCGCTCGTGGAGGTGGAATCCGGGTTCAGTGCAAGGCCGCTTCAGCCAGGTCGGCGCGGCCGTCTCGAATGCGGGCCAGCACTTCAGCCACAACACCGACGTGCTCATGTCGTTCTAGCGTCTGCGCGGTCAGCGCCAGAAGCGTGTCAGCCTGGTCAACCAGCGCCCGCGACATATCCGGCTTTTCATCCAGCGCCTCAATCAGCGTCCCCGTCGTCAACCGCAGCGCATTGAGCTGCAGGGAAACATCCCGGCCCGTGCGTGAATGGCGAATCAGGTCAATCGCTTGGTCGATCCGGTCAAGGCAAGACTGAAGATGGTCAGGGCGGGAGAAAACAACGGTGGAGGTCATGATGCAAACAACTCTTTTTGTTTGGTTTACTTTGGGCATGCAGCAGCGCGACTGACTTTCGAGAGTCAGCCGAACATGCGGCGGGGAGAGAGAATCAGCGAGCCGAAAAGCGATCGCGCGGAGCTGCAAGCTGCAGACGATCGGCGGCGAGTATCTCGAAGGCACGAGCGCGCAGCGCGTGGCGCTTCTCTGCCTTCGAGGCGAGAAGATGCGCCAGGCGGCGGCGGTACATCTGGGTAAGGGGAACGTAGGCGCGAGCGAGCGCGCCGCTTTGAATGGCGTTCGTCATGGTTTCGGGCTTTCTGATCAAGCAGCGAAGAACCACACGCCGCGGGGACTAGCCGAAGCGGGTGGGGATGGGGATAGTCACACGAGATCAGCCGTGCGGCCGTCCTTGCGGATAGGCCCTCCCATCCCCGAAACCTGACGGAATTCGGGCATGACAAAGCCGCGCTATCGTGGCGGCCAAACGCTGATCTGATAACGGTGTGACTAGCACCGCCGCGCAGTGTGCCACCGTGGCGCCCATTGTTGCAATACCCCACTGGTACCGCCTGTGCATGAGGACGAATCGTGCGCACGGCCTCACCCAAACTGCAGGAGAAGCTGAAGCTGGCTTCTGAGGGCGTTCACTTCGCCCTGCAGACGTGGCTTCTCGACTCGACGGCGTGACATGACGGAGGCCCCGCGACTGGCCCGTGCGAAGGACTCGGCCTCGGCCTTCTCTGCCGTGGTCAGCCGGCGCTGCAGCGCGGCCAGCTCATCGGGGTTGCGACAGAACGCCCGTAGCAGTAGCTCGCGCTCGGCGGCGATCAGGCGGGCACGGTAGGCGCGTCCCTTCGGGCTGCTGGACATCAGCGCGATGTGCTTCGCCGCATCCAACGTCAGGACGTAATCCACCTGCGGCCGACCCCCCAGGGGGTTTTCATTCTTTTTCATGAAAACCCCCCGGTAGTCCTCGCCCTCCAGGAGTCCGCCCCGCTTCGCCTGCGCCTTGAACCAACTGGTGAAGTCCCCATTGAGGCCAAGGCTGGTGTGCAGGGCGCGCGCCCTCACGGCGTAGTGCTCTGCGCCGACAGTGCAGCGCTCGATGTCGATGTTCATGGCGCCTGTCACTGCTCGGTCGGGGTTCGGGTGGATTCAAGCCACTGGCGCACCACGCCAGCAGACCAACGCACGCAGCGCGGACCGGAACGGTAATCGGCGGCCGGGAACTCGCCGGTCTTGATCTTGTTGCGGATGCTCTGCTCGCACAGTCCCGCCAAGGCCGCAATCTCTTTGATGGAGAGCCGCGCCATGTCGGCAAGTCCAGAGTCAATCATCATTTTCACAGGGCTCTGATTAGCGTTCTTGGTTGCCCAAGATTGGTGGTGGTGGGGTTGTTTGGTGAACATGCCCAATCATTTCCCGGAAAAAACGGCCCTCCGCCGCCGTTTTCCAACCCCCTGCCCAGGCCCACGACCGCACCAGCGCCAGCGGGTCGGCATCAACCCGGCCAGCAGCGCCAGCACCAGCACAGGCGGCGACATGGCGCCACTGAAGGCGGCCGATGCACCCACAGCACACCGGCCCGGCCCGATCGGCGCCGGGCGCCGGCCACCAGCAGCACCGACACCAGAAGGCAGGCCCTCACCCTCGATCAGCTCGGCACCGACCCGGCCAGCAGCGCCAGCGCCTCGACATGCTCAGGGCCGGCCTGCGCCCGTGGTGCTGCTGCAGCCAGGACGACGCCAAGGCAGTAGCCCGGCCAGATCAGCGCCCCTGCGGCTGGTGCTGGGCATCCGTGACCAGCAGCAGGACGCCGGCCCTCGAACTCGACCCGCTCTGCAGCAGTCCAGCCAGCAGCGGCCGCACCTCAGGCGGGCGAGGGCCGGGCCAGCCTGCCCCGTGGCGGCACTTCAGCCAGGACGACGCACCCGACCGGGCGCCCCTCGGTGGCTTTTCGTCAGTGGTGGCAGTGACCGGGGTAGTGGTTTTCTGGAAA
>NZ_FTMZ01000001.1:0-366663 GCF_900156335.1 Sphaerotilus natans
GTGCCGGAGTAGGTGAGCTTGACGGTGACGTCGGTGGCGGCCGGCTGGCTGAGGCTGACGGTGTAGCCGGTGGCCGGCTGGCCTTCCACGACGGAGGCCGGGCCGGTGATCGACACCAGGCAGGTGTCCTCGCCACCCGGCGTGCCGCCGCCCGGACCACCGACATCATCGGTAACGAGGGTCGTGACCGAACCCTTGGCCGGATCCGCCGCGATGGCCTCGAAGCCGCCGCCGCTGATCTCGCCGACCGAGACGGTGATCGTCTCCGAGCCCTCGGCCAGCGCATCGTCGATCGTGCGCAGGTCGAAGTCGACCGAACTCTGTCCGGCCGGAATCGTGACCGAAGTGACGGCGGTGTAGTCCGAGCCGTCGGAGGCGGTGCCGGAGTAGGTGAGCTTGACGGTGACGTCGGTGGCGGCCGGCTGGCTGAGGCTGACGGTGTAGCCGGTGGCCGGCTGACCTTCAACGACTGCATTCGGACCGGTGATCGACACCAGGCAGGTGTCCTCACTGCCCGGCGTGCCACCGCCAGGCCCCCCGAAATCATCGGTAACGAGGGTCGTGACCGAGCCCTTGGCCGGATCTGCCGCGATGGCCTCGAAGCCGCCACCGCTGATTTCGCCGACCGAGATGGTGATGGTTTCAGAGCCTTCCGCCAGCGCGTCGTCGATCGTGCTCAGGTCGAAGTCGACCGAACTCTGTCCGGCCGGAATCGTGACCGAGGTGACGGCGGTGTAGTCCGAGCCGTCGGAGGCGGTGCCGGAGTAGGTGAGCTTGACGGTGACGTCAGCGGCGGCAGGCTGGCTCAGCGAGACGGTGAACTTGGCGGTCTCGCCCTCGGTGATCGCGCCGGAGGCCGGACCCACCAAGCCGACGAAGACCGTGCTGCTGGCCACGGGGTCATCCGCCGGCGTGTCCGTTTCCCGATCAGGCTCGTCCGTTGCGCTGGCGACGCTGATCTCGGTGTTCTCGATCTCGCCGAGGGTGCCGGCTTGCTCGTAGGCGAACTGGTATTCCTGCGGCGTGACCACCTCGATGATGCGGTCGACCACCACGCCGGGTTGCAGGCTGCCCTCGCTGCCGCCCAGACCGGCGCCGGGCGCGATGTCGATCTCGCCGTTGTCCAGGCTGGCGATCAGCTGGTCGAGCCCGTCACCCTTGACGGGACGGGCATTGGTGGCCACGGCCGCGCCGCCAAGACTGATCTCGACGACGCCGTTCTGCGCCGTCAGCAGAACATCGCCCTTCGTGACCACGTCGCCCAACTGCAGCGCCCGGGCGCCGCCGTCGTCCTGGCGCATGACCGCATCGCCCCACAGCCCGACGACGATGCCGGCCGGCAGCCGGCTCGGCACGTAATGGATGTTCAGCTGCGGCAGGTCGCGGACGGCGCTCGACGGGACGGCGGAGCTGGACGGGGGCTGGGAGGCGGGCATGAGGAGCCTTTCGACGGTCGCGACATCACGGAGGCGCACGCGGGGTGCGCCTCGCCGATATCGGAGGCGTCAGGAAGGCTCTTGAGCCGCCGGGCTCAGTCGGCCGGCACGAAGCGGTCGACCTCGTCGCTGATCAGGCCGTCGATGCCCAGCTCGATCAGTTCGCCGGCGCGGCCGGGGTCGTTGACGGTGTAGGCCAGCACGCGCAGTCCGTCGCGGTGCAGCCGTCCAATCAGCGCCGGCGTGATCAGCGACTGCTCGAGCACCATCGCGCTGCAGCCCAGGCGCTCGGCGATGTCGATGCAGTCGGGCCACAGCGTGTCGACCAGCAGGGCGCGCGGCAGCTCGGGCGCCGCCTCGCGCGCGGCTGCCAGCGCCTGGGGTTGGAAGGAGCTCAGCAGCGGCCATATCGCCTGTTCGTCATGGACCGCCTCGCCCCACAGGCGGCGCACCGCCTGCGCGATCAGCCGGCCAGTGCGCTCCTCGTCGCCCGGCGCAGGCTTGAGCTCGATGTTCAGTGCATGGCCGTTGCGCAGGACGAAGGCAGCGATGCCGTCGAGGCTGGGCAGCGGTTCGCCGGCGAAGATGCGGCCGTGCCAGCCGCCAGCGTCCAGCAGCGACAGCTCGGCCCAGTCCAGCTCGAGGGCGGCGCCGGCCGCATCGGTGGTGCGCTCGAGCGTGTCGTCATGCAGCAGGAAGGGCAGGCCATCGGCGCTGAGGCGCACGTCGCATTCGAAGGCGCGCCAGCCCAGGCTGGCCCCCAGACGCATCGCGGCCAGCGTGTTCTCCGGGGCGTGCCGACCTGCGCCCCGGTGCGCGAACCACAAGGGATAGGGCCAGGGTGGGGCCGGCGTGGCGGGCTCGGCGTCGTCGGCGGACGTCAGGTCGTGATGCAGGCTGCTCATCGTGCTTCCCTCGTGCGTGCGTACCTGTGGACGGGCGGATGCCCCCTCCAAGATTGCGCCGCGCCGATGTCGGGGTCAAGACAGCTTTTCGTGGCGGGTCGGCCACGGGGACTGCGGACGGGAAAGGACGTGCCGCGGCGGGCAAAACAGCTGCTGCGGTAGGATTGCCGGTCCTGCGCGCGCCTCGCGCTGCTGCCTTCGCGGCCCCATGAACGCACCGCTCCCTCCCAATCCGCTGCTCCAGTCCGTCGGCCAGGACCTCGATCCTGCCCATGCCGAACCTCGCCTGCGCGAGATTCCGTACAACTACACCTCCTTCTCGGACCGGGAAATCATCATCCGCCTGCTGGGCCCGCGCGCCTGGGCGCTGGCCGACCAGCTGCGCGGCGAGCGTCGCACCGGCCGCTCCGCACGCATGCTCTACGAGGTGCTGGGCGACATCTGGGTGGTGCAGCGCAATCCCTACCTCGAAGACGACCTGATCGACAACCCGAAGCGGCGCGAGAACCTCATCGAGGCCTTGCACCACCGCCTCGCCGAGGTCGAGAAGCGTCGCACCCCGGGCGTCGATCCGGGCCGCGACGCGCTGGTCGGCGAGCTGATGGCGATGGCGCGCGGCGCCGTCGAGCGTTTCGCCGAGCGCTTCCGCCTGGTGGACGACCTGCGCCAGCGCACGAAGAAGGTGCTGGGCCGCCACACCCGCTCCGACAACCTGAAGTTCGACGGCCTGAGCCGCGTCGCGCACGTCACCGACGCCACCGACTGGCGGGTCGAATACCCCTTCGTCGTGCTGACGCCCGACACCGAGGCCGAGATGGCCGCGCTGGTGGCCGGCTGCGTCGAGCTGGGCCTGACGATCATCCCGCGCGGCGGCGGCACCGGCTACACCGGCGGCGCCGTGCCGCTGACCTGGAAGAGCGCGGTGATCAACACCGAGAAGCTCGAGCAGATGACCGAGGTCGAGTTCGTCGACCTGCCGGGCCTGGCGCACAAGGTGCCCACCATCTGGACCGGTGCCGGCGTTGTCACGCAGCGCGTGGCCGATGCGGCCGAGCGCGGGGGGCATGTCTTCGCGGTCGATCCGACCTCGGCCGAAGCCTCGTGCATTGGCGGCAACATCGCGATGAATGCCGGCGGCAAGAAGGCGGTGCTGTGGGGCACGGCGCTGGACAACCTGGCCTCCTGGAAGATGGTCACGCCCGAGGCCAAGTGGCTGGAGGTCACCCGCCTGAACCACAACCTCGGCAAGATCCACGATGTCGAGGTCGCCAGCTTCGAGCTGAAGTATTTCGACGCCTCGGGTCGCACGCTCGAGCGCACTGAGCGGCTCGACATTCCCGGGCGCATCTTCCGCAAGGAAGGCCTGGGCAAGGATGTCACCGACAAGTTCCTCGCCGGCCTGCCCGGCATCCAGAAGGAAGGCTGCGACGGCCTGATCACCTCGGCGCGCTGGGTGGTGCATCGCATGCCGGCGCACACCCGCACCGTCTGCCTGGAGTTCTTCGGCAACCCGAAGGACTGCGTGCCCTCGATCGTCGAGATCAAGGACTTCATGTTCGGCGAGATGAAGAAGCCGGGCGGCGCGATCCTGGCCGGCCTCGAGCATCTCGACGATCGCTACCTCAAGGCGGTCGGCTACGCCACCAAGAGCAAGCGCGGCGGCACCCCGAAGATGGTGCTGATCGGCGACATCGTCGGCGACGACGAGGACGCGGTCGCGCGCGCCACCAGCGAGGTGGTGCGCCTGGCCAACGGCCGCTCGGGCGAGGGCTTCATCGCCATCTCGGCCGATGCGCGCAAGAAGTTCTGGCTCGACCGCAAGCGCACCGCTGCCATCTCCAAGCACACCAACGCGTTCAAGGTGAACGAGGACGTGGTGATCCCGCTGGAGCGCATGGGCGAGTACACGCTGGGCATCGAGCGCATCAACATCGAGCTGTCGCTGCGCAACAAGATCGCGCTGCTCGACCGGCTCGAGCAGTTCTTCCAGGCCGGCAACCTGCCGCTGGGCAAGACCGACGACGCCAGCGAGATCCCCAGCGCCGAGCTGCTCGGCGACCGGGTGCAGCGCGCGCTGGCCCTGATCCGCGAGCTGCGCACGCTGTGGCAGCAGTGGCGCGACGGCCTCGACGTCGTGCAGCCCGACACCGGCCGCAGCTTCTTCGAGCAGATCCAGGACAACACGCTGCGCGCCTCGTGGAAGACGCAGATCCTGAAGGTCTTCCAGCAGCAGCTCTTCGCCGGTGCGGCCTTCGCGCCGCTGATCGAGGCCTGCAGGAAGATCCACAAGGAGGTGCTGCGCGGGCGCGTCTGGGTGGCGCTGCACATGCACGCCGGCGACGGCAATGTGCACACCAACATCCCGGTCAACTCCGACAACTACGAGATGCTGCAGACCGCGCACGAGGCGGTCGCGCGCATCATGGTGCTGGCGCGCAGCCTCGATGGCGTGATCTCCGGCGAGCACGGCATCGGCATCACCAAGCTGGAGTTCCTGACCGACGCCGAGCTGGCGAACTTCGCCGCCTACAAGGCCAAGGTCGACCCGGAAGGGCGCTTCAACAAGGGCAAGCTGCTGCGCCCGCAGGACCGGGTCACCGACCTGGGGGCCGATACCCGCGCCGCCGACCTCAGCGAGGCCTACACGCCCAGCTTCGGCCTGATGACGCACGAGTCGCTGATCATGCAGCAGAGCGACATCGGCGACATCGCCGCGTCGGTCAAGGACTGCCTGCGCTGCGGCAAGTGCAAGCCGGTGTGCGCCACGCATGTGCCGCGCGCCAACCTGCTCTACAGCCCGCGCAACAAGATCCTGGGCACCTCGCTGCTGATCGAGGCCTTCCTGTACGAGGAGCAGACGCGCCGCGGCGTCAGCCTCAAGCACTGGGAGGAGTTCGAGGACGTCGCCGACCACTGCACCGTCTGCCACAAGTGCTTCACGCCGTGCCCGGTCAAGATCGACTTCGGCGACGTGACGATGAACATGCGCAACCTGCTGCGCAAGATGGGCAAGAAGAGCTTCCGTCCGGGCAACGCCGCCGCGATGCTGATGCTCAACGCCACCAACCCGGAGACGATCAAGATCGCCCGCTCGGCGATGGTGGGCGTCGGCATGAAGGCGCAGCGCCTGGCGCATGACGTGCTCAAGCTGGCCGCGAAGAAGCAGACCAGCGCGCCGCCGGCGACGGTGGGCGCCGCTCCGATCAAGGAGCAGGTGATCCACTTCATCAACAAGAAGATGCCCGGCGGCCTGCCGAAGAAGACCGCGCGCGCGTTGCTCGACATCGAGGACCGCGACTACGTGCCGATCATCCGCGACCCGAAGGCGACCACCGCCGAGACCGAGGCGGTGTTCTACTTCCCCGGCTGCGGCTCTGAGCGGCTGTTCAGCCAGGTCGGCTTGGCCACGCAGGCGATGCTCTGGCACGCGGGCGTGCAGACCGTGCTGCCGCCGGGCTACCTGTGCTGCGGCTACCCGCAGCGCGGCTCGGGCCAGTTCGACAAGGCCGAGCAGATGATCACCGACAACCGGGTGCTGTTCCACCGGGTCGCCAACACGCTGAACTACCTCGACATCAAGACGGTGGTGGTCTCGTGCGGCACCTGCTATGACCAGCTCCAGGGCTACCAGTTCGACAAGATCTTCCCCGGCTGCCGCATCATCGACATCCACGAATACCTGTTGGAAAAAGGCATCACGCTGCAGGGCAAAGGTAACTTCATGTACCACGATCCCTGCCACACGCCGATGAAGCTGCAGGATCCGATGAAGACGGTCAAGGCGCTGGTGGGCGACGGCGTGGTCAAGTCCGAGCGCTGCTGCGGCGAGTCGGGCACGCTGGGCGTGACCCGGCCCGACATCTCGACGCAGATCCGCTTCCGCAAGGAAGAGGAGATCCGCAAGGCCGAAGGCCAGCTGCGCGCGCAGGGCGCCCAGGGCGACCTGAAGATCCTGACCTCCTGCCCGAGCTGCCTGCAGGGTCTGTCGCGTTATGGCGACGATCTGCAGAACGGCCTGCTCGAGGCCGACTACATCGTCGTCGAGATGGCGCGCCAGATCCTGGGCGAGAACTGGATGCCGGACTATGTGGCCCGGGCCAACGCCGGCGGCATCGAGCGCGTGCTGGTCTGAGGCGGCCTGTCTGCATCTGAAGGGGCCGAATGGGCCCATCGTCGCGGATAATCGCCCGGATCCGCCGCCTTCATCGCGGCTTCTTCCGGACGACTTCCCGATGACCCAACCGAATGCCCCCCAGCCCACTGCCCTGACACTGCACCAGCAGTCGCGCGTGCTGGAGATCGGCTTCGATGATGGGCAGACCTTCCGCCTGCCCTTCGAGCTGCTGCGCGTCTATTCGCCCTCCGCCGAGGTGCGTGGCCATGGCCCCGGCCAGGAGGTGCTGCAGACCGGCAAGCGCGAGGTCGGCATCGTCGACCTGCAGTTGGTCGGCCACTACGCCGTCCAGCCGGTCTTCAGCGACGGCCATGACAGCGGCCTCTACACCTGGGAGATGCTGCACGATCTGGGCATGCGCCAGCAGGCGCTGTGGCAGGACTATCTCGATCGCCTGAATGCGGCCGGCGTCGATCGTGATGCACCGATGAAGGGCGGCGCGCCCGCAGGTGGTGCCTGTGCCTCCCATGGCCACTGAGTTTTCGGTGTGTCCGGCCGGGCACGCAAGCTGCTCCATTTCCGCCCCGACATTTCCCTGCCCATGAGCGATACCCACTTCGGCTTCAAGACCGTCGACGAGCAGAACAAGGCGCGCATGGTGCGCGGTGTGTTCGACTCGGTCGCGGCCCGCTACGACCTGATGAACGATCTGATGTCGGGCGGCATGCACCGGCTCTGGAAGGCCTACACCCTGGCGGTGTCTGGTGCCCGTGAAGGCCACCAGGTGCTCGACATCGCCGGAGGCACCGGCGACCTGAGCCGCGCCTTTGCGCGCAAGGTCGGCCGCAGCGGCTGCGTGGTGCACACCGACATCAACGAGGCCATGCTGAGCCGGGGCCGTGATCGCCTGGTCGACGAGGGCCTGTCCCTGCCGACGGTGCTGTGCGATGCCGAGAAGCTGCCTTTTCCCGAGGCGCGCTTCGACATCGTCTCGGTCGCCTTCGGTCTGCGCAACATGACGCACAAGGATGTGGCGCTGGCCGAGATGTGTCGGGTGCTCAAGCCGGGCGGCAAGCTGATGGTGCTGGAGTTCTCGAAGGTGGCCGCGCCGCTCGAGAAGGTCTACGACTGGTACTCCTTCAGCGTGCTGCCCAAGCTGGGCCAGATGGTGGCCGGCGACGCCGAGAGCTACCGCTATCTGGCCGAGTCGATCCGCATGCATCCTGGCCAGGCCGAGCTGAAGGCGATGATGAAGACGGCCGGTTTCGGCCATGTCGATGTGCACAACCTGACCGGTGGGGTGGTGGCCCTGCATGTCGGGCTGAAGTGCTGACCTCCGGCCGAGGGGGTACCTGAAGTGCGCAAATCACATCTTTGCGTGACGGCATGTATCGGGCACGGCTTGCGGAATTACTTCTTTTGCCATATCAGGGCATTCCTGCAAACTGAAGACACATGCTGATTTGTACGCATCTGTTGACGCAGTTGGTACAAGTCTTCACTCTCACGTCAATACGTCACACAATCGTGATCCAGTCTCCCCTGCTTGGGGGAATGAGGTCGCCTGTGCATCAGGTGTCAGGGGACCAGGGTCGAAAATCAGGGGGTCAGCAATGATGGCCTCCAGTCCTGCGCAAGTGACGCGAGACGCATTGCCAGTGTTTTGCCAAGGGGGCTGTCAGAATGTTTCGAGTTTTCCAGCACCGATCGTCGGGAACGCACTTCGTCGAGCTGTTCGCTGACGGTCTGCTTTGCTTCATTGCCGCGCTGCTGTCGGCTGCCACGTTGGCCAGCCCGCTGCCCGGGGTCAGTCCGCTGACCCAGATCATCACGCCGACCATCCTGCTGGTCGCTTTTTCCTTTGCGCTGGTGATGGCGCTGCTTTATTCCTTCGTCGGACTCTATCGGCACCGCAATCTCGGGCTGGTTCCGATGGTCGTGCGCATCGGTTTTGCGTTCCTGCTGGGTGGTTACATCACTTACCTGACGCTGAAATACATCAGCTATGACGGTTATGCCGGCAGCCTGGTCGGATATTCGCTGGTGTATCTGCTGGTCGGCCTGATGCTCTACCGCGGCGTGGCGTGGGTGGTCCGCCAGGCCGTGGGCACCCGCCGTGTGCTGATCGTCGGCACCGGCCCGGATGCCCGTCAGGTGTGCACCGACCTGCGCGCCGGCGGCCAGTGGGCCGGCTATGACGTGGTCGGCTTCTACCCGACCACCGAACAGACCGACCGCGCCGCGCTGCGTGGTGCTGCCCATGTGTTCGACGCCCGCCAAAAGCTGGTCGACCTGGTGCGCGAGCACCGCATCAACGAGATCATCGTGGCGGTGCGCGAGCAGCGCGGCGGCGGCGTGCCGATGAACGATCTGCTCGAGTGCCGCATCGGCGGTGTGCCGATCATGGATCTGGCCTACTTCTACGAGCGCACCAAGGCCGAGGTGCCGGTCGACAGCCTGAAGGCCAGCTGGCTGGTCTATGGCGATGGCTTCGTTCAGGGCCATGCCCGCGAGCTCACCAAGCGCCTGTTCGACATCGTCAGCTCCTCGGTGCTGCTGCTCCTGGGCGCGCCGGTCATGCTGATGACCGCGCTGATGATCAAGCTCGACAGCCCCGGCCCGATCCTCTACAAGCAGGAGCGTGTCGGCCTGGGCGGCAAGGGCTTCATGTGCATCAAGTTCCGCAGCATGCGCACCGACGCCGAGAAGGATGGCGTGGCGCGCTGGGCTTCCAAGAACGACTCCCGCATCACCCGCGTCGGCGCCTTCATCCGCAAGACCCGCATCGACGAGCTGCCGCAGCTCTTCAGCGTGCTGCGCGGCGAGATGAGCATGGTGGGCCCGCGTCCGGAGCGCCCGTCCTTCGTCGCCCAGCTGCGCGAGCAGATTCCCTACTACGACCTGCGCCACACGGTGAAGCCGGGCCTGACCGGCTGGGCCCAGGTCCGCTATGCCTACGGCGCCTCGCTCGAGGACGCACGCAAGAAGCACCAGTTCGACCTGTACTACGTCAAGAACAACTCGCTGCTGCTGGATCTGCAGGTGCTGATCGAGACGGTGAGCGTGGTGCTGTTCCGCGAGGGCGCGCACTGAGAACACCGAGCACGTCCGTGCGTGCCACGGTCTCCGGTCAGGGCCTGAGGGGCTGCCGGACGACAGGCGCTCCAGACCAGAGGACAGCGCACGAAATGCTTTCGTGCGCTGTTCGTGCTTCAAGGCGTGTTCATTTTTATCACTTTCATGATCTGCCCGATGCGCGTGAATGCGTGGGTCATGAATGCTGTTCATGATGATGAACTTGTAAGGAATTCTTGCGCTGCAGCGGTACGATCGGGTTGCGTGCCGCGCGGAGATCGCAGGGTGCTGGAATGATCAAGAGAGGATTTCGCATGAGGATCGAAACGAGCCGTCTGTCGCGTGCGGCCGCTTTGCTGCTGGCGTCGGTGATGGCGGTCGGCACCCTGTCGGGCTGCGGCAGCATCGGCCGCTATCCGCCGGCCCCGAAGTCGGCCGAGACGCCGGATCACCGCTACAAGATCGGTCCGCTGGACACGCTCAACATCGTCGTCTGGCGCAATCCCGAGCTGTCGGCCACCGTCACGGTGCGCCCCGACGGCCGCATCTCGACGCCGCTGGTCGAGGATCTGCAAGCCTCGGGCAAGAACCCGTACGACCTGTCGCGCGAGATCGAGAAGGAGCTGAGCAAGGTCATCCGCGATCCGGTGGTCACGGTGGTGGTCGGCTCCTTCCAGGGCGTCTACAGCGAGCAGATCCGCATCGTCGGCGAGGCCGCGCGCCCGCAGAGCGTCGCCTTCCGCCAGAACATGAGCCTGCTCGACGTGATGATCCAGTCCGGCGGCCTGACCGACTTCGCCGACGGCAATGCCGCGGTGCTGGTGCGCGGCGCCGAGGGCGGCAAGCAGTACAGCATCCGCCTGAAGGATCTGCTCAAGCGCGGCGACATCTCGGCCAACGTCGATGTGAAGCCCGGCGACATCATCATCGTGCCGCAGAGCTGGTTCTGAGCACGCCTGCCAAGCACGTGGCCGTGTCCGTCGCGTCGCCCGCCTGTTGCGGGGAGCCGGACCGGCCAGAACTGACGATTACAGGTAGACAGCCGGTATGAACGATTTCACCCGACAGGCTGCGATCCTGGCCGCGAGCGTCTGGCGACACCGCTGGACCGCCGTGGCCGTGGCATGGCTGGTGGCCATCCTGGGCGCGCTGGTGGTCATGGTGGTGCCCGAGCGCCGCGAGGCCCGCGCCAGCATCTATGTCGATACCCAGACGGTGCTGCGGCCGATGATGGTCGGCCTGGCCTTCCAGCCCGACATCGACCAGCAGGTCCGCATGCTGGGCCGCACGCTGATCTCGCGCCCGAACGTCGAGCGCCTGGTCAACAATCCCACGATCGGGCTCGAGAAGGTCGATCCGTCGCAGGTCGACTCGCAGATCGAGACCCTGATGAAGACCATCAAGGTGGTCCAGACCGGGGGCAACAACCTCTACGCGATCAGCTACCGCGATGTCGATGGCGAGCGTGCCCGACGTCTGGTCGAGGGGCTGGTGGCGCTGTTCATGGAGAGCGGCGTCGACTCCAAGCGCAAGGACTCCGCCGAGGCCAGCCGCTTCATCGACGAGCAGATCAAGGCCTACGAGTCCAAGCTGACCGAGGCCGAGAACCGCCTGAAGGAATTCAAGCTGAAGAACATGAACGTCGCCTCGACGCAGACGCAGGATTTCTTCGGCCGCATCCAGTCGATGACCGACGAGGTCAACCGCCTGAAGGTCCAGCTCAGCGCCGCCGAGCGCTCGCGTGACGCGATCCGGCGCGATCTGGAGTCCGAGGAACCGCAGCTGCCGATGGGCGCGGCCTCGGCCGTCTCGCTGACGCCGGACCTCGACGAGCGCATCCGCACCCTCAAGCGCCAGCTCGACGACATGGAGCGCCGCTTCACCGACAACCATCCGGACGTGCGCACCACCCGTCGCATGATCGGCGAGCTCGAGCAGAGCCGCCGCGACGAGCTGGCCCGCCTGCAGGCCGAGAATCCGAAGCGCCGTGCTGCCGCGACCAACCCGGTCTACCAGCGCCTGCGCAACAACCTGTCGGATGCCGAGGCCAGCGTGGCATCGCTGCGCGGTCAGCTCGAGGCCCAGGCCGCTCGCCTGGAGGAAGTCCGTTCGCAGGCCAACCAGGTCCCGCAGGCCGAGGCCGAGCTGGCCCAGCTCAACCGCGACTACGAGATCATGCGCCGCAACTACGATCAGCTGGTGCAGCGCCGCGAGGCCGCCTCGCTGGGCGTGAAGATCGACCAGACCTCGTCGATGGCCGACTTCCGCCTGATCGAGCCGCCGCGCCTCCTGCCTTCGCCGGTCTTTCCCGGCAAGCTGCAGATGGCCGCCGGCGTGATGCTGCTGGCCCTGCTGGCTGGCGGTGCGGTGGCCTATGCGATGACGCTGCTCAATCCGACCTTCTCGAGCGAGCGCGAGCTGCGCGAGTTCACCAAGCGTCCGGTGCTCGGCAGCCTGACCAAGATCGAGGATCCGCGCGATCGTGACCTGCAGCGCCAGGACCGCATGAAGCTGGCCGGCGTGATGGGCCTGTTCCTGCTGGCCAATGTCGGCTGGATGGCCTGGATCTCGACACGCACCGCGAGCTGAGGAGTCCCCAGATGAACACGATCGAGCAGGCCGCCAAGCGGCTCGCTGAACTCAAGCGTGCCGGCTATGACGTGCCGGTGCCCGATGTCCCGGGCACGGCGGCGGCACAGCCGGCGCCTGCCGCGGCCGCTGTGCCGTCGGCAGCCCCGGTCGCGCCGGCTGCGGTGGCTCCGGTCCCCGCACCCGCACCTGCACCGGTGCCCGCCGCCACGCTGCCGACGGTGCGCAGCGCCCAGGTCGAGATGCTGCCCACCGCCAGCCGGCGCTCCCGCGAGGTCCGCCTGGACCTGGAGCGGCTCGAGCGCGAAGGCTATCTGGTGCCCTCGCAGGCCCGCTCGCAGCTGGCCGAGCAGATGCGCATCATCAAGCGCCCGCTGCTGGCCAATGCCCGCGGCGAGTCGGCGCAGCAGATCTCGCGCGCCAACCTGATCCAGGTGGTCAGCGCGATGCCGGGCGAAGGCAAGACCTTCTTCGCGGTCAACCTCGCGATGAGCATCGCGATGGAGGTCGACCTGTCGGTGCTGCTGGTCGATGCCGATGTGCTGCGCCCCTCGGTGCTGGCGCGCTGCGGCGTCGAGCCCTCGCGCGGCCTGATGGACGTGCTGAAGACGCCCTCGCTCGATCTGGCCGACGTGATGCTGCGCACCAATGTGCCCAAGCTCAGCCTGCTGCCGGCCGGCACCGCCAACTCCCAGTCGACCGAGCTGCTGGCCAGCACGGCGATGGAGCGGCTGCTCGACGAGCTGGCCTCGCGCTTCCCGGACCGCATCATCGTCTTCGATGCGCCGCCGCTGATCCCGACCACCGAGTCGCGTGTGCTGGCCTCGCGGGTCGGCCAGGTGGTGATGGTGGTCGAGGCCGGCAAGACCACCCATGCGCAGGTGACCCAGGCCTACGCCGCGGTCGAGCAATGCCCGGTGGTGCTTTCGGTGCTGAACCGCGCCAGCGGCAACTCGGGCGAGGCTTATGGCTACTACTACGCCTCGTGAGCGGCTGACGCTCCAGCGACCGGCGCCGGTCGCGCTGCTGGCGACCGCGCTGCTGGGCGTGGCCCTGCCGCTGCAGGCCCAGCCGGTCGACGCGGCGGCGGCCGCCGCCGGGGGCGCTGGGGCGGCTCCGGTCTCGCGGGCCACCCAGATCACGACACCCGATCCGCTGCAGGGCCTGGCCGGGCCGGGCGCGGCGCCGATGCCGGCCGCGGCCTCGGCACCGGCGCGCGGCTGGCGCGTCGCGCCGGCGGTCAAGGCGGTGGTCAACGCGACCAACAATGTCGGGCTGCAGTCGAGCGACCGCGCCTACGGCATCGTCACGACGGTCACGCCGCAGCTGCAGCTGCTGGGCACCGGTCCGGACTACCGCCTGAACGGCAACCTCGCGGCCGACATGGTCACCTATCTCGGCCGGATCGGCACCGACCGCATCTTCCCGCGCGGGCAGCTCACGCTGAACACCCGGCTGGTCGACCGGCTGTTCTTCGTCGATGCCGAGCTGGGGGCCGACACCACCTCGTCGACGCCCTTCGACCTGATCGGCGACGGCACGAGCGTCTACACCGGCAGCAACACCGTCACCCGTCAGCGCCTGAGCCCCTACATCGACCGGGAGCTGTCGCCGACCTCGCGGCTGCTGGCGCGCAGCGACAACACCTGGTCGCAGGGCAACGGCACCGGCACGGCGGCGGCGCAAGGCACGGATGCCGACGCGCATGTGCGCACCGACACGGTCCGCTTCGACGAGCGCCCGCTGCCGGCGGGCATGCGGGCCGAATACAACCGCCAGGCCACCCGCTACCGTGACGGCGGCAGCGGTCTGGTGCTGGCGACCGGCCGGCTGTCGCTGCTGTACGCGCCCGATCCGGTGCTGACGCTCGGCCTGACCGGCGGCACGGACTCGGCCAACTACGGCACCAACCAGGTCAGCGAGACGCTGCGCGGCGTGGCGCTGCGCTGGGCGCCCTCTGAGCGCACCGTGTTCGACTCGCTGGTCGAGAAGCGCTTCTTCGGCACCGGCTGGAATGCCGCGCTGACCCATCGCTCGCCCTTCATGGCGCTGTCGGTGGCGGCGACGCGCCAGGCCTCGACCTTCGCGTCGCGGCTGGGCACGCTGCAGGCCGGCGGCGATGTGGCCTCGATGATCGATGCGATGCTGCAGACGCGCATTCTCGACGAGGCCACCCGCCAGGCGGCGGTGCAGGACCTGATCGCCAAGCGCGGCCTGAGCAGCTCGCTGGGCGGACCGGTCGATCTGTACTCGCGCACGGTGCAGATCCAGCAGGGCCTGAACGTGACGCTCGCGCTGGTGGGCGTGCGCCACACCGTGACGATGCGGATCTACCAGACGAAGCTCGAGGACTACCGCGGCGCCACCGAGGATGCCAACAGCGTGCTCGGCCTGGCCAGCGATTCCATCCAGCGCGGCATGACGCTCAGCCTGGGGCGGCGTCTCGATCAGGACACCACCGCCACCGTCACGCTGACCCGTGCACGCGCCGAGGGCATCGGCGCGAACGCCTCGCTGGGCACCCGCAGCGGAACCATCCTCCGGCTCGGTCTCTCTCATGCCCTGTCCCCTCGCACGACGGTCACCGGCGCACTGAGACACCAGAACGGCTCGACCTCCCTCGTCGGCAACGACGCCAGCGAGACCGGCCTGTCGGCCGGCGTGCTGCACCGCTTCTGACGGCCGGACGACGGCCAGCTCCACGATGTACGAATCCCACTTCGGTTTCAGCGGCCCGCCCTTCCAGCTCAACCCGGATCCGGCGTTCTACTTCAACAGCCGCGGCCACGGCCGCGCGCTGGCCTACCTGCAGTACGGCGTCGCGCAGGCCGAGGGCTTCGTCGTCATCACCGGCGAGATCGGTGCAGGCAAGACCACGCTGGTGCGCATGCTGCTCGACGGGCTGGACCGCCAGAAGGTGCTGCCGGCGCAGATCGTCAGCACCCAGCTGGAGTCGGGCGAGCTGCTGCAGTCGATCATTACCGCCTTCGGCATTCCGTCGCAGGCCAGCAGCTCCAAGGCGCACCTGATCGCGACGCTGGAGGCCTTCCTGACCGCGCTGGCGGCGCAGGGGCGCCACGCGCTGCTGATCGTCGACGAGGCGCAGAACCTCGACCCGCGCGCGGTCGAGGAGCTGCGCATGCTGTCGAACTTCCAGCTCGGCAACCATGCGCTGCTGCAGAGCTTCCTGGTCGGCCAGCCGGAACTGCGCCGCCTGCTCGAGTCGCCGACGATGGAGCAGCTGCGCCAGCGCGTGACCGCGTCCTGCCACCTCGGGCCGCTGACGCTCGAGGAGGCGCGCGACTATGTCGAGCACCGGCTGCGCCATGTCGGCTGGGACGGCCGCCGGCCGGCCTTCGCCGACTCCGCCTTCGACAGCCTGTTCCGCTGGTCGGGCGGCGTGCCACGGCGCCTGAACCGCCTGGCCAACCGCTCGCTGCTGGCGGCCTTCCTCGACGGCGTCGACACCCTCGATGCCGCGCTGGTCGAGCGCACCGCCGCCGAGCTGCGCAGCGAGATCGGCGAGGGCGATCTGGCGCCGGTCGAGCCGCTGGCGGCTCCGTCGACGGTCGCCGCGCCTGCGCCGGCCCCCGTTCCGGTCGCCGAACCCGTGGCGCCGCCCCCGCCGGCGCCGGTGCTGCAGTTCATCGCGCCGCCGGCTCCGAATCCGACTCCGGTGCCGAGTCCAGTGCTCATGCCCGAGCCCGCACCGGCACCCGCCACGATCGAGCTCGACGAGCGCGCACGCGATTCGCTCGAGCGCGAGCCGCTGCCGCGCATGGCGCTGCCAGCGGCCCGTCTGCAGGCGCTCACCTCCGCGATCCGCGCCGCGCGCAGCCATGCCGACGGCCTGCTGGCGCGCCGTGCCAGCCGCGACGTCATTCTCTGCCTGGCCGACAGCACCAGCGCCGCGCTGAAGTTCGCCGCGCTGGCCGAGGCGATGGCCGAGATCGGCCGTGCGCCGCGCATGGTGCTGGTCAGCCTGGGGCCGCTGCCGCTGGTCTGGCCGTGGCATGGCATGGGCCGGGTGCTGCCCGCGCTCGAGGTCGGCCTCGATCTCGAATGGGTGCCGGGCGACATCGAGCAGAGCCTGTCGCGCATGGTCGAGGGCCTGGGCCAGTTCATCGAGGAATTCGAGCCGATGGCGGTGCTGAGCCTGGGCTCGAGCGATGCGATGACCGCCTGCTGCCTGGCTGCGCATCAGCGCGGCCTACCGCTGCTGCGGCTGGAGGCGGGCATTCGCGCCACCGGCCCGCAGGCCTGGAACGCCACGATGATCGAGCAGGCATCCGACGTGCTGTTCGTGCCGGGCGAGGCCGCCCCGATGGGCCAGCTGCGCCGCCAGGGCCTGCAGCCGGACCGGCTGTTCTGCGTGCCCGACCGGCTCGAGGCCGATGCGCTGGCGCGGCTGTGGCCGGAGGTGCCCGATCCGGCCGGCGCCTGCCTGCGCAACGGCTTGCCGATGTATTTCGGCCCGACCTGGTCGGTCAACGGTGTCGAGGGCGAGTCCTTCATGCTGGTGGCCGTCTCGCTGCTCGGTCATTCGGCCGAGGCGGTGCGGCGTCTGGTCGACGCGCTCCTGGGTGCGGGGGGGCCGATGCGCCAGCTGTGGCTGATCGATGCACCGACCCGCGAGGTGCTCCAGGCGTTGCTGGCCCAGGACGCAACGCTCGACGGTCCGGTGCTGCTGATGCCCGCCAGCGGACCGCGCCCGGCCGGCCTGCGCGAGCGCATCGATGCGGCGCGGCTGCTGTGCTGCGAGATCGGCTCGCTGCCCGAGCAGCTCGGCCTGCTGTGCGGCGCCAGCGCCACGCTGGTCGAGGAGAGCCATGGGCTGGCCGATGCGGCCGCGCAGCTGGGCATCACGCTGGCCGAGGTCGATCTGTCGCGCGGCGTGCTGCTGGGACGGGTGCCGGACGGCCCCGCATCCGAGTCGCCGCTGGAGGCGGCTGCCTTGTCGGCCCTGCTTCAGCTGGACAGCCGCCGCGCGCAGCCGACCGGTCCGGTCGAGCCGGTGAGCGCCTCCGGCGCCTCGGTCGAGATCGCCAGCCACCTGCAGGCCTGGATCGACCGGCTGATGTCGGACCGCGGCGGTCCGCTGCAGCCGGCTGCCTGAGGCGCCCGAGCCTGCCGGCTCGTCAGCTCAGCAGCGCCTGCGCGAACTCGCGGGCGCTGAAGGTCTGCAGGTCCTCCAGCTTCTCGCCGACGCCGATGAAGTAGACCGGCACCGCCGGCTTGCCCTGCGCGACGCGCTCGCGCACCCACAGCGCGATGGCTGCGAGCACGCCGCCCTTGGCGGTGCCGTCGAGCTTGGTGACGATCAGGCCGGTCAGGCCGATCGCCTCGTCGAAGGCCTTGACCTGGGTGAAGGCGTTCTGGCCGGTGTTGCCGTCGACCACCAGCAGCACCTCGTGCGGCGCGCCCTCCATCGCGCGGCCCAGCGTGCGGCGGATCTTGCGCAGCTCGTCCATCAGGTGCAGCTGCGTGGCCAGCCGGCCGGCGGTGTCGGCGATGACGACATCGCAGCCGCGCGCCTTGCCGGCCGAGACCGCGTCGAAGCAGACGGCGGCCGGATCGCCGCCTTCCTGGCTGACGATCTCGACGCGGTTGCGGTCGGCCCAGACCGCGAGCTGCTCGCGCGCGGCGGCGCGGAAGGTGTCGGCCGCGGCCAGCAGCACCTTGCTGTCCTGCTCGGCCAGATGGCGGGTGAGCTTGCCGATGCTGGTGGTCTTGCCCGCGCCGTTGACGCCGGCGACCATCATCACGGTGGGCTGGGTCGCGCCGATCTGCAGCGCGCCTTCCAGCGGCGCGAGCAGCTCGGCCAGCACCTCGGCCAGCAGCGCCTTGACGCCGGCCGGATCGGTGCAGCGGGTGTCCTTGACGCGCTGCTTCAGCGCCTCGAGCAGGTATTCGGTCGCGCCGACACCGGCGTCGGCCATCAGCAGCGCCGCCTCGAGCTCCTCGTAGAGCGCGTCGTCGATCTTCGTGCCGGTGAAGACCTGGGCGATGCTGGAGCCGGTGCGCTGCAGGCCGGCCTTGAGCTTCTGCAGCCAGGAGCCGCGTGCGGCTGGAGCCGGTGCGGGCTCAGGGGCTGTGACGACGGCCGGCAGCAGGGTCGGGTCGGGCGGGGTCGGCGCGGCGACCGGCTCGGCGGCCGGGCTGTCCTGCGCCAGCTCCGGTGCGGGTTCCGGAGCCGGAGACGACGAGAAGAGCTTGCGACGGAGGAAACTGAACATGCGGGCGGAGGCCGGTTGAGGGGCCGGCAGGGAGTCGGGCGGGGCCGATGCCGGCGCCGCGCGGGGCGGGCAGCAGACGGCCGCAGGATGATGGTCCGATTGTAGGCAGCCCGCCTGACTAGAATGCCGCCCGTGTCCAGAAATCATCCCGCCCCCCGTGCTTCCCGCGCCGACAGTGGCGCGCCCGGAGAAATCCGCCTGATCGGCGGGCGCTGGAAGCGCACCCGGCTGCCGGTGCTGGCCGAGCCCGGCCTGCGCCCGACGCCCGACCGGGTGCGCGAGACGCTGTTCAACTGGCTCGGTCAGGACCTGTCGGGCTGGCGGGTGCTCGATGCCTTCGCCGGCACTGGCGCGCTCGGCTTCGAGGCCGCCTCGCGCGGCGCGGTCGAGGTGGTGCTGCTGGAGCAGGCGCCGCGCGCGGCCGCGCAGCTGCAGCAGGCCGCCGCGCGGCTCGGCGCGACGATGGTCGAGGTGCGGCGCACCGATGCGCTGGCCTGGATGGCGGGTGCACCCGCCGGGCATTTCGATCTGGTGCTGCTCGATCCGCCTTTCGGTGCCGACCTGTTCGATCGTGCGCTGCAGGCCGCGCTGCGGCTGCTGGGCGAGGGGGGCTGGATCTATCTGGAGGCCGATCGGCCCTTCGACGAGTCCGCCTGCGCGGCTCTGGGGCTGACGCTGCACCGTCATGGCCGCGCCGGCATGGTGCATTATCATCTTCTGAAACTGCACCCCTGAAGCGCCCGCTCCGGAGCCCGTCTTGACCCCCGCGATCCAGCAACTCACCGCGATCTATCCCGGCACCTTCGACCCGATGACCCTCGGTCACCAGGACCTGATGCGTCGCGCCAGCCGGCTGTTCAGCCGGCTGATCGTGGCGGTCGCCGCCGGCCACCACAAGCGCACGATGTTCACGCTCGAGGAGCGCCTGGAGATCGCGCAGGAGCTGGCCCAGCCCTACGGCAATGTCGAGGTGGTGGCCTTTCGGGGCCTGCTGCGCAACTTCGTCGTCGAGAACGGTGGCAAGGTGGTGGTGCGTGGCCTGCGTGCGGTCAGCGACTTCGAGTACGAGTTCCAGATGGCCGGCATGAACCGCCAGCTCATGCCCGAGGTCGAGACGCTGTTCCTGACGCCGAGCGACCAGTACCAGTTCGTCAGCGGCACCTTCGTGCGCGAGATCGCGATGCTGGGCGGCGATGTGTCGAAGTTCGTCGCGCCGTCGGTGCTGGCGCGCCTGCAGCAGCGTGTGGCCGCCGGCCCGCGCGACTGAGCGAGCCGCAGGAGACACGGATCATGGCGCTGACCATCACCAGCGAGTGCATCAACTGCGACGTCTGCGAGCCCGAGTGCCCCAACCAGGCCATCTCGATGGGCGAGGAGTTCTACGTCATCGACCCGGCGCGCTGCACCGAGTGCGTCGGCCACTTCGGCGAGCCGCAGTGCGTGCAGGTCTGCCCGGTCGAGTGCATTCCGGTCGATCCGGAGCACACCGAGACGCGTGAACAGCTGCAGGCCAAGTACGAGCGCCTGCAGCTGCAGGCGCTGCCCCGCACCCCGATCGGCTGAAACTTCCGCGGAAGGACTGCGCAGGACAGGGCGGCTCAGCCGCCTTCGGCCGGCGTCGGAGCGGCTGGCGGCTTGGGCGGGCGCGGCGGCTTCGGCCGCTGCGGGCCGGCGTGCAGCAGCGCGGTGGCCTTGGGCATGTCGCCGGCCAGCAGCAGGTCGAGTGCCTCCATCGAGCGGTCGATGCAGCCCTCGATCAGCTCGCGCTCCGACGCCGGCGGCTTGCGCAGCACATAGCCCGCCACCTCAGCGCGGTCGCCCGGATGCCCGACCCCGAGGCGCAGCCGCCAGAAAGCCGGCGAGCCGAGCTGGGCCTGGATGTCCTTCAGGCCGTTGTGGCCGGCGGCGCTGCCGCCCTGCTTGAGCTTCATCTGGCCGGGCAGCACGTCGAGCTCGTCGTGCACCACCAGGATCTCCTCCGGCGCGATGCGGAAGAAGCGCGCCAGCGGTGCGACCGACTTGCCCGACAGGTTCATGTAGGTCTGCGGCTCGATCAGCCAGATCGGGCCGGCCGGGTGGTTCACCCGCGCGACCAGGCCGTGGTAGGCCTTGTCGGCGCTCAGGTGCGCGCCCAGGCGCCGCGCGACGGCGTCGATCCACCAGAAGCCCGCGTTGTGGCGGGTCGCCTCGTATTCGGGGCCCGGATTGCCCAGGCCGACCAGCAGTCGGATCATGATGTTGTTCTTCCCACGCAACTTCCCACGCAAAAAAGCCCCGCAGGGCGGGGCTTCGTGTCGGAGCAACGGCAGGTTGCCAGGCAGGAATTACTTCTTGCCCTTGCCCTTCTTGCCCTTGTCGGCGGCCGGAGCGGCGGCGACGACGATGACTTCCTCGACGATCTCCACCGGGGTGGCGATGACCGGGTTCTTGCGGCCGTGCGTACGGACCTTGATGCTCGGGTCGAGCACCAGATCGTCGACGTGCAGCGACTTGCCCTTGACCATGCCCTTCAGGTCGACCGTCAGGAATTCCGGCAGCTTCTCGGCCAGGCACTCGATGTCCAGCTCGGCCACGACGTGGTTGATCGTGCACTTCTCGAGCTTGACGGCTTGCGATTCGGCTTCGTTGATGAAGTGCAGCGGCACGCGCTTGCGGATGCGGGTGGTCGAGTCCACGCGCTGGAAGTCCACGTGCAGCACCAGCGGCTTGTACGGGTGCATCTGCAGGTCGCGCAGCACGACCTTGGTGGTCTCGCCGCCCAGTTCCATCTCGAGGACGGAGCAGTGGAAGGCTTCCTTCTTCAGCGCGTGGTACAGCGCGTTGTGGTCCAGCTCGATCTGAGCGGCATCCTTGACGCCGTAGACGATGCCCGGAACCTTGCCGGCATTACGCAGGCGGCGGCTCGCTCCGGTCCCCTGCACTTCGCGCGAGAATGCGACGAATTTCATGTGATTTCTCCAGAAAAAGGAAGGGCGCCCGCGACCAGGTCGCCCCGGGTGAGACGGATCAGAAGTTGTTGTTCTGTTCCGCGAAAAGATCGGTCACCGAGGCGCCGTCCGAGATGCGGCGGATCGTCTCGGCGAACAGGAAGGCCACCGACAGCTGGCGGATCTTCTTGCACTCGCGCGCCGGGCCTTGCAGCGGAATGGTGTTGGTGATCACCACTTCGTCCAGCTTGGAGCCGGCGATGCGCTCGACCGCCGGACCCGACAGGATCGGGTGCGTGCAGTAGGCGTAGACGCTGCGGGCGCCGCGGTCCTTCAGGACCTCGGCCGCCTTCACCAGCGTGCCGGCGGTGTCGATCATGTCGTCCATGATCACGCAGTTGCGCTTGTCGATGTCGCCGATGACGTGCATCACTTCGGAGACATTCGCCTTCGGGCGGCGCTTGTCGATGATGGCCAGGTCGCAGCCGAGCTGCTTGGCCAGCGCACGGGCACGCACCACGCCGCCGACGTCAGGCGAGACGACCACGAGGTTCTCGTAGTCCTTGCCCTTCAGGTCGCTCAGCAGCATCGGCGAGGCGTAGATGTTGTCGACCGGGATGTCGAAGAAGCCCTGGATCTGGTCGGCGTGCAGATCCATCGTCAGCACGCGGTTGACGCCGGCCGCTTCCAGCATGTTGGCGACGACCTTGGCGCTGATCGGCACGCGGGTCGAGCGCGGGCGGCGATCCTGACGGGCATAGCCGTAGTAGGGAATGACCGCGGTGATGCGACGGGCCGAGGCGCGCTTGAGCGCATCGACCATCAGCAGCAGCTCCATCAGATGCTCGTTGGTCGGCGCGCAGGTCGGCTGGACGATGAAGACGTCGCGGGCGCGGACGTTCTGCTGGATCTCGACGGTGACTTCGCCATCGGAGAAGTGGCCGACGGCGGCCTTGCCGAGTTCGAGGCCCAGATCGGCGGCGATCTCGCGGGCCAGGGCCGGGTTGGCATTGCCAGTGAAGAGAAGGGTGTCGGAGAGCATGTGCGTGCTGCCCGCAGGGCGCGGACTTTTCAGGCCATCAAGAAACAAGCGCCTCGCCGTGTGACCGGCAGGCGCTTGATGTGGATGGTTTGGCAGGGGAGGAAGGACTCGAACCCTCGCATGTCGGAATCAAAATCCGATGCCTTGACCAACTTGGCGACTCCCCTACACTGGACTCGTCTGTCGACGCGCCCGAAAACTCTGTGCTTTTCAGTCTCTCACCCAATGCTGCATCGGATGAATTTCCAGACTTCTGCACGTTCTCGCTATCCAGGATTCATTCGGTGTCGCCAAACTCCGAAGAATGGTCTCTGTCAGCTCGCCGTGCCTTGCACTGCATTCTCTCAGGATTTCTGGATACTGCGCAAATACTGCGCTTCCTGATCCGCTCATCCTGCTGAGCCCTAAATTCTGCTTCAGAATTTTTAGTCCGTCAACTACTTGCTTGCTGTACGCTTCGGCGCCGGCTTGCAGATCGTTTTTCCCGAACTCGGACTCTGCGAGAAAGACTGCTATTGTGGCGGGTTTCGTGTCCCTGCGCAAGAGGGGGCTCGAAAAAATCGCGGCGGTGGGAATGGCCACCGGGGGTTTGAGCACCAGATAGCTGGCCGGCGGCAGCGCGATCGGGGTCAGGATCTCGCCGATGCCCTCGACCCAGGCGTCGCGCCCGCCGATGAAGAAGGGCACGTCGGCGCCCAGTTTGACGCCCAGCTCCAGCAGCGCGCGGCGGTCCAGTCCCAGATTCCACAGCCGGTTCAGGCCGAGCAGCACGGTGGCCGCATCGGAGCTGCCGCCGCCCAGGCCGGCGCCCCAGGGCACCTGCTTGTCGATCGCGATGTGCACGCCCTCGCGCGTGCCGGTGGCCTGCTGCAGCAGACGTGCCGCGCGGGTGCACAGATCGTCCTCGGGCAGGGCCGGGCCGAGATCCTCGCGGCTGACGACGCCATCGGAGCGCCGCTCCAGATGCAGGGTGTCGCACCAGTCGATCAGCCGGAACACCGACTGCAGCAGGTGATAGCCGTCGGCGCGTCGACCGATGACATGAAGAAAGAGATTGAGCTTGGCCGGGGCCGGCAGGTCGTACAGGGCGGACAGGGACATGCGCGCGATGGGCAAGGAAGAAAGTGCAGACGGGGTCCGAGCGATCCGCTCAGGACGGCGTGTCGAGGCGGATCCGCACGGTCAGCGCCGGCTCGGGCAGGCGTCGCTCGGCCACCAGCAGACCGTCGGCCAGCCGGCCGGTGCTCACCTTCCAGCCGAGCTGGCGAAAGCCCGGACCGTCGGCCTCGGCCAGCGGCCGGCTGGCTTCGTCCGGCCAGGGGCGGCCTTCGAGCCAGTCGAACAGCGCGGCCAGCGGGAGCGCTTCGCCGACCAGCGCCTCCATCATCGTGTCGAGATGGTCGAAGTGCTGGGTCTGTGCGCCGCTGTCGAGCTGCACCTCGCCGGGGCGCCACTGCGCCCGGCCCAGCGGCAGGCCGATCGGGCTGAACAGCGTCAGCTGGCCCTGCGCGGCCGAGCCTTCGAGCTCGAAGGCGGCGCTGAACGAGCGTGCGCTGTCGCCCGCCACCTGGACGGCGAGCCGACCGACCCGCGCTCGACCGGCCTCGCCAGACAGGGGCGCGGGCGGCTGCGTGGTCGCGCAGCCGCCGAGCAGTCCGGCGCCAGCCAGCACCAGCGCCACGGCATGACGACGCCTCACGGCCGCACCTTCAGCCGGCGCAGCGTTTCCTGCAGCACCTCGTTGTCGGCGTCGCGGGCCAGCGATTCGCGCCAGATGCGGCGAGCCTCCTCCTGGCGCCCCAGCGCCCAGAGCACTTCGCCCAGATGCGCGCCGATCTCGGTGTCGGGGCGGCGCTGGTAGGCCTCGCGCAGCAGGCGTTCGGCTTCCTCGCGGCGGCCCAGGCGGAATTCGACCCAGCCGAGGCTGTCGGTGATGTAGGGATCGCCGGGCGCCATCTCCAGGGCCCGGCCGATCAGCTCGCGGGCCTCGGTCAGGCGCAGGTTGCGCTCGGCCAGGCTGTAGCCCAGTGCGTTGAAGGCGTGCTGCTGGTCCGGCTTGAGGACCATGACGCGGCGCAGCAGCTGCTCCATCTCCTCATGGCGGCCGAGCTTCTCGGCCAGCAGCGCCTGCTCGTAGAGCAGTTCGGTGTCATCGGCGAAGCGCTGGCTGGCCTCGGCCAGCAGCTGGTAGGCAGCCGGCCACTGGCGTGCGTCGCGCAGCAGCTGCGCCTCGGTCATCACCCGGGCGCGCTGTTCCTCGGCGCTGCCCTGAGGCAGGCGCTGCAGCAGCGCGCGGGCCTCGGCGATGCGGCCCTGGCGCATCAGCAGCGAGGCGCGTCGCGTCAGCACGGTGACCGAGTCCTGGTCGGCCAGGCGCTCCAGCCAGGCCTGGGCACCGGCATAGTCGCGCAGCTGCTCGCTGGCCTGGGCGAGCATCAGATGGGCCTGGGCACGCTCTTGGACGCGGTTGCGCTGGGCCGCCTGGGTGATCGGGTCGGGCAGATCCTCGTCGCTGTCCTCGACCGCATCGGCCGGAGCCGCCGCAGTGGTGGCTTCGGTGATCTGCAGATGGCGCAGCAGGGCCTCGCGCGCAGCGCGAGGCTCGCCGCTCTCGAGCTCGAGCGCGCCCTGCAGCAGCCAGGCGCCGGCGTCGTCGGGTGTCTCGCCGGTCAGGCGACGCGATTCGGCCAGCGCCTCGCCGTAGCGCTGGGCGGTCGACAGGCGTCGCACATAGGCGGCGCGCACGCTGGCGGCGGGTGCGGCCGAAGCCAGATGTGCGCGCACCAGCGCCTCGGCCTGCGGCTGGTCCTTCATCAGCTCGACGGCCAGCAGCGCGGCGGCCGGATCGGCCGGATCGCGCTGCACCGCCTTCGTGACGAACTCGAGGCTGCGGCTGCGATCGCCAGCGGTCAGCCAGCCGGCGGCGGTGGCGTTCAGCGCGCTGGCGGTGGTGGCGGCGCGCTGGCGCCACGGCGCCAGCGTCTCCTCGAGCATGCGCGCGGTGGCCTGCGGCTGCTCGCCGCCGAGCACCAGCCGGGGCAGGCTGCTGATCGCCGCCGGCCGCGCCGGCTCGGACGTCAGCTCGATGAAGGCCTCGAGCGCGCGGCGCGCCTCGGTCTGTCGACCCAGCGCGACCAGCATCTGCGTCTCGATCTCGGCCGCCTGGCGCGACTGCGGCAGGGCCTGGCGCCATTGCTTGAGCGCGGCGGCCGCCTGCTCGCCAGCGCGTGCGCCCAGCGCGATGTCGACCGCGCGGCGGAACAGCGCCTCGTCGCGGCTGCGCCGGGCCGCCTCCATCATGACCTGGTAGGCCAGCGGGGCGTTGCCGTCGCGCAGTTCCAGCTCGCTGACCAGCAGCTGGTAGAAGAGCACGCCGTCCATCGCGGACCGCACCGGGGCTGGCGCGGCGACGGCGCTTGCCGCTGCGGGGGCCGCATTGTCTTGCGCCAGGGCCTGCGGCGTCAGTCCGGTCAGACCGAGCGTGCCCAGCAGCAGCGCCGCCGCCGACAAGCGCAGGCGGTGGCCCGCGCGGCTGGCGGGTGCCGGAGTCGGCGGAAGGACGGGGGGCGGCGCAGGCAGCAGGGGCATCGAGGCGGACTCCATGTTCAGGGCCATTCTAGGCCGCGGCGTTTGCCGGCCCGGCGACGCTTCGATAATTCCGCGCATGCCTGAATTGCCTGAAGTCGAAGTCACCCGTCTCGGTCTGGTCGATCGCCTCGAGGGCGCTCGGGTGCGCGAGGTCCGTCTGGGCAAGCCTCTGCGCTGGCCGCTGGGCACCGATCCGCTGGCGCTGGCCGGCGCGACGGTCGGCACGATGCAGCGGCGCGGCAAGTACCTGTGGCTGCCGCTGGGCGCCTGCGGCGGGCTGCTGCTGCATCTGGGCATGTCGGGCTCGCTGCGCTTCGGGGCGGCGTCCGCGCTGCCGCCGGCCGGGCCGCATGATCATTTCGAGATGGAGACCGACCGCGGCCTGCTGCGCCTGACCGATCCACGCCGCTTTGGCGCGGTGGTGTGGTCGAGTGCGCTCGACGCGGCGCCGGCGGCCACGCTGCTGGCGCGGCTCGGCGTCGAGCCGCTGCTGCCGGCCTTCAGCGCCAGCGTGCTGCAGCAGGGCCTGCGCGGGCGGCGCGTGCCGATCAAGCAGGCGCTGCTGGCCGGCGATATCGTCGTCGGCGTGGGCAACATCTACTGCTCGGAGGCGCTGTTCGCCGCCGGCATCGATCCGCGCCAGAGCGCCGGCACGCTCGACCGCGCCGCCTGCGAGCGGCTGGTCGGCACCATCCGCGACGTGCTGCAGCGTGCGCTGGCCGCCGGCGGCTCGACGCTGCGCGACTTCCGCGACGTGCACGGCATGGGCGGCGCCTTCCAGCTGCAGGCGCAGGTCTACGGCCGCGAGGGGCAGCCCTGCCGCGTCTGCGCCACGCCGGTGCAGCGCATCGTGCAGGGCCAGCGCGCGACCTATCTGTGTCCGCGCTGCCAGCGACTGACGTGATGACGTGATGACGTCGGGCCGTCGTGACGCCCTTGGCGTTCCGGGCACCGGATCCGCGAATTCCCTGAGCTACCATGCCTGACTGTCCGCGCCCGGCGCGGTCCCCCTTGTTCCAGTCCGTCCAGGCGCACCGCAATGAGCGAACATGACCGCGGCATGACCGCCTCCCCTTTGTCCGACGAACCGGTGCACGAAGCGGTGCACGAAGCGGTGCATGAGCCTTTCGTGCGCAGCCTCGACGCGCTGGGCCAATGGCGCGCGACGCTGGAGGAGCGGGTGCGCGATCTGGCGCGCTTCCTGGGCGAGCAGGGCCTGCTCGACGAGAACGCCGGGGCGCTGCTGGACTCGCTGCGCCAGCGCCTGGCCGGCGAGAAGCTGGTGGTGGCCTTCGTCGCCGAGTTCTCGCGCGGCAAGTCCGAGCTGATCAACGCGATCTTCTTTGCCGATGCCGGCCGGCGCATCATGCCGGCCTCGCCGGGGCGCACCACGATGTGCCCGGTCGAGCTGGGCTGGGAGCCGGAGGACGCGCCGGGGCTGGCGCTGCTGCCGATCGAGACCCGGCTGGAAGGCGCCTCGCTGGCCGAGCTGCGGGCGCAGCCGCATCTCTGGCGCCGCGTGCCGATCGATGCCGGTGATCCGGCCGCGCTGGCGCAGGCGCTCGATGCGGTGCGCGGCGTGCGCGCGGCCGGCCTCGACGAGGCCCGCCAGCTCGGCTTCTGGGACGACGAGCAGCCGGCCGACAACCCGCCGCTGCGGCTTGACGGCCAGGTCGAGATCCCGCTGTGGCGCCATGCGCTGATCAACGTGCCGCATCCGCTGCTCAAGCGCGGTCTGGTGGTGCTCGACACGCCGGGGCTGAACGCGATCGGCGCCGAGCCCGAGCTCACGGTCGGGCTGCTGCCCAATGCGCATGTGGTGGTCTTCGTGCTGGGGGCGGACACCGGCGTGACCCGCTCCGACCTCGAGATCTGGCGTGATCATCTGGCCTCCCAGGCGCTGACCCGCTATGTGGTGCTGAACAAGATCGATGCGCTGCTCGATCCGCTGTCGCCGCCCGAGCACAGCCAGGCGCAGATCGCCCTGCAGTGCGAGCAGGTGGCGCGCACGCTGGAGATCGCGCCGGAGCGGGTCTTTCCGCTGTCGGCGCGCCAGGCGCTGGCCGGCCGGGTCTCGGGCGATGCGCAGGCCCTGGCCGACAGCCGGCTGCCGGCGCTGGAGCAGGCGCTGGCGCAGCAGCTGTTGCCCGAGCGCCGCACGGTGCTCGAGCGCATGACGCTCGAGGCGCTCGACGCGATCCGCGAGCAGGTCCAGCGCGGTCTGCTCGACCTGCGCCGCCAGCTCGCCGATCAGATCCAGGAGCTCGACGGCCTGCGCGGCAAGAACAGCGGCAAGGTCCGGCTGATGCTGCAGCGGGTGACGGCCGAGACGAACGAGTTCGAGCAGTGCACCGCCCAGATCCAGGCGCTGCGGCTGGTGCATGCCCGCGCGCTCAAGGCCGCGATGGCGCCGCTGGCCGGCGACGCGCTGCGCCGTCAGGTCGACGCGATGATCGGATCGATCCGCGACTCCTTCCTGAAGCTGGGCGCGCGGCGCTCCTACACCCAGCTGTTCGCCGCGCTGCGCGAGGTGCTCGAGGTGGCGCAGCAGCAAGGCGGCGAGCTGCGCGACCTGCTGTCGGCCTCCTGCAACCGGCTCAACACCGAGTTCGGCTTCAGCCTGATGCTGCCGCCGGCACCCGAGCTGGCGCGCTTTCGCGACGATCTGGCGCTGATCGAGCGCAACTACATCCAGTACCTCGGCCTGACGCAGGCGGTGCGGCTGGCGCAGCCGCGTTTTCTCGAGCAGTTCCGCCGCATGCTGATGTCGCGCCTGCGCGCGGTCTTCGAGGGCGCGGCCGGCGAGATCGAGCTGTGGAGCCGCACGGTGTCGGGCCAGATCGACGCGCAGCTGCGCGAGCGGCGCAAGTCCTTCAAGCGTCGGCGCGAGTCGCTCGAGCGCATCCGCCTGGCGGCCGATCAGCTCGAGACCCGGCTGGCGGAGCTGTCGGCGCAGGACCAGCGCCTGGCCACCACCGAAGTGCGGCTGCAGGCGCTCGACGACCGGGTGCGCCGCGCCGCCACCCGTCACGAGCTGGCGCTGCCCAGCGACTTCTCGCCGCTGTCGCGGCCGATGCCGCTGGCCCCGGCGGCCGTGCCCGCTGCGGCCGTGGTGACTGGCGATGCCTGAGCGGCTGTCTTCCCTGCTGGTGGACTGGCAGCGCCGCTACGGCCGCCATGCGCTGCCGTGGCAGAACACCCGCGATCCCTATCGGGTGTGGCTGTCGGAGATCATGCTGCAGCAGACCCAGGTCAGCACGGTGCTGGATTACTACGCACGTTTCCTGGCGCGGTTTCCCGATGTGCGCGCGCTGGCCGCAGCGCCGCAGGACGACGTGCTGGCGCTGTGGAGCGGGCTGGGCTACTACAGCCGCGCGCGCAATCTGCACCGCTGCGCGCAGCAGGTGGTGTCACGGCACGGCGGCGACTTCCCGCGCAGCGCCGCCGCGCTGGCCGAGCTGCCGGGCATCGGCCGCTCGACCGCGGCGGCCATCGCCTCCTTCTGCTTCGGCGAGCGGGTGGCGATTCTCGACGGCAATGTGCGCCGGGTGCTTTCGCGCGTGCTGGCCTTCGAGGGCGATCTGGCGCAGTCGGCCCAGGAGCGCGCGCTGTGGGATCGCGCCACCGCGCTGCTGCCCGAGGATGCGGCCGACATGCCCGCCTACACCCAGGGCCTGATGGATCTGGGCGCGACGCTGTGCATGCCGCGCCGTGCCGACTGCCTGCTGTGCCCGTGGCAGGTGCCGTGCCAGGCCCGCGCGCAGGGCCGGGAGCTGGATTTGCCGGTGCGCACCCGCAAGCTCAAGCGCGGCCGGCGCGAGAGCTGGTGCCTGTGGCTGCGCACGCCGCAGGCGGTGTGGCTGCAGCAGCGGCCCGATAGCGGCATCTGGGCCGGGCTGTGGACGCCGCCGATGTTCGACGACGCGGCCGCGCTCGAGGCCGCGGTCAGCCGGCTCGGTGCGGGGACGGCGCAGGCGCTGCCGTCCTTCGTGCATGTGCTGACCCATCTGGACTGGACGCTGCATCCGCACCGGATCGAGCTGGGCGGTGCGCTGCAGGCCTGCGAGCCGGGTCAGGATCTGCCGCCCGCACCGCTGCCGGAGTTGGCGCCCGGACGCTGGTGGCGCCATGACGCGCTGGAGACGATCGGGCTGCCCGCGCCGCTGCGCCGGCTGATTCAGCCCCCGACTCAGCCCCCGACGATGCCGTGACGGCGCAGGAAGCCGTCGACCAGGCGCAGCCGCGCCAGCGGGTCGGGCAGCATCATCAGCTTGTGGCGCGTCGCCAGCGGGATCGGCAGGATCTCGCTCCAGCGGTTGGCCAGCCAGCCGGCGTCGTCGAGCCGGTGCGGCATGAAGAAGGGATGCTGGCCGCGCTGCGCCAGCGTCGCGATCGCGCGGCCGAGCGCGGTGGCGCAGGGCTGCAGCTCGGGCGGGACCGGCGCGGGTGCGTCCTCGTCCTGAAGCACCGCGTCGGCGCGCCACAGGCCGTCGGTGCCCTGGTGCGCCGGGCCGGCCAGCATGAAGCGATGGGTGCCGCGGCAGCGCACCTGCAGGATGCCGGTCTGCTCGCTGTCGCAGTCGACCACCTCGGCCAGACAGCCCTCGGGCTCGAAGCGCACGGTCTCGCCGTCGCGGCGCACCTCGCCGCCCTGGATTAGCGCGACCACGCCGAAGGGCGTGCCGCTGCGCAGGCAGGCGGCGATCAGGTCGAGATAGCGCACCTCGAACACCCGCAGCGGCAGCAGGCCGCCTGGAAACAGCACGGTGTCGAGCGGGAACAGCGGCAGCTGCGGCCGCAGGTCCGCGAACAGGTCCGGCGCTGACGGCGCCGGATCGGTGTCCTCCGGGAGGAGGGGGTGTCCGGGGCGGGCGCCGCTGCTCATGATGGGCCTTTCTTGCGGGGTCAGTGCTGGGCGGCTTCTTTCGCCTCGATCTCGCGGTGGCGCACCAGCGTCGGGATGCGGTCGCGAAAGCGCGCCGCGAGCTGCTCGACCGAGTAGACCGAGCGGTGCTGTCCGCCGGTGCAGCCGATGGCCACCGTCAGATAGCTGCGCTGGTCCTGCTCGTAGGCCGGCAGCCAGCGGGCCAGGAAGCCCTCGATCTGCGCCAGCATCTCGGCGACCTCGGGCTGGGCCTGCAGGAACTCGATGACGCCGGCATCGCGGCCGTTGAGCGCGCGCAGCTCGCGCACATAGTGCGGATTGGGCAGCACGCGCAGGTCGAAGACCAGGTCGGCGTCGCGCGGCACGCCGTGCTTGAACGCGAAGGACTCGAACACCAGCGTCAGCGACGAGTGCGCCGCGCCGACGAGCTGGCGGATCCACGAGCGCAGCTGCGTCGGGCGCAGGTCGCTGGTGTCGATCACCGTGCTGGCCTCGCGCAAGGGGCTGAGCATCTCGCGCTCGCGCTCGATCGCCTCGCCCAGCGCCGAGCGGGACTGGCCGCCCTGGCCGTCGTCTTCGGTGGACAGCGGATGGCGCCGGCGCGTCTCGGAGAAGCGCCGCACCAGCGTCTCGGTGCGCGAGTCCAGGAAGATCATCAGCACCGGCGTGCCTTCGCGGCGCAGCGTGTCGATCATCGGCAGCAGCTTGGGCAGCGAGCTGGCGGTGCGCACGTCGGCGGCGATGGCCAGGCGGCGATGCGGGTTGCGGCCTTCCAGCCGGATCAGCTCGGGCAGCAGCTCCGGGGGCAGGTTGTCGACGCAGAAGTAGCCGGCGTCCTCCAGCGCATTGATCGCCACCGACTTGCCAGAGCCCGAGATGCCCGAGATGAGCACCACCGGTTGCGGCGAGGTGCCGACGGCGGCGGTCGGTGCGATGGGGGCGGCGGGCTCGCCGTGCGGATCGGGATCGGGTGCGGCTGCGGTCATGTCTCTGGCCTGTGGCTCTGGGGCTTGTGATGTCAGGGAACGGTGTCGTGTGCGGCGGGCAGCGAGGCGGCGGCCAGCATGTCCTGGGCGTGTGCCAGTCCGGCGCCCGAGCCGGCCTGGCCGCCGATCATCCTGGCGATCTCGCCGACGCGCTGCGCACCGGCGACCGGATGGATCTCGCTGCGGGTGCGGCCGTCGTCGCCGACCGCCTTGCTGACCACCAGATGGGTGTCGGCGCAGGCGGCGACCTGCGCCAGATGGGTGACGGCCAGCACCTGGCAGTCCTGTCCGAGCTGGCGCATCAGCCGCCCGACGGTGTCGCCGACCGCGCCGCCGACGCCGGCGTCGATCTCGTCGAAGATCAGCGTGCCCGCGCCCAGGCCGCGCGCCTGGCGGCTGCGGCCGGTGGTGACGGCGATGGCCAGCGCCAGCCGCGAGAGCTCGCCGCCGGAGGCGACCTTGGCCAGCGGCCGCGGCGTGCTGCCGGCGTGGCCGGCGACCAGGAACTCGACCGACTCCAGGCCATGCACCTGCGGCTCGGCCAGCGGCTCCAGCGCGATCGCGAAGCGGCCGCCGGCCATGCCGAGCTGCTGCATCGCTGCGGTCACCGCCTCGGCCAGACCGGGCGCGGCCGCCTGCCGGCGCGCCGAGACCTGGCGCGCCTGCGCGACGAAGGCCGCGCGCGCGGCTTCGGCCTGGCGCTGCAGCGCCTCGAGATCGGTGGCGGCGTCCAACGCGGCCAGCTCGGCCTGCCACTGCGCCAGCTGCGCGGCCAGATCCGGCGGTGGGCAGCGCAAGCGCCGCGCCAGCCCGATCCAGGCCGACAGGCGTGCGTCGAGCTCGGCCAGGCGCTCGGGTTCGAGCTCGGTGCGGCGCAGCAGCGCCTGCAGGCTGCGCGCGGCGTCAGCCAGCTGCGCCTGCGCGCCGGCCAGCACCTCGATGACCTCGGCCAGCGCCGGCTCGTAGCCGGCCACCGTCTCCAGCGCCTCGAGCGCGCGCGCGGCCTGGCTGCTGGCCGCCGCCTCGCCTTCGTGGACCGCGTCGACCGACAGCTGCACCGCGTCCAGGATGGCCTGCGCATGGGCCAGGCGCTGGTGCTCGGCGTTGAGCTCGGGCCATTCGTCGGCGCCCGGCGCCAGGCGCTCGACCTCGCCGATCTGCCAGACCAGGCGCTCGCGCTCGCGTTCGCGCTCGGCGCCCAGGCGCTCGGCGGCTTCCAGCCGCGCGAGCTGCTCGCGCCAGTGCTGCCAGGCCCGCAGCATCGGGCCGGTGTCGACCTCGGCATGGTCGTCGAGCCACTGGCGCACCGCCGCCGGCCGGGTCAGGCTCTGCCAGGCGTGCTGGCCGTGAATGTCGACCAGATGCTCGGCCGTCTCGCGCAGCTGCGCGACGGTGGCGGCGCTGCCGTTGATCCACGCGCGGCTCTTGCCCTGCGCGTCGACCGTGCGGCGCAGCAGCAGCGTCGCCGCGCCGGCCTCGTCGGCCGGGGCCAGGCCGGCCTCGTCGAGCCAGGCGGCCAGCGCCGGCGGCACCGGCTCGAACTCGGCGGCGATCTCGGCGCGGCTCTCGCCCTCGCGGACCACACCGGCGTCGCCCCGGCCGCCCAGCACGATCTGCAGCGCGTCGATCAGGATGGACTTGCCCGCGCCCGTCTCTCCGGTCAGCACCGCGAAGCCGGGGCCGAAGTCGACGTCGAGACGGCTGACGATGACGAAGTTGCTCAGGGACAGCCGGCGCAGCATCACTGACCTCCGTCGCCGGGCAGTGCGCCCTCGTTCCAGTGCAGCTTGCGACGCAGCGTCGCGTAGTAGTTCCACCCGCGCGGATGCAGGAAGCGCACGCGGTGGTCGGAGCGCCGCACGGTGATGCGGTCGCCGATGAGCAGGCTGGCCAGCGATTGCATGTCGAAATTGACGGAGGGTTCGCGTGCCGAGACGATCTCGATGCTGATGCGACCGTTGTCGGGCACGACGATGGGGCGGTTGGAGAGCATGTGCGGCGCGATCGGCACGATCAGCCAGCCGGCCACGCCCGGGTGCAGGATCGGGCCGCCGGCCGACAGCGCGTAGGCGGTCGAGCCGGTCGGCGAGGAGATGATCAGGCCGTCGGCGCGGAAGTTGGCGACGAACTGGTCGTCGACCTCCACGCGCAGCTCGACCATCGAGGTGGTGCCGCTGCGCAGCACCACGTCGTTCATCGCCACCGCCTCGTAGATCGACTCGCCGTCGCGCAGCACGCCGCCTTCGAGCATCGCGCGGTGCTCTTCCTCGTAGTCGCCGGCGATGATGGCCTTGAGCGCATGCAGCACCTGCGCGACCGGGATGTCGGTGATGAAGCCCAGCCGGCCCTGGTTGACGCCGACCATCGGCACGCCGTAGCGCGCCAGCGTGCGGGCGATGCCCAGCATCGTGCCGTCGCCGCCCACGACGATGGCGATGTCGCAGGTCTGGCCGAGCTCGTCGGGCGTGAGCGCCGGATAGCCGGCCAGGCCGGTGTTGTGCGCGGTCTCGATCTCGACCGAGACCTCCAGGCCGCGCCGGGTCAGCAGGTGGGCGATTTCCTCGAGCAGCGGCCGCATGCCTCGGGCCTGGTACTTGCCGATGAGCGCGGCATGACGGAATCGGCTGATCATGGGCACAAATTACACCACAGCACTTTGACGGTCCGCGCCTCGCCCCCATCGTGATGAACGTCGGCGTTCCCGGTGCGCCTCCGCCCTGGCTCCACCCTACAATCGGTTTCACCATGATGGATGACCGTTCGAAGCTGCTGTTGAAGACGCTGGTCGAGCGCTACATCGCCGACGGCCAGCCGGTGGGGTCGCGCACCTTGTCGAAGACCTCCGGGCTGGAGCTGTCGCCCGCGACGATCCGCAATGTCATGGCCGACCTGGAGGAGCTGGGCCTGATCGCCAGCCCGCACACCTCGGCCGGGCGCATCCCGACCGCACGCGGCTACCGCGTCTTCGTCGACACCATGCTGACGGTGCGACCCGCGCAGCTTTCCTTCGAGGACTCCGCGATCGCGCCGCTGCAGCCCGACCAGCCCCAGCGTGTCATCGCCAGCGCCGCGCATCTGCTGTCCAACCTGTCGCACTTCGTCGGCGTGGTGACGGCGCCGCGCAAGGTCGGCGTGTTCCGCCACATCGAATTCCTGCGCCTGGCCGAGCGCCGGGTGCTGCTGATCCTGGTCGCGGCCGACGGCGACGTGCAGAACCGCGTGCTGTTCACCGCGCAGGACTACAGCCCGTCGCAGCTGCTCGAGGCCTCCAACTACCTCAACGCGCACTACGCCGGCCTGACGGTCGACGAGGTGCGCGAGCGGCTGCAGGGCGAGGTCGACCGGCTGCGCGTCGAGATCGCCACGCTGATGCAGGCGGCGGTGCAGGCCGGCAGCGATGCCGCCAGCGACGAGGCCGCGCAGGTCGTCGTCTCGGGCGAGCGCAATCTGCTCGAGGTCAGCGACTTCGGCAACGACCTGGGCTCGCTGCGCAAGATGTTCGACCTGTTCGAGCAGAAGACGCAGCTCATGCGCCTGCTCGACGGCTCCAGCCGCGCCGAGGGCGTGCGCATCTACATCGGCGGCGAGAGCGGCGTGGTGCCGATCGAGGACCTGTCGGTGGTCTCCGCGCCCTACGAGGTCGACGGCCAGGTGGTGGGCACGCTGGGCGTCATCGGCCCGACCCGCATGGCCTACGACCGCATGATCCAGATCGTCGACATCACCGCGCGCATGGTCGGACAGGCGCTGAGCCAGAAGTAATGCACGCGGCCCGCGGCCGGCCGGGAGCTCCGTACGGCCTGAAACCGCAAAGCGCTGCCGCAGCCACTACAATCGCGCTCCCACGGGCCTCTAGCTCATGCTTGGTTAGAGCAGCGGACTCATAATCCGTTGGTGCCGAGTTCGACTCTCGGGGGGCCTACCAGACGATTTCGGCAGATCGCAAGGGGCCGTGCGACTTTCGCGCGGCCCCTTCTGTCTTCTCAATACTCCATGAACACCCGCTGCAGCGCCTTGCTGTCGGCGCCGCGGGCCAGCGCGACCATCGCCAGGATGCGCGCCTTCTGCGGGTTCAGGTCATGCGAGACGACCCAGTCGTACTGGTCGTCGGGCTGCTCGGCGTTGCGCAGCACGAAGCCGCCGGCGGTCACGCGGGCCGAGCGGATGATCTGCACGCCCTGGGCACGCAGCTCGCGCAGCGCCGGAACCACCTGGTTCGAGACCGAGCCGTTGCCGGTTCCGGCGTGAATGATGGCCTTGGCACCCTTGGCCGCGAAGGCGCGGTAGGCGGTGTCGTCGGCGTTGCCCGCGCCGTAGGCGATCGAGACGGCCGGCAGCGCGCTGATCTGCTCGATGTCGAACTCCGAGCCGGTGGTGTGGCGCTTGACCGGGGCGCGGAACCAGTAGGTCTTGCCCTCGACGACCATGCCCAGCGGGCCCCAGGGGCTGCGGAAGGCCTCGGTCTTGATGTTGACGCTCTTGGAGACGTCGCGGCCGGTGTGGATCTCGTCGTTCATGACCACCAGCACGCCCTTGCCGCGGCTGTCCTTCGCCGCCGCGGTGGTGACCGCGTTGAGCAGGTTCAGCGCGCCGTCGGCCGAGATCGCGGTGCTCGGACGCATCGAGCCGACCACCACCACCGGCTTGTCGGTGCGCACCGTCAGGTTCAGGAAGTAGGCGGTCTCCTCGAGCGTGTCGGTGCCGTGCGTGATGACGATGCCATCCACGTCGGGCTGCTTGGCCAGGGCCGCCACGCGCTTGCCCAGCGTCAGCAGGTGCTCGTTGGTGAAGCTTTCCGAGGCGATCTGGAAGACCTGCTCGCCGCGCACCTGCGCGACCTGGGCCAGCTCCGGCACGCCGGCGATCAGCTTGTCGACCGGCACCTTCGCCGCCTGGTAGGAGGCGCTGTTGGCGGCGGTGGCGCCGGCGCCGGCGATGGTGCCGCCGGTGGCCAGCAGCACGACCTGCGGCTTGGCGGGCGGGGTGGCCGTCTGCGCGTGCACGGCGGCGGCGAAGGTCAGCGCGACCAGGCCGGTCGCGAGGGAGTTCATCAGCTTCTTCAGCATGGCGACATCTGCATTGGTGAGAGAGGCCCTTGCCATTGCAGATGCCGTGCCAGTGCACCCGGCATCGGGTCGACGCCCCTGATGCCGAGCCAAGTCCTTGATTTTGCAGGACTCGCCTGATCCAGCGGCCCGGCTTCGGTACGAGAACCCGTCGCCGAACGACCGTTCGACGACGTGTGTTCGTCAGGCTGGCCGCGTGTTGGCCGCGTGTCAGACCACCTGGCCGAGCTTGAAGATCGGCAGGTACATCGCCACGACGATGCCGCCGATGATCGAGCCCAGCACGACGATGATGATCGGCTCCATCAGGCTGGACAGGCCCTTGACCGCCTCGTCGACCTCCTGCTCGTAGAAGTCGGCGACCTTGCCGAGCATCTGGTCGAGCGAGCCGGACTCCTCGCCGATCGAGGCCATCTGCAGCACCATGTTCGGGAAGATGCCAGCGGCCTGCATCGACGAGGTCAGCGCCGCGCCGGTGGCGACATCGCGCTGGATCTGCTCGGTGGCCTGGGTGAACACCGCATTGCCCGAGGCGCCGCCGACCGAGTCGAGCGCCTCCACCAGCGGCACGCCGGCGGCGAACATCGTCGAGAGGGTGCGCGTCCAGCGCGCGACGGTGGCCTTGTGGATCAGGTCGCCGAAGACCGGCAGCTTCAGCGCCGCCCGGTCGATCGCCATCTGCATCTTCGGCGAGCGGCGCCAGCTCTCGATGAAGAAGTAGATGCCCGCGCCGATGCTGCCGAAGATCAGCCACCAGTACTCGACGAAGAACTCGGACATCGCGATGACGAGCAGCGTCGGCGCCGGCAGGTCGGCGCCGAAGGACGAGAAGATCTGCTTGAACGACGGGATCACGAAGATCATGATCACCGCGACCACGATGAAGGCCACCACCAGCACCGCCACCGGGTAGACCAGCGCCGACTTGATCTTCTGCTTCAGCGCCATCGTCTTTTCCTGGTAGGTCGCCAGGCGGTCGAGGAGCTGCTCCAGGATGCCGGCGGCCTCGCCGGCCTCGACCAGATTGCAGTAGAGCGCGTCGAACTGCAGCGGGTGGCGGCGGAAGGCCGCCGACAGGCTGGTGCCGGTCTCCACGTCGCTGCGGATATCGGTGAGCATGCGCGTCAGGCGCGGGTTCGGGCTGCCGCGCGCGACGATGTCGAAGGCCTGCAGCAGCGGCACGCCCGACTTCAGCATCGTCGCGAGCTGGCGGGTGAAGATGGCGATGTCCTTGCCCTTGATCGCCTTGCCGCCGGACATGCGGCGCTTCCTGACCTTGCTGACCAGGATGCCCTGCCGGCGCAGGCTGGCATTGACCATCGCCTCGCCGCCGGCGCGCATCTCGCCGCGCACCGCCTTGCCGTTGCGGTCGCGGCCCTCCCATTCGAAGACGAATTCCTTGACCTTCTTCGATGCATTCGCAGCCGCTGTGGCCATTGTCGGTGTGCCTCCTGGCAGGGGTCAGACGCGCGCTGACGGGAAAGATGCGGGCCGCGGGCCCGGGCTCGAGAACATCCTCACTGGTTGGTGACGGAAATCACTTCTTCCAGTGTCGTCACGCCGTGGCGCACCTTGAGCAGGCCGGCCTGGCGCAGGTCGCGCACGCCGTCGCGCCGCGCCTGCTCGGCGATGTCGATCGCGTTGCCCTGGGCGAGGATGATGCGCTGGACCGCCTCGGTGATCGGCATGACCTGGTACAGGCCGACGCGGCCGCGGTAGCCGTTGTTGCAGGCCGAGCAGCCGATCGCCCGGTAGGGCCGCCAGCTGCCGTCGAGATCGTCGGCGGCGAAGCCGGCGCGCAGCAGCGCCTCGCGCGGATAGTCGGCCGGCGCCTTGCAGTTCTCGCACAGCCGCCGCGCCAGGCGCTGCGCGGTGATCAGGATCACGCTGGCGGCGATGTTGAAGGCCGGCACGCCCATGTTCAGCAGCCGCGTCAGCGTCGTCGGCGCGTCGTTGGTGTGCAGGGTCGACAGCACCAGGTGACCGGTCTGCGCAGCCTTGATCGCGATGTCGGCGGTTTCCAGGTCGCGGATTTCGCCGACCATGATCACGTCCGGATCCTGGCGCAGGAAGGCCTTCAGCGCGACGGCGAAGTTCATGCCCGCCTTGTCGTTGACATTGACCTGGTTGACGCCGGGCAGGTTGATTTCCGCCGGATCCTCGACGGTGGAGATGTTGACGCCGGGCTGGTTGAGAATGTTCAGGCAGGTGTAGAGCGACACCGTCTTGCCCGAGCCGGTCGGGCCGGTCACCAGGATCATGCCGTAGGGGCGACGCACTGCCGACAGCAGCCGCTCCTTCTCGTCGCGCTCGTAGCCGAGCGCGTCCACGCCCAGGCGCGCCGAGGACGGGTCGAGAATCCGGATCACGATCTTCTCGCCGAACAGCGTCGGCAGCGTCGAGACCCGGAAGTCGATCGCCTTGTTGCCGAACTTCAGCTTCATGCGGCCGTCCTGCGGCACGCGCTTCTCCGAGATGTCGAGCTTGGAGATGACCTTGATGCGCGAGGACAGCTTGTCCTTGATCGCGACCGGCGGCTGGGTGATCTCGCGCAGCTCGCCGTCGATGCGGAATCGCACCCGGTAGGTGTTCTCGTAGGGCTCGAAGTGCAGGTCGGAGGCGCGCATGTTGATCGCGTCTACCAGCATCTTCTGCAGGAAGCGCACCACCGGCGCGTCCTCGACCTCGGCGGAGGCGACCTCGTCGTCGGCCTTGGTGCTGGCGTCCTGTTCCTCGACCTCGAAGTCGAAGTCGCCGGAGGACACGATCGAGTCGAGCGCGTCGCCGGCCGAGGTCGACTTGGCGTCGACGATGCGCGCGAGCTTGTCGTACTCGAGCACCACCCACTCGGGCGTGAGCTGGGTGGCGAACTTGATGCGGTCGACCGCTTCTTGGTCGGTCGGGTCCGCCCCGCCGATGAACAGCCGGCTGCCACGCCGGCCCAGCACCAGCACCTGGTACTGCGACAGCGTGCGGGCGTCGACCAGGTTCTGCGGCAGTCGGTTGATGTCGATCGCGTCGAGATCGAGCAGCGGCAGCCCGAGCACCTGCGACAGCGCGCAGGCCAGGTCATGGGCGCTCAGCGCATTGGCGCCGACCACCGCCGACACGAAGCTGCGCCGCTGGTCCCGCGCCACCCGGGACAGGTCTTCCGCGATCCGCGAGGGCAGCTTGCCGGCGAGCACCAGCACGCGTGCCACGCCAGACAAGGTGCTGGCGGGTCCATCAGGAAGAATTTCTGCTGCCACGGCAAGGACGACGGGAGACGGTTGCGGAAGAGGATGGACAGGGGTCCGAAGGCGAAAAACGGATGATCCGCGATCGGCTCCGTGCTGTAAATCACGGATTGCAAGCCCCGGATCCGGGTGATCCAGCGGGCCGCGTCGGGTCAGCTTGTAACTCAGCCGCCCTTCGAAAAAGTGACCTGCACGTGCAAATTCGCCATGCCGGTATCAATTGCTTTCACATTCGCCAGAAATTCACGTTCGGATTCGCCCCCCGGGTCCGGTGGGCTGCGGACAGGTCCGGGCGCGGCTCTTGAAAAGCGCTCACCCGGCCTCATGCTCGGAAGCCTTGGCCGCCCGCGGCCGTCGAATCCTTCGATTTCTTCCGAGACGACTCACGACCATGGAAAAACAGACCCTGTCCTTCCAGGCCGAGGTGAAGCAGCTGCTGCACCTCGTCACCCACTCGCTGTACTCCAACAAGGAGATCTTCCTGCGCGAGCTGGTGTCGAACGCATCGGACGCCTGCGACAAGCTGCGCTTCGAGGCGCTGAACGATGCCTCGCTGTTCGAGGACCAGCCCAACCTCGAGATCCGCATCGGCTTCGACAAGGCCGCGCGCCGCATCATCATCAGCGACAACGGCATCGGCCTGTCCGCCCAGGAAGCCATCGACCACCTCGGCACCATCGCCAAGAGCGGCACGAAGGAGTTCATGTCGAAGCTCGACGGCGACAAGGCCCGCGACGCCAACCTGATCGGCCAGTTCGGCGTGGGCTTCTACTCGGGCTACATCGTCGCCGACCGCATCACGGTCGAGAGCCGCCGCGCCGGCCTGCCGGTGACCGAAGGCGTGCGCTGGTCCAGCGAGGGCACCGGCGACTTCGAGGTCGAGACCATCACCCGCGAGCGCCGCGGCACCGACATCATCCTGCACCTGCGCGAGGGCGAGGACGAGTTCCTCGCCACCTGGAAGCTCAAGAGCATCGTCGGCAAGTACAGCGACCACATCTCGCTGCCGGTGCTGATGCGCAAGGAGGCCTGGGACGCCGAGAAGAGCGAGAACGTCGTCTCCGACGAGTGGGAGCCGGTCAACAAGGCCGCGGCCATCTGGACGCGCTCGAAGTCGGACATCACCGATGCCGAGTACAAGGCCTTCTACGAGCAGCTGACCTACGACACCGCCGCGCCGCTGGCCTACACGCACAACCGCGTCGAGGGCCGCACCGAGTACACGCAGCTGCTCTACATCCCGGCCAAGGCGCCGATGGACCTGTGGAACCGCGACAAGCGCGGCGGCGTCAAGCTCTATGTGAAGCGTGTCTTCATCATGGACGACGCCGAGGCGCTGATGCCGACCTACCTGCGCTTCGTCAAGGGCGTGATCGACTCGGCCGACCTGCCGCTGAACGTCAGCCGTGAGCTGCTGCAGGAAAGCCGCGACGTGCGCGCGATCCGCGAAGGCTCGACCAAGCGCGTGCTGTCGATGCTGGAGTCGCTGGCCGACCACGAGGACGCCGCCGAGAAGGCCAAGTACGCCGAGTTCTGGAAGCAGTTCGGCGCGGTGCTGAAGGAAGGCGTCGGCGAGGACCACGCCAACCAGGAGCGTCTGGCCAAGCTGCTGCGCTTCGCCTCGACCCACGCCGACGAGGGCGTGTCCTTCGCCGACTACGTCGCGCGCATGAAGGAAGGCCAGGAGGCGATCTACTACATCACCGCCGAGACCCTGGCCGCCGCGAAGAACAGCCCGCAGCTGGAGATCTTCAAGAAGAAGGGCATCGAGGTGCTGCTGTTCACCGACCGGGTGGACGAGTGGATGCTCTCGCACCTGTACGAGTTCGAGGGCAAGAGCCTGCAGAGCGTCGCCAAGGGCGCGGTCGATCTGGGCAAGCTGCAGGACGAGGACGAGAAGAAGCAGGCCGAGGCCGCCGCCGAGTCCTTCAAGCCGACGCTCGACCGCATCAAGGCCGCGCTGGCCAGCCGCGCCAAGGACGTGCGCGTCACCACCCGCCTGGTCGATTCGCCCGCCTGCCTGGTGGTCGAGGAAGGCGACATGAGCGGCCACCTGGCGCGCCTGCTCAAGCAGGCCGGCCAGAGCGCGCCCAACAGCCAGCCGGTGCTGGAGGTCAACGCCGAGCATGCGCTGGTGAAGAAGCTCGCCGCGCTGCCCGAGGGTGCGGCGCAGTTCGACGACCTGGCGCAGGTGCTGTTCGACAACGCGCTGCTGGCCGAGGGCGGCCAGCTCGAGGATCCGGCCGCGCACGTCAAGCGCATTCAGGCGCTGATCCTGGGCTGATCTCGGCTCGACCTTCGGCCGCTCTCTCCATCAAACGCCGGCAATGCCGGCGTTTTTTTGTCTTGATTGAGACACTTGAATGTGACACTTGTGGTGTGCATAATTGCGCCATGACGACGATTCCCGATGCCGCCAGCCACACGCTGGCCGAGCTGTGCGCGCTGGTCGATCTGCCGGCTCGGACGGTGCGCTACTACATGCAGCTCGGGCTGGTGGACCGTCCGGTCGGCGAGACGCGGGCGGCGCGCTACGGTGCGCGGCATCTGGAGCAACTGCTGCAGATCCGGCGCTGGAGCGCGGCCGGCCTGTCCCTGGAACGCATCCGGGCGCTGCTGCAGGGCGAGACGCCGGAGCTGCCTGCCCGCGCGCCGGTGCCCGGCACGGTGACGGTGTGCAGCCATCTGACGGTGGCCGACGGGGTGGAGCTCGTCATCGACCCCGGCCGGGCCGGCGTGTCGTCCGAACAGCTGCGCGTCTTCGTGCGTGCGGTCATGGCGGCCTGGGACGAGGCGCTGCGACCGAGCGGACCACAGGCGCAGACCCCTCCCTGACCGTCGACGAAGGAGTAGTGCGTGACCCAGACCCCCGTACCTGATCCGCTCCGGGATCTCCTGTCCCTCCTGGACCTGCATGCCGGGAATCCCCGGCGATCCGCCTCCTTGCCGCTGCTGCGCGGAGCGCGGGTTCGCGGCGAGCTGCGCGGTCTGCTGTTCGAGTCGACGCTGGAGCAGGTCTTCCGCAATGACACCGGCGAGAGCCTGGAGGTGATCCACACCTTCGCGCTGCCGGCGGGCGCGGTGCTGCTCGACATCGAGGTGCAGCTCGACGGGCGGCGGCTCACCGGCCGCATCGTGCCCGCCGCGCAGGCCGACATCGGCTACGAGCAGGCGCTGTGCGAGGGGCGCAGCGCGGTGATGCTCGAGTCCAACCGCGACGGCTCCTTCACGCTCAACCTCGGCCACCTGCGGCCGGGCGCCGAATGCGTGCTGCGGCTGAGCCAGGCCTGCGAGCTTCGGCCGCAGGCCGATCATCTGCGCCTGATCGTGCCGACGGTGATCGCGCCGCGCTACGGCCATCCCGCGCAGCAGGCCGGACTGCAGCCCCATCAGGTCCCGCCCGTCTTGCCGACGGTCGAATACCCCTTCGAGCTGGACCTGCGCCTGCACGGGGCGCTGGCGCGGGCGCGGCTCTCTTCGCCGAGCCATGCGATCGCGGTCGAGCCGGCCGGCGATGGCGGCAGCGTCGCGGTCACGCTGGCGCAGCCGGGCTGGCTGGACCGCGATCTGGTGCTGGTGCTGGATCGTCTGCCGAGCCGGGCGCTGGGGCTGCGCGCTGCGCCGGATGCCGCGCTGGCCCAGGGCCTCGTGCCCGTGATGCTGGCGATGCCGGTGGCGCCCGTGCGGCCTGCCGTGCGGGACGACGGGCCGGATCCGGTCGACCGGCCGATGCGCCTGAAGATGCTGATCGACTGCTCCGGCTCGATGAACGGCGCCAGCCTGCAGGCCGCGCAGCAGGCGCTGCGCCACGGCATCGCCTCGCTGCGCAGCGGCGACCAGTTCTCGCTGTCGCGTTTCGGCACCGAAGTGCAGCACCGCAGCCGCGCGCTGTGGACCCCGACGCCGGCGAGCCTGCAGGCGGCCCTGGACTGGGTCGACCACCTGCGGGCCGACCTGGGCGGCACCGAGATGAGCCGGGCGCTGGCCTCGGTGCTGGCGCTGCCGGCTGACGGGCCGTGCGACGTGCTGCTGGTCACTGACGGACAAATCCATGCCGTGCGCGAGCTGATCGAGACCGCGCGGGCGGGCCGGCAGCGTGTCTTCGTCGTCGGCATCGGCTCGGCCGTGCCGGAGGCGATGCTGCGCGATCTGGCGCGGCAGACCGGGGGCGCCAGCGAGTTCGTCACCCATGGCGAGGCGGTGGGCGGCGCGATGCAGCGGCTCTTTGCGCGGCTGCGCGAGCCGGGCTGCACCGGGCTGAGGCTGCGTCTGCCCGAGGCGGCGGGCGAGCCGCTCTGGGTCTCGGCACTGCCCGGGACCGGCTTTGTCGGCGAGACGCTGGTGCTGCACTTCTGGCTGCGGCAGTTCCCCGCCGAAGGCGATTTCGTGCTGGAAGGCTGGCTCGCCGGCCTGCAGGACCCGGCGGGCGAGGCGGTCGAGCTGGCACGGCTGCCGGTGAGCGCGCTGGCCGAGGCCGGGGAGAGCCTGCCGCGCATGCTGGTCGCCGCCGAGCTGGCCGACCGGTCGGCCCAGGAGCCGCAGGAGGCTCTGCCCCCGGCGCTGCTCGAGCGGGTGCTGGCCGCGCGGCTGATGTCCTCCGGCACGCGATTCCTGATGGTCGACGCGCAGTCGGACGCACCGCCGATGCCGGTGATGCCCCGTCAGCAGGTGGTGCCCAGCATGGCCCGCCCGGACGGGCTCGGGGCGCTGCTCCAGTTCGCGCCGATGATCGATTTCCTGCATGCGGCCCCCGCGCCCGCGCCCGCGCCTGCGGTCGCGCCGCAGGCCTTCCTGCAGGCCGTGGCGCAGGCCCGGTCGTCCGCAAGGGCGATCGGCTGGCCGGACCTGGAGCGGCTGGGGCTGCCGCCGCGGTTCCTTCGCGAGCTGCAGTCCTGCAGTCCGCCGGAGGGTACGCCTGAGCTGCTCGAGGCGCTCATCGAGCTGCTGCTCGACTGGGATCTGGACCGCCAGGCACCGCGCGGGGCGGCCAGCGGCGGCGCCTGGCGCGAGCAGCTGATCGTCGTGCTGCAGCAGGCGCTGCGGCCCGCGCTCTGGCGCCGGGCCTGAACGCGGGCCGCAGGCTCAGGCCACCAGCGGCTCGTCCTCCATCGCCGCGATCTGCTCGCGCAGCAGCGTCGTCTGCTGCGACCAGTAGGACGGGCTCTCGAAGCTGGGGAAGGCGATCGGGAAGGCCGGATCGTCCCAGCGCCGCGCGATCCAGGCGCTGTGCTGGATGAGGCGCAGCGTGCGCAGCGGCTCGATCAGCGTGAGTTCGCGCCGATCGAACTCGCGGATCGTCTCGTAGCCGTCGAGCAGCGCGCCAAGCTGGGCTTGCATCTCCTGGCGGTCGCCGCCCAGCAGCATCCACAGGTCCTGCACCGCCGGGCCGTTGACCGCATCGTCCAGATCGACGAAATGCGGGCCGGCCGAGGTCCACAGCAGGTTGCCGACATGGCAGTCGCCGTGCAGGCGCAGCAGCTCGAGCGGGCCGTGGCGGCGCAGCCGGGTGTCGACCGCATCGAGCGCGCGCAGGCAGGTGTCATGCCAGCCGTGCAGCGCGTCCGGCGGCAGCCGGTCGCTGTCGATCAGCCATTGCACCGAGGTGCGCGCGGCGGCGCTGCCGTCGAGCGTCAGGCGCTGCGCGAAGGGCCGGCGCGCGCCCACCGTGTGCAGCCGGCCGAGGAATCGGCCGATCCACTCCAGCACCGACGGGTCTTCCAGCTCGGGCGAGCGCCCGCCGCAGCGCGGCGACACCGCGAAACGCCAGTGCTCGAGCGTGGCCAGCGTCGGCGGCCGGCCCTGCAGCGTCAGGGCGGTGGGGGCCTCGGGGGGCGCGTGCAGCGCCAGCGGCGCCACCGCCGGCACCTCGGCCTCGGCCAGCTCGCGCGCGAAGGCGTGTTCCTCGAGGATCTGCGCGTCGCTCCAGCGCCCGGCGCGGTAGAACTTTGCCACTACCACCGCGGGTGGCGCGGCCTGCGGATCGAGGCTTTCCTCCAGATGCACCTGGAAGACGCGGTTCTCGTAGGAATTGAGCTGCAGGATGCGGCCGTCGCCGCGCAGGCCGGCGGCGTCGAGCGCGTCGAGCACCGCGTGCGGGGTCAGGCCGGCATAAGGCAGATCGGGGGAGGGCGGGGATGCGGTCATCGGCGCATCCTAGCGAAGCGGCCGCATCCGGGCCGGCGGCAGGGTCCGCTCGCGGCGGTTCAGCGCTTGCCGACGATGTCGCCGGCCGCGTCGCCCGGCGGGCCGAAGTCGCCGGGGTTGAACTTGCTGGTCGACTGGCCGGCCCAGCTGCGGTTGCCGGCGCCGTTGGGCGCGCCGGCCGCAGGGGGACGGGGCGAGTCGTCGAAGGGGTCGCGCTGGGTTTCCGGCGCGAAGAAGGAGTCGTGCGAGAAGCCCGACTCATACCACTGGCTGCTCGCGCCATTGGCCGGCGCGCCGTTGCGCACCGCGTTGGCCAGCGTCGAGCGGCGCTGCGCCGTCGTGTCGTCCGGGCTGCCCGGCACCGCCGGGCGCTGGCTGTCGCCGCTGGCGGGCACCAGCAGCTGCAGCTCGGCGGCGGTCGGCAGCTGGTCGGCGCGGCAGCGCACATAGCGCACCCGGCAGGCGTCGAGCACCGCCAGCTTGATCGCCGCGGTGCGCTTGGAGGCCGGCCGGCTCGGCCGCTCGATGTCGACCGCGGCCAGCACCTTGCCGTTGTCGGCGCAGACGACGAAGCTCACATGGATCGGGCCGAGCAGGTTGAACCAGTAGCGCAGCTCCTCGCGGTCCTCGGGCTGACAGAAACGCACCAGCGGCAGCTTGGCCAGGATCATGTGGTGCGGCAGCGCGGTGCGCAGCTGGCGGTAGAGCGCACGCTCCTCGGGCGAGAAGATGGGGCGTTGGGTCAGCGGCCATTCGGTGGGCAGCTCGGCGTTGCCGCTGGCGGCCGCCCCGGAGCGCCGCAGGACCAGCACCGCCAGACCGATGATGCCTGCGATCGCGGCGAGGGCGAGGATCCAGACTTGGATGGGCATGGGAGGTTCCGAGAGTTTGCAAGGTGAAGGCGGTGGATGCCTTCGCCGCTCTATCGGCCACCTGAACCGGCAATTGGCACCCCTTGGGTGCCATTATGTAACGCTATGTCAACAGATTTGCTGTTTGCAACAGCCGTCGATCGTGGGCAGGCCTGCCGTCCGTCGTCCGGCCGGGGCAGGGCGCGCTTCAGCGGCCGGGCTGCAGCAGATGGCGGCCGAGCGCCAGCAGGTGGCGCCACTGGCGCTGGCCGCGCCGCGACTGGTAGCTCAGCTCGGTGGCCTGACGTGCGAACAGCTCCTCGAGCTGGCTCATCAGCGTGTTGGGCGGCAGGTGCAGCCAGGCCTCGGTCTCGCCGCCTTCGCTGCGCAGCTCGGCGCCGGCCTGGCGCGCGATGCGCAGCATCGCGGTGTTCTCGCTGAGCGCATGGATGTAGAGCCGGTCGATGCCGTGATTGCGCGCATGGCGCACCGCATGCTCGAACAGGCGCGCGCCGTGGCCGCGCCCACGCGCCCGCAGATCCACCGACACGGCAAACTCCGCCATCCGGCGCATGCCGTGATGGGCTCCGGCCACATCGCAGCAGGCCAGATGGGAGATCGCCAGCAGCTGCAGGCGATGATCGAAGATGCCGAACACCTCGCCCTGCTGGAAGTCGATCGAGGCCACATGCTGCCGGATGCGCTCGTCGCTGGCCGGGTAGCCGAAGCGCAGATAGCGGTCATGCGCGCTCAGCGCCAGCAGATGGCGTTCGATGCGGCTGCGATGCGAGGCATCCAGCCGGCGGATCGGCACCCAACGCCACCAGGCGCGCTGCCGTGTCGGGGAAGCCGGGGGGGTATTCATGGCGGCAATATACGGGGTAACCCTTGGTCTTGAGCTTATCGATGTGCAGAACCCCTGATGCTGATGCTGCAATGCAGCAAAAATTGCCGGCTTCATCGGAAGCGCAGGATCCGGTGCGGCGCGGGCTGCTGCAGAGCCTGGGCGCGGGCGCGCTGACGCTGGCCGGCTGTGCCTCGGCGCCCCCGGGCCGACCGCGGACGCCGCCGCGGCTGCCGCCGTCCGAGCGTGCCTGCGCCGACCGGCTGGGCTGGGGCATCGATGCCGCCACCGCACGGCGCTGGCAGGAGCGCGGCCGTCGCCGCATGATCGCCAGCCTGCTGCGGCCCGCGTCTGGCGAGGGCCTGCCCGCACCGGTGCAGGCACGGCTGGAGGCGATGTCGATCGTGACGACGAGTCCGCTGGCGCGGCTGCAGCAGCTCGAGCAGCTGCGCCGCAGCGAGGACCGGCAGGCCGTCTCCCGCCGGCTCGACGAGCTGCACCGCGAGGCGGTCGACCGCACGCTGCTGCTGGCGCTGCATTCGCCGCACGGGGTGCGCGAGCGCATGACCTGGTTCTGGAGCAACCATTTCAGCGTCGCCGCGGCCAAGTCCAACCTGCGCGCGCTGGTGGGCGACCATGAGCAGGCGCTGCGCGAGCGGGCGCTCGGTCGCTTCGAGGACCTGCTGCAGGCCGCCACCTTCCAGCCGGCGATGCTGCGCTACCTCGACAACGAGTCCAGCGCCGCCGGGCGCCTGAACGAGAACCACGCGCGCGAGCTGCTGGAGTTGCACACGCTGGGCGTGGACGGCGGCTACACCCAGCGCGACGTGCAGGAGCTGGCCCGGGTGCTGAGCGGCCTGGGCCTGAGCCTGGCCGAGCCGGGCACGCTGCCGAGGATGAAGCCGGCGCAGCAGCCGCAGCACTGGCGCGACGGCCCGACCGAGTTCAACCCGGCGCGCCATGACGACGGCGACAAGACGCTGCTGGGCCGGCGCATCGCCGGCGGGCGCGGCCGCGAGGAGATCGTCGAGGCGCTGCGGCTGCTGGCGCGCCATCCGGCCACCGCTCGCCATCTCTGCACGAAGCTGGCGCTGTTCTGGCTGGGCGTGCCGGGCTCGGGGGGGCTGATCGAACGCCTGGGCCGGCGCTTTCTCGACGAGGACGGCGCGATCGCGCCGGTGCTGGCGCTGTTGTTCGCCGATCCGGAGTTCGAGGCCTCGCTGGGGCGGCGCTTCAAGGAGCCGCTGCTCTATGTCGTCTCGGCCGCGCGGCTGGCGGGCGACAGCGCGCCGGTGCTCGACACCGCGCCGCTGTGGAGCGCGCTGGGCCGGCTCGGCCAGCGCCCTTTCGGCCGGCAGACGCCCGACGGCTATCCGCTCGACGAGGCTTCCTGGGCGGGCGCCGGCCAGATGGTGGCGCGCTTCGATGTGGCGCGTGCGCTGGCGCGGGCCTTTGTGGCGCCGCTGCGGCCGGTCGCGCTGCTCGACGAGACCGGCGCGCTGCTGCCGCTGGGCGAGCGCAGCCGCTCCGTGCTCGATCAGGTCCGCACCCCGCAGGAGCGCAACGCCTTGCTGCTGTCGGCGCCGGAGTTCATGCGCAGCTGAAGGGCGCTGCCTCGCCGGCCGATGTCTTCGCTCATCCGAAGGAGATCCATGATGTGTCCCGATCCGCACCCGCTGTCGTCGACCCGCCGCCGCCTGCTGGGGGCCGCCGCGCTGGCCGGGCTGGCCACGCCCTGGCGACTGAGGGCCGCGCCGGCGGACACGCCCCGGCTGCTGGTGGTCTTCCTGCGCGGCGCCTGCGACATGGCCAGCCTGCTGGTGCCGGCGGCCAGCGACGACTACCTGGCCGCGCGCCCGCGCATCGCCATCGCCCGGCCGGGCAGCGCGCCCGACGCGGCGCTGGCCCTGCCCGGCGAGGTCGATTGGGCGCTGGCCCCGGCGCTGGGCGACAGCCTGCTGCCGCTCTACGCCCGCGGCGAGCTGGCCTTCGTGCCCTTCGCCGGCATCCATGAGCTCTCGCGCAGCCATTTCGAGACGCAGGACCGGCTGGAGATGGGCGCGGCCGATGGCTCGCCCGCCGAGGTGCGCCGCAGCGGCTGGATGAACCGCCTGGCCGCCGAGATCGGCGCCGGTCGCGGCGAGGTGATCGCGCTGACGCGCGAGCTGCCACTGATCCTGCGCGGCGACATCGCGGTGCCCAACCAGGCGCTCGACGGCGCCAGCCTGGCCGGTGTCGATGCGCGTCAGGCGGCGCGGCTGCGCCAGATGTACGCCGGCACCGCGCTGGCCGGCGCGGTCGACGACGGGCTGGAGGTGCGCCGCATGGCGCAGCAGGACCTGGCGCCGGGCATGGAGCCGGCCGGCCGGGGCGCCATCTCCGCGCGCGGCTTCGAGGGCGAGGCCCGCCGCATCGCCCGGCTGATGCGCGAGCGCTGGCGCCTGGGCTTCGTCGACATCGGCGGCTGGGACACGCACGTCGGCCAGGGTGGCGCCACCGGCGCGCTGGCCACCCGCGCCGGCGAGCTCGGCCGCGGCCTGGCCGGCTTCGCCGCCGAGCTGGGCGAGGCCGCCTGGCGCGACACCGTGGTCGTGGTGATGAGCGAGTTCGGCCGCACCTTCCGCGAGAACGGCAGCCGCGGCACCGACCACGGCCACGGCACCACCTGGATGGTGCTGGGCGGGGCGGTGCGCGGCGGGCGCATCGTCGGCGAGCAGGTGCCGGTCGGCTTCGCCTCGCTGCACCAGGGCCGCGACTGGCCGGTGCTCAACGAATACCGCGCGCTGCTGGCCGGGCTGCTCGGCCGCATGTACGGGCTGGACGCGGCGCGGCTGGGGCGGGTGTTCGATGCGGGCGTGGGCGGGGCTTCAGGGCCGGGGGGCGGGCTGGTCTGACGCGGGAAAGATGGTGAGCAGCCAGTCGCGCAGCGGGCGGCCGTCCGGACCGTCCGGGTCGAGAAGACCCGCGGTGATCACCTGATCGACGCCGAAGCCTGGGCGGGACTGCCAGGCCAGCCAGGTGGCCATTTCCGCCTTGGCGCGCTGCGTCGGTCTGAACCGGTGCGGTTGCGGCAGGGCGTTCACGACCGCGCAGGCATGGTCGAACAGCGGCTGCTCCCCTTCATGGAGGCTGCGTCGGACCCAGTCCTCCAGCGTGCCGTCGCCGCGGTTGTCGGGCATGACCCAGGCGCCGATGTCCGGCAGCCCGTCGTCATGGGCGAACAGCAGTCCTGCCGAGTGCGGATGTTCGGGCTTCAGGCCGTATCCGAAGCCCGCAAGGTCTTGGGTGATTCTGGCCAGCGTGGCCGGGAATCCACCATCCGGCGGCGAGTCCGCGTCGACCACCACGCCCAGATGCTTGAGCTGGCCGTCGTTCAGCTGGCGCAGCAGCACGGGCAGATGGTTGAGCACGCCCTGCTTGGTGTTGAAGGCCGAGGCCTGCAGCTCGCGGGGCGGCGCCACCTTGACCATGGTCCTGGTGTCCAGCCCCAGGGTCCGGCACAGGGCCTGGAAGAAGAGCTGGTCCGAGGTGCCCTCGACGAGCAGCAGATTGGGCAGTGCAGGCGCGGGCATCAGCGCACCTCCACCTCGGCCTGGGTGATGTCGTGCAGCGCCGCCTCGTCGAAGACGGTGGCGATGATTCGGCCGCGGTCACTGTGGCGCAGGCTGCGCCCCATGCGGAACAGCACGCCGTCGATGTCCTGCCGCTGCCGGGCCACCCGAGCGAAGCTCTCGATGCAGTCCCAGCTGTGGGTGGTGGCGAAGATCTGGATGTCGAGCCGCTCCGCCATCTCGAACAGCAGCGACCAGACCTGCTCCTGCACGCTGTAGTGCAGGCCGTTCTCGAACTCGTCGATCAGCAGCAGCCCGCCGCGCGCCGAGACCAGCTGCAGCGCGATCTGCAGGATGCGCTGCATGCCGTCGCCCAGGCTCTTCAGCGCGACAGGAGAACCGGTGTTCGACAGCTTGACCTTGGCGCTGCGATGTCTGCCCGCAGGATCGCCGATCTGGACGAAGGTGAGGTTCTCGAACTCCGGCGTGATGAGCCTCAGCGCCCGCCGGACGATGTCCTCATGCTCGGTGAATACGATGCGGTCCCACTGCGCGGCGAGCGCGTCCATCGGCATCCATCGGGTGCGCACTAGGCCGCAGGGAATGGCGGGCAGCGGTTCCGGCACTCGGCGGTCGGAATCCAGGAAGACCGTGGCCAGCGGCCGGTCCTGCAGCAGGACGAACAAGGCGTGCTCGGTTCGGCCGGGAAAGAGGGCGAGGTCCTGCTTCGGCACCCGGCGCGTGGTGAGGCGAACCACGGTGCCCTGCGCTTCCTGCACATGTTCCTCTGTGTCACTGACATGGGCATGCAGCAGGCGCAGCAGGGATGCCGGGTTCGTGGGGTCGCCGATCTGGATGGCGTCCGTCCAGTCATCGCCCGCCGGAAAGCCATGTCCGGGAAACAGGTCCTTCGGCGATTCGTCGCGGGCCTGGGTGATGCGCTCGATGACTTCCCGGCTGGCGCGGCCGGCATGGAGGCTGAGGGCCTCCAGCACCGTGCTCTTGCCGGCGTTGTTCCGCCCTACGATCAGATTGACCCGGCCGAGCCGGCCGACATGGAAGTCCTGCAGGCAGCGGAAATTCCGGATGACGAGGGCGTTCAGCATCAGGATCTCCAGCGTGGCTCCGTCACGGCGCGGGTCGCCGGCAATCAGAACGGAATGTCGTCATCCATGTCGTCGAAGCCGGTCGACGACTTCGGCGCGGGGGCCGGGGCGGGGCGGGGGGCCGGACGCGGGGCCGGGGCGGCCTGGCGCATCGGGGCGCGCGGGGCCGGTGCCGGGGTGTAGCCGGACTCGGCGTCGTCGCCGAAGTCGCCGCCGGCGCGGCTGCCGCCCCGGCTGCCGCCGCCCGCGCCACCACCGGCGCCGTCCTCGCGGCCGCCCAGCAGCTGCATCTGGTCGGCGATGATCTCGGTGGTGTACTGGTCGACGCCGTCCTTCTGCCACTTGCGGGTCTTCAGGCGGCCCTCGACATAGACCGGGCGGCCCTTGCGCAGGTATTCGCCGGCGATCTCGGCCAGGCGGTCATAGAAGACGACGCGGTGCCATTCGGTCTCTTCCTGGCGCTCGCCGGAGGCCTTGTCCTTCCAGTTGCGCGAGGTGGCGATGGTGACGTTGCAGATGGCCGAACCGCTGGGTGCGTAGCGCACTTCCGGGTCGCGGCCGAGGTTGCCGATGAGGATGACTTTGTTGACGGAGGCCATGGGCGCTCGCTCCTGGAACGGTGGGGCCGGCCGGGGCATCGGGCGGATGCGACGGCGGCCGAGGTGTGTAGAGAACTGGGGGACAATTGTGCCGCACCGCCCGTCTCCCGCGCCGCCCGGCGCCGTCCCCCTCTCTGGTGATGACCCGCGCCTGATGTCCCTGCCTCCCGACCGTTCCCTGCGTGCCCTGATCGAGCCCCTGCTGCGCGAGATGCGCTCAGGGCGCCAGTGGATCGACCGCAGCGTGGTGCTGGTGTTCGCGCTGCTGACCGGGCTCGTGGTGACCGCCTTCACCGCGCTGGCCGAGCTGGCCACCGGCACCTGGGTGGCGCTGCAGGGCTCGGGCTGGACCGGCGCGCTGCTGGCGCTCGTGTGGACGCCGGTGCTGACGGTCGCGGTGCTGATGTGGACCCGCCGCTTCGCCCGCGAGGCCGGCGGCTCCGGCATTCCGCAGGTGCTCGCCGCGCTGCATGACGACACGCCCCCGGAGCGCGTCGCGGCGCTGGTCTCGCCCCGGCTGGCGCTGCAGAAGCTGCTGCTGACCTGCGCCGGGCTGCTCGGCGGCCTGTCGATCGGCCGCGAGGGTCCAACGGTGCAGGTGGGCGCCGGCGTGATGCTGGGCGCGCGGCGCTGGCTCTCGCCGGGCAGCGGCATCGACGCGCACGACCTGATGGTGGCCGGCGCCGCCGCCGGGGTGGCCGCGGCCTTCAACACGCCGCTGGGCGGCATCGTCTTCGCCATCGAGCAGCTCACCCGCCGCCGCGACCTGCGCCACAGCAATCTGACGATCGCCGCGATCGTGCTGGCCGGCCTGGTGTCGATCTCGGTCTTCGGCAACGAGAGCTATTTCGGCGCGCTGGTGGTGCCGGTGCTGGACTGGAGCCTGCTGGCGCCCGGCCTGGCGGTGGCGCTGGCTGCTGGGCTGGCTGGCGGGCTGTTCTCGCGGCTGCTGGTGCTGTGCGCGCAGGGCGGCAGCGACCGCGTCAGCCGCTGGCGCGCCGCGCATCCGCTGCGCTTTGCCGCCGCCTGCGGGCTGGCGGTCGGCCTGATCGGCCTGGTGACGTCGGGCGCGACCGCCGGCGCCGGCTACCACCCGACCCGCGCGCTGCTCGAGCACGGCGACGACGGCCTGCCGCCGCTCTACACGCTGTTGAAGTTCGTCGCCACCTGGCTGTCGGCCTGGAGCGGCGTGCCGGCGGGCACCTTCGCGCCGTCGCTGGCGATCGGCGCCGGGCTCGGGCAGGACATCGCACGGCTGGCCGGCCTGGCTGGCCGGCCGGAATCGGTCGCGCTGGTGGCGCTGGGCATGGTCGGCTTCCTGTCGGCGACCACCCAGGGGCCGATCACCGCCTTCATCATCGTCATGGAAATGGTCTCCGGCCAGGCGATGGTGCTGAGCCTGATGGCGTGCGCGCTGCTGTCGGGCGCGGTGGCGCGGCTGGTCAGCCCGTCGATGTACACCGAGATGGCGGTGCTGTGGGGCATGCCGCGGCCGGCGGCCGGCCTGGCCGGCGCCTCTCCCCATTCGGGGTGAGCAGGCGCGCTCGCCGGCCTCGCGTACCATCGGCCCGATCATGAACGCGCCCGACCCGACCCCGCCGTCCCCCACCGTCGCTGCCGCTCGGCGCGTGCTCGCCGAGGTGTTCGGCTATGGCGCCTTCCGCGGCCAGCAGCAGGACATCGTCGAGCAGGTCATCGACGGCGGCGACGCGCTGGTGCTGATGCCCACCGGCGGCGGCAAAAGCCTCTGCTACCAGATCCCGGCGATCGTGCGCCATGGCGGCGGCCAGGGCGTCACGGTGGTGGTCAGCCCGCTGATCGCGCTGATGCAGGACCAGGTCGGCGCGCTCGACGAGGTTGGCGTGCCGGCGGCCTTCCTGAACTCCTCGCTGGGCGCGCAGGAGGCCTCGGCGGTCGAGCGCGACCTGCTGGCCGGGCGGCTGACGCTGCTGTACGTGGCGCCCGAGCGGCTGCTGACGCCGCGCTTCCTGGCGATGATGGAATCGCTGCACGAGCGCGGCCTGCTCGGCCTGTTCGCGATCGACGAGGCGCACTGCGTCAGCCAGTGGGGCCACGACTTCCGCGAGGAATACCTGGGCTTGAGCGCGCTGCACGAGCGCTTCCCCGCAGTGCCGCGCATCGCGCTGACCGCCACCGCCGACGACCACACCCGCGCCGACATCGTCGAGCGGCTGCAGCTGCAGGACGCGCGGCTGTTCGTCAGCAGCTTCGACCGTCCGAACATCCGCTACACCATCGTCGAGCGCGACAACGCCCGCACCCAGCTGCTGCGCTTCATCCGCGACGAGCACGAGGGCGACGCCGGCGTCATCTACTGCGGCAGCCGCAAGAAGGTCGAGGAGACCGCCGCCTGGCTGCAGGACGAGGGCGTGCCGGCGCTGCCCTATCACGCCGGGCTGGACGCCGGCACCCGCAAGTACCACCAGGACCGCTTCCTGCGGGAAGAAGGGCTGGTGATGGTGGCCACCATCGCCTTCGGCATGGGCATCGACAAGCCGGACGTGCGCTTCGTCGCCCACCTCGACCTGCCCAAGAACATCGAGGGCTACTACCAGGAAACCGGCCGCGCCGGCCGCGACGGCCAGCCCGCCGACGCCTGGATGACCTACGGCCTGGCCGATGTGGTGCACCAGCGCCGCATGATCGACGACAGCCCGGCCGCCGACGAGTTCAAGCGGGTGCAGCGCGGCAAGCTCGACGCGCTGCTGGCGCTGGCCGAGGCGCACGACTGCCGCCGCGTGCGCCTGCTGGCCTATTTCGGCGAGGCCAGCGGCCCTTGCGGCAACTGCGACAACTGCCTGCATCCGCCCACCACCTGGGACAGCACCGACGCCGCGCGCAAGGCGCTGAGCTGCATCTACCGCTTCGCCCAGCATGGCCGCGAGACGCAGGGGCCGCGCAGCTTCGGCGCGGTGCATCTGATCGACGTGCTGCGCGGCAAGCCGACCGACAAGGTCGGGCAGTACGGTCACGCGGGCCTGAGCACCTTCGGCATCGGCGCGGACCTGCCCGAGGCGCAGTGGCGTGCGGTGCTGCGCCAGCTCGTCGCGCTGGGCCATGTGGTGGCCGAGGGCGAGTACGGCACGCTGGCACTGACCGACGCCGCGCGCGCGGTGCTGCGCGGCGAGGTGCGGCTGCAGATGCGGGTGCCGGCCGCGCCGGTGCGCGGGCGCTCGAAGCGCGGCCGCGCCGGCGCCGATGCTGCAGGCAAGGGGGCACGCTCCGCGCCGGCCGATCTGGTCGGACCGCAGCTCGAGCGCTTCGAAGCGCTGCGCGCCTGGCGCTCCGGCGTCGCACGCGAGCACAACATTCCCGCCTACCTGGTCTTCAACGACGCCACGCTGGTCGAGATGGCGCGCCGCCAGCCGGGCACGCTCGACGAGCTCGGCCAGGTCAGCGGCGTGGGCGGCCGCAAGCTGGCGGCCTATGGCGATGCGCTGCTCGAGGTGCTGGGCAGCTCCTGAGGGCGAGGGCGCGCTTCAGCGGCCCTTGAAGGCCGGATCCTCGGCTTCCTCGAAGATCGTCTGCATCGATGGGCGCGGCGCGGTCTGGCGTGCCGGCCGAGCGCGCCGGATGAGCTTCTGCGCGAACCAGTCCCGCGTCAGGTGCAGCGCCGGGCCCAGATCGTCCATCGGCGCGAGCTGGCGCACCGTGCCGGGACGCAGCAGCGTGCCCAGGTAGCGAGACCAGCTCAGCTCGCCCTCGCGCACATACTGGCGCACGGCGCGGAAGTCGCATTTCTCGTTGAGATAGCGCAGGCCGGTGCGGCGTTTCGAGGGCGCTGCGGCCGGCAGGCCGCAGGCATCGCGCCAGGCCATCTCGGGCAGGTTCATGCCGCAGCGCGTCGTCAGGATGTGCCACTGGCTCAGCCGCGGATTGATCTCCAGCAGCTTGTACGCCCCGGTGAGCGCGTGGCGCTTGAAGTCGAGATTGGCCACGCCGCGGTAGCCGATGCGCGTCAGCACCTCGGCGGCGAGCTGCTCCAGCTCGGGCAGGCGCAGGTTCTCGCAGTAGGAGCCGCTGCCGACATGCGGCGGATCGTGGCGCAGCTTGCGCCCGCAGCTGCTGGCGCGCACCGCGCCGTCCGGGCCGATGTAGACATCGACGGTGAAATGCTCGACGTCGCCGCCCGGCACGTACTCCTGCGCGATGATGTGGAAGCCGTGCGGCGCCAGCATGCGCGCGATCTCGCGCAGCCGCTCCGGCGTCTCGACCACCACCGCCTTGGCGCGTGCCACCGCCGGCTCCACGCCCGGGTGCTGCCAGGCCACCGGCTGCGCCGGCTTGACGATCATCGGGAAGGCGATCTCGCCGGCGATGATGTCCTCGATCTGCGCCATGCGTTCGATCCGCAGGGTGCGCGGCACCGGCAGATCATGCTGCCGGACCAGATCGTCGAAGCGCGCCTTGTCCACCAGTTTCGCCACCAGGTCGGGCGCAGCCAGTGCCGGCCGGATGCGCTCGCCCAGGTCGGGCAGGACTTCCAGCAACGCCTGCAGATCCGGGTCCGCGGTCGGGAAGACCACGGGCGCCGCGCCGTGCTCGGCTTCGATCTCGCGCAGCACACGTGCCAGACGCTTCGGGTGACGAGTGAAGTTCGGCACATGCCGGAAACCCGTGCAGTGGCGTGAATGGCGTGATGGCGGCTGCGCGTACTCGCCGATCACGATCACCGTGATGCCGCGCTCGCCCAGCGAGCGCACCGCGTTCAGATCGCCTTCAGGCGCGCCGGCGCAGGCCAGCACGACGGCAGGCGCCTGCCGCGCGGGCAGGACAGGCCGGGACGAGCGATCGAAGCGATGGAGCATGGTGTGGGTGCACCCGCGCGGGTGCCCTTTGTTGTCGGTTTTTGAACAGCGAGATCAGGTAGAAAAAATAGTCCAAGAACGCATCGGTCCAGCTTCGGTTACGTAATCGATCCGATCTAAATCATTTCCGCTTGTTATTTTTGCGGTTTGATTGTTGATTGTTGATCTATTAGGTACACCGGTTCGAGGGGGTTCCTGTGATGGGTCTTTTGTGCTTGCCTGAAAAGTCTTCGCTGGGCGTCAGGCCGATTCCGGGCGTGATCAGCAAGGCCGATCCGGACAAGAATGGGCCGGGATCATGCCAATGATCCGTGAAATTTTTTACGATTTTCTCATCTTGCGCTGGTACGGTCAGGTCGTCAAATCGCCGATCGGTGCCGGGTCGTACCCATGTGCGGGGGCGCGACAGCAATGGCGAGGTGCTGTCATGAACATGACACATCGTGACAGGAGAGTCGCGGTCCATGCGACAAGTCCTCCTTGGTACCGGTGTGTTCGCCCGGCAGATCCTGCAGGCGCTCGAGCGGCGTCACCAGGTGGCGCCGGCGCGCGTGCCCGGCCTGCCGGTGACCGAGCCCTTGCCGGCGCCGCTGCCGCCGCGGTGGTGCCTTGATGCCGAGGAGCCGCTGCCGCCGTGGCCGGCCGATCAGACGCCGGAGCGGGTGCATCTGGTGTTCTCGCCGCAGGAGCTGTCGCCGCAGGCGCTGGCCGATCGCCTGCGGCAGCTGTGGGCGCGCCAGCCCGGGCTGCAGGTCGAGCTGCATCTCGACCGGATCGCCGGTGTCGACCGGCTGCCGCTGGCGGGTGATCTGGTCTGCTGGGTGCCTGCGGCCGGTCAGGCCGATGCGCAGGCGATGGCAGGCTGGCTGCTGCAGCGTCTGGCGCTGCAGCTTGATCTGGTCGACCGGGTCGATCCGGCTGATGCGGTCGATCCTGCTGAGCCGACCAGCGTGCGGCTGCGCAGCTGGGCGCTGAGCGAGTGCCGCGCCGATCTTTCCGCGGTGCGCGCGCATTTGTCCGAGGTGCTTCTGGGGCAACTGCTGCGGCTGTTGCGCCTGGGGCTGCCGGGGGATGCCGCGTCGGCAGCCGGGGCGCTGGCTGATCTGCCGATGCTGCCGGATGCGAGCGGTCTGACGCTGGGCGCCGCCCAGTCCGGCGCGATGTGGCAGCGGCTGGCGCTCCATTACCAGGGGCTGGTGCGGCAGTGCGAGCCCGCCCGGCAGGCGGCGGAGCTGCGCCGGCTGTTTGCGCTGGGCGTGCACGAGGGCTTCGACGGCCGCGGCGTCGAGGCCGCGATGTGTGCCGACGAGGCGCTGCTGCAGCAGCGCGCCGAGGGCTGGTGCCAGGCGGTCGAGGCCCGGCTCTGGCAGGACTGGCGCAGCGGGCGGCTCTCGCTGGAGGGCGTGCGCGCGCAGGCGCAGCAGGTGCGGCAGCACCTGCTGCAGGCGGGCGAGGCGGCGACCCGGCAGCTGCGCCAGGACGAGGCCCTGGCCGACCGGCTGCAGGCGGCGCTGGACGAGCCATCGGCGCCGGCTGGCGGCCTGTCGCGCTGGCTCGGCGGCGCCCGTGCGCCGGATCTGTCGGCCTGGAGCCATGCGCTGCAGGCCTGGGCGCAGGCCCGCACCACCGCGGCCCGCTCGCGGCGCGAGCTTCGCCAGGTCGAGCGGCTGCAGGCGGCATGGCAGCGCTGTCTGGAGGCGGTCGAGGCGGCCGATCTGGCGCTGGCCAGCCTCGCGGCCGAGGCCCGTGCGGTGGCGCAGGCCCTGCTGATCGATCCGGCCACCGGGCCGCAGCGCCTGGACCGGCCCGAGCTGGTGCAGGCGCTGGCGCGCACCTGGGTCGGCAGCAGCGGACCGGAGCAGCGCCAGATGCTGGGCCGGCTGCGCGCCGATCTGTTCCTGCGTCTGGGCGAGACGGCCCGCTTCGAGACGCTGGCGCACCAGATCGGCGAGGACCGCGGCTGCGAGGCGCTGCGCCAGGCCTGCGACCGCGCGGTGGCCGCGCCGGTGGTGGCGTCGGTCGCGCAGTCGGGGGTGCAGTGGCTGCAGCGCCGCTGGGCGGACGAAGCCCTGCGCTGTCAGGATCTGGCGCGGCTGCAGCCTCGGCTGGCCGCGCCGGCAGCGCTGCAGCAGCGTGCGCTGGCCGCGCCGCTGCGTGACCGGATCGATCCGACGGCGGCGCTGCTGCCGACGCTCGGGCCGCGTGCGGCCGCGCTGGTCTGGCTGGCGCTGTCGGTGCCGCTGGCCGAGCTGCCCGAGCCGGTGCCGGCGCTGCCGCCCGAACTGCCGCCGGAACCCCTGCCCGAGCCCCCGCCCGAGCCCCCGCCCGAGCCACAATCCGAGCCGCAATCCGAGCCGCAGCCTGACCCCGTGCCGCCCTGGGCCGCGCGGCTGCTGCTGGCCGAGGCGCTGGATCTGCTGCGCGACGGTGGCGCGCAGGGCTGGCTGCGTGCCGAGCTCGACGACTTCGGCCTGGCGCTGGCGCTGCATCCGCTGGGCGCCGACTGGCCGGCGGTGCTGGCACGTCTGCAGGACGACGCCGACGAGCGCCGGCGGCTGCTGGACGACGCGCTGCAGCCGCTGCTGGGCGCCGTGCCGGCCTCGGCGCGGCTGCGCGAGGTGATCGCGCGCCGTGTCGCCGTGCTCGGCCCGGCATGGTCCGCCCCGGCTGCGGCCGCTCTCGAACTTCTCCGACAGGATGGGATGACTCCATGACTTCGACGACGCCCCTGACGACGCCCCCGGCGACGCCGCCCGACCGTGGGGTCTGCACCCAGTTGCCCGAGGCCTGCGGCCTGGCCGCCCGCCGCCAGCTGCAGCCGCTGACGGATGGCGCGGGCCGCTGCAGCGAATGCGGCTCTGCGCTGATGCTGCCGGCCGCGCCCGCGGCGGCAGCGCCCCCGGGGGCACGGCGCTGGCTGCTGCCGGTGCTGGCCCTGCTGCTGGTGCTGGCCGCGCTGGTCGGCTGGCTGCTGCAGCGCGGCACGAGCAGCCGTGTGGCGCCGGCCGAGCCCTCGCCGCCCTTGGCCGCGGCCGGGGCGTCGGCACCGCTGCTGCGCCTGCACGGCTCCAACACGGTCGGCGCCGCGCTGGCGCCGGCGCTGGTCAAGGCCTTCCTGGCCCGCGAGGGCTACACCGAGCTGTCCGCCACCCCGACCGCGCCGGAGGAACTGCGCATCGAGGCGCGCCGTCCGTCCGACGGCGCGCGGCTGGCGGTCGCGCTGGCCTCGCATGGCACCTCGACCGCCTTTGCCTCGCTGGCGGCGGGCCAGGCCGAGCTGGGCATGGCCTCGCGGCCGATCCAGGCCAAGGAGCGCGAGGCCACGAAGGCGCTCGGCGATCTGTCGGCCGAGGGCAGCGAATACATCGTCGCGCTCGACGGCGTGGCGGTGATCGTGCACCCGAGCAATCCGCTCAAGCAGCTGACGCTGGCGCAGCTGCGTGACCTGTTCACCGGCCGCACCGGCGACTGGTCGGCACTGGGGGCGCCGGCCGGTGCGGTGCGCCTGCATGCCCGCGACGAGAAGTCCGGCACCTGGGACACCTTCCGCGCGCTGGTGCTGGACAAGCAGGCGCTGGCCGCTGGCACCACCCGGCACGAGGACAGCCGCGCGCTGGCCGCGGCGGTAGCGGCCGATCCGATGGCGATCGGCTTTGTCGGTCTGCCCTATGCCGAGGCGGCCAAGACGCTGGCGCTGGCCGACGGTCAGGGCGCGGCGCTGCGCCCGAGCCGCTTCACCGTGGCCACCGAGGACTATGCGCTGGCGCGCCGGCTGTATTTCTATGTCGCCCGCGATGCGCAGCCGCTGGTACGCCGGCTGGCCGACTTCGCGGTCTCGGACGAGGGCCAGAAGGTGGCGCAGACGGTCGGCTTCATCGGACAGGCGCCCGAGGCCGATCCCGGTACCGCGGCGGTGCCCACCGATGTGCCGGCCGAATACCGCCGCCTGACCACCGGCGCGCAGCGGCTGGCGGTCAACCTGCGCTTCCGGCCCGGCTCCGATCAGCTCGACAACAAGGCGCTGCGCGATGTCGGGCGCATCACCCGGCTGCTCGAGCGTGATGGCGCCGGCTCGCGCCAGCTGATGCTGCTGGGCTTCTCGGACGATCGCGGCGACCGCTGCGCCAACATCGGCCTGTCGCAGCAGCGGGCCCGCGCGGTGGCGGCGGATCTGTCGACCTACGGCGTGCGCCCGGCGGTGGTGCAGGGCTATGGCCCGGCCGCGGCGGTGGCCTCGAACGACACCGAGGCCGGGCGCGAGCGCAATCGCCGCGTCGAGGTCTGGCTGCTGGACAAGCCGCCGGCCACGCCGGTGCAGCCCTTCGCCTGCGGCCAGGCCGCGCTCAGTACACGCTGATGCCGCTCCATCCGCTCAGCCCGGACTGGCCCGCGTCGTCCCAGGCGCGGGCGCGCAGGCTCAGCACGCTGCCGCCGGTGCCGTAGGGCAGCGAGATGTCGAGCACCCAGGGCGGACGGCGCACGCTGCCGAGGTGCTGCACCGCCCCGCCCGGGTAGACCATCTCGAAGTCGACCTGGGTGATGGCGTAGTCGTCGCGCGGCGAAGCGCTCAGCCGCACCGTGGTGCCGCCGGCGCCGCTGGCGGTGCTCAGGCTCATCGAGACGGTGGGCGGCGCGTCGTGGCTGCTGCCGTAGCCCGCCTCGATGCCCACCCCGACCGACACCCCACCGCCGCAGCCCGACAGGCCGAGCGCGCCGGCCGAGAGCGCGGCCAGCAGCACGAGGCGCGCGGCGCGCGGGAGGGACGGACGGGCGGGGCGGGCGGTGTTCATGGCGCGCTCAACGGCAGGCCGATCCGCGGCGTTGACGCCGTCGCCCGGACCTTCACCCGGGCTTCATCTGCGCTTCATCTTCGGGACGCTCAGTCCGGGTAGCGCACCATCACATGCGCGCCCGGCGCCGGCATCAGCGCCGCCTCGGGCGCGATCGTGCGTGCCGGCACCTGGCGGCCGCTGCCGTGCGCCAGCAGCCAGTCATGCCAGGCCGTCCACCACGAGCCCTCATGGCGCGGCGCGGCCTGCTGCCAGTCGTCCGGGCTCATCCACGGATCCTCGGCGCCACAGGCCAGCAGCGCGTAGTGGCGCCTGGGGTGGCCGGGCTCGCTGACGATGCCGGCGTTGTGGCCGCCGCTGGTCAGCACGAAGGTGAGCGCAGTCTCGGTCAGGCGCAGCACCTTGTAGACCGAGCGCCACGGCGAGACATGGTCCTTCTCGGTGCCGACGACGAACATCGGCTGGCGGATGTCCGACAGCGACACCGGCCGGCCCTCGACCGGATAGCGGTCCTCGGCCAGATCGTTGTGCAGGTAGCAGCGCCGCAGGTACTCGCCGTGCATGCGCGCGGGCATGCGGGTGACGTCGGCGTTCCAGGCCATCAGGTCGCTGGGCTGGCTGCGCTGGCCGAGCAGGTATTCCTGCATCCGCGTCGACCAGACCAGATCGCGCGAGTGCAGGAACTGGAAGGAGCCGGCCATCTGCCGCCCGCTCAGGAAGCCGCGCTCGGCCATCACCGCCTCGAGCAGCTGCACCTGCGCCTCGTCGATCAGCACGCCCAGCTCGCCGGGTTCGCTGAAGTCGGTCTCGGCCGCCAGCAGCGAGACCGAGGCCAGCGGCGCCATGCGCTCGGCACCCGCGACCTGACCCGGGCGCGCCAGCGCGGCCGCGCCGATCGACAGCAGCGTGCCGCCCAGGCAGTAGCCGCAGGCATGCACCGGCTCGCCCGGCACGAGCTCGGCGATGCGCGCCAGGCTGTCGAAGACGCCCAGGCGCAGGTAGTCGTCCATGCCGAGCTGGGCGTCGCCCGCGTCGGGGTTCTTCCAGCTCAGGATGAAGACGGTGTGGCCCTGCTCGGTCAGCCAGCGCACCATCGAGTTGTGCGGGCTCAGGTCGAGGATGTAGTACTTCATGATCCACGACGGCACGATCAGCACCGGCTCGGCCTGCACGGTGGCGGTGGTGGGCGCGTACTGGATCAGCTCGACCAGGCGGTTGCGCATCACCACCGCGCCGGGCGTGGTCGCGACCTCGATGCCGGGGCGGAACTCGCGCTCGGGCGGCTGCAGCGGCGCCAGGCCGTGGTCGCGGCGCCAGTCGTCGAACGCGTGCTGCGCGCCCTGGACCAGGTTGGCGCCGGCGGTCTCGCGGGTGCGGCGCAGCACCTCGGGGTTGAAGGGCAGGTTGCTCGGGCTGAGCAGGTCCAGCCACTGGTGCGCGAAGGTGCGCACCACCTCGGCGTGGTGGCGGGTGAGGCCGTCCAGGCGCATCGCCTCGTCCCACCAGCGCTCGCTGCGCTTGTAGGCATGGGCCAGGCCGCTCCAGGGCCAGGCGCGCCAGTCCTCGCTGGCGAAGCGCGGATCGCGCTGCACCGTCTCGTCGTCGCTGCACAGGCCGCTGGCGCAGTGCCCGGCCCATTCCACCGCGCCGGCCTGGGCCAGCGCGGCCAGCCGCAGCGCCTGGCCGGGCTGGCTGGCCAGATGCTGGGCCCAGTCCTGCCAGGCCAGCGACAGCGAGATCGGCGACAGGCCGGAGGTCAGCGGCGCCGAGCGGGCCATCAGCACCCGGTCCAGCGCGGCAGCGGCGGTGTCCGGATCAGGGGAGGGGTTCTGGGAAAGATGCGGGGAAGCGGCGTGCACGGTGGATCTCCGTCGTGATCAGGCGGCCAGCGATGCGCGGGCAGGGGGCGTGCCGGGTGCGGGTGCGGATGGGGCCGGTTCATGCGGCGCGTCCAGCAGCGCCCAGGCCGCCTGCGCGGCGATCCGGCCCTCGTCGGTCGGCACCACCCAGACCTCGACCGCGCTATCGGCGGCGTGAATGGCGCGGACCGTGTCGCCGGTGGCGGCGGCGTTGGCCTGCGGGTCGATCGAGACGCCGAGGAAATGCAGCGCCTCGGCCATCGCCGCGCGGGTGGCGGCGTCATGCTCGCCGATGCCGCCGGTGCACACCAGCACGTCCAGCCCGCCGAGCACCGCCGCCAGCGCGCCGCTCTCGCGGCGCAGCCGGTGTATGAACAGGTCGATCGCCCGCTGCGCGCGCGTCTGGCCCTGGCCGGCCAGGCGGCGCAGCAGCCGCATGTCCGCGCTCAGGCCCGACACGCCCAGCAGGCCGCTGTCCTTGTAGAGCAGCTTCTCGACCTGGGCCTCGGTCCAGCCCTGGCGCCACAGGTGCAGCACCACGCCGGGGTCGAGCGCGCCGCTGCGGCTGCCCATCATCAGGCCGTCGAGCGCCGAGAAGCCCATGGTCGTGGCGGCGCTGCGCCCGTCGATCGCGCCGCACAGGCTCGCGCCGCTGCCCAGATGCGCCATCAGCACCCGGCCGCCAGCGCGCGCGCTGAAGGCCGGCAGCACCTGCATCAGGTACTGGTAGGACAGGCCATGAAAGCCGTAGCGGCGAATGCCCTCGTCATGCAGCGCCTGCGGCAGCGCGAAGCGGGTTTCCAGATCGGGCAGGCTGGCGTGAAAGGCGGTGTCGAAGCAGCCGACCTGCGGCAGCGCCGGAAAGGCCTCGCGCAGCGCGGCCACGCCGGCGAGGTTGTGCGGCTGGTGCAGCGGCGCCAGCGGCGAGAGCCCGGCGAGCTGCGCCAGCGCCGCGTCATCCAGCACGACCGGCGCGACGAACTGCCCGCCGCCGTGCACGATGCGGTGCGCCACCGCGACGATCTGCGCCTGCGGCGCGCGCTCGGCCACATGGCGCTGCAGCGCCTGCAGCGCCACCGCGAAGCGTGCCTGCTCGTCGACCGGCGAGGGCAGCTCGGTCGGCACCTCGCCGCTCGGGCAGAGCCGCAGCGTGCCGCCGGGCTGCAGCCCGTCGAGCTGGCCGCTGGCGAAGGACGGGTGCGCGGCGAACGCCGCCGCCGAGTCGTCGCTGCGCGGGTAGAGCGCGAACTTCAGCGTCGAGGAGCCGGCGTTGACGACCAGGACCGCCGCCTCCGTCGCGGTCGCAGCGACGGCGTTCACGGCCGCTGCTCCCGCCAGGCCAGCGCCAGGCGCGCGGCCAGCGCCGCCGAGGCCAGCCGCGAGGCCTCGCCGTCGGCGCGGCTGGTCAGCGCGATCGGCACGCGTGCGCCCAGCACGATGCCGCAGCCGGCCGCGCCCGCCAGGTACTCGAGCTGCTTGGCCAGCATGTTGCCGGACTCCAGGTCCGGCACCAGCAGGATGTCGGCGTCGCCGGCCACCTCCGAGCGGATGCCCTTGATGCGCGCCGCCTCGGCCGAGATCGCGTTGTCGAAGGCCAGCGGGCCGTCGAGCAGGCCGCCAGTGATCTGGCCGCGGTCGGCCATCTTGCACAGCGCCGCGGCGTCCAGCGTCGAGACCATCTTCGGGTTGACCGTCTCGACCGCCGCCAGGATGGCGACCTTCGGCCGCGCCACGCCCAGCACCCGCGCCAGGTCGATCGCGCTGGCGACGATGTCGGCCTTGTCCTCCAGCGTCGGCGCGATGTTGATCGCCGCGTCGGTGATCAGGATCGGCTTCGGGTAGGTCGGAATATCGAAGCGGAAGACATGCGAGATGCGCCGCTTGGTGCGCAGCTGCGGCGTGGCGATCACCGCGTGCATCAGCTCGTCGGTGTGCAGGCTGCCCTTCATCAGCACCTCGACCTGGCCGGAGGCGGCCAGCTCGGCGGCGCGTGCGGCGGCGGCGTGGCTGTGCTCGACCGCCTCGATGCGCGCGTCGCCCAGGTCCAGCCCGGCCTGCTCGGCCACCGCGCGGATCTTCGCCTCCGGGCCGATCAGCCACGGCACGATCAGGCCGCGCCGCGCTGCCGCCAGCGCGCCGGCCAGCGAGGTGGCGTCGCAGGGATGGACCACGCCGCACTGCACCGGCGGCTGCCCGGCCAGATCGGCCGCCCAGCCGTCGATCCAGCGCGCCAGCCGGGCGTCGGGGTCGAACAGGTGCATCTGCGGCAGCGCCGCGCGCGCTCGGCTGACCTTCTGCATCGGCGCGCGCACCAGCGCCTCGCCGCTGACGACGGTGGCGCCCGTCTGGTTGGTGACCTGGCAGTCCAGCGTCAGGCGGTGGCGCTCGGTGTCGCGGGCGGTGACGATGACCTCGGCCGTCAGCGTGTCGCCAGCGCGCACCGGCAGGTGAAAGCGCAGCGTCTGGCCTTCGTAGATCGTGCCGGGGCCGGGAAACTCGGTGCCCAGCAGCGAGGAGATCATCGCGCCGGCCCACATGCCGTGCGCGATGGTGCCGTGGAAACGGGTCGCGTTGGCGTACTCCGGGTCGACATGGGCCGGGTTGACATCGCCCGAGACCAGCGCGAAGGCGACGATGTCGTCCTGCGTCAGCGTGCGGCTGACCCGGGCGCGCGCGCCCAGCGGCAGCTCGTCGAAGGTGAGGTTGGTGATCGGTTCGGTAGACGGGGTCGGGTTCATGGCGGTCATCGGGACAGGTCGCAGGAATCAGCGCACGACAGGGTCAGCGCACGACATGGAAGCCGGCATCGACGAAGAGGGTCTGGCCGCTCATGCCGCGCCCGCCCGGTCCGGCCAGGAAGGCCGCCAGCGCGCCGACCTCCTCGAGCGTGACCAGCCGGCGCAGCGGCGCCTCGGCGCGGGCGGTGGCCATCAGCGCCTCGAAGTCCTGCAGGCCGGAGGCCGCACGGGTGGGCATCGGTCCCGGCGAGATCGCGTGCACCCGCACGCCCTGCGGGCCCAGCTCGGCGGCCAGGTAGCGCACCAGCGATTCCAGCGCCGCCTTGACCGGGCCCATCAGGCCGTAGTGCGGGATGGCCTCGTCGGCGCCGAGGTAGCTCATCGTCATCAGCGCGGCGTCGTCCGACAGGTGCGGCTCGCAGGCCTTGGCCAGCGCGGCGAAGGAGTGGCACGACACCGTCATCGCCCGCGCGAAGCCGGCCGCCGAGCTGTCGATGACGCGTCCGCGCAGCTCGGCCAGCGGCGCCCAGGCGATCGAGTGGATGACGAAGTCGAGGCCGCCCAGATGATCGACCGCGGCCTGCACCAGCCGCTCCAGGTCGCCCTCGGTCTCGACGTTGCAGTCGACGAGTGGCGCCTGGACCGCATCGGCCAGCGGCTGCACGAAACTGCGCGCCTTCTCGTTCAGGCACGACAGCACCAGCGAGGCGCCCTGCGCGCGCGCCACCTGCGCGCAGCCCCAGGCGATGCTGTGCTCGTTGGCCACGCCCAGGATCAGGCCGCGGCGGCCCGCCAGCGGCAGGGAGACGGAGTCAGGGGTCGGGGAAGGGTTCATGCGCATCCTCGGCAAGGTTCGGTGAGTGCTGTGCTGCAGCATGCCAGCAGCTTCCCCGCCCAAGATGTCAGCTTGATGCTGCGGTGCAGCACCGTTGATGCATGTCAATTCCGGCGGGTCCGGCTGGCCGCTCCTGCGGCCTTGTCTCTCCGGCAAGCCCCGGGGAGACGATCGGGTATGGCTATTGCAGAATCCGTCACGCAATCCGCCCGCCTGTCACCGTGCCGAGAGGAGACGCCCATGCCTGCAGACACCCTTTTGTTTCGCCTGAATCCGGTCTTTCTGGCCACGGCCCTGGCCGGGGCGCTGCTGCTGGCGGCACCGATCGCCCGCGCCCAGGCCCAGCCGGCCGTCGTCTACGACGCCGGCGGCAAGTTCGACAAGTCCTTCAACGAGGCCGCGTACAACGGCATGGAGCGCTACAAGAAGGAGACCGGCGGCGGCTACCTCGAGTTCGAGATCGCCAACGACACCCAGCGCGAGCAGGCCTTCCGGCGCATGGCGCAGAAGGGCGCCAACCCGATCATCGCCATCGGCTTCACCCAGGCCTCGGCGCTGGAGAAGGTGGCCAAGGAGTTCCCGCAGCTCAAGTTCGCCATCGTCGACATGGTGGTCAACCTGCCCAATGTGCAGTCGGTGGTCTTCAAGGAGCAGGAGGGCTCCTTCCTGGCCGGCATGGCCGCGGCGATGGCGAGCAAGTCGGGCAAGGTCGGCTTCATCGGCGGCATGGACGTGCCGCTGATCCGCCGCTTCCAGTGCGGCTACGAGCAGGGCGCCAAATACGCCAACCCGAAGGCCGAGACGCTGGCCAACATGACGGGCACCACCCCGGCGGCCTGGAGCGATCCGACCCGCGGCGGCGAGCTGGCGCGCAACCAGTTCTCGCGCGGCGTCGACGTGATCTTCGCCGCCGCCGGCGGCACCGGCGTGGGCGTCTACCAGGCGGCCAAGGACCAGGGCCGCCTGGCCATCGGCGTCGACAGCAACCAGAACCACCTGCATCCGGGCACGATGCTGAGCTCGATGGTCAAGCGCGTGGACGTGGCGGTCTTCCAGATCGCCCGATCGGTCAAGGACAGCAGCTGGAAGTCGGGCGTGCAGGTGCTTGGCCTGAAGGAGAACGGCGTGGCGCTGGCGATGGACGAGCACAACGCGAAGCTGATCACGCCGGAGATGAAGAAGAAGCTCGATGCGGCGCAGGCCGACATCGTCGCCGGCCGCATCAAGGTCGCCGACTACATGGCCGACAACGCCTGCCGCTACTGAAGCCTGAAGCGAATGGCTCGCTCCCTGGTCGCATGATCGCGCTGCGCGGCATCCACAAGCGCTTCGGCAGCGTGCACGCCAACCGCGGCGTCACGCTGGAGGTGGCGCCTGGCTCGATCCACGCCCTGATCGGCGAGAACGGTGCCGGCAAGTCGACGCTGATGGCCGTTCTCTACGGCCTGCACCCGCCCGACGAGGGCACCATCGAGGTGGCCGGGCGCGCCCTGAAACCGGGCAGCGCCCGCGACGCGATCGCCGCCGGCATCGGCATGGTGCATCAGCATTTCATGCTGGTGGAGCGCTTCACGGTGCTGGAGAACATCGTGCTTGGCGCCGAGCAGGGCTTCGTGCTGGGCCCGAGCCTGGCGGCGGCGCGGCGCGAGGTGCTGCGGCTGGCGGCGGAGTTCGGCCTCGAGGTCGACCCGGACGCGGTGGCGGCTGAGCTGCCGGTGGGCGTGCTGCAGCGCGTCGAGATCCTGAAGGCGCTGTACCGCGGCGCCAAGGTGCTGATCCTCGACGAGCCGACCGGCGTGCTCACGCCGCAGGAGGCCGACCAGCTCATGCGCATGCTGCGCCAGCTGAAAAGCCGCGGCACCACGGTGCTGCTGATCACGCACAAGCTGCGCGAGGTGCTGGCGGTGAGCGACCGGGTCACGGTGATGCGCGCCGGCGAGGTGGTCGCCACCCGCGAGACGGCCGCCACCACCGAGGCCGAGCTGGCCGAGCTGATGGTCGGGCGCAAGGTGCGGCTCGGCCGCGAGGGGCCGGCGGCGGTGGCGGGCGCGGCGGTGCTGACGGCGCGCGGCCTGGGCTGGCGCGACGCGCAGGGCGTGGTGCGGCTGTCGGACATCGACCTGAGCCTGCGCGCGGGCGAGATTGTCGGCGTGGCGGGCGTCTCGGGCAACGGCCAGAGCGAGCTGCTGGAGCTGCTGGCCGGGCTGCGGCCGCTGCAGACCGGCGAGATCGCGCTGGCGGCCGATGCGGTGCACCAGCGCGCGGTCTGGCCGCTCGATCCGCACCGGCTGCGCCAGCTCGGCGTGGCGCATGTGCCGGAGGATCGCCATCGCCTGGGCCTGGTCCTGGCGTTCGAGGCCTGGGAGTCGGCCGCGCTCGGCTACACCGACGATGCGGCCATCACCCGCGGCCCGGCCGCGCTGGGCCTGCTCGACCACGGCGCGATGCGCGCGCAGTGCGCCGAGATGATGGCCGCCTTCGACGTGCGCCCGCCCGATCCGGCCTGGCGCTCGGCGAAGTTCTCCGGCGGCAACCAGCAGAAGCTGGTCATCGCGCGCGAGCTGCGCCGCGCGCCGCGCCTGCTGCTGATCGGCCAGCCCACGCGCGGCGTCGATATCGGCGCGATCGAGACGATTCACCGCGCGCTGCGCCGGCTGCGCGATGCCGGCTGCGCGGTGCTGCTGGTGTCGACCGAGCTCGACGAGATCCTGGCGCTGGCCGATCGCATCGTCGTGATGTCGCAGGGCCGCATCACCGGCGAGATGATGCGCGACGACGCCGACGAGGTGACGATCGGCCGCTGCATGGGCCAGGGAGGGGCCGCGGCATGAGCGCAGCGACCGCAGGACACGGGGCGCCGCTGCCGCGCTGGATCGACTTCGGCGTGCTGCCGCTGCTCAACGTGCTGATGGCGCTGACGGTGGCGGGCGCGCTGGTGGCGCTGCTCGGCCACAGCCCGGCGCAGGCGATGCGGCTGCTGGTCGAGGGCGCCTTCGGCTCCGGGCTGGCCTGGGGCTACACGCTGCACTACACGACCAACTTCATCTTCACGGGCCTGGCGGTGGCGCTGGCCGCGCACGCCGGCCTGTTCAACATCGGCGCCGAGGGGCAGGCCTCGGTCGGCGGGCTGCTGGCCTGCGTCGTCGCGCTGGCGCTGGACCGCTGGTTGCCGGGCTGGGCGGTGGTGCTGCTGGCGATGCCGGCAGCGGCGGTGGGCGGCGCGGCCTGGGCGGCGGTGCCGGCCTGGCTGCAGGCGCGCCGCGGCAGCCACATCGTCATCACGACGATCATGTTCAATTTCCTGGCCTCGGCGCTGCTGGTCTGGCTGCTGGTCAATGTGCTGGCGGTGCCGGGCAATCCGTCGGTGGAGAGCCGGGCGCTGGCCGAGGGCGTCGGGCTGCCGACGGCGCAGGCGCTGCTGGCCGCGGTCGGCGTGCAGGCGCCGGCCACGCCGCTGAACGCGGCCCTGGTGCTGGCGCTGCTGTGCGCGGCCGGGCTGTGGGTCGTGCTGTGGCACACCCGGCTGGGGTTCGCGCTGCGCACGCTCGGCCACGCGCCGGGCGCGGCGCACTACGCCGGGCTGTCGTCGGTGCGGCTGACGCTGATCGCGCTGATGAGCTCGGGTGCGCTGGCCGGCGGCGTCGGCATCAACGAGGTGCTGGGCGTGCATCACCGGCTGCTGCTGGACTTCGTCGCCGGCGCGGGCTTCACCGGCATCGCGGTGGCGCTGATGGGGCGCAATCACCCGGCTGGCATCGTGCTGGCGGCGCTGCTGTTCGGCGCGCTGGTGCAGGGTGGCTCCGAGCTGGCCTTCGAGATCCCGACCTTCTCGCGCGACATGGTGACGGCGGTGCAGGGCCTGGTGGTGCTGTTCTGCGGCGCGCTGGCGCTGATGCTGCGGCCGCTGGTGGCGCGCCTGTGGACCTTGTGGACGCGGCGGGCGCTGCGTGCCGCGCCGGCCGGGGAGGGCGCATGAGCGAGCTGCAGGAGCTGGCGACCGTCGTCGCCTCGGTGCTGGGCGCGACGCTGCGCATCAGCGTGCCGCTGGTGCTGTGCGCGCTGGCCGGGGTGCTGAGCGAGCGCGCCGGCGTCATCGACATCGGCCTGGAGGGCAAGCTGCTGGCGGCGGCCTTCGCCGCGGCGGTGGCGGGTGCCTTCGGCTGGCCGGCCGGGGCGGCGCTGCTGGCGGCGGTCGCGACCGGCATGGCGCTGTCGGCGGTGCACGGGCTGGCCTGCATCCGCTTTCGCGGCGACCAGATCGTCTCCGGCGTGGCGATCAACATCCTGGCGCTCGGGCTGACCGCGGTCATCGGCCTGCACCTGTTCCAGCGCGGCGGACGCACGCCCGACGTGCCGCCTGAAGGTCGCTTCGGCGTGCTGTTCGACGCGGCGGCGCGTGCGGTGCAGGACTGGCCGCTGCTCGGACCGCTGCTGGCCGAGGCGCTGCTGCGCCACACGCTGCTGACCTGGCTGGCCTTCGCGCTGGTGCCGGCGGTGTGGTGGCTGCTCTACCGCACCCGCTTCGGGCTGCGGCTGCGCGCGGTCGGCGAGAACCCGGCGATGGTGGATGCCGCCGGCATCTCGGTGGCCGGGCTGCGCTGGCGCGCGGTGCTGCTGGCCGGCGTGCTGTGCGGCATCGCCGGGGCCTTCCTGACGCTGGCGCAGAACGCCAGCTTCACGCCGGGCATGAGCGCCGGCCGCGGCTTCATGGCGCTGGCGGCGATGGTCTTCGGCCACTGGCATCCGGTGCGTGCGCTGTGGGCCTGTCTGCTGTTCGGCCTGCTCGACGCGGTGGCGATCCGACTGCAGGGCACGGTGCTGCCGGGCCTGGGCGCGGTGCCGGTCGAGCTGATTCAGGCGCTGCCCTATCTGTTCACCGTGGTGCTGCTGGCGGGCTTCTTCGGCCGCGCGCAGGCGCCGGCAGCGCTTGGGCAGTCGTTCACGAAGGAGCGCTGAGAGGCGCGCTGAACGGCGGGCCTCTCACGAATCGTCACCGTTGCGGTTCCGGGTCTTGCCTACCATGCGCAGCCGTCGGCCGGGATGACAATCCGACCTGAAATGCAAAATCATTTTTCTGGAGTCCATCGATGCCCGACAAGCTGCGCCTGATCGCGACGACCGCGGCCCTGCTGGTGTCCGGCTGGATCGGCCATGGCATCGGTTCCTCCGACGGACAAGCGGCCGAGCACCGCGCCGCCCGGCTTGAGACGCAGATGCGCGACAGCGAGGCGCGGCACCGCCAGGCGCAGATCGCGCTGGCCGAGGAGCTGCGCTCGCGCGAAGCCGCCTTCGAGGTGCGCCTGCGCGAGCTGCAGACCTCCTTCGACGAGCAGAAGGTCGAGATGATCGAGGCGCTCGACGACAGCCAGACCCAGCTGGCCGATCTGGCCCAGCGTCGCCGTGACACCGATGCCGAGCTGCTGCGGGTGCGCAAGGCGCTGGCGGCGGCCGGCGGCGGCAGTCCCGGCCGCCTGCGCGACGAGCTGCGCGAGCGCGAGCTGCAGCTGGTGCTGCTGCAGGGCCAGCTGCGCCAGAACGCGGCCGGCATGAGCTGCCTGTCGGCGCCGGTGCCGCCGGAGGCGCTGCGCACGCTCAACCGCGTGGCCGGCAACGGCGCCCGGGGGCGCTGACATGAGGGCCGCCCTGTCGCCGCTCCTGCTGTCGACCGCCCTGGTGCTGGGCGGCTGTGCCTCGCCTCCGCCGGTGCCGCCCGCGCCGGTCGCACTGAAGTGCGTGCTGCCGGCCGGTGTCGACAGCGCCTGCCCGACGCCGCAGCCGCTCAAGGCCGGCCTGACCTACCGCGAGCTGCTCGAGGTGCATCTGGCCGATCGCCAGCAGCTGCAGCGCTGCGCGGCACAGCACGAGGAGCTGCGCCGTGTCGTCGCGGCCTGCAGCGCTCGCATCGACGCACTGTCGCGCCCGCGCTGAGCGCCGCGCCGGGGGGCAGGGTTCCTGTTGTGGGACAATCCCGCCCGTGGAGTCAGCCAGACCGCCGCTGGTGCAAGGATCGAAAGGTCGCACTGGAGGAAGGTCCGGACTGCACAGGGCAGCGCAGGAGGTAATACCTCTCCACCGCGAGGTGAGGATCAGAGCAACAGAGACGAGCCGGTTCGGTCCGGGTGAAACGGGCAATCTCTGCGCGCAGCAACACCAAATAGGCCAGCTATGACGTGGCCCGCTGAGCTGGCGGGTAGGTGGCATCGAGCCGTTCCGGCGACGGGCGGCCCAGAGGAATGGCGGTCACGGCGGGGCAACCCGCCGCACAGAATCCGGCCTATCGGCTGACTCCACACTTTTCAGCCACTGCGCGTGCGCTCCCACGCCTTGCCGATGTCCGCACGCTCCCATCTCGATCTTGCCGCCGTCCTGAGCCTGCTGCTGTGCTGCATGCTGTGGGGCCTCAACCAGGTCTCGGTCAAGCTGGCGCTGCCGGAGGTGCCGGCGCTGGTGCAGGTCTCGATCCGCAGCATCGTCGCCTTCGTGCTGCTGCTGGGCTGGATGCGCTGGCGCGGCCTGCGCTGGGACTGGCGAGGCCCGAGCCTGCTGCCGGGGCTGCTGGCCGGTTTCCTGTTCGCCACCGAGTTCGCGCTGGCCTTTGTCGGCCTGCAGCACACCACCGCCGCGCGCGGCGTGGTCTTCATCAACACCTCGCCCTTTGTCGTCGCGCTGGTGCTGGCGGCGCTGCATCGGGGCGAGCGGCTGATGCCGCTGCAGTCCGTCGGGCTGCTGATCGCCTTTGCCGCGCTGGCGGCGGCGTTTGGCGAGGGTTTTTCGCTCACCGCAGCCGGCACCACCTGGCGTGGCGACCTGATGATCCTGGTGGCCGCGGTGCTGTGGGGGCTGACCACGGTGACGATCCGGCTGTCGGTGCTGCGCAGCGCGCCTTCCGAGGTCACGCTGGCCTGGCAGCTCGGCGTGGCAGCGCTGCTGTCGCCGCTGGCGGCCTGGGTCCATGGCGACGCCTGGCCGCAGGCCTGGAGCCCGCTGGCGATCGGCTCGATGGTCTATCAGGGCGTGATCGTGACCTTCGCCAGCTATCTGCTGTGGTTCTGGCTGCTGACCCGCTATCCCGCGACCCAGGTCCAGGCCTTCGTGCTGCTCACGCCGGTATTCGGCACGCTCAGTGCCGGGCTGCTGCTGCACGAGCCGGTCACGCCCGCCTTGCTGCTGGCGCTGGCGGGCATCTGCCTGGGGCTGGTGCTGCTGAACCGGCGCCCGCCGGTCAGGACGTCCCCAGCTTGAACTCGAGCGGCGGCAGATCGCTCATCGCGGCGTCGCCTTGCAGCGGGGCCGCGCTGGCGCGGGGCTCTGCGCCGTCCTCGCGGCGCAGCGAGCGCATGCCGTGGCGCAGATAGCGGTTGTGATGGTTCGGGCGCGCCGGAATGAAGCGCGCCAGCTCGGTCAGCGCCATCTGGTAGACATTGCGCTTGAACTCGATCACCACATCCAGCGGCACCCAGTAGTCGTGCCAGCGCCAGGCATCGAACTCGGGGTGCGTGGAGGCGCGCAGGTTCATGTCGGTGTCCCGGCCCATGAGCTGCAGCAGGAACCAGATCTGCTTCTGCCCCTTGTAGTGACCGCGTGCGTCGCGGCGGATGTAGTGCTCGGGCACCTCGTAGCGCAGCCAGTCTCGTGTGCGCGCGATGATGCGCACATGTTCAGGATGCAGCCCCACTTCTTCGTGGAGCTCTCGGAACATCGCCTGCTCCGGCGTCTCGCCATGCTTGATGCCGCCCTGCGGGAATTGCCAGGAGTGGGTGCGAATGCGCTTGCCCCAGAACACCTGGTTCCGCTGGTTGAGCAGGATGATGCCGACGTTGGGCCGGAAGCCTTCTCGGTCGAGCATAATCAGACCCCAATTTTCACGTTGAACCCATTATTGCACCGGGTCCGATTGGCGCAAGCCCGCGGATCACCCGAGCAGGGACAAGGGCTCCTGTCGCCCGTCCAGAGGTTCCACTCAGTACCCGTCCGCGTACCGACCACCCCATGAAAGCCTCCCAGTTCTTCATCGCCACCCTGAAGGAAGCGCCCGCCGATGCCGAGGTGATCAGCCACAAGCTGATGATGCGAGCCGGCATGATCAAGCGCCTGGGCGCGGGCATCTACAACTACATGCCGATGGGGCTGCGGGTGATCCGCAAGGTCGAGGGCATCATCCGCGAGGAGATGAACCGCGCCGGCGCCGTCGAGCTCTTGATGCCGGTGGTGCAGCCGGCCGAGCTGTGGCAGGAGACCGGCCGCTTCGACAAGATGGGCCCGGAGATGATGCGGGTGAAGGATCGGCATGACCGCGACTTCATCATCCAGCCGACCAGCGAAGAGGTGGTGACCGACATCGCGCGCCAAGAGCTGCGCAGCTACAAGCAGCTGCCGAAGAATTTCTATCACATCCAGACGAAGTTCCGCGACGAGCGCCGGCCGCGCTTCGGCATCATGCGCGGGCGCGAGTTCACGATGAAGGACGCGTACTCCTTCGACCGCAGCCCCGAGGCCGCGGCCAAGAGCTACGAGACGATGTTCGCCGCCTACAAGCGCATCTTCGATCGCTTCGGCCTGACCTACCGCGCGGTGGCGGCCGACACCGGCGCCATCGGCGGCGACCTCAGCCACGAGTTCCAGGTCATCGCCCAGACCGGCGAGGACGCGATCATCTACTGCCCGACCAGCGACTACGCCGCCAACATCGAGCTGGCCGAGGCCGTGGCACCGGCCGCGCCGCGCGCCGAGCCGTCCGCCGCGATGGTCAAGACGCTGACGCCGGGCAAGAGCACCTGCGCGGATGTCGCCGCCTTCCTGGGCCTGCCGCTGACGAAGTCGCTCAAGAGCCTGGTGCTGGCCACCGACACGCGCAACGAGCAGGGCGACATCGTCGGCTCGACCGTCTGGCTGCTGCTGCTGCGCGGCGACCACGAGATGAACGAGGTCAAGGTCGGCAAGATCGAGGGCCTGAAGAACGGCTTCCGCTTCGCCACGTTGGCCGAGATCGACGAGCACTTCGGCTGCAAGCCGGGCTACCTGGGCCCGGTCGGTCTGAAAAAGCCGGTGAAGATCATCGCCGACCGCTCGGTGGCCGCGATGAGCGACTTCTGCTGCGGCGCCAACGAGGAGGACTACCACCTGACCGGCGTGAACTGGGGCCGCGACCTGCCCGAGCCCGATCTGGTGGCCGACCTGCGCAACGTCGTCGAGGGCGATCCGTCGCCGGACGGCCGGGGCGTGCTGGCGATCGAGCGCGGCATCGAGGTCGGCCATGTCTTCTACCTCGGCACCAAGTACTCGAAGGCGATGAACGCGACCTTCCTGGACGAGACCGGCAAGCCGGCGCTGATGGAGATGGGCTGCTACGGCATCGGCGTGACCCGCATCCTGGGTGCGGCGATCGAGCAGGGCCATGACGCGCGCGGCATCATCTGGCCGGACGCGATCGCGCCGTTCACCGTGGCGATCTGCCCGATCGGCTACGACCGCTCGGCCGACGTCAAGGCCGCCGCCGACGCGCTGCACGACGAACTGCTGGCCGCCGGCATCGACGCGATCCTCGACGACCGCGGCGAGCGCCCGGGCGCGATGTTCGCCGACTGGGAGCTGATCGGCGTGCCGCACCGCGTGGTGCTGTCCGACCGGGGCCTGAAGGAAGGCCAGGTCGAGTACCAGGGCCGGCGCGACGAGGCCGCGACCAAGGTGGCGGCCGCCGAGGTCGTCGCCTTCGTGAAGGGTCGCCTGAAGGCATGAGCTGTCGCCGCCGCGCCTGGCTGATCGGTGCCGGACCGGCGCTGGCCGGGCTGGGCATCAGCCCGGCCGCGCAGGCTGGCGGCCAGCTCGAGGAGCCGCTGGCCGATTCGGTGCGCACCGCGCTGGCGGCGGCGGTGGCCGGCAACGGCGCACCGCCCCGGCTCGAGTTCGTCTCGACCGAGGCACGGCTGGCGCATCTGCGCTGGCTGGGCGCCATGAGCGAGCGGCTGGCGCGGCGCAAGCCCGACTTCAACGTCCGCCGCGAATTCCTCGAGACGGTCTGGTACGAGAGCCGGCGCGCCGGCCTCGATACCGCGCTGGTGCTCGGGCTGATCGAGGTGGAGAGCGGATTCCGCAAGTACGCGATCTCGGTGGTTGGCGCGCGCAGCTACATGCAGGTCATGCCCTTCTGGGCGCGCACGATCGGCGACGGCGACGCCTCGCGGCTGTTCCACATGCAGACCAATCTGCGCTTCGGCTGCGTGATCCTGCGCCACTACCTCGATCGCGAGCGGGGCGATCTCTTCATGGCGCTGGGGCGCTACAACGGCAGCCGGGGCAAGGCGCCTTATCCGAACATGGTGATGGCCGCGCGCCGTCGCTGGGAACACCCGGACGCGGCGACCGCTTCTCCGGTGCTGGCTGCAGCCCCGGCGCCGACACGGTGAGCGCGGCTCCGCTACACTTGATCCCATGTTCCGTCGACTGATGTCCCTGTTCGCTGTGCTGATGCTGCTGTGCGCCGGCCTGCTTGGCGGGGCACAGGCTGCAGTCGCGACCGTCACGCTGGTCGCCCAGGCCGATGCCGACTGCCGTGCCGAAGCCGACCGCCCTCTGCGGGCCGACGAGGGCACGCCGCCGGCCGCGCTGCCGGATCGCACCGATCCGGCCCAGGAGTCCGACCCGGTGGCCGAACTGGCCGATGTCCCGCCGCTGCCGGGGCTGCTGCCGCAGCCGCATTGCCGCGGACTGCAGCGGGCGCTGCACCCGGCCGAGGGAAGGCCCCAGGCTTCGCCCTATCTCGACGGACCCTTGCGTCCGCCACGCCAGCTCGCCTGAGCCGCGATCCACCGGTGCGCTGCGCGCCCGGCCGCCGATCGCCGTGACCGCCCGGGGTCCGTCATCCCTCCGGGGCGTCTCTGCATCCACTGATCCGTCGTGATCCGTTCCCGTCTTTCCGCTGTCTCCGAAGGAGCTCCTGTCATGTCCGACCTGTTCCAGAACCACGGCTTTGCATCTGTCGCGATGCCCAGCGCCGCCGAGCGCAACCGCGTGATGCGCAACACCTACATGCTGCTCGCGCTGTCGATGATCCCGACCGTGCTGGGCGCCTGGCTGGGTGTGGCCACCGGCCTGACCCGCGCGATGTCGCCGATCGTCGGCCTGATCGTGTTCATGGCCGGCGCGTTCGGCTTCATGTTCGCGATCGAGAAGACCAAGAACTCGGCCGCCGGCGTGCCGATCCTGCTGGCCTTCACCTTCTTCATGGGACTGATGCTGTCGCGCCTGATCGGCACGGTGCTGGGCCTGTCGAACGGCGCCGGCCTGATCATGACCGCCTTCACCGGAACCGGCCTGATCTTCTTCGGCATGGCCACGCTGTCGGCGGTGATCAAGCGCGACCTGTCGTCGATGGGCAAGTTCCTGTTCATCGGCATGATCATGGTGCTGGTGGCCGGCATCGCCAACATCTTCCTGCAGTCGAGCGCGCTGATGATCACGCTGTCGGTGCTGACGATCGGCATCTTCTCGGCCTTCATCCTCTATGACCTCAAGCGCATCGAGAACGGCGAGGAGACCAACTACATCACCGCCACGCTGGGCATCTACCTGAGCCTGTACAACGTGTTCCAGTCGCTGCTGGCGCTGCTGGGCATCTTCGGCGGCAACGACGACTGAGTGCCGGACGGCCAGATCGCCGCGCCGGCCTGACCGGCGTGGCGCTCCCGGTCTGATCTGATCTCCTGGGCAGGGCGCCCGACTGCTGACGCGGTCGGGCGCCCTGCTGTTTTCTGGACTTCCGGCGGTCCCATCGCCCCGTCAACTGGGGGACTCTGTCGCGAGATGACTTTTCTGCCGACAGTCTCTGAGGATAATGATTCATGAGTAACACATGGTTACCATTGGTGTCATCAGAGGGTCCCCGATGTCCATTTCCGCTTCGATCGTTGTCCTGAACTACAACTACGGCCGCTTCGTGGCCGCAGCGATCGAATCCGCGCTGGCGCAGACCGCGCCGGGCTGCGAGGTGATCGTCGTCGACAACGGCTCGACCGACGATTCGGCCGAGGTGATCGCGCGCTACGCGGACCGGGTGAGGGTGGTGCGCCAGCCGGTCAACATCGGCCAGGGCCAGGGCTACAACCTGGGCATCGAGGCGGCGCGCGGCGAGTGGATCGTCTGGCTCGATGCCGACGACCTGCTCGATCCGGACGCGATCTCCACCTGCCTGGCCGCGGCCGACGACCACACCGCCAAGGTCCAGTACGCGCTGCGCCTGATCGATGCCGAGGGCCGGCCGCTCGGCGGCCTCATGCCCTATCTCAGCCACCACGGCGACGTGGTGCCGATCATTCGCCGGCTCGGCCACTACGCCGGCCCGCCGGGCAGCGGCAACCTCTACCGGCTGCGCGCGGTCGCGCCCTATTTCCCGGTCGCGCCCGAGGACTGGCCGATCTGCACCGATACCGTGCCCTTCCTGACCGCGCCCTTCCACGGCCGTGTCGTCCCTGTCGAGCGCCCGCTGGGCAGCTACCGGCTGCACCGCAAGCCGGCCGACCGCGACGCGCCGGGCTACCGCGGCAACTACAGCGGCAGCGTCGGCCAAGAGGTGCGGCTGGTGGTCGACAGCCGCGAGCGCACGCTCGAGCTGCTGCGCCAGCGATCGGGCTTTCACATCGATCCGCCGGCGCTGATGCTGCCCACGCATGTGCGCCACCGCATCACCTCGTGGCGCTGGGCGCGCGCGGCCCACCCCTTTCCCGAGGACAGCGCCGAGAGCCTGTGGGCGCTGATGCGCGCGTCGCTGCAGCACTGTCCCGGCTATGGCGAGGCGCAGCGCGCGGCGCTGCTGGCCTGGGCCGCGGGTGCGCTTTTCCTGCCCGCGCCGATGGCCGGCGCGGTGATGAACGGTGCGCAGCCGCTGCGCGAGGCGCTGGGCCGCTGGCGTCGCCGCTCCATTTCCTGATCCGATTGCCGAGAAGAAGTCCGCCATGAACGACGATGCGAACGACGTGAACGACGACGTGAACGACCTGACGCGGGCTGATCGCCTGCTGCCGGCCTGCCGCTTCTGCGGCACGCCGCTGCGAACCAGCTTCGTCGACCTGGGCCTGAGCCCGCTGTGCCAGACCCACATCGAGGCGCATCAGCTCGGCGAGATGGAGCGCTTCTATCCGCTGCATGCGCGTGTGTGCGAGCAGTGCTTCCTGGTGCAGCTGCCGGCCTTCGTCGCGCCGGACGAGATCTTCGGCGAGTACGCCTACTTCTCGTCCTTCTCGTCGAGCTGGGTCGAGCATGCGCGCCGCTACACCGCGCAGGTGACCGAGCGCTACCGGCTCGGCGCGCACAGCCGCGTCGTCGAGGTCGCCAGCAACGACGGCTACCTGCTGCAGCATTTCGTCGCCGCCGGCGTACCGGTGCTGGGCATCGAGCCGGCGGCCAATGTCGCGCGCGCCGCCGAGGCCCGCGGCGTGCCGACCCGGGTGGACTTCCTGGGCGAGGCCACCGGCCAGGCGATCGCGGCCGAGTTCGGCGCTGCCGACCTGGTGCTGGGCAACAACGTGCTGGCCCATGTGCCCGACATCAACGACTTCGTGCGCGGGCTGCGCGCGCTGCTGGCACCTGCAGGCGTCATCACGATGGAGTTCCCGCACCTGATGCGGCTGATCGAGCGCAGGCAGTTCGACACCATCTACCACGAGCACTTCAGCTACCTGTCGTTCTCGACGGTGGAGCGCATCTTCGCCGCGCACGGCCTGGTGCTGCACGACGTGGAGGAACTGCCCACCCACGGCGGCTCGATCCGCATCCACGCGCGCCACGCTGCCAACGCGGCGCTGCCGGTGGGCGGGCGCGTCGCCGAGATGCGCGAGCGCGAGCGGGCGCTGGGCTACCACGCGATCGAGCGCTACCTCGGCTTCGGCGAGCAGGTCCGGCAGGTCAAGCACCGGCTGCTGGCCCACCTGATCGAGGCCAAGGCGGCCGGGCGCAAGGTGGTCGGCTACGGCGCGCCGGGCAAGGGCAACACGCTGCTGAACTACTGCGGCATCCGCAGCGACTTTCTCGACTTCACCGTCGACACCAATCCCTACAAGCAGGGCAAGTACACGCCCGGCACCCGCATCCCGATCCTCGCGCCCGAGGCGCTGCGCCAGGCGCGGCCCGACGAGGTGCTGATCCTGCCGTGGAACCTGAAGGACGAGATCGTCGCGCAGCACGGCTACATCCGCGAGTGGGGCGGGCGCTTCATCGTGCCGATCCCGCAGCTCGAGGTGATCACGCCATGAACACTGCCGTCATCGATCCTGCTTTCTGGCGCGGCCGCCGGGTGATGCTGACCGGCCACACTGGCTTCAAGGGCGCCTGGCTGGGGCTGCTGCTGCACCGGCTCGGCGCCGAGGTGCTGGGCTTCTCGCTGCCGCCGCCGACCACGCCGAGCCTGTTCGATCTGGCCGGCGTCGGCGCCGACCTGCGCACCGTCACCGGCGACGTGCGCGACGCCGCGGCGCTGGCGGCGGCGGTGCGCGACTTCGCGCCCGAGGTGCTGCTGCACATGGCCGCGCAGTCGGTGGTGCTGGACTCGTATGCCGATCCGCTGGGCACCTACTCGACCAACGTGATGGGCACCGCGAACCTGCTCGAGGCGGTGCGCCGCGCCGGCCTGACGCGGCCGCTGGCGCTGGTCAACGTCACCACCGACAAGGTCTATCACAACCAGCGCTGGCTCTGGAGCTACCGCGAGAACGAGGCGCTGGGCGGGCGCGATCCCTACTCGAACAGCAAGGCCTGCTCGGAGCTGGTGACGCAGTCCTTCGTCGCCTCCTTCTTCCCGCCGGAGCGGCGCGCCGAGCACGGGGTCGCGGTGGCGTCGGCGCGCGCCGGCAACGTCATCGGCGGCGGCGACTGGACGCCGCACCAGCTGGTGCCGGCCATCATCGCCGCGGCGCAGGCCGGGCAGCCGGTGGCGCTGCGCAACCCGGCCGGCGTGCGGCCCTGGCAGCATGTGCTCGACTGCCTGCACGGCTACCTCGGCCTGGCCGAGCGGCTGGTGCGCGAGCCGCAGCAGGCGGCCGGCGACTGGAACTTCGGGCCACCCTCCGACGAGGTGGTCACCGTCGCGCAGGTGGCCGAGGGCGTCGCCCGCCACTGGGCGCTGTCGCCGGCCTGGACCCCGGCGCCGGGCGAGCGTCCGCCCGAGGAGCCCGAGCTGCGCCTGGACTGCAGCAAGGCCGCGCGTCTGCTGGGCTGGCGCTGCCGGCTGGCGACGCCGCAGGCGCTGGACTGGGTCGCGCAGTGGCATCTGCGCCATCAGGCGGGCGAGGGCGCACGCCAGATCTGTCTGGACCAGATCGACGCCTTTCTCGCGCACCTCGGGCTGGAGGCGCCGCGATGAGCACGCTGCGCTGCGTCGCGCTGGCGATCGAGGGCGCCTTCCGGCTCGAGCCGCAGCCGGTGGAGGACGAGCGCGGCGGCTTCGCGCGGCTGTGGTGCCGCGACACGCTGCGCGCGGCCGGCCTGGACGCTGCGCGGCTGGCGGTGATGCAGACCAGCGCGTCCTTCAACCGCCGCGCCGGCACGCTGCGCGGCCTGCATTTCGCGTGGCCGCCGGCGCAGGAGGCCAAGGTGGTGCGCTGCGCGCGCGGGCGCATGCTCGACGTGCTGCTCGACCTGCGCCCGGGCTCGCCGACCTGGCTGCGCCATGTCGCGGTCGAGCTGGATGCCGGGACGCGCCAGTCGCTGGTGGTGCCGGCCGGCGTCGCGCACGGCTTCCAGACCCTGGTCGACGACACCGAGGTCCACTACATGATGAACGAGGCCTGGCGGCCGGACTGCGCCGCCGGCGTGCGGCCGGACGATCCGGCCTTCGGCGTGGCCTGGCCGCTGCCGGTCGCGGCGATCTCCGAGCGCGACCGCGACGCGCCCGACTTCGACGCCGACGCGCACCGCCGGCGCTGGTCGGCCGGCGTGGAGGGCCGCTGATGGCGCTGCTGCTCGACGAGCTGCGCTCGGCCGATGGCGCCGCCGAGGCCGGCGCGCGCGCCTGGCATCTGGCCGAGGCGATGTATCCGCTGTGCCGCAGCCTGACGGGTGCGGGCGTGCGCGCCACGCTCGACCTGATCGAGACGCAGGGCGGCCTGCCGCTGCAGCGCACCGAGGTGCCCAGCGGCACGCCGGTGCACGACTGGGAAGTGCCGCTCGAGTGGAGCGTGCGCGACGCCTGGATCGCCGATGCCGCCGGCCGGCGCGTCGTCGACTTCCGCGCCCACAACCTGCACCTGATGAGCTACTCGGTGCCGGTGCGCCGGCAGATGACGCTGGAGGAGCTGCAGCCGCACCTGCACTCGCTGCCCGAGCGGCCCGACGACATTCCCTACCGCACCAGCTACTACCGCGAGCACTGGGCCTTCTGCCTGCGCCACCGCGACCGCGAGCGTCTGGGCCCGGGCCCCTACGAGGTGGTGGTCGACAGCACGCTGGCGCCGGGCCACCTGACGCTGGCCGAGTGCGTCGTGCCCGGCCAGAGCGACGACGAGATCCTGGTCCACACCCATGTCTGCCATCCCTCGCTGGCCAACGACAACCTGGCCGGCATCGCGGTGGCGGTCGAGCTGGCGCGGGCGCTGGGCCGCAGCCGGCCGCGCCACACCTGGCGCTTCATCTTCGCGCCCGGCACGATCGGCTCGCTGACCTGGCTGGCGCTGCGCCCCGAGGTGCTGCCGCGGGTGCGCGCGGGCCTGGTGCTGGGCCTGCTGGGCGACGGCGCGCCGCTGCAGTACAAGCGCAGCCGCCGCGGCGACACGCTGACCGACCGCGCTGCCGCCCATGTGCTGGCCGGCATCGAGGGCGCGCGCCTGCTCGACTTCGAGCCCTACGGCTACGACGAGCGCCAGTACGGCGCGCCCGGCTTCGATCTGCCGGTGGGGCGGCTGACCCGCTCGGTCAACGGCGGCTACCCCGAATACCACTGCAGCGCCGACGACATGACGCTGCTGCGCCCGCAGGCGCTGGCCGGCGCGCTGCAGGCGCTGGCACGGCTGGCACAGGTGCTCGACGGCAACCGTCGCCTGCTCAACCTCAGCCCCTTCGGCGAGCCCCGCTTGGGCAAGCGCGGGCTCTACCGCAGCACCGGCGGCCACGCGCCGGGCGCCTTCGAGCACGCGCTGCTGTGGGTGCTGAGCCAGTCCGACGGCGTGCACGACCTGCTGGCCATCGCCGAGCGCTCGCGGCTGCCCTTCGAGACGATCGAGACGGCCGCCGAGGCCCTGCAGCAGGCCGGGCTGCTGCGCGATCTCGCACCCGGCGAGCCGGCCCCGGCCTTCACGATCCCTGGCCCCCAGACCCCGAAAGGCACCCCGACATGAAAGTCGTCCTGTTCTGCGGCGGACTCGGCACGCGGCTGCGCGAGCATTCCGACACCATCCCGAAGCCGCTGGTCAACATCGGCGTGCGGCCGATCCTGTGGCACCTGATGCGCTACTACGCGCACTTCGGCCACAAGGAGTTCATCCTCTGCCTGGGCTACCGCGGCGACCTGATCCGCGACTACTTCCTGAACTACAACGAGTGCCTGTCGAACGACTTCGTGCTCAGCGAGGGCGGCCGGCGCATCGAGCTGATGCGCAGCGACCTGCAGGACTGGAAGATCACCTTCGTCGACACCGGCCTGCACGCCAACATCGGCCAGCGCCTGCTGCGGGTGCGCCAGCACCTCGGCGACGACGAGGAGTTCCTCGCCAACTACGCCGACGGCCTGAGCGACCTGCCGCTGGACCGCCACATCGCCGAGTTCCGTGCGCGCGGTGCCACCGCCAGCTTCGTCGCGGTGCCCTCGCCGCAGAGCTTCCACACGCTGCACGGCGACGAGGACGGCCTGGTGACGTCCTTCGGCCCGATGAGCGAGGCCAGCCCGTTCTGGATCAACGCCGGCTTCTTCTGCCTGCGCCGCGAGATCTTCGACCTGATCGAGGAGGGCGACGAGCTGGTGGAGGCGCCGTTCCAGCGCCTGATCGCGCAGCGCCGCCTGGGCGTGTTCCGCTACCGCGGCTTCTGGCAGGCGATGGACACCTTCAAGGACAAGATCACCTACGACCGCATGGAGGGCCGCGGCGAGTGCCCGTGGATGGTCTGGAAGGATGAGCGCGTGCAGGGGGCGGCGTGATGCTGCGGCTCGATCCGGCCGCCGGGCGCCAGCGGCTGCATCTGCTGTGCCTGGGCGCGCACAGCGATGATCTGGAGATCGGCTGCGGTGGTGCGCTGCTGCGCTGGCTGGCCGAGGTGCCCGAGCTGCACCTGACCTGGGTGGTGCTGAGCGCGCCGGGCGAGCGTGCCCAGGAGGCGCGGCGCAGCGCCCGCGCGCTGATGAAGGGCGCGGCCGGGCTGGAGATCGTCATCGGCGACTTCGCGGACGCGCAGTTCCCGGCCGAGCTGCCGCGGCTGAAGGCCTTCCTGGCCGATCTGGGCCGGCGGGTGTCGCCCGATCTGGTGCTGACGCACCGGCTGGAGGACCGCCACCAGGACCACCGCACGGTGGCCGAGCTGACCTGGCAGACCTGGCGAGACCACCTGATCCTCGAGTACGAGATCCCGAAGTACGAGGGCGATCTCGGCCAGCCCAATGTCTATGTGCCGCTGACGGCCGAGCAGGCCCGGCGCAAGATCCGCCACCTGATGCGCCACTTCGGCAGCCAGCGCTCGAAGGGCTGGTTCTCGGAGGCGACCTTTCGCGGCCTGATGGCGCTGCGCGGCATCGAGTGCCGCGCGCCCGACGGCCAGGCCGAGGCGCTGCACGCGCGCAAGGTGGTGCTGTGAGCGCGGGCGAGCTGTCGCCGCAGCGGCTGGTGCTGCTCAGCGGCGGCTCGCGCGGGCTGGGCGCGGCGCTGGCGGCGGGCTGGCGCGGCGAGGGCTGGCGGGTGCTGACGCTGTCGCGCACCGAGCCGCCCGACACGCCGCCCGGCGACTGGATCCGCGCCGATCTGGCCGATCCGGTCGCGGCCGCCGCGGCGCTGTCCGCCGGGCTGGCCGGCATCGATCCGGCCGGCGTGGCGGCGCTGATCGTGCTGCACAACGCCGCGACGCTGGAGCCGCTCGGCCCGATCGAGCAGGCCGCGCCCGAGGCGCTGGCCGCCGGGCTGCAGGTCGGGCTGGTGGCTGGCGTCTTGCTGCTGGCCACCGCGATGGCGCATTTCCGCGCCAGCCCGGGGCGCAAGATCGTCGCGCAGGTCAGCTCGGGCGCGGCGCTGCGCAGCCACGCCGGGCTGACGGTCTACGGCGCGGCCAAGGCCGGGCTCGATCACTTCATCCGCGGGCTGGCGGTCGACGAGGCGCTGCAGCCGCAGCCCTTCATCCCGGTCGCGCTCGATCCGGGCGCGATGGACACCGCGATGCAGCAGCGCCTGCGCCAGCGGGATGCGGCCGGCAGTCGCCAGCGCGAGCAGGCCGGCCAGCTCGGGGCGGTGGAGGAGGTTGCGGCCTGGATGCGCGCGCTGCTGGACGTGCCCGGGCTGAAGCCGGGCGCGCGCCATCATGTGCGCGACGGGCTGGCCGGCGTCGTCTGACCGAGTCCGGCCCAGGCCTGCGGCCGAGCGGTGGCGATGCCGGCGAGCTGCAGCACCCGCTCGACCGTCTCGTCGACCAGCTCGGCGACGGTCTGCGGCCGGTGGTAGAAGGCCGGCAGCGGCGGGAAGATGATGCCGCCCATCTCGGTGACGGCGGTCATGTTGCGCAGGTGGGCCAGGTTGAAGGGCGTCTCGCGCACCATCAGGATCAGGCGGCGGCGCTCCTTGAGCGTCACGTCGGCCGCGCGGGTCAGCAGGTTGTCGCCGAAGCCGTGCGCGACCGCCGCCAGCGTCTTCATCGTGCAGGGCGCGATCACCATCGCCGCGGTATCGAAGCTGCCGCTGGCGATGCACGCGCCGATCTCGCCGGGCGCATGCGCGACCGCGGCGAGCGACTCCAGCGCGCGCCGGTCCAGGCCGCATTCATGATGCACGTTGAGCACGCCCGAGGGCGTGACCACCAGGTGCGTCTCGACGCCGAGGTCGCGCGCCCGTTCGAGCAGGCGCACGCCATAGGCCGCGCCCGACGCGCCGGTGATGCCGACGACCAGCCGGGGCGGCGCTGCCGGAGTGGTCATCGCGTCCCGCATCAGGCCTTCGGTGCCAGCAGCTGTTGCAGCTCGCCGGCCTGGTACATCTCCATCATGATGTCCGAGCCGCCGACGAATTCGCCGTTGACGTAGAGCTGCGGGATGGTCGGCCAGTTCGAGTAGTCCTTGATGCCCTGGCGGATGGCCGGGTCTTCCAGCACGTTGACGGCCGTGATCTGGCTGACGCCGCAGGCCTTCAGGATCTGCACCGCGCGGCCGGAGAAGCCGCACTGCGGGAACTGGGCGGTGCCCTTCATGAACAGGACGACCGGATTGTTCTTGACGAGATCGTCGATCTGCTGGTTGGTGCTCATGGCGTGGTTCGGGAGGGTGAGGGAAAAGGATAGGGCCGATTTATACGGCAAAGCGGCTGCTGCGGCCGTCGCGCCGACGAGAGACCGCGCGTGCCGATGCTGCTCAGGCCGGACGGTGCGCGCCGGTGCAGCGGCGGTGGCCGGCCAGGTCCTCGCGGTGCGACACCGCCTGCCAGCCCGCCGCGTGCAGCAGTGCGGCGACCGCATCGGCCTGGTCATGGCCGTGCTCGAGCAGCAGCCAGCCGCCGGGCGCCAGATGCGCTGGCGCGGCCGCGACGATGGCGCGGATCGCGTCCAGGCCGTCGGCGCCGGAGGTCAGCGCCAAGATCGGCTCGTGGCGCAGCGCTGGCAGGTGCACGTCGCCCTCGGCGATGTAGGGCGGGTTGCTGACGATCAGGTCGAACAGGCGTCCGGCCAGCGGCGCGAACCACGCGCCTTCCCGCCAGTCCACCGCCAGCCCGAGCCGCTCGCCGTTGCCGCGCGCCACCGCCAGCGCCGCCGGGCTGAGATCGACCGCGCTGACCTGCGCGTCCGGCCGACGCGACTTGAGCGCCAGCGCGATCGCGCCGCTGCCGGTGCCCAGATCCGCCAGCGCGCGGCCCGGCGGCAGCGTGGCCAGCACGTCGAGCGCCCAGTCGACCAGCGTCTCGGTGTCGGGCCGCGGGTCGAGCACGTCGGGCGTGACCGAGAGCATCAGGCCGTGGAACTCGTGCTGGCCGGTCAGGTAGGCCACCGGCACCGCGTCCTGCCGCCGCGCCAGCCAGTCCTGCCAGCGCGCCTGCTGCGCGGCGTCGAGCGGCGCATCGTCATGCGTCAGCAGCCAGGTGCGCGAGCACGCCAGCAGCGCGCCGAGCAGCGCCATCGCGTCCGAGCGGTCCAGCCCCTGCGCCCGCGCCTGGCGCAGCGCCTCGGCGACGGTCGTCATGCCTGCGCCTCCATCTCGGCGAGCAGCTCGGCGGCGCGGGCGGCCTTCAGCGCGGCGACGACCTCGTCCAGATCGCCTTCCATGATGCTGCCCAGCTTGTAGAGCGTCAGGTTGATGCGGTGGTCGGTCAGGCGGCCCTGCGGAAAGTTGTAGGTGCGGATGCGGTCGGAGCGGTCGCCCGAGCCGATCAGGCCCTTGCGGGTGGCGGCCTCGCGGGCCTGGCGCTCCAGCCGTTCCTTGTCGCGCAGCCGCGCGGCGAGCACCGCCAGCGCCCGCGCCTTGTTGCGGTGCTGGCTGCGGTCGTCCTGGCATTCGGCGACCAGCCCGGTCGGCAGGTGGGTGACGCGCACCGCCGAGTCGGTCTTGTTGATGTGCTGGCCGCCGGCGCCGCTGGCGCGGAAGGTGTCGATGCGCAGCTCGGCCGGGTTGAGCATGACCTCCTCGGCCTCGTCCGGCTCGGGCAGCACCGCCACCGTGCAGGCGCTGGTGTGGATGCGGCCCTGCGTCTCGGTGGCCGGCACGCGCTGCACGCGGTGGCCGCCGGACTCGAACTTCATCGCCTCGTAGACCGCGTCGCCGGCCAGGCGCACGACGACTTCCTTGTAGCCGCCGAGGTCGGACGCGTTCGCCGACATGATCTCGGCCTGCCAGCCCTGGCGCTCGGCGTGGCGCAAGTACATGCGCAGCAGGTCGCCGGCAAAGAGCGCCGACTCGTCGCCGCCGGTGCCGGCGCGGATCTCCAGGAAGGCGTTGCGGTCGTCGTCCGGGTCGCGCGGCAGCAGGGCGGTCTGCAGCTCGGCGTCGAGCCGGGCGATGTCGGCCTCGGCGGCCGCGATCTCCTCGCGCGCCATCTCGGCCAGGTCGGCCTCGCCCAGCATCGCGCGGGCGTCCTGCAGGTCGCGCTCGCGCTGCTGCAGCTGCGTCCAGCGGCCGGCCAGCTCGGACACGCGCGCGTGGTCGCGGGTGAGGGTGCGCAGCCGGCCGATGTCGGCCATGACCTGCGGATCGGCCAGGGCGGCGTCGAGTTCGGCGAGGCGCAGGATCTGGCGGTCGAGCTGCTGGCGCAGGAAAGGCGTCATCGGGTCGGGTTCTCGCCGCGCAGGAACAGCCGCGTGACCGCATCGATCATCTGCGCGCGCTGCTGCGGGTCGGCGTTGTGGAGTTCGGCCATCGCGCCGTGCAGCATCTTCTGCGTCAGGCCGCGCGCCAGCGCCTCCAGCGCCTCCTCGGGCGAGTCGCCGCGGGCCAGCAGCTTGCGTGCGCGGGCCATCTCGTGCTGGCGCCACTGCTCGGCCTGCGCGTTGAGCGAGCGGATCAGCGGCACGGTGGCGCGCTGGTCGAGCCAGTGCACGAAGTTCTGCACGCCGGACTCGATGATGGCCTCGGCCTGGGCGACGGCCGCCTGGCGCTTCTCGCCGGCGGTCTGCACCACCGCCGACAGGTCGTCGACGGTGTAGAGATAGACGTCCTCGAGCTGCGCGATCTCGGGCTCGATGTCGCGCGGCACGGCCAGGTCGACCATGAACATCGGGCGGCGTCGGCGTGCCTTCAGCGCACGCTCGACGGCTCCGAGGCCGATCAGCGGCAGCGCGCTGGCGGTGCACGACACCACCGCGTCGAACTCGTGCAGCCGCGAGGGCAGGTCGGCCAGGCGCATCACCTCGGCGCCGAACTGCGCGGCGAGCTTCTCGCCACGCTCGAGCGTGCGGTTGGCGATGGTGATGTGGCGCGGCGCCTTGGCGGCGAAGTGGGTCGCGGCCAGCTCGATCATCTCGCCGGCGCCGACGAACAGGATGCGGATGCGGCTCAGGTCCTCGAAGAGCTGGCCGGCCAGGCGCACCGCGGCCGCGGCCATGCTGATCGAGTGCGCCCCGATCTCGGTGGCGGTGCGCACTTCCTTGGCGACCGAGAAGGAGCGCTGGAAGAGCTGGTGCAGCGTCGTGCCCAGCATGCCGGCGGCGTCGGCCTCGCGCACCGCCTGCTTCATCTGGCCGAGGATCTGCGCCTCGCCCAGCACCATCGAGTCCAGCCCGGAGGCGACGCGGAAGGCGTGGCGGGCGGCCTCCTGGCGCTCCATCACATGGGTGTGGCGCAGCAGTTCGTCGGCGCTGACGCCACCATGCGCGGCCAGCCACTCCAGCGTCGGGCGCACCAGCGTGCGGCTCTGCGGCGTCGGGGTGGCGATGTAGAGCTCGGTGCGGTTGCAGGTCGACAGCAGCGCCGCCTCCGGGGTGACGCGCGACAGGCCGGAGCGCAGGCCGTGCAGCGCCGCCGGGATCTGCTCCAGCGTGAACGCGAACCGGCCGCGCAGGTCGACCGGCGCGGTGTGATGGTTCAGGCTGAGGGCGAAGACGCTCATCCCGCGATTGTAAGATCCCTGGCCTGACTCCTCATCTTGATGAGGCTCATGTTTCCGCTTGATGAACCTCCCGGGAGCTCCCGACGATGGGCCCGATCGACGCTTTCTGGCACCTGTGCAATTTCCTGCTGCCGGCGCTGGTGACCGCGCTGCTGACCACCGCGGCCTGCCGCGTGCTGTGGCGCCGAGCGCTCGGCGGCCTGTCCTGGCCGGCGCTGCTGCGCCCGGCCCTGATCGCGGCGCTGCTGGCGCAGACGGGTGCGCTGGTGCTGGCGGGGCGCGACGGCAGCATGCTCGGCCATGCGGCGCTGGTGCTGGCGGTGGCGCTGGCGCTGTGGTGGCGCGCCTTCGGTCCGGGCGCGCCGGGGCGGTCCGACTCGCCCCCGGTCTGAAGGGGGCTGCGACCCGTGCTCAGGCGGGCGCCTGGGCGCCGCTGCACAGCGGGTGGGTCTGCCACGGATCGCGGTCGGCGTCGCCGAAGGTGCGCAGCATGAAGTTCCAGAACGCGCGAGTGCGCGCCGGCACATGCTTGCGCGAGGGCATGGTCATCCACAGCCCCAGGCTCAGTGCATGCCAGCCGGGCAGTACCCGCTCGAGCGCGCCACGGCGCAGGGCCTCCTCGACCACCAGCGAGGTCAGGCCTGCAATGCCCAGGCCGGCCAGCGCCGCCGCGTAGAGCGTGTCGGTGTGCGCGGTGGCCAGCAGCGGCCGGCGCGGCGTGGGCACCCGCACCGAGCGCTGGTCGCCGTCATGGTGGAAGCTGACATCGCGCTGCAGCATCGAGGTCGGCGGCAGCAGCATCTGGTGCTGCTCGAGCTCGAGCGGATCGGTCGGTCGGCCCGCGCGGGCCAGATAGGCCGGCGATGCGCACAGGATCACCTCGCTGCGCGCGAACTGGCGGGCGACAAAATCGCCCTCGGGCGGATCGCGCAGCGCCAGGATGGTGATGTCATGCTGCTCGTCGATGCCGGCGAGGTCGACCGTCGAGGTCAGCGACAGCGTGATGCGCGGATGCTCGGCATGGAAGGCCGGAAGATGGCGCGCGAGCTGATGGCTGGCGAAGGCCGAGGGCACCATCACCCGCAGATGGCCGTGCGGCTCCTCGCTGGCGGCCTGGACCAGCGATTCGGCCTCGTCCACGTCGGCCAGGATGGCGCGAACCCGCTCCAGATAGCGCTCGCCCACGCCGGTCAGGGCCAAGCTGCGGGTGGTGCGCTGGATGAGCCGGGCCCCCAGGTGGTCTTCCAGCTCGGCCACCAGCCGGGTGACCACCGCCGGCGCCAGGTCGAGCGCCCGTGCGGCACCGGCGAAGCTGCCCTCGTCGATGACGCGGGCGAAGACGCGCATCGCGCGCAACTGATCCATGAGTGCACTCCCTAGACATCGTGAAGCCGCTGCCGGTCGTCGAGTCGCAGAGCGCCGACAGCCAGCAGTTCGGCCAGCAGTTCCTGGAACCACTCGCCCGGCGAGCCGCCGAAGCCGGATCGGCTTCGGGTCGACTCGAAAAGCGGCGTGGTCTCGGCCCAGGAACGGGCCGCATCGAGAGCCTGTTGCTGCTCTTCCATCAAGTGATATTTCAGCAGAACCTTGCCGGCATGACGGGCATGCAGTGCCGGATTCGCGACAAAACGGGACAGTCGTGTGCCGGCACGCTGCAATGCGGCGGGTACATCGTCGAATGGCGCGCCATGCCCTGGAATGACCCGTGCCGGTGCGATGCGCCTGATCAGCGCCAGCGTCTCGGCCACCCGGTCGAAGGCGTCGATGCCGTCGAGCTCGGGAAACACCACGCCGAAGCCGTTCTGCCACAGCGCATCGGCCGAGATCAGCACGCCGTCGGTGGCGTCAAGCAGCATCAGCGCGTCCGGGTCGTGTCCGGGCGCGGCCAGCACCTCCCAGTGCCGCGTTCCGACCGCCAGCCGCTGCCCGGCGCTCAGTGCACCCGCCGCCACGAAGCGCGGGCAGCGCTGCCCGGTCGGGCGATAGCCCAGCCTGTCTTCATCCCAGTCTAGGACCGCCGCAAGCGATCCGGCCGGTACCAGGATCTGTGAACTGAATGTGGCCTGGATTGTTGCATTTCCGCCGCAGTGGTCCGAGTGCAGATGGGTGTTGACCACCCGCCGCAGCGGCTCGCCCTGCAGGGCGTGGTGCAGCAGGGCCAGAGTCTGTCCGGCGTGGTTGCAGTGACCGGTGTCGACCAGCACCGCGCCCTCGCCGGGCAGGCCGTGCAGCACGATGTTGTTGGCCGACAGCCAGCCGCGCTCGAGCACGGTCGTCGTGCCGGGCGTGGTCGATGGCGGCAAGGGGAGGGCCTCTGGGTTGATGTCGGTCATGGCGCTACATTCATCGGAGGGGAGGAAAGCACCATGAAGTCTGTGCTGCTGATCGATGACCATGTCATGTTCCGGGAGGGACTGGGCCTGCTGCTGGTCCAGCGGCTCGGCCCGATTCGCCTGCTGGAGGCGGGTTCGCTGCACCTGGGCATGAGGCTGCTGGCGGCGCAGGACCGGCCGGTCGATCTGGTGCTGCTCGACCTGGAGCTGCGCGACAGCCGCGGGCTGGCCACCTTCGAGCGTCTGCGCCAGGCCTGTCCGCAGCTGCCGGTGCTGGTGCTGTCGGGATCGGTCGATGACATTCCGGCGGCCGAGCTGATCGAGCGCGGCGCCGCCGGCTTCGTGCCGAAGTCGCTCGGCGTCGACGCGCTGGTCGAGCCGGTGCGCCGGCTGCTGCAGTCGGCCGCACGGTGCGAGCCCGAACCGCTGTCGCCACGCCAGCGGGCGGTGCTCGGCCTGCTGGTCGAGGGCAAGTCGAACAAGCTGATCAGCCGCGAGCTCGACCTGTCCGAGGCGACGGTCAAGACGCATCTGCAGGCGATCTTCCGCAAGCTCGATGTCTGCAATCGCACGCAGGCGGTGCTGGCCGCGGTGCGGCTCGGACTGGTCGACGAGCATGAGGCCGAGCGATTCAGGACGATGACGTCCGACTGAGTGCGGCGGTGGGCAGCACCAGGCTGAAGCTGCTGCCCCGGCCCGGTGTCGAGCGCAGGCTCAGCGGGGCCTGCATCAGCCGCGCGCAGCGGCGCACGATGCCCAGGCCCAGGCCGCCGCCCGGGGCATCGTCGTCGAGCCGGGCCGGATCGAGGCCGGGGCCGGTGTCGATCACCACCAGCCGCACCTGCGTGCGGCCATGCGGACGCACGCCCACCAGCACACCGCCCTGCAGGGTGTTCTGCACCGCATTGCCGACCAGGTTGCGCAGGATCTGCTCGAGCAGCAGCGCATCGGCGATGACCACCGCCGCGGTCGGTCGCACGATCAGCCGCAGGCCGCGCGCCATGGCCAGCGCGTCGCAGTCGGCCGCCACGGTGCGCAGCAGCGGCTGCAGCGGCACGGCGGCCGGGCGCGGCGCCTGCCCGCGGCCCTCGAGGCGCGACAGGTCGAGCAGGCCGTCGAGCAGGCTGGCCATCGTCTGGCTGGTGCGATCGATCTGGCTGGCCAGCTCGGTGATGCGCTGGCCGGTCCGGGCCGGCGCGACCGGCGGCTCCCGCAGGGTCTGGTGCAGCAGTTCGGCCAGCATGCGCAGGGCGCTCATCGGCTGGCGCAGGTCATGGCTGGCCGAGGCGATGAAGCGGCTGCGCGCCTGCACCGCCTCGTTCAGCTCGGCGGTGCGCAGCGCGACCTGGCGCTCCAGCTCGAGGCGGTCGCGATCGCCGCGCATCAGGCCCGCGGCCAGCCGAGACAGCAGCTGCGCCGCGAAGACGGCCACGATCAGCGGGACGGCAAACGGCGCCCAGTAGTCATCGCTCACCGTGGTGCGACCGGTCTGATAGAGATAGTCATGCACGCCGGCGACCAGCACCGCGAGCATGCCGGCGGGCATCAGCGCCCGCTGCGCCGGATGGTCGCCGGGCGCATGCCGCACCATCAGCGCCAGGGACCACAGCACCATGACGATCAGCACCGGATAGGCCAGCAGGCGCACCGCGTCGCTCTGGCCGCCCAGGATGCCGATCGTGCCGACCAGCGCCAGCGCGCTGCCGCCCACATGCAGCAGCCAGCGAAAACGTGGCGCCTCCTGCTGCACATGGGCACGCACGAAATGCCCCAGCAGCACCACGGTCAGCAGCTGCAGCAGATAGAAGAGCAGGCTGCTGAGCGCGCCGGGCACCGGGCTGGCTGTGCTGAAATAGGCTTGGTTGCGCAGCGTGGCCAGCAGGGCCAGCAGACCGAAGCAGCCCAGGGCGCGCTCGTGGCGGCGCACCGCCCACAGCAGCAGCATGAACAGCGCGATGCCGCTGGCCGCCGCATTGACCAGCTGCACCGCCAGGCGCTGCTGCTGCCAGGCCCACACCGGTCCGCGCAGCAGCAGGTCCTCGGGCCCGATGTGCAGCAGGCCCAGACCGGCGCGCGGAAAGTCGCCCTGCACCTCGATCTCGAGCAGGTCGACGCCGCCTTGCAGCCGCGCAGGCGGCGGCAGCCGCACCAGGGTGGTGCCGATGCTCAGCAGATGCCGCGTCTGTCCAGCCCGGTCGCTCAGCAGATGACCGTTGAGCCGGATGCGGTGACGTGAGGGAATGTGCTCGATCCAGAGCGCCACATCGGCGCCTGCCGGTGCCGTGGACGGCGGCAGCGCGATCCTGTACAGCCCGGTGCCGCGAGTCGGCTCCTGGCGCCGCTTCCAGCTGTCAGGCAGGGTGACCGGGCGCCAGCGCACCTCGCCTTCCTTGCGGAACTCGGCCTGAAGCTGCTGCTGCAGCAGCAGCGGAAAAGGTTCCGGCGATGGGTTGGATCGCGCAGGACCGACGAGCAGCATCAGCAGTACCAGCACCGGCAGCAGCAGGGGCGCAAGCGGCCTGTGTCCGGGCGCGGACCGGAGAAGCCTCCACAGACCGGACAGGGCACGGGCGGACGGCAGACGCAGGCTGAGCATGGCGCAACAGGCCGGGGAGGGAGGTGGTGACGCCATCTTGCATGCTCACGCGCCGCTGCGGCTCGGGGATCAGCCATAGGGTTGAGGCCTGAGCTTGACGGCCCGCAAGCCGGCCTGATCCGGCGCGTCTGCACAATCAAGCCGTGATGAGCAGTTCCGGCCAGCCGGAATCCGCCGGCGGGCCGCAGGGCTGCGCCCAGGGGGAGCCTCACCATGAGAACCGTGCTGCTGGTCGATGACCATGTGCTGTTTCGCGAGAGCCTGGCGCTGATGCTGCGTCAGCGCCTGCCCGACCTGCGGGTGCTGGAAGCCGGTTCGCTCCACCTGGCCCTGCGCCAGTGCGAGCGCCATCCCGACATCGACCTGATCGTGCTCGACCTGATGCTGCGCGACAGCCGTGGCGTGCTGACGCTCGAGCGGCTGCGCCGGGTGTGCCCGGGCACCGCGGTCGTGGTGGTGTCAGGTGCGACCGAGGCCGGTCTGGCGCTGGAGCTGCGTCGGCTGGGGGCCCGAGCCTTCCTGCCGAAGGAGGTCGGCTCGGAGGATCTGCTCGCACTGCTGCGGCGCTTGCTGCTGCTGCCCGAGGCGGTCGCCGCCGATCATCGCGAGCCGCTGTCGGCGCGGCAGCGCGAGGTGCTCGAGCGCATGATCGAGGGCAAGTCGAACAAGGCCATCTGCCGCGAGCTTGACCTGTCGGAGGCCACCGTCAAGACCCATGTGCAGGCGATCTTCCGCAAGCTCGAGGTCAACACCCGCACCCAGGCGGTCATGGCGGCGATCCACCTCGGGCTGCATGACCCGGGCAGCAGCCTGTTGCTGCAGGCCGACTGAACCGTTCCGTGCTGGGGTTGGGCTTGACCCCCTGAATGAGGGGGGTCAGGGATTTTCATGGTGTTGCCCCGTGAACAAGTGCTCGCTTGGCGTCCGAACCCCTCCATTTGAACGAGGGGGCGCCTGCCATGGGCTGCATAGGATGGCGGCCACAAACCATGTTCAGGAGCTGGAAATGAGGCAGTTCAAGGTGTTCAAGCATCCCGATGGTGCGCTGGAGAGCATTCGCCCCGGCTGGTCGTGGGCTGCCTTCGGCCTGGGCTGCTTCTGGGCGCTGGCGCTGAAGATGTGGGGCGTCGGTCTGGCCGGCCTGGCCAGTCTGGTGCTGGCAGGCCTGCTGGTGCCGCTGGAGCTGGTCGGCGTGCTGATCTTCTCGGGCGTGCTGCTGCTGATCCATCTGGCCTTCGGCCTGCTGGGCAACCGCTGGCACATGCAGCATCTGCTCGACAGCGGCTACCGCCATGCCGACACCGTCACCGCGGCCGACGCCGAGCGCGCCATGGCGCTGGCCGCCCGCTACCGCGGCTGGCAGGAGGCCGAGGACGACGCGCTCAGCCCGCGCTGATCAGGCCACCACCACCTCGCCGCGCAGCGAGTGCGGCAGCGCCGAGGTGATGGTCACGTCGATCATCTGCCCCACCAGCCGTGTCGCGTTGGGGCCGCCGGGGAAGTTGACGATGCGGTTGCACTCGGTGCGGCCCATCAGCTCGCTCGGGTCCTTGCGGCTCGGGCCCTCGACCAGGATGCGCTGGCGCGTGCCGACACGGCTGGCGCTGATGCGGCGCACGTTCTCCTCGATGGCCGCCTGCAGTTCCTGCAGGCGCGCGAGCTTGACCTCCTGCGGCGTGTCGTCCGGCAGCGCGGCCGCCGGCGTGCCGGGGCGGGCGCTGTAGATGAAGCTGAAGGAGGCGTCGAAGCCGATGTCCTCGATCAGCTTCATGGTGCGGGCGTGGTCCTCGGCCGTCTCGCCGGGGAAGCCGACGATGAAGTCGGTGGACAGGCTGATGTCCGGGCGCACCGCGCGCAGCTTGCGGATCGTGCTCTTGTATTCGAGCGTGGTGTAGCCGCGCTTCATCGCCGAGAGGATGCGGTCGGCGCCGTGCTGCACCGGCAGGTGCAGGTGGTTCACCAGCTGCGGCACGCGGGCGTAGACGTCGATCAGGCGCTGCGTGAACTCGTTGGGGTGGCTGGTGGTGTAGCGGATGCGCTCGACGCCGGGGATCTCGGCGACGTACTCGATCAGCATCGCGAAGTCGGCGATCTCGTCGGTGCCGCCCATGCGGCCGCGGTAGGCGTTGACGTTCTGGCCCAGCAGCGTGATCTCCTTGACGCCCTGGTCGGCCAGGCCCGCCACCTCGGTCAGCACCTCCTCGAAGGGGCGGCTGAACTCCTCGCCGCGGGTGTAGGGCACGACGCAGTAGGAGCAGTACTTCGAACAGCCCTCCATGATCGAGACGAAGGCCGACGAGCCCTCGACCCGCGCCGGCGGCAGGTGGTCGAACTTCTCGATCTCGGGAAAGCTGATGTCGACCTGCGGACGGCCGGCGCGCTGGCGGGCTTCGAGCATCTGCGGCAGGCGGTGCAGCGTCTGCGGGCCGAAGACCACGTCGACATAGGGCGCACGCTCGATGATCGCCGCGCCTTCCTGGCTGGCCACGCAGCCGCCCACGCCGATCAGCACGCCCTTCTTCTTCAGGTGCTTGACGCGCCCGAGGTCGCTGAAGACCTTCTCCTGCGCCTTCTCGCGCACCGAGCAGGTGTTGAACAGGATCAGGTCGGCCTCTTCCGGGTCATCGGTGGGCGTGTAGCCCTCGGCGGCCTTCATGACATCGGACATCTTGTCCGAGTCGTACTCGTTCATCTGGCAGCCGAAGGTGCGGATGTAGACCTTCTTCTGCGCCGGCGCATCGGTGGGAACGGAGGGTTCGTTGTTCATGATTGCAAGCAAATCGAAACAAAGGCAACCGGCGCGGCGCCAGGCGCGGCCGGTCTGGGGCGGTGGAAAAGGTTGTCGGACGAGCGGCCGGGTTCAGGCGCTGCGCCGGCTCCAGACCTGGGCGACCGGGTCGAGCTGGTAGCGCGCGGCTTCCTCGCGCGAGCGCGGCCAGAAGTTCGCGATCTCGTCGGCGCGCAGGATCCAGACATCGCGCAGCAGCACCGAGCCGTCGAACAGGGCTTCGACGGTGTAGTTCACCGTCAGCCGGCGGCCGGCGAGCGCGGCGCTCATCGCCAGCAGGTTGTTCTCGTCGCGGATGCGCGCGCCCGGGGCCAGGCGCGTGGCCTCGCCGTTCAGGCGCACCTCCGGGGCATCGAGCACCAGCAGCGTGCCGCGCAGCGCATCGGCGGGAAAGGCGCGGCGCACCTGGTGCTGCGCGCGCGCGTCAGGCGAGGCCTGCGCCAGCAGCGTCAGCAGCGGCAGGCTCAGCAGCAGGCGGCGACGGTGGCCGGGGGGGCGATGGCCTTCGGGCATCGCGGTGGAGCGGCGATCACAGCGGGGCATGGTGTGGATCCAGGGGCTGCGCAAGGGAGGCCGGATCTTAACCGGCCTCCGACCTGCTGCCGACGGGTTGCCGATGGGCTGTGGCTCTGGATCCGGGGTCATTTTGGTACCAAAAACTGACGTTCTTGAGCAAAATCGGCACCGGCTTCCTTCGATGAGATCGGCCTAGGTCATTGTCTGAGCCTGGCGTGTTCAAATCGGGGATATGCGGGGTGTTTGGATGCATTTATCACAGGTTCATGCCGTGCTGCGGATGCATGGCTTTGCCGTTGCGGGGCTCCCCTCGGGCAGGGGGCCGGCCTGCCGCACCGGCGGCCGGCTGACTCGACCCTGTTGCAGCCATGGCGGATGATGTGCCGATGCACCACCGTCCCGACCTCTCTTCCCATCGACCGCGAGGGCCGCACGCCATGCCTTTCCTCCGCACGACCCGGCAGATGACGGATGACCCGAAGCTCGAGCGCATCGACTGCCTGCTCGGCGCCGGAACGCAGGTCCGTGGCGACCTGATCTTTTCCGGCGGGCTGCGCATCGACGGGCAGGTCGACGGCGATGTCACGGTGTCGTGCACCGACGCGGGCACGCTGACGATCGGCGACCAGGGGCGGGTGGCCGGCGAGGTGCGGGTGTCGCATCTGGTGGTCTACGGCTGCATCGAGGGGCCGGTGCATGCCAGCGGTCTCGTCGAGCTGCGCGCCGGTGCGCGCATTCGCGGCGATGTCCATTACGGGGCGATCGAGATGCACCAGGGTGCAGTGATCGAAGGGCACATGATCCGGTGTGTTGGCCGGGCGAACGGGTGGCAATGAGCGCAGTCGAGCAGATCTTCCAGGGGTCGATCCAGGGGTCGATCGATCCGGTGTTCGCCTATGTGCGGGCCGGTCGGCTCGACTGTCCGCCCGGGGTCGATCCCCTGGCCGCATGGCGGCATCTCTCCGGTCAGGTGGCGCGCGATGCGCTGGATGTCGAGGCGCATGTGCGCCGGGTGCTGCTGGCCTGCCAGCCGCCGCTGACCGAGCGGGTCTTCGGCGCGCTGGTCGATCTTTTCCTGGCCCTGGGCGACCGGGGGCGCGGCCTGCGCCGCCAGCTGCTCGACCAGGCCGAGCCCTGGCTCGATCCGCAGGATGCGCATCTGCTGCGGGTGCATCTGGACAGCGGTCTGCCGCGCGGTACCCGTCTGCCCGCTCAGGACTGGTCGCTGTTCGACAGCGCGGTGCTCGGTGCCTCGGCGATGGTGGAACTGCAGCGTCGCGAGGTGGCGCGGGAGACGCCTTTCCAGCAGGCGATGTCGTTACTCGAATACGGTGACCTGGAAGGTGCCCGTGGCATGCTTGAGGAAGCACTTCTCGATGCGCCGCAGGACGACGAGGTCCTGCGCGAGCTGCTGGCGATCTATCGCCACAGCCGCGACGACGCCGCGAAGGCCGCGATGGCCGAGCGGCTGGTCGCGCGCCACGGTGCAGTGCCTGCGGGCTGGGTCTGAGACGCCGTTGGCGCGACGACTCCAGATCCACGATCGATTCCCTACGACCTTGAGCCTGTAGTCAGTGGAAGCCTCCAAGCTGCAAACCCGATTGAAGGTTGCCCTTCTGTCCCTGCCGCCGCGCACGCAGGCGGTGCTGGATTTCTTCTTCTCGAGCTCCGGACGCAGCAGTTTTGCGCCGAGTGGCGAGGAGGTGGCCGATGTGGCCATCTTCGACTTCGACACGCTCGAGTCGCGCCTGCACTGGGAGGCCTTCCGGGCTCGCAGTGGTCGGCCCGGCATCGCGCTGTCGACCCAGCCCCAGCAGGTCGAGGGCGCCGTCTGGGTGCACAAGCCAGTGACGCCCGCTTCGCTGCTGGCGGCGGCGGCCGACCTGCGCGCCGGTCGCCTGGGTGCGCCGGTGGTGATCCCTGAGGCGGCCGAGGCGCCGGATGCCGCCCCAGCGGCGGCTCAGCCGGTCGCCGACACCGGGCCGGCGTCGCAGTGGCAGGACGTCACGCCAGCCCCTGAGCCCGCGCCGGAGCCCGTGCCCGTGGCAGCGCCCGCACCTGAAAGCCCGCCTGCGCCTGAACCGATGCCCGTCGCTGCTGCGCCGGTGGTGGCACCGGCGCCGGCGCGTCCGGGCGGCTTCGGGGGGCTGCTGCGCCGGCTGTTCGGCCGTGACACCCCACCGGCCCCGGCGCCGGCACCTGTCAGGCCGAGCACGCCTGCGCCGGCCCCGGTGCGGCCAGCGACATCCGCCTCGGCGCCCGCACCCGTGCCGGTGGCGGCGCCTGCGCCGGCTCCGGTGGTGACCGCGCCGGCGGCCGAGCCGGTGCTGGAGGCGGCCGTGGCCGCGTCTGCAGTGCGTCCGGCCGCTGCGCCGCAGGCTGTCCGTGCGCCCGCTGCCACCCCCGTTCGTGACGATCGTCCGAAAGACCCACCCAAGGAGGCGCCCCGCGCCGCAGCGCCTGCCGAGGTGGCGCCCGCGCTGGCCTCGTCGGCCTTCGATGCCCAGGGGCTGCGCCGCTGTCGCCCGGAGGAGCTGGTCGACGAGGCGCGCTACTGCGGCACCCGCTCCGATCTGGACGCCGCGGCGCTGGCGGCCGACACCACGCTGCGCTTCGACCCGGCCCAGCATCTGGTCGGGGTGCTGAAGGACGCTTTCCAGGTCAGCGGCAAGTGGCAGGTGCCCGCGCATCTGGAGAGCGCGGCCGGTCGCATCACCGTCGACGGCACCACCAACCTGATCTACTGCGAGTTCTCGGCCGAACGCTTCGCCGAGCTGGTGAGCGCGCCGGTGGACAAGCGTCCGAAGACCCGCGCCTTCAGCCGTCAGGAGTTCGCCGATCTGCAGGACACGCTGACCCGGACCGCGCTGGTGCGCCGGCTCGACCAGGTGCTCTGGCAGGCGGCGCTGGAGACCTCGGCGGGCCGGCTGCCGGCCGGTGTCGATCCGGCTGCAACCGTCTACCTGAAGAGCTGGCCGAACCTGACCCGGCTGCACCGCACCCCGCACGCGCTGCGCATCGCCGCGCTGTGGGCCACGCGCGGCGCCTCGTTGCTGGAGACAGCCCAGTCCCTGAAGATCGCCCAGCGCCATGTGTTCGCGTTCTACAACGCGGCGCTCGCGCTGGACCTGATCACCGACGATGGCGGCCAGATCCGCAGGTCGCAGCGCGGCAAGGCCAAGGACAACCGTGGTCTGCTGACCCGCCTGTTCGGCTGGCTGCACAAGTAATCGAAGACGTCCTTCCTCACGACGCCCCCAGGACGCCCCGGACACATTCTCATGGCCCATACCGACCACAAGATCATCTTCACCGGCCCCGTCGGTGCCGGCAAGACCACGGCGATCGCCTCGATCAGCGACATCGAGCCGATCCGCACCGACGAGCATGCCTCGGACATGACGCAGAAGCGCAAGTCCAACACGACGGTGGCGATGGACTACGGCATGATTCGCCTCGGCCCGAAGGAGAAGGTCCACCTGTACGGCACGCCCGGCCAGGAGCGCTTCGACTTCATGTGGGACATCCTCACCAAGGGCGGGATCGGGCTGGTGCTGCTGCTCGACAACACCCGGCCGACGCCCTTCGAGGACATGCGCTTCTACATCAAGTCCTTCAAGGAATTCATCGACAGCACGCGCCTGGTCATCGGCGTGACGCAGATGGACGCACGCGCCACCCCGACGATCGACGACTACGCCCGCCAGCTCGCCGAGCTGGAGGTGAGCGCGCCGATCTTCGAGGTCGATGCGCGTCAGCGCGGCGATGTCTCGGTGCTGATCGAGGCGCTGCTGCTGCAGATCGATCCGACCCTCTGACTGCCAACGCCCGCGCCATGGATCACTACACGCTCACCGGCGAGTTCTACCTGCACCCGACCCCGGCGGGCGCCTATTACGCCGCGAGCCGGCCGACCCGCGAGCCGGCGCGCACCTTCCTGCAGCGCCTGCTCAGCGAGCCGGAGACGCCGCGCCTGAGCGCCGATCTGGTGCAGGACTGGATGGGCATGAACCAGCAGGATGCGCTCGAGTTCGTCTACCGGCTGCAGTCCTCCGGCTTCGTGCAGGGCCTGCCGATGCAGGTCGAGGTGCCGCCCGACTCGATCGAGGCGATGCTGCCGCCGCTGCTGACCCAGCTCTCCGACGAGGGCAAGGCCATCCTGGCCGACAAGCGCGGCCTGTACCTGGGCACCGCCGGCTTCGCGCACGAGACCTCGGAGGAGCTCGCCGCGCTGGGCGGCGACATCGCCAGCGTGCACGAGCGCCACTCGCGGCTGCTGCACGGCAACATGCGCCTGCGCAGCGACGGCTGGGGCATGGTCAATGCCGCCGGCTGCAGCGAGGTCGGCTTCTGGCCGCTGTACTTCGGCGACGACTACTTCATCCTGATCGTCAGCGGCATGCCGCGCTTCAACCAGGAGGCGTTCACCACGCTGGTGTGGGCGCTGGGCGTGCGCTATGGCCGCACGTCGATCTGAACGCGATGATCGCCTGATCGATTGATCGACTGATCTGCGGGTGATCCGGCGTGGCGGGGGGGCCGCGCCGGACGCCCGGATGGCCTCCCTCTCCCCTCGACCACCCAACCACCACTTTTCCCGAAGGAAACGCCCATGCGTGAAGACCTGCTGAACTCGATCCTGAGCGAACTGAACGGCTCGACCGCCGACATCGAGGCCTCGGCCGTGCTGTCCACCGACGGCCTGATGATGGCCTCGATGCTGCCGGCCGGCATGGACGAGGACCGCGTCGGCGCGATGAGCGCCGCGATGCTGTCGCTGGGCGATCGCACCTCGCGCGAGCTGGCCCGCGGCGAGCTCGAGCAGGTGCTGGTCAAGGGCGCCAAGGGCTATGTGCTGATGACGCACGCCGGCCCCGACTCGGTGCTGACCGCGCTGTGCAAGCCGAACTCGCGCCTGGGCCTGATCTTCCTCGACGTCAAGCGTGCGGCCGACGCCATCAGCAAGGTCATCTGATCGGTCCGCTTCGTGATCGAGGGAATCCGATGATGACCGACATGAACGAGTCCGATCTGGTGCCGGGGGAACGGCGCGAGCTGACGATGAGCTACCACGACGGGCGCACCCGTCGGGTGCTGGTCGTGGACCATGAGGTGCCGTATCCGGACGGCAAGCTGATCGTGTCGCGCACCGACACCGCCGGCGTGATCACCCACGCCAACCAGGCCTTCGTCGACATGTCCGGCTACGAGCGCGACGAGCTGATCGGCGAGAACCACTGCATCCTGCGCCACCCGGACATGCCGGCGGCCGCCTTCAAGGACCTGTGGGACACCGTCGGGCGCGGAGAGAAGTGGCAGGGCTATGTGAAGAACCTGCGCAAGGACGGCGCGCACTACTGGGTGTTCGCCACCGCGATCCCGAACGTGCGTGACGGCCGGGTCGTGGGCTACACCTCGGTGCGCCGCAAGCCTTCGCGCAGCAAGGTCAACGAGTGCATCGCGCTCTATGCCCGGATGCGGGCGGAGGAACTGAAGTGAGCGAGAACGCCGCGACCACGCCGCTGGAGCTGACGGTCAGCCCCGACTTCTCGCCCGAGCACATCGCCGGCTGGTATGTGTTCAACACCTGGCTGCAGCGCCGGCTCGGCGAGCGCATCCACCTGGAGCTGTACGAGGACTTCGCCGCGCAGCGCCAGGCCATTGCCGCCGACAAGGTCGACCTGATCTACGCCAATCCCTACGACGCGGCCATGCTGGTGCGCGAGAAGGGCTTCGTCGCCATCGCCGCGCCGCGCGACTGCCCGGACGAGGTGGTCATCGCCGTGCCTGCGGACTCGCCGGCACAGTCGGTCGAGGACCTGCTGCCGGGCACGCGTCTGGCCGTGACCCGCGACCCGGACGTCAACCTGATCGGCATGATCCTGCTGGAGTCGGCCGACCTGAACCGTGACAACGTGTCCACCGCCTCGGTGTCGACTTACGTGGTCCTGGCGCGAACCCTGCTTCAGGGCAAGGCCGACTGCGGCTTCTTCCTGAAGGAGGCCTTCGACGACCTGAGCGCGCCGATCCGTCGCCAGCTGCGACCGCTGATGACCAGCGAGATCAGCCTGGTGCGGCATGTGCTGCTGGTGGGCCCGCGCGCCGCGCATCTGCGCGAGTCGCTGCAGCAGCTGCTGCTGTCGATGGACGATCCGGCCTCCGACGGGCGTCGCACGCTCGAGGCGCTGGGCCTGAGCGGCTGGGAGAAGCAGGACCAGGAGGACACCGAGTTCATGATCGACCTGATGGACACCTTGATGGTGTGAACACCCCATGCTGCCTCCTCTGAAGCGCCGACTGCTCCATCTCGCGCTGGCCTGTGCACCGCTGGCGCTGCTGCCCGTGGCGTCGGCCCAGCCGGCGACGGAGCCGATCGTCGGCGAGACGGCCCGGCCTTTCCGCACGACCGTCGCGCAGGACAATCTGTGGGACATCGCCGGCAAGGTGGCCCGGCAGGCCGGTGTCGGGCGCCAGCAGGTCATGGTGGCCGTGCTGCGTCGCAATCCGGATGCCTTCGTCAAGGGCAACATCCACCGGCTGCGCCAGGGCGTGCCGCTGGTGCTGCCCTCGCTGGGCGAGCTGAAGGCGGAGGATCGCGCGGCATCGTTGGCGCTGGTGGAGGCGCATCTCGCGGCGCTGAAGTCGGGCGCAACGCTGCCCGCGCTGCCGGCGGCGGGCGAGCCGGTCGCTGCGGTGGTGCCGCCGCTGCAGGCGCCGGCTTCGGCGCCGGTGCCGGCGCCAGCGCCAGCGCCAGCGAGCGCTCCAGCCCCGGTCCCGGCTGCTTCGGGGGTCCAGGCTCCTGCGCCGGCCGCATCGATCGCGCCTGAGGCGGCGGCGTCCGCCTCCGCTGAAGTGCCGGCCGAAGCGCCGGCCTCGGCGACGATCTCCCCTGCGAGCCCGGCCGCCCGTCCGGCGGCCGATGTCGCCCGTCCTGACGCCCGAGAGGGCGATGAAGCGGCCGCCCCGGCTTCCGCGCTGCGCTGGCTGCCCTGGCTGCTGGGTGCGGGCGTTCTGGCCGGCGGCGTGATCCTGTGGCGCCGTCGCCCCGGCCTGCAGGAGGCGGCGCTGCCGTCCGCCTCGCCGGTCGAGACCCTGCGCGCCTCGGCGCCGCGCAACTTCGACGTGTCGACCGCAGCGGCCGACATGGCCCGCACCGTCGAGGCCGCGCCGCTGGTGACCGAGCTGGTCCGCCCGGTGGCCGCCGAAGGCGAGGAGGCCTCGTCGTCGGCGTCCGTGCCTGCGGCTCCGCTGGCGGGATCGATCGATCCGGAGCTGCGCGGCGCCCTGCGTGTCGAGATGGCGCGCACCTGTCTCGAGATCGGCCGCGAGGCGGCTGCGCGCGATCTGCTCGAGGTGGTGCTGCGCGAGGACAGCGGTCGCCATCAGGCGGCTGCCGCCGACATGCTGGCCCGGATGGGGTCGGCCGCGGCCTGATCCGGCGGGATCCGGTCCTGCGCTCAGAGCAGCCGGCGTGGCGAGAACTGCCGCGCCAGCGGGCCCTGCTCGGCGGCGCGTACCGCGCGGGTCAGCACCTGGTCGGCCTCGACCGGGCCGAGCGCCTCGCACAGCGCCATGTAGAGCAGGTGCACCACCTGCGACAGCTCGGCCGCCGGCAGGTCCAGCACCCAGTGCGCCTGCAGCGGCCGTGTCCACAGCTCGCGCAGCGCGCGCCGCAGCGACAGCGGCACCTTCAGCGTGTCGATCAGATTGAGCGCGCTGTCGCCCAGGTCCTGCAGGGCGCCGGGATGGAAGCGCTGCACTTCGGCCAGCGCGCTGCGCATCAGGTCGGCGCAGACCGCCTGCTCGGGCGGCAGCGCTGCGGCCGTGGCCGGCGCCGGTGCGGTCGGTGTCGCCATCGGTGCCGGCCCCGGCGCGATGCCGGCCGCCTGCATCGCCGAGGCCACCGGATGGATCGCTGCGGCGGCCGCCACCGGCGGTGCCGTGACCGGCGCGGTGGTGGCGGGCGCAGCGGGTGCCGATGTCGCGGGCGCCTGCGGATACATCATCGGCCACGGGTCCATCGGCAGCTGGTCCTCGGGCAGGCGCAGCGCCTTGTAGAAGGTCTCGTAGAGCTTCTTGCGCAGCGGCGCCTCGATGTGATGCTGCTGCGCGACCTGATCGATGTAGCGGATGATGTCCGCGACCGCGTCGCCGCGCATCGACTGATGCTGCAGGCGCAGCGCATCGAGCAGCGCCTCCTCGTCGAGCACGGGAGACAGCGCCGCGCAGGCGGCGCGGCGGCGCAGGGACAGGGCTTCTGTGGCCATCGAATCAGGTTTCCTTGTGCAGCTGTCCCGGCGAATCCTGGAACTCGGGGTAGCCGATCTCGTGATGCTCGGTGGCGTCGAGGCCGCGCTGCTCGTTGAGCGTGGGCGCGCGCAGGCCGATCAGACGGTCGACGAGCTTGAACAGCAGCCAGGCGACCGGGAAGGCCCAGGCGAAGGTGGCCAGCGCGCCCAGCAGCTGGACCATCACCCGGGCGCCGTCGAACAGGTCGCCCTGGTAGAACAGGCCGGCGGCCAGCAGGCCCCAGACGCCGCCGATGCCGTGCACCGCGATCGCGTCGACCGCGTCATCGATGCGCAGCCGGCGCAGCGCCTCGGCGCCCCAGGTGCAGGCCGCGCCGGCGATCAGGCCGGTCAGGATCGCGAAGACCGGGCTCATCGTCGCGGCGCCGGCCGTCAGCGAGGCCAGGCCGCACAGGCTGCCGTTGACCGAGGCGCTCATCAGCACCGGCCGGCTGCTCAGGCGCATGAAGGTCAGCGCGCCGATGCCGCCCGCGCAGCCGCCCAGGTAGGTCGACAGCAGCACCGTGCCGAGCTGGCCGCCTTCGAGGCTGCCGATCGAGCCGCCGTTGAAGCCGAACCAGCCCATCCACAGGATGAAGCCGCCCAGCGCCACCATCGGCAGGTTGTGGCCGGGAATGTCGCGCACCTCGCCGTTGCGGCCGAAGCGGCCCAGGCGGGGGCCCAGCACCAGCAGGCCCGCCAGCGCGCACCAGGCGCCGACCGCGTGCACCGCGCCGCCGCCGGCCAGATCGACGAAGCCCATCGTCTTCAGCCAGCCCGACGGGTTCCAGGTCCAGTGCGCGTAGGCCGGGTAGATCAGCAGCGACATCAGCAGCGCGAAGGCCAGGTAGGCGCCGTAGCGCATGCGCTCGGCCACCGCGCCGGAGACGATGCTGACCGCGGTGGTCGCGAACATCATCTGGTAGAGCAGGCCGACCGCATCGAAGGCCTTCAGGCCCTCGGGCGCGAATAGGCTCGTGCCGATCAGGCCGCCCTGGCTGCTGCCGAAGGCCAGGCCGTAGCCCGCCGCCCAGAAGCCCACCCCGACCAGGCAGGTGCCGAGGTAGATCTTCATGATCACGTTGATCGAGTTCTTGGCCCGCGACAGGCCGCCCTCGACCAGCGCGAAGCCGGCCTGCATGAAGAAGACCAGGGCGGTGCAGATCGCCACCCAGGTCATGTTGATCATTTCGTTCATTTCGAGGTTCACCCGCAGTCAGGAGGGCGTGCGCACTTCGGTGGTGCGCACGATCGGAACCTGACAGATCGCAATTGCGATGCCAAGCATGGCTCAGGTCACTAGCCTTTCTTGTCGGGATTTCGACCGATGGCCCCCTGGAAACGGGAGGGTTCCAAGGGCACATCGAATGTTTTTTTGAATCAGGGCCGGTTGCCCGGGCGCCATGCTGGCGCATGGATTCCCTGTTATGGGGCGAGCCTGCTGCCGATTGTTGGATCATGGTGCATTGCGCACCATGATGGATTGGCAGCCCGAAGAACTCAGGCCGGGAAGACGCCGGTGGAGAGATAGCGGTCGCCGCGGTCGCAGACGATGAAGACGATGGTGGCGTTCTCGACCCGGGCCGAGACCTGCAGCGCCGCCCAGCAGGCGCCGGCGGCCGAGATGCCGGCGAACAGGCCTTCCTCGCGCGCCAGGCGCCGGGCCATGTCCTCGGCGTCGGCCTGCGAGACCAGCAGCATCTCGTCGACCTGCGTCGGATCGTAGATCTTCGGCAGGTAGGCCTCGGGCCACTTGCGGATGCCGGGAATGCGCGAGCCCTCGGAGGGCTGCGCGCCGACGATGCGCACCTGCGGGTTCATCTCCTTCAAGTACTGCGAGGTGCCGGTGATGGTGCCGGTGGTGCCCATCGCGCTGACGAAGTGGGTGACGCGGCCTTGCGTGTCGTTCCAGATCTCCGGGCCGGTGGTCTCGTAGTGGATGCGCGGATTGTCGAGGTTGGCGAACTGGTCGAGCACGCGGCCCTTGCCGTCGCGCTGCATCTGCTCGGCCAGGTCGCGGGCGTATTCCATGCCGCCGGCCTTCGGCGTCAGGATCAGCTCGGCGCCGAAGGCCTTCATGGTCTGCGCGCGCTCGATCGACAGGTCCTCCGGCATGATCAGCACCATGCGGTAGCCGCGCACGGCCGCGGCCATCGCCAGCGCGATGCCGGTGTTGCCGCTGGTGGCCTCGATCAGCGTGTCGCCGGGGCGGATGTCGCCGCGTTCCTCGGCGCGGCGGATCATGCTGATGGCCGGGCGGTCCTTGACCGAGCCGGCCGGGTTGTTGCCTTCGAGCTTGGCGAGGATCACGTTGCCGTGTCGCGCGGCCTCCTCGCCGGCCAGGCGCTGCAGCCGCACCAGCGGGGTCGCGCCGATGACATCCTCGACGGTCTTGTAGTCAGGCATCTTCTCTCCTTGGGGTCCTCGGGGTCGCGGATCGGGGCGATTGTGGCAGCAAGGGCGGCGCGGCGTGGGGCCATGCCATAATCGCCGCCGCGCGACCGACGCATCCTCTTTCTCCTGCCGGAGTGGCGAAATCGGTAGACGCAGTGGATTCAAAATCCACCGCCCTCACAGGCGTGCCGGTTCGAGTCCGGCCTCCGGCACCAGATCCCTCGCGGATCCCCGCAACCTCCGCCGACATGCCCCAGATCCCGCCCGTCACCAAGGCCCTGATGCTGATCTGCACCGCGCTGTTCTGCGTGCAGCTGCTGTTCGGTTTCTGGGTCGAGGCGCTGTTCGCGCTCTGGCCGCTTGGCGGTGGCCTGGGCGGCGGCTCCTTCATGCCGTGGCAGCTGATCACCTATGCCTTCCTGCACGGCAGCATGGGGCATCTGTTCTTCAACATGCTCGGCCTGTGGATGTTCGGCTCGGAGCTGGAGTCGATCTGGGGCCGGCAGCGCTATCTGCAGTTCCTGGGCGCCAGCGCGCTGGCTGGCGGCGTGATCCAGCTGATCGTGGTCAGCCTGGGCGCGAGCGGCGGCGGCCCGACGCTGGGCGCCTCGGGCGCGCTGTTCGGCCTGCTGATGGCTTTCGGGATGATGTTCCCGGACCGCACCATCATGCCGCTGTTCCCGCCCATCCCGATGAAGGCCAAGATCTTCGTGATGGTCTTCGGCGGCATCGAGCTGCTGTTCGGCCTGATGGGCAGCAACGGCGTGGCCCACTTCGCCCACCTCGGCGGCATGCTGGGCGGCTGGCTGATGATGCGCTACTGGCGCGGCCTGCCGCCGTTCCCGCCGCGTCAGCGTCGGCGCTGAGCTGAGCGCCCAGGGCCTCAGGCCAGCAGCCCGGTCGCCACGCTCGGGTGGCGCAGGGCGAGCCGCAGCTCGTCTTTCAGGCGCCGGTTGATCAGCCGGCGCGACTCCGACAGGAAGCTCATCTGCATCGGCGAGAGCCGCTGCTGCGCCTCGGCGCGGCTGATGCGCGGCGGCCGCGGCAGCCCGCACAGGTCGGCGGCCAGATCGAAGTAGTCGCCCATTTTCAGCTCGGTGCCGTCGCAGGCGTGGATCACCCGCTGCGCCCGCCCGCGCAGCAGCGCGGCGACGCAGGCGCGCGCCAGATCGTCGGCGTGGATGTGGTTGGTGTGCACATCGTCCTCGGCGCGCAGCACCGGCGTGCCGCGCTGCAGCCGCTCGCGCGGGTGGCCGCCGGGGCGGTCGCCGGCGTAGATGCCGGGAATGCGCAGGATCGTCGCCTTCAGCCGGCCGCCGCGGCCTGCTTCGCGCACGCGTCGCTCGGCGGCGACGCGCCGATGGGCCCGGTCGCTGGCGGGCGCGACCGGGCGCGTCTCGTCGAAACGGGCGCCGGCGCAGTCGCCATAGACGCCGGTGGTGCTGCCGTAGACCAGCCGGTGCCCGCCCGGCGGCGCGTGGCGGGCCAGCGCCTGCAGCAGGTGGGCGGTGCGCGGGTCGTCCGCGCCCTGGCCCGGCGGCGGCGCCAGGTGCAGCACCCGGGGCGCCAGCGCGCCCAGCCGGCGCAGCGTGTCGGGCCGGTCAAGATTGCCGACGAGCGGCCGCAGCCCCAGCGCGCGCAGCGCCGGCGCGCGTGCGGCGTCCGAGGTCAGCGCGACCAGGCGCCAGCGTGTGGCCAGCAGTCGCGCCACGCGCTGGCCGACATCGCCGCAGCCGACGATCAGCAGGCGCGGGCGACGCAGCAGGCGGGTCGCCGCGGCGGGAATGGCAGGGCGCAGGCCCCGGTGGTGGTGCGGCACAATCTCGCCCCGTGGTGATGTGATGACAACCCCGAAGGATAAGAGATGAATTTCACCGTGACCGTCCAGCCCTCCGGCCGCCAGTTCGAGGTCGCGCGCGACGAGGTCATGCTGCCCGCGGCGATCCGCCAGGGCATCGGTCTGCCCTATGGCTGCAAGGACGGCGCCTGTGGCTCGTGCAAGAGCCGCCTGCTCGAGGGCCGGGTGATCCACGGCGCGCACCAGCTCAAGGCGCTCAGCGCCGAGGAGGAGGCCGCCGGCCTGATCCTGAGCTGCTGCGCCACGCCGCAGACCGACTGCGTCATCGAGTCGCGCCAGGTCACGGCCGCCGACCAGTTCCCGGTGCTGAAGATGCCCACGCGGGTGATCTCGATCACGCGCGCGGCCGACGATGTCGCGGTGCTGAAGCTGCAGCTGCCGGCCAACCAGGCCTTCCAGTACCACGCGGGCCAGTACGTCGAGTTCATCCTGCGCGACGGCGCGCGCCGCAGCTACTCGATGGCCAGCGCGCCCGAGCTGGCGCAGGGCGTCATGGAGCTGCACATCCGCCACATGCCGGGCGGGCGCTTCACCGACCATGTCTTCGGCGCGATGAAGGAGAAGGAGATCCTGCGCATGGAAGGGCCGTTCGGCACCTTCTTCCTGCGCGAGGACAGCGCCAAGCCGGTGGTGATGCTCGCTTCGGGCACGGGTTTTGCGCCGATCAAGGCGCTGATCGAGCACATGGAGGCCAAGGGTCTGACGCGGCCGACGGTGCTGTACTGGGGCGCGCGCAAGGCGGCCGATCTCTATCTGCGCGACTGGGCCGAGGCGGCGGTCGCACGGCTGCCGTGGCTGCGCTTCGTGCCGGTGCTCTCCGAGCCGGACGCGGGCTGGGACGGGCGCACCGGCTTTGTCCATCAGGCGGTGATGGCCGATCTGCCCGATCTGTCGGGCCATCAGGTCTACGCCTGCGGCGCGCCGGTGATGGTGCAGTCGGCACAGCGCGACTTCGTCGCGGCCTGCGGTCTGCCGGAGGAGGAATTCTTCGCCGATGCCTTCACCAGCGAGGCGGACAAGGTGGCGGGGGGCTGAGCCCTTCGCGCAAAGCAAAAAGCCCGCGCAAGCGGGCTTTTGCTGGGATCCACCCGGATCAGCTGATTCAGGCGGCGGCCTGGGCCGGAGCCAGGGCCTTGATCTTGGCCGACAGGCGGCTCTTGATGCGCGAGGCCTTGTTCTTGTGGAAGATGCCCTTGTCGGCGATCGAATCGATCACGGCCTGGGCGGTCTTGAAGGTGTCGCCAGCCTTGGACTTGTCACCGGAGGCGACGGCCTTCAGCACGCCCTTGACGGCGGTGCGGAACTTCGAGCGCAGCGCGGTGTTGGCGGCGTTGAGCTTGACATCCTGACGCGCACGCTTGCGACCCGAGGCAATGCGGACGGTCTTCTTCTTGGCTTTGGACGAGGTGGCCATGGTGTGTTTCGTGTTCCGGGTGGAAAAGCCTAGCAGTATAGCATTGATAATCGCAAGACCTGCGACCCCTGACGCTCAAGTCCCCATCCATGAGTCTGCTTCGTTCTGCCTCCGTCGTGTCGGCGCTCACGCTGGCCTCGCGCATCACCGGGCTGGTGCGCGAACAGCTCATTGCTGCCGCCTTTGGCGCGAGTGCCGCCACCGATGCCTTCCAGGTCGCGTTCCGCATCCCGAACCTGCTGCGGCGGCTCTTCGCCGAGGGCGCGTTCTCGCAGGCCTTCGTGCCCATTCTGGCCGCCTCGCGGGCCACCGAGGGTGACGAGAAGACGCAGACGCTGATCGATGCGGTGGCCACCGTGCTGCTGTGGGCGCTGGTGGTGGTGTGCGCCTTGGGGGTGATCGGCGCGCCGGTGCTGGTCTGGGCGATGGCCTCGGGCCTGCCGGCCGACGGCCAGGAGGCCGCGGTGGTGATGACCCGGCTCATGTTTCCGTACATCGGCTGCATGTCGCTGGTGGCGCTGTCGGCGGGCATCCTGAATTCGTGGAAGCATTTTGTGGTGCCTGCCGCCACGCCGGTGCTGCTGAACCTGAGCGTGATCGCCGCCGCCTGGCTGCTGCGGCCGCAGTTCGAGGTCTGGGGCGTGCGGCCGGTCTATGCGCTGGCGGTCGGGGTGATGGTCGGCGGCGTGCTGCAGCTGGCGGTGCAGGTGCCGGCGCTGAAACGCATCGGCATGCTGCCGCGCCTGGGGCTGGGGCCGGCGGCGCTGCGCCGCGCCTGGGCCCACGAGGGCGTGCACCGCATCCTCAAGCAGATGGCGCCGGCGCTGCTGGGGGTGTCGGTCGCGCAGCTCTCGCTCTTGGTCAACACCCAGATCGCCTCGCATCTGGTGGCGGGCTCGGTGTCCTGGCTGACCTATGCCGACCGGCTGATGGAGTTCCCGACCGCGCTGCTGGGCGTGGCGATGGGCGTGGTGCTGCTGCCGCAGCTCTCGGCCGCGCAGGCCAAGGGCGAGACCGAGCGCTACTCGGGCCTGCTCGACTGGGGCCTGCGCCTGGTGGTGCTGCTGGCGCTGCCGTGCGCGGTGGCGCTGCTGGTGTTTCCGCAGCCGCTGGTGGCGGTGCTGTACCACTACGGCGCCTTCACCGCCGAGGATGTGCGCCAGACGGTGATCGCGCTGATGGGCTACGGCGCCGGTCTGATGGGGCTGGTGGCGATCAAGGTGCTGGCACCGGGCTTCTACGCCAAGCAGGACATCCGCACCCCGGTGCGCATCGCCATCACCGTGCTCGGGCTGACGCAGCTGATGAATCTGGTCTTCGTGCCTATGCTCGGTCATGCGGGGCTGGCGCTGTCGATCGGTCTGGCGGCGCTGGTCAACGCGACCTGGCTGCTGACGGGGCTGCGCCGGCGCGGCAGCTACCGGCCCGAGCCGGGCTGGCGCGGCTTTGCGCTGCGTGTGGTGGTCGGCTGCGTGGCGCTGGGCGCGGCGCTGGCCTGGGCTGCACAGGCGATCGACTGGATCGGTCTGCGCAGCCAGCCGGGCTGGCGCGCGCTGGTGCTCGCCGGGGTGCTTGGCGGGGTGGCGCTGCTGTATTTCGGCGTGCTGCGGCTGCTGGGGCTGGACCTGCGCCAGTTCGCGCGTCGGCAGTGAGATCGGCACGAATCCGCGGTCATCGGGCGCGCTGTCGATACACTTTCGCTCCATGGACCGCAGCTCCCTGTCCCCGCTCGAGTATTTCGCCGCGCTGGTCGCCGACGATGACAGCCTCTCCCTGACCGAGGCGGCGGCCGCGATCGCGCAGGCCGAGGAGCCGGGGCTGGACCTGCAGGCGGTGCAGACCGAGCTCGACACGCTGGCCTGGCGGCTGCGCAAGCGCCTGGCCGCCGATGCCTCGCCGCTGCAGCGGGTGCAGGCCCTGCATCATTTTCTCTACAAGGACCTGGGCTTCACCGCCGGCGATGTCGACGAGCCGGCCTGCAGCCATCTGCATCAGGTGCTGCGCCAGCGGCGCGGCATTCCGGTGTCCTTGGCGGTGATCTATCTGGAACTGGCCGGCCAGATCGGCCTGCAGGCCGACGGGCTGGCGTTCCCGGGGCATTTCCTGGTCAAGCTGCACCTGCCGATGGGCGAGGCGGTGATCGATCCGCTCAGCGGGCGCTCGCTGTCGCGTCACGAGCTGGAAGAGCGGCTCGAGCCCTGGCTGGATCTGGACGCGATGTCGCGGCTCGGTGTCGAGGCGGCCTCCGGCGCGCTGGGCGAGCTGCTGGCCGAGCATCTGCAGCCAGCTTCGGCGCGCGAGATCCTGTCGCGCATGCTGCGCAACCTCGAGCGGGTCCACCGGGCCGACGGCGATCCGGCGCGCCTGCTGCAGATCCAGCACCGGCAGGTCGCGCTCGAGCCGGAGAACTGGACCTGCCGGCGCGAGCGCGGCCTGACGCTGGCGCAGCTCGGCCTGACCACCGAGGCGATCGAGGATCTGCAGTGCTATCTCGATCATGCTGGCCGGGGGGCGGCCGACCGGCGCCGCATCGGCGCGCAGCTGACGGCACTGCGCGAGGCCGGACCGCCGCGCTGGCACTGATCCCTCCGATGACAAGTTCCCTGCGCCCTTTGCTCCCGCTGATCCGCCAGCGTGGCCTGATGCTGGCCTGGCTGGGCGTGGCGCTGCTGGCCGGGCTGCTGCTGTGGCTGCTGGCGCCGGTGCTCACGCCCTTCCTGGCGGCGCTGGTCCTGGCCTATGCGCTGCAGCCGGCGGTCGGGCGGCTGCAGCGGCATCTGCGTCTGCCGCGGGCGCTGGCCGCGCTGCTGGTCGAGCTGATCGCGATGGCCGCGCTGCTGGGCGTGCTGCTGCTGATCGTGCCGGTCATCTCGCACGAGCTGCCCCGGCTGCGCGAGCAGATCCCGCAGCTGGCCGCGCGCATCAACGACGGACTGGCGCCGTGGCTGGCGCAGTACGGCCTCAGCGTGCGGCTGGACATTGCCGGCATCAAGGCCTTCGTGGTCAAGTACCTCGATGCCAGCGGCGAGGACATGCTGGCCGCGCTGCTGAGCTCGGCGCGCATCGGCGGCAGCGTGCTGCTGGCGCTGGTGGGCAATGCGGTGCTGGTGCCGGTGGTGATGTTCTACCTGCTGCTGGACTGGCCGATGCTGACCGGGCGGCTGCGCCGGCTGGTGCCGCCGCGCCATCTGGAGGCGGTCTGCGGCTTCGCCGAGGAGTGCGACCAGGTGCTGGGGCAGTATCTGCGCGGACAGCTGCTGCTGATGCTGGTGCTGGCGACCTTCTACACTTCGGCCCTGGCGCTGGCCGGCTTCGAGCTGGCGCTGCCGCTGGGCGTGTTCACCGGGCTGGCGATCTTCATTCCCTACCTGGGCTTCGGCCTGGGCGCGGCGCTGGCGCTGCTGGCCGGGGTGCTGCAGTTCGCCAGTCTGTACGGCGCCGGTGCGGTGCTGCTGATCTACGGGGTCGGCCAGGTGCTCGAGAGCTTCGTGCTGACGCCGCGTCTGGTCGGCGAGCGCATCGGTCTGCACCCGATCGCGGTGATCTTCGCGCTGCTGGCCTTCGGGCACCTGTTCGGCTTCGTCGGCGTGCTGCTGGCGCTGCCGGCGGGTGCGCTGGTGCTGGTGGCGCTGCGCCGGGTGCGACGCGCCTACGTCGACAGCCGGCTCTACCGTGGCTGATGCCCGAACGACAACGAAACGACTTCCTCCGCACGCATGTCCCGTGACCCGTCCTCGACGATGCGACAGGTGCCGCTGGCCTTCGGGCCGGAGCCGGTGCTGCGCTTCGATACCTTCGTTCCCGGCGCCAACGCGCAGTGGGAGCAGGTGCTGATGGCGCTGCTGGCGCCCAACCCGACGATGCCGCTGTACCTGTGGGGTCCGCCGGGCAGCGGCAAGTCGCACCTGATGCAGGCCGCGGCCAGCCAGACGCAGTCCTTCGGGCTGCGGGTGGCGGCCTTCGACCTGAAGTCGCCGGTGCCCTGGGAGTTCGACGAGGAGGCCCGGCTGCTGATCCTCGACGACTGCGACCGCTATGATCGGCGCCGCCAGCACGAGGCCTTCCGCATGTTCGTCGAGGCCACGACGCTGGGCGTGCCGATCCTGGCGGCCGGGCGGCTGCCGCCGGTGGACCTGCCGGTGCGCGACGACCTGCGCACCCGGCTGGCCTGGGGGCTGGTCTACCGCCTGGTGCCGCCGACCGACGAGCAGGTGCGCGCGCTGCTGCGCCGCGAGGCCGAGCGGCGCGGCATCACCCTCGACGACGAGATGATGGCCGAGCTGGTGGGCCGCGCCGGCAACGAGCTGGTGCCGCTGATGGAGCTGCTCGACCGGCTCGACCGCTACGCGCTGTCGAGCAAGAAGGCGGTGACGCTGGCACTGCTGCGGCAGATGCTGGCCGAGCCGGACGAGATCTGAAACGGGCTTGACCCGACAAACCGAACCGATGACCGCACCCTCCCGCCAGCTTTGCCTGTTCGACCTGGATCACACGCTGATCCCGATCGATTCCGACCACGCCTTCGGCAGCTTCATGGTCGAGATCGGCTGGGCCGATGCCGACGAGTTCCGCCGCCGCAACGACGCCTTCTACGCCGACTACCAGGCCGGCACGCTCGACCTGAACGCCTACATCGACTTCGCCACCGCGGTGTGGCGCAGCCGCCCGCTGGCCGAGGCCCTGGCCGCGCGCGAGCGCTTCCTGGCCGAGGTGCTGCGCCCGAAGGTGCTGCCGCAGGCGCTGGAGCTGGTGCGCCATCACCAGCGCCGCGGCGATCTGGTGGCCATCGTCACCGCGACCAACGAGTTCGTCACCACGCCGATCGCCGCCGAGTTCGGCGTCGAGCACCTGCTGGCGGTGCAGCTCGAGCGCGAGGCCGACGGCCGCTGGCTCGGCCGGGTGCGCGGCACGCCGACCTTCCGCGAGGGCAAGGTCGCGCGCGTGCACGACTGGCTGGCCGGGCAGGGCGCCTCGCTGGCCGACTTCTCCGGGGTGAGCGTCTACAGCGACTCGCCCAACGACCTGCCGCTGCTGGAGATCGCCACCGATCCGGTGGCCACCAACCCGAGCCCGGCGCTCGAGGCCACCGCCACGCAGCGCGGCTGGCGCATACTGCGTCTCTTCCCATGATCAAGAACATCATTCGCAAGCTGCTCGGCAAGTCGAGCCTGTCCACCCCGGTCGGCGAGACCGTCCTCGAGGCGGTTTCGCTGCGTCCGGCGGCCGTGCCCGAGCCGATCGCGTCACGGCCGCTGCCGGTCGAGCCGACGCCGGTGGCGGCGGCTGCCGCCGAGCTCGCCTCGGCCGTGGCCGGCCCGGTGCGCGGCCGCCGCGTCGAGGTGCCGGCCTCGGTGCACCGCATCGACCCCTCGCTGCTCGACGACCGCGCGGTCAAGGTGGTCACCACGCTGCAGGACGCGGGCTTCGAGGCCTACATCGTCGGCGGCGCGGTGCGCGACCTGCTGCTGGGCCACCGCCCCAAGGACTTCGACGTCGCCACCAACGCCACGCCCGAGCAGGTCAAGGGCCTGTTCCGGCGCGCCTTCATCATCGGCCGGCGCTTCCGCATCGTCCACGTCGTGCACGGCCGCGGCCGCGAGCACGAGGTGATCGAGGTCTCGACCTTCCGCGCCTACCTCGACCCGGCCGCGGCCGAGCAGGTCGAGGGCCACGAGAAGACCTCGCGCGCGGCGCTGGCCGACAAGAGCCATGTGGTCGACGCCAGCGGTCGGGTGCTGCGCGACAACGTCTGGGGCCCGCAGGACGAGGATGCGGCGCGGCGCGACTTCACCGTCAACGCGCTCTACTACGACCCGCGCCGGCGCATCGTCGTCGACTACCACGACGGCATCGCCGACGCCCAGGCCCGCGTGCTGCGCATGATCGGCGACCCGGTCACCCGCTACCGCGAGGACCCGGTGCGCATCATCCGCGTGGTGCGCTTCGCCGCCAAGCTGGGCTTCGAGATCGAGCCGGGCACCCGCGAGCCGATCCGCGCCTGCGCCGAGCTGCTCTCGGCGGTGCCGGCCAGCCGGATGTTCGACGAGATGATCAAGCTGCTGCAGACGGGCCACTCGCTGGCCAGCCTGGAGGAGCTGCGCAAGCAGGGCCTGCACAGCGGCATCTTCCCGATCCTGGATGCGGTGCTCGACGAGGCGCACGCCCACGACGGGCGCGAGCAGTTCATCCAGCGCGCGCTGGCCGACACCGACCGCCGCGTCGGCGAGGGCAAGCCGGTGGCGCCGAGCTTCATGCTGGCGTGCATGCTCTGGCATGACGTGGTGCGCCGCGCCGACGAGCTGCGCGCCCGCGGCGAGCCGCCGGTGCCGGCGCTGCAGCTGGCGATCGACGCGGTGTTCGACGCGCGCATTGGCGACATTTCCGGCCGCGGCAAGCTGGCGGCCGACATGCGCGAGATCTGGATGATGCAGCCGCGCCTGGAGCGCCGCACCCCGTCGGCGGCGCTGACGCTGGTGGCGCAGCCGCGCTTCCGTGCCGGCTTCGACTTCCTGCGCCTGCGCGCCGACACCGGTGAGGCCGACGCCGACCTGGCGCACTGGTGGGAGCGCTTCTCGACCGCCGACGACGCGCTGCGCGAGGCGCTCTTCGTCGAGGCGCGCCAGCAGGACCAGGCGCGCCGCGCCGCGGTGGCTGCCGGCGAGCTGCCGGCCGAGGCCGCCGCCGGCACGGCCGGCGGTCCGGCCAAGAAGCGCCGCCGCCGCCGCAAGCCTGCGGGTGTGCGTGCCGACGGCGCGCCGGCCTTCGCCGAGGCCGAGTCCGGCGGTGACTGAGTCCGCGCCGGACTCGCTGCCGCGCCGCGCCGTCATCGGTCTTGGCGCCAATCTCGGCGATCTGGATGCGACGCTGGACGCGGCCTGTGCCGCGATCGCCGCGCTGCCGCGCAGCCGCTGGCTGGGCGTGTCCGGGCGCTGGTGCAGTCGGCCGGTCGATTCGTCCGGCCCGGACTACCTGAACGCGGTCGCCGCGATCGAGACCCGGCTGGCGCCGCTGGAGCTGCTCGCGGCGCTGCAGGCCATCGAGAACGCACATGGCCGCGAGCGCCCCTGGCGCAACGCGCCGCGCACGCTCGACCTCGACGTGCTGCTGATCGACGACCTGCGCAGCACCGATCCGGTGCTGCTGCTGCCGCATCCGCGCCTGCTCGAGCGCGCCTTCGTGCTGCTGCCGCTGCTGGAGCTGCAGGCCGCGCTGGACGGCGCGCTGCCGCTGCCCGGACACGCCGACGTGGCGGCGCTGCAGCAGCTTGCCGACCGGCTGGCCCGCGAACAGGGCCTGGAGCGCCGGCCCGGCTGAAACGTTTCCGGCCTGTGCCCGCCAAGCGGCTACACTCCAACGTTTCCAATCATGACAATTCCGTGACAGGTTGCCGCCGCCCGGCGGGCATTCGGTCACCCCCTGACCGTTCCTGTCCCTCTCCCCCCTGGAGCTCAACATGCTGTTCGGCAAGCTGCTGCCGCGCGAAGGCAATTTCTTCGAACTGTTCAACAAGCACGGCGAGGCGATGGTCGCCGGATCGCGCTCCTTCCAGAGCCTGCTGCAGAACTACGGCGACACCTATCTGCGCGAGAAGTACGCCGCCGAGGTGGATGCGGCCGAGCATGCCGCCGACAAGGTGACCGCCGAGGTCAACCGCCTGCTGCACAAGACCTTCATCACCCCGATCGACCGCGAGCAGATCCACGGCCTGATCAACGCGATGGACGATGTGCTGGACCTGTTCCAGGATGTCTCCGAGACGCTGGCGCTGTACGACGTGCGCACCATCACCGAGGAGGTGCTGCGCCTGGGCGACCTGGCGGCCAAGTGCGGCGAGCGCGTCGCGCATGCGGTGTCGCTGCTGGGCAAGCTCAGCGACCACAGCGTCGCCGAGGCCACCGTCAAGACCTGCGAGGAGATCGATCGCCTCGAGTCCGACGCCGACCGGGTGATGCGCTCGGCGATGTCGCGCCTGTTCCGCGAGGAGCAGGACATCCGCGAGCTGATCAAGCTCAAGGCGATCTACGAGATGCTCGAGTCGATCACCGACAAGTGCGAGGACGTGGCCAACCTGATCGAGGGCATCGTCCTCGAGAACTCCTGAGCCATCATGGACGCAATCCAGGTCAGTCTCTGGGTGGTCGTGCTGCTGGTGGCGCTGGCGCTGCTGTTCGACTTCATGAACGGCTTCCATGACGCGGCCAACTCCATCGCCACCGTCGTGTCCACCGGCGTGCTCAAGCCGCAGCAGGCGGTGCTGTTCGCGGCCTTCTTCAACTTCATCGCCATCGGCATCTTCCACCTGAAGATCGCCGCCACCGTCGGCAAGGGCATCGTCGAGCCGGGCATCGTCGACTATCACGTCGTCTTCGGCGCGCTGGTCGGGGCGATCACCTGGAACGTGGTCACCTGGTTCTACGGCATCCCGTCGAGCTCCTCGCATGCGCTGATCGGCGGCATCGTCGGCTCGGTGACCGCCAAGGCCGGACTGGACGCGCTGATCGGTGCGGGCATCTGGAAGACGGTCGCCTTCATCCTGGTCTCGCCGACGCTGGGCTTCATCCTGGGCTCGCTGCTGATGGTGGTGGTGGCGTGGATCTTCCGGCGCAGCACACCGATCCGGATCGACAACTGGTTCCGGCGCCTGCAGCTGGTCTCCGCCGGCCTGTACAGCCTGGGTCACGGCGGCAACGACGCGCAGAAGACCATCGGCATCATCTGGATGCTGCTGATCGCCACCGGCTACACCAGCGCCACCGACGACATGCCGCCGGGCTGGGTCATCTGGTCGTGCTACATCGCCATCGCCCTGGGCACGATGTTCGGCGGCTGGCGCATCGTCAAGACCATGGGCCAGAAGATCACCAAGCTCAAGCCGGTCGGCGGCTTCTGCGCCGAGACCGGCGGCGCGATGACGCTGTTCCTGGCGTCCTGGCTGGGCGTGCCGGTGTCGACCACGCACACCATCACCGGCGCCATCGTCGGCGTGGGCTCCACCCAGCGGGCCTCGGCCGTGCGCTGGGGCGTGGCCGGCAACATCGTCTGGGCCTGGATCTTCACGATTCCGGCCTCGGCGGCGGTCGCGGCCGGCGCCTACTACCTGGGCACGCTGATCCTCTGAGGCGTCGGCTGATCCGCCTCGGCCTGCACCTCGAACCAGCGCTGCAGGCCGAAGGCGATCGACGACATCAGCACCGTCGTGCCGATCAGCAGCGCGGCGATCACCGCCAGCACCGCGCCCCAGCCGCTGGGCGGCGTGCCCCCGCTGCGCCCGGCGTTGTGATGCGCGTCCCAGCGCTCGTCGGGCGTCAGGCCGGTCAGGATGGTGGCGAGCATCGCCGCGGCGAAGGACAGTCCGCCCAGCGGCAGCATCCAGGCCGCCTGCGCATCGTCGATGCCGAAGGCGTCGAGCCGCTGCAGGCCGGCCAGCCCGGTCAGCGTGGCCAGCAGATGCAGCCACCCCCAGGCGTCGCGCAAGCCGTGACGCCAGAAGCGGTGCAGGCCGAAGCTGCCGCCCAGCAGCGTCAGCCAGGCCGCGCGGGTCTTGGAGCGGGGGCGGGCGCTCAAGTCGATCTCGCGATCAGGTCCCGGTGCCGTGGAACACGTTCCGGGCATGAATCTCGGCGATGGCCGCCACGTCGGTCGGCAGGCTGGGGCGAATCAGTGTCTCGGGCATCGAAGGCAGCTTATAATCTCGGGTTTTCCGGTGACGGCTGATCGGCAGCATGCCACGCAGCACGTATCTAACGGGGCCGGGAGAAGCCTGATTGTCAATGCAATCGCCATCGTCACTTCGATCTGCCGGCCTGCGTGTCTCCTGGTCCTGTGGATCACCGGTCATTCCGGGGCACCGGTACCTGCGCCCCGAACCTGACACCTTCTGATCGAGGAAACATCATGGTCGTGATTCGTCTGTCCCGCGGCGGCTCCAAGAAGCGCCCGTTCTACAACATCGTCGTCGCCCCGAAGGCCGAGCGCCGTGACGGCCGCTTCATCGAGCGCGTCGGCTTCTACAACCCGGTCGCTTCCGGCCAGGCCGAAGCCCTGCGCGTCGCCTTCGACCGCGTCGAGTACTGGACCGGTGTCGGCGCCCAGATGTCGCCGACCGTCGACCGCCTGGTCAAGCAGGCCAAGGGCGCTGCCGTCGCTCCGGCCGCTGCTGCTGCCTGAGATCGGTCTGCAAGCCGGTCTTCCTGCACTTCTCGTCTGACCTGAACGGATTCCGATGAACACGCTGCCTCACGACGACGACGTGGCCTGGCCCGACGACGCCGTCGAGGTCGCGCGGGTGCAGGATGCCTGGGGCATCAAGGGCTGGCTGCGCGTGCAGCCGCATGCCGCCGATCCCCAGGCGCTGTTTTCGTCCCGCCGCTGGTTCCTGCAGCCGCCGGCCGGCAAGCCGCGTCCGAAGGATGCGCCGTCGCTGCCCCGCCAGCTGCATGTGACGCTGGTCAAGGAGCACGGCGACGGCATCGTCGCGTCGGTGCGCGAAGTCGCCGACCGCAATGGTGCCGAGGCGCTCAAGGGCGCGCGCATCTTCGTGTCGCGCCAGAGCTTCCCCTCGACCGATGACGGCGAGTACTACTGGGTCGATCTGATCGGCCTGGAGGTCGTCAACCGCGAGGGCGAGCCGCTGGGCACCGTCGCCGAGATGATCGACACCGGGCCGCACTGCGTGATGCGGCTCGAGCAGGCCTCGACCGATGCCGCCGGCAAGGCGCGCACCGTCGAGCGCATGATTCCCTTCGTCGCCGCCTACATCGATGGCGTCGACCTGCCCGGACGGCGCATCACCGCCGACTGGGGCCTCGACTACTGACTTGCCGTCGCGCGGGCGCCGCGTGCCGGACCGGATGGCATGCGCTTCGACGTCCTGACCCTCTTCCCCGAGCTGTTCGACCCGTTCATGAAGGTCGGCGTGACCCGCCGTGCCTACGCGACGCGCCAGGTCGATGTGCGGCTGTGGCCGCTGCGCGACTTCGCCGACGACAACTATCGCCGGGTCGATGACCGGCCCTACGGCGGTGGCCCCGGCATGGTGATGCTGGTCGAGCCGCTGGAGCGGGCGCTGACGGCGGTGCGCGCCGACCGCGCCGAGCCCGAGGGCGCGCGCGCGCCGGTGATCCTGTTCAGCCCGGCCGGCGCGCCGCTGACGCAGGCGCGGGTGCAGCGCCTGGCGGCCTCGCCCGGCGCGGTGCTGCTGTGCGGCCGCTACGAGGGCATCGACCAGCGCTTCGTCGACCGCCATGTCGACGAGGAGATCAGCCTGGGCGACTTCGTGCTGTCGGGCGGCGAGCTGCCGGCGCTGACGCTGCTCGATGCGGTCACCCGGCTGCAGCCCGGCGTGCTGCACGCCGTGGCCTCGCACGAGCAGGACAGCTTCTCCGACGGCCTGCTCGACTGCCCGCACTACAGCCGCCCCGAACGCCTGGGCGATGACGCGGTGCCTGAGGTGCTGATGTCGGGCCACCATGCCCGCATCCAGCGCTGGCGGCGCGAGCAGCAGCTTGCCATCACCGCCCGGCGCCGGCCCGACCTGATCGAGGCGGCGAGGGCCGCAGGACGGCTCAGCCGCGCCGACGAGCAGTTCCTGGCGCAGGTGCCGTCGAAAATCGAGCTATAATCTTTGGTTTTGATCCTCTGCCTGAAGGCAATCAGGTGTCCGAGCGCGGGCACCTCCGCCGATCTGCAGGCACGATCTCAGGAGCCCCCCATGGATCTGATCCGTCAACTCGAGCAAGAAGAAATTGCTCGTCTCAACAAGACCATCCCCGAGTTCGCCCCCGGCGACACGGTGATCGTCAGCGTCAACGTCGTCGAAGGCACCCGCAAGCGCGTCCAGGCCTACGAAGGCGTCGTGATCGCCCGCCGCAACCGTGGCCTGAACAGCAACTTCATCGTCCGCAAGATCTCCAGCGGCGAAGGCGTGGAACGCACGTTCCAGCTGTACAGCCCGCTGATCGCTTCGATCGAAGTCAAGCGCCGCGGCGACGTCCGCCGTGCGAAGCTGTACTACCTGCGCCAGCGCAGCGGCAAGTCGGCCCGCATCAAGGAAAAGCTGGCCTGATCGTCAGATCATCGGCAAAGCTGCAAGGCCGCCTTCGGGCGGCCTTGTCATTTTCGGCCTATGCTGGAAAGCATGGCCCGACCCCCGCTCATCCGTGATCCGCGCGCCGTGCCGGTGCTGCGCGTCGACGATCACCTGCCCGCGCTGCCGCCGCAGCAGCTGCTGCCGCCGGTCTTGCGGCATGTCTTCGCCACCGCGCCGACCGACTGGCCGCCCGAGCTTCCCGGCGATGGTGGCGGCCCTCTCGCCGACCGCGCGCCGGCCGCTGCCGCGGTCCTCGTGCCGCTGGTGCCGCGCGACGATGGCCTGCGGGTGCTGCTGACCCGCCGCACCGACCACCTGCGCGACCATGCCGGCCAGATCAGCTTTCCCGGCGGCCGCGTCGATCCGGGCGAGACCGATCCGGTGGTGACCGCGCTGCGCGAGGCGCGCGAGGAGGTGGGCCTGGATGCACGCCATGTCGAGGTGATCGGTGCGCTGCCGGTCTACACCACCGTGACCGCCTACCGGGTCACGCCGGTGGTCGCGCTGGTGCACCCGCCCTTCGAACTCTCGCTCGACGCCTTCGAGGTGGCCGAGGCCTTCGAGGTGCCGCTGCAGTTCCTGATGACGCCGGCCCATCACCGCATCCACCAGCTCGACGGCGATGCCGGCAGGCGCTTCCTGTCGATGCCATGGCGTGAGGGCGAGCGCGAATATTTCATCTGGGGAGCGACGGCCGCGATGCTGCGCAACCTCTACCACTTCCTGGCGCGGGCTCAGGCGGGAGCGGCATCGGCACCGCTATCATTCGTGACATGAGTTTTCTTGCCGTCCTGCTGGCCCTGATCGTCGAGCAGCTGCGTCCGCTGCCGCAGGGCAATCCTGTGCATGAGTCCCTGATCGACTGGGCGCGCTGGACGGCGCGCAACTTCGACGCCGGCCGCGAGCACCATGCCTGGGTGGTCTGGGCGGTCACGCTGAGCGTGCCCTCGCTGCTGGTGTTCGGCGTGTTCAAGCTGCTGGACCACTACAGCGTGCTGCTGGCCCTGCTGTGGAATCTGGTGGTGCTCTACCTGACGCTGGGTTTCCGCCAGTTCAGCCATCACTTCACCGACATCCGCGATGCGCTCGAGCAGGGCCAGGAGGAGCGCGCGCGCACGGTGCTGCAGCAGTGGCGCCATCTCGATGCCAGCGAGCTGCCGCGCACCGAGCTGCTGCGCCATGTCATCGAGCATGCGCTGCTGGCCGCGCATCGCCATGTCTTCGGCGTGTTCTTCTGGTTCGTGCTGGGCTCGGCGATGGGGCTGGGGCCGGTCGGCGCGGTGGTCTACCGCATGGCCGAGTTCTGCTCGCGCTACTGGGCCTTCAAGACCCGCGCCGAGGTCGCAGCGGTCAACGAGGGGCTGTCGCGGCGCTCGCAGCTGGCCTTCTCGGTGCTCGACTACGGGCCGGCGCGCATGACGGCCGCTGGCTTCGCGGTGGTCGGCAACTTCGAGGAGGCGGTCGACGGCTGGCGTCAGCACGCCGGCCTCTGGAAGAACGACAACGACGGCATCCTGCTGTCGGCCGCTGCCGGCGCCTGCGGCGTGTCGCTCGGGGGCGCGCCGGCGCCGGTCATCGCGCCTGGGTCCGTGTCGACGACCTTCGACGCGATGCTGCCGGTCGACGAGGATGATGGCCAGGGCAGCATGCCGGGCGCGGCCCCGACGCTGGCGCATCTGCGCTCGGTGGTCGGGCTGGTCTGGCGCTCGATGGTGCTGTGGATGCTGCTGCTGGCGCTGCTGTCGCTGGCCAATCTGCTCGGCTGAGGTCGTTCGCGCGCCTGCCGCCAGTGTCTGGCTCAGGGGTGCAGCGAGCGCATCGTCAGCCCGCCGGCCAGGCCCATCATCATCAGCGCGACGCTGGCATCGAAGATCCGCCAGGTCTGCGGGCGGCGGAACAGCGGCGCCAGCCGGCCGGCCGCCCAGGCCAGCAGCGTGAACCACAGCAGGCTCGACGAGGCCGCGCCGGCCGCGAAGGCCCAGCGCCCATCCGCCCCTTGCGCATTGGCCAGCGAGCCGATCAGCACCGTGGTGTCCAGCCAGGCATGCGGATTGAGCCAGCTGAAGGCGGCGGCCTGCAGCATCACCCGCCCGCGGCCGACCGGCGCGTCATCCTCGCGGCTGCTCAGTCCGGATGCTGCCGGCTGCCAGGCCCGCCGGGCGGCCTGCCAGCCATAGACCGACAGGAACAGGATGCCGGCCACCGTGATCACTGGCACCACCATCGGCAGCCGGTCCGACACCAGGCCGATGCCGGCGGTGCCCAGCGCGATCAGCAGCACGTCCGACAGCGTGCACACCGCGACGACCGCGCCCACATGCTCGCGCCGGATGCCCTGGCGCAGGATGAAGGCGTTCTGCGCGCCGATCGCGATGATCAGGCCGGCGCAGGTCGCCATGCCCAGGAAGTAGGTCGAGAGGGAAAAGGTGCTGAAGCTCATGGCCGCCAGCGTAGGCGTCGCCTCGCATGCAGACCAGCTAAACTTCCTAAGCATGATTAAGCTGTACTTCACTTCATGATCGATCTGGTGGCGCTGCGGGCGCTGGCGATGGTGCTGCGCCTGGGCTCCTTCGAGCGGGCCGCGCGCGAGCTGCATGTGACGCCCTCGGCGATCTCGCAGCGGGTGCGTGCGCTGGAAGATCGCCTGGGCTGCATGCTGGTGGTGCGCGCCAGCCCGGCCGAGGCCACGCCCGAGGGCGCGCGGCTGTATCGGCATTTCCTGCAGATCGAGCTGCTCGAGGCCGATCTGCGCGAAGACCTGCGGCCGCTGGCCGAGGTCGATCCGGTCGGGCCGCGCAGCATTCCGATCGCGGTCAACGCCGACAGCCTGGCGACCTGGGTGGTCCCGGCGCTGTCGGACTTCCACGCCCGCACCGGCGACACGGTGGCGCTGCAGGTCGATGACCAGGACCACACCCGCGAGTGGCTGAAGAATGGCACCGTCGTTGGCGCGGTCACCGCTGCGGCCGAGCCGGTGGCCGGCTGCCGGGTCGACGCGCTGGGCTCGATGCGCTATGTCGCGGCGGTCAGCCCGGATTTCCGCGCCCGCCATTTCGAGGGCCGCTCGCTGGCCGAGGGCTTTCGGCAGGCGCCGATGCTGGTCTTCAACCAGAAGGACCTGATGCAGCACCGCTTCCTGACCCAGGCGGCCGGGCAGGACTGCGTGCCGCCGCAGTGGTGGGTGCCCTCGACGCAGGGCTTTCTGGATGCGGCGCTGGCCGGCCTGGGCTGGGGCCTGCATCCGCGCCCGCTGGTGGCCGAGATGCTGGCCGACGGCCGGCTGGTCGACCTCTGCCCCGGCCACAGCCTGACGATCACGCTCTACTGGCAGAGCTGGCGGCTGGAGTCGGCACGGGTGAAGCAGCTGCGCGAGTGCCTGTGGCGAGCGGCGGCGGCCGTGCTCGAGCCGGTGGTCTGAGCGGGCCGCTGGCGCCTCACCAGCGCGTGCGGGTCAGCTCCTCGCGCAGGTCGAGGTAGATGCGGTGGCGGATGTCGGTGATCTCGCCGCGCTCCAGCGCCGCCAGCACCTGGCAGCCGGGCTCATGGTCGTGGCTGCAGTTGGCGAAGCGGCATTCGCCCAGGTGGCGGGCGAAGTCGGGCATCAGCGCGGCCAGATCGGCCACCGGCACCTGGCGCAGGCCGAATTCCTGGAAGCCGGGCGAGTCGATCAGCGCCGCCTCGTGGGCCCTGTCGAGCCAGTACCAGCGGGTGTGCGTGGTGGTGTGGCGGCCGGAGTTCAGCGCGGTCGAGATCTCGCCGACCTGCGCGGCCGCATCCGGCACCAGCAGATTGACCAGCGTGCTCTTGCCGGTGCCCGAGGGACCGAGTACCAGCGTGGCGCCGCTGGAGAGCGCGGCCAGGCGCTCGCGGGCCTCGTCGGGGCGGGTCTTCAGCGCCACCTCGATGATCGGGTGGCCCATCGCCGCGTAGGGCGCCAGGCGCTCGCGCGCGGCGGCCGCGGCCTCCGTCAGGTCGGTCTTGTTGAGCAGGATGTGCGCCGGGATGCCCGCATGCGCGGCGGCGATCAGCGCGCGGGTGAGCTGGCTCTCGCTGAAGACCGGCTCGGCGGCGACCATCACCAGCAGCCGGTCGAGGTTGGCGGCGAAGGACTTGGTCTTCCACTCGTCCTGGCGGTAGAACAGGTTGCGCCGCGGCTCGATGGCCTCGATCACGCCCTCGTGGCCGCGGCTGTCGGTGACCTGCCAGCGCACCCGGTCGCCGACGACGCAGTCGCTCTTCTTGCCGCGGGTGCTGCACTGGACCTCGCGGCCCTCGGGCGTCTCGACGATGTAGTGGCGGCCGTGGCCGGCGATGACGCGGCCGATGTCGAGTTCGATGGTTTGCGGCATGAAGCGGGGGTCAGCGCCCGGCCAGCGCGGCGAGGCGCTCCGACGCGGGCGGGTGGGAATAGTGGAAGCGCACGTACACCGGGTCCGGCGTCAGCGTCGAGGCATTGTCCTGGAAGAGCTTGAGCAGCGCGGCGCGCAGATCGGCGCCCGAGGCCTGGCGGCAGGCGTAGGCATCGGCCTCGAACTCGTGGCGGCGCGAGCTGGCGGCGGTCAGCGGCGCCAGCAGGAAGCCGAACACCGGCCCGGCCAGCATCAGCAGCAGCAGCGCCAGCGCGTGATTGGGCGCGAGCATGTTGGGCTGCACGCCCAGGCCGGTGTAGAAGGCGGCCTGGCCCATCAGCCAGCCCAGCAGCGCCAGGCTGGCCAGCCACACGCCCATCAGCGTCAGGATGCGCTTCGGGACATGGCGGTGGTGGAAATGGCCCAGCTCGTGCGCCAGCACCGCCTCCACCTCACCGGGCGTCAGCCGCGACAGCAGCGTGTCGAAGAACACCACCCGCTTGGAGGCACCGAAGCCGGTGAAGTAGGCGTTGGCATGCGCCGAGCGGCGCGAGCCGTCCATCACGAACAGCCCCTGCGCACGAAAGCCGCAGCGCTGCATCAGCGCCTCGACGCGGCCTTTCAGCGCCTCGTCGGCCAGCGGCTGGAACTTGTTGAACATCGGCGCGATGACGGTCGGATAGACGACCTGCATCAGCAGCGTGAAGCCCGCCAGCGCCGCGAAGGCCCACAGCCACCACAGCGGCCCGGCCGCGGCCATCAGCCACAGCACCAGCGCCAGCAGCGGCACGCCGACCACCGCGCCGACCACCGCGCCGACGGCCGCGTCCTTCAGCCACAGCCCGAAGGTCATGCGGTTGAAGCCGAAGCGCTGCTCCAGCCGGAAGGTGCGCCACAGGTCGAAGGGCAGGTCGATCAGGCTGCCGATCACGCTGACGGCCATCACCAGCGCGATCTGGTAGGCCAGATCGCCCCCGCGCGGCAGCACGGCATCGCGCACCGCGATGTTGAGCAGGTCCAGTCCGCCCAGCAGCGTCCAGCCCAGCAGCACTGCGCTGCCCCAGGCGGTGGTCAGCAGCTCCAGGCGCTGGCGCGCGATCGTGTAGTCGGCGGCCTTGCGGTGGGCCTCCAGCGTGACGGTGCCGGCGAAGTCGGCCGGCACCGCGTCGCGGTGGCGCGCCACGTGGCGGATCTGGCGGCCGATCAGCCACAGCCGCAGCACCAGCCGCAGCACCACGGCGGCGGCGAAGACGGACATCACGACAAGCGAGTTCATGCGCGGCATTCTCGCCGATGGCGCGTGGGAAAATCCCGGCCTTCCGATGGAGTCCCCGATGTCCGACCTGACTGTTCCCGCCAGCCCCGAAGCCCCGGCGGTTCCCGAGCTCGCCCGCCATGACCAGAACCTGATCTGGGTCGACATGGAGATGACCGGCCTCGATCCGATGACCGACCGCATCATCGAGATCGCCGTCGTCGTCACCGACGCGCAGCTCAACGTGCGCGTCGAGGGCCCGGTGATCGCGGTGCACCAGTCCGACGCGGTGCTCGACCGCATGGACGCCTGGAACAAGGGCACGCATGGCAAGAGCGGCCTGATCGACCGCGTCAAGGCTTCGACGATCGACGAGGACGCCGCGCAGCTGCAGGTGATCGAGTTCCTGCGCAAGTACGTCAGCGCCAAGGCCTCGCCGATGTGCGGCAACAGCATCTGCCAGGACCGCCGCTTCATGGCCAACTACATGAAGCGCCTGGAGGCCTTCTTCCACTACCGCAACGTCGATGTCTCGACGCTGAAGGAGCTGGCGCGGCGCTGGCAGCCCGGTCTGGTCGAGGGCTTCAAGAAGCACCAGAAGCACACCGCGCTGGCCGACATCCACGAGTCGATCGACGAGCTGCAGTACTACCGCCAGCACATCCTGAAGATCTGAGCCTGAGCCCGGCGGCCGCCGGGGGGGCGAGCCTCAGCGCTGGCCGAGCATCAGCACCCAGTAGCTGCCGTACCGCGCGGTGCTGGAGGGCGTGCAGGCCAGCGCGACATCCTGGACATTGGCGTTCATCAGGTTGCTGCAGTGTCCGGCGCTGGCCAGCCAGCCCTGAAGCGCGGCTTCGGCCGAGGTGTAGCCCGCGCCGATGTTCTCGCTGACCTGATCGCTGGCGTAGCCGGCCCGCCGGGCGCGGCTGGCGGGCGTCGAGCCGTCCAGACCGACGTGATCGAAGTAGTTGCTGCCGGCCATGTCGCTGGCATGGGCCTGCGCGGCGCTGGCCAGCGTGCTGCTCCAGCTCAGCGCGCCGGCCGCTGCGAAGCGGGTGTCGCCGCACTGGCGTGCCTGCGTGCGCAGCAGGTTGATCCGCGCCTGGATGCGTGCCGAAGCGCCGGCCACGTCGCTGCAGCCGAGGCTGCTGGTCGAGCTGGCGCTGCCGTCGGCGCCGTCACTGCCGCCGCCGCTGGTCGTGCTGGCGCCGCCGCAGCCGCCCAGCAGCAGCGCGATCAGGCTGGCTGCCGTGGCTGTTCGAATCCGGCTTCCCGGCCTGGAACCTGTCGTAACCATTGTTTCTTCCTCCCGTCGAGAAGGGCGATTCTTCCGGGTCGGAATGTTTCAATGGGTTGGGCAGGTGTGAGGGCGCGTCTTCTTGCGTGTTGATGTGTTGCGATTCAGTCCGCGGCGCTGACCTGGTGGCGCGCCACCTTGTCGAGCAGCTCGATCAGCATCGCGCGCTCGGCGCGGCTGAGCGCGCCGTCGAGGTCGGCTTCCATCGCGGGCGTGCGCGCCAGCGCCAGGTCGGTCAGCGCCCGGCCGGCCGAGCTCAGCAGCACATGCTGCGAGCGCCGGTCGGTCTCGCTGCGGATGCGCTCGATCAGGCCGCGCTCCTGCATGCGGTCGAGCATGATCGTCAGGTTCGGCGCCGACAGCGCCAGCGCCTGCGCCAGCTGCTTCGGGGTCAGCCGGGTGTTGGCGTCGAGCAGCATCAGCAGCGAATAGTCGACCGGGCGCAGGTCGAGCGGCTGGCCGACATGGCGCAGGAACATTGCCTGCGTCGTGACCCGCGCACGGGCGACGTGGTAGCCGACGACATCGCCGAGCACGCCCTGGCGGACCGGATTCTTCTTGGCGGGGGAGGTGTCCATGCCGCCATCTTGCCCGGACTCGGGCGGCGGGCCCGCAGGCGAGCGGCTCAGAGGCCCGGCCACGCCAGCTCCGGCACGCCGGATTCGATGCGCGTCCAGCGCCAGCGCGAGGCCGGCAGCAGCCAGTCGCGGCCGTGGGCGCACAGGGCCTGCAGGCGCTGGCGGCGCGCCGCGTCCGCCTCACCCAGGCTGGCGCGCATCAGGCGCGCCCAGGCCCAGGCCAGCAGCGTATGGCCGAGCGCCTGCAGATAGTCGTCGGCGACCAGGAAGGGCAGGTCCGGCCGCGTCGCACGCTCGCGCTGCAGCGTCGCGGTGGCGCGCTCCAGGGTCGCGGCCTCCTCGCGCAGCAGCGCGGCCCAGCGCGCCAGGCCGGCTGCATCGCCTGCGGTCGTGGCCTCGGCCTGCGCGTCGAGCGTGTCGGCCTCCTCGCGCAGCACCCCGAGCAGCAGCGCCAGCCGCCCCGGCCGGTCGAGCACCTTGCGCATCAGCAGGTCGATGGCCTGGATCTCGTTGGTGCCTTCGTAGATCAGCGCGATGCGGCTGTCGCGCACATGCTGCTCGATGCCCCAGTCGTGCACATAGCCGTGGCCGCCGAGCACGCCCAGCGCCGCGTTGGCGCCGTGGTGGCCCAGGTGGGTCAGGAAAGCCTTGACCACCGGCGTGAGCAGGGCGACCAGATCGTGGCGCTGGGCGCGCACCGCCGCGTCCGGGTGGTGCTCGGCCTCGTCGAGCAGCAGCGCCGTCCAGTAGGCGATGACGCGCGCGCCCTCGGTCTGCGTCTGCAGGTCGAGCAGGATGCGGCGCATCGCCGGATGCCAGGCGATCGGATCGGGGCCGCGGGCGGCGGCCGTGTTGGCGCCGCTGCCGGCCGGGCGGCTCGGCGCGCGCAGCTGCAGCCGCTCCTGCGCGTAGTCCGAGGCGATGCGGGTGGCGGCCTCCAGGTGCCCCAGGCCCTGCATGCCGACATGCAGCCGCGCCGAGTTCATCATCAGGAACATCGCCGCCAGGCCGGCGTTGGGCTCGCCCAGGATCCAGCCCTCGGCCTGCTCGAAGCGCATCTGCGCGGTGGCGCTGCCCTTGATGCCCATCTTCTTCTCGATGCCGTCGCACCAGGCGCCGTTGCGCCGGCCGTCGGGCAGGATCTTGGGCACCAGCACCAGCGTCAGGCCCCGGGTGCCGTCCGGCGCGCCGGGCAGGCGCGCCAGCACCAGGTGGACGATGTTGTCCGTCATGTCCTGGTCGCCGCCGGAGATGAAGATCTTCTGGCCGGTGACCGTGACCGCCGCGCCGTTGACGACCGGCGCGGCCGCGTCCACCGGCTCGCAGCGGGTGCGGCTCAGGCCGAGGTCGCTGCCGGCCTGCGGCTCGGTCAGGTTCATCGTCGCCAGCCATTCGCCGCTGACGACCTTGGGCAGGTAGCGCTCGCGCAGCGCCGGCACCGCGTGGTGGCCGATGGCCTCGCAGGCGCCGTGCAGCAGGCCCGGATACATCGTCCAGGCGTGGTTGGCGCCCACCAGCATCTCGAAGAGCGCGGCGTTGAGCAGCTGCGGCAGGCCCTGGCCGCCGTCGGCGGGCGCGCAGGGCAGGGCGGGCCAGCCGCCCTCGACGAAGGCCTGCCAGGCGGCCGGGAAGCCGTCGGGCGTCGTCACCGAGCCATCAGGCCGCCAGGTGCAGCCCTGCAGGTCGGCCGGGCCGTTGAGCGGCGCGATCACGTCCTGCGCGAAGCGGCCGGCCTGCGCCAGCACCTCGCGCGCCAGATCGGCGTCGACCTCGGCGAAGTCGGGCATCGCGCGCCAGGAGGCCGGCGCGTCGAGCACCTGCTCGATGACGAAGCGCATGCGCTCCAGCGGAGGCGTGTAGCTCGTGCTCATTTCTTGGCGCCCAGATAGGTCTCGATGACACGCGGGTCGACCGCCAGCTCGCGCGCCGGGCCCTCCAGCGCGATCGCGCCGGTCTCCAGCACGTAGCCGTAGTCGGCCACTTCCAGCGCGGCGCGCGCGTTCTGCTCGATCAGCAGGATGGACACGCCGGTCTCGCGCAGCCGCTCGATGATGCGGAAGATCTCGCGCACGATCAGCGGCGCCAGGCCCAGGCTGGGCTCGTCGAGCATCAGCACCTTGGGCTGGCTCATCAGCGCGCGGCCGACGGCCAGCATCTGGCGCTCGCCGCCCGACATGGTGCCGGCCTGCTGGTCGCGGCGCTCCTTCAGGCGCGGGAACAGGTCGTAGACCCGTTCGAGCTGCTCCAGCCACTGGGCATTGCCGCGGCGCTTCTGGCGCCAGCCGCCCAGCACCAGGTTGTCCTCGACCGTCATCGTCGAGAACAGCTCGCGCTTCTCGGGCACCAGCGCCAGGCCGGCCATCACCCGCTCCTCGAGCGGCACGTCGATGATGTCGCGCCCGTCGAAGGTGATCGCGCCCCGGGCGGGCAGCACGCCCATCAGCGCGTTGAGCGTCGTCGACTTGCCGGCGCCGTTGGGGCCGATCACCGTCACCACGCTGCCCTGGGGCAGTCGCAGTTCCAGGCCAGAGAGCACCTCGGCCTTGCCGTAGCCGGCGCGCAGGCCGCGCACTTGCAGCAGATCCATCGTCCTTGTCTCCCGTGAAGGCTGAGTCTCAGTGCTCGGTGCCGAGGTAGGCGGCACGCACCTCGGGGCTGTCCTGCACCTCGGCCGGCGTGCCTTCGATCAGCTTGGTGCCGAACTCCATCACCACGATGCGGTCGGTCAGGTTCATCACGAAGTCCATGTCGTGCTCGACCAGCAGCAGGCTCATGCCCTCGGCCTTGAGCTGGCGCAGCACTGCGGCCAGCGCCTGCTTTTCCTTGTGGCGCAGGCCGGCGGCGGGCTCGTCGAGCAGCAGCAGCGCCGGGTCGGTGCACAGCGCGCGGGCGATCTCCATCAGCCGCGCCGGGCCCAGCGCCAGGTTGCCGGCCAGCTCATGCATCTGATCCTTCATGCCGATGCGTTCCAGCTGGCGCTCGGCCTCCTTGAACAGGCGTCGCTCCTCGTCGCGGTCCAGCCGCAGCATGGCCTGGGCCATGCCGGCCGAGCTGCGCAGGTAGCCGCCCAGCGCGACGTTCTCCAGCACCGTCATGTCGGGCAGCATCTTGACGTGCTGGAAGGTGCGGCTCATGCCGCGCCGCGCGATCTCGCGCGAGGCCAGCGCCGAGACGTCCTCGCCGCGGAAGCTGACCCGGCCGGAGGTCTTCGACAGCACGCCCGAGATCAGGTTGAAGGTGGTCGACTTGCCCGCGCCGTTCGGGCCGATCAGGCCGATGATCTCGCCGGCGCGGATCTGGAACGTCACGTCGTTGACCGCCACCAGGCCGCCGAACTGCTTGCGCACCCGGTCCACTTCGAGCAGCAGCTCGCCCGGCTGCGGCTTGCTGCGCTCGGGCAGCGGCGCGGCGTCGGCCCAGTCGCGCACCCGGCGCTTCTCCGGCAGGAAGCGCGCGAACAGGCGCTCGATGTGCGGCCACAGGCCTTCCGAGGCGTACTTCAGCACCACCACCAGCACCAGGCCGAAGACGATGACCTCGTAGTTGCCGCTGGTGCCGATCAGCCGCGGCAGCCAGTCCTTGAGCTGATCCTCGGTCAGCTTGACCAGCGCCGCGCCGGTGAAGGCGCCCCAGACATGGCCGACGCCGCCCAGCACCGCCATGAACAGGTACTCGATGCCCTTCGACAGCGAGAAGGGCGAGGGATTGACCGTGCGCTGGAAGTGCGCAAAGAGCCAGCCCGAGACCGAGGCCAGCATCGCCGCCAGCACGAAGATCTGCACCTTGTAGCGATAGGTCGAGATGCCCATGGCCTCGGCCATGGTCGTGCCGCCCTTGAGCGCGCGGATCGCCCGGCCGGTGCGCGAGTCCAGCAGGTGAATGACCGCCAGCGCCGCCAGCAGCGCGATCACCCAGATCACGTAGAAGTAGCTGCGCCCCGAGCCCAGGCTGGTGCCGAACAGCGTCAGCGCCGGCACGCCCAGGATGCCGTCGTACTTGCCCAGCATCTCCATGTTCGACATGGTGTAGTAGAGCGACAGCGCCCAGGCGATGGTCGCCAGCGGCAGGTAGTGGCCCGACATGCGCAGCGTGACAGCGGCCAGCACCAGCGCCACGAGCACGGTGATGCCCAGGCCGATGAACAGCGTCAGCCAGGGCGACAGGCCGACATTCACCGCCAGCGTGGCTGCGGTGTAGGCGCCGATGCCGACGAAGGCGGCCTGGCCGAAGGAGGTGAGCCCGGCCACGCCCGTCAGCAGCACCAGGCCGAGCGAGACGATGGCGTTCAGGCCGATGTAGTTGAGCTGGGTGATCCAGAACTCGGGAACCGGCAGGACCGGCAGCAGCGCGAGCAGCGCAGCGAAGGCAATGAACCAGCGTGTACGGGCCGACACCACGTCAATCCTCCTCATGATGCGGGTCACGCAGCGAACGCCACAGCAGGACCGGCAGGATGGAGGTGAACACGATCACCTCCTTGAACGAGCTGGCCCAGAACGAGCCGAACGATTCGAGCAGTCCGACGCCCATCGCGCCGACCAGGGCCAGCGGATAGCTCGACAGCCCGGCGAAGACCGCCGCGACGAAGCCCTTCAGGCCGATCAGGAAGCCCGAGTCGTAGAACACGGTGGTGGTCGGGCCGATCAGCAGGCCCGAGAGCGCGCCGATGAAGGCCGCCATCGTGAAGCTCAGCCGGCCGGCCTGCACCGTCGAGATGCCCATCAGCCGCGCGCCCAGGCGGTTGACCGCCGTCGCGCGCAGCGCCTTGCCGTACAGCGAGCGCTCGAAGAACAGCCACAGCATCACGATCAGCGCCGCCGAGGCCAGGAAGATGATGATCGTCTGGCCCGAGAGCATCAGCGGCCCGGCGGCGAAGCGCTCGTCCCAGAAGCTCGGGTTGCGGAAGCCCTCGGCGCCGAAGAACAGCAGGCCCAGGCCGAGCAGCGCGAAATGCACGCCCACCGAGACGATCAGCAGCACCAGCACGGTGGCATCGGCCAGCGACTCGTAGGCGAGCCGGTAGGTCAGCCCGCCCAGCGGCGTGACGATGGCCAGCGTCAGCAGCGCCTGCGCCACCAGCGGCAGCTGCATCGGCGCCACCGTGATGGCCAGCGCCGACACCGCCACCGGCACCGCCAGCGTCAGGCCGGCCTCGCGCAGCAGCAGCGTGGTCGGCCGGCCCTGGCGCAGGCCCTGCACCAGCGTGGTCAGTGCCACCAGCACCGCCATGATCAGCAGCAGCCAGACGGTGCCGGGCACCTGGCCGGTCTGCAGCAGTGCCAGCGTCAGCGCCCCGAAGGCGACGAACTCGCCCTGCGGGATGAAGATCACCCGGGTCACGGCGAAGAGCAGCACCGTCGCGGTGGCCAGGAGCGCGTAGACCGCGCCGTTGGTCACCCCGTCGAGTGCGAGGATGCTTGCGATCGAGAAGTCCATGGGTTCGTCTCGTGCGGGCCCGCGCCGCCAGCGGCCGCGGGCGGGCGGTTGTTACTCGACCTTCCAGTCGCCGTTGACCACCTTGAGGATCACGCCGGTCTCGGTGGTGAAGCCCCAGTGGTTGTCCTTCGCGTAGTTCAGGACGCCGTGCGAGACGACGGTGCGGCCCATCGTCTCGACCGCATCCTTCAGCGCGGCGCGGAATTCCGGCGTGCCGGGCTTGCCCTTCTTCAGCGCCACCGGAATCACCTTCTCCAGCACCAGCGCCGCGTCATAGGCATGGCCGGCGAACTGGTTGCGCGAGCCCGCGCCGTAGGCCTTCTCGTACTTCTGCACGAAGTCGAGCGCGACCTTCTTCGACGGGTGGCTCTCGGGCAGCTGCTCGCCGATCACCGCCGGGCCGGAGACGACGTAGGCGCCCTCGACGTCCTTGCCGCCGATGCGCATCAGGTCGCGGGTGGCGGCGGCGTGGGTCTGGTAGATCTTGCCCTTGTAGCCGCGCTCGACGACCGCCTTGTGCGGCATCGCCGCGCCCGAGCCCGAGGCCACGATCAGCATCGCGTCCGGGTTGGCCGAGACCAGCTTGAGCGCCTGCGCGGTCACGCTGGTGTCCGAGCGGGCGAAGCGCTCGGTGGCGATGATCTTGATCTCGGGCGCGACCTTGGCAGCCTCGGCCTGGAAGTCCTTCAGCCAGCTCTCGCCGTAGGCGTCGGTGTAGCCCAGGAAGCCGACCGACTTCACGCCGAGCTTCTTCATGTGGCCCAGCAGCGCGTGCGACATCACCGCGTTGGACTGCGGTAGCCGGAAGGCCCAGGCGTCCTTGCCCGCCTGCAGCACCGCCGGCGAGAACATGAAGTGCGGCGTGCTGGCGGCGGCGACCGTGTCGGACATCGCGATGGCCACCGGCGTGGCGGCCGAGCCCATGACGATGTCGGCCTTGTCCTGGGTGACGAAGCGCTGCGCGTTCTGCACGCCCTTGGTCGGGTCGGTGGCGTCATCGAGCACGATGACATTGAGCTTCTCGCCCGCGATCGAGGTCGGCCACAGCTTGATGGCATTGCCCATCGGAATGCCCAGGCCGCTGGCCGGACCGGTCAGCGGCAGCGACACCCCGATGGTGATGTCGGCCATCGCCGCACCCGACACCGCCCACAGCGCGGCGCTGGCGAGCAGGGTCTTCAGGGGCTTGCTGGCGTTCTTTTGCGTCTTGTGCGTCGTCATGTCTTCCTCCGGGGTCCGGTGAGGTGGTGGCACTGTGCCGTTGAGGGAAATCAAGGACCATGCGGATATTCCCGACCGTCCGGTCGGTATATCCGTGTGCTTGTCGTTTTTCTGGATCGTTGTTCTGGGCCGAGTCCTGCGCGCGCCGCTTCAGCGCGGCGCCAGCCGCAGCGCACCGTCGAGGCGGATGACCTCGCCGTTGAGATGGCCGTTGGCGACGATGTGGGCGGCCAGCATCGCGAACTCGGCCGGATCGCCCAGGCGCTTCGGGAAGGGAATCGCCGCGGCCAGCGACTGCTGCACCGCCTCGGGCAGCTCGTTCATCAGCGGCGTGGCGAACAGCCCCGGCGCGATCGTGCAGACGCGGATGCCCCACTGCGCCAGGTCACGCGCCAGCGGCAGCGTCATGCCCACCACGCCGCCCTTGCTGGCCGCGTAGGCTTCCTGGCCGACCTGGCCGTCGAAGGCGGCGACCGAGGCGGTGTTGACGATGACGCCGCGCTCGCCGGCGGTGCCGGCCAGCGGCTCGAGCTTCGCGATGCGCGCAGCCGCCAGCCGGACCATGTTGTAGGTGCCCAGCAGGTTGACGCGCACCACGCGCTCGAAGTCCTCCAGCGGCGCTGGCGAGCCGTCGCGCTGGATCACGCGCTTGGCGGTGCCGATGCCGGCGATGTTCATCAGGATGCGCGCCGGCCCGAGCGCGGCCTCGGCGGCGTCGAGCGCGGCCGAGACGCTGGCGCTGTCGGTGATGTCGCAGCGCAGCGCCAGGCCGCCGATCTCGGCGGCGACCGCCTCGGCGCCGGCGGCGTTGACGTCGAGCACCGCGACCTTCGCGCCCAGGCGGGCGAGCTCGCGTGCGACCGCGGCGCCGAGGCCGGAGCCGCCGCCGGTGACGAGGGCGGTGTGTCCTGGGATCTGCATGGGAGGGGGTCCTTCGTGGGTCCCCGCCTGCGCGGGGATGACGGAATCAGCGGCGGGCGTGGGGATGACGGAATCAGCGGCGGGGCAGGATCAGGAAGGGGTCGCTTTCGCGGCCCTCGTACATCGCCTCGACCAGCGCGGCGCGGTGCAGCAGCACCGCACGCTGGTTGATCGAGCCCTTGTCGGTGACCTCGCCCTTGTCGATCGAGGGCGGCTCGGCCAGCACATGCAGCCGCGCCGGGCGGTTGGCGCTGCCGGTGCCCTCGCGCCAGAGCCGGTCGGCGAGCTGCTGGAAGAAGTCGCGCACCGCCGGCGTGTGCAGCAGCTCCGGCACCGGCAGCGCCTCGGCCTCCAGCCCGTCGGCCTCGGCCAGGCGGCGGCATTCGTCCAGGCGCGGGAAGATCAGCAGGCCGATCTCGTCGCGGTTGAGGCCGGCGACCACCACGTCCTGGATGCAGGGCGCGCCGGCCAGCGTGACCTTGGCGCGCAAGGGGCCGACGCTCACGAAGGTGCCGGTCGAGAGCTTGAAGTCCTCGGCGGTGCGGCCGTCGAAGACCAGGCCGCGTGTCGGATGGGTCGGATCGACGAACTTCGCCGCGTCGCCGGTGCGGTAGAAGCCGTCCTCGTCGAAGGCGGCTGCGGTCTGCTCGGGCGCGCGCCAGTAGCCGGGCGTGACATTGGGGCCGCGGAAGCGGATCTCGGTCTTGGCGTAGGGGTCATCGGCCGCGCCGTCGCGCACCAGCTTGACCTCGACGCCGGGCACCGGCAGGCCGATCCAGCCCGAGCGCACGTCGGTGCCGACCGCGAAGGTGCACGACGGCGCCGTCTCGGTCATCCCCAGGCCGGTGATGATGCGGATGCGCTCGCCGACCTCGGCCTCGCCGTGCGCATCGAACCGGTCCCAGACCGCCTGGCTCAGGCCGGCGCCGGCGAACATGAAGGCCTTGACGCGCGAGAACAGCGTGCGTCGCAGCAATGGATCGGTGTCCATCGCGCTGGCGATCTCCTCGAAGCCCTTCGGGACATTGAAGTAGACCGTGGGCGCGACCTCGCGCAGGTTGCGCAGCGTCTCGGCGATGCCCTTCGGGGTGGGCTTGCCGTCGTCGATGTGCAGCGTGCCGCCGTTGTAGAGCACGATGCCGACGTTGTGGTTGCCGCCGAAGGTGTGGTTCCACGGCAGCCAGTCCACCAGCACCGGCGGCTCGTCGGCCAGGAAGGCCAGGCACTGGCGCAGCATCTGCTGGTTGGCGCAGAGCATGCGCTGGGTGTTGATCACCGCCTTGGGCAGCTTGGTCGAGCCGGAGGTGAACAGGAACTTGGCGATGGTGTCGGGGCCGACCTGCGCGTGCGCGGCCTCGCCCGTCGGGCCGGGCACGGTCGCCAGCAGGGCCGCGAAGGGCGTGACCGCCCGCTCGTCGAGCGCGCCGGCGGTGAGCACCACCTCGACCTCGGGGCCGAAGACGGCCGCGATCGCCCGCCCGTAGGCCGGCGAGGCCGCGAACACCAGCCCCGGCGTGACCGTCTGCGCGATGTGGCGCAGCTTGCCGAAGTCCTGCGACACCAGCGAGTAGGCCGAGGACACCGGCACCACCGGCACGCCCGCCCACATCGCGCCCATCACCAGCGACAGGTGCTCGATGTCGTTGTCCGACAGGATCATCACCGGCCGCTCGGCCGACAGGCCGCGGTCGGTCAGCGCCTGGCCGATGGCCTGCGCCCGCTGGCGCATCTCGGCGTAGCTGACGCGGATCCAGTCGCCACCGGCGGCGGCCGGCGCGCGCCGGGCCACGAAGGTGCGCTCGGGCGCCTCCTCGGCCCACTGGTCGAGGCAGTCGGTCAGGCGGGCTGGGAACCAGCCCAGCGGCTCGGTCGAGCGCAGCAGCTGCTGGCCGTCGTGTTGGGCTTCGAGCTGCGCGTCGATGCAGCCGCCGACGCGGGCCTCACGGTAGCGGGGCGAGGAGTTCATCGCGTCAGTCCTCCGACTTCACGACCTTGGCCGCACGGCCTTCGAGGAAGGCGCGCAGCCGCGCCTGGGCCTCGGGCGTGTTGCTGGCCGAGGCGGCCATCAGCGACTCGGCGAACAGGCCCTCCGACGGGCTCATCTCGACGATGCGCGGCAGCGCGTGCATCACCGCGAAGGCCGTCATCGGTGCGTTGCCGGCGATCTTCCGGGCCAGCTCGATGCCCTTGGCCAGGCCGGCGCCGTCGCCGACGCGGTAGTTGACGACGCCGTAGCGCTCGCCCTGATCGGCGTCGAAGACGCGGCCGGTGAGCATCATGTCGGTCATGCGCGCCGCGCCCATCAGGCGCGGGATGCGCACCGAGCCGCCGCCGCCGACGAAGATGCCGCGCTGGCCCTCGGGCAGGCCGAAGTAGGCCGAGTCCTCGGCGACGCGGATGTGGCAGGACGCTGCCAGCTCCAGGCCGCCGCCGACCACCGCGCCGTGCAGCACCGCGATCACCGGCACGCGGCCGAACTGGATGGCGTCGAAGGCGGCATGCCAGCCGCGCGAGTGCAGGATCGCGGCGTGAATGTCGCGCTCGACCAGCTCGGAGAGGTCCAGCCCGGCACAGAAGTGCGCGCCCTCGCCGCTGACCACCACCGCACGCACGTCGGCGGGCAGGTTGACGAAGGCGGTGTGAAGCTGCGCGATCAGGCCGTCGTTGATCGCGTTGCGCTTGACCGGGCGGTTCAGGCGGATGTGCAGCACCGCGCCGTCCTGGCTGATCTGCAGCAGGTCCAGGCCGGCCAGCAGGCCGGTCGCGGGGGTGAAGGTGGAGTCGGTGGCAGGCGTGCTCATGTCGGATGTTCGCGGGCTCTAATGCTTAGGAAATATAAGTATCTGGCATCGGAGGCTTCCCCCATGAAAACCCTCGATCGATCAATGAGCTTGCTGAGAAGGGGTGTTTTTGCGGGTAAACCCTCGCTGCCAAGTGACTTTTTGATTACAGAATTTAATCAAATGATCTGCAAGACTGGAGCCCGCCGATGAACACCGATGACCTGATCGCGATCGACATCCACACCCATGCCGAGGTGTCGTGCTGGAACCCGTTCGACAACTACGGCGAGGAGTACGACCGCGCCGCCGACAAGTACTTCGGCTCGAACCGGCGCCCGACCATCGCCGAGACGGTCGCCTACTACCGGGAGCGCAAGATCGGCCTGGTGATGTTCACCGTCGACAGCGAGAGCAAGCTGGGGCGCCGGCGCATCCCCAACGAGGAGATCTGCGAGGCGGCGAAGGCCAATTCGGACATGATGATCGCCTTCGCCTCGATCGACCCGCACAAGGGCAAGATGGGCGCGCGCGAGGCGCGCCGCCTGATCGAGGAGCATGGCGTCAAGGGCTTCAAGTTCCACCCGACGGTCCAGGACTTCCTGCCCTACGACCGCATGGCCTGGCCGATCTACGAGGTCATCGCCGAATACAGGCTGCCGGCGATCTTCCACTCGGGCCATTCGGGCATCGGCTCGGGGATGCGCTGCGGCGGCGGCCTGCGGCTGCAGAACTCCAACCCGATGCTGCTGGAGGATGTGGCGATCGACTTTCCCGACATGGAGATCGTCATCGCGCACCCGAGCTGGCCGTGGCAGGACGAGGCGCTGAGCTTGGCGCTGCACAAGCCCAACATCTGGATCGATCTCTCGGGCTGGAGCCCGAAGTACTTTCCGCAGCAGCTCGTCCAGTACGCCAACACGCTGCTGAAGGACCGCATGCTGTTCGGCTCGGACTATCCGCTGATCACGCCCGAGCGCTGGATGAAGGACTTCGACGAGGCCGGCTTCAAGGACCTGGTCAAGCCGCTGATCCTGAAGGACAACGCGATGCGGCTGATGCGCCTCGGGCCTTACCGGGAAAGCGCTGCGTCGGTCTGAGGCGTGGTGTCACGGCGTTGAGCACTGTTCGCGGCATTTGTCCCGGACTTGGCGGGGTGATCCGCGTCGGCACAGGGTAAGCACTGTCACTGGGCCGGGGGCGGGGCCGTTGAATCACACGGCACGCGGCTTGCTGATGACGCCGCGGCCCGGCCGGCTCACCGGCCGAACCTGTCCGATCAACGCCCCGTATCGAGGAGACCCCATGAAGTTCGTCGTGCTGTCCGCCCTGGCTGCCACCCTGTCCCTGTCCGCCGGCCTGTCGCAGGCTGCCGACGGCAAGGAAATCTACAACCAGAGCTGCGCGATGTGCCATGCCGCCGGTCTGGCCAATGCGCCGAAGCTCGGTGACAAGGCGGCCTGGGAGCCGCGTGCCAAGGCTGGCAAGGATGCATTGGTCCAGTCCGCGCTGAAGGGCAAGGGCGCGATGCCCGCCAAGGGCGGCAACCCGAAGCTGACCGACGAGCAGATCGGCGTGGCCGTCGACTTCATGCTGGCTTCGGTCAAGTGAGATTGGCCCGCCAGCCGATCGGATGACCGGATTGCACAAATTTGTGGCAATCTAGTGAAACTGCTTGCAGATCAAGGACTTGCGGATCAGTTCAGGCAGTAATCCCCAGGGTTGTCCACAGGTGCTGTGGAATGGCGGGCACAAAAAAAGCGCGACGGCTGTCGCGCTTTTTTCATGGGGGAGCGGGCGGAGCGTGAGGGCTCGCCCTGCCCGTGATCACTGCTCGGCGAAGGCGCGCTCGATGACGAAGTCGCCCGGCTTGGTGGTGTTGCCTTCGGCAAAGCCACGGTCTTCGAGCATCTTCTTCAGGTCGCGCAGCATGGCCGGGCTGCCGCAGATCATCACGCGGTCTTCGGCCGGGTTCAGCGCCGGCAGACCGAAGTCGTTCCACAGGCGACCGTCCTCGATCAGGTCGGTGATGCGGCCCTGACGCTCGAAAGGCTCGCGGGTCACGGTCGGGCAGTAGATCAGCTTGTCGCCGATGATCTCGCCCAGGAACTCGTGGTTCGGCAGGCTCTTGAACAGGTCCTGGTAGGCCAGCTCGGCGACCTCGCGGCAGCCGTGGACCAGGATGACCTTCTCGTAGCGCTCGTAGGTCTCGGGATCCTGGATGATCGACAGCCACGGCGCGAGACCGGTGCCGGTGCCGAACAGGTACAGGCGCTTGCCCGGGTTCAGGTAGTCGACCAGCAGCGTGCCGGTGGGCTTGCGGCCGACCAGGATCTTGTCGCCCGGCTGCAGATGCTGCAGGCGCGAGGTCAGCGGGCCGTCGGGCACCTTGATCGAGAAGAAGTGCAGCGTCTCTTCCCAGTTCGGGCTGGCGATCGAGTAGGCGCGCAGCAGCGGCTTGCCGTCGACCGGCAGGCCGATCATCACGAAGTGACCGTTGGAGAACCGGAACGCGGTGTCGCGGGTGGTGGTGAAGCTGAACAGGCGGTCGGTCCAGTGGTGCACCGAGAGCACGGTCTCTTCGTTGAAGGCTTTCATGGCGGCAGGATCAAGAGCGAGTGAAGCCCCACCCGGTATCACAGACCGTCGCCTGTGGCAAGTGGACGTGGGGCGAGCAAAGGTGCCGAGGATAACCGAATCCTCGCCAGATCAGGGTTTGTCCGCTGGCATCAGCCGTTGACCACCGTACGCAGCGTGGTCGGCGGGCTGATGAAGCGTTCGGTGATCGCGCGCTCGATGCCGGCGGCATCCAGGCCGCACTGCGACAGCAGCACCGCCGGATCGCCGTGATCGATGAAGCGGTCGGGCAGGCCGAGCTGCAGCACCGGCACCGTCAGGCCGAGCGCATTCAGATGCTCGGTGACCGCGGAGCCGGCGCCGCCCATCACGCAGCCTTCCTCGATCGTCACCAGCGCGTCGTGGCTGCGGGCGAGCTGCTCGACCAGCGCGCCATCGATCGGCTTGACGAAGCGCATGTCGGCCACCGTCGCATCGAGCTTCTCGGCTGCGGCCAGCGCCGGATGCAGCAGCGTGCCGAAGGCCAGGATGGCGATGCGGCGCGCGCCCGGTCGGCCCTCGGCCAGCGTCGATTCGCGGCGCACCACGCCCTTGCCCCATTCGATCTCGTCGAACTCGCGGCCGGCCTCGGCGCCGATGCCGCTGCCGCGCGGGTAGCGCACCGCCACCGGGCCGCCGTGGCGGTAGGCGGTGGTCAGCGCGCGGCGCAGCTCGGCTTCGTCGGAGGGGGTCAGCATCGCCATGTTCGGGATGCAGCGCACGAAGGCGATGTCGTAGGCGCCGGCATGCGTCGCGCCGTCGGCGCCGACCAGGCCGGCACGGTCCAGCGCGAAGACCACGTCGAGGTTCTGCAGCGCCACGTCGTGGATCAGCTGGTCGTAGGCGCGCTGCAGGAAGGTCGAATAGATGGCGACCACCGGCTTGAGGCCCTCGCAGGCCATGCCGCCGGCGAAGGTCACCGCATGCTGCTCGGCGATGCCGACGTCGTGGTAGCGGGCCGGGAAGCGCTTGTGGAACTCGACCATGCCGGAGCCCTCGCGCATGGCCGGGGTGATGCCCACCAGCTTCATGTCGGCGGCGGCCATGTCGCACAGCCACTGGCCGAAGACCTGGGTGAAGGTCGGCTTCGGGGCGACGGCCGGCTTGACCAGGCCGACGGCCGGATCGAACTTGCCCGGACCGTGATAGGCGATCGGATCGGCCTCGGCCAGCTTGTAGCCGTAGCCCTTCTTGGTGACGACGTGCAGGAACTGCGCGCCCTTGCGCTCGCGCAGGTTCTCCAGCATCGGGACCAGCGCGTCGAGGTCATGGCCGTCGATCGGGCCGACATAGTTGAAGCCGAACTCCTCGAAGATCGTGCCGGGCACGACCATGCCCTTGGCATGCTCCTCGAAGCGGCGTGCCAGCTCCAGCAGCGGCGGGGCGTTCCTCAGCACCTGCTTGGCGCTCTCGCGCGCGGCGGCGTAGAAGCGCCCGCTCATCAGGCGGGCCAGGTACTTGTTCAGCGCGCCCACCGGCGGGCTGATCGACATGTCGTTGTCGTTCAGGACCACCAGCAGGTTGGGCACGCGGCCGGCGTGCGGCATGCCGCCGTTGTTCAGCGCCTCGAAGGCCATGCCGGCGGTCATCGCGCCGTCGCCGATGATGGCCACGCAGTGGCGGCTCTCGCCCTTGAGCTGCGCGCCCAGCGCCATGCCCAGCGCCGCCGAGATCGAGGTCGAGGAGTGCGCAGTGCCGAAGGTGTCGTATTCGCTCTCGTCGCGCTTGGGGAATCCCGACAGGCCGCCGGCCTGGCGCAGCGTCGGGAAGCGCTCCTTGCGGCCGGTCAGGATCTTGTGCGGGTAGGTCTGGTGGCCGACGTCCCAGACCAGGCGGTCGTCCGGCGTGTCGAAGACATGGTGCAGCGCGATCGTCAGCTCGACGGTGCCGAGGTTGGACGACAGGTGGCCGCCGGTGCGCGCCACGTTGCGCAGCAGGTAGTCGCGCACCTCGGTGGCGAGCTGCTTGAGCTCGGGCCGGGACAGGGCACGCACATCGGCCGGGGACTGGATGCGGTCGAGCAGCGGAGTAGGCAGGGTCATCGCGAGGGATCCGTCGAAGGGCGCGTCGGCGCGTCAGGGCATCAGGAGACGCGGTCGATGACGCGGTCGGCCAGGACCGCCAGCGTCGAGGTGTCGGGCAGGCCGCTGGTCTCGAGCGCGGCACGCGCGCGGGCATGCAGCGCGGCGGCGCGGGCGCGGGCGCCCTCGAGGCCGAGCAGCGAGACATAGGTGGGCTTGTTCTGGTCGGCGTCCTTGCCGGCGGTCTTGCCCAGCACCTCGGAGGCCTGGGTGCAGTCAAGGATGTCGTCGACCACCTGGAAGGCCAGGCCGATCGCCCAGCCGTAGTCCGACAGCGCCGAGGCAGCGCGCGGCGACAGCTCGCCGCAGGCCGCGCCCATCATCACGCTGGCCTGCAGCAGCGCGCCGGTCTTGCGCCGGTGCATGTCCTGCAGCTGCGGCTCGGTGAGCGGTCGGCCGACGCTGGCCAGGTCGATCGCCTGGCCGCCGGCCATGCCCTCGACGCCGGAGGCCCGCGCCAGCAGGCTGCACAGCCGCGCCTGCAGCGCCGGCGGCACCACCTCGCGGCCGTCCTCGGCCGGCGGGGTCAGCACCTCGAAGGCCAGCGCCTGCATCGCGTCGCCGGCCAGCATGGCCTGGGCCTCGCCGAACTCGACATGGACCGTCGGCTTGCCGCGGCGCAGCACGTCGTTGTCCATGCAGGGCATGTCGTCGTGGATCAGCGAATAGGCGTGGATCAGCTCGACCGCGCAGGCCGCGCGCATCGCCGCCTCGGCATGGCCGCCGATGGCTTCGGCCGCGGCCAGCACCAGCAGCGGGCGCAGGCGCTTGCCGCCATCGAGCACGCCGTAGCGCATCGCCAGTCCGAGGCTGGCCGGGGCATCTGCGCGGACATGGGTGCTCAGCGCGGTCTCGACCGCTGTCAGCTGCGCAGCCACCCAGTCATCGAAGGCAGGGCGCTTCATGAGGGATCGCTCCAGGGTTTGAGCTGCCCGTCGTCGAGCATCCGCACCTGCTGCTCCACCGCGTCGAGCCGGGCACGGCAGAAGCCGAGCAGCTCGGCGCCGCGGCGGTAGCCGTCGAGCAGCTGGTCGAGCGGCAGCTGGGCGGACTCCATCGACTGCACCAGCCGATCGAGTTCGGCCAGCGCGCTTTCATAGCTCTCGGGCTCGCGGGCGCTGGGGGAGGAGGGGGCGGAGGCGCTCTTGGGCATGGCGTCTGGGGGAAAGTGCTCGATTGTAGAGGGCGGCTCCTGCTGTCACCGTGCATCGTGGGTGACGCGCGGGTGACGATGAGGCTGTCCCCTCAGGCAAGCCGAAAGATCGTCGCATGTTGTATCCGGTCGACATACGCAGGCGCAGCGGGGGCATGCCTGCCCTGCAGGCGGCGCGATCGGTGACCTCGGCTACAATGTCAGGTTCGCCCTGGGCGACACCGCCCACCCCGGTCCAGCAGCGTGCCGCTGCACTCATGCCTCCCAGGCGTCCAGCCTGGGGCAGGCGCCCAGTGGTCTGGGACCATTTCCGTGGGGTGGTGGTTCGACATGGATTTTTGGAGATCCTGGGGATCATGTCCGACCTGAGCACACAGCAAGCTCTCCTTCGCAGCCGCACCCAACTTCCGGTGACCAGCTATTTCGACCCGGCGCTCTACGAGCAGGAGATGAAACTCATCTTCGATGTCGGTCCCCGCTATGTCGGGCACGAGCTGATGGTCCCGGCACGGGGTGACTTCCATGCGCTTGCGCAGGAACGCGAGGGCCGTGCGCTGATCCGCACCGACAAGGGCGTCGAGCTGATCTCCAATGTCTGCCGCCACCGCCAGGCGGTCATGCTCAAGGGCCGCGGCAACACCGGCGGCAACGTGGTGTGCCCGCTGCATCGCTGGACCTACGACCTGGGCGGCAAGCTGATCGGCGCGCCGCACTTCAGCGAGGATCCGTGCCTGAACCTGCGCAACTACCCGGTGCGCACCTGGAACGGCCTGATCTTCGAGGACAACGGCCGCGACATCGCCGCCGACCTGGCGAACCTGGGCCCGAAGGACGTCCTCGACTTCGAGGGCTACCAGTTCCACAGCGCCATCCAGCACGAGTGCAACTACAACTGGAAGACCTTCATCGAGGTCTATCTGGAGGACTACCACGTCGTGCCCTTCCACCCCGGCCTGGGCAACTTCGTCACCTGCGACGACCTGCGCTGGGAGATGGGCCGCGAGTACTCGGTGCAGACGGTGGGCACCGCGCCGGGCATCGGCCAGGCGCTGGGCCGCCCCGGCTCCAAGGTCTACGAGCGCTGGCACGAGCAGGTCATGCGCTACCAGGACGGCGTCGCTCCGAAGCACGGCGCGGTCTGGCTGACCTACTACCCGCACATCATGATCGAGTGGTACCCGAACGTGATGACGGTGTCGACGGTCTTCCCGCTGGGGCCGCAGAAGACGCTCAACACGGTGGAGTTCTACTACCCCGAGGAGATCGCCGCCTTCGAGCCCGAGTACATCGAGGCCCAGCAGGCCGCCTACATGGAGACCTGCATCGAGGACGACGAGATCGCCGAGCGCATGGACGCCGGCCGCCGCGCGCTGATGGAGCGCGGCGACAACGAGGTCGGCCCCTACCAGAGCCCGATGGAGGACGGCATGCAGCACTTCCACGAGTGGTATCGCCGCGTCATGGACTTCAAGGACTGATGTTCACGAACTGCTCGCTGCCGCGCTGCGCCTGAGGGCCGCCGCGCGGCGCCGACCCGGGGAGGCCCGGGCCGTTAGCATGCCGGGCATGAACGCTCCGATGCTGATGGTCCTGGCCTCCCTTCTCTTTTCGCTGATGGGGGTGTGCGTCAAGCTCGCCAGCACGCAGTTCGGCACCGGCGAGATCGTGATGTACCGTGGCCTGGTCGGTGCGGTGGTGATGGCGGTGCTGGTGCGGGTGCGCGGCCAGTCGCTGCGCACTGCCGTGCCGGGCATGCACGTCTGGCGCAGCATCGTCGGCGTGTCGGCGCTGTGCCTGTGGTTCTACGCCATCAGCGGCCTGCCGCTGGCCACCGCGATGACGCTGAACTACATGTCGCCGATCTGGATGGCGATGTTCCTGATCGGCGGATCGGTGCTGCTGGGTGGCGCGCGGGTGGACGCGCGGCTGGTGGCCACCGTGCTGGCGGGCTTCATTGGCGTGGCGGCGATCCTGCGACCCAGTCTGGACCGCGACCAGCTCTGGTTCGGCGTCGTGGGGCTGTTCTCGGGCATGCTCTCGGCGCTGGCCTATCTGCAGATCACTGCGCTGGGCCGCGCCGGCGAGCCCGAGACGCGGGTGGTCTTCTATTTCTCCTGCGCCGGCACGCTGGCCGGCCTGGCGTTGACCTTGCTGCAGGGCGGCCCCAGCGGCGGCCACGACCTGCGCGGCCTGCTGCTGGTGCTGGCGGTGGGCGTGTTCGCCACCGCTGCGCAGCTGGCGATGACACGCGCCTTCTCGATCGGCCGGCCGCTGGTCAATGCCAGCCTGCAGTACCTGGGCATTGCCTTCTCCTTCGCCTGGGGCGTGCTGCTGTTCGACGATCCGGTGCATCCGCTGGCACTGCTGGGCATGGCGATGGTGGTGGGCTCGGGTATCGTCGCCACCCGGCTGCGCCATGCCGGCGCCGCGCCACGTCGCGGCGCCTCCGACACGCTGCCGCCCGATCTCGAGTCCTGATCCCGTCCTGACCTGCTGCCCCACACCATGACGATCTCCCCTGACTCCACCTTCCCGCTGATCTCCGCCGAGGCGCTGAAGGCCGTGCTCGGCCGCGTGCGCGTGTTCGACGTGCGCTTCGACCTGGCCCGCCCGGACGCCGGCGAATCCGCCTGGCGCGAGGGGCATCTGCCGGGCGCGCATTACCTGCATCTGGACCGCGACCTGAGCGCCAAGGACGGCGTGCCCGCGCTGTGCGGCGGGCGCCACCCGCTGCCGACGCGCGAGGTCTTCGCCGCCACCGCCGCGCGCCTGGGCCTGACGCCGGACACGCCGGTGGTGCTGGTCGACGCGCAGGGCGGCATGTTCGCCGCGCGTGCCTGGTGGATGCTGCGCTGGATCGGCGCGCGCGACGTGCGGGTGCTCGACGGCGGCCTGGCCGCCTGGCAGGCCGCGGGCGGCGCGCTGGAGCCGGGCGAGGTGGCGCCGGCCGAGCCGGCCGCCGCCTGGCCGCTCGCGCCCGAGCCCGAGGGCCTGCGCCTGACCGCCGACGCGCTGGCCGCGCAGCTCGGCCACGTCGCGCTGCTGGACGCGCGCGCGCCCGAGCGCTACCGCGGCGACGTCGAGCCGCTCGATCCGGTGGCCGGCCACATTCCCGGCGCGCTCAACCGCCCCTTCAGCGCCAACCTCGGGCCGGACGGGTGTTTCCTGCCACCCGAGGCGCTGCGGGCGGCCTTCCAGGGCCTGGCCGGCGCGCGTCCGGTGGTGCACCAGTGCGGCTCGGGCGTGACCGCCTGCCACAACCTGCTGGCGATGGCGGTGGCCGGTCTGCCCGGCGGCGCGCTCTATGCGGGTTCGTGGAGCGAGTGGTGCCGCGATCCGGCCCGGCCGGTGGCCCGAGGCTGACGCCGTCCTTGCCGTCGGCGTGGTTCTTGACGCTGCTCAAGTCGCGCCCGGTGGCGCGGCGCATGATCGGTGCATCCTGCTTTTGCGTCTGAAGGAGTTCCGATCATGTACAAGCGCATTCTGGTGCCGACCGACGGCTCGGAGATCACCCACAAGGCGGTCGAGACCGCGGTCGCGATGGCCAAGGCCTTCGGCGCGACGCTGCTGACGCTGGCGGTCAAGGAGCCTTTCCCGTACAGCGCGATCACCGAGATGCAGCCGATCCCGCCGCAGGAGTTCTTCGACGCGCAGGAGCGCATCGCCGTCAAGCACATCGACCAGGTCAAGGCGGCCTGCGCGGCCGCTGGCGTCGAATGCCTTGCCGCGACGGTCGAGGCCGCCCATCCGTGGGAGGCCATCATCGACTTCGGCAAGGACCAGGGCGCCGACCTGATCGTCATGGCCTCGCACGGCCGCCGCGGCGTGGCCGCGCTGCTGCTGGGCAGCGAGACCCAGAAGGTGCTGACCCACAGCACCGTGCCGGTGCTGGTGGTGCGCTGATTTCGCCGGTGCGCCGCCAGGCGCGCCTCAGCGGCTGCCGCCGAGGAAGCCGCCGAGCAGCGAGCCCTCGTCGCTCGACGAGCCGCCGGTCTGCGGCGCGGCGGCGAACACCCGGCTGGCCAGGCGCGAGAACGGCAGGCTCTGCAGCCACACCGTGCCGGGGCCGGTCATCTTGGCGAAGAACAGGCCCTCGCCGCCGAACAGCGCCGTCTTGATCTTGCCGACGTACTGGATCTCGAAGTCCACGTTCGGCGTGTAGGCCACGACGCAGCCGGTGTCGATCAGCAGCGTCTCGCCGTGGCGCAGCTCGCGGCGCAGCACCGTGCCGCCGGCGTGCACGAAGGCCAGGCCGTCGCCTTCGAGCTTCTGCATGATGAAGCCCTCGCCGCCGAAGAAGCCCACCGAGAGCTTCTGCTGGAAGTGGATGCCCAGCGAGACGCCGCGCGCCGCGCACAGGAAGGAATCCTTCTGGCAGATCAGCATCCCGCCGAGCTGGCGCAGGTCCATCGGCAGGATCTTGCCGGGATAGGGCGCGGCGAAGGCGACGCGCTGCTTGGCGTGGGCCTGGTTGCTGTAGACGGTGGTGAACAGCGACTCGCCGGTGATCAGCCGCTTGCCCGCGCCCAGCAGCTTGCTCATGAAGCCGCCCTCCTGCTTGCCGCCGTCGCCGAAGACGGTGTCCATCTGGATGCCGCCCTCCATGAACATCAGGCTGCCGGCCTCGCCGATCGCGGCCTCGCCGGGGTCGAGCTCGACCTCGACGAACTGCATCTCGGCGCCCTTGATCTCGTAGTCGACCGCATCCATGCGGCCGCCGGGCGCCGGTGCCTGGCCGAAGGACGACATCGGGGACGGTGCGCCGGACGGCGTCGGTGCAGGGCTGGGGGTGTTGTAGGAGGAGAAGAGTGACATGGCGTTCAGGTTCGGACGTCGTGTCCGGCTTCAGGAGTGGACCGGTGCGCGGCACCGACCGGCGCCGCGGGACGGATCATCGCACCAGCGGTGCGCGCAGCCGGGCGAAGTCCCGGGGAGCCACATACTGCAGCACGGGTTTGCCCCGGCCCTGCGGATCGAGCGAGATCACCAGGCCGCGCTCCGGGTAGAGCAGATGCACCTGGCCGTCGGCCGAGCCGATGCGCTCCGGCGCCGGCCCGAAGCGCTCCAGCGCCACCGCCTCGTCGAATCGGGCGGCAGGCAGGAAAGTCAGCGCGGCCAGCGTGGCCTGCCGGGCCTCTTGCGCATCGTCGAACTTCAGCGTCAGCCGGTAGCTGCCGCTGGGCTGGGGCTCGCGCTCGGTGGCCTGGTCGGCCCAGCGCTGCAGCGTGGCGGGCTCGGCCGCGCCGGTCAGCACCAGCCGGCCCTGCACGAAGCCGGCGCGCACCGTCTCCAGATAGGCCTCCAGCGTCAGCGTGCCCTGCGGATCGCGCACCAGCGCGATCTTCATCTCGGCCGCCTCGGCCGGCCAGCTGCGCTCGATGCGCGCCAGTGGATCGCGCCCCGGCGTGACGCCGAAGACCTCGCTCAGGCCATCGCCCAGCGGCGTGATCTGCCAGGGCAGCAGCCGGGTGGCGTCGGCGCTGGCGGCCGCAGGGGGGCCGCCGCGCAGCTGCTGCCAGGCCCACGGCGCCATCAGCGCGACGACCAGGAACAGCAGCGTGCCCAGCAGCAGCAGCGCCACCATCCGGCCGGTGCCGATGCGGGGCGTCGGGGGCGTGGAGATCTTCGGATCGGTCGGTTCAGCGGACGACATGGCCCATCGCTTTCAGTCGGCTGGCGGAGAACTGCGCCGCCTCGCCCTGGCGGCTGATCTGCAGGAAGCGCGCGTAGTGCTCGGCCGCACGGCGGTCCTGGCCCATGCCGTCGAGCGAGACGGCCTTCAGGAACAGCACGCCCGGATCGCCCGGCAGCACCCGGTCGTGCTGCTCCAGCGCGGCGTAGGCCGCACCGGGATCACGCAGGCCCAGATGCAGGGTCGCGGCCAGCTTGTGCGCCTGCGCCTCCTGCGGGTAGATCGCCCGGGCGGTCTCGACATGGCGCTGCGCCTCGCGGGTCTGGCCCTGAGCCTGCAGGCACTGGCCCATGCGCAGGTTGGCGGCATAGTCGCGCGGGGCGACCTTCAGCGCCTGGGCGAACTGGCCCTGCGCCTCGCCGAGCGCCTTGCGGCCCATCGCCAGCTCGCCGTTCTTGCAGGCCTGGATGGCCGGACGAAGGCGGCGCAGGCTGGCGGTCGAGTCCATGAAGCGCTCGCGCTGGCGCGGCGCGCCACGGCTGCCGGCGTACTGGGTGCGGGCCAGCTCCTGCGCGCGGGCCATGCGGTCGGTGCTCATCGGGTGCGAGGAGAACATCGTCTCCAGCAGGCCCGGCTTTTCCTGATGCTGGCTGACCAGCAGCTGGTGCAGCTGGGTCATGCCCTCGGCCGGATAGCCGGCCTGCACCAGATAGTCCTGGCCGAGCGCGTCGGCCTGATGCTCATGCTCGCGCGAGTAGCGCGCCAGCATCGCGCTGGCGCCGAGCTGCGAGCCCAGGCCCACCAGCGGCGACCAGGCCGAATCCTGGGTGGCCGCCGCCAGCGACACCACCGCCACCTGCGCGACCAGCGCCTGGCCCTGGCGCTGCGCCGCATGGCGCGCGTTGACATGCGCCAGCTCGTGGCCGAGCAGCGCTGCCAGCTCCGATTCGTCCTGCAGTTCCACCAGGATGCCGCGGGTCACGCCCATCGCGCCGCCGGGGAAGGTGTAGGCGTTGATGTAGTTGGCGTTGAGCGTGCGGTAGCTGTAGGGCATGTCGCGGCGCTGGGTGCGCTGCTGCAGCGTGCGCCCGACCGTCCCGACATAGCGGTTGACCTCGTCGTCCTGCACCGCGCCGAGGTCCTGCGAGAACTGGTGCGGCGCCTGCTGCGCGTCGATCTGGCGTTCCTGCTCCTCGCTCATGCCCACCAGGATGCGCTCGCCGGTCACCGGCGAGACCGCGCAGCCCGACAGGCCCGACAGCGTGCCGGCCCCCAGGCTGGCGCCGAACAGCCACAGCGCATCGCGCCGGCTCGGGCGGTTGCGCCGCAGTCGCGTGGCCAGGTCAGGCGGTGGGGCAGGGTGGGGGAAATCGGCAGGGCTCGTCATGGCGGTGATTCTAGGCAGGCCCGGGCGGACAATCTTGCGCATGAACATGCCCGCATCGCTCCTGGCGTCGTCCTTCGCCACCCCGGATCACCTCGATCACCTCGATCACCTTGTCATCCTGACCGGCGCCTCGCGCGGCCTGGGGCTGGCGATGGCGCGCCGCCTGCTGGCCGGCCCCGGCCTGCTGCTGCTGGGCATCGCGCGCCAGCCCGACGCGGGGCTGGACGCGCTGGCCGCCACCCACGGCAGCCAGCACCTGGCCTGGCCGCTGGACCTGAGCGACGCGCCGGCCGCGGCCGAGCGGCTGTCGGCCTGGCTGGCCACGCAGCCGCCGGCGCGCTGGCGTCGTGTCACGCTGATCAACAACGCCGGCGTGATCCCGCGCATCGGCCCGCTGGGCGAGGATGCACCCGGCGCGCTGTCGGCCGCGCTGCGCGTCGGCCTGGAGACACCGATGCTGCTGACGGCCGCGCTGCTGGGCGCGACCGCCGGCTGGACGGCGCGTGCCGCCGGCGAGGTGCGAGTGCTCAACATCTCGTCCGGTCTGGGCCGGCGCGCGATGGCCGGCAGTGCCGCCTACTGCGCGGCCAAGGCCGGCATGGACCACTTCAGCCGCGCGGTCGCGCTGGAGGAGGCGGCCGGGCCGCATCCGGCGCGCATCGTCTCGCTGGCGCCGGGCGTGATCGACACCGACATGCAGGTGCAGCTTCGCGGCGCCGACCCGGCCGGATTTCCCGACCACGGTCGCTTCGTGCACCTGCAGTCGGCCGGTCTGCTTGACAGCGCCGACACGGCCGCCGCCAAGGTGCTGGCCTGGCTGGAGCGGCCGGACTTCGGCGCGCAGCCGGTGGCGGACGTGCGCGAGGGGTGAGGCCCGATCCGGCCTCGAATCAATCCTCGAACGCGATGCACCCGTCCACGCTGGCCTGCATCGACACATGGAAGCCGGCGGAGAACAGCAGCACCGCCGGCAGCACCAGCACCATGCCGATCGCGCCCAGGCCGAGCAGGCCCACCAGTGCCCCCAGCAGCGCCGACATCATCAGGTCGGCACCCAGCCAGGCCAGGCCGTAGACCACGAAGGCGCCGATGTTGCGCGTCGAGGCGGTGATGCTGACGAACAGCGCCTTGGCCGCACCCGCGCCGGTGCGCAGGGTCACCGCCGGCGCATGCCAGAAGGCCAGCAGCAGCGGCAGCAGCAGGGCGGCGCGCAGCATCATGCCCTGCTGCAGCGTGGCGACCGCCTCGAACATCGTGCCGTCGCCGCCCTGGCCGGAGCGGAAGGCCTCCCAGGCGGCGGCCATGTCCGGATCGATCAGGTCGCCGATCTCCAGCAGCAGCCAGGCTCCGATCGCCTTGGCCGCGCCGAGCTGCAGCAGCACCTTGCGCGCCGGGCTGCGCAGCGGGGCGAGCAGGGCCGCCGGGGCGGGCGTGCCGCCGTCCTGCATCAGTCGGCCGACCTGGTACCAGCCGGCGCCGAGCGCCGGCAGCAGCAGTGCCACCAGCAGCGGACCGACCCAGGGCAGGCCCAGCAGCAGCGACAGCAGCAGCATCACCATCGCGAACAGGCCGGCCAGCGCCATCGGCGCGGCACGCAGCCGGGTCAGGCCGGTCATCATCCAGCGCAGGCCGTCGCGCGGGGAGGTCTGGCGCAGCTTCATGGGGTTCGGGGCTCCGTCGTGCGTCGCAGGTCCGTCGGCTCAGCCGCGCATCCAGTGCCACGGGTTGGCCACGCGTTCGCGCAGCACCCGCTCGAAGTGGGTCGGGTCGTGCGGCTTGAGCATCGAGGCCTCGCGCGGCAGGTGGAAGTCCCACAGCCGCGAGGTCCAGAAGCGCAGGGCGCCGGCGCGCATCATCGCCGGCAGCAGGCGCAGCTCGTCGGCGCTCAGGGGGCATTCGGCGTCGTAGGCGGCGACCATGGCGCTGGCGCGGTCCTCGTCGAGGCGGCCGGTGGGCAGGTCGATGCACCAGTCGTTCAGGCACACCGCCAGATCGAACAGCCAGGTGTCGACGCCGGCGAAGTAGAAGTCGAAGAAGCCGGTGAGCTTCTCGTGGCCGGGCAGGCCGTCGAACATCACGTTGTCGCGGAACAGATCGGCGTGCACCGGGCCGCGCGGCAGCGCCTGGTAGCCGGCGGTGTCGGCCAGGTGGCGCTGGAAGGCCAGCTCGTCCTCGATGAGCTGGCGGGCGCTCTCGTCCATGTGCGGCACCACCACCGGCACCGTCTCGATCCACCAGTCCAGGCCCCGCAGATTGGGCTGGTGGCGCGGGTAGTCGCGCCCGGCCAGGTGCATGCGCGCCAGCATCTGCCCGACCTGGCGGCAGTGCCAGACCGAGGGCGCGAGCTGGTGGCCGCCCGAGAGCCGGTCCACCAGCGCCGCGGGCTTGCCGCAGACGGTGTGCAGGATCTCGCCTGTGGCATCGGCCTGCGGGTCGGGCACCGGGATGCCACGCCCGGCCAGGTGCTTCATCAGGTGCAGGTAGAAGGGCAGCTGCGCGTGCGTCAGGCGCTCGAACAGCGTCAGCACCCACTCGCCGCGCTCGGTCGTCACGAAGTAGTTGGTGTTCTCGATGCCCGAGGCGATGCCGCGCAGCGCGGTGACGGGCCCCAGGCCCAGGCGGTCGACGAGCGCCTGGGCGTCGGCGAGGGAGACTTCGGTGAAGACGGCCATCGGAGAACAGTGCAGCGAGCAGCGGAGGAGCGGGCGAAACGCGGATTGTAGGCTGCGGCGTCCGTGACCCGCGTCACGCCGGGCGATCACCGACAATTCCGCCATGAACGATGCCCACGCCTGCGCCGACCGCCCGACGATGCTGCTGATCGACGGTTCGAGCTATCTCTACCGCGCCTATCACGCGATGGCCGACCTGCGCGGCCCCGATGGCGAGCCCACCGGCGCCATCCACGGCTTCGTGGCGATGCTGCGCCGCATCGCCAAGGACATTCCGAGCGAGCACGCGGTCTGCGTCTTCGACGCCAAGGGCCCGACCTTCCGCGACGCGATCTACCCCGAGTACAAGGCGCACCGCGCGCCGATGCCCGACGACCTGCGCGCGCAGGTCGCGCCGATCCACGAGGTGGTGCGGCTGCTGGGCTGGCCGGTGCTGGAGGTGCCCGGCATCGAGGCCGACGACGCCATCGGCACGCTGGCGCGGGTGGCGGCGGCCCGCGGCCACCGGGTGGTCGTCTCCACCGGCGACAAGGACCTGGCGCAGCTGGTCACGCCGGAGATCACGCTGGTCAACACCATGACGAACGAGACGCTCGACGAGGCCGGCGTGCTGGCCAAGTTCGGCGTGCCGCCGACGCGCATCATCGACTACCTGACCCTGATCGGCGACGCGGTGGACAACGTGCCCGGCGTGGCCAAGGTCGGACCGAAGACGGCCGTGAAGTGGCTGCAGGAGCACGGCTCGCTCGAGGGCGTGATGGCCGCGGCGGCCACGATCAAGGGCGTGACCGGCGAGAACCTGCGCCAGGCGCTGGGCTGGCTACCCACCGGGCGCGAGCTGATCACCGTGCGCACCGACTGCGACCTGTCGGCGCAGGTGGCGGGCTGGCCGCAGCTTGACGCGCTGGCGCTGCGGCCGGTGGACCGCGCCGGCCTGCTGGACTTCCTGGTGCGCCACGGCTTTCGCACCTGGCGCACCGAGGTCGAGCGCGAGATCGCCGCCGAAGCCGCGGCGCAGGTCGCGGCGCAGGCGGCCGCTGCCGCCCCGGCCGGTCCGCGCGCGGGCGAGACCGGCGACCTGTTCGCCTTCGACGAGGCGCCCGCCGATACCCCCGCTGCCGAGGCGGCCACCGACGCCGCATCCCCCTACGAGACGGTGCTGAGCCGGGAGGTGCTGGCCGTCTGGCTGGACAAGGTGCGCGCGGCCGAGCTGGTCGCGCTCGACACCGAGACCGATTCGCTCGACCCGATGCGCGCGCGCGTGGTGGGCATCAGCCTGTCGGTGCAGCCGCGCGAGGCGGCCTACATCCCGCTGGCGCATGACGGCCCGGACGCGCCCGCGCAGCTGCCGCTCGACGAGGTGCTGGCCCTGCTGCGGCCGTGGCTGGAGGATGCCGGCGCGGCCAAGGTCGGCCAGAACGTCAAGTACGACACCCATGTCTTCGCCAACCACGGCATCGCGGTGCGTGGCTGGCAGCACGACACCCTGCTGCAGAGCTATGTGCTGGAGGCGCACCGGCCGCATTCGCTCGAGAGCCTGGCGCAGCGCCACCTCGGCCGCAGCGGCCTGAGCTACGAGGACCTGTGCGGCAAGGGCGTCAAGCAGATCCCGTTCTCGCAGGTGGCGGTCGATCTGGCCACGCGCTATTCGGGCGAGGACAGCGAGATGACGCTGGAGGTGCACCGCACGCTGTGGCCGCAGCTGGTCGAGCCCGGCGCCGAGGGTCTGCGCGCGATCTACGAGACGCTGGAGATGCCGGTGTCGGCGCTGCTGGCGCGCATCGAGCGCCACGGCGTGTGCATCGACACCGCGGCGCTGCAGGCGCAGAGCTGCGAGCTGGCCGCGCGGCTGGTCGCGCTGGAGGCCAAGGCGCACGAGATCGCCGGCCAGCCCTTCAACCTCGGCAGTCCCAAGCAGCTCGGCGAGATCCTGTTCGGCAAGCTCGGCCTGCCGGTGAAGAAGAAGACCGCCAGCGGCGCGCCCAGCACCGACGAGGAGGTGCTGCAGGAGCTGGCCGCCGACTATCCGCTGCCGGCGGTGCTGCTGGAGCACCGCAGCCTGGCCAAGCTGCGCAGCACCTACACCGACAAGCTGCCGCAGATGGTCAACCCTGCCACCGGCCGGGTGCACACCAACTACGCGCAGGCGGTGGCGGTGACCGGCCGGCTGGCCAGCAGCGAGCCCAACCTGCAGAACATCCCGGTGCGCACGCCCGAGGGCCGGCGGGTGCGCGAGGCCTTCGTGGCGTCGCCGGGCCATGTGCTGGTCAGCGCCGACTACTCGCAGATCGAGCTGCGCATCATGGCGCACCTGTCGGACGACCCGGCGCTGCTGCAGGCCTTCGCCGAGGGCCTGGACGTGCACCGCGCCACCGCCGCCGAGGTCTTCGGCGTGCCGCTGGCCGAGGTCACGCCCGAGCAGCGCCGCTACGCCAAGACCATCAACTTCGGCCTGATCTACGGCATGGGCGCCTTCGGCCTGGCGCAGAGCCTGGGGATCGAGCCGAAGGCCGCGCGCGACTACATCGAGCGCTACTTCGCCCGCTATCCCGGCGTGCGCCGCTTCATGGACGAGACGCGCGCGCAGGCCGCCGAGCGCGGCTACGTCGAGACGCTGTTCGGCCGGCGCATCCACCTGGTCGACATCCGCGGCGGCAGCGGCCCGCGCCGGGCAGCCGCCGAGCGCCAGGCGATCAATGCGCCGATGCAGGGCACCGCCTCCGACCTGATCAAGCGCGCGATGCTGGCGGTGCAGGACGCGATCGACACCCAGGGCCGCGCCACCCGCATCGTCATGCAGGTGCACGACGAGCTGGTGCTGGAGGTGCCCGAGGCCGAGCTGGACTGGGTGCGCGCCGAGGTGCCCGCGCGCATGGCCGGCGTGGCCGCGCTGAAGGTGCCGCTGCTGGCCGAGGTGGGCGTCGGGCGCAACTGGGACGAGGCGCACTGAGCCGGGCGTGGGGCCGCATTGCAAATGCTGGCGAGAAACCCCGATGGCTTTGCAAGAAGCGTGCTACGATGAAAAATCGACGATCAGGACAAGCTCCTGATCGCTCAGAGATCTCGGTTGATCTCTCCTTCCGCCAGAAAGCTGATCGCCGCGGTGATCTCCATGTTCTGGCCGCCTCTGGGCCGCACAGCCAGCAACCCTGTGCCCCAGCCGCCGGACAGCGAGTTCAACGTCCGCACGAAGTGCATCTCCTGCCTTCGACCTTCTGATCGCCGCTGCCCCAGACCTGCCGCAGCGGCTCGTGAAAGCTTCGTATCCCCGTCTCGTTCCGATCGGCAGCGTGCACCGCACCTGCCAGCCCGCTTCTGTCCAGTCGCCTGCACGACGCCCGCGCCGTCCCGCCCATGCGCCATGCCCTGCAGCGCATCCTTTCCCGTACCGGCACGAGCTGGGGCCTTGCCCCGCTCGCCGCTTCCAGCGCACTTTCTTGCGCTTCCTCTTCTTCCCGAATCAGGTAACACCATGACCAGCAAGCTCTACGTCGGCAATCTGTCCTACTCCACCAGCGACGCCGACCTGCATGAACAGTTCTCCCGTCACGGCGATGTGCGCACCGCCACCGTCATGACCGACCGCGACAGCGGTCGCTCGAAGGGCTTCGGCTTTGTCGAGATGGATTCCGAATCGGCTGCGCAGGCGGCCATCAGCGCGCTGAACGGCAAGTCGGTCGACGGTCGCGCGCTCACCGTCAACGTGGCGCGTCCCCGCGAAGAGCGTCCGTCCGGTTTTGGGGGTGGGCGCAGCTTCGGCGGCTACAGCAGCCGGACGTGATCCGACTCGGATTCTCGATCGACCTGAGCTACGAGGTGGCCGCGCCAGGTGCGGATTTCATCTTCAACGTCCAGGCCGCTCGCACGCACCAGCAGCGGGTGATCGAGGAGCGACTGGCCATCAGCCAGCGCGTCGGGCTGCATCTGCATACCGACGAGATCAGCCGCACGCGACATGTCCGGCTCACCGCGCACCCGGGTGTGCTGATGCTGCACTCGGACGCGATCGTCGAGGTGGCGCATCACGTCGAGGCGCCGCAGGCGCTGACCGAGATGCCGGTCGCCCGGCTGCCGGCCCATGTCCTGCCGTTCCTGTACCCGAGCCGCTACTGCGAGTCGGATCAGCTCCAGGCCTTGGCCAATGCCGAATTCGGTGCCCTGCCTCGGGGCTGCCTGCGCGTGATGGCGATCCGGGACTGGGTGCGCCAGCGCATCGCGTTCCGCAGCGGCGCCTCCGACAGCAGCACCTCGGCTCTGGCGACGCTGACCAATGGCGCCGGGGTCTGCCGCGACTTCGCGCATGTGATGATCGCGCTGTGCCGGGCTCTGAATCTGCCCGCGCGTTTCATCACCGGCTTCGACTTCGGCGCCGATCCTGCGCTGGGTCCCCCTGATTTCCACGCCTATGTGGAGGTCTACCTCTCCGGGCGCTGGTATCTGTTCGACCCGTCCGGCACGGCGATCCCGATGGGGCTGCTGCGGCTGGCGTGCGGGCGCGATGCGGCCGATGCCGCCTTCGCGACCCTCTTCGGCGCGGTGACCTGCCACCCGCCGGTCATCGGCGTGCATCTGATCTCCGGCCATGTCGGCACACGGATGCACCCAGCCCATGCTCTGAACGCGATCTCGACCGACAGCGGCGCGGGCTGACGCGGGGGCGTCTTGCGCCGCGGCATCTCACACGCCCGGCTCCAGCCGCGCGTGCAGCGCGACGAACTCCTGCGTCAGCCGGTGCTTCGGGTCGAGGTGGATCATCGGCAGCGACTGCTCGTGCGATTCCTTCACCCGCACCGTCGATGACAGATAGGGCTCGAGCACCGGCAGGCCCTCGGCCACCAGCTCGCCGACGATCTTGCGCGGCAGCGTCGCGCGCGGCTGGAACTGGTTGACGATGATGCCCTCGACCGCCAGGCCACGGTTGTGGTCGGCCTGCAGCTCGCGCACGTTCTCCAGCAGCGCGTAGAGCGCGCGACGCGAGAAGTCGTCGCAGTCGAACGGGATCAGGCAGCGCTCCGACGCGATCAGCGCCGAGCGGGTGTAGAAGTTCAGCGCCGGCGGCGTGTCGATGTAGATGCGGTCGTACTGCCCGGCCAGCTCGTCGAGCGCGTCGCGCAGCTTGTAGATCTTGTAGCGCGATTCCAGCTTGCCCTGCAGCTCCTCCAGCGCCGGGCTGGAGGGCATCAGGTGCAGGTGCTCGAAGGGCGTGGGCACGACGAAGCCGGCGGCGCCCTTCGGATCCATCGTGAAGCGCAGCGTCTGCTCGAAGAAGGCTGCCAGGTCAGGCGCCGGTGCATCCGCTCCGGCGCCGAGCAGGTAGCGGGTGCTGTTGCCCTGGGCGTCGAGATCGAGCAGCAGCGTGCGCAGTCCGCGGCTGGCGCTGATCGCGGCCAGGTTGCAGGCGATCGTCGACTTGCCGACGCCACCCTTCTGATTGAACACGACACGACGCATGAGGCTGGGCTCCCGAGCTGGACGGCCCCGATTGTGCCAAGCCGCCCGACGCCGGGGGGAAAAGGATGCTGCGCCGCAACAGGCACAGATTTCCGGCCATCCCGTGCCTGAGGGGGCGAAGGCCGGATCAGATCCGGACTGGCGGGTATCACTTCCAGAATGCAGTGGTCGCCCTGAAATGACAATCATCCAACAAGAGAAAACCTGCCTCGTGGGGGAGGCTGATCGATGGCTGTTCCGCAAGTGATCCTGCGCTTCTCCGGCTACTGGAGCGAGTTCAACAGCGGCCTGATGCCGCGCCGTCCGGGTCTGTTCTGCGTCTACCGCGCCCGCTTCGATGACCTCGACAAGTCGACGACCATGCTGGAGCTGCTGCATGTGGGCGCGTCGAGCAATGTCAACCAGTGCGTGACCGGCTCGCGCGACCTGGCGCGCTGGCGCAGCCGTCTCGGGCCGGGCGAGTCGCTGTCCTTCAGCTACAGCCCGGTCGCCGAGGACGATCTGGCCGCCTGCGAGGCGGCGATGCTGCTGCGCCATCGACCTTCGATGAGTCCCGAGCTGCCGGAGCGGTTCTTCTTTGGCGGGCTGGCGCTGCGCCTGGACGGACGCACGCCGCTGCTCGACCGCGAGTTCACCGTCGGCCATGCGGTGGTCAAGGGCTACTCGGGGCGCGGCTCGACCTGGCTGCGGCGCGGCATCGATTTCCTGCGCACCACGGTCAACGGCTGAATCTGGGGTCAGCCATGCGCAGCTGCTTTTGCAAGCTGTTTCGTTTCGGTTGGTCGTGAATGACGCGTCTGAAATGAAAATGGTCGTAAAGAAATGCGCGATCGGACGAGGTCGCGCAGGACACCCTCTGCCGACCTGCTCTTGCCTGCATGACCGATCTTCCTGCCGATGACCTGCTGACCCGCCTGCGTGCCGCGCTGGGCCGCGAATTTGGCGAGATCCGCTTCTGGGGCTTTGCGGTGGTGCGGCCCAGCGATCGCAGCTGGCGTCTCGAGTCGATCGAGCGTGAAGGCAGCACGCTGCTGCTGGGGCTGCGCGACATGGCCGGTCTGCCGCTGCCGGCACTGCTGTCGCTGGACCGGCCGATCGGCCTGACCGTGTCTGCGCATGGGCTGACCTTCGAGCGGGCGGCCCGTCTCGGTTTCGACGGCCATGAGGCCTGGCCGGATGCGGATGGCCGCCACTATGGTCTGGCCACGCCGCGCGGTACCGGCCATTTCGAGATCCAGGGGCTGCCGGCGCTGACGCTGCAGGCCTGAGGCGTGCTTTTTCCCAGGAGACGACGATGATGACGATGATGAAGGCGCCGCGGGTCCGACCGGCGCTTCCGGCGCTGCTGTTCGCGCTGGTCTTGGCCGGCTGCGCGGGCAGCGGCAGCAGCGGCCTGCAGCCGCAGATCGCCGCCAGCGCCGAGGTGCTGCAGCCCGGCGACGCCGGCTACGAGCGCGCGGTGATCGGCTCGGCGGTCAAGCCGGCCGGGCAGGGCGGGGTGTCCGAGGGCATGGTGATTCGCATCGTGCAGGACATTCCGGTCTGGCGCATGTGGAACGGTCCGGCCAAGTTGGATGCGCGCGGCAACACCAACCGCATGGGCGGCTGGTGGTCCTATGACCCGCCCAAGGGCACGGTGCAGCAGTACCGCGCCGCCTACGAGATCTGCAACGGCTGGAACGAGCTGACCTGGGTCGCGAAATGCACGCTCAAGGCCGGCTCCATCGTCGTCGTCGGTCCGGGCCAGTCGGTGTCGGCGCAGACCTGCGGTGATCCGACCGGTCTGGAGAACTACGCCGCCAATCCGGTCGACTGGCAGCTCTACATCGACAAGCCCTGGGCGCGCAGCGCCGAGCTGGTCTGCCCGGACGCCTCGGCCGACTACGAGGCCGATCCGGCCGACATCTCGCGCCCGAAGAGCGCCTCCTGAAGCTCAGCCCGGACCGGCATGCAGCCGGTCGCGAGCCCACAGCGCCGGAAAGAGCCGGGTCCACAGCCCGGCCACCAGCAGTACGCCCACGCCGCCCAGCAGCACCGAGCCCACCGGCCCGAGCAGCGCGGCGGTGGCGCCCGACTCGAATTCGCCGAGCTGGTTGCTCGCGCCGATGAAGACCGAGTTGACCGCGCTGACCCGGCCGCGCATCGCGTCGGGCGTCTCCAGCTGCACCAGCGTCTGGCGGATCACCACGCTGACCATGTCCGCAGCCCCCGAGACCGCCAGCGCGATCAGCGACAGCCAGAACGAGGACGACAGCGCGAACACCAGCATCGCCACGCCGAAGACCGCCACCGCGCCGATCAGCGTGCGCCCGACCCGACGCTCGAGCGGATGCTGGGCCAGCCAGACCGACAGCAGCAGCGCGCCCACGGCCGGTGCTGCGCGCAGCAGGCCCAGGCCCCACGGGCCGACATGCAGGATGTCCTTGGCGAACATCGGCAGCAGCGCGGTCGCGCCGCCCAGCAGCACCGCGAACAGGTCCAGCGAGATCGCGCCCAGCATCACCGGCTGGCCACGCAGGAAGCCGATGCCGGCCAGCACGCTGCGCCAGCTCGCCGGCTCCTTCGGTGCGGGCGGGCGGTCGTAGCGCACCGCGGCGGCCAGCACGCAGCCGACGAGCAGCAGCGCCGCGCCGCAGGCGTGCACGGTGGCGGCGCCCTGCACATAGAGCAGACCGCCCAGCGCGGGGCCGCCGATGATCGCCACCTGCATGCCGCTCGAGCCGAAGGCCACCGCCTGCGCCAGCAGCGGTGCGCGCACCAGCAGCGCCGGCAGCGCCTGCGAGGCCGGCATCTGGAAGGCCTTGCCGATGCCCAGCAGCGCCGAGATCGCCAGGATCAGCGTGCGGTCCATCCAGCCGCCCTGCGTGCCAGCGGCCAGCAGCAGCGCCGCCAGCGCCTGCAGCGCGGTGGCGGCCATCATCACGCGGCCGCGGTGATGGCGGTCGGCGATGTGGCCGGCCGGCAGTGTCAGCAGCAGCGCGGGCAGGAACTGCACCAGTCCGACCAGGCCCAGGTCCCAGGCGCTGCCGGTCAGGTCGTACATCTGCCAGCCCAGCGCGACCATCATCATCTGCGAGGCCATCTGGGTCAGCACGCGGGTCAGCCAGTAGCAGGCGTAGGCGGGGCGCGCCAGCAGCGCGCGCACGCCGCCGGAGGTCGCGGCGGTGCGCTCGGTCTTCAGGTTCATGAGCGGAACAGCCGCGAATACTGCGTCTCGTGTCGGGCCGACAGGATGGCCAGCATCGGCGCATGCGCCTGGCGCTCGGCATCCGGCAGCGCGATGGCCTGATCGACCGCCTGCGGCATCGTCGCGATCAGCGCGGCGAGCATGCGCTGGCCGGCGCTCTGGCCGAGCGGTACCGCCTTGATCGCCGCCTGGACCATGTTCTCGGCCCAGCCGAAGGCGTGCGAGAGCAGCGCCTCGCGCAGCGGTGCGCCGGTGCGGTGCACCGCCAGCGCGAAGGCCACCGGCCAGGTCGGCGCGGGCCGCAGCGCCGCCAGCTGCGCGATGCGGCCGTCGGGCTCGCTGCCGTCGGCCACGGCAGCGGCGTCCACCGTGCGCAGCCACTCGACCAGCGAGCGGCCCATCTGCTCGGTCTGCAGCCGCAGCTCCATCGTCTCGCGGGTCAGCCGGACCCAGTCGTTGAGCTCGGCGATGCGCGTGCTGTCGCCGCGCGACCAGGCACGGTGCGCGCCGGCCACCACCGCTAGGTCGGCGCGCGCCAGCGTCAGGTGCAGCTGGTCGACGATCCAGGCGCCGGCCGAGGCCTCGTCATGGACGCGGCCGGTGTCGACCGCCGCCTCCAGCCCTTCGGAATAGCTGAAGCCGCCCACCGGCAGCGCCGGCGAGGCCAGCCACATCAGCTGCAGCAGCGCGGTCGCCGTCAGCGGCGCCGGCCGGGAGATCACCTTCGGCATCGGAAACGGGGTCTCGGCTCAGTGATCGTGGCCGCAGCCGGGGCCGTGCACATGCGGCGCGGCCTCGGAACGCACCGCGATGCCGATCGGGCGGCCTCGGGCCGGGGCGCTCGGCGCTGGCGCGTGCGAATGGCCGTGATCGTGCGAATGGTCGTGCGCATGTCCATGCGCATGTTCATGCGCGTGGCCGTGGCCGCCGGCCGCATAGGCGCCGCCCTCGGGCTCGAAGGCTGCCTGTGTCTCGGTGACGATCAGGTGCATCTGGCGCAGCATGTCGGCCAGCACATGATCGGGCTCGAGCTTGAGGTGGTCGGGCTGCAGCTCCAGCTGCACGTGGCGGTTTCCGAGGTGATAGGCCGCGCGCAGCAGGTCGAAGGGCGTGCCGTGCGCGGCGCAGGTGCGCACCTCCAGCACCGGCTGGGCGGCGGCGACGACCTTCACCATCGAGCCGTCCTCGGCCACCAGCACATCGCCGCCGCGCACCAGTGTGCCGCGCGGCAGGAAGACGCCGAGGTGGCGGCCGCCGCTGTCCGTGGCGTCGAAACGGCTTTTCTGGCGCACGTCCCAGTCGAGTTCGACGGTCGTCGCACGGTTCAGCAGCACGCGGGCCAGGCCACGGCCCTGGGGCAGGAGTTTGTTGACGGTCAGCATGATCGGCGCATTGTGAGGCAAGTCGCGTGCCCGCACGCTGCGCCCGGCGGGGCGCGTTCAGCCGCGCAGGCGCAGCATCAGGCGCTGGTGCCAGGGGCGCTCGCGCCAGGCCGCCAGCGCACGGTCGGCGAACTGCGCGCCGTCCGGCGTCAGCCGGTAGTAGTGCAGGCCCTCGAAGCCGTCCGGGTTGTCGAACTCCTCGATCAGGCCATAGGCGTCGAGCGAGCGGAAGGACCACTGCAGCCCCATGCCGTCGAGGATGCAGGTGCGCTTGTCCGGATCCATCACGACGATGACATGGCCGCGCCGCAGCGTCGCCAGCGTGTCGACGAACTCGCCGACGTGGACCACGGCAGGCGACGGAGTGCGGGGGTGGGGGAGGGCAGCCATGCTTCGCACGATAACGAAGCTGACGCCAGTCTGACGCTGGAATAGTGAGGATCTTTGCCGCCGACGGGGGCTTTCGGCGGCAAGCAGCCTCCTGGCTCAGAACAGGAAGTAGCGCTGCGCCATCGGCAGGCTGGTGGCGGGCTCGCAGGTCAGCAGCAGGCCGTCGGCGCGCACCGAGTAGGTCTGGGCGTCGATCTCCATCACCGGCGTGTAGCCGTTGTGGACCATGTCGGCCTTCTTCACCGTGCGGCAGCCCTTGACCGTGGCGGTCTGCTTGCGCAGGCCCAGCCGCTCGGGCACGCCGCCGGCCTGCGCGGCCTGCGACAGGAAGGTGAGCGAGGTGCGCGAGAGCGCGCCGCCGAACGAGCCGAACATCGGCCGGTAGTGCACCGGCTGCGGCGTCGGGATCGAGGCGTTCGGGTCGCCCATCGCCGCCATCGCGATGAAGCCGCCCTTGAGCACCAGGCTGGGCTTGACGCCGAAGAAGGCCGGTCGCCAGAACACCAGGTCCGCCCACTTGCCCACCTCGACCGAGCCGACCTCGTGGCTGATGCCGTGGGTGATGGCCGGGTTGATGGTCAGCTTGGCCAGGTAGCGCTTGACGCGGGCGTTGTCGTGGCGATCGGTGTCGCCGGGCAGCTTGCCGCGCTGCGTCTTCATCTTGTGCGCGGTCTGCCAGCAGCGAATGATCACCTCGCCGACGCGGCCCATGGCCTGGCTGTCGCTGGAGAACATGCTGATCGCGCCCAGGTCATGCAGGATGTCCTCGGCGGCGATGGTCTCGCGGCGGATGCGCGACTCGGCGAAGGCCAGGTCCTCGGCGAGCGACGCGTCGAGGTGATGGCACACCATCAGCATGTCGAGGTGCTCGTCGAGCGTGTTGACGGTGTACGGGCGCGTCGGGTTGGTGGACGAGGGCAGCACGTTGGCCTCGCCCACCACCTTCATGATGTCGGGCGCGTGGCCGCCGCCGGCGCCTTCGGTGTGGAAGCTGTGGATGGTGCGGCCCTTGAAGGCGGCCACCGTGTCCTCGACGAAGCCTGATTCGTTGAGCGTGTCGGTGTGGATCGCGACCTGGATGTCGGTGTCCTCGGCCACGCTCAGGCAGTTGTCGATCGCCGCGGGCGTCGTGCCCCAGTCCTCGTGCAATTTGAGGCCGATGGCGCCGGCCTCGGCCTGCTGGCGCAGGGCCTCGGGGCGGCTGGCGTTGCCCTTGCCGAGGAAGCCGATGTTCATCGCGAAGGCGTCGGCCGCCTGCAGCATGCGCGCGAGGTTCTCGGGGCCGGGCGTGCAGGTGGTGGCGAAGGTGCCGGTGGCCGGGCCGGTGCCGCCGCCGATCATCGTGGTCACGCCTGAGGTCAGCGCCTCCTCGATCTGCTGCGGGCAGATCCAGTGGATGTGCGTGTCGATGCCGCCGGCGGTGACGATCAGGCCCTCGCCGGCGATGACCTCGGTGCCGGGGCCGATGACGATGTCGATGCCCGGCTGCACGTCCGGGTTGCCGGCCTTGCCGATGGCGGCGATGCGCGAGCCCCGCAGGCCGATGTCGGCCTTGACGATGCCCCAGTGGTCGAGGATCAGCGCGTTGGTGATGACGCAGTCCACCGCGTCGCCGGGGCCGGGGCCGTTGGGGCGCTGGCTCTGGCCCATGCCGTCGCGGATGGTCTTGCCGCCGCCGAACTTGACCTCCTCGCCGTAGCCGCCGGCGCGCAGGGTCAGGTCCTGCTCGACCTCGATGATCAGGTCGGTGTCGGCCAGGCGCAGGCGGTCGCCCACCGTCGGGCCGAACATCTCGGCATAGGCGCGGCGGGGGAAGGTGGCTTTCGATGTCGTCATGTCAGAGCGCTCCCTGCACCAGGCCGCGAAAGCCCCACACCTGCCGGTCTCCGGCGAAATCGCACAGCTCGACGGTGCGCTGCTGGCCGGGCTCGAAACGCACCGCCAGACCGCTGGCGATGTTCAGCCGCATGCCGTGCGCGGCCGCGCGGTCGAAGCGCAGGCCGGCATTGGTCTCGGCGAAGTGATAGTGCGAGCCGACCTGGATCGGGCGGTCGCTGGCGTTCTCGACCACCAGCGTCAGCGTGCGCCGGCCGGGGTTGAGCGGGTGCTCGCCCGCGTCGGTGAAGAGTTCTCCGGGAATCATGCGGCGTCTCCGTGGGTGATGGCCGATCGGTGGTGTTCAGCCCGGATCACTTGCGGCGGTTGAACCACAGCAGCGCGACGATGCCCGCGGCGAGCAGGTAGCCGATCACGTCGGTCGAGTGCCAATGCGCGCTGCCAGGCAGGCCGTGGCCCTCGTGGGCAAACGCAGGCAGCGTGACGCCGAGACTCAGCAGCGCGGCGGACAGCAGGGAGGCGGTCTTCTTCATGGTCGGAAGCAGGCAGGGGGAAGAATCATCGATGCGCCACACTGGTGCGCACCGGTGTGGTTCATGCAATCGGCTGGTGCACGGTCACCAGCTTGGTGCCGTCGGGGAAGGTGGCCTCGACCTGGATCTCGGGGATCATCTCGGCGATGCCCTCCATCACGTCGGCGCGCGAGAGCACGGTCTTGCCCTCGCTCATCAGCGCGGCGACCGACTTGCCGTCGCGCGCGCCTTCCATGATCGCGGCGGTGATCAGCGCGATCGCCTCGGGGTAGTTGAGCTTCAGGCCACGGGCCTTGCGGCGCTCGGCCAGCAGCGCGGCGGTGAAGATCAGGAGCTTGTCCTTCTCGCGGGGCGTGAGTTCCATGATGCAGGGGCGGACATGAGATTGGCCGGCCCGACGCGCTGCGCGGCCGGGCTGGTGCGTTTCTTGTGTGTCCCGCCCGCATGCGCACGGACGGAGACACAGGGACCAGTGCCCTGCAGGCAGAAATCGGGCCAGCCTTCGGCCTGCCCGAGGCTGGCGAGCCGGTGCAGCGCGTCATCAAGATTCGCCGCGACTACAACGACTGGGTCGCCAGCGAGACGCTGGAGGACTACGCGCTGCGCTTCGCGCCGCGCAGCAGCCGGCGCTGGAGCATCGGCCGGGTGGCGGTGACCTCGCTGGGCGGTGCGGGCGCCTTCCTGGTGCTGGAGGCGGTGGGCGCGACGCTGCTGGTGCAGCACGGCTTCGTCAATGCCGCGCTGGCCATCCTGGCCACCGGGCTGATCATCTTCCTGGCCGGTCTGCCGATCAGCGTCTACGCCGCACGCCACGGCGTCGACATGGATCTGCTCACGCGCGGCGCGGGCTTCGGCTACATCGGCTCGACGCTGACCTCGCTGATCTACGCCAGCTTCACCTTCATCTTCTTCGCGCTCGAGGCGGCGGTCATGGCCTACGCGCTGGAGCTGGCCTTCGACATTCCGCCGGCCTGGGGCTATCTGATCTGCGCGGGCGTCGTGCTGCCGCTGGTCACGCACGGGGTGACGGTGATCAGCCGGCTGCAGGTCTGGACCCAGCCGCTGTGGGCGCTGATGCTGGTGCTGCCCTATGCCTTCGTGCTGCACGAGAACCCGGGCGTGATCGATGCGCTCGTGGCCTACGGCGGCGAGTCCGACCTGACCGGCTTCGACCCGCAGGCCTTCGGCGCGGCGATGACGGTGGGCATCGCGCTGTTCACGCAGATGGGCGAGCAGGCCGACTACCTGCGCTTCATGCCCGAGCGCACCCGTGACAACCGGCTGCGCTGGTGGGTCGGCGTGGTCACCGGCGGCCCCGGCTGGGTGGTGTTCGGCGTGCTGAAGATGCTGGGCGGCGCGCTGCTGGCCTCGCTGGCGATCGGCCACATGGTGCCGATCGAGCGCGCGGTCGACCCGAACCAGATGTATCTGGCCGCCTACGAGTACGTCTTCCCGCACTACGGCTGGGCGGTCGCGGCCACCGCGCTGTTCGTGGTGATCTCGCAGCTGAAGATCAACGTCACCAACGCCTACGCCGGCTCGCTGGCCTGGTCGAACTTCTTCTCGCGCATCACTCACAGCCATCCGGGGCGCGTCGTCTGGGTGGTGTTCAACACCGGCATCGCGCTGATGCTGATGGAGATGGAGGTCTTCCAGGCGCTGGGTGGGGTGCTGAGCCTCTACTCCAACATCGCCATCAGCTGGATGATGGCGGTGGTGGCCGACCTGGTCATCAACAAGCCGCTGGGCCTGAGCCCGAAGGGCATCGAGTTCCGCCGCGCGCATCTCTACGACATCAACCCGGTGGGTGTCGGCGCGATGGGGGCGGCCTCGCTGGTGTCGGTGGCGGCCTATCTGGGCGTCTTTGGCGCGATGGCGCAGGCCTGGTCGGCACCGATCGCGCTGGTGACGGCGCTCATTGTCTCGCCGCTGCTGGCCTGGGCCACGCGCGGGCGCTTCTACCTGGCGCCGCGCGTGGGCGAGGCGGGCGAGCACGCCGGCACCTACCGACGCTACGCCGCGCCGCAGCGCTGCACCGTCTGCGAGCGCGAGTACGAGGGCGAGGACATGACGCACTGCCCCGCCTACCGCGGTGCGATCTGCTCGCTGTGCTGCACGCTCGACGTGCGCTGCCATGACCTGTGCAAGCTGCCGCAGGCGCATCTGTCGGTCCAGTGGGTGGCGATGCTGAGGCGGCTGCTGCCGCGTGCGGTCTGGCCTTATCTGGAGCGCGGTCTCGGCCACTATCTGCTGATGATGGCGGTGCTGCTGCCGCTGCTGCTGCTCTTGGCCGGCATGCGCCGCGAGCTGGTGCTGCCGACGCTGGCGCTGGTGTCGGGCGTGATCGCCTGGTGGCTGGTGCTGGCGCACAAGAGCCGCCAGGTGGCGCAGGAGGAGGCCAACCGCCAGACCCAGGCGCTGCACGCGCAGACGCTGGCGCTGCGCCGCGAGATCGAGTCGCACCGCCAGACCGATCTGGCGCTGCAGCAGGCCAAGCAGGTGGCCGAGTCGGCCAATCTGGCCAAGAGCCGCTACATCACCACGATCAGCCACGAGCTGCGCACGCCGCTGAACTCCATCCTCGGCTATGCGCAGCTGCTGGAGGAGGACGAGACGATGCCGCCACAGCGCCGTCAGGCGGTGAGCGTCATCCGCCGCGGCGGCGACCACCTGCTGTCGCTGATCGAGGGCACGCTGGACCTGGCGCGCATCGAGAGCGGCCGGCTGCGCCTGGACGTGCGCCCGATGCGCTTCGCCGAGACGCTGGACGAGATCGCCCGGCTGCTGGAGCTGCAGGCCGCCGCCAAGGGCCTGGTCTTCCGCAGCGAGATCGCCGGCGCGCCGGCCTGCGTGCGTGCCGACGACAAGCGCCTGCGCCAGATCCTGATCAACATCGTCGGCAACGCGATCAAGTTCACCCGCGAGGGCGAGGTGGTGCTGCGGCTGAACTACGCCCGCGAGATCGCCCGCTTCGAGATCGCCGACACCGGCCCGGGCATGACGCCCGAGGAGCTGGCGCGCATCTTCGAGCCTTTCGAGCGCGGCTCGGCCGCTGCCGGCGGCAGCGTCAGCGGCGGCGCCGGCCTGGGGCTGACGATCAGCCGCATGCTCGCCGACCTGATGGGCGGCGAGCTGACGGTGGACAGCCAGCCCGGCCGTGGCACGACCTTCCGGCTGCGCCTGTTCCTGCCCGAGGTGCACGACGGTGCGGCCGGGCGGCCGGCACCGGTGCGTCGGCGCATCGGCGTGCTCGGGCCGCCCCGCTGCATCTGGGTGGTCGACAACGAGGAGGTCGATCGCGGCCTGATCGTCAGCCTGCTGCAGCCGCTGGGCTTCACGATCCGCCAGGCTGCCAGCGGCGAGGAATGCCTGCGCGCGCTGCAGGCGGCCGGCGACAACGGTGCGCTGCCCGACGCGATCTTCATGGACCTGGCCATGCCCGGCATCGACGGCTGGGAGACGCTGCGCCGCATCCGCGCGCAAGGCCTGCTGCCGGCGGGCACGCCGGCGGCGATCGTCTCGGCCAACGCCTTCGACAAGGGGCTGGACAACGATGTGGGCATCGAGCCGGGCGACTTCCTCGTCAAGCCGGTGCGCATGAGCGAGCTGCTCGACTGGCTGGGCCGGCGCCTGGCGCTGCAGTGGATCGAGACCGAGGCGCATGCCGCGGAGCCGGCCCCGTCCGCGCCCAGCGCCCCGACCCGGCCGCAGACACCCGAGGTGCCGCCGCGCATCGACCCGGAGCGGCTGCGCGCGCTGCGGGACGCGATCGGCATCGGGCATGTGCGCGGCGTGATGCGCGAGCTCGACCGCATCGAGGCCGCGCAGCCCGAAAGCGCTGCGCTGGTCGGGCGGCTGCGCGCGCTGGCGCGCCAGTTCCAGCTCGACGCGATGAACGGACTGCTGCGCAGGACGCTGCATGAGGATGACCCCCGCGATGGCCATGACAACACCGATGAACGCTTCCGCTGACCGCCGCGCCGATGTGGTGCTGATCGTCGACGACGTGCCCGACAACCTCGCGGTGCTGCACGACACGCTCGACGAGTCGGGCTACACCGTGCTGGTGGCCACCGACGGCCCCAGTGCGCTCGAGCGCGCCCTGCGCGCCCAGCCCGACGTGATCCTGCTCGACGCGATGATGCCGGGCATGGACGGCTTCGAGGTGGCGCGCCGGCTCAAGGCCGAGGCGCGCACCGCCGCCATCCCGATCATCTTCATGACGGGACTCACCGAGACCGAGCATGTGGTGGCCGCCTTCGCCGCCGGCGGCACCGACTATGTGACCAAGCCGATCCGCGCCCGCGAGGTGATCGCGCGCATCACCGCGCACTCGCTGGCCGCGCGCGAGCAGCAGCAGGCGCGCAACGCGCTCGATGCCTTCGGCCATGCCACGCTGATGGTGCGCATGCACGACGGACGCATCGTCTGGCAGACCGCGCTGGCGCGGCAGCTGCTGGAGCAGCATTTCGCCTCCGACGGCCGGCGCGCGCCGGTGGCGGTGCTGGCCTGGTTGCAGCGCGAGACGGCGCGGCTGGCCGGGCTGGAGGAGGGACCGGTGCCGGGCTCGCCCTCGCTGGTGGTCGATGCCGCATCGAGCGGGCGGCGTCTGCGCTTCACGCTGCACGAGGCTGCCGGCGACGGCCAGTGGCTGCTGGTGCTGCGCGAGGCCGACGATGCGGCCGCGCTGGAGGCGCTGTCGCTGGCCTTCGGCCTGACCCCGCGCGAGGCCGAGGTGCTCTACTGGGTCGCCCGCGGCAAGACCAACCGCGACATCGGCGACATCCTCGGCAGCAGCCCGGCCACCGTGAAGAAGCACCTCGAGCATGTCTACGAGAAGCTCGGCGTGGAGACCCGCACCGCCGCCGCGTCGCTGGCGCTGGCCCGCGCGCCGATGCGGCCGCATGGGTCCTGAGCCAGGCCTTGGGTTTCCTGCTCCATCGGCCCGAGCCACTCGGGAATCTGCAGGATCTGCCCCCTGAAATGAAGGAATCACGTCGGCACGAAACTTGAATTGGCCGGGCGACGCGATGTATTCGGTCCATCGACAGGGGGCATTTTTTCTAGACTGCAGAGCATCCGATCTCACGGACCTGCAGTTTCAGGAGGAAGCCGATGTTGAAGTCACTGTCGTCACTGTGGATGCCCGCCGCGCTGGTGCTGGTCTCGAGCCTGGTTGCGCAGCCGGTGCATGCCGCCGCCGCCGGCTTCGAGTCGGGCGATGCCCAGGGCTGGACGGTCAGCGCCGATGGCGTGCAGCTCACGGCACAGGGCAGCTACACCGTCACGCTGACCGATGACCGTGATCCGTCGTTTGCGTACACCACCACCGTCACGCCGGTGAGCGGCGGCTATTTCGGCCTGCTGCAGATGGGCCCGATGCCCGCGACCGCATCCACCACGCCGGTGAGCCACGGCAGCCAGGCCGAGTTCACGCTCGATCTGCCCTCGGCGGCCGGCGACAAGCTCTTCCTGCGCCTGCTGACGGCGGACTATTTCTACTCGGACGCCGGCCCGGGCATTCCTGCCTACGACGACAGCATTTCCGTGGTCTACGACGGCGACACCGCCAATCCCGATGTCTGGCGGGCATCCGACATCCTGGATGCCGGCTGGTCGGGCGACTCGGGCTGGCTGCCTTTTGCGCTGCCGGTCGGCACCCAGCATCTGCAGTTCACGCTGACCAATCACTACAGCATCGATGGCAGCAATGCGCCGCTGGCGGCCATCGACTTCTCCGTCGCCTCGGTGCCGGAGCCCTCATCCTTCGCGCTGATGGCCCTGGGCCTCGGCGTGCTGGTTCGTGTCAGGTCGCGCCCGCGCGCCTGATCGATCTTCCGGTCGGTCCCCCTGCCGACCGTCGCTCTTTGTTCTTGCTCTTTTGTCTCTTCAATCCGTACCCTTGATGCCGCTCCCGTGCCGGGAGCGGCTTTTTTTTGGCCGGATTTTGGCTGGAATCAGGGGCGTGTGGCCGCGAAGGCGGCCGCGCCGGCGGCGGCGCTGACCAGCGTGCCCCAGGCGATGTCGACCAGCGCCAGGCGCAGGCTCCAGTGGCGCAGCGTCGCCATGTTGGTCAGGTCGTAGGTGCCGTAGACCAGCAGGCCGATCAGCGCGGCGCGCAGCACCGCCTCGCCCATCGCGTCGGGCCGCGGCCACAGCAGCAGCGTCACCAGCCCGGCCGGATAGCCGACATAGAACAGCAGCGCCGGCAGCGCGCGCACCTGCGGCGTCATCAGGTCGCCCAGCTCGCGCACATAGAAGCCGCGTGCCAGCCAGCCCAGCCACAGCGCGTCGAGCACGCCGACGGCCAGCAGCGCCGCGCCCCAGGCCTTCAGCCACAGCATCGGGCGATCTTTCTCAGGCCACGCCGTAGCGGGCGTCGAGATAGCGCTTGAACTCGGCGCCCAGCGTCGGGTGCGCCAGCGCCAGCTCGACATTGGCCTGCAGGAAGCCTTCCTTGCTGCCGCAGTCGTAGCGCTGGCCCTGGTAGGTGTAGGCGAAGACCTTCTCGCGGCGCAGCAGGCCGGCGATGCCGTCGGTGAGCTGGATCTCGCCGCCGACACCGCGCGGCTGGTTGCGGATCTCCTTGAAGATGCCCGGCGTCAGGATGTAGCGCCCGGCCACGCCCAGGCGCGAGGGCGCCACCTCAGGCGCGGGCTTCTCGACGATGCCGGTCAGGTCGAGCATGCGCTCGCCCACCGGGCGGCCGGAGACGATGCCGTAGCGCCTGGTGTGCTCGGCCGGCACTTCCTGCACCGCCAGGATCGAGGTGCGCCAGTCATTGAACTGCTCGACCATCTGCTTGAGCACCGGCGGCTCGCCGACCATCAGGTCATCGGCCAGCAGCACCGCGAAGGGCTCCTCGCGCACCACCGGCTCGGCGCACAGCACCGCATGGCCCAGGCCCAGCGCCTTGGGCTGGCGCAGGTAGATGCAGTGCATGTCGTCGGGCTTGATCGAGCGCACCGTTTCCAGCAGCTCGGTCTTGCCGGCGGCCTCCATCTCGGTCTCGAGCTCGTAGGCGGTGTCGAAGTGGTCGGGAATGGCGCGCTTGTTGCGGCCGTTGACGAAGATCATCTCGCGGATGCCGGCGGCGTAGGCCTCCTCGACCGCGTACTGGATCAGCGGCTTGTCCACCACCGGCAGCATTTCCTTGGGCAGGGCCTTGGTGGCCGGCAGGAAGCGGGTTCCCAGACCCGCCACGGGAAAGATGGCCTTGGTGATCTTGGTCGTCATCACGTGTGCGCTCCGTGCTCTTGGCTTGACGTTGCAGAAGAAAGGAAAAAGGCAGAGGGGAAAGGCAGAGGGAAAGGAAGACTGCTGCCATGCAGTCTGCACCAGAGCCGGGTGGCCTGCATGAAAGTTGACCGGCTGCTGCGCGCTGTCGCGCACATCCAGGGGGGAGAAACACTACGCCATCCGGCGTATTTCACGAATCGGCCGCGACTTCGACACTGACTCCATTCCAGCGCTGCCAACGCTGTCAACACAACCCGTCAGCCTCTTCCCGGAGTCAACCCTGTCATGCAAGCTTCCCGTCGCTCCTTTGCCGCCAAGCTCAGCGCCGTCGCCCTGGGCGTGGCCGTGACCACGCTGCCGATGCTGGCCCAGGCCGCCGACACCATCAAGGTCGGCATCCTGCACAGCCTGTCGGGCACGATGGCCATCTCCGAGACCGTCCTGAAGGACGTCGCGCTGATGACGATCGACGAGATCAACGCCAAGGGCGGCGTGCTGGGCAAGAAGCTCGAGCCGGTCGTGGTCGATCCGGCCTCCAACTGGCCGCTGTTCGCCGAGAAGGCCAAGCAGCTGATCGACCAGGACAAGGTCTCGGTGGTCTTCGGCTGCTGGACCTCGGTGTCGCGCAAGTCGGTGCTGCCGGTCTTCGAGGAAAAGAATTCGCTGCTGTTCTATCCCGTCCAGTACGAAGGCGAAGAACTCAGCAAGAACGTGTTCTACACCGGCGCTGCGCCCAACCAGCAGGCCATTCCGGCGGTCGAATACCTGATGAGCAAGGACGGCGGCTCGGCCAAGCGCTTCGTGCTGCTGGGCACCGACTACGTCTACCCGCGCACCACCAACAAGATCCTGCGCGCCTTCCTGAAGTCCAAGGGCGTGGCCGACGCGGACATCATGGAGGAGTACACCCCCTTCGGCCATTCCGACTACCAGTCGATCATCGCCAAGATCAAGAAGTTCTCCAGCGAAGGCAAGAAGACCGCGGTGGTCTCGACCATCAACGGCGACTCCAACGTGCCCTTCTACAAGGAGCTCGGCAACCAGGGCCTGAAGGCGACCGACGTGCCGGTGGTGGCCTTCTCGGTGGGTGAGGAAGAACTGCGTGGCGTCGACACCAAGCCGCTGGTCGGCCACCTGGCGGCGTGGAACTACTTCATGTCGATCAAGAACCCGACCAACGCCGCCTTCATCAAGCAGTGGAGCGACTACGCCAAGGCCAAGGGCATCGCCGGCCACAAGGACAAGCCGCTGACCAACGACCCGATGGAAGCCACCTACATCGGCATCCACATGTGGAAGCAGGCGGTCGAGAAGGCCAAGTCGACCGACACCGACAAGGTGATCGCGGCGATGGCCGGCCAGACCTTCAAGGCGCCGGGCGGCTTCACCAGCACGATGGACAAGGAAAACCATCACCTGCACAAGCCGGTCTTCATCGGCGAGGTGAAGGCCGACGGCCAGTTCAACGTGGTCTGGAAGACCCCGGGCCCGGTGGTCGCCGATCCGTGGAGCGACTACATCGCCGAGAACAAGGGCAAGAAGAACGTGCCCGAGAAGAAGTGAGCGGGCGGCGGGCCTGAACGGCCCGCGCCGGTCGCCTTCCTGACGGCCCCCGCCGCGGCTTGACCGCTCCGGGGGCCTCGACACGAGATCCCTGCCGTGAAACTTCTGCGAACCCTGACCTTCGCGCTGGCCTGCCTTGCTCCGGCCGTCCATGCGCTCACGCCCGAGCAGGCCGCCGCCATCGCCAGCGGCGAGACCGACGCCCGCATCGAGGCGCTCAACCAGGCCGCCGCCGCGGGCGACGCCCAGCTGCCGGGCTTCGTGCGCGCGCTGCTCGACGGCGAGGTCAAGGTGCTCGACGGCCGGGTGTTCCAGATGCAGGGCGACAAGGTGGTCGTCGCCGGCACCGCGCAGGCGGTCGAGCTGCCGGAAGCCGCCGAGGACGTCGTCAACAACAACCGCATGCGCGGTGCGCTCGAAGCCGCGCTGGGCGCGCTCAAGCTGGTCTCGCCCGAGGCGAAGGTGCGCGCCGAGGCGATCGAGGAGCTGCGCAAGCAGACCCTGGACGAGTCGCAGCTGCCGCTGATCGAGAAGGCTTGGGCCGCCGAGAGCGACGCGGGCCTGAAGTCGCGGCTGGAACTGATGCGCGCGACGATCCTGATCTCGTCGTCCGATGTCGCCAAGCGCCTGGCTGCGGCGCAGGCCTTGTCCGCCAGCAGCGAGCCGGCCGTGAAGAGCCTGCTGCAGGAGCGCCTGGCCCCGGGCGTCGAGACGGACGCGGCGGTGCGCGGCGCGCTGACGACGGCGCTGGATGCGGTCGAGGGCAAGCTGGCCTGGGGCGAGCGCCTGGGCGTGCTGTTCACCGGCGCCAGCCTGGGCTCGATCCTGCTGCTGGTGGCGCTGGGGCTGGCGATCACCTATGGCCTGATGGGCGTGATCAACATGGCCCACGGCGAGCTGATGATGATCGGCGCCTACGCCACCTTCGTGGTGCAGAACCTGTTCCGGCAGTACCTGCCCGGCGCCTTCGACTGGTACATCGTGCTGGCAATCCCGGTGTCCTTCCTGGTGTCGGCGCTGGTGGGCGCGGCGCTGGAGCGTTCGGTGATCCGCTGGCTCTACGGCCGCCCGCTCGAGACGCTGCTGGCCACCTGGGGCATCTCGCTGGTGCTGATGCAGGGCGTGCGCAGCCTGTTCGGCGCGCAGAACGTCGCGGTAGAGAACCCGGCCTGGCTGTCGGGCGGCGTGCAGGTGCTCTCCAACCTGATCCTGCCCTACAACCGGCTGGCCATCATCGTCTTCGCCTTCCTGGTGCTGGGCGCCGTCACGCTGATGATCAACAGGACGCGCCTGGGCCTGTTCGTGCGCGGCGTCACCCAGAACCGCCGCATGGCCGCCTGCGTCGGCATCCCGACCGCGCGCATCGACACCTACGCCTTCAGCCTGGGTGCGGGCATTGCCGGGCTGGCGGGCTGCGCGCTCAGCCAGGTCGGCAACGTCGGGCCCGACCTGGGCCAGGGCTACATCGTCGACGCCTTCATGGTGGTGGTCACCGGCGGCGTCGGCCAGCTCGCCGGCACGGTCTACGCCGCGCTGGGCCTGGGCGTGCTCAACAAGTTCCTCGAAGGCTTCGCCGGCGCGGTGCTGGCCAAGATCATGGTGCTGGTGTGCATCGTGGTCTTTATCCAGAAGCGTCCGCAAGGCCTGTTTGCCATGAAGGGCCGGAGTGCCGAAGCATGAGTGCCATCCCGATGACCTCCCTGAACCTGACGCCGCGCCGCGGCCTGCTGCTCGGCCCGAAGGGCTGGGCGGCGGTGATGGCCGCCGCCGTCACCGTGACGGTGCTGGCGCCGCTGCTCAACCTGGTGGTGCCCGAAGGCCACGCCTTCCATCTCAGCGACTACGCGGTGGCGCTGATCGGCAAGATCATGTGCTACGCCATCTGCGCGCTGGCGATGGACCTGATCTGGGGCTACACCGGCATCCTGAGCCTGGGCCACGGCCTGTTCTTCGCGCTGGGCGGCTACGGCATGGGCATGTACCTGATGCGCCAGATCGGCCGCGACGGCAACTACAAGAGCGATCTGCCCGACTTCATGGTCTTCCTGGACTGGAAGGCGCTGCCCTGGCACTGGACCTTCTCCGACAGCTTCCTGTTCCAGATGGCGATGGTGGTGCTGGTGCCGGGGCTGCTGGCGCTGGTGTTCGGCTTCTTCGCCTTCCGCAGCCGCATCAAGGGCGTGTACTTCTCGATCATCACGCAGGCGATGACCTTCGCGGCGATGCTGCTGTTCTTCCGCAACGAGACGGGCTTCGGCGGCAACAACGGCTTCACCGACTTCAAGCGCATCCTGGGCGTGCCGATCGCGCTGCCCGAGACCCGCATGGTGCTGTTCGTGCTCACCGGCCTGACGCTGATCGGCTTCTATCTGATGGCGCGCTGGATCGTGCACAGCAAGTTCGGCCGCGTGCTGCAGGCCATCCGCGACGCCGAGAGCCGGGTGATGTTCACCGGCTACGACCCGCTGGCCTACAAGCTGGCGATCTGGACGCTCAGCGCGGTGATGTGCGCGGTGGCCGGCGCGCTCTACGTGCCGCAGGTCGGCATCATCAATCCCGGCGAGATGAGCGCCGCGGCCTCGATCGAGATCGCCATCTGGGCCGCGGTGGGCGGGCGCGCGACGCTGATCGGCCCGATCCTGGGCGCCTTCTTCGTCAACGGCGCCAAGAGCTGGTTCACCCAGGTCTTCCCGGAGTTCTGGCTGTATTTCCTCGGCGCGCTGTTCATCGCGGTGACGCTGTTCCTGCCGCAGGGCATCGTCGGCCTGTTCGACAAGTTCTCGTCCAAGAAGAAGGAGACCCGCGCATGACGCCCGACCTGATGGAATCGATGCACGAGGTGCGCGAGCGCCACGAGGCGCGCGCCCAGCAGGCCGGCGCCTCGGGTGGCGACGCCTCCTTCGGCCGCCTGCTGCAGGCCGGCCAGCCCGACTTCACCCAGGGCGTGGCGCTCTATCTGGACGACATCACCGTCAGCTTCGACGGCTTCCGGGCGCTGAACAAGCTGAGCCTGGCGATCAACGTCGGCGAGCTGCGCTGCATCATCGGCCCGAACGGTGCCGGCAAGACGACGATGATGGACGTCATCACCGGCAAGACCCGGCCGGACGCGGGCAAGGCCTCCTTCGGCTCGACCATCGACCTGCTGCGCCTGCGCGAGAACGAGATCGCGCAGATCGGCATCGGCCGCAAGTTCCAGAAGCCCACCGTCTACGAGCAGCTCAGCGTGTTCGAGAACCTGGAGCTGGCGCTCAAGGCCGACCGGCGCGCGCGCGCCAGCCTCTTTCACCGCCTCTCGGGCGAGCAGCTCGACCGCATCGGCGAGATCCTGCAGCTCATCCACCTCAAGGGCGAGGCGCAGCGCACCGCGGGTCTCCTCAGCCACGGCCAGAAGCAGTGGCTGGAGATCGGCATGCTGCTGATGCAGGATCCGAAGCTGCTGCTGCTCGACGAGCCGGTGGCCGGCATGACCGACGAGGAGACCGAGCGCACCGCCGAGCTGTTCCTGAGCCTGGAGGGCCAGCATTCGCTGGTGGTGGTCGAGCACGACATGAAGTTCGTCGACCAGCTCACCGAGGGGCGCAAGAAGGTCACCGTGCTGCACGAGGGCAGCGTGCTGGCCGAGGGCCGGCTGGCCGAGGTGCAGGCCAACGAGAAGGTCGTCGAGGTCTATCTGGGCCGATGAGGGGGATGAGATGCTGAAGGTTTCCGGTCTGCACCAGTATTACGGCGGCTCGCACATCCTGCGCGGGCTGGATTTCGAGGCCAAGCTCGGCGAGGTGACGGTCGTGCTGGGGCGCAACGGCGTGGGCAAGACCACGCTGCTGAAAAGCCTGATGGGCGTGGTGCCGATCCGCAGCGGCGCGGTGCTGCTCGACGGCGCCGACATCTCGAAGGACACCTCCTACGACCGGGTTCGCAAGGGGCTGGGCTACGTGCCGCAGGGCCGCGAGATCTTCGGCCGGCTGACGGTCGAGGAGAACCTGCGCATGGGCCTGGCCAGCCGCCCGGCACGCACGCCGATCCCGGCCGAGCTGTTCGAGCTGTTCCCCATCCTCAAGCAGTTCATGCACCGCCGCGGCGGCGACCTGTCGGGCGGGCAGCAGCAGCAGCTGGCGATTGCCCGGGCGCTGGCGCCGGGGCCGAAGCTGCTGATCCTCGACGAGCCGACCGAGGGCATCCAGCCCAGCATCATCAAGGACATCGGCCGCGTCATCCGCATGCTGGCCGACCGCGGCGACATGGCCATCGTGCTGGTCGAGCAGTTCTACGACTTCGCCGCGGAGCTGGCCGACCAGTATCTGGTGATGGAGCGCGGCGAGATCATCCAGCGCGGCCGCGGCCGTGACATGGAAGCCGAGGGCGTGCGGCAGCTGATGGCGATCTGAGGCGGCTCCTGCGCGCCTCCCCGATTGGCGCGACCGGCTCTGCTGCGGCGCTGGACGCCGCGCAGCGTCAGTTGCCGACCTTCAGCACGCCGCCCTTGCCCAGGCCGCCCTTGACCTCTTGCGCCTTGTAGTTGCGCAGCGAGATCACCATGTTGTTGTAGGCGTCCATGAAGGCTGCCACGGTGGCCTTGCCCTCGGGCGTGCGCGAGAAGCCGCTCAACCCGCCCGCCGCACCGCCGCCAAAGGCGCCGAGCGCAGCGCCGAAGTTGGTGGCGGTGGAGCTGCCCTCGGAGATGCCGATCTGGACACCCGAGCGGATGTCCATGAGCGTGAGCGTCACGACAGAGGCCTTCGACTCCATCGAACCGGCGACCGTGCCCAGCCCACGTCCGAGCAGGCCACCCAGCGCGCCGGCGATCTTGCCGGTGGAATCGTTGTTGATGATGATCTGCGGGTCGAGGAAGTAGTCGGCTGCGACGCGCTGCCCCTTCTGCTGTTGCGAGCCTGCGCGGAACTCGCCGGAGTTGCGCTGCTTGTCCGTGATGGAGGAGATCTTCTCTTCCATGCGGTTGTTGCCGATGGATGTGATCACGAAGCAGTTGGACTGCTGCACCGCCAGCCGCAGCAGCGGCTCGATCGACGTCACCTGCGTGGCCTGGCCGAAGCTCGCGTACCACGGCTTGCCACGCCCGTCGTCGACGGCCAGCGTGCCCAGCGGTGCATCGCAGCGCTGCAGGTTGCTGTTGGCTCCGACGCTCGTGCCTCCCGCGGCACCGCCCTTGGCTTCGGTGGCGGCGGTGCCGGTGGAGACGAGGCCACCGCCGGGTGTCACGCATCCGGCCAGTGCGAGCGTGCAGGCCAAGGCTGTCCAGTGGAAGGGGCTTGCCAGATTCTTCATGGTGATGTGCGTTGGGGGTGAAGGTCGGGGAAGAGGGTGTCAGTACAGAACCCAGACGCCGGCGCGCCAGGCCCAGTAGTACGGGTAGGCGCTGTACCACCAGGCGATGCCGTTCTTGCGGTAGTGCTCGCGCCAGCGGTAGCGTGCTTGTTCATCCTGCTTTGCCTTGGTGGCTTCGGGCAGCAGCCTTGCCGATTCGTTGTCGCCGCGTTCTGCGGCGACCGACAGCCAGCGCTCGGCCTCGGCGGGATCGGACCCCATTTCCTGCAGGCCGGTGAGGTAGATGCGACCCAGCGCCGCCTGGGCGCGCAGGTCGCCACGCTCTCCGGCCTGGCGCAGCCACTGGATGGCCTGGTAGCTGTCCATGCGCACGCCATCGCCGCGCATCAGGCGGATGCCCAGGTCGTAGGCCGCTCGCGGATCCTTGGCGGCGATGTCCTTCAGCGTGGCCAAGCGACGGGTTTCCTCGGGGTTGTCGTCCTTGGTGGCGTCGAAGGTGGCGGTGTCTCGCGGTCGGTCGGAGCAGCCCTTGTCGTCGCAGATGCGCACGTTGGCCGAGGGCACAGTCTGTAGGCAGCCACCCAGGGTCAGTGCGAGTGACAGGGCCAAGGAGGTGGTCTTTGTCATGGGCGGAGTCGTGGCTGCATAGCCCGACTGAACTGTGGTGAACTGTGATGAACATTATGGCGCCAGCTCCGGCGCGGTGGCGCCCTCTCGCAAGTAACGGTGACCTGGCTGGCGGACCGAGACGCCTGTCGGGCGTCGCGCGCGCGGCCCTTCGGCGAGCCCCTAGACTCGCCGCATGTCTGCCCCATTTTCTTTCCGCGTCGCCGTCGTCGGCGGCGGCCCCGCCGGCCTGATGGCCGCCGATGTCCTGCTCGCCGCCGGTGCGCAGGTCGATCTCTTCGATGCCATGCCCTCGGTCGGGCGCAAGTTCCTGCTCGCCGGCAAGGGCGGGCTGAACATCACCCATGCCGAGCCCGAGGCGGCCTTTCGTGGCCGCTACCGCGAGCGCGTCACCGAGGTGGGCCGCTGGCTCGACGACTTCGGGCCCGAGGCGCTGCGCGCCTGGGTGCATGCGCAGGGCATTTCGACCTTCGTTGGCAGTTCCGGCAAGGTTTTCCCCGAGGGCATGAAGGCCGCGCCGCTGCTGCGCGCCTGGCTGCACCGGCTGCGCGCGGCCGGGCTGGCGCTGCATGCGCGCCACCGCTGGAGCGGACGGATCGAGGCCGCGCAGGGCGAGGGCGGCGGCTGGACGTTGGGCTTCGACACGCCGCACGGGCCGCAGGCCAGCACGCATGACGCGATCGTGCTGGCGCTGGGCGGCGCGAGCTGGGCGCGGCTGGGTTCGGACGGCGCCTGGCAGCCGTGGCTGGCCGGGCAGGGCGTCGACGTGGCGCCGCTGGCGCCATCCAACTGCGGCTTTGACATCGCCTGGAGCGACTTCCTGCGCGAGCGCCATGCCGGCACGCCGCTGAAGAATGTGCGCCTGAAGTTCACCGATCGCACCGGCCAGGTGTTCGACCGCCTCGGCGAGGCGGTGCTGGGCGCCCACGGGCTGGAGGGCAATCTGGTCTACGCGGCCTCTGCGCTGCTGCGCGACGAGATCGCCGCCTGCGGCCACGCCGACGTCGCACTCGACCTGCTGCCGGCCAAGGACGAGGCGACGCTGGCCGCCGCGCTGGCCCGCGGCCGTGGCGCACGCTCGATGATCAACCACCTGAAGGAGCAGGCCGGCATTCACGGCGTGCGCGCGGCGCTGCTGCGCGAGGGGCTGGACGCGCCGGCCTGGCAGGCGCTGTGCGCGGATCCGGTGGCACTGGCCGCGCGCATCAAGGCGCTGCCGCTGCGGCTGCTGGCCGCGCGCCCGATCGACGAGGCCATCAGCAGCGCCGGCGGCGTGCGCTTCGAGGCGATGGACGCGCGGCTGATGCTCTCGGCGCTGCCGGGCGTGTTCTGTGCCGGCGAGATGATCGACTGGGAAGCGCCGACCGGCGGCTATCTGCTGACGGCCTGTCTGGCCAGCGGCCGGGCGGCGGGGCAGGGGGCGATGGCGTGGCGTTCGCTCCCGCGCGTTGGCTGATGGTTGCAATTGAGCCGGTTTGTCCTGGACGATCTCAAGTCTTGCCGGCCAGCGTCGATAGGAGGGCCTTGCTCATGATGTCGTCTGCACCATGCCTGTCGCTGCACCGACGATGACCTCGTCCTCACCGTCGAGATCGCCAGCCTTGCTGGTGCTGATGCTGCTGCTCTGGATCGGCCTCTCCGGTGCAGCGCTGTGGCATCTGCGTCCTGAGTCCGTGTCCCCGGATATCTGTCGCGTGCGCTGATTCGCAGCGTCTGCCGATGCTGCTGCAGGAGATGGTCTTGGATAGTGTCGATCTTCAGAACCGGCAGTTTCATCGCCGGGCCCACCGCGTGGCGATCATCTGTGCCAGTGCCCACCTGCTGCTGTGTCTGGGCCTGGGCCTGGTGACGTCCACGCTGATGCTGGCGCTGGTGGTCGGACTGCCAGCCTTGCTGATTCCGGCTTGGTTCGCACACCGTGATCCGGCATCTCTGCTGTCACGTCTGGCGATGGCCACGGGTTTCATGATCTTCACCGCCCTGATCATCCAGCAGACCGGTGGTGACATGGAGGCACACTTCAGCTTTTTCGTGCTGATGTCGGTGCTGGTGGTCTACTGCGACTGGCGGCCCATCGTGTTCGCGCTCGGCCTGATTGCCCTGCATCACGGTAGTTTCACGGTGCTGCAACAGATGGAGTCTGGCGCGATCGTGTGGAACAGCCAGCGCAGCGGCTGGAGCCATTTCTGGGTTCATGCGGGCGTCGGCACGGTCCAGGCTCTGGCGCTGTCCTACTTGGCCGTCATGCTGCGGAATCTGGTGCAGGGGTCCTTCCAGGTGAACGCGATGGCCAGTGCGATCAGTGAGGGTCGATTCGAGTCCGCGCCGCCGGCCGGCGCTGATGCGCCAATGATCGCCGCGATGGTGGGCATGCAGGCGCGACTGGGCATGATGATGCGCCAGGTCGATGGCGCCGCTGCCAACCTCAGCTCAGCTCTTCAGGAGATCGCCTGCGGATCCGCCGATCTGGCTGCCCGCACCGAAGCCAGTGCGGCGCGCACCCAGTCCACTTCGGTCGAGATCGAGGCCGTGGTGGATCAGTCACGTGACACGCTCAAGGTCACGATGGAAGCCGAGCAGAGCAATCACCGTCTGGCAGCGGCCGTCTCGACGGTGCTGGCGTCGACGCACCAGTTGCTGAGCACGATGCAGCAGATCGATGCCAACAGCAGGCGCATGTCCGAGATCATCTCGGCCATCGACGGCATTGCCTTCCAGACCAACATTCTGGCCCTCAATGCGGCGGTGGAGGCTGCCCGGGCTGGCGAGCAGGGGCGGGGCTTTGCGGTGGTGGCCAACGAGGTGCGCTCGCTGGCTCAGCGCAGCGCGGCTGCAGCCCGCGACGTGCGAGACCTGATCCAGGCCGCGGTGGCGAGTGTCGGCGAGGGCAACCAGATCGCTCGTGGCACCGGCCAGGCGCTGGGCGAAATGGAGGGACTGATTTCCCGCGCCCAGGCTCTGATGCACCAGACTGCGCAGGCGACCAGGCAGGGTCAGCCCCGGCTGGAAGCCCTGAGCCAGTCCCTTCGGGACATCGACAGCACCATGCAGCAGAACGCTGCTTTCGTCGAGCAGCTGGGCGCTGCGACGATGGCCCTGCGCGAGCAGGAGGCTGGACTGCGTCAGGCACTGGCCTCGCTGCGGCGCGATTCGCCCGCGAGCTCGCTGGCCTGAACAAAAAAAGACGCCCCCTCGCGGGGGCGTCCCTGGCCGGCCCCGGGAGCAGGTCCGGCCCTTCATGCTTCATGCGCTCATCAAGGGTTCAGGTGTGACGATCAGGCCGGTTGAGTAGGCCGGCCTGCAGGAACTCGTCAACCTGGGATGAAGGTTAGCAGCGTGAATCCCTGACGCCGAGCCCGCTTTTCCGGATCGGTCTCCCGAGGACAAGGGGCGGCGTGAAGGCCTGCGCACTTCCCTGGCGTTCCCGGCCCTCGGCTCAGCCGGCGCTGTCGTCGGTGTAGACGAGCTGGCTCTGCGCGCCGCACTGCGCGGCCCACTGCGCCAGCGCCTCGTCGCTGGGCCAGAAGCGCGAGCGCTCGCCCAGGTCGACATCGCCCACCGCCTGCTCGCGCACGATGCGCAGGCGCACCGGCACGCCGCGCGTCAGCGTCTCGCCGAATTCGGTGTCTTCCTGCTTCGGCGGATGCGCGGCCAGCACTGCGTCGAGCGGCGGCAGCGTGCGCCCGACCACCACGCGCAAAAAGCGCGCATGGCGGCAGCGCGCCTCGGCCAGATCCGAGATCTGCTGCACGTTGAAGCGCAGGCCGCCGCTGAAGCGGTCGGGCTGGACCTTGCCGGTCAGGATCAGCAGCTCGTCGTCCTTGAGCCGCTCGGTGTTGGCGTTGAGCAGCTCCTCGGCCACCACCGCCTCGATCGCGCCGCTCTTGTCGTCGAGCTTGAAGATCGCCGCGCGGCCGCGCTGGCCGTTGACGACGCGCAGGTCGGTGACGATGCCGGCCACCGTCTGCGGCTCGCGGCTGTCCTGCAGATCGGCGATCTCGCGGCGCACGAACTGGCGCACCTCCGGCGCGCTCTGGTCGAACAGGTGACCCGACAGGAAGTAGCCGATGGCGACCTTCTCGTGCGCCAGGCGCGTCTTCACGTCCCAGGGCTCGACGGCCGGATAGTCGGGCTCGCGGGTGGAGCTGCCGTGCGCGTCGGCGTCGCCGAAGTCGAACAGGCCGCCCTGGTCGGCGTGTGCGGCCTGGTTGTCGGCGTACTCGAAGGCCAGGCCGACGCTGGCCAGCAGCTGTGCGCGTCCGTCCAGCCCCAGCGGATGCAGCTTGTCGAAGGCGCCGGCCTTGATCAGCGCCTCGACCACGCGCTTGTTCAGGCTCTTGCGGTCGACGCGGTGCGCGAAGTCGAAGATCGAGTGGAAGGGGCCGCCCTCGGCGCGCGCGCGCAGGATGGCCTCGATCGCGCCCTGGCCGGTGCCCTTGATCGCCCCCAGGCCGTAGCGGATGAGCCGGTCGCCCGCCTTGCCCGGCGCCGGCTCGAAGCGGTAGACGCCGACGTTGACGTCCGGCGCCTCGAAGGCGATGCCGAAGTGCTGGGTGGCGTCGTCGCGCAGGATCTTGAGCTTGTCGGTGTCGTCGAGCTCGATGGTCATGTTCGCCGCGAAGAACTCGGCGGCGTGGTGGACCTTGATCCAGCCGGTGTGATAGGCCAAGAGCGAATAGGCGGCGGCGTGCGACTTGTTGAAGCCGTAGCCGGCGAACTTCTCCATCAGGTCGAAGACCTCGTCGGCCTTGTCCTGGTCGATGCCCTTCTTGGCGGCGCCCTCGCGGAACAGCAGGCGGTGCTGCGCCATCTCCTCGGGCTTCTTCTTGCCCATCGCGCGGCGCAGCATGTCGGCGCCGCCGAGGCTGTAGCCGCCCAGCACCTGGGCGGTCTGCATCACCTGCTCCTGATAGACCATGATGCCGTAGGTCTCGGCCAGCACCGGCTCGACCAGCGGGTGCGGGTACTCGACCACCTCGCGGCCGTGCTTGCGCGCCACGAAGCTGGGGATCAGGTCCATCGGGCCCGGGCGGTAGAGCGCGTTCAGCGCGATCAGGTCTTCGAGCCGGCTGGGCTTGGCGTCGCGCAGCATGCGCTGCATGCCGCCCGATTCGAACTGGAACACCGCCTCGGTCAGGCCGTCGGAGAAGAGCTTGTAGACGCGCGCGTCATCGAGCGGAATCGTCTCGAAGGCGAAGTCCTGGCGGTGCGCATGGCGCGCGACGATGAACTCCTTGGCCAGCTCCAGGATGGTCAGCGTCGCCAGGCCCAGGAAGTCGAACTTCACCAGGCCGATGGCCTCGACGTCGTCCTTGTCGTACTGGCTGACGGCCGAGTCGCTGCCGGGCTGCTGGTACTGCGGGCAGAAGTCGGTGATCTTGCCCGGCGCGATCAGCACGCCGCCGGCGTGCATGCCGATGTTGCGCACCATGCCTTCCACGCGGGTGGCGAGCTTGAGCAACTCGGCCACTTCCTCGTCGTTCTTCTCTCGCGTCTCGATTTCCGGCGCCTCGTGGCGGGCGTAGATCAGCTTGGACTTGGCCGGGTCGAAGTTGTCGGGCAGCGGTGCCAGCGTCACCGTCTTGCCCGGCGGGGCCGGGATCAGCTTGGCGATGGAGTCCACATGGCCGTAGCCCATGCCCAGCACGCGGCCGATGTCGCGCAGCGCCGCCTTGGCCGCCATCGTGCCGAAGGTGGCGATCTGGCTCACCGCCGGGCGGCCGTAGCGGTCCTTGACGTAGTCGATGACGCGGTCGCGGTTGCCCTGGCAGAAGTCGATGTCGAAGTCGGGCATCGAGACCCGCTCGGGGTTGAGGAAGCGCTCGAACAGCAGGTTGTACTGCAGCGGGTCCAGGTCGGTGATCGACAGCACGTAGGCCACCAGCGAGCCCGCGCCCGAGCCCCGGCCCGGGCCCACCGGGCAGCCATTGGCCTTGGCCCAGCGGATGAAGTCCGACACGATCAGGAAGTAGCCGGGAAAGCCCATCTTCAGGATGGTCGTCAGCTCGAACTCCAGCCGCTCGACATAGCGCGGGCGCTCGGCGTCGCGCTTCGTGGTGTCGGGGAAGAGCAGCTTCAGGCGATCTTCCAGGCCCTCGAAGGAGAGCTGGCGGAAGTAGTCGGCCATCGGCATCGGCGAGCCGTCGGCCAGCAGCGGCGTGGGGAAGTTGGGCAGCTGCGGCTTGCCCAGCACCAGCGTCAGGCTGCAGCGCCGCGCGATCTCGACGGTGTTGGCGATCGCGCTGGGAATGTCGGCGAAGAGCGCGGCCATCTCGGCCTGTGTCTTGAAATGCTGGTCGCGGCTGAAGCGGCGGATGCGCTTCGGATTGGCCAGCGTGTCGCCGTCGGCCACGCAGACCCGCGCCTCGTGGGCCTCGAAGTCGTCGGGCTCCAGGAACTGGATCGGGTGGGTGGCCACCACCGGCAGGCCGAGCCGGGCCGCCAGCGGCACGGTGGCGCGCACATTGGCCTCGTGGCCGCTCAGCTGCGCGCGCTGCAGTTCCAGATAGAAGCGGCCCGGAAAGACCGCCGCCAGCCGCTGCGCGACATCGCGCGCGCGCGCCGTGTCCCCCATCGCCAGCGCCTGGCCGACCGCGCCCATCAGGCCGCCGGAGAGCGCGATCAGCCCGCCGCCGAGCTCCTCCAGCCACGCCCACTTCACCCAGGCCTGGTTGCCGCGCTGCACATTGGTGATCCACGCGCGCGACAGGATCTCCGACAGGTTCAGATAGCCCTGGCGGTCCTGCACCAGCAGCAGCAGCCGGGTGGCGGGGCGGGCGTCACCCGCGGTGGCCGGGCCGTCGGGCTCGAGCCAGATGTCGACGCCGATGATCGGCTGCACGCCTTTCTTGCGCGCGGCGTTGTAGAACTTGATGCCGCCGAACAGGTTGGACAGGTCGGTGATGGCCATCGCGGCCTGGCCGTCCTTCGCGGCGGCATCGACCGCGTCGTCGATCCGCAGCGTGCCGTCGACCACGGAAAATTCGGTGTGGGAGCGCAGGTGGACGAAGTTCTTCGGGGCAGTCATCGCGGGATTGTAGGCAGCGGCTGTTGCAACTCGTGTCAGATGTCGTGATCTCTGCAACTTCGGGTGCCGGACTGGAAGTGGAAATAACGCAAAATGCCGCGCGATTACCCCGTAATTCCGGGGGCCATGCGGGGCGATCCGGCGGCGGGGGGCCGGCGGTTTGCCGGGACCATAGCGACCGCCGGGCGGCAGTGCTGCCGCAACCGGCATGACGACATTGCTGGATACGACGCTGACATGAATCATCTGTATCTCGGGCTCGGGGGGGCCGGTGTCCGGGTATGGCAGGCTCTGTGCCGCAGGCTGGCCTGCCGCATCGAGCCCGCCGGTCGCCGCGCGGTGCTGGAGCCGCTGCTGATCGACACCGATCCGAAGGAGTTCCGGGACGATGCGCCCGGCTGGCGCCATCTTGGCAGCAGTCTGGTGCCGCCGGCCCCGCAGCGGCTGCTGCTGGGCGCCAGCGCCGCCGAGCTGCATGCGCTGCTGCGCGCTCGGCCTGAGCTGCGCGCCTGTCTGGCGCTCGAGGGCCTCGACTGGGAGGCGCGGCTGCTCGAGCTCGGTGCCTTCGATGCGCCGCTGTCGCAGGTGGCGGCCCGGCTGCCGGGCTGGCCCTCGCGCCGGCTCGGCCGGCTGCTGCTGGCGCACGGCCAAGGGCGGGTGCGGCTGGCGCTCGATGCGGTCTCGCAGGCGCTGCAGGCCCGCCACACGCATCCGTCGCTGACGCTGCATCTGGTGGTCCAGCTCGGCGGGGCCACCGGCGCGGGTCTGCTGATCGACCTGCTGCAGCTGCTGCGCCAGCATCCGCCAGCCACCCGCTGCAGCGTGCATCTGCATGCGCTGCTGCCGCAGGACGACACCGCCGCCGGCCGGCCCGCGCCGCTGGCCGAGGTCCAGGCCTATGCGGTGCTGCGCGAGCTGCAGGCCGCCGCGCAGGAGGGTCTGTTCGAGCTGTGCCTGCTGTCGGCGCGCACCGACGAGCGCGGCCTGCAGCCGCTGGACGCGGCCGGACGCGAGCAGCGCCTGGCCGACTGGATCTTCCAGCGGGTCAGCGGCGAGCCGGAGTGGCTGACGCCGCCGCGCGCCGCGGGCCAGGCCGCCCGCCGGGGCGAGTTCGCCGCCTTCGGCCTGGCCGAGCGCACGGCCGACCGGGTCGCGCTGCGTAGCCATCTGAGCCATGAGCTGCTGCTGCGGCTGCTGGCCCAGCTGCGCTACAACCACTGGCGCCCGGGCCTGGGCTTTGTCACCCATCCGCGCCCGGTGCCGGTCGAGGCGATGGAATCGATGGAGGCGCTGCTGGCCGGCTGGGGCCTGAGCGAGGCGCATCTGCAGCTGGCCGCACCGCTGTCCGAGATCGACGGCGACAGTCCGCCGGGCACGCCGATCGAGCAGGAATGGCAGGCGCTGGAGGCGCACTACCGGCAGCTGATCGATCTGGTCGCGCCGGCCCGGCGCGCCACCGAGCTGCGGCGCCTGTTCGAGCAGGGGCTGGAGGAGCGCTTCCGCGGCCAAGGCATCGATGCAGCCTTCGATCTGCCCGACCATGCGCTGCGCCGCCGCGCGGTGGTGGTGCGCCAGCGGGTCGAGTCGACGCTGTGGGAGGACTGGCGCGAGGGTCGGCGCGCGCTGCATGAGTGCGGTCAGCTGCTGGCGGCGGTGCTGGCCGATCTGGCTGACCGTGTCGAGCCGCTGCGCCAGGAGCAGCACGGGCTGGAGACCCAGGCCGCGCTGCTGTGGCAGCAGATCGAGGCGGCCGAGCAGGCCGCCGCGGTGCGTCCGGGCATGCTGGCGCGGCTGCGGGGCCAGACCGCGCAGGTCGATGTCGAGGCGCTGATCGAGCTGCTGCGCGAGTACGCGCTGGCGCGCACCCGCTCGGCGGCGGTCACGCTGACGCTGCGGCTGGTTGCCGAGATCGAGGCGCAGCTCACCACGCTGCAGGGCATGATCGACGCGGGCGAGATGGAGCTGGCCGCGCTGGTCGAGACCACCGATGCGGCCGCCGCCGCCGCGCTGCCGCCGGCCCGGCCGGAGGCCGGCGAGTCCCGGCTGGACACGCGCGAGCTGCTCAACCCCTGGCGCCAGCAGCTCATCACCCGCGAGACCATGCAGCGCGAGCATCTGCGGGTGCTGCGCGCCGGCCTGTTCGCCCGGCTCGGCGAGCAGGCGAGCTTCCGCATCTTCGCGCAGCGCATCGGCGAGGCGGCCACCTGCGACGCGCTGCTGGCGGCCTGTGCGCAGCGCCTGCCGCCGGCGCAGCTTCAGCCGGTGGTCGCGGGGGCCTGGGACGCCTGGCTGGCCGGGCTGCAGGCAGAGCCCGAGCGGCTGGCGCGCGAGCAGGCGGCGCTGCGCGCGCAGGCGGCGGTCTCGCTGCTGTGGTCGTCTGAGCAGGCGCCCGGCGCCAGCATCCAGGAATGCCTGAGGGTGCCGGCGCTGCCGGAGCCCGGTGACGCAGTGAGCGCCGATGTCGACGAGGACGAGGGCGGCGGCGGCATCGCGGCGCGGGCCGTGCCGACGCTGCAGCCAGCGGACCTGGCCCGGCTGCTGCGCCGGCCCGGCGGCGCCGGCACCGCGCCGACGCTGCAGATGCGCGCCGAAGGCGAGGGCGCGCTGGTGCTGATACGCCTGGTGCGCGGCCTGCCGCTGCAGGCGCTGCGCCCGGTGCAGGAACTGCACCGGCTGCATGAGGCGCATCGGCTGCAGGCGGGGCGCGCGGCGCTGTGGCTGCAGCTCGACGAGGCGGCCTGCCTGCCCGAGCTGCTGGCGGTCGACGTGCAGGCGCAGCAGGCGCGTGCGCGCACCGTCGTGCTGCTGGCCGAGGCGCTGGGCCTGCTGCGCCACGAGCCCGAGCCGCTGACCGGCGCGCCGGTGCTGGTGCATGTCAGCCTCGATGCCGACGGCTTCGAGATCGCCCGGGTGCGGCTCGGTCGCGATCCGCTCGAGGCGGTCGACCAGGCCCGCGAGCGGGTGCTGCATGATCTTTTTGATGAGGTCTGCGCCGAGCTGCAGTCCGGTCGCCACGGCTCGCCCGAGGCGATCGCCGGCTTGCGCGACCGCATGCGCGACCGCATCGAGATGCTGCGCCGGCAGTCGCCGCCCACCCAGTGGGACACCATCAGTCGCGACTGGAACGAAGCCGCCCGCGAGGCGATGAAGCTGATCCGTCAGGAATGCCCCCGATGAGCCGTGCTGTCTGCACCAATCTGCCCGCCGCCTGCAGCAAGGCGGCTTCCCGTGCGCTGCTGCCGCTGAAGTCACCGGACGATCGCTGCCCGGAATGCGGCGCCGCGCTGCTGCCGATCGATGCGGCGGTCGAGGCCTCGCCGGCCGGCGCAGCGCGCTGGCTGGTCCCGGTCGTCGGCGTCGTGCTGGTGGCCACGGCGGGCTTCTTCCTGTCGGGGCTGGGTGGCAAGTCGGCTTCGGAGTCCGGCGTGCGGGCCGGGGCGGGCGCCGGGCTGGTCACCCAGGCGGGCGCGACGCTCGAAGGTCAGCCGCCTGCCGCCGGCCTGCCCGCGACCCTGACGCTGCATGGCGCCGCGCTGCTGGGCCCGGACCTGATGGCCGAGCTGGTCCAGGCTTTCCTGCGCGCCGACGGTCTGAACGATGCGCGCCGGCCGGACCCGACCGTGCCGCTGCTGGTGGCGCGCACCTCCGCCGGCGCACGGCTCGAGTTCCGGCTCGATCCGGCGCTCTCGGTCTCGGGTGCTGCCGGGCTGCGGCGGGTCTCGGTGCTGGGTGACGACATCGGCGTCGACGACATCACCCTCGGCCTGGACGCGCTGGCGGTGGTGGTCCATCCGGACAGCCCGCTGCGCTCGCTGACGCCGGGGCAGCTGCGCCAGCGCCTGCTCGGCCGCGCCGGCCGGGCGGATGCGGTGCACCTGCCGGCCGATCCCGCACTGCAGGCGCTGGTGTCGCGCCAGCTGCTCGCTGGCGAGGGCCTGCCCACCGCGCTGCCCGCCCATGCCGACAGCCGTGAGCTGCTGAAGGCGGTGGCGGCCGATCCTGAGGCCATCGGCCTGGTGCCGCTGGCCGAGGTCGGCACCGCGCGGGTGCTGCCGGTGGCCGATGCCTCGGGGGCGGCCTGGATGCCCGACGCGCAGACCCTGGCCGCCGAGCGCTATCCGCTGACGCACCGGGTGGTCATGCACCTGCCGGCGGGCTCGGACGCACGGCTGCAGCGCCTGGCCAGCTATCTGGCCGGGCCGGCGGCGCAGCAGCGCCTGGCCTCCCGGCTGGCGGTGCCGGCGGTGCCGCAGCTGCTGGCGGCCGGTCAGCCCGCCACCGCCGAGACCCTGCCGGCACCGCGCCTGCCGCGTGACCAGACCGCGCTGATCCGCCAGGCGCGGCTGCTGGGGGGGCGCATCGGCTTCGAGGCCGGCGCCGACACGCTCGATGCGGTGGCGCGTGCCGAGACCGAGCGGCTCGGCCGTCTGCTGGCGGCCGGCCAGATTCCGCGTGGCGCGGCGATTCTGGTGCTGGCCAGCGCCAACGATCCTGGCGGCTTCTGCGGCAACCGCACGCTGTCGGAGCGACGAGCTGCGGAGGTCGCCCGGGTGCTGGGCGAGCTCGGGGTGAAGGTCGATGTGGTGCGCGGCATCGGTCGCCTCGGTCCGGCCGGGCTGGACGCGACGCCGGTGGCCACGATGGAGCGTCGTGCCGAGATCTGGATCAGCGAGACGCCGCTGCGCCAGCCGCCGCCCTTCCGCTGCTCGCCTGGACCGGGGCGGGCCGGGGAGGGGGCAGCGGAGGGTGCCACCCCGGTGGGGGCCTCGGCGGCTGCATCGGCCTCATGACGGGGCATCCTGCGCGATCTCTGCTCCGGTCGTGATCTCTTTACACCGCCTGCCTAGGGGGTAAGGGCTAATGAATCACGCTTTTACATTGTAAATCTCTTTATGATTATTTTCATTTAAGGGGGCGGGTCAGCACAAGATCCGGGTCACAAGCCAAGAAAACGGGGCGCAATCGGGCGACCTCGCGGCCCCCTCCATCCTGTTCGGGGGGGTCATGCTTTTCAACTCGGCGGAATTCATCCTGCTGTTCCTGCCGGTGGTGCTGGTGATCTATCACGCGCTGCCGCACCGTGGACAGAACATCTTTCTGGTGCTGGCCAGCTGCGTGTTCTATGCCAGCTGGGACTGGCGCTTCCTGCTGCCGCTGCTGTTCACCACCGGGGTCGACTACCAGATCTCGCTGAAGCTGGCCGAGTCGGTGCGCCGCGGCGAGCCCCAGCAGGTGCGCAAGCGCTGGATGCAGCTGAGCATCGCGCTGAACCTGGGCCTGCTGGGCTTCTTCAAGTACGCCAACTTCTTCGCCCAGTCGGCGGTCGATGCCGGCCGGTTGCTCGGGCTGGACTGGTCGCTGCCGGTGATGGAGATCGTGCTGCCGGTGGCGATCTCGTTCTACACCTTCCAGGCGATGTCCTACACGATCGACGTCTACCGGGGCGAGCTGCATCCCTGCGACTCGTTCTGGGACTTCTTCCTGGCGGTGCTGTACTTCCCGCATCTGGTGGCCGGTCCGATCCAGCGCGCCTCGACGCTGCTGCCGCAGGTGATCCGCCCGCGCACGATGCAGCGCGACGTGGTGATCGAGGGCCTGCACCTGATGCTGTGGGGCTACTTCAAGAAGGTCTACATCGCCGACAACCTGACGCCCTGGGTCGACGCGGCCTTCCGCGCCGGCGCCACGCCCGACACCGCGACGGTGGTGACCGGCGTGCTGGCCTTCACCTTCCAGATCTACTGCGACTTCTCGGGCTACACCGACATCGCGCGCGGCGTGGCGCGGCTGATGGGCTTCGAGTTCACGCTGAACTTCCGTCTGCCGTACTTCGCCACCAACCCGTCGGACTTCTGGCGGCGCTGGCACATCAGCCTGTCGAGCTGGCTGGCCGACTACCTGTACAAGCCGCTGGGCGGCAACCGCGGCTCGCGCTGGATGACCTGCCGCAACCTGATGATCACGATGCTGCTGGGCGGCCTGTGGCACGGCGCGGCGTGGAATTTCGTGCTCTGGGGCTTCTACCACGGCCTGATCCTGGTGCTGCACCGCCTGGCGCAGCCGGCGCTCGAGCGCATCGGCCAGCGATTCGAGGCGATGCCGAGCCTGTGGCTGACGCTCCGCATCGCGACGATGTTCCTCATGACCTGCTACGGCTGGCTGCTGTTTCGCGCCACCTCGCTGGAGCAGATCGCCTCGATGACGCATCTGCTGCTGGTGCCGCAGGGCGGCTTCGACTGGGCGCCGCTGGGCGAGGTGCTGAAGCTGGTCGCGCCGCTGCTGCTGGTGCAGTGGGTGCAGTGGCGCACGGGCGAGCTGTACTTCTCCCGGCTGCTCTGGGGCGGGCGTCTGCGAGGCGCGCCGCTGCGGGTGACGGGCTACGCCGTCATGGCCTATCTGTGCCTGTTCCTGGGCGGCCAGCCGCAGTCCTTCGCCTACTTCCACTTCTGATTCCACCTCCGATCTCGTGGAGACCTGCTGATGATGACGACCCTGCTCAAGCATCGTCCGGTCCGCTGGACCGCCTATGCGCTGCTGGCGCTGCTGACCCTGGAGTGCTGTGCCCGTCTGGAGGACAAGCTTCGCCAGCAGGCGCCGATGAACCGCCCGCACAGCATCGACTCGGTCTTCCATGACAGCCCGGAGGGCCGCCAGGGCCGGCCCGGAGCCCGCTTTGCCAAGTGGTCGATGAACTCGCTGGGCTACCGCAGTCCCGAGCCTCGCCCCGACAGCAGCGTGCGCATCCTGACCTTCGGGGCCTCCGAGACCTTCGGGCTCTACGAGAGTGCGGGCAACGAATATCCGCGCCAGCTCGAGCGCGAACTGCAGCGTCGCGGCCTGTCGAATGCCGAGGTGATCAACATCGCGCTGCCAGGCATCCGCATCGGCCACGCCGACTATCTGCGCGAGGCGATCGCTCGGCTGCAGCCGCAGTGGGTGTTGCTGTATCCGTCTCCGGCCAACTACATCGGGGCGGAGAACACGCTGTGCCGGGAGGGGGGCTCGACCCGCGCGGTGAGGATGACGCCGTCACCCGAGCAGATGGCCCCGCTGCCGCCCAAGCTGCATCTGCGCCTGGCCGGCAAGCTCACGGACATCGCCAAGCCGCTGATGCCGCTGCAGATGACGGTGGCGCTGAAGCAGCTGTCGATCCAGCGCTTCGAGGCGCGTGGCGAGGTGATGGATCGGCTGCCCGACGCGCAGCTGGACCGCTTCCTCTCCGACCTGTCCTGCACCGCGCGGGTGGCCGAATCGATGGGCGCGCGGCCGCTGCTGGTCACGCACGCGACCCGCTTCGGTCCCGGCTTCGAGCGAGGCGATGGCCTGATGCTGACGAACTGGCGCTCCTTCTATCCGGAGCTGCGCGAAGAGGGGCTGCTCGACATGGAGCGCAGGGCCGCCGAAGGCATGCGGGCGCTGGCACAGGCACGCCAGCTGCCGCTGGTCGATGCCTCGGCCAAGATGCCGGGGGGCGCCGAGAATTTCGCCGACTTTGTCCACTTCACGGACGCAGGCGCGCAGCGCATGGCCACGCTGGTGGCCGACACGCTGGCGGACACGATCCGGCGGGGGCTGGAGCGTCCGAAGGTGGTGGCGTCGGTCACGGTCGCGCCATGAGGCCGCGAGCGGGGATCACATCGGCTCGTTGAGCAGCGACAGCACGTCGGAGTGGAACTCGCGGCGGTAGAGCACCCAGATCACCGCCAGCGTGCCCACCACCATCGCCAGCGGCGACAGGAACCACAGCACCGCGGCGAAGCTCATGTAGACCGCGCGCAGGCCGTCGTTGAAGGTCTCGGCGCCCAGGCCCATGACCCGGCCGGCGCGCTCGGCATAGCGCCGGCGCAGCTGGGTGTCCTCGGCACGCTCGAAATCCTTGGGCGAGGGCGCCGAGCCGATCAGCAGCGCGCCGAAGCTGTACTGGCGCATCGACCAGGTGAAGCGGAAGAAAGCATGCACGAAGATGCCGGTCAGCACCAGCAGCTTCAGGTCAAGCACCAGCATCGAGGTGCGCGCGGCGAAGGGCAGCTCCTGCACCATTTCCGCCGTCTTGTCGGTGGCGCCCACCGCCGCGATCAGACCGCCGATGATGAAGATGGTGGTCGAGGCGAAGAAGCTCGGGCTGGTGGCCATGCTCTGCGACACGGCTGCATCGACGATGCGGTTGTCGCGGAAGGTGGTCTGCAGCATCCACTCCTGGCGGATGCGATTGGTGCTGGCCAGCACCGAGGGGCGGCGCACCGCGCGGGCCTTGGCGAACCGCACATAGCCCACCCAGCCGGCGAAGAACACCCCCAGCGCCAGCCAGTCGGCCAGCGGCAGCACCTGAATCACGCGCAGCAGGAAATCCATGGCGCGACTTTACCGGCTGCGGCGCCCAGGCGCGCCGCCAGCCGGTCGGGCATCAGGCCAGGCGGGCGGCAGCGGCAGCGACGCGTGCGCCGAAGGCTCGCGCGGTGGCCAGGTCGCCCGGCACCATCTCGTCGACGCTGGCGTCCGACGGGGTGGCGGTCATCAGGCCGGCGGACATGCCCAGGTTGTTCAGGTCGTCGCGGGTCGAGGCCTTGGTGTTGGCGGGCATCATGCCGGCGCCCACCCACAGCATGCCGTGCTGCATCGCCAGCGTGGTCAGGTAGGACATCGTGGTGTGCTTGTCGCCGTACAGCGAGGCCGAGTTGGTGAAGCCGGCAGCCAGCTTGTCCTGCCACTTGCGGGTGAACCAGGCCTTGCTCGAGGCATCGGCGAACTTCTTGAACTGCCAGCTGACCATGCCCATGTAGGTCGGCGAGCCGAACACGATGGCGTCGGCGGCGTCGAGCTGCTCCCAGCCGCCCTCGGGCAGGTTGCCCTCGGCGTCGATGGCCAGCAGGCTCGCGCCCGCGCCAGCCCCTTCGGCGACGGCGGCGGCGACCTTGGCGGTGTGGCCGTAGCCGCTGTGGTGGACGATGACGATCTTCTTGCTCATGGCGGGGTTCCTTTCAGAGAGGGGAACGGGGTGGGGGAGAAGAAAAGACAAAGGGACCGGGGCGGTTCAGGGCTGCAGTTCGAACACCAGCACCTCGGCGTCCTGGCCGTCGTGCAGGCTCAGCACGGTCTCGCCGTCGATCGCCAGCGCGTCGCCGGTGTTCAGCGCCTGGCCGCTTGCCGTCAGCCGGCCGCGTGCCAGGTGCACATAGGCCTTGCGGGCCGGGTCGAGCGTCAGCTCGGCGCGCTCGGCCGGGCCGTCGAAGCGGCCGATGTGCAGCCGCACGTCGGCGTTGAGGGCGACGGCCGCCTGCGCGGCCTCGGCGCTGCCGGCCGGGGCGCCGACCAGGCGCAGCCGCCCGCGCAGCTCGGCGTCGTCGATCGTGTGCTGGTCGTAGCTCGGCGGCAGCCCGGCCTGGCTCGGCAGCATCCAGATCTGCAGCAGGTGCGCGACCTCGATGCCGTGGTTCATCTCGCTGTGGCGCACGCCGGTGCCGGCGCTCATGCGCTGGGCCTCGCCGGGACGGAGGGTCGCGCCGTTGCCCAGGCTGTCGCGGTGGCTGAGCTCGCCGCCGAGCATCCAGGTGAAGATTTCCATGTCGCGGTGGCCGTGCGTGCCGAAGCCGCGGTGACCGGCCACCCAGTCCTCGTTGATGACGCGCAGATTGCCCCAACCCATGCGGCTCGGGTCGAAGTAGTCGGCGAAGGAGAAGCTGTGGTAGCTCTCCAGCCAGCCGTGGTGGGCGTGGCCGCGCTTGGCGGAGGGGCGGAACTCGATCATGGCGAACTCTCTTTCTGTGCCCTCATGGTCGCCCGGCCGCGGCGTCTGTGGGTGGCGTGGCGATGATGGCATCATTCAAATAGATTGAATTGAACTTCCGGGAGCCCACCCCATGCCCGAGCGCCGCCGCGCCCTGACCCCTGATGCCCTCGAGATGATGGACACCATCGCCCGCACCGGCAGCTTCGCCGCGGCTGCGCGCGAGCTGGGCAAGGTGCCCTCGGCGCTGACCTACAGCGTGCGCCAGCTCGAGGAGTCGCTCGACGTGCTGCTGTTCGACCGCAGCTCGCGCCAGGCGCAGCTCACCGCCGCCGGCGAGGAGCTGCTGCGCGAGGGCCGGCGGCTGCTGCAGCAGATCGACGCGGTGGCGCACCGGGTGCAGCGCGTGGCCACCGGCTGGGAGCCCTCGCTGACGATCGCGGTCGACAACATCCTGGCGCCGCGTGCGGTGTTCGACCTGATCGAGGCCTTCCTGTCGCTGCGCTGCTCCGATCAGGCCGAGGCCGGCCCGCTGCCCACCCGACTGAAGCTGCGCACCGAGGTGATGACCGGCACGCTGGAGGCGCTCTCCAGCGGCCAGGCCGATCTGGCCATCGGCGTGCCGGTGACGGGCGGCCTGCCGCAAGGCCTGCGCTCCGAGCTGATCGGCCGGCTGCCGATGCTGATGGCGGTGGCGCCGCACCATCCGCTGGCCGAGGCGAGCGAGCCGCTGTCGGCGCAGACGCTGGCGCAGCACCGCGTCATCGCCATCGCCGACACCGCCCAGCGCATGGACCGGCTCACCACCGGCATCCTGCCCGGGCAGGACGTGCTGACGGTGCCCTCGCTGGTGGCCAAGCTGGAGGCGCAGATCCGCGGCCTGGGCTGCGGGCGGCTGCCCGAGCCGCTGCTGCGCCCGCATGTCGAGGCCGGGCGGCTGGTGGTCAAGCACACCGAGTCGCCGCCCACGGTGGTCGAGCTGCACTATGTCTGGCGCGATGCGCCGGGCCGGGGCCGCGCGCTCGGCTGGTGGCTCGAGCAGCTCGGCAGCGACATCACGCGCCGGGCGCTGCTGGAGCAGCATGCGGGGCTGATCCTGTGAGCGTGCGCCCCGGCGAGCTCTATGTCGGCCGTTTTGCGCCATCGCCGACCGGCTGGCTGCATGCCGGCTCGATGGTCGCGGCGCTGGCCTCGTGGCTGGACGCGCGCGCGCATGGCGGGCGCTGGCTGGTGCGCATCGAGGATGTGGACGGCCCGCGCTGCATCGCCGGCGCCGAAGACGCGATCCTGCGCCAGCTCGCCGACTGCGGGCTGCATCCTGATGCGCCGCCGCTGCGCCAGTCCGATTGCGGCGCGCTCTACGCGCAGGCGCTGGAGCGGCTGCAGGCGGCCGGCCTGGCCTACGGCTGCCGCTGCACGCGACGCGAGATCGCGCAGGCGCTGCAGGCGCGCGGCCTGGACCGCGAGCGCCACGGCGATCTGGTCTATCCCGGCACCTGCCGGCCCGGCGGGCCGCAGCCGGTGCCGTGGCTTGAGGCCCGGGCGGTGCGGCTGCTGACCTGCGCCGACGATGGGTGCGACACCGTCATCGACTGGCAGGACCGTCGCCTGGGGCGACAGCGCCAGAACGTCAGCCGGGAGGTCGGCGACTTCGTGCTGCGCCGCGCCGACGGGCTGTGGGCCTACCAGCTCGCGGTGGTGGTCGACGATGCGGCGCAGGGCGTGACCGACATCGTTCGCGGCGAGGATCTGGCCGACAACACGCCGCGCCAGATCCTGCTGCGCCGCCATCTCGGCCTGCCGCAGCCGCGCCACCTGCACACGCCGCTGGTGCTGGCCGCCGACGGCCAGAAGTTGTCGAAGCAGAACGGCGCCGCGCCGGTCGACACCGGCCGTCCGGCCGAGGTGCTGACCGCCGCCGCGCGTGCGCTGGGTCTGGATCTGGCCGAGGGACTGAGCGCCGACGCGGTGCGCGCCGAGGCGCTTCGGCAGTGGCGCCTGCGGCTGGAGCGGGAGTGATGCGGATGCGGCCGGCCGCGGCTGGTGGCATCATCGCGGCCTTTTCTATCAGTTCACCCCCCACACACAAGAAAGGCTGATCTCATGATCACCACCGCTTCCGGTCTGCAGTACGAAGACACCGTCGAGGGCAACGGCGAGCTGGCGGTCGCCGGCCGCCAGGTCAGCGTCCACTACACCGGCTGGCTGCACGATCCGGCGCAGCCGAACGGCCGCGGTCGCAAGTTCGACTCCAGCAAGGACCGTGGCCAGCCCTTCCGCTTCGGCCTGGGCGCCGGCATGGTCATCCAGGGCTGGGACGAGGGCGTGCAGGGCATGAAGGTCGGCGGCACCCGCGTGCTGGTGATCCCGCCGAACCTGGGCTATGGCGCCCGCGGCGCCGGCGGCGTCATCCCGCCGAACGCGACGCTGGTGTTCGAGGTGGATTTCCTCGGGTATTGATTGCGCGAGTTGCCTCTCTGCGCATGCCAGGGCGCTCCCGAAGGGGAGCGCCCTTGTTGTTTGGGCATGCAAAACAGACGCCAGCCCTCCTGAAGAAGGGCCGGCGTCAAGTCGGAGACGACAGGGAGAAAACGAGAGAAAGCGGGAACGTAGGCGGGCTCAGAAGCCCAGCGAGGCCAGCAGGTCGTCCACGTCGTCCTGCTTCATCGCCTTGTCGGGCGTCTGCGGGCCCTCGAGCTTGGCTGCAGGCTCGACCTTCGGTGGCGGGGTGTGGCTGACCAGCAGCTCCAGCAGCTGCTTCTCGGTGCGGGTGATGATCTTGATGACCTTGTTGATCACCTGACCGGACAGGTCCTGGAAGTCCTGCGCCATCATGATGTCGTTGAGCGCGTCCTGCTGGAGGCTGGCCACCTCGACCGAGCGCTCGGCAAACGCCTTGAGCTGGTCGGGCGGCGGATTGGCAGTCAGCAGCGCGCGCCCCTGCTCCACCAGCGAGGTGCATTCCGGCTTGGCCATGTCGACCAGGGTCAGCACCCGGTCTGCCGCCTGCTCGGTCATGGCGCCGACATAGGCCAGTCGCTCGCGTGCGTCAGGGATTTCCTGGGTGACCTCGTGCAGAACGGCGTCATAGCCGAGTGCCTGCAGGGCGTCATGGAGCTGTCGGACGATGCCGCCGAGCTGCTGGCGGGTTTCGTCGGGCATCAGGTTCTGGCTCATTCGGAATCGACTCCTCGTGTGCACGTCGGTGGCATCGCCTGACAGGGCGCAGGGCTGCGGACGCGATGGTGCCGGGCGGGCATGGGGAGGATGTCGGACAGCATCGCGGGCAACTTGAGCGGCCATCTCAGGGCGGGGCGCGGTCAATGGGAATTCGTGGCGAATGACATCCGCCCTAGCCGGGTGGTGCCGTGATTGCGCCGTGTCGCGGGCGTGCCGTCCCGTGCAAAAGAGGGGTGAACAGGGGGCTTCTTTCGGTGCTGCGGCCTCATTCAGCCGGCTTGCTCTCCTGAGGCTCGGCATGGCGGCGCCAGCTGCCCATGGCCTCGCGCATCAGCTCGACCTGGCGGCCGAAGCGGGCGCAACCGGCGCACATCCGCCAGTGCAGCCGCACCCCGGCGCGCTCGAGCAGCCGGAGCTGGCGGTCCTCGCCCTCGAGCACCAGGCGGGTGGTTTCCTTGCAGTCGGGCAGCAGCGGCATCTTGCGCATGAGGGTGTCCGTCAGGGAAAAGGGGCTCAGCGTCCGGCTGCGGGCGCGAACCAGTGGATCTGCAGGCACTCGCGCAGCCGCAGCCGCGCGCGGTGCAGCAGCACGAACAGATTGGTCGCGCTGACGCCGGTTTCCTTGCAGATTTCTTCGGTCTCGAGTTCCAGCCACTCGCGCATCAGGAAGATTCGGCCCTGCTGGCCGGGCAGACGCTCGATGCAGGCGTCGAGCACCGTCAGGAACTGGCGCTGCTGCAGCGCCGGGCCGGGCTGGCCCCAGTCGGCGGGCATCTCGCGCCAGTGGCCGTCCGGGTGGAAGAGCAGCTCGTCGAGGTCCTGCGATTCGTCCGCATCATCGCGCGAGGGCAGGGCGAACTCGCGGCGGTGGCGGCGGATCTGGTCGATGACCTTGTGCTTGAGGATGCCCACCAGCCAGGTCTTGAGCTGCGAGCCGCCCTGGAAGGCCTGCGGCCGCTCCAGCGCCGCCAGCACCGTCTCGGACACCGCGTCCTCCGCCCAGATGTCCTGGCGCAGCTGGTGGCGGGCATAGCGCAGCAGCTCGGGGCGCAGGCCCTGGACTCGGGTGGCGAAGTCGCTCATGAGATCGCTCATCGAAGGGGGCACCGAAAAAAAGATGGGCGCAGTGTAAGGACCGCAGCCCCTGGCGCGACAGAGTCAGGTCGATCCCGACGTTTCACCCTTCCGAGCATCTTTGAGCCTTTCGAGGAGTCCTTCATGAGCACCACCACCCGCCTGATCCTGTCGTCCGCCCTGGCCTCCGTGATGGCCGCCGGCCTGGTCGCGCCTGCCGCGGCGCAGTCCAAGGAGAAGTGCTACGGCATCGCCAAGGCCGGCCAGAACGACTGCGGCAATCTCTCCGGCACGCACTCCTGCGCCGGCCAGAGCAAGATGGACAACGCGCCCGACGAATGGAAGTACGTCGCCAAGGGCACCTGCAAGGACCTCAAGGGCATGACGGCCGACGAGGCCCGGGCCGCGATGGCGATGAAGAAGTAAGCCCGATGACGCGCACCGCATCGCCCCCCGCCGCCGGCATCGGTCTGCGTGCCCCGCACCTTGCCGAGGTGCGGACCCGCCAGCCTGAGCTCGGCTTTCTCGAAGTCCACAGCGAGAATTTCTTCGCCGAGGGTGGTGCGGCGCGCGCCGCGCTGCTGGGCCTGCGCGCCGACCAGGCGATCAGCCTGCACGGCATCGGTCTGTCGCTGGGCAGCGCCACCGGGCTGGACGCCGAGCATCTGGAGCGCCTGGCGGCGCTGGTGGCGGCGGTCGAGCCGGTGCGGGTGTCGGATCACGCCAGCTTCGCCCGGGTCGATCCGGGGCGTGGCCGGCCGGTCTGGCATGGCGCGGACCTGCTGCCGGTGGCCTTCACGCGGGGGGCGCTGGCGGTGATGGTCGCCAATGTGCAGCGCGTGCAGGAGCGGCTCGGCCGGCCGCTGCTGGTCGAGAACCTGAGCGCCTGCCTGGCCTGGGCCGACGACACGATGGCCGAGGCCGACTTTCTCGCCGAGCTGGCGCGGTGCAGCGGCTGCGGCCTGCTGCTCGATGTCAACAACCTGGTGGTCAACGCGCTGAACGCGCAGCCGGCAGGCACGCCGGCGGCAGCGGCCGATGCCGAGGCCAGCCGCCGGGCCTGCGTCTGGATCGACCGCCTGGCCGGCGCCGCCCCGGCCGGTGCGGTCGGCGAGATCCATCTGGCCGGCTACACGGTGGACGACGACGGCCTGGTCGTCGACGACCACGGCAGCCGCGTGCATGCGCCGGTCTGGCCGGTCTACCGCCACGCGATCCGGCACTTTGGCGCCGTGCCGACGCTGATCGAATGGGACACCGACCTGCCGGCGCTCGACGTGCTGCTGGACGAGGCGGCGCGGGCGGATGCGGCGATGCAGGAGGTGCTGGCATGAATCCGGCCGACGACGAGGCCATCCGCCGCGAGCGGCTGCGCCAGATGCTGCTGATGGATGCGCTGCGCCGGCGCGATGTGCGCGGCGTGGCCGGCTGGCTGCGGCCGCTGGCGCGCGCGAACGCCGCACGCGGGCTGGTCGCCTATGCCGCCAATGCGGACGAGCACGCCGCGCGGGCGCTGGCGGCGCGCTACCCGACGGTGCAGGCGCTGCTCGGCGAGGACACCTTCGCGCAGGTCGCGGCGCGCCACTGGCGCGAGGCGCCGTCGTCCTGCGGCGATCTGGCGCGCTGGGGCGAACGGCTGCCGGCGGCGCTGGCCGACGACGAGCGGCTGGTCGATCTGCCGTATCTGGCCGAGGTGGCTCGGCTGGACGATGCGGTGGCGCAGGCCGCGGCGGCCGCCGATGCCGACGCGCCCCGGCCCGACACGCTGCTGCGCCTGGCCGACACCGACGCGCAGCAGCTGGTGCTGCGCGCGGCGCCCGGGCTGGCGCTGCTGGAGGGCCGCCATCCGGCCGGCTCGATCTGGCGGGCGCACCAGGCACCGGCGGTGCACGGCCAGTCCGATGCCTGGGCCGAGGCCCGCGCGGCGCTGGCCGAAGGCCGCGGCGAGGCGGTGATCGTCTGGCGCCAGGGCTGGGCGGTGCGGGTGGCGGTCGTCGCGCCGGCCGTGGCCGCCTTCGTCCGATCCGCCTTGCTTGAGGCCCGGCCGCTGGCCGAGGCGCTGGAGCGTGCGGGCGATGCCTTCGATTTCGCCGCCTGGCTGGCGCCGGCGGTGGCCGACGGCCTGGTGCTGCGGCTGGATCTGCGCGGCCCTGTTCCTGAGTTTCCCTGAATTTCCGGAGTGACCGAGATGATCCGACCCGATGCCCTGCTGCCCGCGCCGCTGCGGCGTGCCCATGCCGCCTTCGTCACGCTGGCCGAGGCGCTGCAGCCGCTGGCGCAGCTCGCCGCACGGCTGTTCGTCGCGCAGGTGTTCTTTCTGGCCGGCCTGACCAAGCTGCGCGACTGGGAGACGACGCTGCTGCTGTTCACCGAGGAATACCGCGTGCCGCTGCTGTCGCCCGCGGTCGCTGCGGTGCTGGGCACCGCCGGCGAGGTGCTGCTGCCGGTGCTGCTGGTGCTCGGGCTGGGCGGACGGGTGGCGGCGTTGGGGCTGTCGGTGGTGAATGTCGTGGCGGTGCTGAGCGTGCCGGAGATGCCCGAGCCCGCCTTCATGCTGCATGTGTTCTGGGGCAGCCTGCTGGCCGGGCTGGTGCTGTGGGGGCCGGGGCGCTGGTCGGTGGATGGTGGCGGACGGGCGTCCGCCCGCGCTCAGGACTGAGGACCGATGCGACCCTGACCCGCAACGACTTCCCGGGCCTGAACCTCGACGATGTCCTCGGGGGCCGCCGCCGCCGGGCCCTGCGAGGATCGCGCCGACCAGCCGCCGGCGAAGCCGCGGGCCTGGGCGCGTTCGCGCATCTGGCGCTGCACCCGCCAGATGTCGGCCACCAGCGGCCGGCGTCCACGCAGCAGGCTCCAGAGCGTGAAGCCGAGCGCGGCGATCGCCCCGGCCAGCAGCAGGCTGAAGAAGAACACCGCCCCGGCGGCGACCAGGAACAGTCGCACGACAAGGCGGAACAGGCGGCCGAGGGCTTCGGAGGGTGTGTTCATGGTCGGATTGGAGCGATTCCAGGCGCGCCGGTTCCCTGCCTTTCAGCGGCTGCGCATCGCCCGGGCGCATTCGCCCGCCAGCGCCGGGCCGCGGTAGATGAGGCCGGTGTAGACCTGCACCAGATCGGCGCCGGCGCGCAGCTTGGCCTGCGCGTCGGCGCCGCTCAGCACGCCGCCGACGCCGATGATCGGATAGCCCGCGCCCAGCTCGGCGCGCAGCTGCGCGATCACCCGGTTGCTGGACTCGAACACCGGCCGCCCCGACAGGCCGCCGGTCTCCTCGGCGTGCTTGAGGCCCTTGACCGCGTCGCGGCCGATGGTGGTGTTGGTGGCGATCACGCCGTCGATGCCGTTGTTCTTCAGCGTCGCGGCGATGACCTTGACCTGCGCCTCGTCCAGGTCGGGCGCGATCTTGACGAACATCGGCGCGTTGCGGCCGTGCTGGCGCGCGAGCTGCTGCCGGCGTTCCTGCAGCCGCGACAGCAGCGCGTCGAGCGCCTCGTCGCTCTGCAGCGCGCGCAGGTTCTTGGTGTTCGGGCTGGAGATGTTGACCGTCACGTAGTCGGCGTGCGGATAGACGCCGTCGAGCGCGATCAGGTAGTCGTCGACCGCGTTCTCGATCGGTGTCGCCGCGTTCTTGCCGATGTTCAGGCCGAGGATGCCGCCGTTGCGGCGGAAGCTCGTCGCGCGCCTGACGTTGTCCAGGAAGCTGTCGAGGCCCTCGTTGTTGAAGCCCAGGCGGTTGATCAGCGCGTCGGCCTCGGGCAGGCGGAACATGCGCGGCTTGGGGTTGCCGGGCTGGCCCTTCGGCGTGACGGTGCCGACCTCGATGAAGCCGAAGCCCATCGCGCCCAGGCCGTCGATGCAGCGGCCGTTCTTGTCGAGACCAGCGGCCAGGCCGATGCGGTTCGGGAACTTCAGGCCGGCGACGCTGACCGGGTCGCTGACGCGCGAATGGGCCCACAGGCACTGCAGCGGCGTGTTCTGGAAGCGCGCGATCGCGTCGAGCGTCAGTTCGTGGGCAGCCTCCGGGTCGAGGCCGAACAGGAAGGGGCGGGTGAGGGCGTAGGGGACGAGGGCCATAATCGTGAATTGTCCCCGATCGCAACCTCTCTCTCCTCGAAGATTCCTCCCATGACCCAGGACGAACTCAAGACCCTCGTCGGCCAGGCGGCCGTGCAGCATGTGCCCGCGGGCGCCATCGTCGGCGTCGGCACCGGCTCGACCGTCAACAAGTTCATCGACGCGCTGGCCTCCATCAAGGACCAGATCCGCGGTGCGGTGTCGAGCTCGGTGGCGTCGACCGAGCGCCTGAAGGCGCTGGGCATCCCGGTGCTGGAGGCCTCGGAGGTCGAGTCGCTGCCGGTCTACATCGACGGCGCCGACGAGATCGACGCTGCCGGCAACATGATCAAGGGCGGCGGCGCGGCGCTGACGCGCGAGAAGATCGTCGCCGACCTGGCCGAGCGCTTCATCTGCATCGCCGACGAGAGCAAGCTGGTCGAGGTGATGGGCAACTTCCCGCTGCCGGTCGAGGTGATCCCGATGGCCGCGGCGCAGGTCGCACGCCGCCTGAAGGCCCAGTACGGCGGCGACGCCACGCTGCGTGCGGGCTGCGTCACCGACAACGGCTGCCACATCCTGGACGTGCGCGGCCTGAAGATCACCGATCCGGCCGCGATGGAGGCCGACGTCAGCCAGTGGCCGGGCGTGGTCACGGTGGGCATCTTCGCCCGCAACAAGGCCAGCGTCTGCCTGCTCGGCACGTCGGAAGGCGTGCGCACGCTGACCTTCTGACCTTCAGGCGCGCCGCGCCTCAGGCCGGCGCCTCCAGCCGGTAGCCCAGGCCGCGCACCGTGTGGATCAGCGCCTGGGCGTGGCCCTCGTCGATCTTGGCGCGCAGTCGGCGGATGTAGACGTCGACGACATTCGTCAGCGGATCCTCGCTGGCGCCCCAGACATTGGCGAGGATGCGCTCGCGGCTGAACAGCCGCCCCGGCGCGCTCATCATCAGCTCCAGCAGCGCCAGTTCACGCGCGGTCAGCGCCAGAGGCTGACCGGCGCGGCTGGCCTGCATGCGTTCGCGGTCGAACACCAGGTCGGCCACCACCAGCTGGCTCGGCATCGCCGGCGTCCAGTCGCGGCCGCGCCGCGCCAGCGATTCCAGCCGCGCCAGCAGCTCCTCGAAGTCGAAGGGCTTGGCCAGGTAGTCGTCGGCGCCGAGCCGCAGCCCGGCGACCCGGTCCTCGACCGCGCCGAGCGCCGACAGCATCAGGATCGGCAGCGCCGCGCCTTGCGCGCGCAGTGTCTGGCAGATCTCCAGCCCGCCGATGCCCGGCAGCATCAGGTCCAGGATCAGTACCACCGGCGCGCCGCCGGCGGCCACTTCGCGTGCGGCCTGGCGGGCGGCCTCCAGGCCCTGCGGCCCGGTGCTGGCCAGCTCGACCCGGTGGCCCTCGGCGCGCAGGCCGCGACCCAGGAAGTCGGCGATGCGCGGATCGTCCTCGATGATCAGGATGTTCATGCGGTGTCCTGGGGCTGTGCTGCAAGGCGGGGCAGTGTCAGCACCGCACGGGTGCCGGCGTCATTGCTGTGAAGCTCGAGCTGTCCGCCGTGCGCGCGTGCCAGCGCGCGCGCGATCGACAGCCCCAGGCCGCTGCCGTCGGGGCTGTGCCTGCGCGCCTGCGCACCGCGGAAATGGCGGTCGAACACCTGCGGCAGCTCATGCACCGGAATGCCGATGCCCTGGTCGTGCACGGTCACCCGCAGATCGGTCGGTTCGGCCTCGAGGGTGATGTCGACCCGGTCGCCGGCGCGCGAGTAGCGTGTGGCGTTGTCCAGCAGCACGCCCAGCAGCTGGCGCAGCCGCAGCGGATCGCCCGCGACCAGATGGTGGCCGGTGCGCTCTGGCGGCTCGCCCAGCCGCACGCCCTGACGGGCCGCGAGCACGCCGGCCTGGGCGAGTGCCTCGGCGGCGAGCTCGTCCAGATCGACCGGCTCGCGCACCAGCGAGAGCGAGTCGATGTCGCTGCGCGCCATCGCCAGCAGGTCGTCGATGACCGCACCGAGCTGGCGCGCGGTGCTGACGATGCGCGACAGCGCCTCCTTGTATTCGCTGGCGGGCTTGTCTCGTCCGCGCAGGGTGATCTCGGCTTCGCCGCGAATGACGGTGGTGGGCGTGCGCAGCTCGTGGCTGATGTCGGCGAAGAGCCGGCGGCGCTGCGCGTCGGCCTGGTGCAGCGAGGCCAGCGCATCGGCCAGCTCGCGGGTGCGGGTGTCGACCTGCACCTCGAGTCGCTGGCGCTGCGCCGACTCGCGCTCGCGGTGCTGCTCGAGCTCGGCCGCCAGCGCATTGACGCTGCCGGCCACCTCGGCGAACTCGTCCTGGCCGGTCAGCGCGATGCGGTGGCCGAGCCGGCCTGCCTGCAGCGCCCGTGCGCCTTCGCTGAGCTGCTGCAGCGGGCGGTGCAGCGCACGGCCGAAATGCAGGGCCACGGCCATCGCGCTGACCGAGACAATCGCCGCGGCGCCCAGCCACAGCCAGCGGACCCAGGCCAGCGTGACGTCGGCGGCCGCCCGCTCGCGTTGCACGGCGGCGGTCTCGCGGGCGATGTTCTCGGCGATCAGCCGTCGCACGTCATGGCCCTGGGGCATGTCGAACACCCGGGACAGCGCCGCCCAGGCCTGCGGGGCGTCTGCGCCCGGCTCCAGCGGACGCACCCGGTCGACCGCCTGCGCCAGGGCGGCCAGGCTGCGTTCCAGCACCACCAGCGTCTCGCGCCGGCGCAGGTGCTCCTCGCGGGCCTCGGCGCTGCCGTCGAGCTCGATGGCCTGCTGCGTCAGCACCTTCAGCCGCTGCAGCGTGCCCTGCATGGCCGCGAGCAGCTCGGCCCGTGCGCCGCTGTCGGCATGCGCCCCCTGCTGCATCTGCGCGACCCAGGTGCGCAGGCGCTGCTTCTGCGCCGAGAGCTGGATGAAGCCGGTGGCGATGTCGCTGGCCACCCGTCCGCGCAGCACCTGGCGTTCGGTGACGGCCAGCGAGGCGGCGGCCAGCAGCGCAGCCAGCGCCATCACCAGCGCGAACAGAGCCAGGACCAGGGTGATGCGACGACGGAACATCGGCCGATTGTCTCCGCGCCGGCCCAGGGGTGCTGCGGTTCATCTGGCGTTCATCTTTCGGTCAGGGGCTGCTCATGCCGCGATCACGGCAGGTTCAGGGCGTTCCGATGCAATGGCTGCATTGCCACTGTCGCGATGAGCGCGAGACACGGAGAACCGACCATGAAGATCATTTCCGCCCTGACCGCCTCCCTGGCCGTCCTGACGATGGGCAGCATTCCGCTGGCGGCGAGCGCCCAGGCTGTCGTGGTCAACCAGGCCATCACCGAAGCCGAGGTGCTCTCGGCCCAGAAGGCCTGGTGCCAGGCGCTGGTCGACATCAGCAGCACCCATGCCCGCGACGGCCAGCCGGCCGCCAAGGCGCTGGCCGAGAAGGTGATCGACGCCGCCTACGGCTACCAGATGGGCGCGGTGCTGTTCAAGCCGACGCTGACGGTCAATCCGCAGACCTTCCGCACCACCCGTGCCGGCGCGCTGGCCTACTTTGTCGGCGGCGACACCGCTTTCCCGAAGGACAGCGGCTTCGCGCTGAAGGGCTGGACCCGCTGCGAGCCGGTCAATGCCGCGGTCTTCATCGCCGGCGACAGCGCCACCACCATGGGCAAGGTCCACATCACCGGCAAGGACGGCAAGGTCACCACCGTCGACAAGACCTGGAAGTTCGTCAAGGACGACGCCGGCCGCCTGCGCATCGTCGTGCATCACTCGTCGCTGGAACACGTCGCGGCGAACTGAGTTCGGGCTTCTGCGAGCGCAAAAGAACAAAGGGCCCGGAGGTTGTCCGGGCCCTTGTCGTTGCAGCTGGTGGAGCCGGGGGGAATTGAACCCCCGTCCGCAAGCCATCCTCAGGCAGTTCTACATGCGTAGTTCTCTGATTTGAGTCTCGCGCGCCAAGCGGGCAGGAACACCCTCTTGGACACGCCAGTCACGAGATCTCGACCTGAACCGTGTGACCCGGCTCAGATCCAGCCAATGTGAATGACCTCTCAGCCCTTGACCTTGCGATCTCAGGCCCGGCCCATCGGCCAACCGTTGAGAGGCTCACCGGTGTTAAGCGGCGAGGGCGAAACGTTCGTCGTTCGCAGTTACTTTGTTTCCAGTGGTTTTACGAGCGAACTGGTGCTCGGCATGCCCTGCTCCGATTCCGCACCCACGTCGAAACCAGGTCGGCCCCTGAACCCGTCATCTTAGCATCATCTACTCAGTGGCCGAGCTGAAGCGCCTCGATCAGCCTGGCCGGCGTGCGGGCGAGATGGTCCGCGCCCCAGGCCTCGATCGGCTCGCCGTCGCCCAGATAGCCCCAGGCAGCGGCCACCGTGCCCATGCCTGCGGCCTGGCCGGCCTGGATGTCGCGCAGATCGTCGCCGACATAAAGGCAGTGCGCCGGATCGACCGACAGACGGCGCGCGGCCTCCAGCAGCGGATCGGGGAAGGGCTTGGCGCGTGCGGTGGTGTCGCCGCAGACCAGCACCCGGCTGCGCGTGGCCAGACCGGTGCCGGCGACGACCGGCTCGGCGAAGCGGCTGTGCTTGTTGGTGACGATGCCCCAGGGCAGGGCGGCGGCGTCCAGCGCATCGAGCACTGGCGCCATCGCGTCGAACACCCGTGTCAGCCGGGTCAGACGGGTGGCGTAGATCGCCAGATACTCGTCCTTCAGCGCCTCGAAGTCCGCATCCTCCTGCGCGGTGCCCAGCGCCACCCGCAGCATGCCGCGGGCACCGGTGCCAGTCAGCGGCCGGAAGACCTCCAGCGGCAGCGGCGGCAGACCGCGGCGCGCGCGCAGATCATTGCCCGCGCCGCCGAGATCCAGTGCACTGTCGACCAGGGTGCCGTCAAGATCGAACAAGACCGCATGGACAGGACGACCGCGACTCACTGTGCTTCCTTGCGGCAGGCGATCATGTAGTTGACGCTGGTGTCGCCGCTGAGCCAGTAGCGGCGGGTCAGCGGGTTGTATTCCAGGCCGCGGGTGTGCTGCAGGTCCAGGCCGCAGTGGCGGCACCAGGAGGCCAGCTCGCTGGGCCGGATGAACTTGGCGTACTCGTGGGTGCCGCGTGGCAGCAGGTTCAGCACGTACTCGGCGCCGACGATCGCGAACAGGAAGGACTTCGGGTTGCGGTTCAGCGTCGACAGGAAGACCCAGCCGCCCGGGCGCACCAGCTTCGCGCAGGCCTCGACGATCGCGCCGGGATCGGGCACATGCTCGATCATCTCCATGCAGGTCACGACATCGAAGCGCCTCGGCATCTCGGCGGCCAGGGCCTCGGCGGCGATCTCGCGGTACTGCACGTTCTGCAGGCCGGCCTCCATCGCGTGCAGCTGGGCGACCTTCAGCGAGCGTTCAGCCAGATCGACGCCCAGCACCTGCGCGCCGCGTCGGGCCATCGCCTCGCTGAGGATGCCGCCACCGCAGCCGACATCGACGACCTGACGGCCTTCGAGCGAGCCTGCGCACTGCTCGATCCACTCGAGCCGCAGCGGGTTGATCTGATGGAGCGGGCGAAACTCGCTCTCCGGGTCCCACCACTTGTGGGCCAGCTCGCTGAACTTGGCGAGTTCCTTGGGGTCGGCGTTCTGCATCATCCGGCGATGGTAGCGAAATCGGACAGGCAAGAAAAAACCCCGCCGGGGCGGGGTTCTCGGAGCGAGCAGCGAGCTGCTTACTTGGCGCGGGTACCGACGACCTCGATTTCCACGCGGCGGTTCTTCGCGCGGCCTTCGTCGGTCTTGTTGTCGGCGACGGGCTGCTTCTCGCCCTTGCCTTCGGTGTAGACGCGGTTGGCTTCGATGCCCTTGCCGACCAGATACTTCTTGACGGCTTCGGCGCGGCGCAGCGACAGCTTCTGGTTGTAGGCGTCAGAGCCACGGCTGTCGGTGTGACCGACGGCGATGATGACTTCCAGGTTCACGCCCTTGACCTTGCTGACCAGGTCGTCGAGCTTGGCGCCGGCGTCCTTCTTCAGGACAGCCTTGTCGAAGTCGAAGAACGCGTCGGCGGCGAAGGTGACCTTCTCGCTGACCGGAGCGGCCGGGACGGGGACCGGAGCGGGCTTCGGAGCCGGAGCTGCCGGGACGACGGCCGGAGCCGGGGCCGGAGCGGGGGCCGGAGCCGGAGCGGGCTTCGGAGCCGGAACGCCGTCGCAGCCCTGCACGCCGGTCTGCGGCGTCCAGTTGGCATCACGCCAGCACAGTTCGTTCGTGCCGTTCTTCAGCACGGTGCCATCGGCAGCGCGCCAGTTGTCGACGGCGCCAGAGGTCGAGCCACCGGTCGCACAGGCGGCGAGAGCGGCCGACGCGAACAGCAGTGCAACCTTGTTGAGTTTGTTCATGGTTCTCCTCTCGAGAAAAGCCGCAGATCGGGCTGCAGAATGCAGAAAAGACGGCGGCCCATGCTTGCCGATGAGAGCGCGGCACCAGGGACCGACAAATTCATTGTGCCATATGCGGTTTGTCGCCCTGTGCCACAGGAAGACGCCCCAGGACAGGGCTGTTGCGCGATGACGACATTGCGCGGATCGTAGAATGGCGGGTTCGATGCCCCGGCGCTGCAGCGTCTTTGTGGGCGTCCCCGCTGTGCAACGGCCCGACCGCATGACTCAATTCGCCAAAGAAACCCTGCCCGTCAGCCTCGAAGAGGAAATGCGCCGCTCCTACCTCGACTACGCGATGAGCGTGATCGTCGGGCGGGCGCTGCCGGATGCGCGCGACGGGCTGAAGCCGGTGCATCGGCGTGTGCTCTACGCGATGCACGAGCTCAACAACGACTGGAACCGCCCTTACAAGAAGAGCGCGCGCATCGTCGGCGACGTCATCGGCAAATACCACCCGCACGGCGACACCGCGGTCTACGACACCATCGTGCGCATGGCCCAGGACTTCTCCCTGCGCCACATGCTGGTCGATGGCCAGGGCAACTTCGGCTCGATCGACGGCGACAACGCCGCGGCGATGCGCTACACCGAGATCCGCCTGGGCAAGGTCGCGCACGAGATGCTGGCCGACATCGGCAAGGAAACCGTCGACTTCGGCCCGAACTACGACGGCAGCGAGCGCGAGCCGCTGGTGCTGCCGACCCGGCTGCCCAACCTGCTGGTCAATGGCTCGGCCGGCATCGCGGTGGGCATGGCCACCAACATCCCGCCGCACAACCTCAACGAGGTGGTCGACGCCTGCCTGCACCTGCTGCGCCAGCCCGACGCCACCATCGACGAGCTGATGGAGATCATCCCGGCACCGGACTTCCCCACCGCCGGCATCATCTACGGCGTGGCCGGCGTGCGCGAGGGCTACCGCACCGGGCGCGGGCGCGTGGTCATGCGCGCGCGGGTCCATTTCGAGGACATCGACCGCGGCGCGCGCCAGGCGATCATCGTCGATGAGATCCCGTACCAGGTGAACAAGAAGACGCTGCTCGAGCGCATCGCCGAGCTCGTCCACGAGAAGAAGATCGAGGGCATCAGCCACATCCAGGACGAGTCGGACAAGTCCGGCATGCGGGTGGTGATCGAGCTGAAGCGCGGTGAAGTCCCCGAGGTGGTGCTCAACAACCTCTACAAGCAGACGCAGCTGCAGGACAGCTTCGGCATGAACATGGTCGCGCTGATCGACGGTCAGCCGCGCCTGTGCAATCTGAAGCTGCTGCTGGAGATCTTCCTGGAGCACCGCCGCGAGGTGGTGACGCGCCGCACCGTCTACGAGCTGCGCAAGGCGCGCGAGCGCGGCCATGTGCTCGAAGGCCTGGCGGTGGCGCTGGCCAACATCGACGAGTTCATCCGCATCATCAAGACCTCGCCCACGCCGCCGCTGGCGCGCGCCGCGCTGATGGAGCAGGGCTGGGACTCGGCGCTGGTGCGCGAGATGCTCGAGCGCGCGGGCAGCGCCGCGCTGGGCGGCCGCGAGGCCTTCCGCCCCGAGGGGCTGCCGGCGCAGTACGGCCTGCAGGCCGACGGGCTCTACCGCCTCTCGGACGACCAGGCCGGCGAGATCCTGCAGATGCGCCTGCAGCGCCTGACCGGGCTGGAGCAGGACAAGATCGTCGGCGAGTACCGCGACATCATGGCGACCATCGCCGACCTGCTCGACATCCTGGCGCGGCCCGAGCGGGTGACCGCGATCATCGTCGACGAGCTGGGCGCGCTGCGCGCCGAGTTCGGCCAGACCAAGCTGGGCGCGCGCCGCTCGACCATCGAGCACAACGTGCAGGAGCTCGGCACCGAGGACCTGATCACCCCGACCGACATGGTCGTCACCCTCAGCCACGGCGGCTACATCAAGAGCCAGCCGCTGGCCGAGTACCGCGCGCAGAAGCGCGGCGGCCGCGGCAAGCAGGCCACGCAGACCAAGGAAGACGACTGGGTCGACCAGCTCTTCATCGCCAACACGCACGACTGGATGCTGTGCTTCAGCGACCGCGGGCGCGTCTACTGGCTGAAGGTCTGGGAGGTGCCGCAGGGCGGGCGCGCCAGCCGCGGCAAGCCGATCGTCAACATGTTCCCGCTGCAGCCGGGCGAGAAGATCACCGTGGTGCTGCCGCTGACGGGCGAGTTCCGCAGCTTCCCCGCCGACCACTACATCTTCATGTCGACCGCGCTGGGCACGGTCAAGAAGACCGCGCTCGACGAGTTCAGCAATCCGCGCAAGGCCGGCATCATCGCGGTCGATCTGGACGAGGGCGACCACCTGATCGGCGCGGCGCTGACCGACGGCGAGCATGACGTGATGCTGTTCTCCGACGGCGGCAAGGCGGTGCGCTTCCACGAGGGCGACGTGCGCCCGATGGGCCGCAACGCCCGCGGCGTGCGCGGCATGTCGCTCGAAGACGGCCAGAACGTCATCGCGATGCTGGTGGCCGAGGACGAGTCGCAGAGCGTGCTGACCGCCACCGAGAACGGCTACGGCAAGCGCACCGCGATCGCCGAGCACACCCGCCACGGCCGCGGCACCAAGGGCATGATCGCCATCCAGCAGTCCGAGCGCAACGGCCGGGTGGTCGCCGCCACGCTGGTGCGCGCCGAGGACGAGATCATGCTGATCACCGACCGCGGCGTGCTGGTGCGCACCCGCGTGTCCGAGATCCGCGAGATGGGCCGTGCCACGCAGGGCGTCACGCTGATCGCGCTCGACGAGGGCTCGCAGCTCTCGGGCCTGCAGCGCATCGTCGAGAACGACGCCAACGAATCTGCTGAATCTGCCGATTCCGCTGCCGAGGCCGCCACCGATTCCCCCACCGACACCGGCGCCAGCGCCGGGGAGACTGCCTGATGACTTGCCTGTCCACTCTGCGTCGTCTGGCGCTGATTCCTGCCGCGACGCTGGTGCTGCTGGCGGCGCTGCCGGCGCAGGCCGCCGAGCCGAGCCCGGCCAAGAAGGAGCTGATCGCCAAGGTCGTCTCGCTGCAGCAGGGCGGCATCGACGGCATCGCCCGCGGGCTGGTCGAGCAGCCGGCGATGGCGCTGATGCAGCAGGCCGGCATGATCCTGCAGACCCGTGTCGCGCCGGAAAAGCGCGAGGCGCTGGCCAAGGAGATCCAGGCCGACGTGCGCAAGTATGTCGAGGAGGCCACGCCGATCGTGCGCGAGCGCGCGCAGAAGGCCGCGCCGGGCGTGATGGGCGCGCTGCTCGACGAGCGCTTCACCGAAGACGAGCTCAAGCAGCTGGTCGCCTGGCTGGAGTCGCCGGTGGTGCGCCGCTACCAGCAGATGACGCCCGACATCCAGAAGGGCCTGTCCGAGAAGCTGGTGGCCGACACCCGCGCCGCGGTCGAACCCAAGCTGCAGGCGCTCGACCGCAGCATCAGCGCCCGCCTGGGCGTGCAGCCGCCGGCCTCGGCGCCGGCGAAGAAGTGACGCTCCTGAAGACCTCTTGATCTGACGATGACGATGACCGCGCGCCCCTACAACTTCTCCGCCGGCCCGGCCGCTCTGCCCGAGGAGGTCCTGCAGCAGGCCGCGGCCGAGATGCTCGACTGGCACGGCTCCGGCATGAGCGTGATGGAGATGAGCCACCGCGGGCGCGAGTTCATCTCGATCGCCGAGGCCGCCGAGGCCGATCTGCGCGAGCTGCTGGCGGTGCCGGCGAACTTCCGCATCCTGTTCATGCAGGGCGGTGGCCTGGCCGAGAACGCGATCGTGCCGCTGAACATGTCGAGGGGCGGCGCGGCCGACTTCGTCATCACCGGCGCCTGGTCGCAGAAGTCGGCCAAGGAGGCGCAGCGCTACTGCGACGCAAAGGTCGCGGCCAGCAATGCCGCGGGCGGCCACCTGTCGATTCCGGATGCCGCCGGCTGGGCGCTGCGCGCGGACGCGCGCTACGTCCACATCTGCAGCAACGAGACGATCCACGGCGTCGAGTTCCAGACGCTGCCGGATCTGAAGGCCCTGGGCAGCGCGGCCGAGCTGGTGATCGACTGCTCCTCGCACATCCTGTCGCGCGGCATCGACTGGTCCCGGGTGGGCCTGGCCTTCGCCGGCGCGCAGAAGAACATCGGCCCGGCGGGCGTCACCATCGTCATCGTGCGCGAGGACCTGCTCGGCCACGCGCTGGCGATCTGCCCCTCGGCCTTCGACTACAAGCTCGTCGCCGACAACGCCTCGATGTACAACACGCCGCCGACCTACGGCATCTACATCGCCGGGCTGGTGTTCCAGTGGGTCAAGCGCCAGGGCGGCGTGGCCGAGATGGAGCGCCGCGCGGTCGAGAAGGCCGGGCTGCTCTACGGCTACCTGGACGGCGAGGGCGCGGGCTTCTACGTCAATCGCATCGATGCGGCCTGCCGCTCGCGCATGAACGTGCCGTTCCAGCTGCGCGACGAATCGCTCAACGCCGACTTCCTGAAGGGCGCGCAGCAGCGCGGCCTGCTGCAGCTCAAGGGCCACAAGAGCGTGGGCGGCATGCGCGCGTCGATCTACAACGCCATGCCGCTGGCCGGTGTGCAGGCGCTGGTGGACTACCTGCGCGAGTTCGCCGCCACCCACGGCTGATCCGACCTCTCTCGACAACAAGACCGGGAAACTCCGCCATGACCACGCCCGACCACGACGCCGCGTCGCCCGCGCCGACCCTGCCGGAGCTGCGCGACCGCATCGACGCGCTCGACCGCGAGCTGATCGCGATGCTCAACCGCCGAGCCCGCCTGGCGCAGGAGGTCGGCGAGATCAAGAAGAAGGAGGGCTCGGTCGTCTTCCGCCCGGAGCGTGAGGCGCAGGTCATCGACGGCCTGAAGCAGTTCAACCCGGGCCCGCTGAAGAACGAGAGCGTCGCACCCATCTGGCGCGAGATCATGAGCGCCTGCCGCGCGCTGGAGACGCCCACCCGCGTGGCCTATCTCGGCCCGGCCGGCACCTTCAGCGAGGAGGCGGCGCTGGGCTTCTTCGGTTCGTCCATCGTGCGCGTGCCGTGCGCGAGCATCGACGAGGTCTTTCGCAACACCTCGGCCGGCGTGGCCGACTTCGGCGTGGTGCCGGTCGAGAACTCGACCGAGGGCATGGTCGCTCGCTCGCTCGACATCTTCCTGACCACGCCGCTGTTCATCATCGGCGAGACCAGCCTGTTCGTCCGCCACAACCTGCTGCGCCGCGAGAACGCGCTCGACGGCATCGAGGCGGTCTGCGCGCATCCGCAGGCGCTGGCGCAGTGCCACGACTGGCTGTCGCTGCACCTGCCGCACGCCGAGCGCCGGCCGGTCTCGAGCAACGCCGAGGGCGCACGCCTGGCCGCGCAGGACAGCCGCCTGGCCGGCATCGCCAGTGCGCGCGCGGCCAGCGAGTACGGCGTGCATGTGGTCGCCCCGGCGATCCAGAACGATCCGCACAACCGCACCCGCTTCGCCATCGTCACCGATCCGCACCGCCACCCGGCGCCCAAGGCCTCGGGCCACGACTGCACCAGCCTGGTGGTGTCGGTGGTCAACCGCCCCGGCGCGATGTACGACATCCTGGCGCCGCTCAAGCGCCACGGCGTGTCGATGACCCGGCTGGAGTCGCGCCCGGCACGCTCGGGGCAGTGGGAGTACTACTTCTTCATCGACCTGCAGGGCCATCCCGAGCAGCCGGCGGTGCAGACCGCGATGCACGAGCTGCGCGAGGCCTGCGCCTTCTTCAAGGTGCTCGGGGCCTATCCGATCGACGCTCACTGAGCCCCACTGATCTCCGCCAGGTTCTTCCATCATGTTCAATCAACTCGGGGTGATCGGCTGCGGCCTGATGGGCGGCAGCTTCGCGCTGGCCCTCAAGCGCGCCGGTCTGGTGCAGCGGGTGGTCGGCTACAGCAAGTCGCCCTCGACGGTGGAGCGCGCGCGTCGGCTCGGCGTCATCGACATCGCGGCCGAATCGGCGCTGCTGGCGGTCTCGGGCTCGGACATCGTGCTGATCTCGGTGCCGGTGGCCGCCAGCGACGCGACCTTCAAGGCGATCCGCCACATGGTCGAGCCCGGCACGCTGTTCATGGATGTCGGCAGCACCAAGCGCGATGTGGTCGACGTGGCGCGGCGCGTGCTGCGCGAGCGCATCGGCAGCTTCGTGCCGGCGCATCCGATCGCCGGCAAGGAAGTCGCCGGTGTCGAGCATGCGGACGCGCAGCTCTACCAGGGCAAGCAGGTCATCCTCACGCCGCTGGCGCAGACCGATCCGGTCATGGTGCAGAAGGCCACCGACGTCTGGGCCGCCATCGGCTGCCAGGTGCTGCGCATGACGCCGGAGAACCACGACGCGGCCTTCGCCGCCGTCAGCCATCTGCCGCACCTGCTGGCCTTCGCCTATTTCAATGCGGTGATCTCGCAGCCGGCCGGGCGCGAGTTCCTGTCGCTGGCCGGGCCGGGATTCCGCGACTTCACCCGCATCGCCGCGGGTGATCCGACGGTCTGGCGCGACATCCTGCTGGCCAACCGCGAGGAAGTGCTCAAGCAGTCGCAGCGCCTGCGCCACGCGCTCGACGCCTTCGAGGTGGTGATGCGCTCCGGCAACCAGGAGGCGCTCGAGGACCTGATCCGCACCGCCTCCGACGGTCGCTCGGGCTGGCAGATGAATGCCCGCCCGGCCACCGCCCGCTGATTTCTCGCCGCAGATTCCGCCGAAGACTCTCCCTCCGCGCATGTACTCGATCCCGCATCTCGACCTTCCGCCGCTGGGCCACGCCGCCGGCACCGTGCAGCTGCCCGGCTCCAAGAGCATCTCGAATCGGCTGCTGCTGCTGGCCGGCCTGAGCGAGGGCACGACGACGCTGGTCGACCTGCTCGACTCCGACGACACCCGCGTGATGCTGGCGGCGCTGCGCACGCTGGGCTGCGCCATCGTCCAGGACGGTCGCCACACCCGCATCACCGGCTTCGCCGGTCGACCCGCGGTGGCCTCGGCCGAGCTCTTCCTGGGCAACGCCGGCACCGCGATGCGCCCGCTGACCGCCGCGCTGGCGGTGCTAGCCACGCAGCAGGACGGCGCGGCCTACACGCTGGGCGGCGTCAAGCGCATGCACGAGCGCCCGATCGGCGATCTGGTCGATGCGCTGCGCGCCCTGGGCTGCACGGTCGCGTGCCTGGGCACCGAGGGCTATCCGCCGCTGCGGGTGGCCGGCGGTACGCTGGACCTGGCCGCGCCGGTCAAGGTGCGCGGCGACGTGTCGAGCCAGTTCCTGACCGCGCTGCTGCTGGCGCTGCCGCTGGCCGCCACCGACCGCGCCGTCACCATCGAGGTGGTCGGCGAGCTGATCTCCAAGCCCTACATCGAGATCACGCTGAACCTGCTGGCGCGCTTCGGCATCGCGGTCGAGCGCCAGGGCTGGGAGCGCTTCGTCATTCCGGCCGGCAGCCGCTACGTCACGCCGGGCGAGGTCCATGTCGAGGGCGATGCCTCGTCGGCGTCGTACTTCATCGCGCTGGGCGCGATCGCCGGCGTGGACGCGCCGGTGCGCATCGAGGGCGTGGGCGCAGCCTCCATCCAGGGCGACATCCGCTTCAAGGAGGCCGCCGAGGCGATGGGCGCGCAGGTGACGGCCGAGCCCAACGCGCTGGAGATCCGCCGCGGCGCCTGGCCGCTGAAGGCGATCGATCTCGACTGCAACCACATTCCCGACGCGGCGATGACGCTGGCGGTGATGGCGCTCTACGCCGACGGTCCCAGCACGCTGCGCAACATCGCCAGCTGGCGCGTCAAGGAAACCGACCGCATCGCCGCGATGGCCTGCGAGCTGCGCAAGCTCGGCGCCACGGTCGAGGAGGGCGAGGACTTCATCCGCGTCGAGCCGCTGGCGCGCTTCCAGCCCGCGTCGATCCACACCTACGACGACCACCGCATGGCGATGTGCCTGTCGCTGGCCGCCTTCAACCGGCTGAATCCGGCCGGCGACGGCGAGACGGCGGTGCCGGTGCGCATCCTCGATCCGAAGTGCGTTGCCAAGACCTTCCCCGACTACTTCGAGGCGCTGTTCTCGGTGGTCGAGGCGCGCGCGGCCGACATTCCGGTGATCACCATCGACGGCCCGACCGCCTCCGGCAAGGGCACGCTGTCGGCCAGCGTGGCCGCCGGCCTGGGCTGGCACACGCTGGATTCGGGCTCGCTGTACCGGGTGACCGCACTGGCGGCGCGCCGCGCCGGCGTTTCGGCCGACGACGAGCCGGGCCTGGCCGCGACCGCGCGTGCGATGCAGCTGCGCTTCGAGGGCGTGCGGGTGCTGCTCGCCGGCGAGGACGTCAGCGACCAGCTGCGCGACGAGGCGGTGGGCATGATGGCCTCGCGCATCTCGGCCTGGCCGGCGGTGCGCGCCGCGCTCTACGACCTGCAGTGCGGCTTCCGCCAGCTGCCCGGTCTGGTGGCAGACGGCCGCGACATGGGCACCGTCATCTTCCCCGACGCCGGCCTGAAGATCTTCCTGACCGCGACGGCGGCCGCGCGCGCCGAGCGCCGGCTCAACCAATTGATCGCCAAGGGAATTTCTGCTAGCCTCGACGATCTTCGTGCTGATCTGGAGGCGCGCGACGAGCGGGACCGCACCCGCGAGACCGCCCCCTTGAGACCGGCCGAAGACGCGCTCCGGCTCGACAACTCCCAGCTCGGCATCGAGGCTTCGGTGCAGCAGGTGGTGGCCTGGTGGAACGCACGGCAGCCCTTCGACGCGCCCTGAGCGAGCCGGATCGACCGCCACCTTTCCTGCCTTCTGGCCCGGAGTTCCGGCCGAGTGCGCAATGCACCGACGGCGCCCCGGATCATCAACTCAACCCCGCCACGGAAGTGGCACCCGCCGCCGGCCCGTCGCCGGTGCAGAAAGTCCCCAATGTCCCAAGCATCTATGGCCGATCTCGGCATGGAATCCTTTGCCGCGATGTTCGAGGAGTCGCTCCAGCGCGCCAACATGCGCGCCGGCGAAGTGATCTCCGCTGAAGTCGTCCGCGTCGAGCACAGCTTCGTCGTCGTCAACGCCGGTCTGAAGTCCGAAGCCTACGTTCCGCTGGAAGAGTTCAAGAACGACCAGGGCGAAGTGGAAGTCCAGGTCGGCGACTTCGTGTCGGTCGCGATCGACGCCATCGAGAACGGCTACGGCGACACCATCCTGTCGCGCGACAAGGCCAAGCGTCTGGCCTCGTGGCTGTCGCTGGAAAATGCCCTGGAGTCGGGCGACTTCGTCACCGGCACCGTCAACGGCAAGGTCAAGGGCGGCCTGACCGTGCTGGTCAACGGCATCCGCGCCTTCCTGCCGGGTTCCCTGCTGGACACCCGTCCGGTCAAGGACATGAGCCCGTTCGAGGGCAAGACCATGGAGTTCAAGGTCATCAAGCTCGACCGCAAGCGCAACAACGTTGTGCTGTCGCGTCGCGCGGTGGTCGAGGCCTCGATGGGCGAAGAGCGCGCCAAGCTGCTGGAAACGCTGCGCGAAGGCGCCATCGTCAACGGCGTGGTCAAGAACATCACCGAATACGGTGCGTTCGTTGACCTGGGCGGCATCGACGGCCTGCTGCACATCACCGACATGGCCTGGCGCCGTGTCCGTCACCCGAGCGAAGTGGTGACGGTCGGTCAGGAACTGACCGCCAAGGTCCTGAAGTTCGACGCCGAGAAGAACCGCGTCTCGCTGGGCCTGAAGCAGATGGGCGACGATCCGTGGTTCGGCGTCTCGCGCCGCTACCCGTCGGGCACCCGCCTGTTCGGCAAGGTCACCAACATCGCCGACTACGGCGCGTTCGTCGAGATCGAGCCGGGCATCGAAGGCCTGGTGCACGTCTCGGAAATGGACTGGACCAACAAGAACGTCGCTCCGTCCAAGATCGTCTCGCTGGGCGACGAAGTCGAAGTCATGGTCCTGGAGATCGACGAAGACAAGCGTCGTATCTCGCTGGGCATGAAGCAGTGCCGCGCCAACCCGTGGGACGAGTTCGCGCAGAACTTCAAGCGCGGCGACAAGGTCAAGGGCCCGGTCAAGTCGATCACCGACTTCGGCGTGTTCGTGGGTCTGGCTGCTGGCATCGACGGCCTGGTGCACCTGTCCGATCTGTCGTGGAACGAGCCGGGCGAAGCCGCGGTCCGCAACTACAAGAAGGGTCAGGACGTCGAGGCCGTGGTCCTGGGCATCGATGTCGAGCGCGAGCGCATCTCGCTGGGCATCAAGCAGCTCGACGCCGATCCGTTCACCAACTACACCTCGGTCAATGACCGCGGCATGACGGTGACCGGCAAGGTCAAGTCGGTCGACCCGCGTGGTGCCGAGATCCAGCTGAACGAGGAAGTCACCGGTTACCTGCGTGCTTCGGAAATCGCCCGCGAGCGCGTGGAAGATGCCCGCAACGTGCTGAAGGAAGGCGACGAAGTCACCGCCCTGATCATCAACATCGATCGCAAGACGCGCTCGATCCAGCTGTCGATCAAGGCCAAGGACAACGCCGAGAACCAGGAAGCCATGCAGCGCCTGTCGGCTGACTCCAGCCGCGAGAACGCTGGCACCACCAGCCTGGGCGCCCTGCTGAAGGCCAAGCTGGATCAGGGCAACTGATCCTGATGCCGGACGCCACGGACCTGCCGTCTGCATGACCCGCTCCGACCTCGTCAATCTGCTGGCCGCACGCTTCGGCCAGCTGACCCATCGTGATGCCGAGTTCGCCGTCAAGACGATGCTCGACACGATGACCGAGGCCCTGGGGCGGGGCCACCGCATCGAGATCCGTGGCTTCGGCAGCTTTGCCGTCAATCGCCGGCCGCCGCGCATGGGGCGCAATCCCCGTTCCGGCGAGCCGGTCGTCATTCCCGAGAAGCTGGTGCCGCACTTCAAGCCGGGCAAGGCCCTGCGCGAAGCCGTCGACCGCACCGCCGCTTCTGCCATGCCCACGCCTGCTGCTGCAGTCGTCGCACCGCCTGCCTCCGCCTCCGGCGACAAGGCCTGACCGTCCGCCCGGACGGCCGCGCACCCCGCGCGGCGCATGCCGCACGACACGCACTAGAATCCCGGTGCGATGCGATTCTTCTCCTGGCTATTTCGAGCCGCCATCTTCTTCGTGCTGTTCGCCTTCGCGCTGAACAATCAGCACGAGGCCCGGATCCGCTGGTTCTTCGGCTTCGAGTTCCGTGCACCGATGGTGCTGATGGTGCTCGTGGTCTTTGCTGCCGGTGCGCTTTTTGGCGTCCTGGCGATGATGCCGAACTGGTGGCGCCAGCGCCGCCGCGCCCGTGCCTCGACCGAGCCGCAGACCCCGGTGATCACCACCGCGGCCGTGCCGGCGGTGTCCGGCGTCACCCCTGTCCTGCCTGACGTTCCCCTGGGCGCTCCCCCCCGCGATGGACTTTGACCTGCAGTGGCTGCTGCTGGCCCTGCCGCTGGCCTTCGGGCTGGGCTGGCTGGCCTCGCGCCTGGACATGCGCCAGTGGAAGCGCGACATCGAGTCGTCTCCGCGCGCCTATTTCAAGGGCCTGAACCTGCTGCTCAACGAGCAGCAGGACAAGGCCATCGATGCGTTCATCGAGGCCGTCCAGCATGACCCGGGCAGCTCGGACCTGCACTTTGCGCTCGGCAACCTGTTCCGGCGCCGGGGCGAGTACGAGCGGGCGGTGCGGGTGCATCAGCATCTGCTGGCACGTGCCGACCTGCCGACCTCCGAGCGTGACCGCGCCCAGTACGCGCTGGCGCAGGATTTCCTGAAGGCCGGTCTGTTCGACCGGGCCGAGGCGGCCTACCGGGCACTGGAGGGATCCGCCTTCGCGACCGATGCCCGCATGGCACTGCTGACGCTGCATGAGCGTTCGCGCGACTGGAAGGCCGCGATCGAGGTGGCACGCCAGCTCGAGGCGGTGGCGGCTGGATCATTTGCGCCCCGCCTTGCCCATTACTGGTGCGAGCTGGCGCTCGAGGCCGATGCCCGTGGCCAGGGCGACGATGCGCTGGTCGCACTGGACAAGGCGCGCCAGGCCGCGCCGCAGTCGGCGCGTCCCCTGGTGCTGGCCGGCCAGCGTGCGGCGCGTGCTGGTGCGCATGCGCAGGCGCTGCAGGCCTGGCTGCCGCTGGTCACGCTGTCGCCGGGGGCCCTGTCGGTCATCGCGGCGGACTTCGCGGCCAGTGCGCAGGCCTGTGGCCGGGTGGACGAGGCCCGTGCCGCGCTGTCCGAACTGCATCGCCAGGTGCCGACCTCCGACCTGCTGGCCGCGCTGCTCGGGCTCGATGCCGATGCGGCCTCGCGCCGCCGGCTGCTGCTCGAACACATGAAGGTTCAGCCCGGCCTGGGCCCGGTGCTGAGGCTGCTGCGCGAGCCCGGTGGTGCGTCCCTGTCTGGCGACGAGCATCAGGCGGTGCAGGGCAGCGTCGCGCAGGCGCTGCGGCCGCTGCAGCGCTACCGCTGCGCGGCCTGCGGCTTCGAGGCGCAGCAGTATTTCTGGCAGTGCCCCGGCTGCCAGGGCTGGGAGACCTTCCCTCCGCGCCGCCTCGAGGATCATTGAGCTCTCCCCCATCGGAGGGCCCCCGGAAGAGGGCCCTCCTGATGGGGATGCACCGAGTCTGACCGCGCTCCTATCGTGGATCCACGCCGGCATCCGTGCCGCCGGCGCCGCCGATCCGCCCCGCTGCGAGCGGATCATCCCTGTCCGCGAACCACCCCCGCACGGGGTCCGGGAGCATCACGATGATGACGATCCGCAATCTGCTGGCTGGCCTGGCGCTGGCCCTGGCCTCGGTGACCTGTCTGGCCACCGACATCAACAAGGCTTCTCAGGCCGAGCTGGAGTCGATCAAGGGCATCGGCCCTGCGATGTCCGGCCGCATTCTCGAGGAGCGCAAGAAGGGCCCGTTCCGGGACTGGGCCGATGTGATGGAGCGTGTCAAGGGCATCAAGCAGGCCACCGCGACTCGCTTCTCCAGCGGGGGGCTGACGGTCAATGGGGGCGCCTTCGCTCTGCCCGCCGCGCCTGCCACCACGCCGGTGGCTGCGGCGGGCCCCGCGGCGACGGCGCTCACGCCGGTGAAGAAGCCCTGACCGTGAGCGGTTGCCCCGATGTGCCGCTGTCGGCGCAGGCCGTCAGCGCGGGGCGGGCCGCATCGCCGTTGGCGAGCCGGGCCTGGGGCGGCGTAGGGCCCTGTGTGTCGTCCGGCTGCCAGCCGAAGAAGCGCAGGACATCGGCACGCCGCGCCATCGCGTCCGCCTCGCCCAGTGCGATCAGCTCTCGGGTGTAGCCGGACTCGAACAGCAGGTAGCTGGCCAGCGCCGCGCCGCGTGCCGAGCTGCCCCGGCCACTGACACCGACGCCGCGCAACAGGCTGCGCACCGTCAGCGGCAGGCTGTCGAGATGGCGGCCTGCGATCTCGTCCAGACGCTGGCTGGGCGCGATCACCAGCGCTTCGATCGGCCGCAGCGTGGTCTGCGCCCGGGCCTGCGGTGGCAGCAGGGCCAGCGTCGAGTTGATGCGCTGCAGCCGCTCGACATCGACCGCCAGCGCGTCGAGAAAGATGTTCGACATCGCATGGCCGGCGATCTGCGCGATCGTCGGGTAGCCGCTGATTTCCAGATGAACGCCCGGCGGCTCGTGCATGCGGCCGGCGCCGATGATCAGGATGCGCTCCGCGCCCAGATGCACCGCGGGCGAGATCGGTGCGGCCTGGCGCATCGAGCCGTCGCCGAACCAGCCGGTGCGCTCGCCGCAAGGCAGCTCGACCGCTGGAAAGACGAAGGGAATCGCTGCCGAGGCCAGCAGGTGGCGCACCCCGAGCCGGGCCGGCACCGCGAGGCGCTGCGAGCGGTTCCAGGGCGCGATGTTCTCGCGGCTCTCGTAGAAGGTGACATGCTCGCCGCTGGTGTAGCTGGAGGCCGTCACCGCCAGCGCATCCAGATGGCCGTCGTTCATCAGCCGCTGCAGTCGGTCGAAGCGCACCATGCGCAGCAGCAGCGATTCCAGCGGACTGTTGTTCAGCAGCGAGCGTGGGCGCAGTCGCCGCCAGCGGTGCAGCAGCCAGCCGAAGGACATCATCGTCAGCCAAGGGGCACCGGTGCGCAGCACGCCCAGCGAGTCGGTGCGGTAGACCTGCTCGGAGCGGAACTGCGCCCAGACATCGGCGATCTCGCGCACCGCCGCATCATGGCGGTCGGCCTGGCAGGCCAGGGCGGTGGCGTTGATCGCGCCGGCCGAGGTGCCGGCGATGATCTGGTAGGGGCTGTGCGTCGGCGCGCCGACCTCGCGGGCGATGTCGGCAATCGCTCTCAGCACGCCGACCTGATAGGCAGCCCGCGCTCCACCGCCCGTCAGCAGCAGCCCGGTGCGCGGCTGCGACCGGACAGGGGGCGGGAGCATCGCCGGGAGGGAGGAGGCCGTGTCCATGCGCGCCAGTCTATCGACCCCCTGTGCGGGTGTCGGCAGAAAACCGCCCGACTCCGGCCTCAGTCGTGGTGATGGCGCTGGCGGCGCATCAGCCGGCGCTGCAGTAGCGCGATCGAGAGCAGGCCCGCGGCGGCCAGCGCGGCCGGATGGGACTCGCCGTCCGACAGCGCCCCGGTACTGGCCGAGGCAGAGACCGTCGGCGGTGCGGGCGGCGCCTGATGCGCAGGCATCGCCCAGGCGGCGGTGCAGCCCAGCAGACTCAGCGCCGATCCTGCCGCGATCCGTCTCAGCGACCGATGCGACAGGTGTGGCGATGCGGAGAGAGTGAGAGTGAACATGTCGGGCTTCCCTGGCGTTGCGGCCGAATGTCGCGGCCGAATCGAGGCGCCGTCCCGGCATCGATCGGATGTCACGCCTGGGACGGTACGGCCCCATTCTATTCAGGGAGTCACGATCTGATCAGTGGAAACCCTGACCAAAAGGTGTGCGGCTGTTCACGTCATGTCCGCCAGATCCGGGGCGCGGACTCGGCCAGCGACCAGCCGTCCTGGCGCCAGGCTGCCCGCACGGCCACCAGCAGCTGCATCAGCGGCTCGACCCGCTCGGCCAGTGCACGCAGCACGATCACCCTGTCATGGACAGCGCTGACCCCGGCGCTGTCCGCCAGCGGCGAGGCCGACAGCCGATCTCGGGCCACCTCGAGCAGCCGTGCCGTGCGCTCTCGGCCGATCGCCTCGCCGCTGCCGAACCACATCGTGCCCAGCACCCGCCGGCCCGCCCAGCCAAGCGGACCGTCGAGCAGCAGCGTGTCGCTGGCGTCGATGCGGGCCTGCTCCAGCCAGACGCCGGGCAGTTCCAGGTGCTGCTGGTAGCGGCCCCGGCTCCAGGCTTCCCCGGCGGCAGGCAGACCGAGCGCCAGCAGATCCCAGCCGATCATTTCGGCCTTCGGGGCCAGATCGAAGTGCATCCGGTTGATCGCATGGCAGTCGCGGTAGGCGATGGTCTCCAGCGGCAGCCATTCCAGCCGGGCATGGTCGGCCAGCCGCGCCTGCACCTGCTGCATGCCGGGCGCACCGGCGCTGCGGTAGTAGCGGGTCGCGCCGGGCGTGGTGATCAGCGCATGCGTGCCTTCTTCCAGTTGCGCCTCGATCTCGAGCGTGTCGCCGCCGACGATGCCGCCGGGCGGATGCACCAGCACGTGATGGCAGATGCCGGGGCCTTCCGGGTACAGGCGCTGCAGCACGCGCAGCGGGCCATGGTGGCGGTCCAGCGCGATCGTGCGCTCGCCATCGCGGGTGTAGTGCAGGTTCAGGCGGCCGGGCCAGCTCATGGGCGTGTCGAGGAAAGGACGAATGGCAAGGGCGAAAGGGCGGGAGTGTAGCGGGCCGGCCTGGCGCAGTGGTCCTGCGTCGAACCGCGTCAGGCCGCCTCGGGCAGCGTGGTGCGGCGGTACATCTCGACGATATGCTCGCCGGCGGTGATGGCCGGATAGCGTGGCGGATCGCTGGCGTCATGGCAGCCGGGCAGGGTGGCCACCTGGGCGTGGTAGTCGATGTCGTGGAACCAGGCGATCGAGAAGCGCTCGCGCCCGCTGTGGCGGTTGACGACCCGGTGCAGCGAGGAGCGGTAGCGGTCGTTGGTCCAGCGCTGCATCAGGTCGCCGAGGTTGACCACCAGCGTGCCGGGCATCGGCGGCACGTCGATCCACTCGCCCTCGCGCTGGACCTGCAGGCCGCCGGACTCGTCCTGGGCCAGCAGCGTCAGGCCGCCCCAGTCGGTGTGGGCGCCCGAGCCGATCTGGCCGTCGAGCCGGCTGGCCGACTGCGGCGGATAGTGCAGCAGCCGCAGCACCGGCATCGGATTGCGCTGGAAGGGCTCGAAATGCTCGCGCGGCAGCTTCAGCGCCAGCGCGATCAGGCCCATCAGGTGGCGACCGAGGCGGGTCATCGTCGCCTGGTAGGCCTCGACGGTGGCCTGGAAGCCGGGCACCAGCGCCTCGTCGGGCCACTGGTTCGGGCCATGGTTGGGGGTGCCGGCGCGCACCAGCGCGTCCCAGGGGCCGCGGTCGACGCCGAGGTAGAAGCTCTCCTTCAGGTCCGCGGGCCGGCCGGATTCCAGCGCCTGCCAGCCCACCGGATCGAAGCCGCGGCACAGGCCGCCCGACAGATCGACATGCCAGCGCCGCTTGACCTCCTCGGGGAGCGCGAACAGCCGGCGCGACAGCATGAAAAGATGATGGCTGAGCGCCAGCGGCACGCCGTGGCCGGTGACATGGAAGAAGCCGTCGCGCCGGCAGGCCGCATCGATGCGGGCGGCGATGGCGTGCAGGGCCTGGGGGTCGTGACCGAAGCTGGGGGCCAGATCGATCACCGGCAGCGGGCTGTCCGGCATGGGGCGCTCCTGATGGCGAAAAATGAGAGATTCGTCACGAAGAATCGCACGAGCCATGCCAGCCGCTTGCGCCCGCGATGCACCGATCGCGGGCGGCGGAGCGCTGCTCAGCGGCCGAGCCAGAAGCGCGCGTGCACTGCGGCGAGCTCGTCCTCGATCGCGGGAATCGGCCCCCAGACGCGGATCGGCTTCTGGCCGCGCGAGAAGACCTCGCGGCAGGGCACATCCAGCGTCGGATTCTCGGGATGGCGGCCGGTGGTGGCGCGCAGCCGCGTCTCGCTCATGCCGTAGACCAGCCGCCCGATGCCTGCCCAGTACTGGGTGCCCGAGCACATGCAGCAGGGCTCGACGGTGGTGTAGAGCGTGCAGTTCCACAGCAGCTCGGCGTCGAACTTGGCCGCGGCCTGGCGCGCGAGCACCGCCTCGGCATGGTTGACGCTGTCGACATTGCCCTGGATCAGCAGCACCGTCTCGTGGTCCGGCCCCACCAGCAAGGCGCCGAAGGGGTGATGGCCCTGCTCCATCGCGGCGCGTGCGATGTCGCTGGCCTGGCGCAGGTGCAGCAGCATCTGCTCCATCGTCGGGTCGGGCGTGGTGAAGGCGTGCATGGTCCGATCATGCGCCTTTTTGCCGCTTCAGTGCGCGTTCGAGCCGCGATGGGCCCAGCCGGTCGTGCGCTTCTCCACCACCGAGAACAGCTCGTACATCACCATCGCCATCGCGCCGACCACCACCAGCCCGGCAAACGCCAGTCCCATCTGCATCGAGCTGCCGGCCGAGATCAGCAGATAGCCTATGCCCTCGTTGGCCGCGGTCATTTCCGACACCGTGGTGCCGACGAAGGCCAGCGTGATCGCCACCTTCAGCGAGCCGTAGAAATAGGGCAGCGAGCGCGGCAGCCCGACCTTGACCAGCACGTCCCAGCGCCGTGCGCCCAGCACCCGCAGCACGTCCTCCAGCTCGGGTTCGAGCGTGGCCAGGCCGGTGGCGATGTTGACCATGATCGGGAAGAAGCTGATCAGGAAGGCGGTCAGGATGGCCGGACCGATGCCGATGCCGAACCACACCACCAGGATCGGCACGAAGGCGGCCTTGGGCAGCGCGTTGAAGGCGGTCATCAGCGGATAGACCGCGGCGTAGGCCGCGCGCGAGCTGCCGATCAGGAAGCCCAGCAGCACGCCGACGACGATCGACAGGCCGAAGCCGGCCATCGTCACCCAGAAGGTGCGCCAAGCGTGGCCGGCGATGGTGGCGGCATGCTCGGCCAGCGCCGCGCCGATCGCCGCCGGGCTCGGGAAGATGAATTCCGAGATGCCCAGGCCCGCGCACAGTGCCTGCCACAGCAGCAGCACCGCGACCAGCAGGATCCAGGGCGACCAGCGTTCCATCTGGCGGGCGTTCATTGGGCGATCTCCGATGCGGTGGCGAGGCCGGCGACGGGCTTGCGCATGGCGCCGATGTGGCCGCGCAGCTCATGCACGATGGCGGTGAATTCGGGCGTGTAGGTGATCTCCAGATCGCGCGGGCGCGGCAGGTCGATCTCGCGCCGGACGACGAAGCGGCCTGGGCTCTTGCTCATCACATAGACCGTGTCGGCCAGGAACACGCTCTCGCGCAGGTCGTGCGTGACCAGGATGACGTTGAACTTCTGCGCCGCCTGCAGGTCGCGCAGCGCGCACCACAGCTCCTCGCGGGTGAAGGCGTCGAGCGCGCCGAAGGGCTCGTCGAGCAGCAGCATCTTCGGCTCGTGGATCAGCGCGCGGCAGATGCTGGCGCGCTGCTGCATGCCGCCCGAGAGCTGCCACGGAAACTTGTCTTCCATGCCGGCCAGGCCGACACTGGCCAGCAGCCGGCGCGCCTTCTCGCGGTACTCGCCCTTCTTCTGCTTGAAGGACGAGCGGTAGGGCTCGACGATCTCCAGTGGCAGCAGCACGTTGTCGATCGTGGTGCGCCAGGGCAGCAGGCTCGGCGCCTGGAAGGCCATGCCGGTGATCTTCAGCGGGCCGGTGACCTCCTGGCCGCCGATGGTGACGGTGCCGCGGCTCGGGCGCTTCAGGCCGGTGGCCAGCTTCATGAAGGTGGACTTGCCGCAGCCCGAGGGCCCGACGATGGCGATGAACTCGCCCTCGCCGACCTGCAGGTTGATGTCCTCGACAGCGAACTGCTGCTGGGCCAGCAGCTCGTCGTTGTAGGCCAGCCAGACATCCTTGAAATCGACGAAGGCGCTCATCGCATCAGTCCTGTGCGGTCATGTCGGTCACTTCTTCGCGGTGGCGAAGAGGTTGCGGTCGGTGGCCGGGGGCAGGAAGCTGCCGTTCCAGACCGCGTCCGGGTTGATGCGCTCCTTGGTGGCGAAGGCGTCGGCCACCTGGCTGGCCATCAGGCTCAGGCGCGGGCCGCTGACCGCGCCGAAGCCCTCGGCCCGGGCATCCGGCGTCAGCACCGAGGCCTCGAGCGCCAGCTTCAGCCGGCGCAGCTCCAAGTCGGCGTTGATGATGCCGTCGCGCGCCTTGACCAGATCCACGCCGGCCTTCGGGTCGGCGATCACGTCCTTCACGCCCTTGGTGAAGCCGCGCAGGAAGGCCTTCACCGCCTCCGGGTTCTTCTTCAGGAAGGCCTCGCCGACGATGATCGCGTTGCCATAGAGCTTCACGCCGTGCGCGGGGTAGGGCAGCACGACCACATCCTCGGTCTTGACGCCGCGGGCCTCCAGGTTCAGCAGCGAGGTGAAGGAGAAGCCGGTGATCGCGTCGATGTCGCCGCGCACCAGCATGGTCTCGCGCAGCGGCGGGTCCATCGCGGTCCAGGTGACGTTGCTGACGCCGTTGGCCTTGGCGAAGATCGGCCAGGCCTTGCGGCCGGCGTCGAAGACTGGCGCGCCCAGCTTCTTGCCGCTCAGGTCGGCCGGCGTCTTGATGCCCGACTTCTTCAGCGCCAGCACCGCCGCGGGCGTGTTGTTGTAGACCATCATCACCGCGACCGGCTTGTTCGGCGCGGTGGGGTTGTTGGCGTGGAACTCCATCAGCGCGGCCAGGTCGGCGAAGCCCATGTCGTAGGTGCCCGAGGCCACGCGGGTGACGGTGCCGCCCGAGCCGTTGCCGGCGTCGATCGTCACGTCGAGCTTCTCGGCCTTGAAGTGGCCCTTGGCCACCGGCGCGAGGAACAGCGCGGCCGGACCCTCGAAGCGCCAGTCGAGCTGGAACTTGACCGGGGTCTCCTGGCTGTGCGCCGGGCTGGCGAGCAGGCCCAGCGTCGAGGCAGCGGCAAGCACCATCGCGGTGCGTCGGATCGGCGAGAGAACGGACATCGTTGTGGGCTCCAAGCTGTATACAGTTTGCGGAGAACCTGGCTTGCAATATCCGTGCGCGCCTCGCAAGCCGAAAAACCGGGGCGGTCCGGGATCAGGGGCCGGCGGCCGGGGCCAGCGCCGTGGCGAGATCGGCGATGCGCGGGTGCAGGCGCAGATTGCTCTCGACCTCGGCGATGTGCGCCTCCATCAGCCGCACCGCCTCGTCGGCATCGCCGCAGGCCAGTGCGTCGACGATCTGCACATGGCCGGCCTGCGAGTGCTCGGCCGAATGCGAGGACTGGTACATCAGCGAGATCAGCGAGGAGCGCGAGAGCAGGTCGGCCAGCAGCTGCGCGAGCACTTCGTTGCCGAGCTGGCGCGCCAGGATGATGTGGAAGTCCGCCAGCAGCCGCGTGCGTCCGGGCACGTCGGTGCGCTGCACCGCCGAGGCTTCCGCGCGCAGATGTGCGCGCAGTTCCTCGACCTGTTCCGGCGTGATGTCGCGCGCGAGCTGGCGCACCATCGCTGTCTCGAGCATCAGGCGCACGCCGAAGACCTGGCGCGCCTCCTCGACGCTCGGCCGGGCGACGAAGGCGCCGCGCGCGGGCTCCAGCGTGATCAGCCGGTCGCGGCTGAGCTGCATCAGCGCCTGGCGCACGATGGTGCGCGAGACCTTGAAGATGTCGGCGATCGGCTGCTCGGCGAGCTTGGTGCCCGGCATCAGGCGGCGCTCGACGATCGCCGCGGTGATCGCCTCGGCGATGCGCCGGGTCATGGTGGCGCCGGGATCGGCGCTGTCGCCCTCGGTCGGGGGGCTGGCATCGGCCTGCAGGGCCTTGGGCATCAGGGAGCTGGCACGACTCATGAACGACTCATGATGAAAAAATCGGTTCCGAACGATCCACCGGAACATGCCGGTGACCTACGCAATACGGAGGCCAGTCTGTCGCAGCACTTCACGACCCGGTTTTCAGGAACTCCCGAAAACTGTGCATTCGACTGTATACAGTTGGTGCATGTGCACGCCATCGGCGCATTCCCGAGGCCTGGAACATCGGGCGCGGTGGCCGGGCTGGCTCCGAAGGGGGGATCATGCTGCATCTGCTGAACCTGTTCGCTGCGATCGCGCTGCTGATCTGGGCCACCCAGCTGGTGCGCACCGGCGTGCTGCGCCTGTTCGGCGAGAGCCTGCGCCGCATGCTGGCCGCCAGCATGGGCGCCTGGCCCAAGGCGATGCTTTCCGGCATGGTGGTGACCTGCATCGTGCAGTCGAGCACCGCGACCTCGCTGATCGTGTCGTCCTTCGTCGGCAAGGGGCTGGTGGCCACCGCGCCGGCGCTGGTGGTGATGCTCGGCGCCGACATCGGCACCAGCGTGATGGCGCTGGTCTATTCCTTCGATCTGTCGTGGCTGTCGCCGCTGCTGATCTTCGTCGGCGTGGTCGCGCACCTCTCGCGCGAGAAGAGCAGCACCGGCCAGCTCGGCCAGATCGGCATCGGCCTGGGGCTGATCACGCTGGCGCTGCAGCTCATCGTCGAGAGCACCCGGCCGCTGGTGGAGGCGCCGCTGGTGCGCACGCTGCTGGTGTCGATCCCCAATGATCTGGGCATCGAGCTGGCGGTGGGCGCAGTGCTGGCGATCCTGTCGTATTCCAGCCTGGCGGTGGTGCTGCTGGTGGCGACGCTGGCCGATCAGGGGCTGGTGCCGGTGCCGACCGCGCTCGGGCTGGTGCTGGGTGCCAATCTGGGCCGGGCGCTGGTGGCGGTGCTGTCGGTGCTGCGCTCGGACGTGGCGACGCGGCGCCTGCCGATGGGCACGCTGGTGTTCAAGATCGCCGCCTGCGCGCTGGCCGCGCCCTTCATGGCGACCTTCCATGTCTGGCTGCAGGAGGGGGTGCCGCAGGTGCTGCAGCAGATCGTCGTCTTCAACCTGATCTTCAACGCGGCGCAGGCGCTGCTGTTCGTGCCGGTGGTGAAGCCGCTGGCGCAGGCGCTCGAGCGCTGGATGGCGCCGCCGCCGCAGATCGACGAGCGCACGCCGCGCCACCTCGATCGGCTGGCGCTGGACACGCCGTCGCTGGCGCTGAGCTGCGCCGCGCGCGAGGCGCTGCGCCAGGCCGACGCGGTCGAGACGATGCTGCGCGGCATCGTGCCGGTCATCCGCGGCAACGACCTCGGCGAGGCCGAGCGGCTGCGCAAGATGGACGACGTGGTCGATGCGCTCTACAGCGCCATCAAGCTCTACCTGACGCAGATCTCGCGCCAGCCGCTGTCCGAGCGCGAGAGCCAGCGCTGGACCGAGATCGTCTCGTTCACCATCAACATGGAGCAGATCGGCGACATCATCGAGCGGGTGCTGCAGGACGTGGAGGACAAGAAGATCCGCAAGCAGCGCCGCTTCTCCGAGGCCGGCATGGCCGAGATCATCCATCTGCACGAGCGGCTGATGGCCAATCTGCGCCTGGGCATGAGCGTGTTCCTCGACGGTCATCCGCGCGATGCACAGCGCCTGCTCGAGGAGAAGGCGCGATTCCGCGAGCTCGAGCATGCCTATGCCGGCAAGCACCTCGACCGGCTGAAGGAGAACACGGCCGACAGCATCGAGACCAGCTCGCTGCACCTGGACCTGATCAGCGACCTGAAGCGCATCAACTCGCACATCTGCTCGATCGCCTACCCGATCCTGGAGCCGGCCGGCGCGCTGGCCAAGACCCGGCTGCGGCCGTCGCGGATGGCGGGGCTGGATGATATTCGGGGGTGATCGCGGCGTGCCGGTGCGGCCGCAGGCAGGCAGCCACGAGGTGCCGCAGTGACGGTGGGGTGTGGGCCCTCGCCTTCGCGAGGGTGCCGGCGGGTGTCAGCCCGGCGTGTCGCTGCCTGCCACCAGCACCCGCGCCAACCGATCATGCCGCTCCACCAGCGGCCCCAGATCCACCGTCGTCAACTCCCCCTCACGCACCAGCACCCGCCCCCCGACGATGTTCCACGCCACCGACGGGCTCGCGCACAGCAGCAGCGCCGCCAGCGGGTCATGCACCGCGCCGCCGGCCATCGCCAGACCGCCCGTGGGCCACAGCACCAGATCGGCCGCCATCCCCACCGACAGGTGCCCGATGTCGTCGCGCCCGAGCACCTTCGCGCCGCCCCGCGTGGCGATCTCCAGTGCATCGCGCGCCGTCATCTCCGCCGGCCCGAGGTCGCAGCCGTAGCGCAGCACGCCGCCCGCGTCCCTCTCCGGCGGCTGCATCGCCCGCCCGACCCGCGCCAGCAGCAGCGCCTGACGCGCCTCGTTCAACAAGTGCGCCGCGTCGTTGCTCGCGCTGCCGTCCACGCCGAGGCCGACCGGCACGCCCGCGTCCAGCATCCGCCGGATCGGCGCGATCCCTGAGGCCAGCCGCATGTTGCTGCATGGGCAGTGCGCGACCCCCGTGCCGGTCGCGGCAAAGCGCGCCAGGCCGTGCGCGTCGAGCTTGACGCAGTGCGCGTGCCACACGTCCTCGCCCAGCCAGCCCACGCTCTCGGCGTATTCCGTGGGCGTCATGCCGAACTTGAACTGGCTGTAGGCGAGGTCGTGGTCGTTCTCGGCCAGGTGGGTGTGCATCCGCGCGCCGAGGCTGCGGGCCAGCGCCGCCGAGTCGCGCATCAGCTCCCGGCTGACCGAGAACGGCGAACACGGCGCCGCCACCACGCGCAGCCGGCTGTAGCGGCCGTTGTCGTTGTAGGTCTCGATCAGCCGCTGCGTGTCGGCCAGGATCGCGTCCTCTCGCTCGACGAGGTGGTCCGGCGGCAAGCCGCCCGCCGACTCGCCCACGCTCATGCTGCCCCGCGCGGCGTGAAAGCGCATGCCGACCTGCTGCGCCGCCTCGATCTGGTGGTCGAGCGTGACGCCGTTCGGGTAGATGTAGAGGTGGTCCGAACTCGTCGTGCAGCCCGACAGCAGCAGCTCGGCCATCGCGACCTGCGTCGAGACCTGCACCATCTCCGGCGTCAGCCCGGCCCAGATCGGGTAGAGCGTCTTCAGCCAGCCGAACAGCTCGGCGTTCTGCGCGGCGGGCACGGCGCGGGTCAGCGACTGGTACATGTGGTGGTGCGTGTTCACCAGCCCCGGCGTGACGACGTGGCCGCGCGCGTCGATCACCTCGCCATGGGCGCGCACCTCGTCGAGGATCGGCGCCGGCACCTCGCCCGCCGCGTAGACCGCCGCGATCTGCTCGCCGCGGATCAGCAGGCTGGCGCCGCGCAGCTCGCGGCGGGTGTCGTCGAAGGTGGCGATCAGGTCGGCCTGATGGACCAGCAGCGGGCGGGGCAGGGCGGCGGGCGTGCTCATGGATCGATTGTCCAGCAAGCCCCGTGCCCCGCCGCGATCCTTCTTGGCGGGCCGGCTTTCCCGCTCTCATCCCGCTAATGTTTTCCCGATCCGGCAAATAACCTCGTGTCACGATGACTGACACCGCCGCCTGTTCGCCGACCTCGCCGACGTCGCTGGATCCCGCCGATCCGGCGGCCTGGGAGGATTTCCGCGCCCAGGCCCACCGCATGCTCGACGACATGATCGGCCACCTGCGCACGCTGCGCGAGCAGCCGGTCTGGCGGCCGATTCCCGAGGCGCTGCGCGCGCGCTGGCGCGAGCCGCTGCCGGCGCAGCCGGTGCCGGTGGCCGAGCTGCATCGGCGCTTCATGGCCGAGGTGCTGCCGCATGCGGTCGGCAACGCGCATCCGCGCTTCATGGGCTGGGTGCAGGGCGGCGGCACGCTTGAGGGCCTGCTGGCCGAGATGCTCGCCGCCGGGCTGAACGCCAATGTCGGCGGCCGTGACCAGATGCCGCTGGAGGTCGAGCGCCAGGTGGTGCACTGGATGCGCGAGCTGTTCGATTTTCCCGACACCGCCTCCGGCCTGCTGGTGACCGGCTCCTCGACCGCCAACCTGATCGGCGTGCTGGTGGCGCGCACCCGCGCGCTGGGCGTCGATTCGCGCCGCGACGGGCTGGGCGCGGACGGCCTGCGGCTGGTGGCCTACACCAGCGCGGCCGCCCACGGCTGCGTCGCGCAGGCGATGGCGATCGCCGGGCTGGGCAGCGCGGCGCTGCGCCGGGTGCCGGTGGACGCCGATCACCGCATCGAGGTCGCTGCGCTGCGCCGCATGCTGGCGGCCGACCGCGCCGCCGGCCTGCAGCCCTTCCTGGTGGTGGGCACCGCCGGCACGGTCGATGTCGGCGCGATCGACGATCTGGAGGCGCTGGCCGATCTGTGCGCGGCCGAGCGGCTCTGGTTCCATGTCGACGGCGCCTTCGGTGCGCTGGCGCGGCTGTCGCCCCGGCTGGCGCCCCGCCTGGCCGGCATCGAGCGCGCCGACTCGCTGGCGCTGGACTTCCACAAGTGGGGCCAGGTGCCCTACGACGCCGGCTTCGTGCTGGTGCGCGATCAGGCCGCGCAGCTGGCGGCCTTCGCCTCGCCGGCGGCCTATCTGGCGCGCCATCCGCGCGGGCTGGCGGCCGGCTCGCCTTGGCCCTGCGACCTCGGGCCCGACCTGTCGCGGGGCTTCCGGGCGCTGAAGGTCTGGTTCACCGTCATGGCCCACGGCCGCGAGCGCCTGGGCGCGGCGATCGCCGAGAACTGCCGCCTGGCGCGCCGGCTGGCCGAGCGGGTCGAGGCCGACCCACGGCTGGCGCTGCTCGCGCCGGTGGCGCTCAACATCGTCTGCCTGCGCTATGTCGGCGCGGCGGCGGACCCGGCCGACGGCCCGCGTCTCGACGAGGCCGCGCTCGACGCGCTCAACGCCGAGCTGGTCGCCGACCTGCACGAGAGCGGCGTGGCCGCGCCGTCCACCACCATGATCGGCGGGCGCACCGCGGTGCGCGTCGCGCTGGTCAATCACCGCACCGTCGAGGCCGACCTCGACCTGCTGCTCGAGGCCCTGCATCACTTCGGACAACTGCGCCTGCGGCAGGCGCGGGTGTCCGGCGCAGGCCTGCCGATCCTTTCCGACGAAAGCTCCCGATGACCGTGACCGCTTCCCCGATTGCCACCCGCAAGCCGCTGCTGGGTCTGGCCACGCTGATGACCCAGGCCTTTCGCGGCACCGATCTGCGGCCGCTGGCGCAGGCGCTGATCGATCGCGCCGGCGCCGACGAGCACGATGCCGAGGCGCTGATGGACCTCTCCACTGCGCTGTTCCTGCAGGGCCTGCGCGAGGTCGGCCTGGCCACTCAGGCGCAGGCGCTGCAGGTCAGCCGCCTGTACCGGCTGGAGGCGCCGTGCCCGCCGGCCCAGGGCCGGCCGCTGCGGCTGCTGGCGCTGATGATGCCCGGCGACCTGATGACGAATGCGCCGCTGCCCTTCCTGTGCGAGGGCAGCGACATCGAGCTGTCGATGCTCTACCTGCTGCCGGGCGAGCCGCTGCCCGAGACGCTGCCGCCGCATGATGTGGTGTGGACCGCGGTGTCGGAGTCGGCCGCGAGCCGCCCGCTGCTGTCGCGCCTGGAGGCGCAGCGCGCGCGCTGGGGGCTGCGGCAGGTCAACCGGCCGGGCGCCATCCTGCACACTTCGCGCGACGAGGCCTGGCAGATGCTGCACGATGTGCCGGGCCTGCTGATGCCGGCCACCGCGCTGCATGAGCGCGGCGTGCTGCAGGAGCTGGCCGAGGGCACGCGCCCGCTGGGCACGCTGCTGCCCGACGCCGCCTGGCCGCTGATCATCCGTCCGCTCGACTCGCATGCCGGCCACGACCTGGAGAAGGTCGACACGCCGGCCGCGCTGGCGGGCTACCTGGCGGCGACCGCCGGCGAGGCCTTCTACCTGTCGAGCTTCATCGACTACCGCGGCGCCGACGGCCAGTTCCGCAAGTGCCGGGTCGTGCTGGTCGGCGATCAGGCCTTTGCCGGCCATCTGGGCGTGTCCTCGCACTGGATGGTGCATTACCTGAACGCTGGCATGACCGACTGCCCGCTCAAGCGCCAGCAGGAGGCCGAGTTCATGACCGGCTTCGACACCGGCTTCGGCGCGCGCCATGCCGAGGCGCTGCGCCGCATCGGTGCGCGCTTCGGCCTGGACTATCTGGTGATCGACTGCGCCGAGATGCCCGACGGCCGCCTGCTGGTCTTCGAGGTCGATCCGGGCGCGGTGGTGCACTCGATGGATCCGGAGGACATGTTTCCGTACAAGCACCCGGCGATGCGGCGTGTCCGGCAGGCCTTCCGAGCCCTGCTGGCACGGCAGGCTGGCCGATGACGGCGCAGATCGAGCACCGCGCCTCGTCCATCGTTCTGCGCACTCTGCTGTCCACCCGCTCTCACGCCGCCATGGCCACCGCCTCCACGCTGATCGACGACCCCGAGCTGGCCGAGGCGACCGCCTACTGGCTGACGCAGGGCGGCGACACGCGGCTGCAGCTCGATGCGCAGGGCCTGAACCTCTACGGCTGTCCGTCCCGGCCCGATCCGGGGCTGATCGCGCTGGGCTCGTCGACCGCGTCGGTGGTGTCGGCGCGCGGCTTCGAGGCAGCCTCGCGGCTGATGCTGCGTCTGGGCGCCGATCCGGGCTGCTGGCCAGGCGAGGTCGACCGGGTGCGTGCCGAGCTGCTGGCGCTCTCCGGCGCGGACCAGGTGCCCGGCACGCAGGTGGTGCTGTCGGCCTCCGGCACCGATCTGCACCTGATCGCCAGCCAGCTGCTGGCCGATGGCGACGAGACCGCCGCGCCGCTGCAGGCCCTGATGGCCGATCCGGCCGAGACCGGCAGCGGCGTGCCCAAGGCGCTGGCTGCGCGCCACTTCAACACCCGCAGCGCCCAGGGCGCGACGGTGGTGCCCGGGCTGGCTCTGCCCGGCAGCGCGATGGAGGCGCCGCGCACCGTCGCGCTGCGCGAGATGGACGGCCGGCCCCGCGCGGTCGAGCAGATCGATGCGGATTTCACCGCCGAGGCCGAGCGCATCCTGCGCGCCGGCCGGCGCTGCCTGCTGGTGCTGGTCGACGTGTCCAAGACCGGGCTGGTGGCGCCGTCGCCGGCCTGTGCGCTGCGGCTGCGCCACCGCTGGGGCGAGCGGCTGGAGGTGCTGGTCGATGCCTGCCAGTTCCGGCTGGCGCCGGAATCGGTGGCGGCCTGCCTGCGCCAGGACTTTGGCGTGGCGCTGACCGGTTCGAAGTTCCTGGGCGGACCGGTCTTCAGCGCGGCGCTGTTGCTGCCGCCGGCGCTGGCGGCGCGGGCGCGGCGCCGGCCGCTGCGCTCGCTGCGGGCCTACAGCGCCCGCGGCGACTGGCCGCGGTCCTGGCCGGGCGCGCGCGAGCTGCCCGGCAGCCCGAACCCGGGCCTGCTGCTGCGCTGGGAGGCGGCGCTGGCCGAGCTGCGCCGGCTGCGCGAGGTGTCGCAGGCCGCGGTGTCCGGCTTCCTGCGCGAGTGGGGCGACGCCGTCTCGGCGCGGCTGACCGACGATCCGGTCTTCGAGCCGCTGCCGGTCACGCCGCTGGCGCGCTCGCGCGACTGGCGCACCCGCGGTGTCGACACCGCCTCCTGGGATCTGCAGCCGACGATCTTTCCCTTCCTGCTGCGCCGGCGCGAGGGCCCGTCCTGGCGGCCGCTGCGTCCGGAGGAAATGGCCTGGCTGTACCGACAGATGCGCGAGCCCCAGGCGGGCGAGCGTGTGCCGCTGCTGGCGCAGCTGCGCTTCCAGATCGGCCAGCCGGTGGTCTGCGGCGTGCGCGACGGCCAGGCGCTGACCGCGCTGCGTCTGTGCGTGGGCGCACGCGACATCTCGGCCGCCACCGCCGGCGCGCGCGGCACCGCCGAGGCGCTGACGCAGGCGCGGCTGGCGCTGGACAAGCTGGCCTGGCTGATCTCGCGGCTCTGAGCGGCGGGCGGGCTTGGTACTGGTGCGGGCCGCAGCGCCGCATTGGGGGCTCATTTCCGGCCTTCGCCGGCCGGGTGACCTGCCTAGCATCGCGCCGAGAGCCTTGCCGCCCCTTCTGGAACGCCCATGTCCGACCTGTCCGAGCTTCCTTCCCAGCCCGCCCCCGAGACGGGCGCTGCCTCGCTGCGGTCCGCGCTGGCCCCGGCCGCCCGGTCGCGCCGCGCGGCGGCCGAGCCTTTTGTCTGGCCGATGCCGCCGTTTGCGTCCTATCCACCTGCTGAGCCGCAGCGCGAGCCGCTGGCCGTCGAGATCGAGGGGCGCAGCGGCAACCTGATGAGCGGACTGCTGGTCGCGCTGGAGCCAGCCGCCGGCATCGCCCGGGTGCAGGTGCCGCCGGACCGGGTGTCGCTGCCGATGCGCTTCGACCAGATCCGCCGCATCACGCTGCAGGCGCCGATCCTGCCGCTGTCGCGCCGCGAGGGCCTGCCGGCGCCCGCCGAGCCGCTCAGCGAGGCGCAGGCGCAGGTGCTCGAGCACCATCCGGCCCAGCCCTTCACCGTGCATCTGGCCGGCGGCGGCAGCTTTGGCGGGGTCACGGTCGGGCATGTCGAGAACGAGGTCGGGCTGTTCCTGTTCATGCCGCTGGACGACCGGGGCGCGGTCCAGTGCAGCCTGCTGCCGCGTGCGGCCTATGACCGGGCGGTGCTCGGCGAGCGGCTCGGTGCGCTGCTGGTCGAGGAGGCTGCGGTCACGCCGGCGCAGGTCGAGCAGGCGATGCAGATCCAGAAGCGCTCGCGCGGGCAGAAGCTCGGCGAGATCCTGGTCGCACGCCAGATCGTCACGCCCGACCAGCTGCTGGCCGCGCTCGACAAGCAGGCGCGCATGCCGATGGTGCGTCTGGGCGAGGCGCTGGTGGCGCTGGGCTACCTGCGCGAGGAGCAGCTCCACGAGGTGCTCGGCCAGCAGGTCAGCGAGCGGGTGCAGCCGCTCGGCGAGGTGCTGCTCGAGCGCGACTGGGTCACGCCGCAGCAGCTGCGGGTGGCGATGGCGCGCAAGATGGGCTATCCGGTCGTCAACCTGACGAATTTCCATCCGCAGAACGAGGCGTTGGCGCGGCTGCCGCTGGAGACGGCCCGGGTGCTGGAGGTGCTGCCGCTGGTGCACCGCGCCGGCCGGCTGGTGGTGGCGATGCAGGACGTGTCGCGCCAGGCGGTGCTCGAGCAGCTTGCCGAGCTCAGCGGCTGCGCGATCGCGCCGGCGCTGGCCGGTGCCGGCGACCTGAAGGCGGCGATCGAGCGCGCCTACGCCGATCTGCCGGTGCCGGTCGATCCGGAGGCGGCCGACACGCCGGCCACCCTGCCGGCAGCCACCGCGCCAGCCTCCTCGGCGTCGACCGGCTCACCGGCCGACAGCTCCCGGCCGGCGGGCGAACCGCGCGAGGCGGAGGGCGTGCGGGCCGGCCGCGACCATCCGGTGCAGCAACTGCTGGTCACGCTGGTGGCCGACGCGATGGGCAAGGGCGCCAGCGCCATCCACATCGAGAACCACCCGAGCGAGGACAAGCTGTGGGTGCGGCTGCGCCGCGACGGCCGCATGGAGCCGCACACCGAGCTGCCCGGGCGCTGGCGCACCGGGCTGATGGCGCGCATCAAGTCGCTGGCCGAGCTGGACGTGGCCGAGCACCGCCGGCCGCAGTCGGGTCGGCTGGCCTTCGCGCGGCTGATGCCGCAGCACCGCATCGAGTTGCGGGTGACCACGCTGCCGACCCACGGCGGGATGGAAGACATCGTCATCGGCCTGCCGACCCGGCTCAAGGCGCTGAAGTTCGAGGCCCTGGGCCTGAGCGCGCCTGACCAGGAGCGCCTGGGCGCGCTGCTGGAGCGCCCGGGCGGTGGCCTGATCCTGGGGGTCGGTCCGGCCGGATCCGGGCGCACCACCACGCTGCTGGCCGAGCTGAGCCGGCTCAACCAGCCCGAGCGCAAGATCGTCTCGCTGGGCGAGCGCCTGGAGGCGACGCTGCCGGGCGTGCGCCAGATCGAGGTCGATGCCCGCGCCGGCCGGCCGATGGCCGCCGCGCTGCAGGCGGTGCTGCAGGCCGATGCCGACGTGATCGCGATCGACGGCCTGCGCGATGTCGACAGCGCGCAGCTCGCGCTGGAGGCGGCCGCCGCCGGCCGCCTGGTGCTGGCCACCACCACCGGCCGCAACACCGCTGAGGCGGTGCAGCGCCTGCTCGACCTGGGCGTCGATCGCTGGCTGCTGGGCGACACGCTGCAGGCGGTGCATGCGCAGCGCCTGATGCGCCGGCTCTGCAGCAGCTGCCGGATGAGCCGCTCCGCGCGCGAGCCCGAGATCGCCGAATGGATCGAGGGCCATTTTCACGGCGGCCATGTCGAAGCCGCCGAAGAGGCGCGCGAGCAGCTGCGCGCCGACTGGCTGATCCGCCACGGCCGCGACGGCAAGCTGCGCCGCTACCACAGCGCCGGCTGCGAGCGCTGCCGCGGCACCGGGCTGCGCGGGCGTGCGGTCGCGCATGAGCTGATGTTCGTCAGTCGCGAGCTGCGTCGCATGATTCGCGCCGGTGCGCCGGCCTGGAACCTGCACCGCCAGGCCCTGCAGGAAGGCCTGCGCACGCTGCGCCAGGATGCGGTCGAGAAGATGCTGGCCGGGCTGGTCAGCATCGACGAGGTGCGCACCGTCAGCGACTGAGCGCACGACTGCACGCGCGACTGCGCGTGCGTAGGGCCTCAGCGCCCGCGCAGGAACAGCGTGTCGAGCTCGCGCAGCGTGACCTGGCGCCAGGTCGGGCGGCCGTGGTTGCACAGGTCGGCGCGCTCGGTGCGCTCCATGTCGCGCAGCAGCGCGTTCATTTCCTCGATGGTGAGCCGGCGGCTGGCGCGCACCGCGCCGTGACAGGCCATCGTCGCCAGCAGCTCGTCGCGGGCGCGCTGCACCAGGGTGCTGGCCTCGTGCTCGGCCAGATCCGCCAGCACCGAGCGCGCCAGCGCGGCGGCATCCGCCCCCTGCAGCGCCGCCGGCACCGCCCGCACCGCCAGCACGCCCGGCGACAGCGGCGCCACATCCAGCCCGAGCTGCTGCAGCGTGTCCGCATGGGTTTCCGCGGCCGCCACCTCGGCCGGCGTGGCCGCGAAGGTCGCGGCGATCAGCAGCGGCTGCGAGGCCAGCGCGCGATCCTGGCCGTCGCCGTGCGTCTCGGCCACCGCCCGCTTGAGCCGCTCGTAGACGATGCGCTCGTGCGCGGCGTGCATGTCGACGACGATCAGGCCGTGGCGGTTCTCGGCCAGCACGTAGACGCCGCCGAGCTGCGCCAGCGCGCGGCCCAGCGGCCAGTCGCTATCGGTGGACTCGGGCGTGGGCGCGTGCGCGGGCACCGGGGGCGTGACGGGGGCGATGGCCCGGGCGGGTTCCGATGCGGCGGGCGCCGGCGCGGGCGCACGCCACGGCGCCGGCAGCTCGCGGGCGTGCAGCTGCGCGGCCTGTTCGAGCAGCAGCCGGCCCTGCACCGGCGCCGGCGCGTGCCAGGCGGGGGCGGGACGCGGCGCCGGTGCGGGCGAGCGCTCCGGTTCGGGCACCGACACGGGCGGCGCCTTCGGGGCCGGCAGGGGCGCCTCGGCCGCCGCGGCTTCGGCCGGCGCCGGGCTGCTGCGCGAGGGTGCCAGCGCCGCCTCGACCGCACGGCGCACCGCCTGGTGCACCTCGCGCGAATCGCGGAAACGCACCTCGGTCTTGGTCGGATGCACGTTCACGTCCACCCGCTCCGGCGCGATCTCCAGGAACAGCACATAGCTGGGCTGGCGGCTGCCGTGCAGCACGTCCTCGTAGGCGGCGCGCACGCCGTGCGCCAGCAGCCGGTCGCGCACATGGCGGCCGTTGACGTAGACGTACTGCAGGTCGGCGCGGGCGCGTGCGGTCTCCGGCAGGCCGGCACGGCCGCGCACCGACAGCGGCCCGAGCTGCAGCGCCACCTCGCGGCTGTCGCGCGCGAAGGCCTCGCCGAGCACGTCGCGCAGGCGCTGCTGCGCGTCGCCCGGGCGCCACTGCTCGACCAGCCGGCCCTCGTGCCAGACCTCGAAGCCGACCTCGGGCCGCGCCAGCGCATGGCGGCGCACCGCCTCCAGGCAGTGCGCCAGCTCGGTGGCGTCGGACTTCAGGAACTTGCGCCGCGCCGGCGTCGAGAAGAAGAGCTCGCGCACCTCCACCGTCGTGCCGACGGCGCGTGCGGCCGGCTGCAGCTCGCCGGTGCGGCCGTCGATGCGCTGGGCGTGCAAGGCCTCGGGCGTGCGGCTGGTGATCGACAGCTCGGCGATCGAGCCGATCGCCGCCAGCGCCTCGCCGCGAAAGCCCATCGTCATCACCTGCTCGAGCTCGCCCAGCGAGACGATCTTGCTGGTGGCGTGGCGGCGCAGCGCCAGCGGCAGCTCCTCGGGCGCGATGCCCTGGCCGTCGTCCTCGATGACGATCGAGCGCACGCCGCCGGCGATCAGCCGCACGGTGATGCGGGTGGCGCCGGCGTCCAGCGCGTTGTCGACCAGCTCGCGCACCACCGAGGCCGGGCGCTCGACCACCTCGCCGGCGGCGATCTGGCTGATCAGCTCGTCGGGCAGCTCGCGGATCGGGCGGCGGGAGGGTGGGGCCAGCGGGGCGGTCGTCGGGGGCAGGGTCATGCCCCGGATTGTAGGAAGGTGCGCTTCAGCCCAGGTACCGGCCGGACTCGCTGCGCTGGACCAGATCGACGAAGCGCGAGCCGCCCAGGTCCTGGCGGCTGAAGTCGATCGCCATGCCGGCGACGAAGAGCTGCATCACCCGCAGCGTCGCGGTCAGGCGCGGGCGCTGCAGCTGCCCGCCGCAGCGGCGCAGCGCCTCGATCAGCACCTGCGCGTCGATCCAGCCCGCCAGGCTGGCGTAGCCGATCTCCACCCCGGCAGCGCGCGCCTGCTGGCGGTAGAGCTCCATCTGCCGGTCGGTCTCCCGCCAGGGGTTGGGGGTGACCTGGGTCAGCGCCAGCCCGCGCGCCTGCGGGCCGATGCGGCGCATCGCCTCGTCGTCGCCGACGATCGACAGGCCGAAGAAGGCCGGATGGCGCTTCAGCCCGGTGGCGGTGGCCATCATGGCCGCGGCCTGGCTGCCGGGCACGAACAGCACCACCGCCTGGGGCGACAGCGCCATCAGCTTGCGCGAGGCCTCCTGCGCGGTGGCGTCCTCGGCGGTCAGCGCGGCCGATCCCACCACCTGCAGCCGCTGCGCGGCCAGCGCATCGCCGATCAGCTTCAGGCCTTCCTGGCCGAAGGGCGTGGCGGTGTGTGCGATCGCCACCCGCTGCAGCCCGACGGTGGCCAGGTGGCGCGCCAGCACCTCGGCTTCCTGGGCGTGGCTGGCACGAGGAAAGAAGCCGACGCCCCGGCACAGCGAGCGCACCGAATCGGCCACCGCCACCGCGCCGACCGCCGGCACGCCGTGCTCGCGCAGCAGCGGCTCGAGCGCGGCGAGGCTCGGGCTGCCGGCGCAGCCGAACAGCGCCAGCGCCTGCTGCTCGACGATCAGTGCGCGTGCCAGCGCCAGCGCACGCGCCGGATCGCCGCCATCATCCAGGTCCGCCCAGCGGATCGGCCGCCCGCTGATGCCGCCGGCCGCATTGCTGGCCTCGAAGGCCAGGTTCGCGCCGGTCGCATGGGCGCGCGCCATCGCCGCAGTCGGCCCCTGCTGCGGCGCGGTGCGCCCGATCAGGATCGGGGTGGCTGCGGCCCGCGCACGAGGCGGCAGCAGGCCCAGCGGCGCGGCAGCGCCCGCCAGGACAAGACTTCTCCGGTGCATCGATTCGTGCTTTTCTGGGCGTCAACCCCGTGTTTCGTGGGGGCGAGTGTGCCCAGCGCAAAAAGTCCTGTCCCCTGCTGAAATTCGTGGATCCGGACCAGCGTGACGTAATGCGCACAACACTTCGGATGCTAATCTCGCCGCCCATGGACATGATTCCCTTCCTGATCGACTTCATCCTCCATGTGGACAAGCACCTGGCCGAGTTCATCGCGGCCTACGGGGCCTGGGTGTACGCGCTGCTGTTCGCGATCATCTTCGTGGAGACCGGCCTGGTGGTGATGCCTTTCCTGCCCGGTGACTCCCTGCTGTTCGTCGTCGGCGCGATGTGCGGCGCCGGGCTGATGAACCTGCCGCTGGCGATGGCGCTGCTGCTGGTCGCGGCGGTGCTGGGCGATCAGGTGAACTACTCGATCGGTCGCCATTTCGGCCCGAAGGTCTTCCAGTGGGAGAACTCGCGCTTCTTCAACAAGCGCGCCTTCATGCAGGCGCACGACTTCTACGAGCGCCACGGCGGCGTGACGATCATCATCGCGCGCTTCATGCCCTTCATCCGCACCTTCGCGCCCTTCGTGGCGGGCGTGGCCGAGATGACGCGCGCGAAGTTCGTGATGTTCAATGTCGTCGGCGCGATGCTCTGGGTCATCGGCCTGACGCTGGCGGGCTACCTGTTCGGCAACCTGCCCTGGGTGCAGGCCAATCTCAGCAAGATCATCTGGGCGCTGATCATCATTCCGGGCCTGATCGCGATCTTCGGCGCCTGGAAGGCGCGTCGCAACGAGGCCCGCGCCGCGGCCTGAGCGCTCAGGGCCGGCGGATGCCGGCCGCCGGCGGCGGAAACTCCAGCGGCGACTGCGGTCCGCGCATCGGTACCCGCGCCTCCAGCGCGGCGGGCTGGTAGCTCGCCGCAAAGCGGCAGTCCTGCGTCGGATTCCAGCGAGACGGCAGCGCGCGGCAGCGCTGCTCGAGCGCCGCGCCATCCGGCCGGGCGCCACCGCCGGCCCAGTCCAGCAGCGCGTCGACCGCGCTGACATAGGCCGCATCCGACAGGTACTCGTGACCGGCATCGCGGGTGTAGGCCTGCGCGAGCCGCTCGGCTGCGCCGGCCTCGGTGACGGTGTCGCGGAAGCGGCTCTCCATCTCGACGAAGGCGACCGGGTCGTCGATGCCGTGCAGCGCCAGCGTCGGCAGCAGCAGCCGGCCGGTGGGGTCGCCGTCGCGGGCCAGCTCGGCACGGGCGGCCAGGTCGGCGCGCAGCCGCGGCACGCGCCGGTTCAGCGCCTCGTCGTCGGCGCTGCCGCTGTAGATCACGCCCTCGTTGGTGAAGGGATTGCGCGCACCGAGCTTGCGCACCGTCAGCTCGCGGAAATGCCAGGTCGCCCACTGCAGATGGCCGATCAGCGCGGTTTCTGGCAGGCGCAGCACGCGGGTGAGCGTGTCCAGGCGCTTCTGCTGCTCGGTGCTGCGCTCGGCGCGCGGACGCTGCACGCCGGTGCAGTCGTCGACCCGTTGCGCGACATCAAGCCGGGTCAGCGTCGACTCCGGCGGCATGCCCATCCACAGCGGATAGACCGGCTCGTCCGGGCGCGGATGGTTGTTGCAGACCGCCTGGTAGACCGCGCGCAGGTCGACGCGCACGTCATAGGCGCGGGTGGCGCCGGCCAGCACGCCGCTGCTCAGCAGCACGCCGTCGTAGGGCTGCGGGCCCGGCGCGGTCTGGCCGGGGCGGATGTCGGGCGTGGTGTAGCGCTCGGCCATGCGCGCGGCCACCGACGCGCCCCAGCTCTGGCCGTGCAGCACGGTGCGCCGCGGCTGGCCCAGCGCCTCGACCGCGATGCGGCGCAGCCGGTCGACATCCTCGCCGGCGGCCAGCACCTCGAAGCCGCCCTGGCGGTAGCTGGTGCCGGCCCAGGCGTGGCCGGCCTGCAGCATGACCTTCCAGCGCTGCAGGTCGCCGGTGACGCGTGCCAGCGTCGGCTCGCCCAGCGACGGGCCGCCGTGCGCGTGCACCACCAGCACGCCGCTCCAGTCCTTCGGCACCGCGATCCAGTACCAGGCGCCGAGGTGGTCGCGCCCCGACAGGCAGCGTGTGGCCTCGGGCAGACCGGCGGGGCAGACCCGCTCGCTCGGCGCGGCGGGCCGCTCGGGCGCGGCGGCACGGGCCATGGGCAGCGACAGGGGCAGCAGCGCCGCCGCCGCAAGGGCGGTCAGCGCCGGACGAAAGAAGGGTGGGGCCATGCGGGAGCTCATGCGCGCAGATTACTGCACCCGCATGACGTGGCCGCCCCCGGGTTCAGAGCATGCGCACCCGCGCCAGCGGTGGATTGCGCGCGAAGTAGCGGGTGATGCCGACATACAGCGCCCGGACCAGCTGCGACTGGTAGCCCGGATCGCGCAGCTTGTCTTCCTCTTCGGGGTTCGAGATGAAGGCGGTCTCGACCAGGATCGAGGGAATGTCGGGCGCCTTCAGCACCGCGAAGCCGGCCTGCTCGACCTGCTGCTTGTGCAGCCGGCCGACCTGGCCGATGTGGCCGAGCACCTCGCGGCCGATGCGCAGGCTGTCCTGGATCTGCGCGGTGGTGCTCATGTCGAGCAGCGTGCGCATCACATGCGCATCCTTGCTGCGCACATTGATGCCGCCGATCGCGTCAGCCGCGTTCTCGCGCTGGGCCATCAGCCGGGCGGTGGTGCTGGTGGCGCCGGAATCCGACAGCGCGAACACCGACGCGCCGCGGGCCTTCGGCGTGATGAAGGCGTCGGCATGGATCGAGACGAACAGGTCGGCCTGCACCCGCCGGGCCTTGCGCACCCGCTCCTGCAGCGGCACGAAATAGTCGCCGTCGCGGGTCAGCATCGCGCGCATGCCCGGGCGGGCGTTGATGCGCTCCTGCAGCTGCCGGGCGATCGCCAGCACGACATCCTTCTCGCGCAGGCCGGTCGGTCCGATCGCGCCGGGATCCTCGCCGCCGTGGCCCGGGTCGATCGCGACGATGACCAGCCGGTTGATGCCGCCACGACCGGGCGGCACCGCGGGTGCGCCTTCCGCCGGCGCCGGTGCGGGCGAGGCGGCCACACGCGGCGGCTGGGGCGATGCAGACGGCGGCACCGGTGCGCCGTCCTGCGGCGCCACCGGGCGATCGACCCGGCCGATGAATTCGCCCAGCGCATCCTCGATGTCGGAGGCCGCCCGCTGCGAGGCCTCCGCGCTGTCGGCGCTGTTCGCGCTGTTCATGCCGCTTGCGCTGACCGGCGCCTTCGCGACCGGTGCGCTCTCGCGCTCCTTGACCAGGCTCAGCAGCGGGTCGGGTGCCTTGCTCGGGTAGAGGTCGAAGACCAGCCGGTGGCGATAGGGCGAGATCGGCGCGAGCGTGAAGACCTGCGGCGCGACCTGGCGCTTCAGGTCGAAGACCATGCGCACCCGGCGCGGCTGGTTCTGGCCGATGCGCACGCCGGCGATCTGCGGATCGTCGCTGCCGACGCGCGCCACCAGCTCGCGCAGCTGCGCGCTGAGCTCCAGCCCGTCGATGTCGATGACCAGCCGCGCCGGGCCTTCGGTGATGAAATGCTGCGCTTCCAGCGCGACATCGGACTCGAGCGTGACCCGGGTGTAGTCGGCCGAGGGCCAGACCCGCACCGCCACCAGCGTCGCACCGAAGGCCAGATCGCCGGCGCCCAGCGTCAGCACCAGCGCGCCGGCCTGGCGCAGCCAGCGGCGGCGGTCGCTGGCCGGCTCCTCGGGAGCATCGGCGTGGCGGAGTGTTTCTTCCTGGGGGGCATGGAACGGGGTGGTCATGATCGGGTCCTCCTCGCGTCCGGTTCTTCAGTTCATCGGGCTGGGTTCATCAGGCCCAGGGCGTCCAGCAGCTGGCGGCCTTCGGGGCTGCCTGCCTGCCAGGTCACCTGGCGCCGTCCGTCGGTCTGCAGGTCCAGGGTCAGCACCAGATCGGGCTGGGGCAGCAGGCCGGCCGCCTTGTCGGGCCACTCGACCAGCTTCAGCCCGGGGCTGGCGAACAGGTCGCGAAAGCCGGCATCTTCCCATTCCCGCGGGTCGCCGAAGCGATAGAAATCGAAGTGCCAGACGCCCAGATCCGGCCAATCCGGCAATTCGTGCGGCTCGACGATCGCATAGCTGGGGCTCTTGATCCGCCCCTGCACGCCCAGCGCGCGCAGCAGGTGGCGCACGAAGGTGGTCTTGCCGGCACCGAGCGTGCCATGCAGGGCGATGCAGGCGCGGCGGACCTGCGGCGCGCGGGCCAGCGCCTGCGCGGCGGCCTCGCAGTCGGCCTCGTCGGCCCAGGTCTGGTGGCGGGTTTCTAGAATCACCGGATGACGGATGACGATCGGAATGAGGGGCAGCCGGCCCTGGACGGGCCTCGGCTGGTGCGGCAGCTGCGCGAGTGGGCGCATGCGCTGGGATTTTCCCAGATCGGCGTGGCCGATGTACATCTGGCTACAGCCGAGCCGGGTCTTCTGGCCTGGCTGGAGGCGGGCTTTCACGGCTCGATGCAGTACATGGCCGCGCACGGCCTGCGCCGCGCGCGGCCGGCCGAGCTGGTGCCGGGCACGGTGCGGGTGATCAGCGTGGCCATGCCCTATCTGCCGCCGGACACGGGCACCGACTGGCGCACGATCGAGCATGCCCGTGCGCAGCAGCCCGGCGAGGCGGTGATCTCGGTCTATGCCCGCGGGCGGGACTATCACAAGGTGGTGCGCGCGCGGCTGCAGCGCCTGGCCGACCGGCTCGCCGCCGAGATCGGCCCCTTTGGCCACCGGGTCTTCTGCGACTCGGCGCCGGTGCTCGAGGTCGAGCTGGCGGGGCGCGCCGGCCTGGGCTGGCGTGGCAAGCACACGCTGCTGCTGGACCGCTCGGCCGGCTCGATGTTCTTCCTGGGCGAGCTCTTCGTCGACCTGCCGCTGCCGGTGGACGCGCCGGCCGAGCCGCGCTGCGGGCGCTGCAGCGCCTGCATCGACGCCTGCCCGACCGCGGCCATCGTCGCGCCCTACCGGCTGGATGCGCGGCGCTGCATCAGCTACCTGACGATCGAGCACGACGGCCCGATTCCGGTCGAGCTGCGCGCGGCGATGGGCAACCGCATCTACGGCTGCGACGACTGCCAGCTGGTCTGCCCGTGGAACAAGTACGCGCGCACCAGCACGCTGGCCGACTTCGACGTGCGTCCCGGCATGGGCGGCGCGACGCTGCTGCAGCTCTGGGCCTGGGACGAGGCGAGCTTCCTGCGCCGCACCGAGGGCAGCCCGATCCGGCGCATCGGGCATGCGCGCTGGCGGCGCAATCTGGCGGTGGCGCTGGGCAATGCCTGGCGCGAGACGGGCGAGCCGGCGCTGGCCGAGGCGCTGCGCGCCGCCCGCGACGGCGCCGACGCGCTGCTGGCCGAGCACATCGACTGGGCGCTGGCGCAGCGGGCGTGAAGGGCGCGCGCCGTGGGGTGCTCAGCCGCCGTGCAGCGCCTGGAAGGCCGCCAGCGCCAGCGGCAGGCCGATCATGCCCAGCAGCGTCGAGGCGGTGACCAGCCCGGCGACATACGGCCCGTCGCCGCCCATGCGCGCGGCCAGCACGAAGCAGCTCGACGCGGTGGGCATCGCGGCGAACAGCAGCAGCACCTGCGCCTGTCCGGTCGGCAGCCCGAGCAGCAGGCCCAGCCCCAGCCCGACGGCCGGCAGCAGCGCATGGCGGATCGACAGCAGCGCCGCCGCCAGGCCGGGCGCCTTGCGCAGCCCGCCGAACTGCAGGCCCGCGCCCACCGCCATCAGCCCCAGCGGCAGCGCCGCCGCGCCGATGCGCGAGAGCGTCGTGGCCACCGGCGTCGGCAGCTGCAGGCCGGCCAGATTGCAGACCAGTCCGGCCACGGTGGCCAGGATCAGCGGATTGCGCACCAGCTCGGCGCCGATGCGGTGGCCGCCGTGGCGCGCCAGGCTCCAGACCGCGCCGACATTGCACACCGGCACGCACAGCGCGATCAGCAGCGCCACCCAGGCCAGCGCCTGCGCGCCGCCCAGACGCTCGGCCAGGGCCAGCGCGACATAGGAATTGAAGCGGAAGGCCACCTGCGCGCCGCTGGCCTGCAGCTTCGGGTCGATGCCCGGCAGCCCGCGCAGCGCGGTCGCCAGCGCGATGCCGGCCAGCACCGTCAGCACGCCGCCCGCCGCCAGGCCGGCGGTGGCGGCCGGCGCCAGCGGGCTGCGCACGATCGACACGAACAGCAGCACCGGGAACAGCAGCCAGTAGACCAGCCGCTCGACGCTGTCCCAGACCGGGCGGTTCAGCGCGGTGCGGTGGCAGATCGTCCAGCCGGCGACGATCAGCAGGAAGTCCGGGAGCAGCAGCAGGGCGGTGTCGAGCATGACCGCAGCGTAGCCCGACGCTCGAGGTTTTCCACTACGCGCGATCCACAGCCGCGGCGGCGGCCTTAGGATCGCGCGATCCTTGTCCTTGCTGCCGCTTTCCTGGAGTCCGCTGAATGAATCGTCGTCCGGTCCTTGCTGCCCTGGCCTCGCTGGCCGTCGCTCCGTTGTCGCTGCCGGTGCTGGCGCAGAGCTATCCGTCCAAGCCGGTGCGCGTCGTCGTGCCGTTCGCGCCGGGCGGCACCACCGACATCATCGCCCGCATCCTGTCCGAGCGCATGGGCGCGGCGCTCGGGCAGACGGTGGTGGTCGAGAACAAGGCCGGTGGCGGCGGCATCGTCGGTGCGGCCGAGCTGGTCAAGGCACCGGCCGACGGCCATGTGCTGGGCATGGCCACCGTCTCGACGGTGGCCTCGAACCCGGCGATCAATCCGCGCACGCCCTACAACCCGCTGAGCGACTTCACGCCGATCATCAATCTGGCGGCCACGCCCAATGTCATCGCGGTGCATCCGAGCTTTCCGGCGCGCGACTACAGGACGTTCCTCGAGGTGCTGAAGAAGAGCCCGGGCCGATATAGCTACGCCAGCTCCGGCACCGGCGGCATCGGGCATCTGCAGATGGAGCTCTACAAGAACCTGGCCGGTGTCTTTGTCACCCACATTCCGTACCGCGGCGCGGGACCGGCGCTCAATGACACGGTCGCCGGTCAGGTGCCGATCATCTTCGACAACCTGCCCTCGGCGCTGCCCTTCATCCGCGAAGGGCGGCTGATCCCGATCGTGGTGGCCGCGCCCGAGCGTCTGGCGGTGCTGCCGAACGTGCCGACCTTCAAGGAGGTCGGGCTGGAGCCGGTCAACCGCATGGCCTTCTACGGCTTCGTCGGCCCGAAGGGGCTGTCGCGCGAGGTGGTCGACAAGGTTTCGGCCGCGGCACGGCGCACGCTCGAGGATGCGTCGGTCAGGAAGCGCATCGAGGACACCGGCTCGCTGATCGTGGCCAACACGCCCGAGCAGTTCGCCGCGCAGATCCGCTCGGAGTTCGAGGTCTACCGGCAGGTCGTGGAGAAGCAGAAGCTGACGCTGGAATGAAGAAGGGCCGGTCGCGAGACCGGCCCTTCTGCATGGCTTGTCTTCTGACGGACCGGCCGGGCCGGTCCGCGATCCCGAAGGATCGATCAGAAGTTGTGGCGCACGCCGACGGCGACCGAGCTGAAGTCGGCGCCTTCGACACCGGTGGCGTAACCGACGTTGGCCTTGTTGTCGACCTTGGTCACGAAGCCGTAGACCTTGGTGCGCTTGCTCAGGTTGTAGTTGTAGCCGAGCGTGGCCTGGGTGGCTTGGGTGTTGGCCACGTCGCCGATCTTGCCGGCGTAGCCGACGTTGACGTGGAACTCCGAGGCGCCCAGGGTGTACATGCCGGCGACGCGGAAGGCGTTGCGCGACACGTCATCGCTCTTGGTGCGCTGGGCGTAGGCGGCCAGCGTGAACGGGCCCATGCCGTAGGAAGCGCGCACGGCGAACTGGTTGTCCTGGTCGGCCTTGGTGTAGCCGGCGCCCAGTTGCAGCGCGCCCAGGTCGTAGTTCACGGCCAGGTCGACCGGACGCTTGCCGCCGGTGCCGGCGGTGGCTTCGGCGATCGAGGCTTCAGCCCACAGGCCCTTGACGAATTCCGGAGTGCGGTAGGCGACCTTGTTCACGTCGCTGCCGAAGTAGCTGTACAGCGCGTCGGCCGAGGTGCCGGTGTCGTGGTTGTGCATGCTCACCACGTCGGCGGTGGCATTGATCGATTCCTGGGTGAAGTTGCCCAGGCGCAGCATGCCCAGCTTGCTCGACAGGTAGACCTCGGACTGGCGGCCCCAGAAGGTCGAGGCAGCAGCGCCGGTCGTCGGGTCGAAGCCGTGCTCGATGATGAAGCCGGCCTTCAGGCCGCCGCCCAGATCTTCTTCGCCCTTGAAGCCGATGCGCGAAGCGGTGTTGTTCAGCTCGACCACGGCGTCGGCGCTGCCGACCTTCTGGCGCTCGGCGGTCACGTTCAGGCGGCCGTACAGGGTGACGGAGCTTTGGGCGAGAGCCGCACCGGAGGCCAGGGTGGCCAGCACGGCCAGAGCGATGGAGCGCTTGATCATGAGTTTCGTCCTAGAGGAGAGGAGTGAATTCGGGGTCCACGGCTTGCTCGAAAGGCGCCGATTGCGATCCATTCTAGGAGCGAAGATTCGGGGATATGCTGATTTGACGCGCTTGACGTGACGGAAGACGGTGTGTTTCGTTGTGATGAAACAACGCGGCACAAGGCTTGTGCAGCCACCGCCTCCGTCCCGGGCGTGATGCACCACACAGGGCTTGAGGCGGTGCCGCCACGTCCGGCGTGTCAGCGGCCGCGCAGGTGTGCCGGGGCCTCCAGCCGCCGCGCCAGCATCGTCAGGACCAGGGTCAGGATCAGGTAGATCGCCGAGATCGCCAGATAGGGCTCCCAGTAGCGCGAGTAGGCGCCGGCGACGGTGCGTGCGGCCAGCGCCAGCTCGGCCAGGCCGATGGCCGACACCAGCGAGGAGTCCTTGATCAGCGTGACGCCCTCGTTGACCAGCGCTGGCACCATCCGCCGGAAGGCCTGCGGCAGGATCACGAAGCGCATGCTCTGCGCGTGCGTGAAGCCCAGCGAGTAGGCCGCCTGCGTCTGGCCGAGGTGAATGCTCTGGATGCCGGCGCGGAAGATTTCCGAGATGTAGGCGCCAGCATTCAGGCTCAGCGCCACGCAGCCGGAGAAGAAGGCGCCGTGCTCCTGGCGGAAGGTGCGCGCGACCTCGCCCGACAGCAGCAGGCCGGTCTCGGGATGGACCAGCGCCGGCATCAGCGCGAAATGCACCAGCAGGATCTGCACGAACAGCGGCGTGCCGCGGAAGAAGGTGACATAGGCGGTGGTCAGGCCGCGCAGCAGCTTCATCAGCAGGGCCGTCGTGCCCGAGCGGGGCTTCGGTGCGCTGGCCGAACTGCTGATCAGGCCGAAGGCCACGCCCAGCACCAGTCCGGCCAGGATGGCCACCAGGGTCAGCTTGATGGTGGTCACCACGCCAGCGGCGAACAGCGGGCCGTAGCCGGCGAGGATGTCCCAGCGAAGATCCATGATCGGGAAGGAAGGAAAAGAGGGTGGAAGGTTCGGGACGGGCGGGTCGTGCCCGTGGCAGGTGCGCGAGTCTACGCGCCACGCCGGTCGATGTTGAGCCGGACCCACCCTGAGCGGCAGGGGCCCGTCTCGGCACAGCCCGTGCATGGCGCCGCCATGACTTCAGCGAGCAAGAGGGGTGCCATCGCAGAATATGTCACGAAAAGGAGCAATTTCTCTTGGGCGCGACCGCTTCCTGAGGTCTACTGCAGTGCATCAATTTCTCGAGGTCGTCGGCATCATGGACGCTCAGGGAGTCGGAGCAGACGCGCGTGGCGCCAGCGGCGTCGCGGCGCAGGACGGGGGCAGCCTCTGGGCCGCCGGGGCCGATCTTGCGCGGATTCTTTTCCGGGGCCTGCCGGATCTGGCCTGGCTGAAGGATCCGCAAGGGCGCTATCTCAGCTGCAACGCCGCCTTCGAGCGCATCGTCGGCTGCAGCGAGGCCGAGCTGCGCGGTCGCACCGATGTGGATGTCTTTTCCGCCGAGGAGGCCGCCTTCTTCCGCAGCAACGACCGCGGCGCGCTCGAGCGCGACGGGCTGCATGTCAACGAGGAATGGCTGACCTTTCGCGATACCGGCGAGCGCCGCCGCTACGAGGTGCTGAAGACGCCGCTGCGCGGTCAGGACGAGGTGCTGATCGGCGTGCTGGGCGTGGCGCGCGACATCACCCGCCAGCATCACCAGGACGAGGCGCTGCGGCTGGCCGCGCGCATCTTCGAGTCGGTCGGCGAGTCCATCCTGGTGACCGACGCGGCAGGCGACATCGTCGCGGTCAATGCCGCCTTCAGCCGGATTTCCGGCTATCCGGCCCAGGAGGTGATCGGCCGCAATCCGCGCCTGCTGCGCTCCGGCCGCCAGGGGCCGGCCTTCGCGGCCCGGATGTGGCGCCAGCTGGCGGTGCACGACCGATTCCAGGGCGAGTTCTGGAACCGGGCGCGCGACGGCCGGCTGTATCCGCTGCTGCAGACCATCACCGTGCTGCGCGACGAGGTCGGGCGCATCACCCACTATGTCGGCGTCGGCGCCGATCTGTCGCGCCTGCACGAGGCCGAGCAGCGCTCGCATCACCTGCGGCTGCATGACACGCTGACCGATCTGCCCAACCGCCAGGTGATCGCCACCCGGCTGCACGAGGCGATCGAGACTCGGCGCGGCAGCGATCGCTCCGGCGGGGTGACGCTGCTGGTCATCGGACTCGATGGCTTCAAGTCGATCAACGACTCGCTGGGCCACGCCGCCGGCGACCGGGTACTGGTCGAGATGGCCGAGCGGCTGCGGGTGCTGGCCGGCGGCCAGAGCTTCGTCGGCCGGCTCGGCGGCGATGAGTTCGTGGTGATGCGGGTCGATGCCGGGCTGGAGCGGGTGCAGGCCGAGGCGCGCGACTGGCTGGCCGCGCTGGCCGAGCCGATCGAGCTGCAGGGCCATGCGGTGACCATCACCGTCTCGATCGGTCTGGGGCATTTTCCGGAGGACGGCGACAGCGCCGACACGCTGCTGCGCCACGCCGAGAGCGCCTTGCGTGGCGCCAAGGGCGAGGGCCGCAACACGCTGCGCCGCTACGACCCGCTGCAGCACCAGGCCTCGCTGGAGCGGCTGCTGCTGCTGTCGTCGCTGCGCCGGGCTGTGCCGGCCGGCGAGCTGCACGCCTGGTACCAGCCCAAGCTCGACCTGCACAGCCGCGAGCTGGTCGGGGCCGAGGCGCTGGTGCGCTGGCTGCATCCTGAGCTGGGCTGGGTGTCGCCGGCGCAGTTCATCCCGGTGGCCGAGCAGACCGACCTGATCGTGGCGATCGGCGAGCGCATGCTCGACACCGTCGCGGCGCAGGTCGCGCGCTGGCACGCGCAAGGCCGCGGCTGGCTGCCGGTGGCGGTCAATCTGGGCGCGCGCCATTTCGCCGACGCCGGCCTGCCGGCGCGGCTGCAGGCGCTGCGCGAGCGCCACGGCCTGCCGCCGGGCGTGCTGGAGCTGGAGATCACCGAGTCGATGCTGATGACCGCCGGCGGCGCGCCCGAGCAGCGTCTGGCCGAGCTGCGCCAGGCCGGCGTGAAGCTGTCGATCGACGACTTCGGCACCGGCTACTCGAGCCTGTCCTACCTGAAGCGACTGCCGGTCGACACGCTGAAGATCGACCGCAGCTTCGTCGCGGCGATCGAGAGCGACCGCCGTGACCTGAGCATCGCCACCACCATCATCGCGCTGGCGCGCGGCCTGGGCCTGACGGTGGTCGCCGAGGGCGTCGAGACCGAGGGCCAGCGCGAGCTGCTCGAGCAGGAAGGCTGTGCCCAGGGCCAGGGCTGGCTGTTCGCGCACGCGATGCCACCGGCCGAGTTCGAGACCTGGTGGCAGGTCTGGGCCCCGTCACCGGGGCGGCAGGATCACTTCGATGCGGAAGCGGCGGCCGGCGCGGCGCCGAACCAGCTGGCGTAGATCTTGTCGTAGGTGCCGTCGGCCTTGATGTCGGCCAGGCCCTTGTTGATCTTCTCCAGCAGCTCGGCATTGCCCTTCTTGACGACGATGCCGTACTGCTCGGGCGTGAAGGAGGTGTCGCTGACGGTCTTGAACTTCGAGCCGGCGTTGTTGGCCACATAGTGGATGACCACGCCGTTGTCGGCCACGACCGCGTCGACGCCGCCCGACTCCAGCTCCTTCAGCGCCAGCGGGGTCGACTCGAAGCGCTTGATCGCGGTGCTTTCCTTGCCGATCAGCTTGGTCACCACCTCGTCGCCGGTGGTACCGGTCTGCACGCCGACCTTCAGCGTCTTCAGGTCCTCGAACTTGGCGACCTTGGAATCTTCCTTCACCGCGATCAGCTGCTGCGCGTCGAAGTAGGGCGCCGAGAAGTCCATCGTCTGCTTGCGCTCATCGGTGATGGTGATCGCCGACACCAGCAGGTCGCGGTCGCCCTGGGCGACGGTGTTGAACATGCCCTCCCAGGGCGTGTTGACGAACTTGACCTGGATGCCGGCCTTCTGCGCCACCGCCGAGACCACGTCGATGTCGAAGCCGACGATCTCGCCCTTCTCGTTCTGCGACTCGAACGGCGCGTAGGCGGCATCGGTGCCGACCACATAGACCCGTGCGGGCGGCGCATCCGCGGCCGAGGCGGCCGCCGCCGGCGCGGCTTCTTCCTTCTTGCCGCAGGCGGCCAGGGTCAGCGCGACGGCCAGGGCGGCGCCGGTCTTCAGGAAACGTCGGGTGGTCAGGGAGATCGTCATGGAAGTCCTTCTGGGAATACAGGAGTACCTTGCAGTTTAGGGGCCGTCCGCACGGGTGGCCACTGCCCGGAGCTGGAGTCCTGACTCAACGCAGATTCCATGCCGGGGCCGGATGCGGCCTGCGGTGTTTCCCGATCGCCCGGATCGCACGGAAAACCGTCCGGTGCGGGCGGCCTGGCGTCCCGCGGGGCGGATCTCCGCGCGCACGACGCTCCGGGCGCGGCCTCACTGCACCGTGCCGCTGCTGCTCGGATGATCGGCGGCCGGCACGAACAGCGCGCTGGCGTCGATGCTGTCGAAGGCGTACTTGGCCCCGCAGAAGTCGCAGCCGACCTCGATCTCGCCGCGCTCGGCGATGACCGATTCCACCTCCTCGCGGCCCAGGCCGACGAGCATGCGCGCGACCCGCTCGCGCGAACAGGTGCAGCCGAAGCGCGGCGTCTGCGGCTCGAACAGGCGCAGGTCTTCTTCCCAGAACAGCCGGCGCAGGATGGTCGGGGTGTCGAGCGAGAGCAGCTCCTCGCGCTTGAGCGTCGCGGCCAGGTGGGCGATGCGGTTGTAGCCCTCGTGCAGCCGGGCCTCCTCGTCCTCGGAGCGCACCTCGAGGTTGCCGGCGCCCTCCAGCGGCAGGCGCTGGATCAGCAGCCCGGCGGCGACCTGGTCGTCGGCGGCCAGGATCAGGCGGGTCTCGAGCTGCTCGGACTGCAGCATGTAGTGCTCGAGCACTTCGGAGAGCTGCTGCATCGGCTCGCCGTGCTCGCCGTGCAGCGGCACGACGCCCTGGTAGGGCTGCTGGCCGGGCTGGCGGTCCTTGGGGTCGAGCGTGATGACGCAGCGGCCCTGGCGGTGGGCGTCGAGCATGGACTTCAGGCTCGCCTCGACCGGCACGTCGCCCACGACCTTGGCGGTGGCGCGCACCGTCAGGTCGGGCTGGGCCTCGGCCACCGCCAGCTTGACCGGGCCGTCGCCCTGGATCTGCAGCACCAGCGCGCCGTTGAACTTGATGTTGGCCTGCATCAGCGTGGCCGCGGCGCTCATCTCGCCCAGCAGCTGCTGCACCGGCGCGGGGTAGCCGCCGGCGCCCTGGCGCCGCGCCAGCATCTCGGTCCAGGCGCCGGTCAGGCGCACCAGCACGCCGCGCACCGGCAGGCCTTCGAAGATGAACTTGTGCAGCTCGCCGCCGTGGATGGTCATGGACAGGTCCTTGTTCGGAAAGAAAGGGGAGGCAGGTGCGGGCACCGGGGCGCAAGTCAAGGTCAGCGGTCGATGCGGCGCAGCTGCGTGCGGTGGCGCTGCGCGTTCTCGACGTAGTGCGCCGCGCCGTGCTGGAAGCGCTCGGCCTCCTCGGGGCTGAGCGTCTTCACCACCTTGGCCGGGCTGCCCAGGATCATCGCGTAGTCGGGAAACTCCTTGCCTTCGGTGACCAGGGCGCCCGCGCCGACGACGCAGTGCCGGCCGATGCGCGCGCGGTTGAGCACGATCGCGCCGATGCCGATCAGCGAGCCGTCGCCGATGCTGCAGCCGTGCAGCATGCACTGGTGGCCGACGGTGACGTTCTCGCCGATGACCAGCTCGATGCCGGCGTCGGTGTGCAGCACCGTGTTGTCCTGGATGTTGCTGCCGCGGCCGATGCGGATGCGGTCGGTGTCGGCACGCACCACGACGCCATACCAGACGCTGCTGTGCTCGGCCATCTCGACCTGGCCGATGACGTCGGCGCTGTCGGCGATGTGCGCCGTCTCGTGGATCTGCGGAATGTGCTCGCCGAGCTGATAGAGGGCCATCGTCTCTCCTTGAAACGGAACGGTGCGGCGGGAGGGGGCAGAATTCTACGGATGGACCTGAGACAGATGGCCCTGGAGGCCTTGTGCGTGACCGATCCGGTGCGCAAAGCATACGCGCTGCAGTCGCTGTGGGCGCGCCTGGAGGCACGCGATCCGGGCCTGCGCATCGACACCGAGGCGGTGATCGCCGACCCCGGCGACCTGCCCGGCCGGCCTGAGCGGCCGCCACTGGTGCCGGCGGTGGAGGTGCCGCAGCGCTCGCCCTTCACGCCGCAGGGGCGCGCGGCGCTGCTGCACGCCATCGCGCACATCGAGTTCAACGCGCAAAATCTGGCCGCCGATGCCGTTTTTCGCTTTTCGGGCCTGCCGGAGGCGTTCTACATCGACTGGATGCGGGTCGCGGCGGAAGAGGCCAAGCATTACCTGCTGCTGGCCGGGCATCTGGCCACGCTCGGCCATGCCTACGGCGACTTTCCGGCGCATGACGGGCTGTGGACGATGACCTGGAAGACCCGCGAGGACTTCGTCGCCCGCATGGCGCTGGTGCCGCGCACGCTGGAGGCCCGCGGACTCGACGCCACGCCGCTCATCCAGGCCAAGCTGCGCCGTGCGGGCGACCTGCGTGCGGTCGAGATCCTCGACGTGATCCTGCGCGAGGAGATCGGCCATGTCGCCATCGGCAATCACTGGTACCGATGGGCCTGCGAGCGCGAGGGGCTCGAGCCGGTGAGCCACTACCGCGAGCTGGTGCGCCAGTACGTGCCGCCGCGGCTGCGCCCGCCCTTCAATCGTCAGGCGCGGCTGGACGCCGGCTTCAGCGAGACCGAGCTGGCCTGGCTCGAGTCAGGATCCCCCACGGACGTGCCGGCGCCCTGAAGTCGCGCCGGCGTGCCGCATCCGCCCGGCCGCGCGCCACCGCCGAGGTGGCGCGGTCGAGCGGCGGCGCTGCGGGGGCGGGGGCCTGCGCGATCTGCGCCGGCGCCGGGCGTGACAGCCAGTGCCGGCGCAGCGCCAGCGCCGGGCGCTCGATCAGTCGCCACGACAGCCAGCCGATCGCCCAGCACAGCGTGCCGCTGGCCAGCAGGTAGAGCAGCGCCACCGCCGGATCGGCGCTGCTGTCGCTGCCGGTGAGCTGGCGCAGCAGCGGCAGGCCGATCAGGTCATGCACCGGCTTGTGGAAGAGGTAGATCGCGTAGCTGTAGCGGCCGAAGCTGGCCAGCACCCGGCCGCGCAGCAGCCGGCTGGCGCCGCCCTGCAGCGCGCCGCGGGCGTGGGCGCGGTCCACCAGGATGGCCCAGGCGATGATCGCGGTGCAGCTCAGCGTCAGCAGCGTGTAGCCGCCGATCTGCGCCGCGTCGCCCAGGCGCCGGAAGCCGCCGCTGAAGGCCGCGGTCAGCAGCAGCAGCACGATCGCCAGCCGCAGCAGATGCGCGCTGCGCCAGCGGGTCGCGCCGTGCAGCGCGCGGCCGGCGTCCCAGACCGCCAGCGCGGCGCCGGCGGCCAGCGCGTCGATGCGGCTGACGGTGAAGGTGTAGACCGCCTCCTGCGGCAGGCCCAGGTTGAGCATCAGCAGCCGTGCCAGCGGGCTGGCGGCGATCAGCACCAGGCACAGCAGCCAGACATCGCGCAGGCCCATGCGCCACAGCAGCAGCGGCCACAGCAGATAGAACTGCTCCTCCACCGACAGCGACCAGACATGCGGCAGCGGCCCGCCGCCGGGCTCGAAGGGCGTGGTCCAGTTCGACAGATGCAGCCACAGCCAGGCGGTGCTGAAGTGCGAGGGGTGCGGCAGCGTCACGCCCAGCAGCGGCAGCACGACGGTCAGCAGCAGCAGCGCGATCCAGTACAGCGGCAGGATGCGCAGGCCGCGCTTGACCAGGAAGTCGCGCATCCAGCCGGGCTGGCCGCGGCTGGCCAGCAGACCGCGGGTGATCAGGTAGCCGCTGAGCACGAAGAAGAGCTGCACGCCGATCCAGCCGACATAGAGCGTCTCCTTCAGCAGCGCCACCGCCAGCGGCCGGTCGGCGGCCGGCGCCAGCACGTCGAGGTTGTGCAGCAGCACCAGCACGATCGCCAGGCCGCGCAGGCCGTCGAGCGAGGGCAGGTGCTCCGGCAGGCCGCCCAGGGCAGGGCGGGCGGCGTTCGAGGTGGAGGGCAGGGCGGTCGACTTCACCCGATCGATGCTGCCACACCCTGTTACATCCGGGCTGATTGTCCGAGACCGTGCCGCTCGCATGCGGGGTCGCCGCAGCGGCCGCAGACATGATTCCACCGGATCTTCGGCTTCGGGCTGCGCCCGCGCTGCCAGGCTTCCCAGGCCGACAGCGCCGCCTGCAGCCGCGCCTCGCCCTGGCCGGCGATCACCGAGAAGCCCAGCCCCGCGCCCAGCAGCAGCCCGCGCAGCAGCCGGTCCACCGGCGCGCGCACCTGCGGGCCGTCGCGCTGCAGCCCGTCGGCGACCCAGGGCAGGTCGGTGGCCATCAGCAGCGTCAGGTCGGCCTGGCGGTGCGCGGCCAGTGCAGCCTCGTGCAGCGAGCGGTCATCGAAGATCAGCTCGCTGTAGACCGCGGTCATCAGCGCGGTGGTGTCGGCCACCACCACGTCGACCGGCAGCAGCCGCGACTGCCGCGCCGCCGCGATGCGCCGGCTCTGCTCGGCGGCGATCGCGGCCTGCTCGTCGGGGCGGGGCGTGCGGCCGTGCTGCTCGCAGAACTCGCGCAGGTATTCGTCGATGCAGACGGCTTCCAGCCCGTCGGCGCGCAGCCGCGCGGTCAGCGCGCGTGCCAGCGTCGACTTGCCGCAGCTCTCGGCGCCGACGATGGCGATCAGCGCCGCCGGCCGCGCCGCGCGCAGGCCCGGGTTCACGGCTGGCGGACCTGCGCGCGCCAAGCCTTCCAGCCCAGCACCGACAGCACGACGAAGATCGCGTACAGGATGACGGTCAGGTACAGGCCCTTGTAGGCGAACAGCGCGGTCGCCACCAGGTTGACGCCGATCCAGGTCGGCCAGTTCTCCACATACTTGCGCGCCAGCAGCCACTGGCCGATCAGGCTGAAGGCGGTCGGGAAGGCATCCCAGTACGGCACGTCGGTGGGCGTGCGGGTGTCGAGGAACCAGCCGATGGCCGGCCACAGCAGCAGTCCGGCGCCGAAGACCGGCAGCCAGGCGCGGCGCGGCAGATGGCGCACCTGCAGCGGTGCGCCCTGGTCGGTGCCGCGCAGCCACTGCCACCAGCCCCACAGCGAGACCACCGCGAAGAAGATCTGCAGCGAGCCGTCGCCGTAGAGCTGGTAGCTCCAGAACAGCCCGAAATACAGCAGCGAGGACACGATGGCCAGCGGCCAGGCCACCGGCATCACCCGCATGTTGGCCGCCACCATCGCCAGCGACAGCACGAAGGCCACCATTTCCAGCCAGGTGAAGGGCGCCTCCCACAGCGTGAAAGCGGGAATCATCAGCGGCTGCAGGGCCACGGTCAGGGCATCGGGGGCAGGCGTCGTCATGCGCGGATCGGGTTCGTTGGGGCCGAAATCATGGCACGGCGGCGAACCGTGGCGGGGGATGGCTTGAAAAAGCTTCATCGTCGGCCCCAACAACTCTCAATCCGCGCCCCGGAGGCAGCCTTGAAGATCGGCCTCCCGTTCGGGAGGAGACATGAGCGATCCCACCAATTCCACTGACGCCGCCCAGGTGCTGGCGCGCCTGCGCGAGGTGCTGCCGGCGCACGCGCTGCTGTCGCGCCGCGGCGAGCTGACCCCTTACGAGTGCGACGGCCTGACCGCCTACCGCGAGCGCCCGCTGCTGGTCGCCCTGCCCGAGACCGAAGACCAGGTCGCCGCGGTGCTCAAGGCCTGCCACGCGATGGGCGTGCCGGTGGTGGCGCGCGGCGCCGGCACCGGCCTGTCGGGCGGGGCGATGCCGCACCGCGACGGCGTCACGCTGTCGCTGGCGAAGTTCAGCCGCATCCTGCGGCTCGATGCCCAGGCCGGTCTGGCGGTCGTGCAGTGCGGCGTGCGCAACCTCGCCATCAGCGAGGCCGCCGCCCCCTACGGGCTTTACTACGCGCCCGATCCGTCCAGCCAGATCGCCTGCACCATCGGCGGCAACGTCGCCGAGAACTCCGGCGGCGTGCATTGCCTGAAATACGGCCTGACGCTGCACAACGTGCTCAAGGTGCGCGGCTTCACCGCCGAGGGCGAGCGGGTCGAGTTCGGCGGCGAGGCGCCCGACATGCCGGGGCTGGACCTGCTGAGCGTGGTCGTCGGCAGCGAGGGCATGCTGGCGGTCATCACCGAGGTGACGGTCAAGCTGGTCCCGAAGCCCCAGCTCGCGCGCTGCATCATGGCGAGCTTCCCCACGGTGGAGGCCGCCGGCGACGCGGTGGCGGCGGTGATCGCCGCCGGCATCATCCCGGCCGGGCTGGAAATGATGGACAAGCCGATGACCGCCGCGGTCGAGGACTATGTGCACGCCGGCTACGACCTGGACGCCGCCGCCATCCTGCTGTGCGAGAGCGACGGCACGCCCGAGGAGGTCGAGGAGGAGATCGGCCGCATGAGCGCGGTGCTGACGCGCTGCGGCGCCAGCCGCATCGAGGTCAGCCGCGACGAGGCGCAGCGCCTGCGCTTCTGGTCGGGCCGCAAGAACGCCTTCCCGGCCTCGGGGCGCATCAGCCCCGACTACATGTGCATGGACTCGACCATCCCGCGCAAGCGCCTGGCCGACATCCTGCGCGCCATCGCCGAGATGGAGCGCAAGTACCAGCTGCGCTGCTGCAACGTCTTCCACGCCGGCGACGGCAACCTGCACCCGCTGATCCTGTTCGATGCGCAGGACCCGGACCAGCTGCGCCGCTGCGAGCTCTTCGGCGCCGACATCCTGGAGACCAGCGTCGCCATGGGCGGCACCGTCACCGGCGAGCACGGCGTGGGCGTGGAGAAGCTCAACTCGATGTGCGTGCAGTTCTCGCCCGCCGAGCGCGAGGCGATGCTGGCGCTGAAGACCGCCTTCGATCCGGCCGGTCTGCTCAACCCCGGCAAGGTCATCCCGACGCTGCATCGCTGCGCCGAGTACGGCCGTCTGCATGTGCGTCGCGGCCTGCTGCCGTTTCCCGAACTGGAGCGTTTCTGATGAGCGCCGCAACTTCCTCCGCCGTCACGCACGACGATCCCGCGCTGGCGCGGCTGCGCGAGCGCATCCTGGCCGCCGGCCGTGCCCGCACGCCGCTGGCGATCTGCGGCCACGGCTCGAAGGCGGGCCTGGTGCCCGATGACGCGCGCCCGGCCGACGGCGCCGAGCCGCTCGACCTGACGCCCTTGTCGGGCATCAGCGCCCACGAGCCCAGCGAGCTGGTGGTGACGGTGCGCGCCGGCACGCCGATCGAGGTGCTGGAGGCTGCGCTGGCCGCCGAGGGCCAGCATCTGGCCTTCGAGCCGCCGCGGCTGCAGACGCCGCGCGCGCGCGGGCGCGGCACGGTGGGCGGCATGGTCGCCGCCGGCCTGTCGGGCCCGGCGCGCATGGCCGCCGGCTCGGTGCGCGACCATGTGCTGGGCGTGACGATGCTCGACGGTCGCGGCGAGCTGCTGAGCTTCGGCGGCCAGGTGATGAAGAACGTCGCCGGCTACGACGTCTCGCGGCTGATGGCCGGCTCCTGGGGCCGGCTGGGCGTGCTGTGCGAGGTCTCGCTGAAGGTGCTGCCCGAGCCGGTGGCGGGCCTGACGCTGCGCTTCGCGATGGGCCAGGCCGAGGCACTGGCGGCGCTGACCGGCTGGTCGCGCCGACCGCTGCCGCTGCAGGCCAGCGCCTGGCACGAGGGCGTGCTGATGCTGCGCCTGGCCGGCGCGCAGGCGGCGGTGGACGCGGCGCGGCGCGAGCTCGGCGGCGAGCCGGTGCCGACGGCCGAGGCGCAGACCTTCTGGACCGCGCTGCGCGACCGCCGCCATGCGCTGTGGCAGTTCGCGGCCCAGGGCCTGCCGGCGGGGCAGCGGCTGTGGCGTCTGGCGGTGGCGCCGCATGCGCCGACGCTGAAGCTGCGCGGCAGCGGCCTGATCGAGTGGCACGGCGGCCAGCGCTGGTGGCTCAGCGACGAGCCGGCCGAGGCGGTGCACGCCGCTGCCCGTGAGGCCGGCGGCCATGCCGAGCTGCAGGCCGGCGGCGCGCCGGGCCAGACCCGCGCCGCGCCGCTGCCGGCGGTGCAGGCGCAGATCGAGCGCCGCCTGCGCCAGACCTTCGACCCGCACGGCCTGTTCACCCGCGATTGATCCCGAGCCTGTCATGCACACCGAACTGTCTCCTGAACACGCCGGCACCGCCGACGGCGAGGCCGCGAAGGCCCTGCTGCAGAAATGCGTGCACTGCGGCTTCTGCACCGCCACCTGCCCGACCTACCAGCTGCTGGGCGACGAGCTCGACGGCCCGCGCGGGCGGATCTACCAGATCAAGAACCTGCTCGAAGGCGAGGCGCCCACCCGCGAGCTGCAGACCCACCTCGACCGCTGCCTGACCTGCCGCAACTGCGAGAGCACCTGCCCGTCGGGCGTGCAGTATGGCGAGCTGGCCGAGATCGGCCGCCGGCTGGTGGATGCGCGCGTCGAGCGCCCGGCCACCGAGCGCCTGGTGCGCTGGGCGTTGAAGGAAGGCCTGACCTCGCCGCTGTTCGCGCCGGCACTGCAGCTTGGCCAGGTGATGCGCCCGCTGCTGCCCGAGACGCTCCAGGCCAAGGTGCCCGAGCGCCGCGAGGCCGATGCGCGCGGCTGGCCCCAGAAGCGCCATGCGCGGCGCATGCTGATGCTGGCCGGCTGCGTGCAGCCGGCGATGTCGCCCGAGATCAACCCGGCGACCGCGCGGGTGCTCGACGCCGCGGGCATCGAGGTGGTGGTGCCGGCGGGCGCGGGCTGCTGCGGCGCGATCCGCGCACACCTGAACGACCGCGACGGCGGCCTGGCCGACATGCGCCGCAACATCGACGCCTGGTGGCCGCTGATCGAGCGCGGCGAGGTCGAGGCGATCGTCATGAACGCCTCGGGCTGCGGCGCCACCGTCAAGGAATACGGCCACCATCTGGCCGGCGACGCGGCCTACGCGGCCAAGGCGGCGAAGGTCAGCGCGATGACGCGCGACCTCAGCGAGCTGCTGCCCGCGCTGGTGCCGGTGCTCAAGCCGAAGCTGGCGGCGGCCGCGCAGGCCGGGCGGCTGGCGCTGCATCCGCCGTGCACGCTGCAGCATGCGCAGAAGCTCAAGGGCGGTCTGGAGGCGGGCCTGCGCGAGCTGGGCTTCACCGTGGCGCTGCCGGCCGACAGCCACCTGTGCTGCGGCTCGGCCGGCACCTACTCGGTGCTGCAGCCGGCGCTCTCGAAGCAGCTGCGCGAGCGCAAGCAGGCCAACCTGGCGGCGCTGTCGCCCGACACCATCGTGTCGGCCAACATCGGTTGCATCACGCACCTGCAGGCCGGCTGCGCGACGCCGGTGCGGCACTGGGTGGAAGTGCTCGACGCTGCGCTGCGCGGCTGACACGAGTCGCTGCCACCGCCATCGCGCCGATCAGGCCTGCAGCGCGCCGATGATCAGCTGCACCAGCTCGCCGCCTTCGGGCGTGGCCCAGGTGCCGGCCAGTTCGGCGATCAGCTGGTTGGTGGTGGTGATCGTGGCGCCGTGGCGCTCCATGCGACGCAGCGACACCTCATCGGCCAGCTTGGTGGGCGAACCGCCGGCGTCGGCCACCACCTGCACGTCGTAGCCCTGGTCGATCAGGGTCAGCACCGGGTAGACCGTGCAGACGTCGTTGGTCACGCCGGCCACGACCACCTTCCTGCGGCCCGTGGCGGTCACCGCGGCGGCGAAGTTGGCGTCGTCCATGGCGTTGACGATGCCCATGCGCTTGATGCGTTGCTCGAAGGCCTGGGGCAGCGACTTCTGCAGCTCGCTCAGCAGCGGGCCCTGGGTGTATTCCTCCATGCTGGACGTCAGCACGGTGGGGATCTTCAGGATGCGGGCGGTTTCGGCCAGCATCACGGCGTTGCGCTTCATCTCGTCGAACGAGATGGACTTGACCCAGCCCATGGTGCCGACCTGGTGGTCGATCAGCAGGAGGGCGGTGTCGGCGGCGGTGAACTTGTTGAAGGCCATGTGATTGCTCCTTGGGATTCAGGGGTGACGTGAACGTCGGGGGTGGGGGAGTCGGGGCCTGTGCGCCGGCCCCATCGCGGATCAGATCTGTCCGAATTCGCCGCGCCGGTAAGCGCTGAGGGCCTGCTGCAGCGCCCCGGCCGAGGCCATGGCCAGCGGTCCCTGCCAGAACACCGGCTGATTCAAGGGCTGGCCCGCAAAGAGCACGGCCTGGGCGGGGCCACCGATGGCGTGCAGGCGGGTGCTGCTGGCCACTGCCTGCGCCACCTGCACCGGCACCGGTGCACCGGTGCTGCTGTCCAACACATGGTCATTGATCGCCACCCGGCCAGAGATCGGCAGCACGAAGTGGGTCAGGCCGGCGGCCACCGGCACGCTCAGCTCGGCGTCGGCGTCCAGCGCGATGTCGAGCAGCTGCACCTCGGTGGGCGGGCGCAGCGGCGAGCGCTGGCCCGCAAACTCGCCCAGCGGCACGCGCACCTGGGCGCCGGGCCGCGTGACCACCGGCACGTCCTGCGGTGCCAGGGCCAGTGCGAAGGGCGCGTCGCCCTGCCGGTGCTGCGGCAGGTTCACGAAGATCTGCAGCATGTGCACCGTCTGGCCGGGCTCGGCCGGGTTCTCCTCGTGCACCACGCCGCGGCCGGCGGCCGTCCAGTGCAGGCCGCCCGGCAGGATCTTCTGGCGCCCGCCCAGCGAGTCGCGGTTCTCGATCCAGGTCTGCGAGTCCAGGAACAGGTAGGACACCGCAGAAAAGCCGGCATGCGGATGCGGCGGAAAGGTCGGGCCGCTCATCCAGGCGTGGTCGATGCCCAGGAAGGGATTGGTCAGCTCCGCGGCATGCAGTCCATAGGCATGGAACTGGCGGCCGTGGTTCATGCGCTGCTGGCGTGCGAAGGCGGTCATGGCGCGGGTCTCCGGTGGTGTGTGCGGTGCCGGTGCCGGGGCGCCGCGGTGTCGATGGCGAGATCTTCTGGGTAATCAACAGTGGGATAAAGACGGCACAATGGAAGTGACCAATCCATATTTGCAGCAATCCACATGGACCTCCTGAACGACATGGCGCTGTTCGTGGAAGTGGCGCGGGCGATGAGCTTTCGCCGCGCGGCCGAGGCCCTCGGCATGCCCAACTCCACGCTGTCGCGGCGCGTCAGCGCGCTGGAGAAGGCCATCGGCCTGCGCCTGATGCACCGCACCACCCGCCGCCTGGAGCTCACCGAGGCCGGCCAGCTCTACTACGAGCGCTGCAAGCGCATCGTCGAGGAGGCGCGGCTGGCGCACGAGCAGCTGGGCGAGCTGCTGGCCCAGCCCAGCGGCGTGCTGCGCGCTTCGCTGCCGGTGGACTTTGCCAACAGCACGCTGGCGCCGCTGATCGCCGAATTCGCCCGCCGCCACCCCGGCATCCGCTTCGAGTTCGACCTCACGCCGCGGCGGGTGGACCTGGTCAGCGAGCCGTTTGACGTGGCCATCCGCATGGGCGCGTCGCAAGACTCCACCCTGGTGGCCCGGCTGCTGGCCACGCTGGACACCCACCTGTACGCCTCACCGGCCTATGTGAGCCGGGTGGGCCCGCCGCGCCAGCCCGCCGATCTGGCCCGGCACGAGGGGCTGCTGTTCAAGGCCGGCGGGGGGCGGTCCACCTGGCGCTTGTCGCGCACGAACGGCAGCGCCGAGGAGGTGGAGATCGAGGTCGGTGGCCGCTTCCAGCTCAACAGCGTGGGCCTGCTGCGGCGCCTGGCCATGCAGGACCTGGGCGTGGCGCTGCTGGCCGATGTGGTGGTCGCGGACGACCTGGCCGCCGGCCGGCTGCAACGCGTGCTGCCGGACTGGCAGGGGCCGCCAATACCGGTCTATGCGATGACCGAGACCCGCCTGCTGCCGGCCAAGACCCAGCGTTTCATCGAGTTCCTGCGCGAGAAGCTGGGTCAGGCAGCGGCCTGATTGCTGCGGCAATGGATCAATGATTTCCAATCAGATGGATTTATCTCAAGGCTGAATTTCCAGACACTGCCGCTCATCGTCACCCGCCCCTTGTCGGAGCCCACCATGAGCGCCAGTCCCCTGTTCACTCCTGCCACCGTCGGCGATCTCGCCCTGCGCAACCGCCTGGTCATGGCGCCGATGACGCGCTCGCGCGCCGACGATGCCGGCGTGCCCGGTGAACTCACCGCCCTGTACTACGCCCAGCGCGCCAGCGCCGGCCTGATCATCAGCGAGGGCGTGTTCCCCAGTGCCATGGGCAAGGGCTATGTGCGCACGCCGGGCATCGAGACCGATGCACAGGTGGCCGGCTGGAAGCGGGTGGCTGATGCCGTGCACGCCCAGGGCGGCCGCATCGTCATGCAGCTGATGCACGCCGGGCGCATCTCGCACCCGTCGCTGTTGCCGGGCGGCGCCCTGCCGGTGGCCCCCTCGGCCATCCCGCCCAAGGGCCAGACCTGGACCGACCAGGGCCTGCAGGACATGGTGACCCCGCATGCGCTGAGCACCGACGAGATTGCCCAGGTGGTGGCTGAGTACCGCGCCGCCACCCGCCGCGCGCTGGACGCCGGCTTCGACGGCGTCGAGCTGCACGCCGCCTCGGGCTATCTGCCCGAGCAGTTCCTGTCCTCGGGCAGCAACCAGCGCACCGACGCCTATGGCGGCTCGGTGGCGAACCGCGCGCGCTTCGTGCTGGAGGTGTTGGCCGCCATGGTGGCCGAGGCCGGCGCCGGCCGCGTGGGCCTGAAGATCGCGCCGGAGATGGGCTACAACGACATCGTCGACGCCACGCCGCAGGACACCTATGGGCACCTCGTCGAGCAGATCGCGCCGCTGAATCTGGCCTACCTGCATGTGGCCCTGTTCGGCACCGCGGTGGACTACCACGGCCTGCTGCGCCCGCGCTTCAAAGGCGCCTACCTGGTGGGTGGCGGCCTGGACCAGGCCCGTGCCGAGGCCCTGCTGGGCAGCGGCCAGGCCGATGCGGCCGTGTTCGGCAGCGCCTTCCTGGCCAACCCCGACCTGCCCGAGCGCTTTCGCCGCGGCGCACCGCTGAACGCGCCCGACAAGGCCACGTTCTTCGCGCCGGGTGCCCAGGGCTACACCGACTATCCCGCACTGGGCTGAGCCCACCGCCGGCGCGCGCCCACCGCGCGCCGATCCGAGCCCGTCACACCATGGCCATGAACCCCATGCCGTGCCCCACCGTGCGGCAGCCCCTGCGGCGCGGAACCGGCCCGATGCTGCTGGTCACCATGCTGGCGCTGGCCCTGACGGGCTGCGCCACGCCGGTGGCCGGCCCTGATCTGCAGGCCGCGACCCAGCCGGGCGAGGCCCGATGGACCTGGCGCACACCGCGCGGTCTACCGGGGCCATCGGTTCTGCCCGGCACCACCCCCCCGCCGGCCCTGAGCCCGCAGCCCGTGCCCGGCACCTGGTGGTCGCTGTTCGACGACCCGCAGCTGTCGGCCCTGCAGACGCAGGCGATCGATGGCAACCTGGACCTGCAGGCGGCCCTGCTGCGCATCGCCGAAAGCCAGGCGCGGCTGGGCATGACCGAGGCCACCGGCCTGCCGCGCGTGAACGTCGATGCCGGCTACAGCCGCGCGGCCCTCAGTGCCGACTCGCCGCTGGCCCGGCTGGGCCTGCCGACGCGGCCCCATGACCAGTACCAGTGGGGCGGCCAGGCGAGTTGGGAAATCGACCTGTGGGGCCACCACCAGCAGCTGACCGAGTCGGCTCGCGCCCAGCTTGAGGCAACCCATTGGGCCGCCCGTGCTGCGCGGGTGAGCCTGTCCGCCGAGGTGGCGCGCCAGTACCTGCTGCTGCGCGGGGTGCAGGCTCAGCAGCGCCTGGTGGACGAACACCGCCAGATCGCCGCTGAACTGCTGCGCCTGACCGAAAGCCGTGAACGCCACGGCGTGGCCACCCGCTTCGATTTGGCTGCCGCCCGTGCCGAACAAGCCACGGTGGAGGCTCGCACTATCCAGTTGGGCCAGCAACGCGATGTGTTGATGAACGCGCTGGCTCTGCTGCTGGGCCAGCCGCCCCATGCGCTGGATGAGCGCCTGTTGGCCGGTGCGATGCTGCCGCCCCTGCCGCGCGAGCTGCCTGTTGGCGTGCCCAGCGACCTGGTGCGCCAGCGTCCCGACATCCTGCAGGCCGAGGCCCAGTTGCGGGCGGCCACCGCCGACAAGGGAGCCGCACAGGCAGACTTCTATCCCAGGGTGAGCCTGAACGCCGGTTGGAGCATCAGCACCGCGCGCAGCAGTGAACTGGGCAACTGGGACATGCGCCAATTCAGCGTGGGTCCGGTGGTGCACCTCCCGCTGTTCGATGGCGGCCTGCTCCAACGCACGCTGGTCTTGACCGACGCTCGGCAGTGTTCTGCCGCCCTGGCTTGGCGGTCCACCGTGCTGCGCGCTTGGCATGAGGTGGGTGCGGCGCTGGACGCCAGCCTCAGCGAGCAAGCCAAGCAGGCCCGGCAGCAGGAGGCCGTGGCCCACAGCAGTCAGGCGCTGGACAGTGCCCGCAATGCCTGGAAGGCCGGCAGCGCCGAGTTCACCACCGTGCTGGTGGCGCAGCGCAGCTTGCTGAATGCCCAGTCAGCCCTGACCGACACGACCACCGCCGCGGGCCTGACCGTGGTGTCGCTCTACCGCGCTTTGGGCGGCGGCTTGGCGGAGGTGCAGTCCACTCGGCAGGTGGCCGAGGTGCAGCCATGAACGCCGCAGTGCTCCCACAGGGCGCCAATCAAGGGACACCCGGTCCTGCCGCGACTGCCCCCGCAGCGACCGGCCCGGTCTTCGGCCCGCGCCTGGCCGTCGGCATGGCTGGCGTGCTGCTGGCCGCCATGGTGGCGGGCCTGAACGCGCGCGTGCCGGCCCTGGCCCTGCCTGACACGCGCGGCGCACTGGGCCTGGGACTGGACGATGCCTCGTGGCTGAGCACGGCCTACACCGCGGGCGAGTTGTCGGTCATGCCCTTTGCCACCTGGTTCGCCGTCACCCTGTCGCTGCGGCGTTTTCACAGCGGGATGCTGGCCGGGGCCTTGCTGCTGGCCGGCATCATTCCGCTGGTCAGTGATCTGAACTGGCTGCTGCCGCTGCGCTTTGTGCACGGCCTTTTCGCCGGCGCGCTGATTCCCATGCTGATGATGGCGGCGTTGCGCTTCCTGCCCACACCGGTTCGGCTGCATGGCCTGGCGCTGTATGCGTTGACCGCCACCTTCGCACCCAACGTCGCGCTGTGGATCGCTAGCCAGTGGCTGGACCGGCTGGAGGACTGGCGCTGGGCCTACTGGCACCTGATTCCCCTCGGGGTCGTGGCCATGGGGCTGGTGCTGTGGGGGATCCCGAAGATGCCTCCAGCTCTGCCGCGGCTGAAGCAGGCCAATTGGCCCGGCATGGTGCTGGGCATACCCGGCCTGGCCTTGCTCAGCGTGGGCCTGGACCAAGGCCAGCGGCTCGATTGGCTGCAGTCGCCGCTGATCGTGGCGGCACTGGCTGCCGGCGGTGTGCTGACCAGCCTGTTCCTGCTGAGCGAATGGTTCCACCCCGGCCCGTTCATCAAGCTGCAGTTGCTGGCTCGGCGCAACCTGGGTCTGGGCTTCGTGGTTTTCTTTCTGCTGCTGGTGGCGATGTCCTCCGGCGTGGCGCTGCCGTCGCTGAACCTGACGCAGCAGCATGGCTTCCGGGTCGAGCAACTCGTGCCCTTGGGGCTGGTCGTTGGCCTGCCTCAGCTGGTGCTCGGTCCGCTGGTGGCGCTGCTGCTGTACCAGCGCTGGGTGGATGCCCGCCACCTCTTCGCGCTGGGCCTGGTGCTGATCGCCGCAGCCTGCTGGACGGCGGCCCGCGTCGATGTTGATTGGATGGCGCCGCAGTTCCTCACCGCCCAGGTGCTGCAGGCACTTGGCCAGCCGCTGGCCGTCGTCTCGCTGCTGTTCCTCAGCACCAGCGTGGTCCAGCCCATGGAGGGGCCCTTCGTGTCGGGCATCGTCAACACCTTGCGTGCCTTTGGCACCCTGGTGGGCAGCGCGCTGGTGAGCCGCCAGATGAGCGAGCGCAGCAGCTTCCATGCCGACGTGCTGATCGGCGAGCTGGGCCATCGCCTGGGCCAAGGTCTTGAGCCTGCCGAGGCCAGCAGCCTGGGCACCCTGCTGAGCCACCACGCCAGCGTGCTGGCGGTGGCCGATGTCTACCGCATGCTGGGCGTTCTGGCCCTGCTGCTGGTGCCCTTGGTGCTGATGCTGCAGCACATCCCCGCGCCGATGGCTGTGCGTCAGCCGCCCACCTGAGCCGTTCACGATCTTCGCCTCCACCCTTCGCCTCCCCGATCTCCTGGACAACGCCCATGGCTTTCTCTCTCCCAGCGCGCTTGGTTGGCGCAACCCTGCTCGTCAGCGCCACGGCCTCCGCAGCCTGGGTGTACAGCCGCAGCACCCCTGAGGTCGCCTGGCAAGCCACCGATGACGCCTATGTCGAGGCGGACTACACCCAGGTTGCCTCGCGCTTGGCCGGCACCGTGGCCCAGGTGCTGGTAGCGGACAACCAGACCGTGCATGCTGGCGACCTGCTGGCCGTGCTGGACGACCGCGATGCACGCGTGGCGCTGGACAGCGCCAAGGCACAAGTGCTCAGTGCCGAGGCGGCCTTGAGCAGCTTGCAGGCCCAGCTGGCGCGCCAGAACAGCCTGCGGGCCCAGGCCCGCGCCACCCTGGCAGCCGACGAGGCCGCCATCGCGCTGGCCGACGCCAACCGCCACCGCTTTGCCAACATGGCGCGCGACGGCTCCGGCACCCTGCAGGCTCAACAGCAGGCCGATGCGCAATGGCAGGTGCAGCAAGCCAACCACGACAAGGACCAGGCCGCACTGCAAGGTGTCGATCAGCAAAGCGCCGTGATCCAGGCCGAGGTGGAGAAGGCCCGCGCTGCGGTGCTGGCCGCCCAAAGCCAGCTCAAGGGTGCTGAGCTGAACCTGTCGTACACACAGATCAAGGCTCCGGCCGACGGCGTGGTGGCTCAGTTCAGTGTGCGCGTGGGCGCTTATGTGCAGCCCGGCAAGGCGCTGCTGGCCGTGGTGCCGCTGCGCGACGTCTACGTGACGGCCAACTTCCGCGAGACGCAGCTGGCGCGCATGCGCCCTGGCCAGGCCGTGCGGCTGACGGTGGATGCCCTGCCGGGCGTTCCTTTTACCGGCAAGGTCAGCAGCTTGGCACCCGCCAGTGGCTTGAGCTTCTCGCCGCTGCCGGCGCACAACGCCACGGGCAACTTCACCAAGATCGTGCAACGCCTGCCGGTGCGCATCAAGATCGACGAGAACAACCCCCAGCGCGCGTTGCTGCGTGTGGGCATGTCGGTGCGGCCCGAAGTGGATGTGCGTGCGCCCGCGCAGGCCGACAGTCTCAGACAGCACGAGGGTGCCATGCGTCTGAGCCTGCGCTGAGTACCTTGCGGCACGACGACAGGAGCAGCCCGATGCAAGGCTACCAAGTCACCTTCTTCACGCAGCAGGACCGCGTGCATGACCATGAACCGCTGGCGCAATGGCTGCTCGCCCAGGCACGCGCGCTGGGCATCCGGGGCGCTACCCTCAACGGCTCGTTGCAGGGCCTGGGCCATGACGGCCATGTCCATGCGGTCACGATGTTCGACCTGGGCGACCAGCCGGTGCAGGTGACGATGGTCGTGAATGACGCCGAAAATGAGCGGCTGTTTGCGCATCTGGCCGCCAGCGGCGTGCAGATCTTCTACATGCGCAGCGCCGTCGAGTTCGGCACGCTGGGCATGCCCGCCGAGGCCTCTGGCGCCCGCGCACAGCGCTGACCCAGTCATGGGCAGCACACCCCCCATCGCCATCGTCGGTGCCTCGCTGGCCGGGCTCACCCTGGCACTGGCCTGTGCCAGCGATGACCGGAAACGGTTTCTCCGCTGGCGTGGACGATGCTGCCGCGCTGGCGGGCTTGCTGGCCGCCCAGCCGCATCCGTCATCGGTGCCCGCGGTCCTGGACCGGTACCAGTCGGTGCGCCTGCCCGACATCCACACTCTGGTGGGCCACTCGATGAGGCTGAGCACCGAGTTCGTGCGTTATGCGGCGGGTATCCGCTCGGTGCGGTAGTCGGAACTTGCCCAGCATCATCGGGGCCGCCCCGCCGGGGCGGCTCAGGGCGAGGCCGTCGCGGCGCTGCCCTGCGGATACTGGACCAGGATCTCGTCGGGCTTGACCATGCCGAGCTCGCGGCGGGCGCGCTCCTCGATGATCTCGGTGCCCTCGCGCAGGTCGCGGATCTCGGCCCGCAGCTGCTCGTTGCGCACCCGCGCCTCGGCATTGCGGGCCTGCCGTTCGGCGACCAGCGCCGAGAGCTCGTCCACGCGCGGCATGCCGTGTTCACCGAACCAGAGTCCGGCCTGGGTCAGCCCCAGCAGGGCCACAAGGGTCACGGTCACGATGCGCATGGCGAGCCGGGACCGTTCAGCGCAGGTTGTAGAACGCGCTGCGGCCCGGGTAGACGGCGATCTCGCCCAGGTCTTCCTCGATGCGCAGCAGCTGGTTGTACTTGGCGATGCGGTCCGAACGGCTCATCGAGCCGGTCTTGATCTGGCCGGCGTTCAGGCCGACGGCGATGTCGGAGATCGTCGAGTCCTCGGTCTCGCCCGAGCGGTGCGAGATCACGGCGGTGTAGCCGGCGCGCTTGGCCATCTCGATGGCGGCGAAGGTTTCCGACAGCGTGCCGATCTGGTTGATCTTGATGAGGATCGAGTTGGCGATGCCCTTGTCGATGCCTTCCTTCAGGATCTTCGTGTTGGTCACGAACAGGTCGTCGCCGACCAGCTGGACCTTCTGGCCCAGACGCTCGGTCAGGTGAGCCCAGCCGGCCCAGTCGCCCTCGTGCATGCCGTCCTCGATCGAGATGATCGGGTACTTGTCGCACCAGGTGGCCAGCATGTCGGTCCACTGCTCGGCCGTCAGCTGCAGGCCTTCGCCGTCGAGGTGGTACTTGCCGTCCTTGTAGAACTCGCTGGCGGCGCAGTCCAGGCCCAGGGCGATCTGGTCGCCGGCGCGGTAGCCGGCCTTCTCGACGGCTTCCAGGATCAGCTGGATGGCGGCCTCATGGCTCTCGACGCTCGGGGCGAAGCCGCCCTCGTCGCCGACGGCGGTGGACATGCCCTTGTCGTGGATGATCTTCTTCAGCGCGTGGAAGACCTCGGCGCCCCAGCGGACGGCTTCACGGAAGGTGGGGGCACCGACCGGGATGATCATCAGCTCTTGCAGGTCGAGGTTGTTGTTGGCGTGGGCGCCGCCGTTGATGACGTTCATCATCGGCACCGGCAGCTGCACGCCGCCCATGCCGCCGAAGTAGCGGTACAGCGGCAGACCGGATTCCTCGGCGGCGGCGCGGGCCACGGCCATCGACACGGCCAGCATCGCGTTGGCGCCCAGGCGCGACTTGTTGTCGGTGCCGTCGAGGTCGATCAGGGTCTTGTCCAGGAAGGCCTGCTCGGCCGCGTCCAGGCCCAGCACCGCTTCCGAGATCTCGGTGTTGATGTTCTGGACGGCGTTGAGCACGCCCTTGCCCAGGTAGCGGCTCTTGTCGCCGTCGCGCAGCTCGATGGCTTCGCGCGAGCCGGTGGACGCGCCGCTCGGCACGGCCGCACGGCCCATCACGCCGCTTTCCAGCAGCACGTCGCATTCGATGGTGGGATTGCCGCGGCTGTCGAGGATCTCGCGGCCGACGATGTCTACGATGGCACTCATGGGTCTACTCCTGTTTCAACTGTCGAATATCGAATACCGAATATCGAGTTCGGGGAAGCGGAACGGCGTGCATGGTGCCCGCACGCCGTTACCCGTGCTGAACATTCCTGCCGCAGCTTCAGCACGAAAAATCGTTTTCGAGCAAAGGTTGCGCCTTGACCACGCGGTCGATCGCCACCAGTTGCTCCAGCAGCACACGCATGTGCCTGAGCGGCACCGCGTTCGGGCCGTCGGAGAAGGCCTCGGCCGGGCGCGGATGCGTCTCCATGAAGAGACCGGCCACACCGACGCCCACGCCTGCGCGGGCCAGCACCGGCACCATCTCGCGCGCGCCGCCGCTGGCCTGTCCCAGGCCGCCGGGCTTCTGCACCGAGTGGGTGACGTCGAAGACGACCGGCGCGCCGGAGTTGCGCATCTCGGCCAGGCTGGTCATGTCGGCCACCAGGTTGTTGTAGCCGAAGCTCACGCCGCGCTCGCAGGCCAGGAAGCGGTCCTCCGACAGGCCAGCCTCGCGGGCGGCGGCGCGAGCCTTGTCGATGACGTTCTTCATGTCCCAGGGCGCGAGGAACTGGCCCTTCTTGATGTTCACCGGCTTGCCGCTGCGCGCGACCGCATGGATGAAGTCGGTCTGCCGGCACAGGAAGGCCGGCGTCTGCAGCACGTCGACCACGCTGGCGACCTCGGGGATCTGCGCCTCGTCATGCACGTCGGTGATGACGGGCAGGCCGGTCTGGCGGCGCACCTCGTCGAGGATCTTCAGGCCCGCGTCGATGCCGACGCCACGCCGGCTGGTGCCCGACGAGCGGTTGGCCTTGTCGAAGGAGCCCTTGTAGATCAGCGGGATGCCCAGCGCGGCGCAGGCCTCCTGGAGCTGGCCGGCGACCTCGAGGCTCAGCGCGAGGCTCTCGATCGAGCAGGTGCCGGCGATCAGGAAGAAGGGCCGGTCCAGGCCGGCTTCGAATCCGCAGAGTTGCATGATGGTGGAGCCTGCCTGGCCTCGGATTGCGGGTTTCAGTTCGCGTTGCGCTTCTTGTGCTGCAGCGCCGCCTCGATGTAGCTGATGAACAGCGGGTGGCCGTCCCAGGGCGTCGACTTGAATTCCGGGTGGAACTGCACGCCGACGAACCACGGATGCACCTCGCGCGGCAGCTCGACCATCTCGGTGAGCTTCTCGCGCTGGGTGATGGCCGAGATCACCAGGCCGGCGTCCTGCAGGCGCTGCAGGTACTTCTCGTTGGCCTCGAAGCGGTGGCGGTGGCGCTCGGTGACGACCGGGCCGTAGATCTCGTGCGCGATCGTGCCGGGCTTGACGTCGGAGGACTGCGCGCCCAGACGCATCGTGCCGCCGAGGTCGGAGTTGGCGTCGCGCTTCTGGATGGTGCCGTCGGCGTCCTGCCACTCGTCGATCAGTGCGATCACCGGATGCGGCGTCTCGGGCTCGAACTCGGTCGAGTTGGCGTCCGCCAGGCCCGCCATGTGGCGCGCGTACTCGATGGTGGCGACCTGCATGCCGAGGCAGATGCCCAGGTAGGGAATGCCGTTCTCGCGGGCGTGCTGGGCGGCGAGGATCTTGCCCTCGATGCCGCGCTTGCCGAAGCCGCCCGGCACCAGGATGGCGTCGTAGCGGTCGAGGTCGCCGGCGCTCTCGGCCGTCAGCTTCTCCGAGTCCACGTACTCGATGTTGACCTTGACGTGGTGGTGGATGCCGGCGTGGCGCAGCGCCTCGTTGAGCGACTTGTACGAGTCCGACAGCTCGGTGTACTTTCCCGCCATCGCGATCGTGACCTCGCCCTTCGGGTTCTCGACCTCATTGACCAGGCGGTCCCAGCGCTTGAGGTTGGCCGGGCGGGTGAAGAGCTGCAGCTTCATGCAGATCAGCTCGTCCAGGCCCTGCTCGTGGAGCATGCGCGGCACCTTGTAGATGGTGTCGGCATCCCACACCGAGATCACGCCGTGGCGCGCGACGTTGGTGAACAGCGAGATCTTCTCGCGCTCCTCGTCGGGAATCGGGCGGTCGGCGCGGCACAGCAGCGCGTCGGGCTGGATGCCGATCTCGCGCATCTTCTGCACCGTGTGCTGGGTCGGCTTGGTCTTGAGCTCGCCGGCCGCGGCGATGTAGGGCACGTAGGTCAGGTGCACGAAGGCGGCGTTCTGCGGGCCGAGCTTGAGCGCCATCTGGCGCACGGCCTCGAGGAAGGGCAGCGACTCGATGTCGCCCACCGTGCCGCCGATCTCGACGATGGCCACGTCGACCGCGTCGGGCGTGCCCACGCCGGCGCCGCGCTTGACGTACTCCTGGATCTCATTGGTGACGTGCGGGATCACCTGCACCGTCTTGCCGAGGTAGTCGCCGCGTCGCTCCTTCTCCAGCACGGCCGTGTAGATCTGGCCGCTGGTGAAGTTGTTGGACTTGCGCATGCGCGTCGTGATGAAGCGCTCGTAGTGGCCCAGGTCGAGGTCGGTCTCGGCACCGTCATCGGTGACGAACACCTCGCCGTGCTGGAACGGCGACATCGTGCCCGGGTCGACGTTCAGGTACGGATCGAGCTTGATCAGCGTGACCTTCAGGCCGCGTGATTCGAGGATGGCCGCCAGAGAGGCCGCGGCGATGCCCTTGCCGAGCGAGGACATCACGCCGCCGGTGACGAAGACGAACTTGGTCATGTGAAGCGGCCCTCCCTTGGGCGCGTCGCGGGCGCCGCGGGTGGGCGCAGGGGACACATTTCAGGAGGGCCGTGGTGGTAAAACGAGATTATAGGCGGCAGGCCGCGCCCCGGCGAAGGGCGTCCTTCGCGCCGGGGCTTGGGGCCGCGCGGTCAGGCCCTCAGATCTCGAGGTTGTCGATCAGCCGCGTCGTGCCCAGCCGGGCTGCGGCCAGCGCCACCAGCGGCACGTCGGCGGCCAGGTCCTCGGGCGAGGGCGGCAGCAGGTCGGCGCGGCGGCGCAGCGTCAGGTAGTCGGGCTGCCAGCCGCGCGCGGCCAGCGCGTCGGTGGCGCGCCGCTCGATGCCGGCGAGATCGCGATCGCCCGCGCGCACCGCCTCGCGCATCGCCTGCAGCGCCAGCGACAGCTGCACCGATTCGGCCCGCTCGGTCTCGCCCAGATAGCCGTTGCGCGACGACAGCGCCAGGCCGTCGCCGGCGCGCGAGGTCTCGGCCGCGACGATCTGTACCGGCAGCGCGAACTGCTCGACCATGCGCCGGATCACCATCAGCTGCTGGTAGTCCTTCTTGCCGAAGACCGCCACCTGCGGCTGCACGCACTGCAGCAGCTTCATCACCACGGTGCACACGCCGGTGAAGAAGCCGGGGCGGAAGTGGCCTTCGAGCAGGTCGGCCAGCGCCGGGTCGGGCAGCACCTTGAAGGTCTGCGGCTGCGGGTACAGCTCGGCCTCGTCGGGCGCGAAGACGATGTCGCAGCCGGCGCCCTCGAGCAGCTCGCAGTCGCGCGCCAGCGTGCGCGGGTAGCGGTCGAAGTCCTCGTTCGGACCGAACTGCAGCCGGTTGACGAAGATGCTGGCCACGACCGGCACGGCCGGGCCGACCTGCGCACGCGCCTGCCGGATCAGGCTCAGGTGGCCGTCGTGCAGATTGCCCATCGTCGGCACGAAGGCGGGGCGGGCGGTGGGGCCGGCCAGCGCGGCGCGCAGCTCGGCGAGGGTGTGGATGACGCGCATCGGGCGGTGTTCTCGGTGGGCCGGTGGAAGCGCCGGACTTCAGTCGGCGGAATACGCGTGCGCGACCCGGTCGGGGAAGGTGCCGTCCTTGACCGCGGCGACATAGCGCCGCATCGCGTCGCCGATGCTGCCGCCCTCGAGCATGAAGTTGCGCACGAAGCGCGGCAGTCTGCCACGGGTGGCGCCGAGCATGTCGTGCATCACCAGCACCTGGCCGGCGGTGTCGGGGCCGGCGCCGATGCCGATGGTCATCAGGCCGGGGCTGTCGGCCTGCACCGCGGCGGCGACCTCGGTGGGCATCAGCTCCAGCACCATCATCGCGGCGCCGGCGTCGGCCAGCTCCTTGGCCTGGCGACGCAGCACCGCCGCGCCGTCGGCGTCGCGGCCCTGCACCCGGTAGCCGCCCAGCGCATGCACGCTCTGCGGCGTCAGGCCCAGGTGCGCGCACACCGGCACGCCGCGCTCGACCAGGAAGCGGGTCGTCTCGGCGGTCCAGCCGCCGCCTTCGAGCTTGACCATCTGCGCGCCGGCCTGCATCAGCATCTCGGCCGAGGCCATGGCCTGCGACGGGCCCTGCTGGTAGCTGCCGAAGGGCAGGTCGGCGATCAGCCAGGCCGCGCCGCCGTGCTGCAGGCCGCGTGCCACGCAGCGGGTGTGGTAGGCCATCTCGGCCAGCGTGACCGGCAGCGTGCTGCTGTGGCCCTGCAGCAACATGCCCAGCGAATCGCCGACCAGCAGCGTGTCCAGGCCGGATTCATCGGCCAGACGCGCGAAAGTGGCATCGTAGGCGGTCAGCATCGTGATCTTTTCACGGCGGGCATGCATCGCGCGCAGTGAATGCAGCGTCACCGGCTTGCGCTGACCGGGGTTCGCGGTGGGCTGGACATGGGAACTCAAATCTGTCTCCAGACGAAATTGTGCGAGAACCGGCCCTCTTTTTCGAGGACCGCGGCATTCTAGTCAGGCGTGCTGCGCTGCAGCAGTGGTACCTTTCCGGGCCCGTACCGATCATCACCGCCGACCGATACCGCCATCATGACCGTGGACAAGCCCCATGCGCCCGCCTGCGACCGCAATCGCGAGCCCATTCTGGCGGTGCTGCGCGCCCTGTACGCCGACCGCCGCTCGGTGCTGGAGATCGGCAGCGGCACCGGACAGCACGCGGTGCATTTTGCCGCCGCGCTGCCGCACCTGCGCTGGCAGACCTCCGACCTGAAGGCTCAGCTGCCCGGCATCTGCCTGTGGCTGGCCGACCGGATGCTGCCCAACACGCCGCCGCCGATCTGTCTCGATGTCGACAGCCTCTGGCCGGCGCGCCGCTTCGACGCGGTCTACACCGCCAACACGCTGCACATCCTGTCCTGGGCCCAGGTGCAGGCGCTGTTCGAGCATCTGCCGGCTGTCCTCGAGGCCGACGGCCTCTTCACGGTGTACGGCCCGTTTCGTTATGACGGCGCGCACACCAGCGACAGCAATGCCGCCTTCGACGCGGCGCTGCGCGCGGCCGATCCGCTGCGGGGCGTGCGCGACTTCGAGGCGGTGGCCGCGCTGGCCCGCGAGGCTGGCCTCGAACTGCTCGAGGACCGCGCGATGCCGGCCCACAACCGCTGCATCACCTGGCGGCGCAGCGTCCCCGCCGCCACGGATCTGTGAGATTTCCTGTTTCTGAGGGATTTCTGAAGTCCTCCGCAATGATCTGCGCCGAATCGGTCTGATCCACATCAAACGCGCAGGAATTCACGCCACCGTCCTCGACTTGAGGCGCACTGGTGAGAATCGCTCTCGCCTCGAAACGCCGCTTGCCACTGCTTACCGCCGGTGTCGAGACGTGCGGTCACACCTGCCGCTGCCTGCTCACCAGTGGCCTACAGCGCTGATACAGATGCTTTCCAGAATCCGGCCTCGCTGATCACGGCGGCCCTCCAGTTCCGATGGGGCGCGCCGAAACACCGGTAATTTCACCGGATTCGATAAATCAATCGGCTGGAAGATGCCCTGTCGCCCGCTGTCCACCCAGGTGCGGGATTGCAGGAATTGCATGCGTGCATGCAGCAGTAGTTGAGCTGAGGCCCGAAATGTCCACCCTTCTTTTCCCGTCCCAACGTCGTCCTGCCGTGCTGGCGCTGACCCTCTGCCAGATCGCGGTGCTGAGCGCCTGTGGCGGCGGCAGCGGCGATGACGAGATCCCCCTGGCCAGCGCGTCGAGCGCCACGGCCGAGACCCTGGCTGCGCCCGAGGCGCAGGCGCAGGCGGTGCGCACGGTCTCGACCCGCACCAGCACCGTGACGCTCACGCCGGTCAGCACCAGCACCACGGTGACGACGCCTGCCGCCACCACGCCTGCGGCGACCACCTCCACCACGGTCGCTGCCGCGGCCACTGGCACGCTGACCAACCCGATCCTGTTCGTCACCCAGGTGCCGTTCACCACCACGGTCGACATGGCGACCCGGCTGGGCACCTTCGCCAACCACATCCCGCAGATCCAGCGTGCGCCCCGTGGCGGCGACCTGATGATCCGCTACCCCGACGGCACGCTGCGCAACCTGACCAAGGAGGCCGGCTTTGGCATGGACGGCCTGCAGGGCGACAAGGCGATCGCGGTGCGCGAGCCCAGCGTGCACTGGAGCGGCACCAAGGCGCTGATCAGCATGGTGGTCGGCGCGCCGACCCGCCAGTACTACGACGTCGACGTGAAGTGGCAGATCTACGAGGTCACCGGTCTGGCCAAGGGCGCGACCGTCAAGATCACCAAGGTCGCCAACCAGCCGGCCGCCTACAACAATGTCTCGCCGCTGTACGGCACCGACGACCGCATCCTGTTCACCTCCGACCGTCCGCGCGGTGGCGAGGCGCATCTGTATCCGCAGCTCGACGAGTACGAGAGCACGCCGACCAACACCGGCGTGTGGCGCCTGAACCCCACCACGGCGGAGCTCAAGCTGCTGAGCCACTCGGTCAGCGGCGCCTTCACGCCCTTCATCGACAGCGCCGGGCGCATCGTCTTCACCCGCTGGGATCACCTCAAGCGCGACCAGAACACCAGCGGCCTGGGTGCGGTGAACTACGCCAGCGAGGCCTCGGGTGCCGCGAAGCTGGCCAGCGCCAGCGAGGTCTTCCCCGAGCCGCTGGGCAGCAGCGCCAGCAGCTACGGCCCGGTCAACGGCCATGACTTCAATCTGTTCTCGCCCTGGCAGATGAACGAGGACGGCACCGGCGAAGAGACCCTCAACCACATCGGCCGCCACGAGCTGACGCCGACGCTGTTCACCCGCAGCTTCTCCAGCGACAGCGCGCTGCGCGACTACTACAGCGACGGCTACGCGGCCAACAAGAAGACCATCCGCCATGACGGCGGCGTCTACCAGATCCGCGAGGATCTGCGCAATCCCGGCACCTTCTACGGCATCTACGGCCGCGAGTTCAACGAGCTGGGCGCGAGCCAGATCGTGCGCTTCACCGGCGGCGTCGGCATGAATGCCGAGCAGATGGTGTTCACCGATGCCAGCGATTCCACGCTGGCGACCGGCCGCTACCGCTCGCCCACGCCGCTGGCCGACGGCCAGATGGTGGCCAGCTATGCGCCGAGCGTGACGGTGGGTGCCTTCCAGAACGCCCGCTTCACCGTGCGGCTGCTGGGCTACAACGCCACCACGGCCCAGTACACCTCGGGCACCTCGCTGACCGGCGGCATCAGCAAGACGGTGAGCTGGTGGGATCCGGACACCAAGAAGAGCTACAGCGGTCCGCTGTGGGAGCTCGATCCGGTCGAGGTCGTCGCCCGCACCCGCCCGACGATGCGCACCGAGTCGGCCCTGTCGGCGCCCGAGAAGGCCATCCTGGCCGAGGAGGGCATCAGCGAGACCGCGCTGCGCGCCTGGATGAAGACCAACAACCTGGCGCTGATCGTCACCCGCAACCAGACCTCGCGCGACCGCGCCGACAAGCAGCAGCCCTACAACCTGCAGGTGCCCGGCGGCACGAAGCGGGTCGGCAACACCGGCAAGGTCTACGACATCGCGCATTACCAGATCCTGCAGGCCGATTCGGTGCGTGGCTACACCAGCCGCTCGGGGCGTCGTCCGATCGCGCAGCCGATTCCCGCGACGGTGACCGGCAAGAACGTGCCCAACACCTCCGGCCCGAGCGGCAGCGTGAAGATCGCCGCCGATGGCTCGACCGCGGCCTTCGTGCCGGCCAACCGCGCGGTGACCTGGCAGACGACCGACACCGTCGGCACGCCGGTGGTTCGCGAGCGGGTCTGGATCACCTTCCAGCCGGGCGAGGTGCGGGTCTGCGCCTCCTGCCACGGCGTCAACAAGGCCGACCAGGCTGGTCTGGCCGCGCCGGTCAACAAGCCCGAGGCGCTGCGTGCGCTGGTGCGCTACTGGAACACGCTGCCCAAGTGAGCGTCCGCGGCCGTGGCCTGCCGGCCCGGCAGGCCCGCCAGCATCTCCAGCACCCGCCGGGCGGCCTCGCCCGGCTTTTCCATGGGGAATAGATGGCTGCCCTCGATCCACTGCAGCCGCTCGCCCACCAGCCGGCGGGTGGCGGCCAGTCCGGCCTGGCGCAGCTCGCGCGATTCGGTGCCGGCCAGGAAGGCGATCGGGCAGCGCGGCGGGTGGCGCGACAGCAGCCGCTCCAGCGTGTGGGGCAGCGTGTCGTAGATGCGCGCCTCGATCTGGCGGTCGAAGGCCAGCCGCACGCCGTCCGCGTCGGTGCGGCCGGCCGCCACCAGGCCGCAGGCCAGGTAGTCGTCGAGCACGCCCGGCGCCCAGCGCGCGAAGATCGACTTGGCGCCGAAATGCGCCCGCGCGGCATCCACCGAGGGCCAGTGCATGCGCCGTCGTGCGGCGATGCGCCCCGGCGAGACCCGCGCGATCAGCCGGGTCGCCTTGGCCAGCCGCACGCTCTGCGCGCGCCAGCCGCCGACCACCGGCGCGTCCAGCAGCAGCACCGCGTCGGCCAGATCCGGGCGATGCAGGGCGGCCTTCAGGCTGAGCAGCCCGCCCATCGAGTGCCCGATCAGCACCCGCGGTCCTGGCGTGACCGGCAGGCCGCTGGCGAAGCCGATCAGCTGGTCGCGCAGCCGCGGCCAGTTGCTGCTGACCGGATGCGCCGGATCGTGGCCGTACATCGGCAGCGCCTCGACCCGCCAGCCGGCCTCGCGCCAGACCTCGAGCATCTGGCGGTAGGTGCCGGCGGGAAAGCCGTTGCCGTGGCTGAAGATGATCGTGCCGGGCGCTTCCATCGCGCTCAGACGATCTTCTCGCCCGGGTGGGTGATCTTGCGCATCGTCTCGTAGCGCTCGGACTCGACCATCAGCGGGAACTCGGCCGTGGTGCCGTCGCCGTTCCAGGCCGGGTGCTCGATGCCCTCGAACACCTCGCGCAGGCGCTGGCCCCAGGTGTCGTGGATCATCTTGAAGTACGGATTCTTCTCGTCGATGCAGACGATGCGCTCGGCCTTCAGGTCGCCGTTGCGGTAGACCAGCAGGTCCAGCGGCAGGCCGACCGACAGGTTGGACTTCAGCGTCGAGTCCATCGACACCAGCGCGCACTTGGCCGCCTCGTCCAGCGGCGTGCTGGGCGTGAGCACGCGGTCCAGGATCGGCTTGCCGTACTTCGATTCGCCCACCTGGAAGAAGCAGGTCTCGCGGGTGGCCTCGATGAAGTTGCCGGCCGAGTAGACCAGGAACAGGCGCATGCCTTCCTCGCCGATCTGGCCGCCGAAGATCATCGAGCAGTTGAAGTCGATGCCGGCCGCGCGCAGCGCCGGGCCGTCGGTCTCGTAGACCCGGCGCACCGCCGCGCCCAGCACCCGGGTGGCGTCGAACATGCTCTTGGCGTTCCAGATGGTGATCGGCTCGCCGCCGTCGGCCGCCGGGATCTTCTCGACCTGCAGGATCTCTCGCACCGACTGCGAGATCGACAGGTTGCCTGCCGACAGCAGCACCATGCAGCGGTCGCCGGCCTTCTCGTAGACCATCATCTTGCGGAAGGTGCTGATCGCGTCGAGTCCGGCGTTGGTGCGCGAATCGGAGAGGAAGACGAGGCCGGCGTTGAGCCGGATGCCGACACAGTAGGTCATGACGGGGTGCGGGCGGCCAGGGCCCGGAGTTGATAGAGCGCGTCGAGCGCGGAACGGGGAGTGAGGGTATCAGGGTCGAGCGCGCGCAGCGCCTGCAGCACCTCGGCCGCGAGCGGGTCCGGGGGCGGGGCGGTGGCCGCCGGCGCAGGCTCCGGCTCGGGCTCCGGCGGGGTGGCGAACAGATCGATCTGCGTCTCGTGGGCGTGCTTCTGCGCTTCGAGCTGCTCCAGCGTCTGGCGCGCCTGGCGCAGCACCGCCGGCGGCATGCCCGCCAGCCGCGCCACCTGCACGCCGTAGCTGCGGCTCGCCGGCCCCGGCTCGATCGCGTGCAGGAAGACGATGTCGTCGCCCGACTCGGCCGCCGAGACGTGCATGTTCAGCGCCTGGCGGTGCGTGGCCGGGAACTCGGTCAGCTCGAAGTAATGGGTGGCGAACAGCGCGAAGGCGCGGTTGCGGTCGTGCAGGTGGCTGGCGATCGCGCCGGCCAGCGCCAGACCGTCGAAGGTCGAGGTGCCGCGGCCGATCTCGTCCATCAGCACCAGCGAGTGCTCGGTGGCGCCGTGCAGGATGGCGGCGGCCTCGGTCATCTCCATCATGAAGGTGGACTGGGCGTTGGCCAGGTCGTCGGCGGCGCCGATGCGGGTGTGGATCGCGTCCACCGGCCCGAGCCGGCAGCGCGCGGCCGGCACGAAGGAGCCGATCGCCGCCAGCAGCACCGTCAGCGCCACCTGGCGCATGAAGGTGCTCTTGCCGCCCATGTTCGGCCCGGTGATGACCAGCATGCGCCGCGCCGCGTCGAGCCGGCAGTCGTTGGGGATGAAGCTGCCCGCGCCCGACTCGGCCAGCCGCGCCTCGACCACCGGATGGCGGCCGCGCTCGATCTCGATGCAGGGCTGCGGCACGAAGTCCGGCCGGCACCAGTCGAGCGTGCGCGCGCGCTCGGCCAGGGCGGCGAGCACGTCCAGCGAGGCCAGCGCGCGGCCCAGCTCGGCTAGCGCCGCCAGGTGCGGCTGCAGCGCGTCGAGCAGCTGCTCCCACAGCCACTTCTCGCGCGCCAGCGCCCGCTCCTGCGCCGAGAGCGCCTTGTCCTCGAAGGCCTTGAGCTCGGGCGTGATGTAGCGCTCGGCGTTCTTCAGCGTCTGGCGGCGCTGGTAGTTCAGCGGCACCTTGTCCACCTGCCCGGTGGTGACCTCGATGTAGAAGCCGTGCACCTTGTTGTACTGCACGCGCAGGTTCGGGATGCCGGTGCGCAGCCGCTCGCGCGCCTCCATCTCCAGCAGGAAGGCGTCGCAGTTGGACGAGATGGCGCGCAGCTCGTCCAGGTCCGGGTCGAAGCCGGCGGCGATCACGCCGCCGTCGCGCAGCAGCACCGCCGGCTCCGGCGCGACGGCGCGGTGCAGCAGCTCGGCGATGGCCGCGTCGGGCGTGAGCGCGGCGTGCAGCTCGGCCAGCAGCGCGCCGTCCTCGGGCACCTGGCGGCGCAGCTCGGGCAGCACCGCCAGCGTCTCGCGCAGGCCGGCGAGCTCGCGCGGGCGCACCTGGCGCAGCGCGGCGCGCGCGCTGGTGCGCTGCACGTCGCTGACCTGGCGCAGCGCCTCGCGCAGCGGCTCGACCGCGTGCGTGGCCTGCAGCACCTCGATGGCCTCATGGCGCCGGCGCGCCGGCTCGCGCTCGCGCGGCGGGTGCGTCAGCCACTGGCGCAGCATGCGGCTGCCCATGCCGGTGCGGCAGCTGTCGAGCAGGCTCAGCAGCGTTGGTGCGGTCTCGCCTTTGAGCGTCTGGAGGATCTCGAGGTTGCGCAGCGTCGCTGGCGGCAGCTCCAGCAGCGCGTGCGCGCGCTCGACCGTCAGCGTGCTGACATGCGACAGCGCCCGGCCCTGGGTGTGCTCGGCATAGCCCAGCAGCGCGGAGGCGGCGGCGTGCGCGGCGTGCAGGTCCTGCGCGTTGAAGCCGGCCAGGTGCGCGACCTTGAGCTGCTCGCGCAGCTTGCGCTCGCCCAGCGCCGGATCGAACTGCCAGTGCGGCCGCGAGGTCAGCGGCACGCCGGCCTGGCGCAGCGCCAGCGGCTGGCGCTCCTCGTGCAGCTCGCCGCTGACGAGCACCTCGGCCGGCGCCAGCCGCGACAGCCAGGCCGCCAGCTCGCGCTCGCCGCATTCGGTCAGGCCGAGCTGGCCGCTGGCCAGCGCCAGCCATGCCAGGCCGTAGACCGGCTGCGCGGCCGGTCCGCGCACCGCCAGCGCCAGCAGCCGGGTGTCGCGGCGCTCGTCGAGCAGCTCGGTGTCGGTCACCGTGCCCGGCGTGACCACGCGCACCACCTTGCGCTCGACCGGCCCCTTGCTCGCGCCCACCTCGCCGACCTGCTCGGCGATCGCCACCGCCTCGCCCAGGCGGATCAGCCGCGCCAGATAGTTCTCGACCGCATGCACCGGCACGCCGGCCATCACCACCGGCTCGCCCGCGCTCTGGCCGCGGGTGGTGAGCGTCACGTCCAGCAGCTGGTTGGCGCGGCGCGCGTCGTCGTAGAACAGCTCGTAGAAGTCCCCCATGCGGTAGAACACCAGCGTGTCGGGGAAATCGGCCTTGATGCGCAGGTACTGCTGCATCATAGGAGTATGAGAATTTGAAAGAACATTCATCGTCGTTTTTCTTATTGCGTAGATTTTTCGAGCTGTTCTGACAATCTCATTGGAGAACACCCCAATCGCATAGCTGTGCGATGGTGGCGATCTGTGGCTTTGCCTCTAGGGTCGTCAAAGAACAAATCAGCATGCATAAGAACAAAAATCCACCAATGCGCCTCACTGCGCCTTTGGCCTCTGCGTAGGTAATGGATGCGATGAATTTGGAAGCTACGCGGCTCGTTCTTGCCGGTGCGTAGCTTTTCGGCGTCCTACAATCGACCGCGAAACTTCACGCCGATTGAAGGAGGACGATTATGGTGTTCGACGCCCGTGCCGCGAAGATGCTTGCGCACGGAGAGCACATCGTAGTCCCGGAGTGTCCGGGTCTGCGACTGGTTGCGACTGAGAGTCGCAAGAGCTGGATCTACCGCTACCGCTCGCCTGAGGACGGGCGGATGCGGCAGATCAAGCTGGGCGAGTGGCCGGCAATGCCGATCGCACGCGCCATGGCACTGTGGGACGATGCCCGCCAGCAGCGCGAGGCAGGAATCGACCTGGCGAAGCGCCGCAAGGAGGCGCGCGCCCAAGAGAAGCTGGCTCGCCAGTCTGCCCGACAGCCTGGCACTCCTGCGCGGCCTGGCGTAGCTGTGACCGTGCTGGGACTGGCCTTGCAGTACGCCGAGCTGTACGCCAAGCCGCGGCGCAAGGAGAAGGGCTACAAGGAGCTGGTCAGGCTCGTGAACAGCCTGCTTGGTGATGTCGGGATGCTTGAGCCGACCGAAGTCACTCGCGGCATTGCCTTCGATCTGATCGATCGGCACTCCAAGGAGCGGCCGGTGTTGGCCATGTCGCTGCGCCGCGAACTCGGGTCAACCTGGGAGTGGGCCATCGACAGCGGCAGGCTTCCCGAAGACACGCCGAACTGGTGGCGCATCGTCCTGAAAGGGAAGATCTCAAGCAAGGGCAGGGTGATCGACGGCGTGCACCAAGGCGCACCAGTGAAGCGGGCGCTTTCGTTCCGCGAGGTCGGGACCATCCTGCGCGAAATGCGATTCATCTCCCCAGTCATCCGCGACCTGCTGACGCTCTACCTGTGGACAGGGTGTCGGGGCGCAGAGATCGTCCAGATGGAGGGCGCAGAGATCTCCCGCGATGAGCGCGGGGCGCTGTGGTGGGTCATCCCGCGGGCCAAGATCAAGATGGCCCGGAACCCGCTGGCGATGGACCTTCGCGTGCCGCTGATCGGGCGCGCGTGCGAAATCGTCGTGGCGCGCGTTGAGCAGTACGGGCAGGGCTACCTGTTCCCGGCCCGCCCAGGGGCTCGGATCGGGCACGTCGCCCAGAAGAACGTGGGTGTCGCGGTCTACAACCACGCCAAGCGCTGCAGGATCAGGCCTGAGCTGGAGCGCATGCGGTGGTCGGTTGACGACTGGGCGCCCCACGATCTCAGGCGCACCGTCCGGACCTGCCTGTCATCGATCGGATGCAGCAGTGATGTTGCAGAGGCGGTCCTTGGCCACCTGCCCGGCGGTGATGAGGCGGTCTACGATCGGCACGACTACAGCGAGAGTCGTCGAGAGTGGCTCACCAAGCTCGTCGCCGAGTTCGAGCGGCACGAGGCAGACCCAGATGCCGTGATGGCGCGGCCTGCGGCCTGATCGCCCTCGCTTGAGGGTGGTGGGGGCGCCGGCAGCGCCCCCATCCCGTGATCCGCTTAGCTGCGGGTCTGGTTCGCGGCCAGCCGCTCAATCTCGTCGGCACCAGAGATGACCGCCGAGTGCGCCATCGCCGCGAGGTCGTGCGTGATCCCGGCCGGCATGTCGGGGCGCGTTGCAGCGGACAGCAGCGTCACAGCATCCCGCAGGTACCCCAGGGACAAGTTGATCGCCTCCCCATGGTTGATGCCCTTGGACGGCCGCGCAGCCGGGGGCAGCGCCACAGATGGCGGCGCTGCCGGTGCAGGGCTCGGCGGGTTCACTGCAGACTGCCCCCGACCCATCCAACGGTCAACGATCTCTGCACGGGCCTTGGTGTCGTAGCCCGCGAACAGGATCATGCACTCGCGCTGGGGCAGCCGGTAGATCTTGTGAACCTGGCTGTTCTCCGGGTAGTAGTGGGTGTCCTCGAATCTGGAGGGGGCCAGCGGCCCGTACAGCTCGATCAGCATCAGCCGGATGTCCCGCATGATGTAGTCGTGACGCTTGCCCGTCAGGTCGCGGATCTCCACGCTGGACATGGTGGCCTGGCCCGAGCCGAACACCTTGGACAGGGTGGCGATGTACTGCGTCGTGCCCTCAGGCGCCGGACTGGCCTGCATGACGGCCTCGTGCGCCATCGCGGCATCCATGTCGCCGAACAACTTGTGGACCTGCGCCCCGAAGCGAAGGTCAATCCACGCCGCGTAGCGCAGGGCAACGAGACGGGAACCGTATGACCCGCCGGCTCGGCCCTGCTGAGTGTGAACTGCGCAGATCGCTTGGGGCTCACCACGCGCTCCGCGGTCCAGAGCCGCGACAAACGCCTGAGTCTCTGCAGCACGAAGAAAGCTGCTGGGCCGGTGTGCCTCGGTGGCGCATCCGTCAGCCATGGCGACCTTGTGCAGGTCGTTCAGGGAGTAGCGGCCGTGCCCGTCCTGGCGGACGCTGATGCCAATGATCGTGATGGCCGGCGAATCGGCGTGCGCGGTGCGCTCCGATCCCTCCACCGTCTGTTCTGGCGGGACCAGCTGCAGGACGCCCTGTTCGGCCTCGGGCCGGCTCAGGCCGAAGTGACGCGCCAGCACCGCGTAGCACTCGCGCCTGTACCAGTTCATCCGCTCGCGCAGCTCTTCGCGAACACGGGCCACGTCCACGCCGAACAGCCAGCCGTTCAGGCGGTCGAGGGGAAGAAAAACAATCCTGCGAGTTTGGGCGTCACTGGGGAGCTGCGTGGTCATCATGACCACGCAGCTCATCAGCTCGGGGTCACGGTGAATGCGCTTGCGCTGACTGGGCCAGTCCAAGCCCAGCGCCTCGCAGATGGGACGGATCGCCACGAAGGGCGCCCCGTTGACCAGGACGGCCGACAGGCTCATGTCGTGGAAGGGGATGGTCTGGATGACGCCGTTCATTGCGCACCCCCGGTACGGTCAGAGGTGATCAGCTCGAAGGCGCGGGCCTTCAGCTCGGCACGACGTGCAGCCCGGCGGGCAGCGTTGCGCTCGGCAAGCTTGCGAGCCAGCCGCAGGGCATAGGCACGAGCGTACTCGGCAACAGGGGCAGGGCGGGGGGTGGGTTGCGCAGGAAGGCGCAGCGTGATGCGGCCCGATGCGGGCGCGGTGGTGGTGTCAGCCATGACGGTTCCATTTCTACGGGTGTTGAACCTGCCGCCACTCACGCCAATGAGGGGCGGCAGACCGTGTGGGGTTGGCGTACCGGGAAATGGGACCGGCGCATCCGAAGATGCCCCCACACGGCCCGCCATAGACGGAACCATGCAGCACAGCATCACGCCATCAGGACGTGAAAAAGCCGCGTCGGGCGCGGCTGCTGCGCCATTTCTACCGGGACGCCAATCCCGTATCACTGTTTTTTGCAGTGACGGCGAGAATTTAGCCCGATTGGCGCAGATGTGTCAACGATCTTCGTTGGAACTTGCAACGCGATGCCGACGGGCAGTTTAGGCGAATTTTCGCCATAAAAGAATGTTGGGATAGTCTTTTTTGATCGTGATGCTGACGCCGGGCGGCATCATCGCGCGTGTCATGCACTCGACTGGCTCCGACGGCAAGCAGTACCGGATGCCGTGCCTTCCCCTCGACCGCCTGAACGGCTGGCTGTTCGGCGTGGACGTGGCCCGTGTTTGCGAAGAGCTGCGCGAGCGGCTGGTCTGGTGCCGGCGCGAGTGCTAGGAGCCTGTCGGCGGGGGCAGGAGGCTGCTGGTCGGCAGGTTGCGCAGGCAGTCTGCCAGCTCTTCGACCAGCCACAGGGCGCTGCCGCCAAGCTGTCGCGCCTGAGGCAGCAGGCCGGCGGCCACATACCGCTCGAAGGAACTGAGGCCGACCCCGATCATCGCGGCAGCTTCTTCCCGGCGCACCGACAGCGGAGTGATCGGGCGAGTCTGCTTGTTCTGGCTTTTCTTTGTGCTCATGTTGAGAGGCCCTGGCGGCTATGTCAGGCCTCCGGATAGATGCTGTCCAGCTCGAACCCGAGCGCTGCAGAGAGATCCGCTACGGCCTGCGCCAGCTCTGCGTTGATGATGGTCAGGTACCCGGCGATGTCCTTCGGATCGATGTCCGAAGGGATGACGCCGGACATCTTCAACCCGGTGAGCTTCAGGTCGTTCGTCAGCGTGAACGTCAGGCGCTCGTTCCACGTCATCTTCAGTCTGGTGGGGTGCTGCCCAGCGGAGAGCAGGTCGGTGATCGGCTCGCTCGAAAGGGCTGCGTCCTTGATCGTCACGACGCTCACCTTGTCGCCGACCGTGCCCGACAACTGGCAGCAGCGATCCGCGACCAGGTTGGCGGGGGATTCGCCTCCCATCATGTCGGCCATGAGTGCTGCGACCTTGTGCGGGGCGACAGCGTGACTCATCTGCTTCATCCGCACCCCAGGCATGCAGCCCGACAGGATCGTCAGCAGCTCATCAGAGAGCTTGGAGGATGTCGTTGCGATGAACAGCATCCGATGCTTGACGGAGATCCACATCGGGATCACCGAAGCGCGCACGAACGCCTTGGGGATGAGTTCCGCGAGCGCATCGTCTTTCAGGCTCTTGCGCATCTTCTTGCCCGGCTTCATTCCGGTCTCGCGCTCGAACTTCTCAGCCATCTCGTCTGCCCGCGCCTGCACCACCGAGCCCGGCAGGATCCGGCGTTCCTTGCGTGCGTGCATCAGCCACACGCCCGAGATGTCTTCGACCAGGTTGCAGACCACCCCTGGCACTTTCGTCAGGCCGATCGATTCCGTCGCAAGCCCCTGGCACCCTTTGGCGACGAACTCTTGCGCCGCCGCGTTGATCTGCTCGATGCTCGGCAGGCTGTCGAGCATCCACACCGTGATGGCCTTGGGGTTGAACTTCGGGTTCTTCATGATTCCGTGCTTCCAAGTAGTTCTTGCTGTAGCTCGCTCGTCATGCGCTCCATGCGCATTCGAGCGGCCTTCTTCAGTTCTCTGACTCTGACCAGGTGCCGTCCGCTGGTGCTGGCCACGTCGCTGATCTCGTTCAGCGCCCGGATCTCGGTCGAGATCAGCTCCCACAGGTCCATGCCTTCGCATCCGACCCGTGCGCAGTGGCCCTGATAGATCCGGATGACGTGCAGTGCGAAATCCTGGCTCGCCCACATCGCGTAGCCGATGGCCACCGCCTCATCGGCCCACAGCACGCCAAAGTCATCTTTCTGCACTGGCGGCGGCGTTCCGGCGGCCAGTGCCCGCTCGAACGCCACATGAGCTGCGCGGCGGCCCCCGTTCGTCGCGAAGTACGCAGCCGGCGTGCTGAGCGAGTGGCAGCCGAGGATTGCCTGCACTTCCGACAGATTCAGCCGACCGGCTTCGTCTCGCGTTGCATCCTTCGGCTGCAGGTGCGTCATGTCCGGACGTAGAGCTTCGTGACGGGGTAGACGGTCACACCGGGGAGTTCCGTCTTCTCGCCGTACTGGTCAACCAAGCGCTTGATTTCTCCCCGGACAGGGGCGATCAGATCCGCCATGCTGGGGTTCTCCGACACGAACTTGCACAGGGCGACGACATCGTGAACGGTGAAGTCCCAGCCTTCTCGGCTCGAAACGCCTTTCACCGGATCAGGTGCTGCCGTTGCAGTGACTGCGATCCCCATTGATGCCAGTCCTGCGGACTCTTCGATCTGCTGGGCGCGATCTGTCGCTGCCTGGCGCACTGCAGCCGAGCGAGCCATGTGCTCGGCCTGGCGCTGCAGTGCCTCCTGGGCTTGGCGGGCCAGTTCGGTCGCGTCGTCTGCGCGCCCCTCGCGTGACGCTGTTTCGGCGGCGATCGTCAGTTGGGTTGCGCGCCGCGACTCGTCTTCAGCGTCTCGCTGAGCGGCTGCAGCTTCGTCATCGGCCTTGGCCGTGATCGCCTCAGATGAGGCTCGCGCTTCGCTTGCTGCCTTCTCTTCGACAGATCGTGCCGCGGCCTGGCGGATGTCAGCCAGACGCTTCTGTTCTGCCTCCAGAGCCATCTGGGCCTGCCGGCGAGCCGTCATGTACGACTCGATCAGCTTGGTCAGCGACTGGTCGATCTGTTCGAGCGTCGTCGATGCCGGCTTGAATCGCTCGCGCACCTGCTTCTCGGCCGCTCGGAGCGGATCGGTGTAGCCCTTGAGGGTCGTGGTGAGCTGCTTGCCTGCGCGACGGACCGCGACAAGCTCGGCTTGCCAGTACGACAGATCCTCGTCCGACGAGATCGATGCCGTGTTGACCAGCTTCAGCAGGCCCTGCACGCGCTTGAGTGTGGCGTCCGCTTCGGGGTACTGCATCGGCTGCTGCTGTTGCGCCTGAACCTTCTTGACTGCACTCATGATTTCCTTCTCTTTCGTTCCCATCGCCCGTACGCCAGAAGCCCTCTGAAGGCATCCCAGTCGTCAGGGTCCGACCATTGGTCTACGTGATAGCCGCCGGGGGTCAGCCTGACCGTCATCCGTGCTGCGTCCGGCACGCCTGCGGCATGCGAGTACGCGGCTGTCTGCATCCCCCAGCTGGGGTGTGCCACCTTGGAGGTCTTGATGTCGATGCACCAGACCTTCCCGCCGATGTCCGCGAATCTGTCGGCTGTCCCGGCATAGCCGAGGGTGCGGTGGTATAGGCGGGATTCGATTCCCAGCCACCTGGGGCGGAAGTCCTTTCGGAACTTGCGCCACCCCTGCAGCAGCGCATCGATCTGCGGCGACAGGGATTCCTCGTCGAGGTCGCCCTGATCGTCGAACTCGCATGCGAGGTGCGCCGCCGTTCCGCGCTGCTGGGCGGGCTCCAGAATCGACTTCGGCACGCCGTCGAAGCTGTGAGCAACCGACAGGACTCGCGTCACGCTTTCGACCAGGCGGCCATCCATCCTGTACTCGTGCTGGTCTTCGTCGAAGACCAGCCCACTGGGGTTGAGCGTCAGCACGACATCAGCGCATCGTTGATCCGATCAACCGCTGCCGCGCTCATGCCGATCTCCACCACCTGAACGCCGCAACGCACCAGGATCGCTGCGCGCTCTGCTTCGTCCTCCACCATGGCGTCGAGCTTCGCCTGCAGCATCTGCACTGCGCGATCGGAGGCGGCAGGCCCGTCGTCAGTTCGGACGATCGTCACCGGCTCATGCGGTGCGGCGGGTGCCTGCGCGGGCTGATCCTCGCCCGGCGCTGCAGCGGCGGCGGCGCGACGACGGCGCGGGCGCTGCTCTGCCGGCGGAGTCTCTGCCTGCGGCTGGTGTGCCGCGCGGTAATCGCGATCTGAGGTCGGAGCCGGCATCTGAGGCGCCGCCGGCTGCGCATCGCCTTCCGCGGCAGACCGTGCGACCTCATCAACACCGCAGGGCAGGCCCAGAGCCACGCGAGCGCATTGCACCAGCGCACGATGACGCAGCATCCGGTTCGGCATCGACCACCCGGCACCGCCGGCCTCATAGCAGTCTTCGATGTACTCCCGGATTACCGTCGGTCGAGTGCGATCTTTGCGCCAGATCGTGCAGGAGATCCACTCATGCGCCTGCCTGCTGCCGACCATGATCCGGCTGTCGGAGTAGTCGAACTCGATGCCGTCGAGAGACGGGTTCCTGTTGATGATGTCCATCCAGCCATCCAGCGGGATGTAGGGGGCACCATCTGCCCCGATCCGCACCAGGCCGGAGTCGGGCGGGACGCCCACGCGCACAGCCAGATCGGCCGCGCGCACCAGCTCTTCCACCGATGCCGGCCCCATGGCTGCAGTCAGCAGCGCGACCGCCTCCTCCTCGGTGACGACGTGCCCAGAGCGGCGCATCGCAGCGGCAAGCGTTTGATTGGGTTGTTGGCGTGCTTCCATGTGAATTTTCCTTCTTAAAAGGTCTTTTTGAGGGCGAGAAAAAGCGGCAGACCGCATGATCTGCCTGCCTTGTGCAAGATGTAGAGATCTTATGTTCTTGTTCGTGCTTGTGCAATAGCTTTTCGCACATCTGCGAATGGCGCAGCTGGCCGAACAGAACATCAGCCCCGTGGGCTCACCCGGCATGGAGCGGGCAAGGGGCGCGCGCGGCTCGAACGGATCAGGTCCGCCCAGGCCGGCGGAGAGGCATCACGGCAGCGCCGGGGATGGCGCGTTGCGAATCATGCTGCTCAGGAAACCCATCGAGCTGCCGTCCTTCGGGTTGGCTCGGATCATTCGCAGCAGTGCCTCGAACATCTCCATCTGGTGATCAGGGATCACGACGATCGCCCGCCCGATGACTTGGGCGATCAGCTCAGGGTCAGACAGCACTGTGCGCACAGCGTCAGTGTTGTCGTTGCCCAGCTTGGCGCCGGGCAGGAGCCTGTCCAGGGCTCCCTGTTCAAGCCCGATGCGCCGCTCGAAGTTCCGGGCGGCCAGGTTGCCCATCGGCTTGGATGACTCGCAGTGCTCGGCTGCGTATCGGTTGACATGCGACTGATGCATGCCGTACTTCGATGCGAACTTCGTCGCGTTGCCCTCGGCCTCAGTCCAGACCAGGTGCTGCAGGTTGGCTCGGCGGATCGCCTCGATCTTGTTCATTGCTGCCTCGTCATGTTTGCGAAGCGCTATGGGCATGAGTCATGCCCTACGCCCGCGAGAATGCGAAGTTTCGCATAAAAAAGACCGTCATACCACATAAGCGACTGTAAAAGACACCCCCTATTTGAGCTTTGATGTCTTTTGGAGGCATGCCTTGTCGATGCCTGTGCATGGTACCAATGGGGGTGTTCGGCTACAAACAAGCACGCGAAAGCGAAAAACATAGCGACATGTTCCAATGTTTCGCATAAGATTGTTCTTGTTTGTTCTTCATCCAAGGGATCATCAATGACTGACAAGATCACGATAGACGTTCGCGTGGCGCACCGCGTCGGTCTTAGCGAGGCTGTGGTCTTCGAGCACCTGCGCCTGCAGAGTGGCGGCGCCTGGTTCCACCCGAACATCGACAGCCTTCAGGGCACCATGCCGTACCTGACCCATCACGCGATTCGCACCGCCATCGCGCGCCTGCGCAACTTCGGCCTGCTGGCGGAGTCGCTCTACGGCCGGGTCTCGCCCAGCGGCTCTGACATGAGCAAGCGGCGCTGTGTCTACCGCACCGTCTCTCCCGAGCAGGCAGGCCTCGTGGCACCGAAGGGTGGTGCTGCATGAGCATTCGCGTCATGTCTCTGGTCTGGGATGGGATGGACGTTGGTGGTACAGAAATGCTCTGCCTTCTGGCGCTCGCCGACTGGTGTGATGACACGGGCGGCAGCTTGTTCCCGTCCATCAGGACAGTGGCGCTGAAGATCCGCTGTAGTGAAAAACAGGCGCGTCGGACGCTGCACAAGCTCGCCGAGCGAGGCCTCATCCAGTGCGTCAGCAGGGCGACGGGCGGCAGTGGCACGAGACGCTGGCGGTTGGATGTCGAGATGCTGCAGGGCATGGCTGCCCGCCGCCTGTCGGAGATCAAGCGGCCCACGGTCCATCAGCGCCCGGTCGATGATGACGCGGGCGAGACCGATGAATTCGACTCGACCTCGGACTTAGATGCCCTCGCCGGTGTCACCCCTCCCGTGGATGTCACCCCTCCCGCCGGTGTCACCCCTCCCGTGGATGTCACCCCTCCCGCCGGTGTCACCCCTCCCGTGGATGTCACCCCTCCCGCCGGTGTCACCCCTCCCATGGGTGTCCCTCTACCCCTCCCATGGATGTCCCTCTACCCCTCCCATGGATGTCCCTCTACCCCTCCCATGGGTGGGAGTCAATACACCATATATCCACCATATATCCACCAGTTGAACCGTCAGCAGTACAGGCAACTTCAGAAAAACGATCCAGGGGTCAAGCCGGATCCCGAGGACAAAGCGGGTGCGCAGGACTCCAAGCCGGATCCAGAGGACAAGGCCAAGGACAAGGCCAAGGGCAAGACCAAGGCCAAGGCGAAGGCGAAGGACAAGCTGAATCCCGCCGATCCGAAGGATGAGCCGCCGGCTCCGAAGGGCAAGGGCGTTGTCATCGACACGGACGGGTTGGTCGCAGACGGCGTTGATCGGCAGCAGGCCGCGGACTGGCTGATGCTGAGGGCCACTCGCAGACTGCCGCTCACTGCATCGGCATGGAACTCGATCAAGGCAGATGGCGCAAAGCTGGGCATGGATGCTGGGCAGGTCGTCCGAGAGTGCAACTCGCGCTCCTGGTGCGGGTTCAAGGCCTCATGGATCGAACGTGAAAGACGTGAAGACCCTGTGCGGCCCGAGGGGCGCCGCGGTGCTGGTGGCAGCGTGGATCGCCGTGCTGAGCTGATGGCGAAGCTGTCCGGCTCCGTGCCGGCCAAGCACATGGGCGATGTGATTGAGGGGGAAGCGCGAGATGGAGGCCTCTGTGACTGATGATGACCTGATCGCGTTCGCGGATGCGTACTGCGAGGCACTGGACTTCCTCGACAAGGTTCCGACTGAGCATCGTGTCCGTGCGGTGTTCGACATCTTTCGCCCGTACCCGGTGGAGGTCGTCACCGCGGCCATTCGTGCGCACACGCTGGATTCGGAGCGCGGCAACTACCCGGTCACGCCGGCAGACATCAAACGCCACATCGATCGGATGGACGGCCGGCCGACGGCTGAAGAGGCATGGGCGACGGCATCGAAGTTCGCGGGTGACGAGACCAGCACCTTCGTGTGGTCCACCGAGACGGCGGAAGCCTGGGGAGCGGCCAAGACCGTCTACCGGCGTGATCCCGTTGGTGCGCGCATGGTCTTCCGCGACACCTACAACCGAATCGTCACCGATGCGCGATCCCGCTGCCTGCCCGTGGTCTGGGTGGTGTCTGCTGGGACTGATCCCGCTCGGCGTGAAGCGGTGCTGAGGCAGTCTGCGCGCCTCATTGGGCGCAATGCGGCGCTGCAGGTGATGCCGTCACCGTCTCGGCTCACGCCGCTGCCTGGCGCTGCGTCACAGCTCGCGCTGGAGGGGCCGCGGAGTGCGGGTGCCGGTGTGGCTGATGCTGTCGGGGGGCTGTTGGCCAAGGCGCCTGCCAAGTGGCGGCCGGTGCTTGAGGCCAGCCTGAAGCGTGTGCGTGCTCAGGCTGAGCGAGATGAGCGGCTCTCCCGGCTCAGACCGCGGCTGGAGGCGAGGCGAATGCGTGAGCGCAAGCGGCTCATGGATCAGAAGGTTCAGAGCTACCTGCGGAGCGGATCCGCGCAAGAACCGTGAGTTTTTTCGCGTCCGAAGAAAGACGGAAAAAGAACGTCAAAAAAGTCAAAAATGTATAAAATGTCGATCTCTGGAAGATTCATGCACAGAAAAGACCGAAATTTTAGCGCTCAATCGGGCCTGAAGGCCTTGGGGCGACTCAAGGCTGGGGAGATGAACAAGACCGAAGCCGCCTATGCCGCATCACTGGAAGAGCGCCGCCTGGCTGGGGATGTCCTTAGCTGGCAGTTTGAGTCGGTGACGCTGGCCATTGGCGGTGGTGTGCGCTACACGCCCGACTTCATGGTGATGACGAGTGATCGGGAGATCCAGTTCCACGAGGTCAAAGGCTCGCGCGCCATCTTCGAGGATGACGCCAAGGTGAAGTTCAAGGTGGCTGCTTCGGCATTCCCGATGTTCCACTTCTTCGTGGCCTTCTCGCGGAGCAAGTCCAGCGGCGGCGGATTCGATGTCGAGGAGGCTGCATGCCGGATCGCGTGAAGTCCCCGCCTAGCCCGGTCGATCTGAGCTGCTGGGGGCGCGTTGTCTCTGTGCGGCGAGGCTCGCTCAAGACACATCCCCAGTGCGTGACCTGTGCCCTGCGTCGGTGTGCGCCAGCCGCTGATCCCGCTGCCTGGCTGTCTCCGGACATCTCTGCCGATGGTCAGTGCGCTGACCGTGTGCAAGGAGGCCTTCATGAGTGATCTTGGCGTGATCCTGATGCGCGTTCACCCGTCCAGGACGGCACTGATCCCTGCCGACACGACTCAAGCCGCTGCGCTGCAGGAGATGCGGCTGCGCGGGATCGTCGCGGTTCAGGTCAAGCAGGAGCGTGTTCTTGCTGCGCATCGAAAGCTGTTCGCGCTGTTCGGGTACCTGTACGACCTCTGGGAGCCCGGCGCCGACCAGACCGACGACGGTGTGCCGATCAAGCGCAGCAGAACAGCGTTTCGGCAGCATCTGACGGTGCTGGCAGGCCACTACAGGCAAGTCTTCCGGCCGGATGGCTCGTTCACTCTGGAGCCCGGATCCCTCTCCTATGAGTGCATGGACCAAGCGGAATTCGAGCAGCTCTACGGCCGCGTGATCGACATTGCCCTGACGCGAGTAGCCGCACTCAGGGGGATGACGGTTGACGACGTGGATGAGCAGGTACTTCGGATCGTCAACTTCATCTCCTGACCATGGCAGCAGAACCGATGAATGCCGTTGAATCGGCATGGGTGAGTCTCGCGATGCGCCTTTCCTGCGCGTCGTGTTTCGAGCGTGGCTTGGACACGCCTTCGGATGAGTGGCACCACATCCGTGAAGGTGCCGGCGCTGGCCGGCGTGCCCCGCACCTCTGCGGGATTCCGCTGTGTCGGCCATGCCACCAGGGCATTGAGGGGATTCACGGCATGGGGACTCGCGCCTTCGCGGCGCTGAGGGGCGTCGATGAGATCGACCTGCTGGGCGAGACGCTGGTCCGATTCGCCTTGCTGGTCGGCGTGCGGGGGATCGCTCGTGGCCGATGATGACCGCCCCTTGACCGACGGCCAGCGTTCCGCACTCAAGCTGATGTACGGGCCTGGCATCGAAACCGCGGCAGACCTCCGGGTGGTGCTGGGACAGAGGCTGCAGCTGGCCCGCGAGATCAACGGCATGGACGGTGCCACTGTCGCCCGAATGATCGGCCACGCGAACGGCACTCAGCTGTCTCTGTGGGAGCGAGGGGCGCGCATGCCGCCGCTGCTGCCCATCGTGATGCTCTCGGCGATCTATGACGTTCCGACGGACTACCTGCTGTGCCTGACGGCGGAGTCCGACCGAGACACGCGAGTCGCTGCGCGCATGCAGGTGGCGAAATCCGTGCTCTCGCGTGTCGATGCGGCCGTGAACTCGATCGTCGATGCCGTCTATGTCGAGATCCAGGCTGCGCAGCCCATCCGCGAGGGCTGGGAGGCGATGCTGCCTGCGCTCGTCGAGCTGACTGAGGCGACCGCGAGGTTCCGAGAACTGAATGCCGAATCTTTCATTGACATGCGGGGTGGCGCGCGACTCGTGGCCGCCATTGAGGGGATTGCGGATGTGGTTGCAGATCTGCCAAGGCGGGCTGCTGGAGACCCAGAAATGAAGAAAGCCGTAGAGGCTGCAGTGTTAAGGATTCGCCAATAATTGCATGAAAGACATAAAATTCGCATTCTTCGTGAACAAAAAAGACGAATTGACATGAATCAACATGATGTCCGCCTGGGTGGTTTTTCTGACAAAGATGCAGCATCTTTCCATGAGATGAGTGCGTATGGGGTCATCTCTTTGGCGATCAGGAACGCAGGTGCGGACGGTCTTTTCAGTGCTTCAGGTGAATGCTGCTGCGATCTGCGCATGCTTGCACCGTGCTGCGAAGTGCGGCCCGACTGCACCATGGGCGTGCGCGTCCCCGACGGGGATCACTGGAAGATCGTGCCGGCCAAGCGGGAGGGCTGATGTCCGTCGGGCATAGCTTGAAGGCCAGGGTCGTCAGCCTGAGGGACTTGGTTGGTTCTCTTGAGGTTGGAGCCGCGGGCGTCACCGCGGACCGATTCGAGCTTGGGCGTATCCATGGGCTGAACGAGGCGTTGGCGCTAATGGAGGGAGAGCGGCGGGAGCGTTCCGATTGCGTCGAGACGCGGATCCGTGCAGAGCTGGCGGCCGATCGTCGAATCGACGTGAGCACTGAGGTGGCAGCCAGGTATTTCGGGAAGACCGCTGCAGCGCTTCGACACTGGGCGCGTGCAGGGGTAGGGCCGATCGTGCCGACAGTCAAGGAAGGTGTGGGGAAGAAGCGATGTCGCTGGCGTGTCGCAGACATTCGCAGGATTCTGGGCGTAAAGCCGACTTGATTCGACGAAAAAGCACTTCCCGGCTATAGTGGCGACTCTCTTCTCGGCTTGGATGGGTTGCGGGGATGCTTGAGGGGCGAGACACCTGCGCAGTGGTGTGGCATCCGGAGAGACGGACCAGACCGGGAGAGATCCCGCCATCTGGAGGTGGCATTCTCGTGTCCCCTCCAGATGGAAGCATGAAACAGTTGTTGAGCGTCGCCGGTCCGGTGACTTGACGCCCCTAGTCGGGGCGTTTTTTTTCGCCCGTGCATTGGTGGGCGAATCTTGATTGCCACGCATTACGCGAAATGTGCGTAGGTTGCTTTGCTGTCACTGCGGTGACATGGCAAAGATTCGCCCCCCTGATCGCGGGGGCATGGCGGCTGAGTTCCTTGAGCTGCGACAGAGACAGAGTGAGCGCAGACCTGAGGCTGATCAATCCCCGCAGCCGGTGGTGCGTTGTTTCGACATGTAGCTCTGTGAGCCGGAAAACTGGCGGTGTGCTCACGGGGGTAGGCGGGAACATCGCTGCATCATGAGCAAGCAGCAGAAGACCGGGAAGAAGACCGCCAACGATGCCCCGGCCAAGAAGGTCAAGCCGAAGCCGAAGCGCGGGTACGGCGGGAGCGTGATTGAGACGGCGCACGAGAGCGGAGTGCTCACATCGGCGATGGAGGTGTTCGCCCAGAAGCTCGCGGAGACGGGGAACCGGTCGGAGGCCTACAGGGCGGCATACCCGGACAAGGCGTCCCGGTGGACCCCTCAGGCGATCCACGTTGCAGCGGCCCGCTTGGCGGCAAGTGCTAAGGTGGCACTAAGGGTGTCTGAGATCATGAGTGCGGCAGCGAGGGCCGCTGGCGCGACCGCTGAGGGGGTGCTCAGGCAGTACATGCGGGTGCTCCAGGCTGACCCGCGAAGGCTGGTGTCGTACCGGCGCGGCGCGTGTCGGCACTGCTACGGCAAGGGGCACAGATACCAGTTCACGCCGGCCGAGTTCGAGGATGCGCAGCTTGAGCACCAGGCCAAGCAGCAGAAGAACCCGGCCCTGCCAGACTTCGATCCCAAGGGCGGTGTCGGCTACAACCCGAAGCGCCAGCCGAATCCGGACTGTCCCGAGTGCTTCGGGGACGGGCGAGGCAGAGTCGTCGTGCACGACACCGACGGGCTGGGCGTCAACGAGGCGGCCCTGTATGAGGGCGTGAAGGTCTCGAAGGACGGCATCGAAGTCCTGATGGCCGATCGGATGGTGGCGCTCAGCCATGTGGCCCGGCACGTCGGCTTCTACAAGGAGGACAACGAACAGGGGCCTGTGGTCTCGTTCGATGCTGCGGATCTTGATGCGCGCTTCGCTGCATCGATCAGCGAGTCGGTCCGACGACAGGAGGCGTTGCGCGAAGAGCGGCGCAAGCTGCGCGAGGGTCGAGATGGCTAAGCGGCGATCGAAGGCCACGCTGCTCAGCGACCCGCGCTATGACGCCTTCGTCGCGCGCTACTACGCGGACGCACTCGCGTTCGCGGTGGAGGTCTGCGGGATGATCCCCAGCGAAGATCAGACTGACCTGCTGATCGAGATCGCAAGCCCAGGCTCCAAGGTCTCGGTGGTGTCGGGCACCGGCACTGGCAAGACCGCGACTTTCGGGCGCATCGTGCTCTGGCATCTGCTGTGCCGGCCCTATGCGTACTACGACGGCAAGGTCGAGATCGGCTCCAACGCATACGTCGGCGCCGCGCGGCTGCAGCAGGTCGCGGATGGCGTCTGGAAGGAGGCCAGCGATGCGGACATCGCGATTGCCGCCGGGCCGTTCTCCTGGCTGCGCGACTACTACACGATCACCAAGACACGGATGTTCGTGAACGGGTTCGATGCTCAGTGGTTCGTTGCTCAGGTCGCGATGGAGAAAGGCCAGTCGATCGGCATCGCGGGCAAGCACCGGATGCACCAGCTCATCATCGTTGACGAGGCGGCCGGCGTCGATGACGCGCACTTTGACGTGATCGAGGGCACTCAGACCCAGGAGTGGAACTGCACGCTGTTGGCCAGTCAGGGGGTCCGTGCCGCGGGCTACTTCTACCGGACGCATCACGACATCTCGCGGGGTGATGGCGGGACGTGGGAGGCGCTGACCTTCTCGTCGGAGCGATCCCCATTCGTCACGCGGGACTGGCTGGCGGCCCGAGCGCATGAGTCGGGCGGGCCGGATAGCGTCGAGTACCGGGTTCGGGTCCGCGGCGAGTTCGCCGTCAATGAGAGCGAGTACCTGATGACGAGCGTGCAGCTGGAAGCATGCTTCGATCCGTCGCGCATCATCGGCGACGACGAGCCCTACGGCATCATGCTGCTGAGCGACGTTGGCCTCGGCGAGTACCGAGACGATTCCGTCGCTGTCTTCGCTCGCGTCTGTGGCAATGACGACGATGGGCCAGACGCTCGGCGTGTCGAGTTCTACGCGATCCCGCTGTGCACGAACGGCAGGGACGAAATCGACTTCACGGGCGACCTAGCTGCGCTGTTCCGGTCTGTCGATCGGCCGATGCTCTACGTCGATGCGGGTGGTGCTGGGCATGCGGTCTGCAAGCTGTTGGAGCGAGAGGGCATCCCGGTCGTCTACGTGATGTGGGGCAAGCCCTGCTTCAAGCGCGAGTACCAGGACCGCTACGTGAATCAGCGTGCCTGCGCACAGGTCCGGATGCGTGATGCGGTGCGCTCTGGTCGAGTGCGGTTCCCTCATGGGCTGTCGCGGAAGATGCGGCAGAAGATCATTTCTCAGGGCAGTCGTCTCCCGTACCACTTTGTCGAGAGAGGCGGGTTGAAGTACCAGATGGCCTCGAAAGAGGACATGGCCGCGGTAGGCATCAAGTCCCCTGATGTGATCGACGCGATGTCGTTCGCGTTCCTTGAGGATGCCGTCTACATCGCGCGAGATTCTTGTGGTGCCTCTGCGAGGCGTCAGGAGCAGATCAACGAGCTGGATCGGCTGCTGGCGGCTGCTGACTCGCGAGTGCCCGGCGAAGATGGCGAGATGGTCGAGATCTGACAGCGATCTTTTTGGTTCTTGCTTGCCGCAAACAAGACCAATAAAGAACAATTCATGATGTTGAATCTTGCTTTTAATGCGAAAAGCGGGGTAAGATTTTCGACATGGAACGAATCATTGCCCCGAACGGACTGCGCGTCCGCCGTGACTCCCCGACGGGTCGCCGGCTGCTGGCCGAGATGATCCGGAAGGGCGTGGAACCGACGGTTGCCGAGCGGATGCCGGAGCTGGTCACGTACGCGGCGGTGCTCACGCCTGAGCAGGAGTGGCGCGCGGATCATGCGGATGTCGCCGCGTGGCTCGATGCCGCTGCGGAGGACAACCAGTTCGCTGCGAGTCTGCGTGCCGGCCTGGCGCGGTACGGCTCACTGACCGAGCGGCAGGTCGCTGCAGCACGGTCGGCGATGCAGCGGCAGGCCAGTCCGGCGCCGGATCGATCTGCACCGATCGACGTGAGCCGGATTGAGGCTGCATTCGAGTCTGCCCGCAGCGCTGGCCTCATCCGCCTTCGCATGACGCTGGGGGAGGGCATCAAGTTCTCTCCCGCGGGGGAGAACAGTCGCAACGCGGGCGGCCTGTATGTGAAGTCCTCGGACGGCACGTACCTCGGCAAGGTGCTGGGCGGGAAGTTCTCTGCGTCCCGTGACTGCTCGGATGAGCAACGTGAGGAAGTGATTCGGGTTGCATCGAACCCGGCTGAGGAGGCGCGCGCCTACGGCATGCGCACTGGCCGGTGCTCGATCTGCGGCCTCCAGTTGACCGACCCGGCATCGATCGACGCCGGTATCGGACCTATCTGCGCTGAGAAGTTCGGCTTCAGCGCTTGACCCGGTGCGCCGCTGGCGCACCCTGATGAGAGGACACCATGTCTCCTGTGAATGTGCAGACCGATCAGGCTCTGGCCTGTTTCGGCGCGATGGTGCTGCGTGCGATGCGCGGCAGGATGGATGGCCGCGGCGATGCCGGTCCGGTCGATGAGGCGAGCCTGTGCGTTCTGGCGATCGATGCCGGCGTGCTGGTGCCGCGCGTGACGATCAAGCCCTGGCCCGTGCTGGCCTATGGCGAGTCGGACGAGGTGAGGGAGGCTGTGGATCGGCTTGCTTTGGCTGCTGACATGGCGCTGGAGGTGCTGGCGTGACCAAGCAGAAGATCAGCCCGGCTGAGATGAGCACCGCTGCAATCGTGCGCATGCGTGAGCGCGTCATCCAAGCGATCTCGCGGCATTCGGTGGCCCTGACGGTCGCCCCTGAGTCTGAGCGTGACGCGATCCGTTCGCGCTACCGCAACAGCCGCATGCTGGTGAACAAGCTGGAGGCCGAGCTGGCGCGGCGCTCCATTCGCGTGGATGCGGGTGCGCCCGCCATGAGTGCGTTCGAGTCGTTCGCTTCGGTCGCGCGTGCTGTGCTGCCGGATGAGCTGTGGAAGCGCATCGCTGGCGAGGCTGTCGCGCTCCTGGGTGATGAGGTGACGCCCGATCAGGTGTCGGTCCTCTTCCAAGTTCGCGCGCCCCAATAAAGACCGTTTAAGCACCAACAAGACAAAGGAAGCACGCACATGTTCGGTTTCAACTCCATCAAGAAGCTCCCGCGGGTCGTCCTGGGCTGCGCCCTGCAAGACCTGACCAAGATCGGATTCAAGATCGGCGAGGTCTGGGATGACCCTCTGTTCGTCGCCGTTGAAGCGCCCGCAGGCTGGTCGATCCGGCCCGGCCCGTTCCGCTCTCAGACCGACCTGCTGCATGACGACAAGGGGCGGCACCGCGGCACCGTCTTCCACCACATCGACTTCGGCAGTCGCCAGCTCGATCGTGCTCGCCTGACGATTCACCCGCGCCTGGTCATCGGCGAGGCGGTCGTGAGCCGGGCCAAGTCCGAGATCGTGCTGTTGGATCAGGGTGTGCGTGTCGCGCGCTTCGGCAAGACCTATTCGGTCTTCAGGAACGGCCGCTACCTCCTGAACCCGCTCGGTCGTGGTGAGGCCATGCAAGAGGCCTGCGCCTGGGCTGCTGGCCTGGCGCATCCGATCACCGATGTCATGGCGTACTGGGACGTTGACGACGTGGCCACGCTGGTCGGCGATCACCGGAGGGCTGCGTGATGTCGGTGTCGATCATGACTCACGAGCAGCTGCGGCGGCAGAGCCGTGTGCCTGTCAGCCTGTCGGCATACCAGCGGCCGAGCACGCCCGAATGGGTTGCCGCGAAAGTGGCTCAGGCTCGGTACTTTGGCCAGCGCAAGGAGTGGCTGCAGCGCCTGCGCCTGCGGATCAGATCGGTCCGCCGGCATGGTCGGTCTGTGGCTGGTCGCATCGTGATCTGCCCTGTCACTTTCGCCGTCGATTGCGCGGTCACGGCTGCGTGCCGTGCCTTGAGCACTGCAGATGGCGAGCGAGATGACTACCTGGTCGGGCAGATGCTGCGTGTGTGTGGCCTGGCCGTCTCGTGTGCTGAGGGCCTGGAAGTCTCAGCCGAAGAAGAGCCCGACATCGATCGGGCGCTGACCGGATCGCTTGATGCCCTGATGGCGATGCACAAGGGGGGCATGCGGTGGAGTCATGCGCTTGCTGCTGATCCGCTGGTCGCTGCAGACATGGTGATCGGCCTGGCGAGGTTCCGGGCGCGAAACGTGGTCTGGTCTGCCCTGGTTCGATCTGCCGCGGCGCTGCGGCACGGGGGGCGTCGCGCTGCCCGCGAGAGCCTGATCGGTCGGACCGACACGCTGATGGTGGAGCTGCAGAAGCGCCGGGACCGTGTGGGGAGGGCGCAGCGATGATGACGGCAGCAGAGCGTGAGGTCGCGCTCCAGAAGATGCGAGAGCTGAGCGACGCCTTCTACCAGCATGCGATCAGGATCGGCGTGCACCCGTTCATCGAGTTCACCGGGGTCATGAACGAGTACATCAAGTGCGCCCATGAGGCGCACGACGCCGGCATCGACTTCTCGGAGTGCAACACCCACAGCGGCGTGTCCCTGCCAATGCCGGGCTTCAGCGTGGACTACGTGAACGAGAAGCTGGAATGCATCTTCACCGGCCGCAGCGTCATGCGTGCCGAGGCTGGTCAGGAGGTGCGGCATGGCGACTGAGCGTGCGGTGCGCCGCCGGAAGGGTGTCGCAGAGATCGATCCCCCCGTCGGGGTCGATGAACTCGCCGGCATGTTGCGGCGGATGGTGACTCGCTTGCGCGAGTTCGGCGGGTCCGACCTGAGTGATGAGGCTGATGACCTGCTTGATCGGTTGGCTCGCGCGAAGCGGCGCCAGCGCGGGGTGCTGGCGTCTGAGCTGATCCCGGTCGATGTAGCCCGGCGTGGTCGCGTCGTGTCCGAGCACCTGCGGATGCTGGCTGAGGAGCTTGACGGGTTCCTGGCGCTGCCCGCCAAGGATCTGGTCGCCGAGGTCCGGGGCGAGCTGGTGGAGATCCGGAACACCCTTCGGGGGGATGTATGAGCGTGCGGCCGGATACCAAGCTGGCCGGCGAAGAGCTGGCGGACTTGAACGCGGCGATCTACGGCCGACAGCCGCAGCGTGCGGTGCCTGCGCCGAAGGGTGTTGCTGCGCCTGTCTGGTACGGCCGGCATGAGGCCATGCCCGACAGCGCTCGATCGGTGTGGGTGATGCTTTTCGCGGGGCCTGTCTCGAACCCGACTCATCCGGGCTATCCGGGGATCCCGTGGGTGGAGGTGTCGCGACGGCTGTACTCCGGTGACACCCCGCTGCCCGCCTTCGAGTGCGAGCTGGTGCAGACAGGATCGGTCATCGCCTGGTCGGATGAGATGGTCTCGCCGCGGCCTGACCGGCAGGCCATGCAAGAGGCCGGGATTCACCCGGCTCCGTGCCAGCGGTTCTGCGAGGGCGCTGCGGTGCGCATCGAGCGTCGTCGGCATGCCGCGGAGGTGCACCAGATGCGCCGCGCCGTCGTGGCTGGTCAGGACGCCCTGGCGGCGTCATCCAGCCTGTGCCAGCGCATCGTGAGCGCCGCAAGGGAGATGCTGAAGTGGGACGGTGGCCGGGGCTCATCCGGCTGGAGTGCGCTGGACTGGAGCCGAGCCCGAGACGAGCTTTTGACCGAGATCGGAGACATCAAGTGAGTGAGTCGGAAATGGATGCAGTCATCGCGGCTGATGCCCGGTTGGAGGCCGATGCCGAGGACTTGGGCTGTGAGGCGTACCTGATCCGCCGAGGTGATGACGTGGACATCGTGAGCCGTGACGGGAAGGTGGTCTACGCCACCGTCCCAGGCGAGGGGATGACGGCGAACACGATCCTGGCTGCTGTGCGCGCCTACAGCGCCGGCTTCGAGTCGGGAAAGGTGCACGGGTACAGCCTGTGCAAAGAGAACCTGCGCCGCGCGCTGGGCATTGCGGAGTGAGAGCGAACATGAGCAACGAGAAGACCGAAGAGAAGACCGACGGTGCCGCTGGCGCCGATACGACAAGTGCAGTCGTGGTGACTGGCCTGGAGCAACTGCGAGTCGCCCCGAATGGGCAGCACAACGCCGTGGACATCGGCCGAGGGATCTACGAAGAGCTGAACCTGCGCGTGTTCGCGTCCATTCGTCAGGCCATCGTCAATGCCGCCGTCGCGATTGGAAGGCGAGAGCTGGGCGGCTACCCGAACGAGGCCATGCGGCAGATTCAGACAGGCTTTCTCCTGGCTGCAGCGGATGCCATGGAGCGCGATCACGGAAAGATCGATGTCGAATCCGATGAAGCACGGCATCTGCTCGCCACCCTGTTCGGCGCCACGCTTGGGCCTCTCAGCGCGCCCGACGCCGCCGCTCCAGAAGCCATGGGCCGAGATGGCTCTGAAACCCTGCATTGAGGAGGCGTGATGTCCTATCAATCCAAGCTCAAGGCGACATTGCAGGCCGCCAAGGATCATGCTGCACAGCACCTGGTCGAGTGCGCAGTGGAGGTCGTTGAATGGCAGGACACCGGCATCCTGAAGCCCGGCCGCGTTCGTGAGGTGGCCGCCATAATCGAGCCCGTCAGCGAGACGAGCCATGGTGCGTTGGCATCGGCCGAGATGTTTGTCGAGCGTGCGGCTCTTGAGGCGGTCATCCGCCCTGCGGCGGTTCCGGATGACGCTGAGGTAGACGCGCGAATCGATGCAGTCCTGAGGGCGTCAGGATCTGCACTGCATCACTACAGCATGGCCAAGACGCGGGAGGACATGCGGGCGGCGATGCGGGCGGCGATGATGCGGATCTGACATGGCTGCGCTTCACGATCACGTCGATCCGACGAAGGATCACAGTCGGGTGTCGCCTGAGGGCCGCAAGATCGGCGAGATGATCGCCGACCGCTTCGATCGGGCTCAGGCGATCCTGGCAGATCAGGGCGAGCCAGATGACGAGCGCTGCAAGAGCTGCGCTGGGCGCCGCGGCACGGTGCCGAACGGTTGTCTCGTGACGATGGCCGACCTGACGAAGGCTCTGATCGAGCGAGTGCCGTTCCTCTGTCATCAGCACGACAAGCGCGGGGAACCATGTCATGCGTGGTACGCCATCGCTGCCACCACGAAGTCACCGCCGCCTGGCACTACGGTGCCGTGGGACTTTTCGCCGCCGGACGCTGATTGAGTCGATGGATGTCGGGCAGGTCTAGGCTTGCCCGGTGGCTTCTGAGCCTCAGGGGGGTTTTCATGAAAGAAAATGAAAACCCCCCTGTGCCGTTTCAGCCTCACACCTTCGCGGTGCGCTCGCGGTTCAGCACCAGCAGCCGGCGCAGGATCTCGTCATCGGTCAGCGTCGCGCCATCCGTCCAGCCGTAGGCCGTGGCCACGGCCGCATCCAGATCCGCATGCGCCTTCGTCAACCAGGCCGGCGGGGCGTTGTAGAGGTGGGTCAGCGTGCGCTTGGCCAGCTCCTTCTCGTGGCCGGGCTTGGCGACGATTCGGTCGGGGTACGGCGAGTGCGCCATGCCCAGCGGCGTCACCTCGGGCACGCGGTCGCACCACTCGGGCGGGTTCAGCCAGCGCTCGCGCAGGTCGTTGAGCCGCTTGGCGGCGCGCGCGATGGCCTCGGCCCGCGGGCGCACCTCGGCCGGCAGGTCGGCCGGGATCACCGTGCCGTCGGCCAGCGTCTCGGTGCGCTGGTGCGCGGTGTCGGCAGGCGTCAGGCCGGCGGGGAATGGGAAGGTCTCGAACGTCGTGCTGGGCGTGTAGCGCGGGTCGTTGCCCTTACCCATCCAGGTGCAGAGCTTGAGCGACCACAGCTCATGGAATCGGCTGTGCAGGATGCCGAAGGTGGCATCGTCGGAGCGGGGCATGACGACCAAGTTCTTGTCCGGCAGAACAGGCGGCACCAGCCAAGCAAAGACCCGATGTTTTGAAACTTCTGGCGTCACGAGGTAGCGGGACGACCCGTCAATGCGGCGGCGCATTTCAGGGCGTGGTCGCCACAGGCGCCACCAGTCGCGGCGCAGCGCCTCCACGGTGTTTTCCTGGCGAACGGGCTTGATCGTGTGCTCGGCGTACTCAAAGGGTGCCTCGAACAGCGCAGCGTCTGCTTCCGGCATCTCCCATCCGAAGTCAATGACCCACATGTCGCGGCTGCGACGGGTCGTGTCCATGCCATTACGGTAGGGCGCCAGAACGGCAGCATTGGATTTGCCGTTCGGATTGGATGGCAGTGAAAGCCATTGCCGAGCCTGCTCCCCTGGCACATCAAACGGCCCCGTCTTCTGGATGCCATTGAAAGCGCCGAGCGTGTTTTCTGCCAAGGCACGGGCCTGAGTCAAATCCAGGGCATCAGCGCTGCCCGTGCTGGCCGACAAGTCTGCCGTGATGGCCTCGACCCCTTGGCCATCAAGCCGGCATTCGCCCTGAGCATGACCGAAGGCCGTCAGCGACACCCGCACGGCCGCGCCGTTGTTCACCCATTCCTCATCCGCCCACGCGGCGAAGATGCGGGTCGTCGTGCAGATGCGGTCGAGCACCTCGCGGTTCTTGCCTCCGCGCACCGAGTTGGTGGAGACGAAGCCCGCGCGCTGCAGCGTGCCCGCCTCGATCAGCGCGCGCGCCTTCTCGAACCAGTAGCACACCAGATCGGCGCCGCCCGGCACGCGGCCCTTGTAGAGCGCGCGCAGGCGCTCGGTGTACTCGCCCCCCAGCTCGGCGCGCATCTTCTTGTCGCCGACGAAAGGCGGGTTGCCGATGATGGCCTCGGCCGCCGGCCACGCCGTTTCGCTGCCGTCGGCGTTGATCAGCGCGTCACGGCATTCGATGTGGTGGAGCGTCTGCAGCACCGGGTCGGTGTTGAAGGCATAGCCGTGCTGGATGCGCCACTGCAGCTCGCCGATCCAGACCGTGACTCGCGCCAGCTCGGCCGCGTACTCGTTGATCTCGACGCCCAGCACGTTGTGCGGGCCGGTCACGTCGTGCTGACGCTCCAGGCCCAGCGCCTCGGCCTCCAGGTTCACCTGATGCTCCACGTCCTTGAGCGTCTTCAGCGTCAGGTACAGGAAGTTGCCGCTGCCGCAGGCCGGATCGAGCGCGCGGAAGGTGCGCAGGCGCTCCAGGAAGCCGATGAAGGCGGCCTGCGCGTCACGGTAGGCCTTGTCGCCGTGCTTCTTGCTGCGCGCCAGCGCAGCGGCGATGGTGTCGCGCACCGTGCCCCACTCGGACAGCAGCGGCTGCTTCACGACCGGATCGACCAGCCGCAGGATCGTGGCCGGGTCGGTGTAGTGGGCGCCGAGCTGGCTGCGCTTGCTGGGGTCCAGGCCGCGCTCGAACAGCGTGCCGAAGATGCTCGGGTCGATCGCGCTCCAGTCCAGGCTGCTGGCCTTCTGCAGCGCGGCGACATCCTCGGTGGACAGGGGCGGTACCTCCACATCCTTGAACAGCCCACCGTTGAACCACGGGATGTCATCGACGCCGAACAGGCCGCCGTCGCGCATGGTTTCCAGCAGCGACTGAAGCTGCGTGCGAAGCCGGTCCGGCGCGATGCGCACGCCCACCAGGCGCTCGAACAGCCGCGAGGGCAGCAGCCCCACATCCTCCGAGAAGAAGCAGAACAGGCACTGCGTCAGGAAGTGGCTCACCTTGGCCGGCTCGATCCCGGCATCGCGCAGGCGCTTGGCGGTGCCGGCGAAGGCTTGCGCGGCCTCCTCGGTGATCTCGCGGCTGGTGCGGCCGGGCTTGAAGCGCTCCGGCGCGCTCCAGAGCTGCTTGAGCCGCGCCCGAACCTCGTCGCGCGCCAGATCCTCGATCGGGAAGACGTGGCGCTCGCTGGGCGTGCCGGTGAAGTGCGTGTGCACCTCGATGCGCAGCCGGTCGCTGACCACCAGCAAGGGCGGATTCTCCAGAGGGAGCGCGTACATCATCAGCTGCTGCAGCGCGCCGCCCAGATCCTTGCCGGGCGCCTTGTACTCCCATGCGAAGTGGCCACGCAGCCAGACATCCGCATAGCCCTGCTTGGCCGCGCCCGTCTTGGTCAGACCGCGCTCGAAGCAGTAGCGGTCCGCATCGCCGGGTTCTTCCACGTCAAGGAGGCGGCACAGATCGATGAAGTGCGCCTGTGCGCCTTGGCGCTCGTTGAGCTTGAAGGCTGGCCCGCCGGCCGACCACTTGGTGATGAAGTCCCTGGGGTTCATGGTTCTCAGTCCTGTTGCTGCGACGAATTGTGGTTTGGTCGCTGGTCAGTCCTGAGGTTGAGCCGTGCTTTTCGTGACATATGCACGATTGCCGGTGCTACTGGCCGACATGGGGCGAAAAAAAGCCCCGTCCGAAAGGTCGGACCGGGGCGAGTCCGCGGCGCGAAGCTGGAAGCACGCACAAGGGCGGCGCTGCGGGAGGCGGATTCTACGCGCAGGGTGCATCGGAAAGACCGGCCTTGCCCCGTGGGGGCGGAATCGAGAATCTGCCGATGGCACAAGACGAGATCACGGACGACGACGTGCGGGAGATGCTGCAGCACTGGCTGGGGACTCCTGAGAACGGATACCTGGGGCAGCGCTACGGCAATGCGCTGCCCGAAGTGGTGCACGCGCCCATGCTGCTGGCCGGGACGATGGCCAACCACCAGATTGCGAAGCTGCGCCGGGACATCCCGTACTTCGATGCCGAGACCGTTGACCTGTACCAGCACGACCTCCCGCCGTCCGGCCGGGTACTGGTCGTTGATGTTGGTGGCCGGCTTGAGATCCCCTACTGATGGCAATCCACTACACAGAATTCGAGGCCGCTGCGCTGCAGGCCGCCGCGGAGTACCCCGGCCTGGCACGTCGCATTCAGGTCGGAGATCCCCGAGTCCTGGCTGGCATGCGGGCGAACGCCATCATGTTGGCGATGCTGTCTCAGCAGATGGACCTATGCCTGTTCGAGTCTGCGGAGCGCGCGCGCGACACGACGGTCCTGGCTGACGCTGCCATGCGAGGAATCCTGCCTCTGGCGCGGCCGGCGTCGGTCACGCTTGAGGTCACGAACCGGAGCAGCGCTCGATACATGCTGTCGCCTGGCCGGCGGCTGATCGACCAGAAGGGGCGCACGTTCGTGGTCACGGGCTCGGTGAGCATCGATGTCGGCGCGTCGGGGCTGGTTGAGGCAACACAGCGCACCGAGCGCGTGGTGACGTTCACCGCATCGTCGGCGACTCGATACCAGCGCATCGAAGTGCCGACTGTGCCTGCGCAGCAGCTCGCCGGGCTGGAGGTGTGGCGGGTGCGCAGTGATGGCCGGGACGCATTCGAGTTCCGGCCGGACTACTGCAACACCGATGTCGGCGACTTCGGCTACACGGTGGAGGTGGATGAGCGGCGGCGCACATGGATCCGGTTCGGCGCGGCCGGCTCTGTCGGGTATCAGGTCCAGCCTGGCGACCAGTTCGAGATCCGCGTCTTCGACTGCGAAGGGGCCGCGACTGGAGCGAGGGCCGGCGACGTGTTCACGTTCGAGTATTCGGAGGTCGAGACGGTCGATCCCTACATCAGCATGCGGCTGTACTCGGTGGATGACGTTGGCGCTGATGCTCCTGGGATGGGTGATCTGCGTGTGCTGACCCGCTACCCCTCTACCTATGACCACAACGCCGTCTATCTGGGGAACTTCCAGTACCTGATCAGGCGCTACCTGAGCACGGGCGTGCGTTTCCTGTCGTGCTGGAACGAGCAGATCGAGGAATCCGTTCGCGGCCCGAGCGAGGACAGCATCAACACCTTGTTCGTGGCCTGCCTGGTCAAGGACATGGCGCAGGCTGAGGTGCGCCAGCGTGTCGAGTCGATCATCAAGCGTGCCGACGACTCATACCGGATCAAGCATGTCAGTGCGGTGCTCACCCCAGTGCGCATGGCGATCACTGCCACTGTGCCGGCGGTGCACGACGAAGACGCTGTGAGAGCGCTCATCCGCAAGACCATCCTCGGTGCGTTCGGGGACGGCGCCGAGATGGTGTCTGTCGGCCTGCGCAACCAGATCCGCGAGACGGTCATCCATCGGCTGCTGCGTGAGTCCGTGCAGGAGCTGCGCGACAACAGCGCGGACATCGCCGTGTCGATCGAGCTGCCTGACGAGATCATGCCCGAGCACTACCTGTACGTGACCTATGACAGCCTGACTGTCGGGGTGTCCAAGAACGATCATCGTCCGGGGCTCTGGAATGTCTGAGATGCTGAGGCACACGCAAGGCGGTGCGGGTCTGCTGTGCGAGCAGCCGATTCAGGGCCTGGCGCCGCTCATCTCGTCCCAAGAGATCGACGAGATCGAGTCGGCCATGAAGGCTGTGTTTGTTGGCCTGTTCGAGAGTCGGCTCCGGCCTGGGCTCACGGATCTGGAGCGGCTGGGCATGCCGCAGATCGCATCGCTGCCGATGTTCGAGCAGGCCGTGAAGCGGTCAGGCCTTGGCATCTACCGGCGGCACGAGGAAGAGGCGATGCGGCACCTCTTCCGTGCATGGGCTGGTCGGAACCCCCGCCGCGGGCTGCACATGCTGCGCATGTACCTGCGGCTGCTGTGGCCTGGCGACTGGTCCTGCACGCAGTTGTGGCACGAGAAGGGCAAGCCGTACCCGACCGCACTGACGCGAGAAGATGGCGGGGACCACTACCTGACATCCCGTGTGGAGGTCATCCTGCGTGCGTCCGACATGGACCACACCGACGTTCTGCGCATCCTCCCGGCCCTGATGTCCGTGGTCCCCGCTCGGATCGTGCTCGACATCAACGTCGAGACGAAGACGCAGGACATCGCGTGGAAGCTCGCTGCGGCTGCGGTGGCGGCCGGCTACCAGGTGTTCGACGGGACCGGGGTGTTCTACGGCCGATCGGATGGCGCCATGGGTGTCCGGATGGCTGCAGCGGCTGGCGCATCGGCCCTGCAGGTCTTCGACGGCTCTGGTGTCGCCTACGCGCAGGGGCAGGCCGCCGGCCGGATGCGCATCGGTGTGTCTGCAGGGTTCTCTGGCCTGCACTGGATCGACGGACGGGCCGTGTTCATCGCCCCGCCGCCGACGCCACTGGTGCCGTTCGGCATCTCCGGGTCGTGGTCCTATTCGGATGGCGACGACTTCGGGGCATCCAGTCTCGACATGACCCGGTACAAGCGCAATCCGTGGTGGGGTGTCGATACCGGCCATGACGGCTCCGTCACGACGTATTCGCTGGAGGATGGGGCGCTGAGGATCTGGCCTGCGGTCAATGCCGCCGGGGAGAAGGTCCGGACGACGATCACCACTGAGCCGAGCTGGCGCACTCCCGAGAGTGGGCGGTACTACGTTGAGGTGCTGGCGCGCATGCCGCGTGGCGATGGCCTTTTCCCCGCGGCATGGCTCATGAACTGGAGTGGCCCCGGCTCGGTGCCGCCTACCAGGCCGGAAATCGACATCGTGGAGACTGGCGCCGGCACCGGGTACGCCTGGCGTAGCTACATGGCGACGACTCACGCCGATACCGGCATCCTGGCCGGAGAGCCGTTGCCGTACGGTCGATCGATGGTGCAGGCCAAGCACGATGCCGGCACAGATCTGTCTGACGGGTTCCACCACTATGGCGCGATGGTGGACATCGATGCCCAGACGGTCGAATTCTTCTTCGATGGCCGATCGATCGCTGCCCCGCATGTGACGCCTACCGCCACGAAACGGCTGATGCTGGCATTCAGCCTCTGGTACGACGGCGCATTCAATGTCGGGTCGCCCGCTGTCCCTGCCGCTTTCAGCGCATCCGACTTCTTCGAGGTCAGGCACTGGCGCTGTTTCACAGGGCTCGTTGCTCCCACGCCGGCCCCTGCGCCTACACCAGCCCCTGCGCCAGAACCAACGCCTGCACCCGCTCCGGCGCCAGAGCCCGCGCCTGCGCCTGCGCCTGCGCCTGCGCCTGCGCCTGCGCCGGCCCCTGAGCCCGCGCCGGCTCCGGCACCGGCACCGGCACCGACGCCAGCACCAGCGCCTGAGCCCGCACCCGCACCGGCCCCTGCGCCTGCGCCTGCCCCCGAGCCTGCGCCTGCCCCCGAGCCTGCGCCGGCTCCTGAGCCTGCGCCTGCGCCGACGCCAGCACCCGCACCGGCGCCGACCCCCGCGCCTGCGCCCGAACCGGCTCCGGCACCGGCACCGACTCCTGCGCCGACCCCCGCGCCGACCCCCGCGCCGACCCCCGCGCCTGCGCCGGCACCGACTCCTGCACCTGCACCAAGTCCTGTGCCCGACGGGTCGCTCACCTATGTCTTGGACGCGGATCCTGCTGCCTACCTGCAGCCGACATCGAATCCCGTGTGCCACGGAATCCTCGGTGTGCGAACCTGGGTTGTCAGGACGGACGAGCAGCTTGATGCCGTTCCGTTCAAGGATCTCGTCGGTGGAGATGTCGTCAACATCCTGGCCAAGTCCGACGGCACGCCGTACCGGCGGCTGATCTGCCTGAGAGGGCAGGGCTCGCAGGATCGTCCGATCGTCATCAACGGGGTCACTGACAGCGCTGGCCGTCGGCCGGTCTTTGATGGCAACGGCGCTTCCGTGGCCGGCGGGTGCATGCCTACGGGATCGAGTTCGGATGTCTTCCATGGCACCGACTCCCAGTCATGGCAGTACCACGAGGCGCTCGGATTGATCGTGATCGCGCCTGGCCTGCGTGACTCATGGTCGGAGTACCGGCCGCGCTGGATTCGGGTGCAGAACATCGAGGTGGTGAACACTGGCGCTGGGTACGGCTTCACAGATGCCCGTGGTGTCGCGCGAAAGTGGGATCAGTCCAGCGGAATCCGCGTTCAGGAGGGCGAAGACATCACGATCCGGAACTGTCGCGTGACGCTCTCCGACTTCGGCATCTTCTCCCAGACCAAGGACGCCGGCCCGAAGTGGGCTGTGACGCGACTGCGCATCCAAGGGTGCTACGTGGCGGACTGCGGCATGGTTGGCCGCTACACCGAGCACTGCCTGTACATCCAAGGCATTGATCCGATCATCGAAGGCTGCTTCATCGGGCAGACCCGCAAGGGTGCGCTGGGCAGCAGCTTGAAGATCCGCGCATCGAGGCCGGTGGTCAGGTTCAGCACGATCTGGGCGAGCGCACGCGCGGTCGATTTCGTCCACTCGGAAGACTCTTGGTACGGCGTGCAGATCGCACCAGGCTACGGGGATGCCTACCTGATCGGATGCGTCATCATCAATGACTTCCTGCGGTCTCCTGCTGCGCTGGGCTCGATCGCGCCGATCCATGTCGGCGGCGACAACATGGGCGAGGACGAAGGCGGGGGTCTCATGACTGACGCCCTGATGACCGGACCATCTGACAAGATGCTGCGCGTCTACATCGGCCGGCTTTTCGCCCGCGGCAACACCTTCATCCATCGATCAAGCGCCACGCTGGCGTACCGGATCAGCCTGTTCGATCTGAGTCTGTCCGGCCTGGGCACGACGCAAGGCGCCACGCAGGTGTTCGAGTGGGACAACGCCTACTACTGCGAGGGCGCCACGCGCTACAGCAAGGTCGAATGGGCTGGGCGCGTCAACCACATGGGCGGATCTCGCTTGAGCGTTTCGTTCAACCGGATCTATGACGCCAGAGACTCGGCGATCGCGGAGCGCTACAGCGTGACGAACGCTGCGTTGCTCGGGCTCGGCTCGCTTGGCTTGGTCGCGCCAAGCACCGGGGACTTCCGGCCACTGGCGACCAGCGCGCTGGTCGGAAAAGCGGTGCGGACAGTCTCGGGATTGCCAGCATCCTTCCAGCCAGAACTTGCCGTCATCGATCGGCAGCCGCTGGTGTCGGGGAATGGCCTCGCCGCCCGATCGTCGGTTGCAGATGTCGGCGCACTGATGCCGTAGTGAGAGTGACATGGGGCGCGTGACTGGAGAGATCACCTACAACCTGGCCGACCGCGGGCGCACCGCGGTCGGCAGCAGCCGAGACTGGGACATGCAGTCCGCTGTGCGAGTCATCAACTCGCCAGCGACTCAGGAGATGGTCGAGAAGGGGGACATGCTGGGGTATCTGGAGCACCTGCCTCGGACGCTGTTCAACACCTGCCGGCCGGTGATGGGCGGTCTGGTCGGTGGCAAGTACGTGACCATCGATCACGCTGTTCGCACGCTGAAGCTGAAGGCCGACAGCGATGGCACGGTGCACCATGTAGCCGAGTTCCTGGACACCGAGCCCGGCGAGGTTGCTGAGCGCGCCGACCGGCTTCGAGTGGGCGGGTTCTCTTCGTTCATGACCGCCAAGCCACGCACGTTCCCATACGTCGCGCTCGGCTTCTTCGGGTACGACTACGTGACCGAGCCGAACTACGATGAGAACCGCGGGTATGCCCGTGCCGTGCTGGATTCTGTCCAAGGTGAAGATGCCGATGAGGCGATCATGGTCCTGGACTCCATCGCGGCGTTCTCGTCCCGGCAGTCGCGCGAGGCATCCCAGCTGATCAGATCCATGCTCGGGCATGTCGATCAGATGACCGAAGCCATGGCGGCCCTTCGGGAAGAGAACGATGCTCTGATCGATCGCCTCGCCCGGCAGTCAATGGGCGCGGCCCCAGTCCCGGTGATGGACTCCGTGTCCGGCACGCGGACCTTTCGACAGGCCTGCCTTGATCAGTTCCGGCACGTCAACACCGCCGACCTGGCCGTGTTCGCTCCGGCTCGCGACCACGGGGCAGACAGGCCACTTTCGCCGGAAGAGTCGCTGCGGCGGTCTCGGCGCAACGTCTGGAGTGCGCGATGATCGCGCTGCCGCATGCGCTGGTCATGCCGATTCGGATCGCGCTGGGCGAGTTCATCGGGCGCTTCCACCGGCAACTGCAGGCCGACACGCCCGCTCTGGTCGAGTTCCGTGACCGGGAGTTCCGGCGCGCTGCGCTCTACGCGCCCAGCCGGATGATCGACCAGATCGAGTCCATGCTGAGCGCCTGGCGCACGAACGACTCTGGCACCGGCACCAGTGGCGCCGACTCCCTGCCTGTGCTCGTGGTGGCGATCGGCGCGGACTACTCCCCTGTGTCTGCCGATGCAGGTGGGCGCCCTGTGGCCGATCCGGTTGAAGTCATCATCCCCAGCGACCCGAAGCGCCGGGTGTTCGAGCTGCGCGCGGTTCAGGCCGACGTGCGTGCGCAGATCGCCATCTGCGCTGCCGACCCGATGACTGCGCAGAGTCTGGCGATGCAGCTGCACCTGTTCCTGTCTGAGACGCCAAACCGGTACTTCCGGGCGAAGTACATGCTGGCCGGCATGGTCGAGTCGTGGCCAGTGCAGATCGAGTCGCCGGACATCATCGCCGTGCGCACGCCGACGGGTGCCGGCAACATCACGATCCTGGCAGCCGACATGCAACTGCGGGCCACCATCCCGCTCCTGCGTGCGCCACGGATGAGTGACGCCGATGCCGACGGGCAGGGCACGAACGACCTGATGGACCCCAGCGGATACGCCCACTTGGTCCGAGTCCAAGGGCAGGGGGACGTGACCACCTGGGTGAGGTCCAGCGCATGACCACACCGACCTTCATCCGGGTGAACATCATCGGCTATGGGGGCGAGCCCGCGTCACTGCTGTGCGCCCTCGATACCGCAACCGGGATGCTCCGCGTTTCTGACGATCGGGAGATTGAGCCTGGGGGGCGTCCTGGGTGGCTGCTGATCACGAACAGCTCGTCTGACGAGAGCGCGGATGCCTTCTTCCGGCGAGACATGCTGCGGGATGCCATCGCAGCATTCTTCGACATGGATTCGGTCGGCCTGGTCAGCCTGGCCAGCAAGGCGGTGCGAGCTGACCCGCGCTCGAAGATCGAGGCCGACGGCATCGACGAGAGGGGGACCAAGTACCGCATCAAGTCTGACTGCGGAAACAAGCAGATCGCAGTCTTGGCCGCGTGCTGGTTCGCGCGGATGCAGGTCAGTGTCTCAGACTCGATCGCCTTCATGACTGGCGTGGATTCCTGGGGGGACGGCGGTGGAGTTGATGCAGTGATCGCGTGAGTCTTATTCGTGCATCGTGTTGACCTGTGACAGTCGCGCCGATAAGATCGCAAAAGACCAAACAAGCACGCTGAAGCACGAATGAGAAAACGCTCAAGAGGCGCCGCATCTGGCGCCATCCTCGCCCCCGTTCTGCCCGCCCCTGGCGATGTCCTTGTCGCTGTCCACGGCCCTGGCGAGTCCGCGATGCGCCGGCATGCTGATCCCAAGCGGATCGGAACATGCCTGACCCTCATCACTGACAACTGGGGGGCTCATGCGCTGGTGCTGATGCGAGACGGAACCACCAAGACCTGTCACGGGCTCAATCGTGGCCCCGGCATAGGCTGGCATCTTGCCCAGTGATGAAGGGTCAATCATGAGCGGTGACGAGACGGTGAATGCGGCTATCCGAGCGGCGAATGCTGCCAGAGCAGCCAAGTCGCGAGCGACCCGAAGAAGCGGAAACATGGTGGACAAGATCGTGTGGATCCATCGATCCAAGCTGTCGGAACTGAGCGAGGTGGTCGCGCGACTCAACGCGGAGGCTGTCGCAGAGGCGGGCCGAAAGTAGCGTGGTGCAGCAGAAGAAGAAGGGTCGCAATCGCGACCCTTTTTTGTTCTTGAAAATGCTTTTTTTGCGAAAAGCCGTTGACTGTGTGACAGTCACGCGGCTAACATTCCAGCACTCAACAACACGCTGGAGCACGAAAACCATGATCTACGCAGCCAATAAGACCGAAAAAGAACTCTGCTTGTTCGACGCGGCGGCCCGTGATGCCGCTGAGGCGTTCGCACTCGACGAGTACCTGTCTGATCGCGATGTCCCGACGCTGCTGTTCGTGGCTGAGGCGGGCGGCTTGGTGCTGGTCCGTCACGTCCTGACCAATCAGGTGCTGCGGAAATTCCAGCGCCGGGAGCGTGCTACTCGCCTGGTTCTTCGCGTCAACCGCGGCACCCTGCGCCGTGCTGGCCTGATCGCCTGAGCTGAGGGAGTCCATCCATGAACCGCTTTGACATCGCTGCCCGAGCTGCTCTGTTTCTCCTGGGAAAAGGCAAGACCATCTTCGGCTTCTGGTCCGGGAGGATGACTCGCCAAGAGCAACTTGACACCTTCGGCTTCTACCTCGGCAGCGGAATCATCACGATCGATGGTGAGGAAGACTCGATCTCCCACTGTCGCGAAGAGATCTTCGGGCGCTCCATGGTCACGCACCAGATTGACCTGACCAAGCCGATCGAGGTCGAAGTGACTCGCCGCGAAGAGTTCGGGGGCGAGTTCTACAAGGTCGCCTTCCTCGGCATTGGTGATGCGATGGCCTTCGCGAAGGAGGAGGCCAAGTGGGAGGGGACGCGCCGCGTCTACTGCGCCGCTCTGTCTTTCGATGCCCATGGGGATTTCATTTTCCGGGCCTGACCCACATCCAGCGCCTGCCGAAGCGGGCGCTGCAATGTGGGCCAGATCGATGCCCCGCATCACAAGGACAGAAAGGAAGCACGCATGAGCATCGCGGCAATGACCGCATCGGCCACGCCGAACAAGCTGGGCCGCTTGGCCGAAGAGCTGAACCGCATGGCCAGTCGAATGAGCACTGTCGCAGGCGTACCTGTAGAGGTGACGATCCGTGCCGAAGGGTGCTTCACCTTCAGCACTGCTGCCCGGAATGACGAGGCGGGCAACCGTCTCGCCACGTTCTTCAGCGGTAGTGAATGCTCCGTCGATGTCGTCCACGATGACGAGTGCGGGACATTCGTCTATGTGGACATGAAAGCGGCGGCAGCATGAGCCGGTCTGCAGGACAGCGCCGCGTCTACGTCGTTCGGCATCCATCCGGAACCAGGCTAGTCCGGGCCGGCAGTGCAGCCAAGGCCATTCGCTATGTCTGCCGGGACTACCGCGCCGATGTTGCCTCGCATGAAGACCTGATTGAGCTGCTGCCGGCTGGCGTGCCGGTCGAAGATGAGCAGCATGCTGACGCTGTGACGGATCGAGATACCGCCACGCAAGACCTGTTCGATGCGCCGGCCAACGGAGAGCGGGGCGCAGCACCGGCACCGGCACCGGCACCGGCACCGGCACCCGAGCCCGAGCCCGAGCCCGAGCCCGAGCCCGAGCCCGAGCCGGCTGCGGCGGATGACCTGGCAGATCGCGTGCGCGCGCTGGCCGTGCAGCTCGGCACCGAGCGGCCCCGCTTGCCGCCCGACCTCATTCCCATTGAGCTGCTGAAGCTATGCGGACTCGACGACGCGCGGCCCGGCGACGTGCTGCCGTGGCAGTTCGACGAGATTGCGCGGGACTTCTGGGATGCGTACTACGCCGCGACTCGTGATGCGGCGGAATCGAGCATCACGGAAGCCCAGAGGCAGGCTGAAGTGGCCACGCTGCGGCGCCAGAGCGGGCCGGGTGTGCGGTACCGCCACCCCCAGACCGGCGAGTGCTGGTCTGGCCGCGGGTTGAAGCCCAAATGGGTCATGGCCGCGATCGAGTCCGGCATGACGTTGCAAGACCTGGAGGTCCAGAGATGAAGACGTTCGATGATCTGCTGTTGGCGTACACCGGCAGGGATGCCGCGTATCACGAGAGAGCCCAGACGACAGGGCTGGATTTTGCTCGGCACGTCTACGCAGCGATGAGCGCTGCGCCAGTCCAGCTGGCCCCCGGCCTGCGGAAGGCGAGCCTGCTGCTGCAGAGCGACTGCGCCGCGTTTGTCATGAGCAATGAGTCTCCGGCCGGTTCTGGCGCGCTCAGCACTAGCGATCAAGACGTGGCTGATTGCTACAGCGAGGCCATGGCTTTTGTCGCTTCGGCGGAAGCCGAGATCGAACGCCTGAGCGCCGAGCTGCGCCGAGAGCGTGATGAGGCGATCGCATCGGCGGACCATGCCATTCGGCTGTTCGATGAGATGCGCAATGATCGCGATAGGCTTGCCGTGCGCCTGGCGCGCATCGAGCAGGCGCGGCCGGTAGCGTGGATGCGGTTTCTCCCGAGCGGCGGCACAAATGGCCCGCTGCGAGACGACCAGGTTCAAGCGATCCATCGCGCATCATGGACCCCCTTGATTGCAGCGGACTGGGTTGATCGATCCGCTCCGCAGCCGCCCTCAGACCATCCCGAGGATGATCTCGAAATCGGCCCGGTGCGCCAGCCGAGCATCTGCACATCTGCCGGCAACATCGGCACCGGAGACCTGTGCACGGCGTACAGCGAGACGACGGGCCGGTGCTCGCACCCGGCAGAGTGCGACTACCAGCAGCGGCCAGCCCGGCCTGAGCCCGACCGTGAGCGCGAGCGCGAGCTGTTGGCGGCACTGCACGAGATTGCAGAGTGCGTGCTTTACAACAGCGAAGACATGAGAGAGCTTGCCCGTGCCGCCATCGCCAAAGCCGAGAAAGGCGGTGCGGCATGAGGGCGAGACACACGCCTGGACCGTGGATCGCCGTTGGCCGATGGGTCGAGCACCCGCGCGATGACATCCCGGACATCTGCACGACTGACCCGGCCGCACTGGATCAGGATGGGCGCAGCGATGCCGAATGCTGCGCGAATGCCCGGCTGATCGCAGCGGCGCCCGAGCTGCTGAAGGCGCTGCGCGAGATCGTCGCCAGCGCTGATCGGGGTCAAGCGTTCTTCAGCACATTCCTGTTGCTCGACGCCCGCGCCGCAATCGCCAAGGCCACAGGGGGAAGGCTATGACATGTGACCCGGTGGTCGTGGCTGCGCGTACAGCCATCGCAAAAGCCGAGGAAGGTCGTGCCACATGATCGATGAACGCGATTACGCGAACCCCAATCACCCGATCAACACGCACCGCGGCGCCCAGTTGGCCATCGTCGGCGACGACTGGCTGAGCGATCGGGACAAGCTCAGCAAAGCACGGGCAGAGGCTGCGCGGAAGCGGGCCGCGCGGGCTCTCATCAAGAAGCTCGACGCGACGAAAGAGGCGCTGAACGAATTCCTGTTCACCTGCATTGATTGCCGGGACGGGAGCGGGGATGTCCGCGGAGAGGCAGATAGCCGTCGGCTCCTGATGCGGGACATCACCGAGTACAGCTCCTGGCTCTCCAGCGTCTACGACAAGGAGGGCTGAGTGAGAGCGGGATTCAACATTCCAGTGGTGCAGCGTGACCACTTCCAGCCCGAAGAGGGGCGGCTCGGCTTTCGCGCCCCGTGCTGCTGGTGCATTCATCGCCACGGGTCGTACAACGATGCGCCCTGCAAGACCTGCGGGCACAACGAAGCCGTTGATGGGTCGCCGCAATGGTCAGGCGACCGAGGGAAAAGCAGTGACTGAACGTCTAGAAAAAGCCCGCGCGGCCGTCAGTGCTGCGCAGGCAGCTCTTGTCAAGGCAGAGGGCGAGGCGAGGCGCGCAACGGAGGCCCTGCAGGCAGCAATGAATGAGATCCTTGCTGCAGACGCTGAACTGCCGCATGCCACTGTCGTCGCGGTGTCGCGGTACGGGCGGACTCCGGCGAGGCGCGCTCAAGTGGCGATCCTGAGCAGGACTGCGAAGACCATCACAACCCGAGTCGGGTACAGCGGAGAGCAGAAGTGGAGGCAAGACATGGCAGGGGTGTGGATACCGTACCCGGCCGATTCGTGGTGCTGTGACTTGGTGCGCCTGGAGCTGCCGGAATGACCTGGAACCTCAAGAGAACGGCGCAGTGCGCCAAGTGCCCGTGGATCAAGGGCGTCGATCCTCACGACATCCCCGACGGCTACTGCGAGACGAAGCACGCGAACCTGGCCAGCACGATCGCCCGACCTGGGGAACTGAACCTCGGCACGTTGACCGTGATGGCGTGCCACGAGTCACCTGTCGGCGATGAGGCGCACTGCGTCGGGTGGCTGGCGAACCAGGCTGGGCCTGGCAACAACATCGGGCTCAGGCTGAGCCTGATGTCGTGCGGAAACGCAGGAAAGATCCGGCTGCGCGGCGACCAGCATGAACGCTTCGAGGACACCCTGCCATGAAGCTCGCGCCCGCATGCAAGACCTGTCCATGGCGTGACGGCGGCTACGTCTACGACGATGACGGCCGCGAGGCGGTCCTGGAGGGCTACGAGGCCTCATGCCATTGCATCGTCGGGACTCAGGCCGTCTTCCACCACCAGCCGGCCCGGCCCGGCGAGGCCTGCCGGGGGCCAGAGCACTTCGAGGCGGGAACTCCCGGATACCGTGATGCCACTGCTGTTCAGTAGGGGGAGGATCAATGACCTGCCCTAAGTGCGCCGACACCGACGGATCGTCGTTCATGCCGAGCTACGGGCCGGCGCCGCACACATGCTTCTGGCAGATCCCAGGCGCAACTCTTGGCGAGAGTGTTCCGCTGCCGCAGGAGGACTGGCCGCCCGGATTCGATCCGGACCCTGAGTGTCCGGGGCTGGGCACGTACTGGTGCGTGCACTGTGGCGAAGGTCGTCCGGCGTGACAGAGCAGGCGCGTACCGGATGGCCGCCTGGCCTGTTGCAGGACGACAGCAGGCAGCTGTCGTCCTGGCTGTCTTCCCGCCTTGGAGCACGGCACCTTGTCGATCTGCGCTGCGCGGAGATCCGTGCCGATCGCCTCAGGCGGCAGCAGGAGAGTGGGGCGACTGCACGGGCAGACCCTGCGTGCTCTTCAGGATGTCGAGATAGCGGGAGAGCTGCCCGCACCTGCTGCCCACTCCACCCTCAACGATCAGGATTGGCGCATCCACCGAGATGAGTCCCCATTCCGCAGCTTCAGCGATCAGCGCACCGACCGCGCGGCGGTGGAGTTCTTTGCGCTGAATGATCACGCAGCGCCAGGGGTCTCCTGAGGCTGACCTGATCAGCTCGATCGGCGCCAGTCCGTGCATGCTGTTCGTTGCGATCACGCCTCCTGCCTCGATCGATGCCATCAGTTCGGCAGCATCGGACTGATCTACCGGGTCGGTGTCGATGATCGGCTGATGGGCACTGCAGAGTCCGTGCGAGTCGGACATCACCAGCAGTCTCCCGATCGACTGCAACTCGGTTCGGCTCCGCATGGTGTTCCAGAGATGGCCATGGCACATGTCCGCCAACTGGATCGTGTCACCGGGCTTGCGCACTCGCTCCGGCTCACTCAGGAGGATGAGGGTCTCCGCAAGCGACACCCCCGACGAGGGGAGGAGTGGGATTCGGCGTGTCGGCAGGCGCCGGCCTACTTCAGGGGACGCTTTTCGGGGTGCAGGGTCCGATGATTTCGGACGTTGATAGATCGGAGTGTCTCCGAAGAACATATACATGATCGTGCTTCATTGTGTTCTTTGTCACGAATAATACCGTTCAATGCACTTGAAAGAACTATAGAGAACGGAAAAGACGATCAGAGAGGGTCTTTGAGGGTCTGATGATGTGGCGTCACATCCTGGGGGCGCCCCATGTCTACCATCATCAACCTGCAGATCACCGAAGCCGGCCGGCAGGCGGCGCTGGCCGCCGACGGCAAGGGCCTGTCGCTGTCTCTGACCCACCTTGCACTGGGCAAGGCCCGATACGCCGCGAGCATTCAGCAGACCGCGATGCGAGAGATCGCCGAGACGGTCGCTGTCACCAGCATGGCGGCACCCAGCCTGACGGGAGCGATCAAGCTCGCCGCGCACTTCGGTGCCATCGCCTCTGATGCCGGCTATCCGGCGTACGAAATGGGGCTGTGGGCGGGCCATCCGGCCGATGGCGGAGTGCTCTTCGCGGTGCACACGAGCGAGGTCGCGGACAAGCCGATCATCTACCGGGGGGCGTTCGACTACACGGTCGTCCTGGGCATGACGCTCTCTGCCGTCCCGGATGGGTCCGTGACCGTGGTGATCGACGATCAATCGATCCCCGCTGCGCTGGCGGTGCTGGCCGCTCACGAGCGCAGCGTCACGGCTCACGATCACCTGGCCGCCAAAGCGGGGGTCGTCGCGCAAGCCTACTCGTCGTCGGGTACGGCCGGAACGGGCAGTGCGTACACGATGACCGTCGCGGTCAAGCCGGAGATGCTGCGCTTCGCTCGGGTGGTGGGGGCTGTTCACGCTCCGAACGCGGCCGGCGCCACGCTGGCAGTGAATGGCCTGGCTGCTGCGCCGATCAAGGTCTATGACCAGACCGGCGCCAAGGTCTCGCCGGCTGCTGGCCGGATGGCGGCTGGCATGGTCGCTGAGTTCGTGTTTGATGGCGCGGACTGGGTGTTGCTGAATCCGGCTCCTGCGGCAGTATCGACCGTTCTGCGGCTGTCGGATGTGACCGTGACGCCTGCCCCGACAGGCGGAGACGGCAGCGCGGCATCACCTCTCATCCTGCCGGAGGCCACCAGCGCGCCTGGCGTGCAGGGTGCGGCTGTCGCGACGATCGCGGTGACTGGCATGCAGGCGGGCGAGTTCCTGCAGGCTGGCGATCGTGCGGTGGTGGCCAACGGTTCGCGGTTCTCGGTCAGTGCAGGCCGGATCGCGGATGGCGCAGGCCGGCTGAGCCTGGTGGTCGCGTTCTCCGACACCCCTTCTTCCGCATCTGGCACTCGTTTCGACATGGATCTCGTCGTCGGTGGCCTGGTCTTCCGGCATCGTCGGAATGTGGCCATCACGACGGTCGTGAGTCAACCCGCGATCACGAGCCCGATTGGCGGCGCCACTGGCGTCGGGGCAAAGCCGACGATCTCTGCCAGCGCGTTCACGGTCAGCGGCGGCACGGACACGCACAAGTCCTCCACCTGGCAGATCGCCAGCGATTCGTCCTTCGCGACGATCGTCGCCGAGTCCGCTGGCGACACGACGAACAAGGTGAGCTGGGTTCCAGCTGCTGCGCTCGAATACGCGAAGACCTACTTCGTGCGTGTGCGCTACACCGGGGTGCAGTCTGGCGACAGTGCATGGTCTGCTGCCCTGAGTTTCACGACGCAAGCAGCGCCTGCCATCAACAGGCCGGCGATCACCAGTCCGGCCGGAGGTGCGACGGGGACTGCGATTCAGCCGAGCATCGCCGCGAGTGCGTTTGCTGTCGCGAACGGCTCGGACGTGCACCAGTCTTCGCACTGGCAGATCGCCAGCGATGCGGCCTTCACGACGATCGTCGCCGAGTCCGCTGGCGACACGACGAACAAGGTGAGCTGGAAGCCGTCGGTGCCGCTGGCCTACTCCAAGGCGCATTTCGTTCGTGTTCGCTACACCGGGGCTGCGCTTGGGCAGACTGCCTGGTCGGATGTGGTGAGCTTCACGACGGCGGCTCAACCGACTGTCAACGCCCCCACCATCAGCACTCCGGCTGCAGGCGCCACCGCTCAATCCGTTCAGCCGACCATCTCCATCCTGGGTTTCACGGTCAGCGGCGGCACGGATTCGCATGCGTCCTCCACCTGGCAGATCGCCAGCGATTCGGCCTTCACGACGATCGTCGCCGAGTCGCAGCTCGATGCGACGAATCTGCTGAGCTGGAAGCCGGCATCCGTCCTGAGCTACGCGAAGACCTACTACGCACGGGCCAAGGTTCGCGGTACCGCTTACGGCGATTCGGCCTGGTCGGCTGTCGTGAGCTTCACGACGGCTGCGCAGCCGGTGGTGAGCCCGCCAGCGATCACCGCGCCGACATCCGGGTCTGCCGGCAACTCCATTCAGCCGACGATCACCGCAGGCGCCTTCTCGGTGGCTGGTGGCACGGATTCGCATGCGTCTTCCACTTGGCAGATCGCCAGTGATGCGGCCTTCACGACGATCGTCGCCGAGTCGCAGCTCGATGCCACCAACAAGGTGAGCTGGAAGCCGTCGGCGGCGCTGAGCTACGCCACCAACTACTTCGCGCGCGTCAAGTACCGCGGCACCACCTACGGCGATTCGGCCTGGTCGGCTGTCGTGAGCTTCACGACGGCCGCCAAGCCGACCGTGAACAAGCCGACGATCACCAGCCCAGCCAGCGGTGCGACGGGGATGGCAATCCAGCCGACGATCACGATCGACCCGGTGACGTTCTCTGGTGGCACGGATTCGCATGCGTCCTCCACTTGGCAGATCGCCAGTGATGCGGCCTTCACGACGATCGTCGCCGAGTCGCAGCTCGATGCCACCAACAAGGTGAGCTGGAAGCCGTCGGTCGCACTGAGCTACTCGAAGACCTACTACGTCCGCGTCAAGGCACGGGGCGCAGCTTTCGGTGACTCGGAGTGGTCTTCCGTCGTCTCCATGACGACGATGGCCGTCCCGACCGTGACGAAGCCGACCGTGACTGCACCGTCAGCCGGTGCTGCATCCGTTCCTGTCGATCAGACCTTCGCCATCGCGGCGTTCGCTGTGTCCGGCGGCACGGATTCGCACGCATCGACGACGTGGCAGCTGTCTGTGTCGTCCAGCTTCGCGACGATCGCGGTCGAGTCCGCACTCGATGCCACCAACAAGGTGAGCTGGAAGCCGTCGGCGGCGCTGAGCTACGCCACCACCTACTACCTGCGAGTTCGCGTCCGAGGGGCCACCTACGGCGATTCGGCCTGGTCTGATGTCGTGAGCTTCACCACCGCGGCGCAGGCGCTCTCCGTGGCCAAGCCGACGATCACCAGCCCGGTGGCCGCCGCCATCGGAGTCACTGGACCGATCCGGTCGTCAGCGTTCGCGCTGGCCACCGGGTCTGGCGCTGCTCACACGTCGTCCGACTGGCAGATCTCGGCTTCTGCCACGTTCGATACGGTCACGGCATCGGCATCGCTCGACACCGTGAATCTCGTGAGCTGGCAGTACAGCGGCCTGACTGCCGGGACGACTTACTACGTCCGCGTGCGCCACAACAGCGCGACTGCTGGCGCGTCGGATTGGTCCGATCCGGTGGCGTTCACGACGATCGTGACCACCCAGCCGACCATCATCAGCCCCGCGTCTGGCTCCACCGGAATCACGTCGCCCGTGACCCTTGAGGGCAGCGCGTTCGCCTCGACCGGACAGGACACCCTGGCGTCGGTCGAGTGGCACATCTCCACGTTGGCGGGGTTCACTGTCTTGGCCGCCGTCAAGACCACCACCACTACGACGGCATCGTTCACCGGGCTGAGTGGGTCTACCCGCTACTACGCACGCGCACGCTACACAGGCGCGAAGGGCGGTGTGTCTGCATGGTCGCCAGCCATCTCGTTCACCACGGCAGCATCGCCCGGCGTGACCTGGACCGCGAAGTCCCCCGGCATTGGTGCAGTCCGCGCCACCTGCACTTCGGGCGGTCGCCTGGTCGCCGTTGGATCGAGTCAGGTGGGCGCGACGGGTACTGGCGCCATCACGTCGTCAGCAGATAACGGCGCGACTTGGGAAACCCCGATCGAGTACCTGGCTGGCGTGCGCATCGGCACCCCGCTGGCGATGCTCCACACCGGCACGCGCTTTGTGGCGGTCGGCTATGACGTGACTGGCTCGTATGACTCCGGTGCTGCCTACCTGTCTGCTGACGGCAAGGCGTGGAGTCAGGTGCTCATGACCGGCGGGGCGCCGATGGACCTGGCCACGAACGGATCCGTTCTGGTTGCTGTCGGCACGACCAGCTACCTCAATCCGATCATCCGCAACTCTGCCGACGGCGGATCAACCTGGACGAACGGCGTCGATCTCACGGGTGTCTGTGGGTCGCTGCTGGCGATTGAGTGGTGTCCCGAAATCGGGCTCTGGATTGCAGGTGGTCTCTCGACAGCCAAGAGCGAGTCCTACGGCGCGATCCTCACTTCCCCTGACCGCATCAACTGGACGCCCTGCACGCTGCCAGCAGATGTCGGCGTGATCATGGACATCGCCTGGAACGGCTCGATGGGTGTTGCCGTCGGCATGACCGGATCTGGCTCCAGCACGGCCGGCGTGGTCTTGACGACTACCGACGGCGTGAACTGGACCCGTCAGAGCGTGACCACTGGAGCCCTGTCCGGGGTGGATTGGGTTCAGTCCCAGTGGGTCGCGGTCGGGTACACGACCGCCGGCTCTGCGTCAGCAGGCGCAGCGATGACCTCTGCCGATGGCAAGTCCTGGATCTTGCGTTCCAGCGGTGCGGGCCGTCTGTACTCCGTCGCCGCGAACGGCTCTCAGATCGCCGCATGCGGCTACACGACCGCCGGATCGTCCGGTATCGGCGGTGTCTTCGTCTCCTGATCGGTGGCAATCATGGAACCCATCTTCTACCGGCCTGATGCCGGTCACTCCTACACGCTGAGCGATGCACGCACGATCAGCCCCAGCATCCGGGTCAACTCGACGGATGCCGACCTGGCTGAATTCGGTTTCGTCCGCCTCTACCCGGCTGCACCTGAGGACGACCCGACCCCCGGCGCCTATCAGGTGCGGGTCGAGCTGTCGCCGATCATGCGGGACGGCCGGTATCACCGACGCTTCACCCTGGCCGAGATGTTCCCGCACGAGCTGAACATCCGCGGCGAGGTGGTGTCCATCGAAGCACAGCGGGCACGCTATGACGCTGGCCGGCTCAGTGAGGCGAAGACCGCCGCGCGAACACGGCTGGCGGCCAGCTACGCGCGCGCGGTTGCCGCTGGCTGGGTCTGGAGCGAAGCGGACGACGTGATTGCTCTCGACACGGATCGATGGTCCCTCATGTCGGACGTGGCCGATCTGGCGCGGGCTCGCTCTGCCGTCGGCGGATCCGTCTCGTTCCTGTCGAAGTCCGGGAAGATCGTCAGCCTGCAGGGAGGTGCTTTCCTGGCCATGTACCGACAGGCTCAGGCCTATCGTGCGGCGCTGTGGTCTCAGTTCGGCTCGATCTCTGCGGCGATCGAGGCCGCGGATTCTCTGGCTGCACTGGCGGATGTCCAACTCGTGATCGGGCACGGCATCTGATGGATCAGCGGTATCACCGCCTGTACCTGATGGTGCGGGAGTTCGCCGAGCGAGCGCGGCCGACTACCCCAGCGATCAGGTACCGGACTCGACCAGACGAGGCGCTGGACCTGACGCTGTGCGCGCATCGCGCGTACGGTGACGGGATGCTGTGGTTCGCTGTCCAAGCCGCCGCAGGCCTGGACAGCCCCGAGCTGCCCATGCCCGAGCAGGATCTGGTGCTGCCGCCTCGTGAGCTGCTCATCGCGTTGATGGTCGATGCTGGGTTCCCGGCGGATCTGGGGCTGCTGTGACTGCCGCATCAGCCAACACGCCCGCCAAGGTCATCGCAGAGGCCAAGGCTCGCCAGCGAGAGGATCTCAAGCAGCGCAAGGACGCGAAGGGGATCCTCGATCCGAATGATGTCGGCGGGCGGTATGACGCCGAGCGGGGGCTGCTGACGACTCTGGGTGGCCAGCTACGCGAGATCACCGCTGACGACCTGCGGCAGTTCGCCAATCACACGCAGCGGCTGGGAAAGCAGTTCACAGGCGGCATCACAGCCAAGCAGATCGTCGATCTGTCGATGCCTGACCGCCGAAGGCGGGCGAACGAAGAGATCAGGTTCGCCGTCCCGATGGAGATCAAGGGCAACCGGATCCACTTCGTGACGAATGCTGGACCAGACAGCCGAGCCCTTCGTCACCATGTCTACGTGGCGTTCCCGAGTCTCGGGGCTGTGGCTGCCAGTGCCGGGCAGACCCCCGCGTTGGCGCGTCGGCTGGCCGCCGGTCAGGTTCAGATCGAATGCGACTGTGAGGACTGGCGCTACGTCTTCAGGTACATCGCCACAGTCGGCGGGTACAACGCTGGGCGTCCCGAGACTGGGTTTCCGAAGCTCCGGAACCCGAAGCTCCGCGGCATCGCCTGCAAGCACGTCCTGCGCACCGCGCACATGCTGTCCCAGCCAGCAGCGCTGATGAAGATCGCCCAGATGATCGATCTATCCCGCGGCACGCTGGACCGGAACGCGACCAAGCGGGTGACGAAGGCCGAAGCGGAAGAGATCGCCAAGCAGCAGGCCAAGCAAGCCGCCTGGAAGCGGATGCAGGTCGAGTCATCCTCCGAGAAGCGAGAGCGGCTCGCCGCGGCTCGCGCCATTGCACAGGCCCGGCGTGGAGAGCGGCCGACTCCGGACTCAGGGGTGTCGCAGAAGCCGACCCCCGCACAGGTCCGCGCCGCCGTAGCTGATCTGCGCAAGCAGATGGACATCCTCGTCGCCGCTGGCCAGATGACACGCCAGAGGGCTGACGCCATCATCAAGGAGGCTCAAGGTGATTGAGCGCATACCAGAGGCCGTTTCCAAGTCGGCCCGAATCGTGACCCTGAGGCACCCGCGATCGATGCGGTGCGAAATCTGGCGCCGCGTCGTGACGCGCCCGCAGTCCGGCATCACGGGCGTCATGGAGGCGATGTTGGACGGCGTTCCGACCATGGGCGGCATGGGCGTCCTGGCCGCCGACGATGAGCCGGAGATCACGTACGAGCGCAAGGGGGATGCTCGGCTGCTGTTCGTCGGCGGCGTGAGAGAGCCCCTGCCTGTCGTCGATCGGGATAACTCACTCGCACAGCCCGAGGCCGTCAGCGCACACATCGAGGCTGTCGCAGATCCCGACACCCCTGCGCACTTCACGCCCGAGCGCGGCGATCTCGTCGTCGTGCTGCCTGGCATGGGCGTCGTCATCGCTTTCACCGTGGAGGGCATCGAGAGCCCGACCACGATTTCCGCATACGTCCGCCGCTTTGTGCTGCAGCGGCGTGACGAGCTTGACCACCTGCAGCCGTTCAAGGGGGCGTGATGTCCATCATCAAGCTGGCGATCTTCCTGGTCCTGTCGTTGATGCAGGGCTGCGAGAGCCTGACCATCAGCGCCGCGACCAACGCGGCAGTGGAGCGCTGTCCGCGGACCCAGCACATCGAGCTGAGGTCTGGGTCGATCGGAAAGGACTCGATCCTGTCGATCCGCTGTTTCGCGGAGAAGTCGCTGTGATCACGGTCGAGAAGTTCAAGCAATTCGCGCCCAAGGCGAGCCGAGCGGCTGAGCACGCCGCTGCGCTTGAGATGGCGCGACGGGCCTCCAGCGTCACGACACCACGTCGTCTGGCGCACTTCATGGGGCAAGCGTTCGTCGAGACTCAGGGCTTCCTCCACCTGGAAGAGAACCTGAGCTACCGGACCCCGGATCGCCTTGACGCGGTGTTCAGTGCCGTGCGGGGGCTTGATGACGCAACTCAGCTGATCGCCAAGGGGCCGCAGGCCATCGCCAATCGTGTGTACGGCGGCCGTCTTGGCAATGGACCTGAGCACACGGGTGATGGGTGGCGGTTCCGTGGGTCAGGCTACTGTCACCTGACGGGCAAGGAGAACTTCGAGAGGTTCGGGCGCATCGCCGGGGTGGACATCGTGTCCAACCCCGACCTTGCTCGCCAGCCTGCCGCCGCCGCCAATCTGGCGTTTCGCTACTGGGAGGCGACAGGCTGCAGTCAGATGGCGGATCGCGGTGATGTGGAGGGGATCACTCGCGCATGGAATGGACCCGCCCGCCTGGGACTTGCCGAGCGTCGAGATGCTGCATTGCGTGCGCTGAGCATCTGGGGTGCGCTCGCCTGACCGGGGTGATGGCAAAACGCCCCGACAGCTTGCGCTTCGGGGCGTCTGCATCACAGCATCTTCGCCGGCATCAGTCGGCCTGCATTGCGGAAATCAGCCGGACTGCATCGCGCTTCCGGATCATCCGCTTCCACCCGCCGCCGCCGGATCTGAGCATGTCAGGTGCGCTGCTGGTCTGCTTGATGCCTGCGGCATTCATGGCCGCGATGATCTTCGTGACCGAGTAGCCGGACGTGCTCGCGATCGAGCGGATCGACACCAGTCGATCGTCATCCGCAAATTCCGGGATGTCTTTGCGGATCGACATCAGCAGCGCTTCCTTCAGCACTTTGCAGCCTCGATTTTCATGCCGCACTGCGATGCGTCCGGCACGAATGCGAATCTGGACCAGTCGAGTCGTGATGCCGAGCATCGCTGCGGCCTCTGCCGTCGTGATCGTCTCGTTCGCGCCTTTGACTGTGGTGGTGGTTGCCATCTGGATCTTTCTTCTTGCCCCGGACGGGAGTCTGAGGTTTCCCAATGTTCTGACGAGAGAAATCCCGGAATGGGCGTGCCCAGCCGGGATTGAAGTGGTTCGGCGGCGTGTCGCCGCTCTGTTCGCTCAGTGCCTGAAGATCGAATAGAGGGCAAACATGGCTGCCACTGGGCAGATGAGCATCACGGCGATGTGCCCTGCCTCTTCGATCAGAGAAGTCGTGCGAACCTTGCGGTTGAATGCGTTCTTGAACATGCTTCCAGCTCCGTTTTGTGTGCTTAGGATGCGAAATTTAGCGCATTGAATCGACTAGATCAACAGCTTTTCGCTGAAAAATCGTTCTTTTGTGTAGATGGTCGAGTGGACAATGCTCGCAGGAGCACATCCCGATGACCGATCTACATGCACGCATTCATCAAGCCGCACACACGGCAGCGACCGGCAACAACACTCAGAAAGAGCCGACAGCGGCTCAGCAAGCTGCCGGCAACTACCGGGTCGGCCGACTCAGCCTGCACGGCCTGAAGATCGCGATCGAGAACCCCGCCGGCACCTTCCGGGAGGGTGTTGGCTACGGAGGGAAGCCGTGGCGCACGCGCCTGGCCGCGCACTACGGCTACTTCGTCGGCACCCGCGGGGCTGACGGCGATCCGGTGGACGTGTTCATCGGCCCTGTTCCCGAGTCGCCTGTCGTGTGGGTCGTCAACCAGGTCCGTCCGGACGGATCGTTTGACGAGCACAAGTTTCTGCTGGGCTTCCCCACCGAAGAACTGGCCCGCGCGGGCTACACCGAGTCGTACTCGCCTGGCTGGCGAGGTCTCGGAGGCATCGTGAAGCTCACCGTCGATCAGCTGCGGTGGTGGCTGGCGAGCGGCGACAAGTCCAAGCCCATCAACAACACGGCCGAGGTACTGGCCGCTACACCGAGGAAGAAAATGACCCCCGTGACCTGGGACCGTGACGCCAACCCTGTCGGCCTCACGCCGGCCCGTGTGCTGTACGAGATCCGGCTCGATGACGTTGGCAGTGACCTGCTGACCGATCCGATGACGATGGACGACCTGATGGACGATCCGGACATCGAGTGCCTGATTCGTCTGGACGCACTGGTGGTCGAGGCCGGCATGCTGAAGCCGAAGATGGACACGCTGATGTCCGTCATGACTGCCGCCGGCAAGACTGTGCAGCCGCAGCAGAACGAGATCGGGGAGCCTGTTCGATCGAAGGGAACGATGCTGATCCCCGTCATCTTCGGCATGAGCGATGGCCAGACCGTCACGATCTGGCTGCACAACCCGGACACCACGCCCGACAAGCTCGCGCCCACGGATGCACTCGTGTCGTGCCGCTGGCAGATCAACAAGGCCGATGTGACGATCGTGGTCGCGCCCGAGAAGGGCCGTGACCTGAATGTCCGTGATGTCGCTCGCCGGATCATGAAGCTGGTCGAGCAGAACAGCGCAGCCTTCACCCGCAAGAACGAGCGCGCCGCTCAACGGGCGGAGCAGATCGACTCGCTGCGCACTGAGATCGCCGCACTGGAGTCGCGCAACGCAGAGCTAGATGCGGAGATCGGCGCGGCAGAGGCCGATCAGATCGATCGTCTGGCGAAGGATGCACTTCGTCAGAAGCATGATCCGAACGGCGAAGGAGATTCGCCTGAGAAGGCGGACTTCATCGCGGCCCGTGAGTTCTTCCGGGCCAATCTGCAAGGGCGATCGATTCCGACTGTCATTGGCCCCGTGGAGATCACTGGTGCGTCTTGGCGTGAGATGAAGCGCGGGATGACATCTGATCCGATCAAGCTTGCCGTGTCGCGCCATGTCGAGGAGATTCTGACTGGCGGCCGGTACGACGGAAAAGAGGGACTGAACAAGGCCCGCAAAGACGATTTCGTCGCATTCCACTTCTTTGAGAAGGAGGTGGACATCGGCGATCTTCTGGTGACTGCCGGCGTCACGGTTGCAGAGCGCAAAGGCGGCGGACTCATGCTAGCCTATGGGCTTGGCCACGAGATTGAGAAGCGGTGGCAGAAGCGCAAAGGCGAATCTCCGGACTTACCTCAGGTCAAGAGCCCGAGCGCCGGAGATTCTGAGACGACTGGCGCCGTCTATGACTCGATTCTGGGCGAGTCTGTCGATGAAGTCAACGAGCCGGGTCTGCACATTGTCATCCTTGGCATTCGCAAGAAGGATGGTTCTGCAATCGATCAACCTTCCAAGCCGGACTCCAACAGCGACCTGTTCGGCGGCAACGTCGCAGCGCCCGAGCTGAAGCCGGAGGGCGCCGAGTCGAAGATGATCTCCCGCCGTGACATTGATCGCACGGATGAATTCAGCCTGCGCGAGCAGTCCGATTTTGGTCTGCCACCATTCGTCACGAGTTGGACGGTCGAGATTCATGACGCAGGCCGCGGCCCGTTCATGGAGTTGTTCGCGAACAATGGCGTGATCACTCAGCGCATCAGTTCGAGCGGCATGGATTACCTGTCGAACCGCGCGCATGCCGTCATCCGCGAGGCATCGAAAGACTTCGCGCTGGCCAAGACCGGCGGTGAGCGGCCGGCCCCTGGCGGCGACCTGTTCGGCGGCAACGTCGCAGCGCCCGAGTTGAAGCCTGAGGGCGCCGAGTCGAAGGTGAAGACCGCCAAGGGCACGCAGGTGCTGACCGGCTACAGCGTGATCGAGGCCGACCGCCTGATCACGTCGCACGACCCGGCCACGGGCGACGCCACCCCCGCGTTCCCGGCCGAGCTGCAGCCGCGCGACCGCGGCCGGGATGCCTCTATCGCCTGGGTTCGCAAGACCGCGCAGGATCTGGACCCGGACCTGCTGGGCAAGTCGCGCCGCGCCGACTCCGGGGCGCCGATCGTCGGGCCGGATGGCGTGGTCGAGTCGGGCAACGGGCGGACGATGGCGATCGTGCTGGCATACCAAGCCGGCAAGGCGGGCGAATACCGCGCCTGGCTGGAAGAGGAGGCCGCATCGTTCGGCCTGCCGGCCGAGCGGGTGAAGGCGATGAAGCGCCCGGTGCTCGTGCGCATCCGCACCAGCCAGATCGACCGCGCTGCCTTCGCGGTGGAGGCCAATCAAGACGACAAGTTGGCGATGACCGCCACCGAGGTAGCCAAGGCCGACGCCGGCCGGCTCACCGATGACATGGTGGCCCTGATGACCGAGGACGGCGACCTGACCGCGGCGGCCAACGTGCCGTTCCTCGCGGCGTTCCTGCGCTCGCTGGGCGACACCGAGGCCGCGCGCTACAGCACCAGCGACGGCAAGCCCACCGCAAGCCTGATCGCCCGCGTGCAGGCCGCCATCTTCGCCAAGGCGTACAACGACGACCGCCTGCTGGAGCTGACCGCCGATGTTGCGAAGCCCGAGATTGCCAACATCGTCCGGGCTCTGAACCACGCCGCGCCCGAGTTCATTCAAGCGGCGGCACTGGACCCGGCCGCCACCGGCAACGCTACGGGCAAGCTCACCGACGCGGTGCAGAAGAGCCTGAACCAGAAGGCCGTGGACGCGCTGCTGGGCGCATCGAACGTGATCCGTCAGGCGAAGGACGCGGGCCAGTCGGTTGAGGAATTCGTGTCGCAGTCCGGCCTGTTCGGCGACATCGACCCGGACGTGGCCGCTATGGCGGTGTTCATCGCGAAGAACAACCGCAGCGCCAAGCGCATGGGCGAGGCGTTCAAAGCGATGGCCACTTTCATCCGGGGCGAGTTGCAGCGCCGGCAGACCGCGGACATGTTCGGGGACAACGAGCCGTTGGACTTCAAGGACATCGTGGCCGCGGCGAACCGCGAGCTTGAGCGGCTGTACGGGGAGGGCGCGCAGACGATCGGGCTGTTCGATCCCCAGCTCAAGCCGGAGCCTGTTGTCACCCCGACCAACCCACATGCTGACGCGCTCCGCGAAGTCGTGGCAGGGCTGCACGACAAGCTGGGGCCGGAGGCGCTGCTGGCCAAGATCGAGGCGGCCGTGATGGGGCTCCAGGGCGATGCGAAAGCGCTGCCTGAGGAGATGAACACGCTGGGCGTCGATGCCATTCGCCACTGGGTCAAGGTCGAGGAGGCCGCACATGGTTGAGGCAGGCAAGCTGCTGCCCAAGGCCTACAACCTCTTGGCACTGGTGAAGCGCCTGCGGGAGGCGCTCTCGGCATCCCCGCCGAATCGGGTGCGCGCAGCGGGTCTTGCCCGAGCTGTCCCGGCCGCGCGAGCAGACATCCGAGGTGAGGATGCCGCCTCCATGACTGACGCTGATGCGACAGCGATCCGGTCAGACTGCATTGCGGGCGCGGCGTTGACCGACAGCGACATCAGCACGCCTGACGGATTGGCGATCGCCCAGCGGGCGGTGACGGCGTGCGCCACTGCCCAGCTTGCGGTCAAGGTGCAGTCGATTCGCGGCGATGTCGAAAGTCTTGCGAGCGTGCCCAATCCTGGGCCTCGCCTGCTGGCCAGCCACGCCTTCAAGGAGGCATGCCGTGATCAGCTAATCGCCGCCGGATCGGAAGCTGTTCAATCGCTTGCTACCCTTTCGGTAAAGACAAAGGGGCGCCGAGATGAATTGACGAAGCTGATTGGTGAGGCGAATTCAAAAATCAGGCGGGAAGCCTATCTAATTGCCGGCGAGAGAGCGCGCCTGATTGATGATTACATCAGAGCAGAAGTTGACAGGATCAAGCGCGATGGCGTTGATATTGGCGAAGATTTCCCGTATGACTATGTGAGAAAGTCTCGCGAATACAATGAATTTTCCGAATCTTCTCACAAGATGGCTAGGGACAAGATTCAGCCAATGATCGACGAGGCGAAGAAGAATGCTTCCGGGCTTGAATCGGAATTGCAATCCATCAACGCGCCCGCTGTCGCCGAGGCGCAGGCCCTAATATCGAGGTTAATGGATGCGCCTTCGGTTTCTCGCGAGGAGGCGACGGCTTGGGCTGAATCTCAGGAAATCACTAAGACGGCAATCAACCGCCTGAAATCCGAAAAGTACCCCGTCGATAAGTTGCGCGCCGACATGGCTGACTTCTACAGAATAACCAATGGGCGCATTGGGCGGGTCGTCATTTCCAGTACCGGGAAAAGTCGGGCAAGTGCCGATCAAATTCACGGCGCTGCTGTCGCCACGATCGACATCGGGTCAGGCTTCGACAAGCGCGTTCTCTGGCACGAACTGGCCCACCACCTTGAGTCTGACCATGTGCTGCTGGCTGCAGGCAAGGGGTTCATTGAGGGGCGCAGCAAAGGTGTTGCCCGTCTTTCGTCGCTTGCGCCGAGGGCGAGTTACGGCCCCAAAGAGAAGGCGCATGCAGATGGATTCTTTGATCCCTATGTTGGAAAGATCTACGATGATGCGACAGAGGTTTTCTCGATGGGGGTGGAGTCGCTTTCCAGTCCCGATCTGTTGGTGAAACGTATCGCGGCTGATCCTGAGCACTTCGCTCTGGTCGCTGGCATGGTCACGACGCCAACATCGGATGGTTTGGCTCGCTATCGCCGAATCCGGGAAGAACTCGCAGGGCTCACCAGTGATGTTGCCAGCCAGCAGAAGTCTGCGATCGATGCCGCGAAGGAGTTCCTGGCTGGCCGTGCAGTCATGACGAGAGATGATGATGCAGCCGCCAAGCTTTTCAAGAGCGCAGACTATTTCTCGCTGCTTGCGATCGGTCGGCCCAAGAATGAGCAAGAGATGATCGATGCTTACGTTGGCTCGATCTCTGGGATGCTTCTCTTTAAGGCTGCGGCTCTTATTTCTCGGAACGCTGCCGGCCGAATGAATAGGAAAACAAAGGGGTTCGTTATATTCGCCGGCCCGGATCGCGTTGAGTCTGTTTTTATTTATGGCACTGACATCGATCTTCCGAAGGCTATAATGCAGGCTCTGGCCGTTCGTGAAAATGTTGACGGCTTGACCCCTGGCGGCTGGATGTTCTCTACCAGAAAATACATAGACAACGGCCAGCTTGAAAAACTGTTGACAACCTATTCGAGTGGCGAAAAAAATGTCGAATGAGAAAATCGAGGTTGTTTTCTGTACGCCGGCCGGACCTGTCTGTATTTCATTCGGTTATGCCGGGGATCCGGTTGATTTCGATGGATCGCCTGCGGCGGTCTTCCTGATGCGAGATAAGATGCAGGAGATTGTGTCGGGCGATGGCTATTCGGTGACAGATAGCACGGTTCAGCCTGGCGACCTGCTTCAATGCGAGGACAGTGTGAACGGATTTTTCCTGATCTCGTCGAACGTCGGCCTGGCCGGTCGTGTCGCGAATGACGCTCCTGCGGCGATCTTCGATTCGGTCGGGGATGACGTCGTGGCCAGCTTGCGTGCGCAGATCGCAGCGTCAGACGATGTGATGCGTGGCCTCGATCTGGCTCGGCAGATCTTGGCTTCGCGCAGCGGTGGTGCCACCGAACTGGACACGGACTATGTGTATCGGGGCGAGACCATTCGGCCGATGCGTGAGGGCGATCGTTGGCGCTGGTCGGTGCCTGCGAACGATGGCCCGGTGATGCACGACAGTCGTGCTGAAGCTGAGGCGGCCGTTGATGCCAAGGTCAGCGCCGCGCGGCAGCTCACCCCAGGCGATGCGACGGCATACCGGTATGCCCTGGTCGATCGTCCTGCATCCTTCGAGACGCTCCCGAAGGATCTGCGCTACACGCTGCTGCCGCGCCCGGATGTGGGCCGAGTGAGCGTGCTCGCCCGGCATGGCATCCTCGTCACCGCGCGCGAGCTGACGGTGGCAGAGGCCAGTGCTGCCGGTGCGATCAAGATTCCGAGCGAGGCGGACACGCGAGCTGTCGCAGAAGAGGCCGCGCGTGGCATGTCCGAGTACGCCAGCTCCTACCTGGAGGCGTTCGATGGTGGAGACCGCGGCCCCGCGGACGGGTTCGTCCAGAATCTGTTGGCCAAGGAGCGACATGCCAACACGCTGCACGAATTTGAGCCGGTCGCTGATCTGGCTGTGCAGATCCTGAAGCGCCATATCGCTGCAGGCGGAATCACTGCTGAAGCCGGCAACGACGCCTGGATGGATCTCGACCGCGCCAAGGCAATGCTGAGTGGCGCAAACTCGGTTGAGCTGATGGCGCGCGATGTGCCCGGCATCATCGGTCCGAAGGTTGAGCGACTGGAGGCGATGAAGGAGAGGTGGCCAGCGGATACTTTGGGCGCCTTCCCCGAAGGCCTGCTGTCCGCATCGAAGTCGCTGATGGCTCGCTGGCACGAGCTGCGCAAAGACGGCCCTCAGGGTGAGATGGGGCGTGGTGAAGCCAACCAGTACCTGCGCGACCACAAGGGACTCGATGACGCTGCGATCACAGCCATCCTGGCCAAGCCTACATCGGTGCAGCGTAGCACCGGCCTGAAGATCGACATCCCGAGATACACCGTGGAATACCTGAATGCCGCTGCCGCCGCAGCTACCGACCCGAAGAGCGCGCAGCGCACTGCTGACATCGCCGTGCTGCAGTCCGTGATCGATGGAACGGCTGACATGTACGACGTAGACCTGATGGAGCGCCTGGCGCAGATCGTCGAAGCGTATGCCGAAGACGCTGAGGTTCAGGCACTGGCTGCACAGGCCGGAGAGATCTGCACGAAATTCATGCTCGACATGATCGACCAGCTGACAAAGCGTTAAGATTCGCTCGCGGGTGTGGAAGCCTGCGCAGAGATTGGCCAGCCTTGCTGGCCTCATTGGTCATCGCGCTTCGGCGCATCGCCTTCGGCTTGTCTATGGTGAGCCGTGCGGGAGGGCTCGCGCCCGCCGGCACTCTGCCCGGTCTTCCACCCCGCACGGCTTGCCGCCCCTCGTGGAAGTGGGGCGGCACATCAACCACCGTAGCAGAGAGCAAGCCCATGACCATCACCCCGAAGAAGGCCGAAATCCAAGTCCGGCCTCTTGAGTTCGCAGGCGCCAGCATCCGCGCCGTCATCCTGCCGTCTGGCGATGTCGGTTTCGTCGCCCGCGATGTGTGCGATCGACTCGGATACGTGAACAGCCGCGATGCGATCAGCAAGCACTGCAAGGGCGTTGCGATGCGCTACCCCCTTCGCACGCCTGGCGGAGTGCAAGAGCTTCGCGTCATCACTGAGCCTGATGTCATGAGGCTGATCGTCTCCAGCCGGCTCCCAGAAGCCGAGCAATTTGAAGCGTGGGTGTTCGAGGAAGTCCTTCCCAGCTTGCGACAGAATGGCTCCTACGTTTCGCGCCCCGTTTCTGCGCCGATGCCGGTCATGATGGTTCCTCCGGCGGTCGAGGCCCTGCAGCTTGCGCTTCTCAGCGCCCAGATGTCCGCCGACATCCTGATGCTTGGTGGCGCAGCTCGGCTCGACATCGTTCATCGTGCACACAGGATCGCTGGTGCTGATCACCTGCTTCCCATGCTCCCCGCGTACGCCATTGATGCACCTGCTGGCGACACGAAGGGCAGCAGTGAGCCGACGGAGAGCCTGTCTGCGCTGCTGGTCAAGCATGGGATCACGATCGGAGCGCTGCGCGCGAACAAGCTGATCTGCGAGGCTGGCCTCATCGAGCAGAAGTCGCGTCCTTCTCGCAAGGTGGAGGGCGGATTCAAGAAGTTCTGGAGCATCACGGACAAGGGCCTGGCATTCGGCAAGAACGTCACCACGCCGAACCAGCAGCTTGAGGTTCAGGTGCACTGGTTCCCCTCTCGGTTCGATCAGGTCATCAAGCTCGCGCGCCTGAACGAAGCGCTGGCGGTGGCCTGATCCTCCCCCGGCTGGTGCCGGCACTCAAGCACTCACGAGGGGCGCCACTGGCGCCCTTTTTCATTTTCGGCATTGGAAAAGACCGCTGAAGCACAAAAAAAAGGGCTGAAACTGTCTTCCAACCCGCGGGGCTGTCCCGCGGTATCAAAGGAGAGAGCTTCATGGCCGCCCTGGAGAACCAACTGAATACCGATGGCATCGTCGGCAACCTGACCACCCAACTGGGCGTGGAAGGCGTGCTGGATGTCGCGACCCAGCTCGCGCAAGTCCTGTCGAACGACTTCGACACCCTGAGCGAGCAGGTCCAGAACGAGCTGCTGAACCTGGGTCAGCAGCTGGCCGCTGTCAGCGCCGCCGCCGACCGTCTGGACGCCTACGAGAAGGGCCAGATCGAGGAGATCCTGAACCGCCTGATGAGCGATGATGTCCTGGTGGACCTGATCGCCGGCATGGGCGTCACGCTGGGCGGCACCGCCTACCAGCTCACGTCGGTCATCCAGGCCGTCGCCGCAGCCGAGAAGGTCAAGGAGACCGTCCTGACCTACGGCGCCGACGGCAAGATGAACGGCTGCACGATGAAGCTGTCGGATGGTCGCCAAGCCACGTTCGCCATGAACGCGGTCGATGCCGATGGCGTCCGCACCTGCACCTTCGCTGTGGCCAACTTCGCCGGCTCGGGTGTCCCGGCCGAGTTCAAGGCGGTCTACAACCTGATCTCGCGCCCGATCGTGCTGCGTGGCCAGACCATCAACTACAGCCAGACCCAGCTCGCCTCGTGGACCAACCTGGTCCTGTCGCTCGACAGCAAGCTGGTCCCGGCCGCCAACGGTGGCGCCGTGAATGTCGCCGAGGCCGTCTACGGTCCGGCTGCTGCGCCGGCCCCGGCCGGCGGCTGATCTCAGCCAGCCCAGGTGACGATGGCGGTCTAACCCCGCCATCCATCAACCGACCCGCCCGCCGTGCTGCATCCCGTAGCCGGCGGGTTTTTTTTGCTGCACGACCGTGACCAACATCGCCAGTTTCCGCCTGTTCCCCGAATTGCTGCGCATTCGAGCGCAGCTCATCTCGCTGCCTGCCAGCCCCACAGGCGTTGCGACTCGTTTTCGGCTGCTTCGCCGGCTCATCGAGATAGGCGAGCTGCTTGGCAGAAAAGCCGGTGATGGCGGCGACACTCCTGCCCCGGCTCCGGATGCGGAAGATCCGTTGAATCAGGAGGATTGCCGCTATGAGGATGTCGGGCAGTCCCGCAATCCTGCGGCGCGCTTCTATGACTTCAACCCGAACCGGAAGCCGGCGCAGCGTCGCCGGGAGAATGCCGCCGCCATCGATCTGCTGAAGAAGATCCGATCTGGCGAGGTCAACGGGACGGCACTGACCGATGAACAGAAGGCCACGCTCGCCCGCTATTCGGGCACTGGCGGCGCAATGGTCGGCGAGGACGGCAAGAGGGGCAGCGACTACGAATACTACACACCGAAGCCCATTGCCCAAGGGGCGTGGCAGCTACTGCGTGAACTGGGGTTCGCTGGTGGCAAGGTGCTTGATCCGTGCGGCGGGACGGGGATCTTCGGCGCAACGGCACCCGCCGATGCGGCCGTCGATGCTGTCGAGCTGAACCGCACGTCTGGCGAGATCAATGGGCTGGTCAACGCAGGCCCCGGCTACCGCTGCGTGGTGTCTCCGTTCGAGCAATTCGCGACCGTTGAGCCCGATGAGTCGTATGACGCGATCATCACGAACGTGCCGTTCGGCGACACGTTGGCGCGCGGTGGCAATGAGCTGCTGGACTCTCGCTATCAGAGTGAGCCGCTTGAGGGGTATTTCATCCTGCGGGGACTGGAAAAGCTGCGGCCTGGTGGTCTGGCGCTGTTCATCACCCCGGAGCGGACTGTCTCGGGGCGGGGAAAGACCGAGGTGAGCATCCGGCGGCGCGCGTCACTGATGGCTGAGTTCGTCGGCGCCTACCGACTCCCGTCGGACCTGTTCGTCACCGCAGGCGCGGAGACGATCACGGACATCGTGGTGTTCCGGAAGCACGGCGCGGATGCGGGCGAGCGCATCGCCGAAATTGCTGAGCAGGCGCCCGGCAAGCTGGTCGATGCGCGTGTGTGCTGGGACGAGTTCGTCAGAGGGAACTACTTCAGTGGCGAGGGGCGTCCGTTCGTGCTCGGCGAGTTCAAGGCGGCCGATCCCGAAAAGCGGCGCGGCAAGTTCGGCGACATCAACCGCGTCCTGACGGACAAGTCGCCCGTGGAGGTTGCGAAACTGCTCAAGAAGTTCGGCACTGGCAGCCGGATCGATTGGTCTGCACTGGATGCCGTCGAGACTGCGCCGATCGCCTACCGGGACGGTGACACGATCACCCAGGCCGGCGCAACGCTGGTCATGAAGGGCGGGGCATGGTCCGTCCTGAAGGCCGTGGACGACGACGCAGAAACGGCCGCCATCGGCGCGAAGCTGGCTGCGCCACTGCTTGCGTTCGATGCTGGCGTGACATGGGCGGATGCCGTGGCCTATGTCGAGCACATGGTTCGGATGTCCCGGTCCAAGGACATCCCTGCATGGCTGCGGCAAGTCGCGTCGGACCTGCGCCGCGCTCCGACTGAAGGTGATCGATCCCGGTTCTGGCGCTGCGGCCTGGTCGCGCTGTCGGCGCAGCAGGCTTTCGAGTACCACCAGACCGAGGATGTCGGCATGGACTACTCGGCCGAGTACCCGAAGCTGACCCAGGCCATGAAGGAGAGTGCTGCGGAGCTGGCTGCGCTCCCGGCATCTGCCGGAACGATGATCCGCGGTGGGGCGTCCCTGGTGCGCACCATGTACCGCCGCAAGACCGGGTTCTCCGATGTGTGGCTCGGACGAATCCGGGGTGATGCTGTTGATACCCGCACGGACACCCAGCGCTACGAGGCGCTGAAGTACGAATCCGGGGAGGCGTGGGTTCCGGTCGAGAAGGCTCGCGAGCTGTACGGCGACGATTTCGACCCGTTGTCCGATCCGGCCTGGTGCCTGAGCCCAGACGGCAAGTCTGTTGCGCTCGCTGATGACCTGTTCATCGGCAACTTCGGCGACATGCTGCGCAAGCTGGAGGCCGATGCCGCCAAGGCTGAGAACGACCAGATCCGGGGGAAGATCCTGGCTCAGATCGGCGTGGCCAGAAGCCGAGTCCGCCGGGCAGATACCAGCCGGGTCACGTTCAACGTCTTCTCCCCGTTCGTGACGATGCAGGACAAGGTGGAGTTCCTGCGAAAGATGGTCGATCCCGGATTCGGGATCGTCTTCACGGAGACAGGTGAGCCGAAGATCGAGTACACGACGGCCAACTACGCTGCAGACACCGTTGCCGACGTGGAGCGGAAGAAGCTGCTGCGGCGTGTGGCCGTCTACCTGGCGCACTCCACCGTGACCATCGGGACCGCCGAGTTCGAGGACAGCGCAGCGGCTCAGAAGCTGCTTCGAGAGCAGATCCGAAGCATCAACGAGCAGTTCAATTCCTGGTGCCGTGCCAGTCACTCGATCATGGCCCGACTTGATGAGCGTGCCAACGATCCGGCGCGCATGTACTTCGAGCAGGTCAACGACAAGTCCCCGATCCCGCTGCCCGGCTGGAAGATGGGGACGCCGCCGGCTGGAATGACGCCCCACGATTACCAGTTCGCCTTCATCCGCAAGACGGGGAGAGAGTTCGGCGGGATCAACGGTTTCGCCGTAGGTCTCGGCAAGACCAGTACCGCGCTGGCAGCGGTCCTGCACGCGCACAACATCGGCAGCAAGAAGCGGACGGCCATCATCGTCCCGAACAGCGTTCTCTCGAACTGGCGCAAGGAGGCCGGCACGGTCTACGAAGACGGCACGATGTCTGGCTGCTTGTTCGTCGGCCTCAGGACCGATCGGAAAGGCAATGCCACCGTGAAGCCGTCGGAGTACGACACCGACCTGATGTCGGTCATGACTGGCCAGTTCCACACGATCTTCATGACCTATGAGGCATGGGCTCGGATCCGCCTCAAGGCGGACACGATTGACGAGTTCGAGGTGTTCTTGCGCAGCATCGATGCGGCGTTTGCCGACAGCGAAGACAAGAAGGCCGCGACTCGTGCAGAGGGCAAGACGAAGCGCCTTTCATCGATCCTCACGTCGGGGAAAAAGCCGTCCAGCCCGTACCTGGAAGATATGGGGATCGACTCGCTCGTGATCGATGAAGCGCACGCATTCAAGGCAAGCGCTGAGGCGTCGTCGTTCGATTCGGCCAAGTTCCTGTCGCTGTCCGAGAAGTCGGCGCGAGGCACTGACATGCAGGCGAAGGCCTGGTACATCCGCGGGGAGTCTCCGAAGGGTGATGGCGTGATGCCGCTGACGGCCACGCCGATCACGAATTCGCCGCTGGAGATCTACTCCATGATGGCGCTGGCGGTAGGACACCAGAAGGTCAATGACATCGCACTCGGCTGCAAAGGGGCAGATGAGTTCCTGTCGCTGTTCTGTCGCGTCGAGTCCGAAGAGGATGAGACGATGGACGGGATTGCCCGCGAGACACGGGTCTTCACCGGCCTGGACAACGTGGGGGTGCTGCGAGCGCTCATCGGTTCGTGCACCACGATCGAGACCCCAGAAACTGCGGGTGTCGCGATCAAGGTGCCGGACCTCGAAGAGGCCCCGACGAGTGTTGTCCTGGACCCCAAGACCACCGGCCTGCTGAAGGTCTACGCGGGGGCATACCGATATGCAGCTGATGAGCTGTCACGGCGGAATGAGAACCGCGGCGACAAGGCCGCCTATGAGGCGGTGGCCGCACGATTCGGTGAGCCTGATGAGCTGATCGCACACCCGTTCAACCTGATCAACAAGATGACGCGGATCATCCTGGATCCCGACCTTGATCAGCTCGCCAGCATCTACACGTTCCCTGAGGATCAGGTCGGCCTGGCGGCCCAGGTGATCAACGATTTCAACAAGCTGGCCATCACCGAGGAGCGTGCACGCAAGTCGCCGCGGACGACGGAAGACGCGGTTGTTGGCACCGTCACGAAGGGCAAGGGGGAAGAGAAGCTGGTCTTCCTGAAGATCGCGGTTCGGGCGGTGATCGATGGCGGATCGATCGTCGTGGACACGATGAGTCCTACGGCTCAGGAACGATTCGAGGACTTGGCCGACAAGGCTGGGTTGGCGCTTGGCGTCAACATCTCCCCGAAGCTGGCTGCGCTGCTTGAGAATGTTCGAGCTGAAGAGCAGAACCCGCGCGGCCTCAACGACGAAGGCGAGCCGACGAGTCTGGTCAAGCAGATCATCTTCTGCGACATCCTGGCTTCGCACCGCAAGATCCGCCGCATCCTGATGCAGCACGCTGGCGTGGCTGCATCCCAGATCGCGATCATCACCGGAGCAATCAACAGCGACCCGGACGAGATTCTTGAGGTTCAGAATGGGTTCAACGCCCACGGGGACCAGAACAAGTACCGTTTCGTGATCGCGAACGAGAAGGCGGAGGTGGGCATCAACCTGCAGAGGGGCACACAGGCGATTCACCATCTGACGATCGGGTGGACGCCCGACTCGCTCATTCAGCGAAACGGGCGAGGTGCGCGGCAGGGCAACAAAACCGCATCTGTGCGGGCCTACTACTACGATGCCGATGGCACGTTCGACTGCCACAAACGGACGATCGTGAGTCAGAAGGGGTCGTGGATCGACAGCATCGTGGGGGCTGGGGAGGTCGATGCCGTTGACATCGAGGGCGGCATGTCCCGTGAGCAGTTGGATGCCCTGATCGAGTCAGTAGGGGATGGTGGCGCCATGACGCGCTTCAGCGAGTCCCTGGCCGCCAAGGAACGCGCCGCCCGAGAGGAGGGGACGCGGGCCAAGCAGGTCACGAATGTGCGCACGATTCTGCAGGCGAAGCAGTACCTGGCTGAGAACCCGACACCGCGCAGGCTGATCGCCGAGAAGCTGTCTGGCCTGGCAGAGATGCTGCTGACGAAGGGCAAGGTGACGGCGCGAATCGCCGACCCGAAAACGTCTGAGGCGGCCCTGCTGAAGAACCAAGAGGCACTGGCGCGGATCAACGAGTCGATTGCTCTGCTGTCAGGTGAGATCGGTGCAGCATGCAAGTTCGTGTCGCGCGACGTGGTTCCCGTGCCCCACGGTAAGGGGTTCATGTACGACAGGTGGTCGAGGGCTGTCGAGAAGTCTCCTGAGCAGTTCATCTCCGATCGGCTGCTGATCGATGGGAAGAAGCGACCCAAGGTCGAAGACCTGGTGGAGATACTGAACGGCGGCATGGCCACGATTGCCGAGGACAGTGCGATCCATGAAGAGTGGCGGACCGAGACCGATCTGGCTCGTCGCATGATGACGGATGCTGGTGCGCGTGCAGCTTCTCTGGCTGAACAGTCCGGCGCGATCCCGGTGGCCGTGATCGATGCGATCTGTTCTGGCAGGGGCGAGGTTTTCGAGGGGCGGCCGGTCTGCAGCGGATCGATCATCCGGGACGGTGATGGCCGGTACTTCGTTTCGACAGATCCTGGGTATGTCGCGGGATGGACCATCGATCGGCGAACTGCTGTTTTGCTGCTCGGCAGCATGAAGCGACCTCTTGAGATCTACCTGCCCGGAGCTGCCGACTTCAGCGACGCTGCCCTCAGCGCTGCGCGGTACGAGGATGCGCAGATCTCTGGCGGCCGTGGTGCATTCGACAACATCCATCTCCAGAACCTGCTGGCGGTGCACTCCAAGCCGATCGCTGACTTCCGTGAGTCCGAGGCGCATGTCTTCGTGTCACCCACGTCGGACGCACTGCCGGCGCCTTACTTCCCCGTCATCCTGCCGACCGAGCTGTCTTCTGGTCACGGTGATCTGTTCGCCCACATCGTTGGCCAGCAGGCATCTGTCGTGACGTGGGTGGGGGGGTCTGCTGCGGTTCCATCCAGTCTCGCAACGGGGGCTTTGTCCCGAGACTACTCGCGCGCACTCGACCTCGCGGGCATCGGCCGACAACTGCGCGAGTGGAGCGTGGCGACAGGCAAGCGCGTGCTGATCTCCGGCGTCAAGCTCTTGGCCAAGGCTTTGAATGGCATCGAGTACGACCACGGCAGGATCGTGCGCGGGATGATGGACCACACCGTTGAAATGCCGTCGCTCGAAGGTGTTGAGTCCCGCGAAGACGTGCACCGCCTGGTGGCCAACTACGTGCGTTCCGCGCTGGGCGCGCTCGATCTGGCTGATGCCTACGCATCTGACGAAGCGCTCGCTGACGCGGCGAGCATCTTGACCGCCCAGTACATGCTTGACGCTGCGATGCGGCGTGCATTCGCATCGCTTGAACGGAGAAAAGCTGCTGCGGCAGTGACTCCGCCTGCGACGGCGCCTGCGCCGTCTGCTGTGCCGGCTGCTGCGCCTGCGGTCGCTCCAGCCCCGGTTGTTTCTCCGGATGATGTCGTTGGCGCCATTTCGGCCGCGGATGATCCGAACAAGCCAGCACTGCACGAAGACACTGTGGTCGCGCTCGTTGGTCGAATCAACCCGATGGCAACGAAAGGCTATCGCGACACGATCCGCGGCATCGAGAAAGAGAAGGGCTGGACGGCACGGTGGAACAAGGACCGCGGACAATGGGAGATTCCGTACAAGCTGTGGCTGAAACTGCTTGAGCTGCGGCCGACAGCCGCTCAAGAGCTGCACATCAAGGACAAGGACCAGTGATGCAAGTCGATGGATTCGTGATCGAGCCGGGTGCGCTCGATAGCCTGGTGATCGAGACGGTCGAGAACCTCAAGAAGAACACCGGGCGCAGTGATCTGCTCGGGCATGGCCTGGGCGTGGTCTGGCGCCGACTGCAGCGCAACGGCATGGCTCGGTACCGTGACTACGGGCCGTTCTGGTTCGCGCTGAAGGATGAGCTTCGCCGCGCCGGGTATCCAGTCGGTGATGAGACCGATCCTGTGATCGCCGCTCGGTACCGGGGTTCGAGTGGAGCCCACACGCTGATGGCGGCCGACACTTTCCGTCTCTACAGCCTGTCAACGTACGCAGTGGGGACCAACCGGTTCGATCTGGACGGAGACGGCGGCGAGGCCTTCATGCTGTTCGATCGGGACATGGAAGAGGCCATGCCGGTTTGACGGAAACAGGGGGCGCCTCCCCTGAATTGCGCCAAGAGAATTCCGGAACCACGAAGAAGGTTCCGGAATGGCGAAGAATGAGAGCAAGAAGGCGAAGAGCTGGGTAGCCACAACGGCAACCGCGGTCGCGCGCCTATTCGGACGAGGCGATCATGGATCGCCCGATCTGGCCCGCGAGGTCGCGGGGCAGGGCTGGTCTGCCGATGTGGAGATCATGAGCAGCGCCGCGGCTTCTGCTGCAGGCGATGGCGCTCCTCTTCGAGACAGGCAGTCGATCTATTCGACCTGGACACGGATGCTGCGAGATCCGATCGTGTCCACGGCGATCAAGCTGCATGTGACTGCGGCCCTTGGTGGGCATGAGACATCGGGCGATGTCGTGTTCATCGAAGAGGCGCCCGGCATCAGTGACGATGACCGGCGCATCGTCACTGAAGTCCGATCCGAGCTGCTGGCCATGCTGAATCGTGCCGCCCCTACGATCGCATTCCGCGTCGCAGCTTACGGTGATGCCTACGCTCGCCTGTACCAATCCGATGAGCGGGGGATTGTCGGTATCGAAGTCGATGAGACGATGTTGCCGGCACTGGTTCAGCCGTATGAGCGCGCGGGTGAGACGAAGCTGTGCGCAGTGGCCATCGGCCGCCGCAAGGTGACGCACCTGACCATGGATCGCATCGCGCGGTTCAAAGCGCCGCGCCTGAATCACATTCCTCAGACGATGGTGCTGGAGAAGGATCTCCGCCGACACGTCGAGTCCGACAACCCGGATGATCTGCCGATGATGCCGTCGCTCGCGGGCGGAAGTTTCCTGGCCGATGCCGAAGAACAGTTCGAGCGTTTCACGGCAGCAATGGCCGGCCTGGTGGGGCAGCGCGTTCTAGATTCGATCGACGAGACGATCTATCTGGCTCAGCTTGATGGGGCGACCAAAGAGCAGCAAAAGAGGTTCATGGCGAACCTCTCCAAGATTCTGACCAGATCGAAAGAGGTTGCCCTTGATGCGGTGCGGTCGGGAAGGCCATTCCTGCAGCGCATCAAGTACATCATCCCGACGTTTCGAGAAAAGCAGGTCGTTTCTGTCCAGCCCGTCAGCGGCGGTGGTACTGGTGGTCGAGCTGGCTCCGTGAGCATTGAGGACGTGTTGTTGCACGCCAAGATGCTGGCCGGCGCCCTTGGAACAGACATCACGATGATCGGCTTCGCCGACCAGATGAGCGGGGGTCTGGGCGAGGGTGGATTCTTTCGGTCTTCTGCTCAAGCGGCCGAGCGCTCACGAGCGCTGCGCGTAGCCCTGACCGATGGCTTCGACCACATCATCCGGCTTCAGGTCATGTTGCGGCACGGGCGCGAGTATCTGCCGGGCAAAGAGCCATGGAAGGTCAACTACTACGGGACCATCTCAGCTCTGGAGAGCGAGCGGCAGCGCACCGCGGCGGACGCCATGAACACGGCTGCTGTGATGGCCCAGACCCTGACGCAGATTCGCGATCTCGGCTTGGATGAGCAGGCCTTGGTGCACCTGCTATCCAAGGTGATGAAGCTCGATGAGGACGCCGCAAAGCTCTACGCCACGGCACTCATCAAGTCCAAGAAAGCAGCGGATGCGGCAGGAATGGGTGGTCCGATGGGCATGGATCCGCCGCCGGTAGCCACAGGTGGCACAGAAGATCCTGAGGCAGCAGAGGCTGAGGAGGCACTGTCGTGATTGACCCCGCGTTCATCCGCGGCGCGACCAGCGCCGTCGGATTCCGTGTCGCATCCACCCTGACAAGCAAGCTCGGCGCAAAGGGCGTCAAGGCAATGCAGCGCATCAACTCCGCTGCGCAGCTGCTGGAGAGCGCGCTCGGTCTCAACGATCCTCAGGACGTACCGCAGCCCCTGCTTGGTGGTGTGACGCTGAAAGAAGCTGAAGCCATCTTCAGCGACATGATCGATGCAGGCCTTTCGCGCAAGTGCTTGTACGTCGTCAAGATCGAGGACATCACGCCTCCCGATCTGAGTTACGGCGTGGGGCCTGATGCCCGTGCCATTGTGAAAACAAGCCCACTGGGATCGGCGCTGTCGTTTCTCGGCGGAGACTTTCCGACGATGGTGGCTACGGGTATTTCCAAGAGCCTCAATGCGGTACTTGGTGCAACCCCCGCAGCCCCCATGTCCAACGGCGGCGTCAACGTGCCGCACATGTTCAATCTATTCGCCACCGATGTTTCGTACTCGACAGCCCTCGGCGGCGAGAAGATCTCGATTGGTGGTGCAACCATCGACAAGATGAGCGGGCGTGAGCCGGTCGAGATCGAGGTGACGACGCTCGACGACGAGGCTGGAACCCTAAAGCGGTGGTTCGAGGCGAAAAAGGATCAGGCTGCGCATCGCGACGGGACATTCGGCCTTCCCGATGACTACTGCGTTCGCATCACCATCATCCATGCGACGCCCACCGAGAACATCAAGGCGTTCGGCAATCAGTTCCTGGTGCGGCCTGTAACGGCCAACTATGACCTGTCGCGCTCAGCTCAGGAAATGGAAACCCTGCGCCTGAGCTTCACGCAGTTCGACAGCTTCGTGACCCCCTGATTGGTGCGAGACGATGAGCGAAATCAAACACGATCAGGACGGCTTTCTGGTCGGAGACAGTCTTGGCCGCGCCAATGACGACACAGGGGAGTTCCGCAGCATTGCTGACATGCTCGGCGCGCTGCTTGGCATGGACGCTACGCTGCAGTCCATCGAATTCGGCGTAGAGAACATCGAAGAGTCGATCGCGCTGGCTGTTGATTTGCTGCGCGATGTGGCCGCATCTGGTCCTGCCAAGTCTCAGCATCATGACAGCGGCGGCAGCCTTGGAGGCGCCGCCCCGTCGATCTCGACTGCTCAGACTGTTGCGCCGACCTCGTTTGCGTCGGCGATGCCGTCAGCCATGAAGGTGGTCGATGCTGATGGCGGGCCACCAAGAGTCGTGATTGATGTCCCCCAGGCGCTGCGTGCTGCTTCAACGGCCCCTATCAGCGGTGGCAACCCTGCTGCCGGTGGTGGCGCGATCGCCGCCGATCTGAGGCAGATCACCGATCGACTCGATCGACTGGCTGGTGCTCTTGGTCGTGGTCGTCCAGGTGTTGCAGGTGCTCCTGCCACTGCAACTGCAACGGCGACGGCTGCTGCTGGTGCCGCTGGCGGTGCTGGTGCTGCTGGTGCTGCTGGTGCTGCTGGCGGTGCTGG
>NZ_FTMZ01000001.1:366803-367867 GCF_900156335.1 Sphaerotilus natans
TGCTGGTGCTGCTGGCGGTGCTGGCGGTGCTGGTGCCGCTGGCGGTGCTGGTGCCGCTGGCGGTGCTGGTGCTGCTGGCGGTGCTGCTGGTGCTGGTGCTGCTGGTGTCATCGTGTCGCGCTCTGCTGGTGCCTCAGTGCCATCTGGCGGAGTTCCATCCCTGCCAGATCTGCTGTCGAAGCCGTCTGCAGGGGTTGCTCCTGCACGTACTGCCGACGGCCGTTTCGCGCCTTCATCCCAGTCCAGCGACTCAGGAGGCCGCGCGCCCGGTTCAGAGCCGCGTCCGAGTGCGTTTGACAGGTCCGACCTTGGGGACAGAATCGTCCAGGCCATCGGTGCGGCCAGGCGCGAGACCACATCAGTGGTCGGAGACATGGCTCAGGGCGATCCTGTCGTGCAGGCCCTGAAGGAGGTCGGCGGGCCTATCGCGCGTGTTCTTGGGGCCGGTGCTCGGTTGGTGGCGCCGATCACTGCTGGAGTTCGTCGCTGGATTTCCTCTGACGGCAACACCCCTCAACCAGCCACGCCGGCCGCGCCTGCCGCGCCTGCCGCGCTGGCCACGCCGGCCGCGCCGGCCTCGCTGGCCACGCCCGCCACGCCCGCCACGCCCGCCGCGCCGACCGCGCCGACCGCGCCGGCCACGCTGGCCACGCTGGCCACGCCTGCCGCGCCGGCCGCGCCGGCCACGCTGGCCACGCTGGCCACGCCCGCCGTGCCGGCCGCGCCGGCCGCGCCTGCCGCGCTGGCCACGCCCGCCGCGCCGGCCACGCCGGCCACGCCGGCCGCGCTGGCCACGCCGGCCGCGCCGGCCACGCTGGCCACGCCCGCCGCGCCGGCCGCGCCGGCCGCGCCGGCCACGCCGGCCTCGCCGGCCACGCTGGCCTCGCCGGCCACGCTGGCCTCGCCGGCCACGCTGGCCACGCCCGCCGCGCCGGCCGCGCCGGCCGCGCTGGCCACGCCGGCCTCGCCGGCCACGCTGGCCACGCCTGCCGTGCCGGCCGCGCCGGCCGCGCCTGCCGCGCTGGCCACGCCCGCCGCGCCGGCCGCGCCGGCCGCGCCGGCCG
>NZ_FTMZ01000011.1:0-30196 GCF_900156335.1 Sphaerotilus natans
CGGATGTTCTGGCCGTCGCCATAGACCGGCAGCGGCTTGCCCTCCAGGGCGTTGAGGATCATCAGCGGGATCAGCTTCTCGGGGAAGTGATAGGGCCCGTAGTTGTTCGAGCAGTTGGTGGTCAGCGTCGGCAGGCCATAGGTGTGGTGGTAGGCCCGCACCAGGTGGTCGGATCCCGCCTTGCTGGCCGAGTACGGGCTGTTGGGCGCGTAGGGCGTGGTCTCGCTGAAGGCCGGATCGGTCTCCGAGAGCGAGCCATAGACCTCGTCGGTCGAGACGTGCAGGAAGCGGAACGCCGCCTTGTCATCCGCCGGCAGCGCGCCCCAGTAGGCCCGCACGGCTTCCAGCAGCTCGAAGGTGCCGACCATGTTGGTCTGGATGAACTCGCCGGGACCGTGGATGCTGCGGTCGACGTGGCTCTCGGCCGCGAAGTGCAGCACCGCGCGCGGGCGGTGCTCGGCCAGCAGCCGCTCGACCAGCGCGCGGTCGCCGATGTCGCCCTGCACCAGCGTGCACCGCCCGGCATCCAGATGCGACTGGATCGTCGCCGGGTTGCCCGCGTACGTCAGCTTGTCCAGAACCACCACCGGCTCTTCGCTGCGCTCGAACCAGTGATGAACAAAATTGCCGCCGATGAAGCCGGCGGCGCCGGTGATGAGGATCATTTGAAGTTCTTTATAATTTGAAGTTCTTTATATAAAGATTGACAGGGAAATCATTCATGGTGGTCAAACGCCTGGAACCCCGCCAGCTTGACCAGGCTGTCCTTGCGCGCCGAGGTGTAGTCCGCCTCGATCATCTCGCGCACCAGTTCCTCAAACGAAGTCGTCGGCACCCAGCCCAGCTTTTCCTTCGCCTTGGTCGGGTCGCCCAGCAGCGTTTCCACTTCGGTCGGGCGGTAATAGCGCGGATCGACACGGACGATCACGTCACCCACCTTGCACTTGGCCCGGTCACCCGTCACCGATTCGACGATGCCGATTTCCTTTTCGCCCTCGCCCTCGAAGCGCACCGTCACGCCCAGCTCGGCCGCCGCACGCTCGACGAACTGGCGCACGCTGTACTGCACGCCGGTGGCGATGACGAAGTCTTCCGGCTGGTCCTGCTGCAGCATCAGCCACTGCATCTCGACATAGTCGCGCGCGTGGCCCCAGTCGCGCAGCGCGCTCATGTTGCCCAGGTACAGGCAGTCCTGCAGCCCCAGCGCGATGCGCGCGATGGCGCGCGTGATCTTGCGCGTCACGAAGGTCTCGCCACGCAGCGGGCTCTCGTGGTTGAACAGCACGCCGTTGCAGGCGTAGATGCCATAGGCCTCGCGGTAGTTGACCGTGATCCAGTAGGCGTACATCTTCGCCACCGCGTAGGGGCTGCGCGGGTAGAACGGCGTCGTTTCCTTCTGCGGGATTTCCTGCACCAGGCCGTACAGCTCCGAGGTCGAGGCCTGGTAGAAGCGCGTCTTCTTCGTCAGGCCCAGGATGCGGATGGCCTCCAGGATGCGCAGCGTGCCGATGCCGTCGGCGTTGGCGGTGTATTCCGGCTCCTGGAAGGACACCGCCACATGGCTCATCGCCGCCAGGTTGTAGATCTCGTCGGGCTGGACCTGCTGGATGATGCGCACCAGGCTGGTCGAGTCGGTCAGGTCACCGTAGTGCAGCGTGAAATGCCGACCGTCGACATGCGGATCCTGGTACAGATGGTCGATGCGGTCGGTGTTGAACAGGCTGGAGCGACGCTTGATGCCGTGGACCTCGTAGCCCTTCTTCAGCAGCAGTTCGGCCAGATACGCGCCGTCCTGGCCGGTGACGCCGGTGATGAGGGCAACCTTGCGGGTGTTCGAGTTCGTCGACATAGGGTGTGTTTCGCTTTCGTCTGTGAAAGGTGAGTGAAAAAGAAAGAGCCGAAAAAGCCGCCCGGAACTTTGCCGCGAGCTGCCAGAAAAACAGGTGTCAGGACTTGAAGAACGGTGCAGCTTCGTAAGCAAGGCGAATGCCGTCGCGCAGCGCCGTCTTCGCCGTCCAGCCCAGGCCGGCCAGCCGGCTGACATCGAGCAGCTTGCGCGGCGTGCCGTCGGGCTTGCTGTCGTCGAAGACGATCCGACCCTCGAAGCCCACCACCTGCATCACCGTCTCGGCCAGCTCGCGGATCGTCACGTCGGTGCCGGTGCCGATGTTCACCAGCGGGCCGTCGTAGCCCTGCTCCATCAAGAACACGCAGGCGTCGGCCAGGTCGTCCACGTACAGGAACTCGCGCATCGGCCGCCCGGTGCCCCAGACCACGTACTCGGCGTCACCCCGCAGCTTGGCCTCGTGGGACTTGCGGAGCAGCGCCGGCAGCACATGGCTGTTGGCCAGGTCGTAGTTGTCGTTCGGGCCGTACAGATTGGTCGGCATCACGCTGACGTACTGCCGGCCGTGCTGGCGGTTGTAGCTCTCGGCCAGCTTGATGCCGGCGATCTTGGCGATCGCGTAGGGCTCGTTGGTCGGCTCCAGCGGGCCGGTCAGCAGCGCGTCCTCCCGGATCGGCTGCGCGCAGTCGCGCGGGTAGATGCAGCTCGAGCCCAGGAACATCAGCCGCTGCACGCCCGCCAGGTGCGCGCCGTGGATCAGGTTCGCCTCGATCATCAGGTTCTGGTAGATGAAGTCGGCGCGGTGGATGTTGTTGGCCTGGATGCCCCCCACCCGCGCAGCGGCGATGAAGATGTAGTCCGGCTTCTCCTCGGCCAGGAAGGCCTGCACCGCGCGCTGGTCCAGCAGGTCCAGCTCGGTGCGGCTGCGGGTGATGAGGTTCGTGTAGCCGCCGGCCTGCAGTCGGCGCACCAGGGCGCTGCCGACCATGCCGCGATGGCCGGTGATGAAGATCTTGGATTGCGGTGAGATAGCGCTCATGGTGCAAGAAGATGAAGAAAGAGGGCAAGACAACGCGGGACTCAGACTGGCGAGGTGTCGCAGACTTGCTGCACTGCAGCACGACACGGCATGCAAATTGTGTGTCAGCCGGCAACCGGATTGATGCCTCCTCACCCCTCTGATCGCGGGCCCTGGCGCACCACGCGCAGGCCTGATCCGCCTATCTTTGTCAGTGTTTGTCAGTAGTAGATCGGATTGCCGTCCGCGATGTCTACCGACTTGAGTCGGAGATGAGGGCGGACTGAGTCGTTTTTCTCGGCAATGCCAGATTGGCACCGCATTCGGGGTGTGGCGTGACATCGGAGCAGGTCGGAAGCAAGGGCAAGCCCCTACACTTCAGACGACAGAGCGAGAGGGGAGCGGGCACAGCCTGTGCTTGCGGTCAGAGCGTCCATCGGACCCGATCCGCCCCACTTGCGTCCCGACGACCACAACACTTTCCAGGCGAGCACAACCCGATGCGGATCCTGATCCACGGCATCAACTTCCACCCCGAACCCACAGGCATCGGCAAGTACTCCGGCGAAATGGCCGCAGAGCTGGTGGCCATGGGGCACGAGGTGCGCGTCGTGGCCGCCCCGCCCTACTACCCCGACTGGCGCATTGGCGACGGATGGCGCAACGGCTACTCCCGGCACGCGTGGAAGGGCGTCGACGTGTGGCGCGTACCACTGTGGGTGCCCGCCCAGCCCAGCGGGCTCAAGCGCATCATCCATCTGACCAGCTTTTCGGTGGCAGCACTGCCGGTGCTGGCCCGCCAGCTCTTCTGGCGCCCTGATGTGGTGATGGTGGTGGCCCCGGCCCTGACTTCGGCCCCCGGCGGCTGGCTGACGGCGCGCCTGTCCGGTGCGCGCTGCTGGCTGCATGTGCAGGATTTCGAGGTGGATGCCGCCTTCGAGCTGGGGCTGATCAGCGCCAACGGCATCGTGCGCAAGCTGGTGACCGGCATCGAGCAATGGCTGCTGCGCCGCTTCGACCGGGTGTCGACCATCTCGTGGCGCATGCTGGACCGCACCCGCAGCAAGGGCGTGGAGCGTGATCGGCTGGTGTTCCTGCCGAACTGGGTGAATGACCAGGCCGCACGCCCCTTCTCGGGACCGAGCCGCTACCGGCAGGAACTGGGCATTGCGGATGACGCCATCGTCGCGCTGTTCTCGGGCACGCTCGGCGGCAAGCAGGGTCTGGAACTGCTGCCCAAGGTGGCCCAGCGGATCCGCAGCCATCCGAAGCTGGTGATGGTGATCTGTGGCGACGGCGTGATGAAGCCGCACCTGGAACAGGCCTGCGCCGGCATGGACAACGTGCGCATGCTGCCACTGCAACCCGCCGAGCGGCTGGCCGAGCTGCTGCACACCGCAGACATCCACATGCTGCCGCAGAACCCGGGCGCGGCCGATCTGGTGATGCCATCCAAGCTCTCGGGCATGCTGGGCAGCGGCAGGCCGGTAGTGACCACGACCGAACCGGGCACCGAGCTGGCGCATGTTGTCAGCGAATGCGGCCGGGTGGTTCCCCCAGGGGACGACCCGGCCTTCGCGGATGCGCTGATCGAACTGGCGGACTCGCCCGCGCTGCGTCAGCAGCTGGGGCTCCGGGCCAACCAGTACGCCCAGAAGCATCTGATCCGGTCTGTCGTGCTGGGCCGCTTGGATCGATGCCTGCAGGCGTGTGCAACCCACACGATTGCGGGGGTTGAGCTTCCCCGGGAAAGTACGCAGACTCCAAAATAGGAGTGGAATATTTTCACTTCGTCCGTCCGCAGCTTGAGGGACGGCTCAACTTTCAGGAGCGAAAGCATGAAGTTTCAGGACAAGAGGAAGGCACTGGCCGTCGCGGCTATCGCCATGGGCGCGATGTTCGGTTCGGTCAACGCCTCGGCTGCCGTGATCATCATCGGCAAGGCCACCGCCACGGCCCCGAAGAAGGGCGTGATCGTCACGCTGCCGTCGGCCCCGACCCCGGGCACCGTCATCACCCTGCCGGGCGCCAACCCGCTGCCGGTGACCCGCGTGGTCACCACCCCGGCTGCGCCGGCTCCGGTCGTGATCGTCCCGCCGATCACCAACAGCGGCGCCAACAAGACGCTGTCGAGCACGATCTGATCCAGATCGGATCCAACACCGACCGAACGGGTTGCCATTGAAGTCGCGATCCCTGACCCAGCAGGCGGAACGAGGCCTGCTGGGTCTTTTCATTTTGTCGCTCGTCTGGCTGCCGCTGCCGCTGGGCAGCAACCGGCAGTGGCCGATGGCGCTGTATGTGGCTGTCGTCTGGGTGCTGCTGGCACTGACGGGGCTGCTGCGCCTGTTCGGATCGGAGCGACTGCCTGACCGCACCGCACCGGTGCGCACCGGCTCAGGCTGGGGCGCCCATCTGGCACTGAGCCTGCTGGTGCTGTTCACCGCCTGGTGCGCCTTCCAGCTCTCGCCCTGGGGCTACACGGAGGCGCCACATGACACGCGGCTGATGGTGCTGCGCAGCCTGGGCTATGTCGGCATGTTCTGGCTGGTGCTGCTGCTGGTGACTTCAGACCGCCGGCGTACCGCGCTGCTGAGCGGCATGATGATCGCCGGCGTGGTGCAGGCGATGATCGCGATCGTGCTGTACTCGTCCGACGGGCGCTACACGCTGATGGACGAGGCCTTCGTGCAGGGCCTGCGCGCGACCGGCACCTTTGCCGGGCCGGATGCACTGGCCAACTACCTGCTTTTCGCGCTGTCGGCGGGCGTGGCGGTGATGCTGTCGCAGATGGGCATGCAGCCGGCGCAGGCCCGACGCCGTCGACACCGGCTGCACGGCGCGCTGGAATTCATGATGTCGACCAAGATGATCGTGCGGCTGATGCTGATCATCATGGTGATCGCGCTGGTGCTGACCCGCTCGCGGCTGGGCAACGGCGCCTTCTTCGTGGCGCTGATGCTGGTGACGCTGTGGATCGTCGGGCGCTCGCCGCAGCTGCGTCGGCCGGCGGCCATCCTGGCGGCCAGCCTGCTGGTGATCGACCTGATCGTGATCGGGCAGTGGATCGGGCTCTCGAAGGTGATCGAGCGCATGCACGCCACCGAGCTGGCGCTGAAGGCCGAGCAGGAGGAAGCCGCCAGCGCTGCAGCCTCGGGAGCGTCTCCGCCAACGGCTCAGCGGGCGCCAGACATGCCGCAGTACCGCGAGGAAACGCTGCACGAGCGCACCCGCCCGCTGCGCGACGCGATGGCGATGATCGAGGAGCGGCCCTGGACCGGCTTCGGTGCCGGCGCCTTTTACAGCGCCTTCACCCGCTACAAGGTGGAGAGCACGAAGTTTTTCTACGACCACGCCCACAGCGACTATGTCGAGATCGTGACCGACACCGGCCTGATCGGGCTGTCGCTGCTGGGCGCCCTGATACTGCTGTCGGCAGGCCGCACGGTGCAGCTGATGAAAGACCGGCAGGGGCCGCATGTGCGTGGCGTGGCGGCCGGGTGTGGCATGGGAATTGTGTGCGCCCTCTTGCACGCAACGCTGGACTTGAATCTCCAGATAAACGCGAATGCAGCCATGCTGACCGTACTATTGGCCGTGGTCTGGAGCGCTCCCGGGAGGCATGTTCCAGAACCGTCTCAACAGCCCCGGTAGTCTTCTCAACATCCTATGAACCAGATTCAAGTCGCTGCGCAGAGCCAGGTTCCGGCGCAGCCGGTGCCTCCGTTTGCGCCTGTCCAGATCGGCCTGTCGGAGGAAAGCAAGCTGGCGCTGCTGGACCACTGGCGCAGCATCAAGAAGCGCAAGTGGCCGATCCTGGGTCTGGCCACGGCCCTGGCCGCGCTGGGCGCGGCGGTGGCCTTCTCGATGACGCCGGTCTACAAGTCGACCGCGACGGTGCTGATCGAGCCGGGCAAGCCGAAGTTTCTGTCGATGGACGACATGTTCGGCAGCGCGATGCAGAGCAAGGAGCACTACCAGACGCAGGTGGAGATCCTGAAGTCGCGCGAGGTAGCGATGCGCACCGTGACGACGCTAAAGCTCTGGAACAACCCGGACTTCGACCCGCGCAAGGGCGAGGACGGACTGTCGGCCAAGGCCAAGGCGATGCTGGGCATGGCGCCACCCAAGGTCGAGTGGGACGAGCAGAAGCTGGCTGAAGCGGCCGTTGGCCCGCTGATGAGGGGTGTTTCCATCGAGCCGGTGCGGCTGAGCCAGCTGGTCAAGGTGAGCTTCGAGTCGCCGGACAGCAAGCTGGCGGCACAGATCGCGAACGACATCGCGGCCAATTACATCGAATCAGATCGAGATGCCAAGTTCAAGCTGGCGCAGAACCTGAACGGCTGGCTGGAAAAGCGTGCGTCCGAGCTGCGCAAGAACCTGGAAGCCTCGGAGCTGGCGCTGCAGGCTTACCGCGAGGAAAAGGGCCTGGTGAGCCTGAGCGGCTCGGCGCAGGCGCTGGCGGGCATGCAGGCCAACGAGGTGACGCAGCGCCTGGTCGAGGCACGCGCACGCCGGCTCCAGCTGGAGGGCACCTACAACCTGATCGGCTCGACAGGCAACGGCGACTACAGCAATGTTCCTGCGGTGCTGAACCACCCCAGTGTGCAGGAGGCTCTTCGCACAGAAGCCGCCGCGCAAAAGGAAGTCGCCGAACTGTCGGAGAACCTCGGACCGAACCACATCAAGATGCAGGAGGCGCAGTCCTCTCTGGCGGCTGCACGCAAATATCTGGAGCAGCAGCGCCGCTCGGTGGCGCGCAGCATGGTGCAGGAATACAACCTGGCGCGGCAGTCGGAGCGCTCGCTGGAAACCGCGCTGTCGACCGCCACCGGCGGCGTGCAGGACGTGAACCGCAAGGAATTCCAGCTGCAGGTGCTGGAACGCGAGGTAGCCTCGAACAAGCAGCTCTATGACCTGTTCATGGGCCGCGCCAAGGAAATGGATGCCGGCAGCGACATTCAGGCCGCAATCGCGCGGGTGGTCGATCCGGCGGTGGTGACCGCCGTGCCGGTCAAGCCGAACAAGGGCCAGATCATCATCGTGGCCTTCGTGCTGGGCCTGATGATCGGCTCGATGGGCGCGCTGCTGCTGGAGCGGATGGACAACACCATCAAGGGCAGCGAGTCGGCCGAGCTGAAGCTGCACCAGCCGGTGCTGGCGGTGCTGCCGGCGCTGTCGGGCGAGCAGCTGGAGAATGTTTCGACAATCTTCATCCGCGAACCCAACTCGCACCATGCCGAGGCGATCCGTACCGCGCGCACCGGCATCCAGCTCTCGAATGTCGACCAGAGCCACCGCCTGCTGGTGGTGACCTCGAGCGTGCCGGCCGAAGGCAAGACCTCGACGGCGATCAACCTGGCGCTGGCGCTGTCGCAGACCAAGCGCACGCTGCTGATCGACGGCGACATGCGCCGTCCACAGGTGGGCGTGCGTCTGGGCATGGCCCCGAACGCCAAGGGCCTGTCGAACCTGGTGACCGGCACCGCCTCGCTGAAGGAATGCGTGCACGCGGTGGAAGGCAGCTCGCTGCTGGTGATGCCGGCGGGCGACATTCCGCCCAATCCGCTGGACCTGCTGCTGTCGCAGCGCTTCAAGGAGGCGATCCGCCACCTGCAGCCGCAGCTGGATTTCATCCTGATCGACACCCCGCCGGTGGAGCTGGTCAGCGATGCGCTCTCCATCGCGCCGATGGCCACCAGCACGATCTATGTGGTGCGCGCCACCGAGACCCCGGTGCCGGTGATCCGCAAGGGCCTGAGCCGGCTGCAGCGTGCAGGCGCCAACGTGATGGGCGTGATCGTCAACGGTCTGGACTTCGAGGACGCGCAGCGCTATTACGGCGAGTCTGTCAACGGTGGATACGGCAACACCTACTATCATGGGTATGCCGCGCAGCCGCCGGCCACCCCCGCCACGACCACCTGATCGGCCTGCATGCTTGACCTTCATGTTCACGTCCTGCCCGGCATCGATGACGGCCCGCGCAACCTCGACGATGCGCTGAAGCTGGCCCGGGCCCTGGTGGCCGATGGCATCGAGCATGTGGTGGCCACGCCCCACATCTATCCCGGCGTCTTCGACAACACGCCGCACCGCATCGCCGAGGCCTTCGAGCGGCTGCAGACGGCGGTCAGCGCCGAAGGTCTGGCGCTGACGATGACCTGGGCGGCCGAGGTGCGGATCTGCCCGGAAATCATCGACTGGCTGGAGCATCGGCGTCTGCCGCTGCTCGACGGCAGCCTGGTGGGGCCGTCGACCGCGCTGATCGAGCTGCCGGACGGTCAGATTCCGGTGGGCACCGACCGGCTGGTCGGCCTGATGATCGATCGTGGCATCACGCCGCTGATCGCGCACCCCGAGCGCAACAAGGCGGTGATGGAGCAGCCCTCGCGGCTGGAGGCGCTGCGCCGCATGGGCTGCCGCTTTCAGCTGACGGCAGGATCGGTGATCGGCGAGTTCGGCAGCAAGGCCCACGCGACCGCGCGGCATCTGCTCGATGCCGACTGGGCCGATGTGGTGGCCTCGGATGCGCACAACCTGTCTGGCCGCAAGCCGCGCATGAGTGCAGCGCGACAGTGGCTGCAGGAGCACTACGACGCGGCGCTGGCCGAGCGGTTGATGGTGCTGACGCCACAGCAGATCGCCGGCGTGTCCTCGTTCGCGCTGGGCGCAGGCGAGCAGAAGCTGGTCTTCCGCGACCTGCCGCGACACGCGGATGCCGAGGATTCGACCTGGCGCAGCGGCCTGGACCAGCTCGACGATCTGCCGGCCGTGCAGGCCAGCGCCATGAACGGCTCGTTCGGTCTGAAAGAGGCCCCCGCTGGCCCGGCAGGCTCGGGCGAGACGTCCAGGCCCGGCTGGTCGCTGACCGACTTCCGCATCGACACGGTGGTGGACGGGCTGAACGAAGCCTCGGCCCAGGCCGGGGCCACGAGCCTGGGCGACAGCCTGTTTCCGCCGCAGCCGCAGGCGGCGCCCTCGCCTGCGGCTGCGGCCGACCCTTCAGCCTCCAGCGAGGATGACTGGCATCTGCCGGATTTCGGCATGCAGCCGGCATCGCGCCCGCCGAGCCGGCCACCTTTGCCGGCGCCCGCGCCGATCCCGGTCCAGGCCCCGGTGGCCGAACCGCGGATCTGGCCGCGCGCCACCACGCAGCCGGTTCAAGCGGAGACGGAGACCGAACGGGCTTCTGCAGCCGTGCTGCTGGAAGATCTGCCCGAGCCGGAACCCAAGCCCGAACCGGCGCCCGCAGCGCCGTCCTCCGGCGCAACGCTGATGCAGTCGCTCTGGGCGAGGCTGAAGCCGGCATCCGCATCGACGGTACCCACTGCAGCCCCTGAGCCTGCACCTGCGCCGGTGGCGGTCGAACCTCAGCCAGTGGCTGCGGCTGTCGCTGAGGTCACGGCCGCGCCTGTCACGCCCCCGGTGCTGCGCCCGGCACCCGCCCCGGCTGCAGTAGCAACCAGCAGCAGCACCAGCAGCGCCAATGGTCTGCGCGGCCTGAAGCTGAGCGATCTGGAGCCGCTGGCGCCGGTGGCCCTGCCCCCACGGGCTCGCGCACCTGCTGCAGCGGCATCTCCGGCACCCGTGTCAAGCAGCTTCAAGCCTGAGGCTGCCACCGACCGCGCAGGCACCGCACGACGCGGCATGGCCACCGCCGCCTTCCAGAGCACCCGCCCTGCCCCACTGCCCACGATGCCCGAGGTCTCGTTGGCACAGCCAGATCCGGTCATGCCTGCGCCCACCGCGGACGGCTCCCGTCGCGGCTTCCGGCTGAGGGATCTGCCTTTCCTTTCCGGCGCACGGCGCTGACTTCATGGCTGTCACCCCCATGCCACGCCGCCGCTCATTGCGTTCTCGCCCCCTGGACATCCTGCTGGCGGTCAGCCTGTGCGCCGTGGCGGCCAGCGTGGTCCAGCAGTCGGCCGTGCTGATGGCCTCCGACTGGCTGGCCACGTCCAGCCGCTACGAAGTGGCGCGCTGGGCCGAGCTGGGCAAGGAATTCGACGAGGCCGAGTGGGAACACGCGCGCCAGCAGCTCGAGCGCGCGCTGGCGCTGACCCCGGAAGATGCAGCGCTGCATGACTCGATGTCGCAGCTGCATGCGGTCAAGGCCCAGTCGCTGTGGAACGCCAACGGGGGCACGGGCTCGCCGGAAGTGACGGATGCCTATCGCAAGGCCGTGGCTTCGCTGGAAAAGTCGGTCGAGATCCGTCCGACCAACGCCTTGTCATGGGCCAATCTGGCGCTGATGCGCTACACCGTCGGCACCGAAGCGGAAACGCTCTTCGCCACCTGGGAAGAGGCCGCGCGCCTGGGCCCGCGCGAGCAGGTGGTCGAGAACGTGCTGGTCACGATGCTCGGCTCGATGCCGATGATGACCGAGGACATGGTGGAATGGGGTGACGCCCGTCGCCCCGGACTGCGCGCCTTCCTGGAGGCCCAGGCCGAACCTGCCGCCCCGATCAGCAGCAAGCCCTGAGGGGACACGTCGAAGCGGCACAAAAAAGGCCACCCGAGGGTGGCCTTTGTCATGCCCGGAGGGAGTGCCTTTTCAGGTGGTCTCCCTCTGGCTCTTGCCCTGACTCAGGCAGCCTTCTTGGCGCGACGGCGGCTGACAGCGCCCAGCACGCCCAGACCGGCCAGCATCATGGCGATGCTCTCGGGTTCCGGCACCGGAGCGGCCGGCGAGAAGTCGACACCCAGCACCGGGTTGTTCAGGCCGTCGGCCGAGGTTTCGTACAGCGACACCATCATCGACTGGGTGCCGGCCAGCGGAGCGATCTGCAGCCAGCCCGAATCGAAGGCCGAGCCGTTGGCAGCCGAATCGGCCACCGTCCAGCTGTAGCTCGACTGGGTGCCGTTGATGTTGAAGTAGGTGACCGTGAAGCCGTCGGTGCCGGTGTAGTCGGCCGAACCCACTTGCTCGGCCGAGAACAGGCGGAAGTACAGGCTGTCACCAGCCACCGTCGGGGTACCCGCCAGATTGAAGGTGTAGGAGGTCAGCGAGCTGGAGGTGTCCGGAACGATCAGAGCGTAGGCATTGCCGAACACCGGATCGACGCTGTAGCTGGTCAGCAGCGTGTCGCCGGTGCGGTCATCCACCAGACCGAGCTGACCAGCACCAGCCTGGTAGGCCGAAGCGTTGATGGTGATGAAGCCGCTGACGTCGGTCTCGGCACCGGCGTCCTGCAGAGCAAACGCCTGGCCCGAAGCCAGACCGGCCAGCATCAGAGCTGCGACAGTTTTCTTGAACATGGAGAACTCCTTGAGTTTTCGACTTGCCATCGTCGAGGGATAGGCTTGCTGTGTCGACTCCAATATAGGCCGGCGCTTTTGCATTTCAAAGCCCTCGCCCCTCGAACAGGGGACGTGTTTCACAGACTCACAGAAGCGCTCACATGGACCCCAGATGACACCGTCGACAAAGCCACATCCAGCGTGGCAGCCGCACCACAAGCCCGGATCAGCCTTCAGATTTACCAGCTCACTTCGCGATCGGGCGTGGCGCCGATGCGGTGGATCGTCAGGTCGGCGCCCTCGAATTCCTCCTCCTGCGACAGGCGCAGACCGACGGTCGCCTTGATCAAGCCGTAGACCACGAAGCCCCCGCCCAGCGCCCAGGCCACCGCCATCAGCGTGCCCACGGTCTGGCTGGCCAGGCTGACCCCACCCAGGCCGCCCAGCGCAGTCTGGCCGAACAGGCCGCAGGCAATGCCGCCCCAGGCGCCGCACAGGCCGTGCAGCGGCCACACGCCCAGCACATCGTCGATCTTCCAGCGGTTCTGCGTCAGCGTGAAGAGCTGGACGAAGATGGCGCCGGCCACGCCGCCGACCACCAGCGCGCCGATCGGGTGCATCAGGTCGGAGCCCGCGCACACGGCCACCAGGCCGGCCAGCGGGCCGTTGTAGACGAAGCCCGGGTCGTTGCGGCCCATCATCGCCGCCACCAGCGTGCCGCCGACCATCGCCATCAGCGAGTTGACCGCCACCAGGCCGGAAATCTTGTCGATGGTCTGCGCGCTCATCACGTTGAAGCCGAACCAGCCCACCGCCAGCACCCACGAGCCCAGCGCCAGGAAGGGAATGCTCGAGGGCGGATGCGCCGACATCGCACCGTCCTTGCGGTAGCGGTTCGAGCGCGCGCCCAGCAGCAGCACCGCCGCCAGCGCGATCCAGCCGCCGACCGCATGCACCACCACGCTGCCGGCGAAGTCATGGAACTCGGCGCCGAAGGCGCCCTTCAGCCAAGCCTGGACACCGAACTTCTGGTTCCAGGCCACGCCCTCCGACAGCGGATACACCAGCCCGACGATCAGCACCGTCGCCAGCGACTGCGGATGGAAGCGCGCCCGCTCGGCGATGCCGCCGGAAATGATCGCGGGAATGGCCGCGGCAAAGGTCAGCAGGAAGAAGAACTTGACCAGGTCATAGCCGTTTTTCTGCGCCAGCACCTCGGCGCCGCTGAAGAAATCGACGCCATAGGCGACCGAGTAGCCGACGAAGAAATAGGCGATGGTGGAGATCGCAAAATCCACCAGGATCTTGACCAGCGCATTGACCTGGTTCTTCTTGCGCACCGTGCCCAGTTCCAGAAAGGCGAAGCCGGCATGCATGGCCAGGACCATGATGGCCCCGAGCAGGATGAAGAGCGCATCGGCGCCCTGTTTCAGCGTGTCCATGGTTGTCTCTTGTGAAGGATGTCGAAAAGGCGGGACGAATCGGGATCGGGACAGGAAGATGTCGCGTCGTCCGGCCGTCACCGCACCAGCGTGAGGCGCACCCGGATCGCGCGAGGCGCACCATGCAAGCACAAAACATGCCCATATTGGTGCAGCCCGAAGGGTCGCGGTACGCACAAGAAAACGACAAAGGCCACGAATCAGCACCTGGCGAGGGCCGCAAGATGCACAACATTTGTGCAATCACATTGCGGACGCATTTGATTGGTGCAGATGAAATCCCCCCGCCGCACCCTGCGGCAGGGGATCCGTCGGGGACCGTGACCCGGGACCGCTACAATCCCGACCCCGGTGTGCATCCCAGTCAGGACGCCGGGAGTCGCATCGGACTCGAATCGCAATCCGCGTCGCCCTCGACTGGCGCTTCCCTTGCGGGAGGACGGCAGGCGGCGCCGCCTGCACCCGTCATCCGGGTGCCTCTTCATGACGTTTGACGAACTGGGCCTGGCCCAGCCCCTCCTTCGCGCCATTCGCGAACAAGGCTACGACACCCCCACCCCGATCCAGCAGCAGGCGATTCCCGCGGTTCTCGCCGGCGGCGATCTGCTCGCCGGCGCGCAGACCGGCACCGGCAAGACGGCAGGCTTCACGCTGCCGCTGCTGCACCGCCTGGCCTCGAGCCATCCGGTCAAGGACAGCAAGGGCCGCTGGGCGATCCGCGCGCTGATCCTCACCCCCACCCGCGAACTCGCCGCCCAGGTCGAGGAGAGCGTGCGCAACTACGGCAAGCATCTGAAGCTCTCGAGCATGGTGATGTTCGGCGGCGTCGGCATGGGCCCGCAGATCGACCGCCTCAAGCGCGGCGTCGACATCCTGGTGGCCACGCCGGGCCGGCTGCTCGATCACCACCAACAGGGCACGCTGGACCTGAGCCGCGTCGAGTTCTTCGTGCTCGACGAGGCCGACCGCATGCTCGACATGGGCTTCGTGCACGACATCAAGAAGGTGCTGGCGGTGCTGCCCAAACAGAAGCAGAGCCTGCTGTTCTCGGCCACCTTCAGCGACGAGATCAAGGCGCTGGCCGAGCGGCTGCTGAACCAGCCGCGGGTCATCGAGGTGGCGCGCCGCAACACCACCGCCGAGACGATCGCGCAGCGCATCATCACCGTCGGCCGCGAGAAGAAGAAGGATCTGCTGATCCATCTGATCCAGTCGCAGGACTGGCACCAGGTGCTGGTGTTCACCCGCATGAAGCACGGCGCCAACCGGCTGTGCGAGCATCTGAACAAGGCCGGCATTTCCGCGATGGCGATTCACGGCAACAAGAGCCAGGGCGCGCGCACCAAGGCGCTGGCCGACTTCAAGAGCGGCGAGCTGTGCGTGCTGGTGGCCACCGACATCGCGGCGCGCGGCATCGACATCGACCAGCTGCCGCATGTCATCAACTACGAGCTGCCCAACGTGCCCGAGGACTATGTGCACCGCATCGGCCGCACCGGCCGCGCCGGCGCGCAGGGCGAGGCGCTGTCGCTGGTGTGCATGGACGAGGAAGGCTTCCTGGCCGACATCGAGAAGCTGATCAAGCGCAGCATTCCGCGCGAGACGGTCGCCGGCTTCGAGGCACCGGCCAGCGAGCGCGCCGAGCCGATCCAGATCGGCCGGCGCACGCTCAACGGCGGTGCACGCGGCGGCGGCAGCCAGCCGGGCAACGGCCGCGGCGGGCGCCCCGGCGGTGCGGCAGGTGCGCCGCGGGCGGCAGGTCACCCGGCCGGTGGTGCGGGTCAACCGCGGCCGGCTGGCAACCGTGGCGGCCAGGGTGCTGGCGGCGCGCGACCGGCAGCACGTCCGGCCTCGCGTCCGGCAGCGGCGGGACAGCGTCCGGGGGGCGCAGGCGGTTCAGGCCGCGGCGGCTCATCCGGCCGCGGCCACTGATCCGAAGATCTCAGGGGCGGGAGCCGTCGTTCAAGGCGGCAGCCGCCCGGACCCGGTCGGCACGGCGCTCGGCGGCCAGCTTGCGCTGCTCGGCCTGTGCCTTGACCGCTGCCTGACGGCGCTCGGCGGCACGGGTCGAGGCCTGCACCTTGGCGGGGGCCTTCGCCTTGTCGGCCCGGGCCAGCTTGCGGCGATCGGCCGCCTTGGTCACTTTCGCGGCCTTCTCGGTCTTGGCGACCTTGCCAGCCTTCTGCGCCCGGGCCGTCTTGGCGCCGTCCTTGGCAGCCGCCGACCGCTCGGCGCGCGCCTTGGCGGCCTTCTCGGCCCGCGCCTTGCGCAGCTCGGCACGGCGCTCAGCCTTGGCTGCCGCATCGGCGCGCGCCTTGTCGCTGGCGGCCTGACGTGCGGCCAGAGCCTGCTCGGCCTTCAGACGCGGCGCCGCCGCAGTCGCGGCCGGATCGCGCAGGGTCGCTGGATCAGGCCGGACAGCCGCCGGCGCGGCCGGTGCCGGCGTGGCGATCGGCATCGGCGTCTGGCCGGTGGAAGTCTGGGCCTGGGCACCGGTGGCCAGCAGCAGCGCGGCCAGCGCGGGAATCAGCATGTGCATCGGGGAGGTCTCCTGTCGGATGCGGTTTCAGTCGTTCGGTCGTTCAGTCGGGTCGCTCAGTCGAAGCGGCGCTCGCGCATCCACTTGGTGGCGACCCATTTCTCGCCGGCCAGCACCGGCGCACCACCGTGCAGCGAGCGGCTGACCGGATGGGCCCGGTCGTAGCTGAAGAAGACCGCATGGCCCTTGACCGGCGCGACCTCCAGCCGGACATCGGGAAACACGGTGGCACCGCCCGCCTCGGGCGTGTTCAGGTACATCACCAGCGTGCCGACACGCTGGCCGCCACGGCGCAGGATGCTCGGCGCGCCCGGCTGCGCCGGATCGAAATAGTCGTAGTGCGGCTTGTACTCGGCACCAGGGCCGTAGTGCAGCACCTGCAGGCCCTCGCCGTTCTCGACCGGCCAGTTCAGCAGCGCCGAGATACGGCGCTCGATGACTTCGATCAGCGCGGTCTCGCCGCGCGCGAAGAACATGCCGGCGCTGGTGCGGGCCTCATTGACCTCGCTGCCGCCGGTGACGTTGTCCACCGTCTCGGAACGCGCCAGCCTCGGCGCGGCCAGATCACGCAGCGCATCGCACTCGGCATCAGAGAGAAAGCCGGAGAAGACCACCACCCGCGGCTCATGCATCTGCAGCACCACCGCGATCTCGTGGCCGTCGGGCAGCGCCAGCCGGGCGCGACCGTCGAGACGTGGCTCGGGCACCGGCACCGGCGCGGGCAGGCCCGCGCCCGCCGCGCTGCGCTCGGCCAGAAAGCCCGACAGCGTCTGCTCGAGCGCCTCGAGCGCGACCTCCTCGTCCCAGCCGGACTGCACCATCGCCTGGAGCACCGCATCCGGCGAATGGCCAGCCTGCGCCTGCTCGAGAATCCACTGGCGGAGTTCCGGGGTGGCCGTCTGCGTGCTGCTCATCTGAAGCGTCATCCTGCAATTCTGTCAGTGTCGGCGGGCAGTCCGGACTGCCCCACATCAAGCCATCCGTGGCGATTTGTTTCCTGGTGTGACGGCTGGCATCAAAACCCGCTCAGGTGCGGCGCCGGAACACCAGCCGGTCGGGCGTGGACACCTCCGGGGCATGCGTATAGCCGTCGCGGTCGAAGCCGCGCAGCGCCTCGGGCGTGCCGAGGCGCTGCTCGATGGCGTGGCGCATCATCAGCCCGCGCGCGCGCTTGGCGTGGAAGCTGATGATCTTCCAGGCGCCGGCCTTCCAGTCCTCGAACACGCATTCGACCACCCGCGCCCGCAGCGCCGGGCGCAGCGCCGCCTTGGCATATTCCTGCGAGGCCAGGTTGACGACCACCGGCGCGGCATCGCCCGCCAGGCGCTCGTTCAGGTGCTGCGCGATGCGGTCGCCCCACCAGGCGTAGAGATCGCGGCCGCGCGGGTTGGTCCAGCGCGTGCCCATTTCCAGCCGGTAGGGCTGCAGCGCGTCGAGCGGGCGCAGCACGCCATACAGGCCCGACAGGATGACCAGGTGCTGCTGCGCCCAAGCCAGCGCCTCGGCGTCGAGCGAACCGGCCTGCAGGCCGTCGTAGACATCGCCATCGAAGGCCAGCACCGCCGGCTTGCTGTTGTCGGGCGTGGCCTCGGGCTGCCAGGCGCCGTAGCGGGCGACGTTGAGCGTGGCGAGCTTGTCCGACAGCGCCATCAGCGTGGCCAGCTGCGCGGGCGTCTGGCCGCGCAGCTGCGCGATCAGCGCGGCGGCCTCGTCGGTGAACAGGGGAACGGTCGGCCGCAGGGCCGCGGGCACCGGGGTCTCGTAGTCGAGCGACTTGGCGGGCGAGAGCAGGAACAGCATGACAGCAGAACGGGCGCGAGCAGATTCAGGCGAATCGGGAGCCTGCAGCGTAGCAGCCCGCGGGACAATTCCGCCGATGAACACGCCCGACACCCTGCCCTGCCCCTGCGGCAGCGGCCATACCCTGCAGGCCTGCTGTGGCCGCTACCACGCCGGCGCGCTGGCCGGCCAGGCACCGGACGCAGAAGCGCTAATGCGCTCGCGTTACAGCGCCTTCGTGCTCGACCGGCTCGACTACCTGCTGGCAAGCTGGCATCCGGACACGCGCCCGGCATCGCTCGAAGCCAACGAGCCGGGCTTGCGCTGGCTCGGCCTGGACGTGAAACGCCATGTGCGGCTGGACGAGACGCATGCGACGGTGGAGTTCGTCGCGCGCAGCAAGCTCGGCGGCCGCGCCCACCGGCTGCACGAGGTCAGCCGCTTCGAGCGCATCGACGGCCGCTGGTATTACCTCGACGGCGACCTGTCGTCCAGCCGCTGAGCGCTATGGCCGGCGCGCTGCAGCGCGCACATCGCCAGATGCCGGTGCACCGAGGCCGACATCAGCCGCAGCAGCATCGCCGCCGGCAGCAGCACCCACAGCGGCCCGGGCTGCGGCCCGAAGGGCAGCGCCAGCAGCGCGATCAGCGCCAGCAGCAGCGTGATCGCCGCGGCACGGGCCCAGAAATGGCCGCGCATCAGGCCCAGGCCGGTCGTGCCGGACACGGCGGTCAGCGCCACCGAGACCGGTTCGGCACAAGCCTGCAGCGCCGCCATGCCGATGAAGGACCAGCCCATCCACTGCACATCGGGGCAGGTCTGGCAGGAAGGCAGCAGACGGCTCAGGAGGGACGGCGGCAGGCGGTACGGCATGGCGGCCATTCTGGCCGGACAATCCGGGCACTCACACCCTCTGAACTGATGAATTCCCCTCAATCGAGGGCTGACGGAGACCCGGGAGATGAACGCCGACGCGATCCAGCGCTTCTTTGTCACGCTGCGTGACGCCAATCCGCAACCCGCCTCCGAGCTGGAATACAGCTCGGTGTTCGAGCTGCTGGCGGCCGTGCTGCTGTCGGCGCAGGCCACCGACGTGAGCGTCAACAAGGCGACGCGCCGGCTTTTCCCCATCGCCAACACGCCGGCCAGGATCGTCGCGCTCGGCGTGGAAGGCGTCGAGGCCCACATCCGCACCATCGGCCTGTTCCGCAACAAGGCGAAGAACCTCGTCGCCACCGCGCGGATCCTGCTGGAGCAGCACGGCGGCCAGGTGCCGCGCAGCCGCGAGGCGCTCGAGGCCCTGCCCGGCGTCGGCCGCAAGACCGCCAACGTCGTGCTCAACGTCGCCTGGGGCGAGCCGACCTGCGCGGTCGACACCCACATCTTCCGCGTCGGCAACCGCACCGGGCTGGCGCCGGGGCGCACGCCCTACGAGGTGGAGATGAAGCTGCTGGCGCGCATCCCGGCTGAGTTCGCCAAGGATGCGCACCACTGGCTGATCCTGCACGGGCGCTATGTCTGCCAGGCGCGCAAGCCGCGCTGCCAGGCCTGCGCAGTGGCGGACTGCTGCGACTTCCAGCCGAAGACGACAGCGTCGTGACAACGCGCCTCCCCGCCCCCCCGCCCGTCACCCTCGCGAAGGCGAGGGCCCACGCACGCAACCGTTGCTTGTCGCGTGGGTCCCCGCCTGCGCGGGGATGACGGAGCGATGCGGGGAGCGGAGGGACGGAGCCGAGGCCGGAGGGGGGATAGGCTCAGGCGTGCAGCTGCGCCCAGTCGAGCAGACGGCGCTGGATCTGGCGCACGCCGTCGGTCAGCGCGGCCGGACCGGGCTGCAGGATCTCGCTCGACTTGATCTCGAACACCTGCGCGTTCACCACCGCCGGCACGTCCTGCCAGCCCGGCCGCGCCATCACCTGCTCGGGGCGGAACTTGCGCCCGCACCAGGAGCCCAGGATCACGTCGGGCGCGCGGCGCGCGACCTCCAGCGGATCGGCGACGATGCGGTTCTTGCCGAGCGACTGGCCCGCGAGCTCGGGAAAGCATTCCTCGCCGCCGGCCAGCCCGATCAGCTCGGACACCCAGCCGATGCCGGTGATGATCGGCTCGTTCCATTCCTCGAAGTAGACACGCGGGCGGCGCGGCAGCGCACGCCCGGCCGCGGCCACCGCGTCCAGGCCCTGCTGCAGCTCGGCCAGCAGCGCGGCCGTCTTCTCGTGCGCGCCGACCATCGCGCCCACCATCGCCACCATGCGCAGCACCTCGGCCACGCTGCGCTGGTTGAAGACATGCACCGCGACACCGGCGCGGATCAGCTGGCTGGCGATGTCGGCCTGCAGGTCCGAGAAGCCCAGCACCAGGTCGGGCTCCAGGTCGAGGATCTTGTCGATCTTCGCGCTCAGGTAGGCCGAGACGCGGGGCTTGTCGCGCCGGGCCTCGGGCGGGCGCACGGTGTAGCCGGAAATGCCGACGATGCGATCCTGCTCGCCGAGCAGGTAGAGCGTCTCGGTCGTCTCCTCGGTCAGGCAGACGATGCGGCGGGGGAACAGGTCGGAGGAAAGAGGAGCGGCGGCTTGCATGGGGAGCCATGGTAGGCGCTCCGGCAGGCCGATGCCGCGGCTTTCAGAGCAGCACGCCGCCCGACGCCTCGATGCGCTGGCCGTTGATCCAGCCGGTGCGATCGGACAGCAGCGCGCTCACGGCCGCGCCGATGTCGTCGGGCAGACCGACCCGCCCGAGCGCGGTCTGCGACGCGATCATCGCGTTGAGCGCTTGGTTGTCGCGCACGGCGCCGCCGCCGAAGTCGGTCTCGATCGCTCCGGGCGCCAGCGTGTTGACACGGATGCGGCGCCCACCCAGCTCCTTGGCCAGATAGCGCGTCATCACCTCGACCGCGCCCTTCATCATCGCGTAGGCGCCGTAGCCAGGCAGGCTGAAGCGCGCCAGCCCGCTGGAGACGTTCAGGATGCTGCCGCCGTCGCGCAGCAGGGGCAGCAGGGCCTGCGTCAGGAAGAGCACGCCCTTCAGATGCACGTTCATGAGCGCGTCGAACTGAGCCTCGGTCGTCTCGGCGAGCGGGGCGTGCACGCCGGACCCGGCATTGTTGACCAGCGCATCCAGCGCCACGGCGCCGAAATCGCGCGCCAGCACCTCGCTCAGCGCGGTGACGAAGCGGGCAAAGCCGGCGGTGCTCGACGTGTCCAGCGGCAGGGCGGCGACTCGGCGGTCCGAGGTGCGCGGATCGGCGGCCAGCTCGGCGCGCAGCGCATCGGCCGCATCCACGCGCTGGTGGTAGGTGAACACCACGTCCCAGCCATCGCGGGCCAGGTGCAGCACGGCCGAGCGGCCCAGGCCGCGACTGCCGCCAGTGACGAGAACAACACGGCGCGGGCAGAGGAAAGAATCGGTGCTCATCGGGGGTTCCTGGGAACGAAGGAAGAAGGTCGCCACTCTATTCAGGCATCTAATCCGGACAAACCCCATCACCCCGATCACACTGTCTCGTCTCATCGTCCAATCCGGCCGGAATCGAGCATGATCGGGCATGACTTCTCCCGCCTTCTCCCCGGACGATCTGCGTGTCTTCCTGAGGGTGGCCGCGCTGGCGAGCTTCAGCGAGGCCGCGCGCCAGCTCGACCTGCCCCGGGCCACCGTGTCCTCGGCGGTGCAGCGGCTGGAGGCGCACCTGGGCACCCGACTGCTGCACCGCACGACCCGCCGCGTGCAGCTCACGCCCGATGGCCAGGCCTTCGCCGAGCGCGGCCAGGACGTGCTGGCGGACCTGGACGAGCTGCGCACGCTGTTCCAGCACGATCCGGCTCAGCTCACCGGCCGGCTGCGCGTGGACATGCCGCTGGGCGTCGCCCGCGGACAGGTGCTGCCGCGGCTGCCCGAGTTCCTGGCCCGGCATCCGGCGCTGAAGATCGACGTGTGCAGCACCGACCGGCGCGTCGACCTGGTGCGCGAGGGCTTCGACTGCGTGCTGCGGGTGGGGCCGGTGGTGGCCGAGGGGCTGGTGGCCCGGCCGCTCGGGGCGCTGGCGATGGCCAACATCGCCAGTCCGGCCTATCTGGCCCGTCACGGCGTGCCGACCGGCCTGGCCGATCTGGAACGGCACCGGCTGGTGCATTACCAGCCCAACCCGGGCGTGCGGCCGGCGGGCTTCGAGTTCGTCGACCCGGAGGGTCCGCCCGGCGACGACCGCACCCGCTCGATCGCGATGCCGGGCGCGGTCACGGTCAACAACAGCGAGGGCTACATGGCCGCCTGCGAAGCCGGGCTGGGCATCGTGCAGATCCCGCGCGCACGCGCACGAGAGCGCATCGCGGCCGGCACGGTAGTCGAGATCCTGCCCGACCACCGGCCGGCACCGATGCCGGTCACGCTGCTGTACGCGCACCGGCGACACCAGCCACGGCGCGTGCGCAGCTTCATGGACTGGCTGGCCGGGCTGTTCGGGCCCGACGCGGCATCCTGAAACGCGCTCAGGCGCTGGTCTTCATGCCCAGCTTGTCCAGCAGCGCGCGATCGCGCTCGGACTGAGGGTTGCCGGTGGTCAGCAGCTTGTCGCCGTAGAAGATCGAGTTGGCGCCGGCCAGGAAGCACAGCGCCTGGATCGCCTCGCTCATCTGCTCGCGACCGGCCGACAGGCGCACGCGCGCGGTCGGCATGGTGATGCGGGCGACCGCGATGGTGCGCACGAACTCGAGCGGATCGAGCTTGTCGGTGCCGTGCAGCGGCGTGCCCTCGACCTGCACCAGCTCGTTGATCGGCACCGATTCCGGGTAGGGCGTCAGGTTGGCGATCTGTGCGACCAGCCCGGCGCGCTCGCGGCGCGACTCGCCCATGCCGACGATGCCGCCGCAGCACACCGACATGCCGGCGCGGCGCACGTTCTCCAGCGTGTCCAGGCGGTCCTGGTAGTCGCGGGTGGAGATGATGCGGCCGTAGGCCTCAGGGGCGGTGTCGAGGTTGTGGTTGTAGTAGTCGAGGCCGGCTTCCTTGAGCGTCTGCGCCTGCGTCTCGCTCAGCATGCCCAGCGTGCAGCAGGTCTCCAGGCCCATCGCCTTCACGCCCGAGACCAGCTCGGCGACCTTCTCGATGTCGCGGTCCTTGGGCGCGCGCCATGCGGCGCCCATGCAGAAGCGCGTCGCGCCCTGGCCCTTGGCGCAGCTCGCGGCCTCCAGCACCGCCTTGATGTCGAGCATCTTGCCGGCCTCGACGCCGGTATCGTGGTGCACCGACTGCGGGCAGTAGCCGCAGTCCTCCGGGCAGCCGCCGGTCTTGATCGACAAGAGCGTCGAGAGCTGCACCTCGTTGGCGTCGAAGTGGGCGCGGTGCACCTGCTGCGCCTGCCAGAGCAGGTCGTTGAAGGGCAGCGCGAACAGCGCCTCGATCGCCTCGACGCTCCAGCGGGCGTCCGCGGCGGGCTCGGCCGCACGTGCCGGCCGCACCAGCGTGATCGGCTGCGAGACGTCGGCGGACGGGGCAGCGCAGGCGGACGGGTTCTGGACAAGGCTCATTCGGGAATCTCCAGCGCGGGAACAAGAAGCGCGCAACAGGTCAGGACAGGAAAAGGCTCGGCTGCCAGCCCTCGGGCCAGCGCGAGGCGTGCGGCACGTCGGCCAGCAGCGGCGCCGGAATGTGCCGGCGCAGGAAATCGAGGTTCTCGTCGGCGCAGGCCATCGCCGGGTCGATGCGGTTGGCAACCCAGCCGGCCAGCGTCAGGCCGCGGGCGCGCACCGCCTCGGCGGTCAGCAGTGCATGGTTCAGGCAGCCCAGGCGCAGGCCGACGACCAGCACCAGCGGCACGCCCAGCGCCTGCGCCAGATCGGCGCCGGTCAGCAGCGGTGCGCCGGGCGCAGGATCGCCATCGCCCTCGTCCAGCGGCACGAGAAAGCCGCCGGCGCCCTCGACGATCACCCGGTCGGCCTGGGCGCACAGCGCACGGTGCGCCGCGACGATCGGCGCCAGCGTGATGCGCCGGCCCGCGCGCTGCGCCGCCAGGTGCGGCGACAGCGGATCGGGCAGGCAGAACGGATTGACCAGCGCCGGATCAGCCGCGACATTGCCAGCCGCCTGCAGCGTCAGCACGTCGCCGCAGGCCAGCGAGCCGTCGGGCTGCGGATCGATCCCCGCGGCCACCGGCTTCATGCCGACCGCGCGCAGCCCGGCCTGCACCGCGCCGCGCAGCAGCGCCGCGCTCACCAGCGACTTGCCGACGCCGGTGTCGGTGCCGATCACGAAGACCGAGCGCAGATCGGGCCGTGAATCAGACTGCATCGATGGCTCCCGTTCCTGCCGGAGCCGGCATGGGCGCGACCTCGCCCTCCTGCGCCAGCGTGGCCTCCAGCGCCTCCAGCGCGGTGCGCGCCAGGAAGGCGCCGCTGCCGTCCTCGCCGGCCGGGTCGATCGCGTAGGGCGGCATCAGGTAGAGCGTGCGGCCGATCGGGCGCAGCAGCAGGCCGCGCTCCAGCGCCGCGCGGCCGTAGCGGCGGGCGAAGTCGGGCAGCGTCGTGTCGATGTCCCAGGCCCAGATCATGCCGGTGCGCCGGGCGTGGCGCACCCGCGGGTGCGCGTGCAGCGGCGCCAGCCGGGCGTCGAGCGCCGCGGCCGTCTCGCGGTTGCGCTCCAGCACCGCCTCGCGCTCGAAGAGGTCGAGCACCGCCAGCGCCGCGCGGCAGGCCAGCGGGTTGCCGGTGTAGGAATGCGAATGCAGGAAGCCGCGCGCGACCTCGTCGTCCCAGAAGGCGCGGTAGACCGCGTCGGTGGTCAGCACCGCCGAGAGCGGCAGCATGCCGCCGGTCAGGCCCTTGGACAGGCACAGGAAGTCCGGCCGGATGCCGGCCTGCTGGTGCGCGAACAGCGTGCCGGTGCGGCCGAAGCCGACGGCGATCTCGTCGAGCACCAGATGCACGCGCCAGCGGTCGCAGAGCTCGCGCACCCGGCGCAGGTAGACCGGATCGTGCATCGCCATGCCGGAGGCGCACTGCACCAGCGGCTCCAGGATGACGGCGGCGGTCTGCGCGTGGTTCGCCTCCAGCCAGACGGCCAGCGCGGCGGCGGCGCGCTCGGCCACGTCGGCGGCGCTTTCACCGGCGCGAGCCAACCGGGCGTCGGGGCTCTCGACGCTGGCGGCCAGGCGCACCAGCGGCGCGTAGGCGTCGCGGAAGATGCCCAGATCGGTCACCGCCAGCGCGCCCACCGTCTCGCCGTGGTAGCCGCCGGCCAGGCCGACGAAGCGGGTCTTGTCCGGCTCGCCCTGGTTGCGCCAGGCGTGCGCGCTCATCTTCAGCGCGATCTCGGTGGCCGAGGCGCCGTCGCTGCCGTAGAACGCATGGCCCAGGCCGGTGAGCGCGCCCAGGCGCTCGGACAGCTCCACCACCGGCGGATGGGTGAAGCCGGCCAGCATGACGTGGTCCAGCCGGCCGAGCTGGTCGACCAGCGCCTCGCGCAGCGCCGGGTGGTTGTGGCCGAACAGGTTGACCCACCAGGAGCTGATGCCGTCGAGGATGCGGCGCCCCTCGGCGTCATGCAGCCAGACGCCCTCGGCGCGCACCACCGGCACCAGCGGCAGGCCGGGGCGGCCGCCGGGCTGGCCCTCGTGCAGCTTCATCTGGGTGCAGGGATGCCACACCGCGCGCAGGCTGCGGGCGCGCCAGTCGTCGTTCAGGCTCACGTCGGCCGGTCCTTCTTCAGCGCAGCGGCGAGGTCTGCTCCGGGTTCTCCGGATGCGAGCGCAGTTCCTTGACCTGGTTCTTCTCGTCCATGAAGACGAGCTTGGGCTCGTGGGCGGCCACGCCCTCCTCCGCCACCAGGCCGAAGGCGGCGATGATGATCAGGTCGCCCACCGCCGCGCGGCGCGCCGCCGAGCCGTTCAGCGAGAAGATGCCGCTGCCGCGCGGCGCCTTGATCGCGTAGGTGACGAAGCGCTCGCCGTTGTTGATGTTCCAGATGTGGATCTGCTCGTTCTCGCAGAGATTGGCGGCGTCCATCAGGTCCTCGTCGATGCCGCAGGAGCCTTCGTAGTGCAGCTCGCAGTGGGTGACGGTGGCGCGGTGGATCTTGGACTTCAGCAGCGTGCGAAACATGGCGGTCGGGATCGGATGAGTCGGTCGGAGGCGGCGGATGGTAACGGCTGGCGGAGCGATGCGCCGCAGTCCGACCGAGTCGGACGGCCGTAATTATTAATCACAAAAGGGTCGCCACACGAATGGCCCCATGGCGCGGTGGCGCCGGCCAGTCGGCGGCGGTGGGCGCGTCCCGTCGGCCGTGCAGCGCCAACGCGTTCATCCAGCCGGCATGACCGACCGCCAGCACCGGCCGGTCCCGGGACGCCAGCTGCGCCAGCACGTCGGCGACCCGCACGCGCAGCTGCGCCAGCGACTCGCCGCCGCCGGGCGCGTGGCCGGCGAAGTCGGCCTCCCACGCGGCCACCTCGGCCCAGGCGATCTCGCGCCAGGGCCGGCCGTCCCAGCGGCCGAAGTCCAGCTCGATCAGGCCGGGCTCGATGCGGTGCGTCCAGCCCCAGCGGCGCAGCCAGCGCCCGACCTCGCGCCCGCGCTGCAGCGGCGAGGTGAGGATCTCGCGTGGCAGGCCGTGGCGGCGCGCGTGCTGGCGGATGCGGTGCGCCAGGCGGCGGGCCTTGCGCGGATCGACCGGCAGGTCGGTGCGCCCCAGGCAGTGGCCGGCGGCGCCGACCGGCTTCGGATGGCGCCAGATGTGCAGTTCGTTCATGCCCTGCCCTCTCAGGTCACGTTTCAGGTCACGTTTCAGGCCACGCCCAGCGCCGCCAGCCAGCCCAGCAGGCCGGCAACCTCGCCGAGCTGCTGCGAGGCGCCCAGCGTGTCGCCGGTGTAGCCGCCCAGGCGCTGCCGGTACCAGCGCGCGCACCAGGCCGTCATCGCGGCCATGGCGCCAGCGCCGGCCAGCACGGGCAGCGCGTCGACCCACGCGGCCACGCCCGCGCACAGCGCCAGCGCCACCCCGATCACCCAGCCCAGGCCGCCGCCGGAGATCTGCTGCGCCATCGGCTTGGCCTTGGCGTGCTCGGGGTCGCCGGCGTAGGGCAGCGCACGCAGCAGCAGCACCGGCGCGACCCGCGACAGGCCGTGCGCCCAGACGGTGGCCAGCGCGGCGCTGGCCAGGTCGTGCGCGGCCAGCCCGTGCAGCGCCGCGGCCTTCAGCCCCAGCACGCCGACCAGGCCGAGCGCGCCGTAGCTGCCCAGGCGCGAGTCCTTCATGATGATCAGCGCGCGCTCGCGGCTGACGCTGCCGCCCAGGCCGTCGCAGGTGTCGGCCAGGCCGTCCTCGTGGAAGCCGCCGGTCATCCAGACGGTGGCCGCCATCGACAGGCCCACCGCCACCGACAGCGGCCACAGCCCGCCCGCGCCCAGCAGCACCGCCGCGCCGACCGCACCGACGCACAGCCCGACCAGCGGGTAATGCCGCGAGCTGGCGTGCATCCACTCCGGCGACCAGCCCACCCAGGCCGGCACCGGCACGCGGGTGAAGAACTGCAGCGCCACGAAGAACAGGCGCAGCTCGTGCAGCAAGAGGCTCATCGGGCGGTTTCCGCGCTCAGGCCTCGCGGTCGGACACGCCGGCCGCCTCGAAGCTGGCCATCTCGGCCAGGATGCGGCAGGCGGACTCCAGCAGCGGCCAGGCCAGCGCACCGCCCGAGCCCTCGCCCAGGCGCAGGCCCAGCGCCAGCAGCGGCTCGGCCTCCAGGCGGGCGAGCATCAGCCGGTGGCCGCTCTCGTCGGACTGGTGCGAGAACACGCAGCGCTGCAGCACCGCCGGCGCCAGCCGCGAGGCCACCAGCACCGCGCTGGTGACGATGAAGCCGTCGACGACGATGACGCGGCGCTCGGCTGCGGCCTGCAGCACCGCGCCGACCATCATCGCGATCTCGAAGCCGCCCAGCGCCGCCAGCGCCGCCAGCGGGTCGGTCGCCTCGGCGTGGCGCGCCAGCACCTGGCGCAGGATCTCGGTCTTGCGCACCAGCGCCGGGCCATCGACGCCGGTGCCGCGGCCGGTGCAGCGGTCGATCGCCTCGCCGGTCAGCCGCGCCATCAGCAGCGCCGCGGCCGAGGTGTTGCCGATGCCCATCTCGCCCAGCAGCAGCGCATTGCCCGGCAGGCTGCGCACCACGCCGGCGCCGGTCTCGATCGCGGCGACGCATTCGGCCAGCGACATCGCCGGCTCCTGCAGCGCGTCGGCGGTGCCCCAGCCGATCTTGCGCGAGATCAGGCCTGGGCGCGGCGCGAACTCGTGCTTGACGCCCGCGTCGACCACCGACAGCGCCAGCCCGTGCTGGCGCGCCAGCACGCTGACCGCCGCGCCGCCAGCCAGGAAGTTCTCGACCATCTGCCAGGTGACCTCGCTCGGGAAGGCGGAGACGCCGCGCGCGGCCAGGCCGTGGTCGGCGGCGAACACCACCATCTGCGGATGCTGGAGCTGCGGGCGCTCGCGGCCCTGGATGCGTGCCAGCGTCAGCGCCAGCGACTCCAGCCGGCCCAGCGAGCCCTGCGGCTTGGTCTTGCGGTCCAGCGCGAGCTGCACGCGCGCCTGCAGCGCCTCGTCATGCAGGTCGGCGACATCGAGCAGCCCGGCGAGTGCAGCGCGGGCGGAAATCAGGTCCATCGTCATCGGTCTTGTCCTTTGTGCTTCTCGGTGGGACAGGGGAAATCAGGTCGGCGGGCGGATCAGCGGATCAGCACGTCCAGCGTGCCCGGCGCGACATGGCGATCGAGGAAGTCAGCCAGGCCGTCGAAGACGGCGTCGAGCGTGCGCACCTGCGCGCCGAACAGCGCGCGCAGCACCGCCGGCGACTCGAACAGGCCGTGCGCGTACAGGCCCAGCACCGGGCCGTGCTGCCAGCCCAGCACCTCGCCGGCGGCGTTGCGCAGCGCCACCGCCGGCGCGGGCAGATCGGCATGCGGCGCGGTGCGGCCGTGGTGGATCTCGTAGCCGTCGAAGCGCACGCCCGAGAGCGCCGCCCACGGGCCGCTCAGCGCGGCGAAGGTGGCCTGCGTCGGCGCCAGCAGCTTGTCGGGCTCGAACAGCGTCACCAGCGGCAGCAGGCCCAGGCCGGGGCCGTTGCTCTCGCCGCCGGGCGAGTCGATGCCGTGCAGGTCGACCAGCGCCTCGCCCAGCATCTGCAGGCCGCCGCAAATGCCCAGCACCGCGCCGCCGGCGGCCGCATGGCGCGCGATCGCCGCGTCGAGCCTCTGCGCGCGCAGCCAGGCCAGGTCGGCGCCGGTGTGCTTGGAGCCGGGCAGGATGATCCAGTCGGCGCCGTCGAGGTCATGCGGATGGCCCGCCCAGACCAGGCGCACGCCAGCGAGGTTGCGCAGCGGCTGGAACTCGTCGAGGTTGCTCAGGCGCGGATAGGCCACCACCGCCACCCGCAGCGGGCGTGCCGCCGCCGCGCCGCCGCTGGCGCGGTCGTCGAAGACGCCGTCTTCCTCGGGCAGGCCGTGCTCGCGCCACATCGGCAGCACCGCCAGCGTGGGCACGCCGGTGAGCTGCTCGAGCATTTCCGGCCCCGGCGCGAGCAGGCCCGCGTCGCCGCGGAAGCGGTTGAGCACGAAGCCGCGGATCAGCGCGCGTTCGTCGGGCGGCAGCAGCTGGTGCGTGCCGTAGAGGTGCGCGAAGGCACCGCCGCGGTCGATGTCGGTCACCAGCAGGCAGGCGGCCTGGGCCGCGCGCGCGGTGCGCATGTTGACGTAGTCGCTGCTGTGCAGATTGATCTCGGCGGGCGAGCCCGCGCCCTCGATCACGACCAGATCATGCTCGGCCTGCAGCGCGGCCAGCGCCTGGCGCGCGTACGGCCACAGCGCCTCGCTGCGCTGGCGCCACGGCACCTCGGCCAGATCGCGGCGCACCTCGCCCATCACCACGACCTGGCTGCGGGTGTCGGCCTCGGGCTTGAGCAGCACCGGGTTGTGGCGCACCTCGGGCGCGGTGCGTGCGGCCAGCGCCTGGAAATACTGCGCGCTGCCGATCTCGCCCATGCGCCCGTCGGGGGCAGGCACGACCCGCGCGTTATTGCTCATGTTCTGCGCCTTGAACGGCGCCACCCGCAGGCCGCGCCGCGCAGACCAGCGGCACAGCGCGGTGGCCAGCCAGCTCTTGCCCGCCCCGCTGGTGGTGCCCAGCACCATGATCGCCTTGCCTGTCATCGTTCTCGCGTTCCCGTTCCTGATTTCGATGCTGATCGCATCCTCTCACCCGCTCACCCTCTTGCCGTCATGCCCGCGAAGGCGGGCACCCACGCGGGCACAACCCCTCCCTGGCGCATGTGGGCCCTCGCCTTCGCGAGGGTG
>NZ_FTMZ01000011.1:30491-144127 GCF_900156335.1 Sphaerotilus natans
GTGGGCCCTCGCCTTCGCGAGGGTGACGGTGATCAGTAAGTCGACAGCGACTGGAAGCCCGACTGCCGCACCGTCGGCACGAAGGTCGACTCGCCGATCACCTGGCGCCACAGCTGCGACAGCGCCTGCTGCGAGGGCGGCGCCTGCACGCTGACGCGCACCCAGCCCGGCAGCCCCATCGAGCTGCAGTCGCGCAGCTTCAGCCCGAGCGTGCGCAGCTCCGGCAGCAGCCGCACCGGATGGGCAGGATCTTCCTGGGCCTGCGCCGGGTCCTCCCAGCGCCCCCAGCGCGCCAGATAGAAGGGCGTGACGCTGGCGCGGCAGGTCCAGCCCAGGCGCCGATGGCACAGGTCGAGCTGCTGACGCCGCCAGCTGCGCAGGATGTGCAGGCTGGCGCGCACCCAGGACTGGGCCTCGTCGCTGGCCCAGGCGCTCAGCATCGCCACCCCGTGCGCGCCCAGCGGCCAGGACGGCGCCAGCCGGTCGAGCTGCTGCTGCAGCCAGTCGACCAGCTCGGCGGTGACCGTGCCGCGCTCCGGCGCGACCGCATAGGCGCCGCGCACCCCCGTCAGGCCGAGCGCCTTGTTCGGCGACCACAGCTGCCAGGCATGCGGCGAGAGTTCCGGCGCCTCGCCGTCCAGGCGCAGCGGCGCGTAGGCGCGGTCGACCACCAGCACCGAGTCGGTCGGATCGAAGTCCGGCGCCGGCGTCGCGTCGCCGGCCGGACTGCCCGGCTCGGTGTGCCAGATCAGATAGGGCGGCACATCGCCAGGCAGCCCGCTGGCGCGCCAGGGCTGCAGCCCGAGCGCATGGGCCGCGGCGACATATTCGCCATAGGCATAGTCGGGCACCTGCACCCGCGCGCCCGGCTTGAGCATCGCGATCGCCAGCGTCATGCGACGGATGAACTCGCTGGCGCTGGCAGCGATCACGATGCGCGCCGGATCGACCTGATGCAGCTGCCCGAGCTGGCGCCGCAGCGCGCTGAAGGTCGGATCGGGATAGCGCCGGGCATCGACCTGGCGCACCATTTCCAGCGCCATCGGCGCCGGCCCGCAGGCATTGGCATTGGTGGAGAAGTCCCAGCGCGGCACGCCGTGGGCATCGGGCCCGCCATGCGTGCGCGCGAAATCGTGCAGGGACGAAGTGATTTGGTGGTCGTGGTGCAGCGTCGTCATGGGCTCAGGCCGGCCCCCCGGCCAGCCGTGTCAGCATCATCAGCGCGCCCGCCACCAGTCCGCCCGCGAGCACGCCTGTCCAGATCCGCGCGGCCGACCGGGCCAGCCGCAGCGCCTGCCCGAGGTCCGCGGCCTCGGGAGATCGTCCTGCGGCATGCAGAGCATAGACGCCCGGCTTGCGCAATCTGACATCCAGACGTAACGCCATCGCGCCCATCGGCCAGCCGCCGTTGGGCGACGGCGTGCACGCGGCCTCGCGGGCCAGCCGGGACCACTCGTGCGGTCGCCAGACCGGACGCAGCAGCAGCGCGGTCAGCCGCGCCGTCGGCCAGGACAGCAGGTCGTCGGCCCGCGCCGCCCACTTGCCGGCCCACTCCCAGAAACCCCGGTAGCCCCACATCGCATCGGCGGTGTTCGCAAAGCGGTACAGCACCGCCCCCGGCAGCCCGGCCAGCGCAAACCAGGCCAGCGGCGCCACCACCGAATCGTTGAGGTTCTCGGCCAGCGTCTCGATCGCCGACTCGCGCACCTCACCGGCATCGAGCCGCGTCACGTCGCGGCTGACCAGCCAGGCCAGCCGGGCGCGACCGGCCTCGAGCGACTGCGCCAGCGCCGCCTCCACCGCGGCGACCTCGTCGCACAGCATGCGGCAGGCGAACAGCGGCTTGAGCGCCAGCGCCAGCAGCGCCAGCGCCAGCGGCCCCGGCAGCGCGATGATCCAGCGCTGCAGCGCCCAGGCCGCGCCGGCCAGCACGGCCGCGATCAGCAGCCACGACAGCGCGCCGCCCGCAAAGGCCGCCGCCGGCGCACGATCGCGCCAGAAGCGCCCGACCGGCCCGAGCAGCCGGCCCAGCCAGGCCACCGGATGCCAGCGGTCGGGCGGCTCGCCGAAGCGGCGGTCCAGCGCCCAGGCCAGCAGCAGCGCGCCGGCCTGCAGCAGCGGCCAGGGCCAGGGCGAGCCCAGCAGCACGGTCAGCGGCTCCGGCAGCGGCATGGCCCTTCAGTCCTCGATGCCGCGCTGCGCCGGCACGCCGGCCTGGTAGTGGTGCTTGACCGGGCGCATCTCGGTCACGGTGTCGGCCAGGTCGACCAGCTCCTGCGGCGCGTTGCGCCCGGTCAGCACCACATGCACATGGGCGGGGCGCTCGCGCAGCGCCGCCAGCACCGGCTCCAGCGCCACCCAGCCGTAGCGCAGCGGATACATGATCTCGTCGAGCACCACCAGGAAATGCGCGCCGGCGCGGATCGTCGCCTCGGCGCGCGCCCAGCCCTCGCGGGCAAGCTGCGCGGAATGCTCCAGATCCTTGCTTTTCCACGAGAAGCCGTCGCCCAGGCCCTCGATCGGCACACCGAGCTGCTCGAACATCCGGTGCTCGCCGAAGCGCGCGCTGGGCACCTTCATGAACTGGTAGATCTTCACCGGCTTGCCGCGGCCATGCGCACGCAGCGCCAGGCCGAAGGCGGCCGTGCTCTTGCCCTTGCCGTCACCGGTGTGGACCAGGATCAGGCCGCGGCGCTCGCCCTCGGGCTTCTGGCGGTCGCGCTCGACCGGGGGAGATTCGATCTGCATCGATCTGTCCTTGCGTTGTTCGGAATCCGTCGTTCAGAGCCGGGGCAGCGCGACCCACTGCACCTCGGTCGTGCCTGCAGCCACCGGCACCGCCTCGATGCGGATGGCGCCGCCGAAGACCTCGACCAGCGTGCGCTGCACCAGCGGATCGCCCGGCTGGCCGATCGCGTGGATCTGGCCGGCGGCCATCACCACCAGCCGGTCGGCAGCCAGCGCCAGGCTCAGCTCGTGCAGCACCGCGACGATGGTGCGGTTTTCCTCGCGGGCGAGCCGGGCCATCTGCCGCACCAGCGCCACCTGATGCGGCGGGTCGAGGTGGGTGGTCGGCTCGTCGAGCAGCAGCACCGGCGACTGCACCGCCAGCGCCCGCGCCAGCAGCACCCGCTGGCGCTCGCCGCCGGACAGCTCGGCCAGACGGCGGTGGCGCCAGGCGGTGCACCCGGTGGCCTGCATCGCCTGGCGAACCGCCTGCTCGTCGCGACCGCGCGCCAGGCCGAACAGCCCCAGATGCGGCAGACGCCCCAGCCGGACCACGTCGATCACCGTCAGGTCGCCGCCAGCCTCGCCCTGCTGCGCCAGCCAGGCCAGCCGGCGCGCGCGCTGCGGCGCCGGCCAGTCGGCCAGCGGCGCGCGGTCGAGCCGGACCTCGCCCTGCTCGAGCGGCTGCAGCCCGGCCAGCGCACGCAGCAGCGTCGACTTGCCGGCACCATTGGGCCCGACGATCGCGGTCCAGCCCGGGCCGAAGTCCAGGTCGATGTCGCGCAGCACCGTGCGGTCGCCCAGGCGCACCTGCAGGTGACGGGCGCTGAGCATCGGATCGGGCACGAAGGGGCCGCCCATCAGCCCATCCTCCGGCGCTGCAGCAGCCACAGCAGATAGGAGCCGCCCAGCACCGCGGTCAGCACGCCGACGGGCAGCTCCTGCGGCGCGATCAGCCAGCGCGAGAGCACGTCGGCGCCCATCAGCAGCACGCCGCCCATCGCCGCGCTGGCCACCAGGCAGTAGCCGTGCGTCGCCTGCACGAAGCGGCGCACCAGATGCGGCGCCACCAGCCCGACAAAGGCGACCATGCCGGCCTGCGCGACCGCGGTGCCGGTGGCCAGCGCCATCAGCGCGACCATCACCAGCCGCAGCCGCGGCAGCGACAGCCCGAGGCTGGTGGCGCTGTCCTCGCCCAGCGACAGGGCATCGAGCACCCGCGCCAGCCGCCAGGCCAGCGGCAGCGCCGCCAGCAGCGCCAGCAGCAGCAGCAGGCAGGACGGCCAGCCGAGAAAGCCGGTCGTGCCCAGCAGAAAGGCCTGCTTGCCACGCAGCGCGTCCGGGTCGAGCGTGGTCAGCAGATCGTTGAAGGCCCCCAGCACCACGCCGACCACCACGCCGGCCAGCAGCAGCCGGGTGGTGTGGGTCGCACCCCGGGCCAGCAGCAGCGTCAGCGAGACGCCCAGCAGGGCCCCGCAGAAGGCCGCACCGACCAGGCCGAAACGCGCCAGCCAGCCCGCCGCACCGCCCCCGAGCACCACCGAGCTGGCGGTCAGCACGCCCACCACCCCGAGCGAGGCGCCGGCGGCCGAGCCCAGCAGATAGGGATCGGCCAGCGGATTGCGGAACAGCCCCTGCGCGATCGCGCCGGCCAGGCCGAACAGCGCGCCGGTCAGCCAGGCGCCCAGCGTGCGCGGCAGACGAATCTGGCCCAGCACCAGCCCGGCCGAGCCGTCGTCGAACAGTGCCCGCAGCGCCGAGAAGCTGGCGCCTTCGCTGCCGATCAGCAGCCCGGCCAGCAGCCCGATCAGCGACAGCAGCGCCAGCGCGCGCGCCAGCAGCCTGCGGCGATAGCGTTCTTCGAGGCTCATTCGCGCAGGGCCGTCAGGCAGTCGGCGACCAGCTCGGCCGCTTCGCCCAGGCGCGGCCCCGGCCGCACCAGGGTGTCGTAGCGATCGGCCGGAAAGGCGCAGCGCCGGCCCGACTGCAGCGCCTTCAGCCCGGCCCAGCCCGGCCGGCGCGGCATGTCGGCGATGTGGCGCTCGACCGCCATCACCACATCGGGCGCGGCGCGCACGACAAATTCGGGATTGAGCTTCGGGAAGGGCCCGAGCTCGGCCGGCACGATGTTGACCAGGCCGAAGCGCTGCAGCAGCTCGCCGATGAAGGAGCTGCGCCCGGCCGCATAGGGCGCCGAGTCGACCTCGAAATAGACGCTGCGCCCGCGCCAGCCGGCCGGCACCCGCGCCACGGCCCGCTCGACCTGCGCGTCGATGCGCGCCCACAGCGCCGTGCCCTGCCCGGGCCGACCCAGCAGCGTGGCGATCGTCTCGGCGGTGCGCCGCGCCTCCTCGGTGGTGCGCGACTCCAGCACCACCACCTTCAGGCCGAGCGACTGCAGCCGCTCGACCGCCCGGCTCGACGGCACGGCCAGCACCACGTCGGGCCGCAGGCCGACGATGCGCTCGATCTGCGGATCGTCCATGCCGCCCAGGCGTGGCAGCCGCTCGACCCGGGCCGGCCAGCTGGAATAGCGGTCGACGCCGACCAGACGCTCGCACTCGCCCAGCGCGCAGACGGTCTCGGTCAGCGAGGGCATCAGCGAGACGATGCGCCGTGGCGGCGTGGACGTGGACGAGGTCTGGGCCGCCGCCAGCGCGGGCAGCAGCGGCAGCAGGACGGCGCAGGCCAGGAGAAAGAGACGCCTCACCGCCGCACCGCCATCTCGAGCCCGGCCACCATCAGCGTGACCTGCGGGCAGACCGCCGCCACCTGCTGATGCAGCCGCCCGAGCGCATCGACGAAGTGCCGCGCCTCGCGCGACAGCGGCGCCAGGCCCAGGCCGATCTCGTTGGAGACCAGCACCACCGGACCGGGCGCCTCGGCCAGCGCCGCCGCCAGCGCGTCGCTGGCGGCCTGCCAGCGCGCCGCATCGGCCGGCTCGCCCTCGAGCGGCATCAGCCAGCGGGTGGTCCACAGCGTCAGGCAGTCGATCAGCACCAGCGTGTCGGGCACGGCATGGCGGCGCAGCGCGGCGGCCAGGTCGAGGCAGTCCTCGTCGGTGGCCATCGCCGGCACCCGCTCGAGGCGGTCGAGGCGGTGTTGCGCGATGCGCTCGCGCATCTCGCCGTCGCCCGCCAGCGCGGTGGCCAGCAGCACCGCACGGCGCCCGGGCGCGCCGGCCAGCCAGTCGGCCGCGCGGCGCTCGCCGCAGCGCGACTTGCCGCTGCGCTGGCCGCCGAGGATGAACTCGCAACGCGGATGGTTCTGCGTTCTCATCACCCGATGATCGCTCAGTCTCAGCGCGGGCTGTAACGCAGCGTGACGTGGAGCTCGCGGCCCGGCTGGTTGTAGCCCCAGGCGGTCTCGTACTGGCGGTCGAACACATTGTTCAGCCGCGCGCCCAGCGACCAGTCGCGCTGGAACTGCCACTGCGCGTTCAGGTCGGCCACCGCGTAGCCGGCCAGGCGGCGGGTGTTGGCCGCGTCGTCGTAGCGGTGGCTGCGCGCCTGCAGGCCGGCACCGACGCTCCAAGCGCCCAGATCGACATCGGCCGACAGCCGGGCCTGGTTGCGTGCGCGGCGCGGCAGCAGCTTGTCGTGGTTGGCGCTGCCCTCGGTGGCGTTGCGCGGGTCCAGATGGTCATAGGCGGCACCGACCCGCACCGGGCCGAGGCGGCCGTCATAGGCCAGCGTCACGCCCCGGCTCTCGACATAGGGCAGATTGGTCGGGTTGGCGCCCTGGGTGATGTAGCCGCGCACCCGGTTGCCGAACAGCGTCGCGCTGACGCTCTGCTCGCCCAGGGTGTAGCGCAGGCCCAGCTCGGCATGGCGGCCTTCCTCGGGCGCCAGCGCCGGGTTGCCATAGGACGGCCAGTAGAGCTGGTTGAAGCTCGGCGCGACGAAGCTGGTGCCGAGCTGGGCGCTCAGGCGCAGCGCATCGCTCAGCGCCAGGCCGTAGCCGAGGTTGCCGGTGGTCTGGTCGCCGTACTGCGAGTTGCGGTCATGGCGCACGCCGGCCTGCACGGTGTGCGCACCCAGCACCGCGCGGTAGCCCAGCGCGCCGCTGCGCACGGTGCGCTCGGTCACCTCGTAGTTGCCACCCGGCTTGCTGACCTTCTGCTTCAGATGCTCGGCCACCACCAGCAGCGAGCCGACCGGCAGCACCAAGGTGTTGTCCCAGCTCAGCTGCTGCTGCACCGTGGCGATCGTGCCCAGATCGGTCCAGGGCGAGGCCGAGGCCAGCGTCTCGTAGTCGTTGGCGCTGCGGGCCACCCGCAGCACCGTCGACCAGCCCTTGACCACCTCGCCGCTGGCATCGACCGAGGTGACCTGGGTGCGCAGGCCGGCGCGCGAATCGGCGCCCGGGCCGTCATCGAAGCCGGTGCGCGATTCCGACTGCAGCAGCCGGGCATTGAGCTGCCAGCCCTGCGGCAGGCGCAGGCCGAGCTGCGCGCTGCCGGCGTTCTGGTTGAAGCCGTCCGGATCCGGGTTGTGGCTGCCGTACAGCACCCGCTCGTTGGTCGACGAAAAGCCGCGATTCTCGGTGTGGATCAGCTGGACCGCGCCATTCCAGAGGCCATCGTCGAAGCTCAGACCGGCGCTGCCCTGGGCATGGCGCTTGCTGCCCACCGTCAGCGCGCCGTTGCCACGCAAGCCCTGGCCCGGCTGGGCACGGCGGGTGAAGACCTGCACCACGCCGCCGACCGCATCGCTGCCGTACAGGCTGGAGAGCGGGCCGCGCACGATCTCGATGCGCTCGATGTCGCCCAGCGGCAGGTTGTCGAAGTCGGCCTGACCCAGCGTGGCCGAGCCGTAGCGCACGCCATCGACCAGCAGCAGCACATGGCGCGCCTCCAGGCCACGCATGAAGATCGAGCTGGACTTGCCCAGACCGCCATTGGAGGTGAACTGGATGCCCGGCTGCTGCGCCAGCACCTCGGCCAGCGTGCGGCCGGACTGGACCGCCAGATCCTCGGCAGTCAGCACCGTCACGTCGGCGATGCTGCGGTCGGCCTGGATCGGGCTGCGGGTGGAGGTCACCACCACCGCGGGCAGCGAGGCCGCCGCGGTGGCCACGGCCGGGGCGGACTGGGCGGCGGCACCCAGCGGCAGGCACAGCATCAGCGCTGCGGCCGCAGCAGTGGCGCGCAGGCGCGTTTCGGGCAGACGGCTGCCGACGGAGAGCTTGGACATGATGAAACGGTGTCAGGATCGTGCATGCCAGCGTCCCCGCAGGCCTCGCACCTCATGGCCCGCCGGCGCCGCGACCGGCGCGACATCGACAGACCCCCTGTTGGCCGGTATCCGGGCTGACGGACGAACCCGCTGCGACCCTTCCCGGCCTCGTCGTGAAGCCAGTGGTTCATGTGCGCAGGGGCAGAGAGCCGCCGAGGCTCTCGTCCGCTTACCGTTGCGGGGGCAGCACAGGTTGGGCCGACCCGGCGGGTCTTGACCTTCCTGTTTCCCGTTTAACCCACCGACCAGATCCGGTCAGGCGAGCACCAACAGCGTGAATTGTAAACATTGCGGCGGTGCACCACTACAATCGGACCCTTCCGGCGCCCTCGCCTGTGGCGTTCGCGCCAACACGATGCAGCGGCACCGACCGCCCCGACAGCACAGCAGCGCAATGTCCACACTCGAAGACCTCGCCGACCGGATAGAACGGCTGATCCTTCGCCATGAAGAGCTCAAGCGCGCCAATGCCCAGCTCGAGCAGCAGCTCACCGCGGTCGCGGCCGAACGGGACAATCTGCGCTCGCGCTATGCGGCCGCGCGCAACCGCATCGATGCGCTGCTGGAGCGGCTGCCCGCCGGCGATGTCGACACCCATGAACGCGGCGCCTCGGGAGGCGGGGTATGAGCATGAAGCAGATGGAAGTCAGCATCATGGGCCAGATCTACCTGCTGGCCTGCCCGGAGGGCGGAGACGCAGTGCTGGCCGAAGCGGTGACCCGGGTCGACCGCGAGATGTGCGCGATCCGCGACGCCGGCCGGGTCAAGGCACGCGAGCGCATCGCCGTGCTGGCGGCGCTGAACATCGCCTACGCGCTGAGCGAGCTGCGCCACTCGGGCGGCACCCCGATGCCGCTGCCGCCCCCGCCGCCGCCCGCTCCGCCGCCGATCACCATCGATGTCGACAGTCTGGTCCGACGCATCGAGGCCAGCCTCGGCGCCGAGGGAATGAAGCTAGAATGACCCCCGTCCGTCGCGTCCGCGGGGGTTTTATATTTCCTTGAACCGATGCTCTCGCGAGCCCGGGCCTGGAACATTGTCCGGCTGGTGCGATCGTCTCGCGTCAGATGAACCCGAAGCCGGACTGACCTCGCCCACCTGAATCCCCTGGGTTCAGGAATGCGGCCCTCGGTTCGCGACGGACACCTCCCCACCACCACGATGAACCTCGACCCGATGCTGGTCGCCCAGCTGCTCGTGCTCGGCAGCTGCACCGGTTTTCTCGCCGGCCTGCTGGGCATTGGCGGGGGCATGCTGATCGTGCCCTTCATGACGCTGATCCTGTCCGCGCGCGGCGTGGAGTCAGCACTGGCGGTCAAGATGGCGATCGCCACCTCGATGGCCACCATCGTCTTCACCTCGATCTCGAGCGTGCGCGCCCACCACCGGCGCGGCGCGGTTCGCTGGGATCTGGTGCGACGCATTGCGCCGGGCATCGTGATCGGCGGGCTGATCGCCGGCGCAGGCGCCTTTGCCGCGCTGCGCGGCACGACGCTGGCGCTGGTCTTCGCGGTCTTCGTCGCCTTCTCGGCCACGCAGATGCTGCGCAACCGTCAGCCGGCGCCGTCGCGGCAGATGCCCGGCACCGCGGGCAGCCTGGGCGCTGGCACGCTGATCGGCTTCATCTCCGGATTGGTGGGCGCCGGCGGCGGCTTCATCTCGGTGCCCTTCATGACCTGGTGCAATGTCGCGATGCACCAGGCAGTGGCGACCTCAGCCGCGCTGGGCCTGCCGATCGCGCTGGCCAACACCGTCGGCTACCTGATCGGCGGCTGGTCGATGCCGGCGCCGCTGCCCGGCGCGCTGGGCTGGCTGTGGCTGCCGGGCCTCGGGCTGATCGCCTGCGCCAGCGTGCTGACCGCGCCGCTGGGCGCACGCGCTGCCCATGCGCTGCAGGTCGCTCAGCTCAAGCGCGCCTTCGCGCTGGTGCTCTACCTGCTGGCGCTCTACATGGGCTGGAAGGCGCTGGGCTGATCAGAAGGATTCCCACTGCTCGGTCGAGCCGGTCTCGGCCACCGGCGCGGGGGCCGGCGCGGCCTTGCGCTCGGCGGCGGGCGGCGGGGGCGGGGCCGGCCGGCTGACCGGTGCCGGCGCAGGCGTCGCTGCGGCACGGGCCACCGGCGCTGCCGCGGCACGCGCCGCCGACTTCGGCTTCGGCGCTGGCGACACGGACGGCACCCGGCTGCCACTGCTGCCGCCGCCCGTTCCCAGCTGGAAGCTCTTGACGCCAGCCGCCAGCGTCGCGGCCTGACGGCGCAGACTGTCGGCGGCGGCCGCGCTCTCCTCGACCAGCGCGGCGTTCTGCTGCGTCATCTGGTCGAGCTGGCCGACCGCGGCGCTGACCCGGCCGAGCTCGGTGCTCTGCTCGCTGGTCGAGGCGGTGATCTCGCTGATCAGGTCGCTGACACGCTGCACGCCGCTGACGATGTCGCTCATCGCCCGACCGGCATCGTGGACCAGATGCGTGCCGGCACCGACCTTGTCGACGCTGGCTCCGATCAGGGTCTTGATCTCCTTGGCCGCATGGGCGCTGCGCTGCGCCAGGTTGCGCACCTCGCCGGCCACCACCGCGAAGCCGCGGCCCTGCTCGCCAGCCCGGGCGGCTTCCACCGCCGCGTTCAGCGCCAGGATGTTGGTCTGGAACGCGATGCCGTCGATCACGCCGATGATCTCGGCGATCTTGCGGCTGGAGGCGCTGATCTCCTCCATGTTGCTGACGACCTGGGTCATCACGTCGCCGCCGCGCTGGGCGGCGCTGGAAGCCTGGCCGGCCAGCTCGTTGGCGAGCTGGGCCGAATCGGCGGTCTGGCGCACCGTCTCGCTGAGCTGCTCCATCGAGCTGGAGGTCTGCTGCAGCGACCCGGCGGTCTGCTCGGTGCGCATCGACAGCTCCTGGTTGCCGGCCGCGATCTGCGTGCTGGCGGTGCCGACCGCATCGGTCGACTCGCGGATGCTGCCGACGATCGCGCCGACCGCATCCTGCATGCGCAGCAGCGCACGCAGCAGCTGCGCGGCCTCGTCCTCGCCGCGGACGTCCAGGCGGGTGCCCAGGTCGCCCTGGGTGATCGCGTCGGTCAGCTGCTGGGCGCGGGCGATCGGCGCGACGATCGAGGCCGAGTTGATCAGCGTCAGCGGCACGACGACCGCCAGCATCGCCGCCATCGTGCCGAGGATCAGCAAGCGGTCGGCGCCGCTCCAGACCATGGCGCCGATGACGGCGAACAGCCCCACCAGCAGGGCCACCGCCGCGGCCATGCGCAGTCGGATGGTGAAATTCCAGAACATGTCCTGCATCGCAAGCGCTCCCGGGATTGGTCTGTCGCGTGTCGTGTCGTGAAGGAGCCGGGACGGCGCGTCAGCGCGCCTGCACCAGCGTGGCGATGTCGAGGATCAGCGCGACCCGGCCATTGCCGAGAATCGTCGCGCCCGAGACATGCGGGATGCGCTTGTAGTGGGTCTCGAGATTCTTCACCACCACCTGCTGCTGGCCGATCAGCTCGTCGACGATCAGCGCCGCGCGCGAGCCCTCCGACTCGACGATGACCATGATCGGCTGAGCCGCCGGCTCGTCGCGCCAGACGCCGAAGTGTCCGGCCAGGTCGACCACCGGCAGGTACTCCTCGCGCACCTTGGCAACGCGGTTGTTGTTGCCCAGCGAGCGGATGCGGTCCGGCCCGATCAGGTCGCTCTCGACCACCGAGCCCAGCGGCAGGATGTAGACCTCGTCGCCGACGGCCACGCTCATGCCGTCCATGATCGCCAGCGTCAGCGGCAGGCGCACCTTCACGCTCATGCCGCAGCCCGGCGCCGACTCGATGTCGACCCGCCCGCCCAGACCGAGAATGTTCTTCTTCACCACGTCCATGCCGACGCCGCGGCCGGAGACGTCGGTGACCTGCTCGGCGGTCGAGAAGCCCGGCTCGAAGATCAGGTTCCAGACCTGGGCATCGGTCATCGAGTCGGAGGCCTGCAGACCGCGCTCGATCGCCTTGGAGATCAGCTTCTCGCGCGAGAGGCCTTTGCCGTCGTCGCGCACCTCGATCACCACCGAGCCGCCCTGGTGCCAGGCCGACAGCGTGATCGTGCCCACCGCCGGCTTGCCGGCCTGCACCCGCGCCTGCGGCAGCTCGATGCCGTGGTCGCAGGAATTGCGCACCAGGTGGGTCAGCGGGTCGGTGATCTTCTCGATCAGGCCCTTGTCGAGCTCGGTGGCCTCGCCATGCGTGACCAGCTCGACCTGCTTGCCCAGCTTGCCCGAGAGGTCGCGCAGCATGCGCGGGAAGCGGCTGAACACCGCCGACATCGGGATCATGCGGATCGACATCACCGCGTCCTGCAGGTCGCGCGAGTTGCGCTCCATCAGGTTGATCGCGCTGACGAGGGACTGGTGCACCACCGGATCGAGCGAGCGGCTGCCCTGGATCAGCATCGCCTGGGTGATGACCAGCTCGCCGACCAGGTTGATCAGCTGGTCGACCTTCTCGACCGAGACGCGCAGCGTGGCCGCATCCGGCGCGGCCGGTGCGCGGTTGCCGCCCTTGGCCGCGCTGGCCGGGGCGGCGGCCGCCGGTGGCGCCGCTGGCGCCGGGGCGCCGGCCGGCGGCGGCTCGGGCGCGGCGGAGGGCACGCCGGGATTGCCTTCGTAGAAGCCGAAGCCGGGGCCGGATTCCATCAGGTGGACCAGCTTGCGATCGACATGGAAGCTGAACAGGTCGAGCAGCTCGTTGTCGGTGCAGCTGGTGATGACGGTGAAGCGGCGCATGCCGTCGACCGGCTCACCGAAGTCCAGCGGCTTCATCTCGCCGATGCCGGGAATCTCCTCGAAGAGCTCATGCAGATGGCTGGCCGTCTGCGGCAGCTCGAGCGGGCCGATGCGGACCTCGAGTTCACGGGTGCCCGCCGGCCTGGGCGCAGCGGCCGGCGCGGCCGCCGCAGGTGCTGCCACCGGTGCCGAGCTGGCCGCCGCGTCGAGGCTGGCCAGACGGCGAATGTCGGCGACCAGGCCGCTGGTCTCGGGCGCCTCGTCGGTCAGGCCCTGCTGGAAGGACAGCAGGCCCCACAGCGCATCGCCGCCGCGCAGCAGCACGTCGACCATCGGCGGCGTCGGAGCCAGCTCGTGACGGCGCAGCCGGTCGAGCAGCGTCTCCATCTCGTGCGCCAGCGTGGCCACCGCGGTGAAGCCGAAGGTGGCTGCGCCGCCCTTGATCGAGTGCGCGACCCGGAAGATCGCGTTGAGCGTCTCGTCGTCGACTGCGGCCGGATCGAGCGCAAGCAGCAGCTGTTCCATGCTCTGCAGGTTCTCCGCCGCCTCCTCGAAGAAGGTCTGGTGGAACTGCTGCAGGTCGAGGCCGCCGTCGCTGGAACGCGAAGAGGCAGAGCCTTGGGAGAGTCGATCGGCCATGGTGTCGGGGCTTCCTCAGTGAGTGCGCTCGGCGCGGACTCGGTGCGGGCGGCGGAAATCGTCGGACAGGTCCGAGAAGGCACCGGCACAGCAGTCATGCTGCGACGCCGGTGCCATGGGCGGTGCAGGGTCGAAAGGCAGGGTCAGCGGATGACCATGCGGATGACCTCGAGCAGCTTCATCGAATCGAAGGGCTTGACCAGCCAGCCGGTGGCACCGGCCTCCTTGCCGGCCTTCTTCATGTCGTCGCCCGACTCGGTGGTCAGGATCAGGATCGGCGTGGAACGGTACTGGGAGGTCTCGCGCAGCTTGCGCGTCAGCGAGGTGCCGTCCATGCGCGGCATGTTCTGGTCGGTCAGCACCAGGTCGAACTGCTGGCGGCCGGCCTTTTCCCAGGCGTCGGCTCCGTCGACCGCTTCCACGACCTGGTAGCCCGCGCTTTTCAGCGTGAACTGGACCATCTGACGCATGGAAGGGGAATCGTCGACAGCAAGGATGGATGGCATGAATCTCTCCGGCAGCGGCTCGCCGCTGTTGATGGACACTGAACGGGTGTCGATTGCATCAATTTTTCTCAATCGCGCCTGTCACCGGTGCCGGGATCACGCCTCAAAATCCGGCTCAGTTCCTGACATGTGAAAAAACGTTGCCCGCCCATGCCCCGTACCCCCCAGCTGCGCCGCCTGCGCCTGCTTCATCTGGAAGATTCGGAGCTGGATCACCAGCTGGTGCTGGCACACCTGCGCCGCGGTGGCATCGAGCCGTCGATGCAGCGCATCGACACCGAGGGCGCCTTCCTGGCCGCGCTGGACCAGCGCTGGGACGCGGTGATCTCCGACTACAACCTGCCAGGCTTTTCCGGCCTGGTGGCGCTGGAGCTGCTGCGCGAGCGTGATGCGCTGCTGCCCTTCATCCTGGTCTCCGGCGAGATCGGCGAGGACACCGCGGTCGAGGCGATGCGCAACGGCGCCTCCGACTACCTGCTCAAGAGCAACCTGATCCGGCTGGTGCCGGCGCTGCTGCATGCGGTCGAGGTCTGCGAGGGCCTGCGCGCGCGCCAACGCAGCGACGAGGAGCTGGCGCGCTCGCGCAAGCGCCTGTCGGAGCTGGCCCAGCACCTGCAGACCTCGATCGAGATGGAACGCGCCGCCATCGCGCGCGAGATCCACGACGACGTCGGCGGCTCGCTGACCGCGGTCAAGTTCGATCTGGCCTGGCTGGCGCGCCACGCGCCCAACGGCCCGATGGCCGAGCGCGCCCAGCAGGCGCTGGAGACGGTCAACCACGCCATCGAGGCCAGCCAGCGCATCATGCACAACCTGCGCCCAGCCATTCTCGAACAGGGCCTGGTGGCGGCACTGCAATGGATGACGCAGCGCTTCGAGCGCCGCAACGGCATCATGACCGCCTTCCGCACCAGCCATGACCACCTGCGCCTGCCCCCGGGCGTGCCGCTGGTGGCCTATCGCACCGCGCAGGAGGCGCTGACCAACATCTCCAAGCACGCCCGCGCCACCCGGGTGCAGGTCGACCTGACGGTGGCCGCCGGCGTGCTGTCGCTGGAGATCAGCGACAACGGCCGCGGCCTGTCGAACCAGGACCTCGGCAAGGAGCGCTCCTTCGGCATCCGCGGCCTGCACGAGCGCGCCGACACCGTCGGCGGCTGGATCGACCTGAGCAGCTCGCCCACCGGCACGACGCTGATCCTGTCGGTGCCGCTCGACGTGGTCGGTACCAGCTCGCGTCCTGGCGACACCGACATCGACCTGCCCCTGGGCAGCCCTCACGATCCATCCACCTGGGGAGCGCTATGACCCGCGTCATCCTGTGCGACGACCACGCGCTGATCCGCCGTGGCATCCGCGACACGCTGGCCGAGCAGCCCGACATGCAGATCGTCGGCGAGGCCGGCGAATACGGCGAGCTGCGCACGCTGCTGCGCAGCACCTCCTGCGACGTGCTGGTGCTCGACATCAGCATGCCCGGGCGCAGCGGCCTGGACGTGCTGCATGTGCTCAAGGACGAGGGCTCGCCGATCCGGGTGCTGATCGTCTCGATGTACCCGGAGGACCAGTACGCGCTGCGCGCGCTGCGCGCCGGCGCCTACGGCTATGTCAACAAGGGCGCCGATCCGGCGCAGATCGTCGCCGCGGTGCGCATGGTCGCGCAGGGGCGCAAGTACATCACCGCCGAGATGGCGCAGATGCTGGTCGAGAGCCTGACCACGCCCGCGCCCGAGGCGCCGCACGAGAAGCTCTCCGATCGCGAGCTGCAGACGCTGACGATGATCGCCTCCGGCAAGCGCCTGTCCGACATCGCCGAGGAGCTGTCGCTGAGTCCCAAGACCGTCAGCGTCTACCGCGCGCGCGTGCTGGAGAAGCTGGGGCTGACCAACAACTCCGAGCTGACGGTCTACGCGATCCGCAACAGCCTGGTCTGAGCGCGGCAAAGACCGCATGAGACAATCCGGCGCATCACAGGAGCCCGCGATGACCCCTCCGATCGTTCTCGACGAAGCCGCGATGCAGGCGGCCGAAGCCCGCATTCCCGAACTGGCCGAGCTGGCGGTCAGGCAGGCCCGCCAGCAGGCGCTGCAGATCTCCGGACGGGTGATCGAAGCGGTCGACGGCCAGCTGGTCGAGACCCGTGCCAGCGGCGAGCGTCATGTGCTGCGCAGCCTGCCCGCCCGCATCCCGGTGCGACGCGGCATGACGCTGACGCGCCGGGCCCCGCGCTGAGCATGGGAGTCCCGCGCCTGCGGGTCTTCGCCGGCCCGAACGGCTCGGGCAAGAGCACGATCAAGGAGGCGCTGCGGCCGGAATGGCTGGGCGTCTATGTCAACGCCGACGAGATCGAGAAATCCATCCGCGGCCGAGGGCACCTCGACCTGGCCGACTTCGCGCTGGACGCCGCCGACATCGGGAGCCTGCACGCCTTCATGGCCGCCTCGACACTGCTGTCGCGCGATCCGGCTCTGCTCGTCGACGCGGCCCGGCTGGGCCTCGACGGCAGCCGGGTGACCTTCGGTGCGGTTCAGGTCAACTCCTACCACGCCTCGGTGCTGTCGGACTTCATCCGCCACCGGCTGCTGGCGCGTGGCCAGTCCTTCACCTTCGAGACAGTCATGTCCTCGCGCGACAAGGTGGACTTCATGGCCCGGGCGCGCGCGCATGGCTACCGCACCTACCTGTACTTCGTCGCCACCGACGACCCGGAGATCAATGTCGAGCGCGTGCGCAACCGCGTGCTCGGCGGCGGGCATCCGGTGCCACAGGACAAGATCCGCGAGCGCTACCACCGCTCGCTGGACCTGCTGCCGCAAGCCATCGACCAGAGCAGCCGCGCCTATGTCTTCGACAACTCCGGCGAGGACCGACTGCTGCTGGCCGAGATCACCGACGCGGGCGAGTCGCTGAGCCTGGAGACCGACGCGATCCCGCCCTGGTTCCAACCGGTGCTGGACCGCTACGCGTCCGACGAGGACGCGCCGGACTGAGCATTCAGATCCGCACCGGGATGCCGCGCGCGGCCATCAGCCGCTTGGCCTCGCCGACGGTGTGCTCGCCGTAGTGGAAGATGCTGGCGGCCAGCACCGCATCCGCCCCGCCCTGCTGCACGCCGTCGGCCAGGTGGTCGAGGTTGCCCACGCCGCCGGAGGCGATCACCGGCACCGGCACCGCATCCGCCACCGCGCGGGTGAGCTCCAGATCGAAGCCGATCTTGGTGCCGTCGCGGTCCATGCTGGTCAGCAGGATCTCGCCGGCGCCCATCTGCGCCATCTGCGCGGCCCAGGCCACCGCGTCGATGTGCATGTTCTTGCGACCGCCGTGGGTGTAGACGTCCCAGCCCGGACCCTTGGCGGCGAGGTCCTCGCCGACACGGCGCTTGGCGTCGATCGCCACGACGATGCACTGCGAGCCGTACTTGTCGCTGGCCTCGCGGATCACCTGCGGATTGGCCACCGCCGCCGAGTTGAAGCTGACCTTGTCGGCGCCAGCATTGAGCAGCCGGCGCACATCGGCCACCGTGCGCACACCGCCGCCGACCGTCAGCGGGATGAAGACCTGCGAGGCCACCGCCTCGATGATGTGCAGGATCAGGTCGCGGCCGTCGCTGGTGGCGGTGATGTCGAGGAAAGTCAGCTCGTCGGCGCCCTGGTCGTTGTAGCGCGCGGCGATGTCGACGGGGTCGCCCGCATCGCGCAGGCCGACGAAGTTGACGCCCTTGACGACACGGCCGCCGGTCACGTCCAGGCAGGGAATGATGCGCTTGGCCAGCATGGTGCTCAGCCCGCCACGCCGTTGAGCGCGTCGGCGCGGGCCTGGCCGGCCGCGAAGTCGAGGTCGCCGGTGTAGATCGAGCGGCCGCAGATGACGCCCTCGACGCCTTCCTTCTCGACCGCGCACAGCGCCTCGATGTCCTGGATGTTCGACAGGCCGCCCGAGGCGATCACCGGGATCTTCAGCGCCTGCGCCAGACGCACGGTGGCCTCGATGTTGATGCCCGAGAGCATGCCGTCGCGGCCGATGTCGGTGTAGATGACGCTCTCGACGCCATAGTCCTCGAACTTCTTGGCCAGATCGACGACCTCGTGGCCGGTGAGCTTGCTCCAGCCGTCGGTGGCGACCTTGCCGTCCTTGGCGTCGAGGCCGACGATGATGTGGCCGGGGAAGGCAGCGCAGGCGTCGCGCAGCAGGCCGGGGTTCTTGACCGCGGCGGTGCCGATGATGACGTAGCTGATGCCGGCGTCCAGATAGCGCTCGATGGTGTCGAGGTCGCGGATGCCGCCGCCGAGCTGCACCGGGATGCGGCCGCCCACCTCGGCCAGGATGGACTTGATCGCGCCGGCGTTGACCGGCTTGCCGGCGAAGGCGCCGTTCAGGTCGACCAGATGCAGGCGGCGGCCGCCGGCGTCGAGCCAGCGCCGCGCGATGACGGCCGGATCGTCCCCGAAGGTGGTGGAGTCGTTCATGTCGCCCTGTTTGAGGCGGACACACTTGCCGTCTTTGAGATCGATCGCCGGGATCAGCAGCATGGCTGGAAACGCAGAGGTTGCGGTTGAAGGGAGGGAAGGAGGCGCAGCAGGAGCCGATCGGCGCCGCTCAGGGCTTCCAGGACAGGAAGTTGCGGTAGAGCGCCAGGCCGTGGTCGGCGCTCTTCTCCGGGTGGAACTGGGTCGCGAAAATGTTATCCCGGGCCACCGCGCAGGTAAAGGCGTCGCCGTAGTCGGTCTCGCCGGCGGCGTGGCGCGCCTCGGCCGGGCAGGCGTGGTAGCTGTGGACGAAGTAGAACCAGGCCCCATCGGGCACGCCGGCCCAGACCGGGTGGACCGCGCCGTCATGCGCGATCTGGCGCACCCGATTCCAGCCCATCTGCGGCACCTTGAAGCGGCTGCCGTCGGGCTGCAGGCGCCCGTCCAGCCGGAAGCGGATGACGCGCCCCGGAATCAGCCCCAGGCCCGGCGTGTCCTGCTCCTCCGAGTGGTCGAGCAGCATCTGCATGCCGACGCACACGCCCATCAGCGGCTTCGAGGCGGCGGCCTCGAGCACCGCCTCCTTCAGGCCGGAATCGTGCAGCTCGCGCATGCAGTCGCGCATCGCGCCCTGGCCCGGCAGCACCACGCGCTCGGCCGCGCGCACGTCCTCGGGGCGCGAGGTGACGACCACCTCCAGGCCCGAGCCCTGCGCCACATGCATCACCGCCTGCGACACCGAGCGCAGGTTGCCCATGCCGTAATCGACGACGGCGACAGTTCGTTGGCTCATGTCAGAGGCATCCCTTGGTCGACGGAATCACGCCGGCCGAGCGCGGATCGGGCGTGATCGCCATGCGGATCGCGCGGCCGAAGGCCTTGAAGATCGTCTCGCACTGGTGGTGCGCGTTGTGGCCCTTCAGGTTGTCGACGTGCAGGCTGACCAGCGCGTGGTTGACGAAGCCCTGGAAGAACTCGAACACCAGCTGCGTGTCGAGCGCGCCGATCATGCCGGCGGTGAACTTCACGTCCATCGCCAGGCCCGGGCGGCCGGAGAAGTCGACCACCACGCGCGAGAGCGCCTCGTCCAGCGGCACGTAGGCGTGGCCGTAGCGGGTCAGGCCCTTCTTGTCGCCCACGGCCTTGGCCACCGCCATGCCCAGCGTGATGCCGACGTCCTCGACCGTGTGGTGGCCGTCGATGTGCAGGTCGCCGTCGGCCTCGATCTCCAGGTCGATCAGGCCGTGACGGGCGATCTGGTCGAGCATGTGGTCGAAGAAGCCGATGCCGGTCTTCAGGACCGACTTTCCGCTGCCGTCGAGGTTGACGCGCACGCGGATCTTGGTCTCGTTGGTGTCGCGGCGGATCTCGGCGATGCGGTCCGCGCCGGCACCGGCGGCCGGGGTCAGGGTGTCTGTGCTCATGGGGGGCTCGGGTCTCAGAGCGACGCGCGCAGCGCGGCGATCATGCGGTCGTTCTCGTCGGGCGTGCCGACGGTCAGGCGCAGGCAGTTGGCCAGCAGCGGATGCAGCGCGGCGACATGCTTGATCAGCACGCCCTGGCGCTTCATGCCCTCGAAGGCGGCCTTCGAGTCGGCCACCCGCACCAGGATCATGTTGGCCTCGCTCGGCCAGGCCTTCACGCCGGGCATCTCGCGCAGCGCCGCCTGCAGCCGCTCGCGCTCCTGGCGCAGCAGCGCGGCCTGGCGCGCGTACTCGTCGGCATGTTCCAGCGCGAACAGCGCCGCCTCGGCGTTGAGCACGCTGACGTTGTAGGGCGGGCGCACCTTGTCGATCTCGGCCACCAGCGCCGCCGGGCCGACCATGTAGCCCAGGCGGATGCCGGCCAGGCCGAACTTGCTCAGCGTGCGCATCACCAGCACATGGTCGAACTCGCCGGCGCGCGCCATCCACGAACGCGAGGCGAAGGGCTGGTAGGCCTCGTCGAACACAACCAGGCCGTTCTGGCGGCCGACCGCCGCGACGATGCGCTCGATCACCGCATCGTCGAACAGGTTGGCGGTCGGGTTGTTCGGGTAGGCGATGTAGGTGATGGCCGGGCGGTGCAGCTCGATGGCCTCGAGCATCGCGGCCTCGTCCAGCTCGAAGTCAGGCGTCAGCGGCACGCCGACGAACGCCAGCCCCTGCAGCTGCGCCGACATCGCGTACATCACGAAGCCCGGCACCGGCGCCAGAAGGGTCGCGCCGGGGCGGTCGCAGGCCATGGCCAAGAGCGAGATCAGCTCGTCCGAGCCGTTGCCCAGCATCAGCGCGCAGCCTTCGGGCAGGTCGATGTGCGCGGCCAGCGCGGCCTTCAGCTCGTCGATGCGCGCGCCGGGATAGCGGTTGATCGCCACCGCGCCCAGACGCCGGCCCAGCTCGGCCTGCAGCTCGGGCGGGAGCTGGAAGGGGTTCTCCATCGCGTCGAGCTTGACGAAGCCGGCGCTGGGCTGCACCGCATAGGCGTGCATGCCCTGCACATCGTTGCGCAGGATGGTCTGCAGGCGCTCGGGCAGCGCAGCAGCGGAAGACGAGGAAGCAGTCATCTCGGAACTCCGGTTCAGTCGGCGCGCTTCAGGCGGAACTCGGCGGCCTGCGCATGGGCCTGCAGGCCTTCGCCGTAGGCCAGCTCGGCGGCGATGGGGCCGAGCTGCTGCGCGCCGGCCTCGCTCACCTCGATCAGGCTGGAGCGCTTCTGGAAGTCGTAGACGCCCAGCGGCGAGCTGAAGCGCGCGGTGCCGCTGGTGGGCAGCACATGGTTGGGGCCGGCGCAGTAGTCGCCCAAGGACTCGCTGGTGTAGGCGCCGAGGAAGATCGCGCCGGCGTGGCGCAGCAGCGGCTCCCAGCGGTGCGGCTCGGCCGAGCTGACCTCGAGGTGCTCCGGCGCGATGCGGTTGCTGATCGCGCAGGCCTCCTCCATGTCCTTCGTCAGGATCAGCGCGCCGCGCCCTTCCAGGCTGGCGCGGATCACGTCGCGGCGCGGCATGCCCTCGATCAGCCGGTCGATCGCCGCCTGCACCTGGGCGATGTAGCCGGCGTCCGGGCACAGCAGGATCGACTGCGCCAGCTCGTCGTGCTCGGCCTGGCTGAACAGGTCCATCGCCACCCAGTCGGGCGGCGTGGTGCCGTCGGCCAGCACCAGGATCTCGGAGGGGCCGGCGATCATGTCGATGCCGACCTGGCCGAAGACGCGGCGCTTGGCGCTGGCCACATAGGCGTTGCCCGGGCCGGTGATCTTGTCCACACGCGGCACGGTGGCGGTGCCGTGCGCCAGCGCACCCACCGCCTGCGCGCCGCCGATCGTGAAGGCGCGGCTCACGCCCGCGACATAGGCCGCGGCCAGCACCAGCGGATTCTTCTCGCCGCGCGGCGTGGGCACGACCATGATGATCTCGGGCACGCCGGCCACATGGGCGGGAATCGCGTTCATCAGCACCGACGACGGATAGGCCGCCTTGCCGCCGGGCACGTAGATGCCGACGCGGTCCAGCGGCGTGACCTTCTGGCCCAGCAGCGTGCCGTCCTCGTCGCGGTAGGACCAGCTCAGGCCGCAGGCCTGGAGCTGGCGCTCGTGGTAGGCGCGCACGCGCCGGGCCGCGGCTTCGAGCGCGCTGCGCTGCGCCGGCGTGATGGCGTCGAAGGCGGCCTTGAGCTCCTCGCGGGTCAGCTCCAGCGCGGCCACAGAAGGCGCCTCCAGCCCGTCGAAGCGCGCGGTGTACTCGAGCACCGCCGCGTCGCCACGGGCCTGCACGTCGGCCAGGATCGCGGCGACGCGCTCCTCGATCGCATGATCCGTCTCCGCCGACCAGTGCAGCACGCGCTTGAACTCGGTCTCGAAATCGGCGCTGGCGGTGTTCAGGTGACGGACGGCGACGGGAGGCATGGCAGTTTCCGTGAGGATGAAGCGGGGGAATCAGTCTTTCGGTATCGCGGCGGCGAAGGCGTCGATCAGCGGACGCAGCCGGTCGCGCTTGAGCTTCAGCGCGGCCTGGTTGACCACCAGGCGCGAGGAGATCTCCATGAAGGGCTCGACCTCGACCAGGTGGTTGGCCTTGAGCGTCTTGCCGGTGGAGACCAGGTCGACGATCGCGTCGGCCAGGCCCGTCAGCGGCGCCAGCTCCATCGAGCCGTAGAGCTTGATCAGGTCGACATGCACGCCCTTGTCGGCGAAGTGCTGGCGCGCGATGGTGGTGTACTTGGTGGCCACGCGGATGCGCGAGCCCTGGCGCACCGCGGCCTCGTAGTCGAAGCCCTCGCGCACCGCCACGCTCATGCGGCAGCGCGCGATGTTCAGGTCCAGCGGCTGGTACAGGCCCTCGCCGCCGTGCTCGATCAGCACGTCCTTGCCGGCCACGCCGAGGTCGGCGCCGCCGTGGCCGACGTAGGTCGGCACGTCGGTGGCGCGCACCAGCACCACCTGCACGTCGGCGCGGTTGGTCGGCAGGATGAGCTTGCGGGACTTCTCCGGGTCTTCGAGCACCTCGATGCCGGCGGCGGCCAAGAGCGGCAGCGTCTCCTCGAAGATGCGGCCCTTCGACAGCGCGAGCGTGATCATGTCGCTCATCCCGGAATCCTTTCGATGTCGGCGCCGATGGCGCGCAGTTTCACTTCCATCGCGTCATAGCCGCGGTCGAGGTGGTAGATGCGGTCCACGGTGGTGGTGCCGTCGGCGACCAGGCCGGCGATGACCAGGCTGGCCGAGGCGCGCAGGTCGGTGGCCATGACGGTGGCGCCCGACAGCCGCGGGATGCCCTCGACGATGGCGGTGTGGCCGTCCACGGCGATGTGGGCCCCGAGGCGCACCAGCTCGTTGACGTGCATGAAGCGGTTCTCGAAGATCGTCTCGGTGACGCGCGCCACGCCCTCGGCGATGCAGTTCACCGCCATGAACTGCGCCTGCATGTCGGTCGGGAACAGCGGATGCTCGCTGGTGCGGAAGCTCACCGCCTTCGGGCGCTGGTGGGCGGCGACGCGGATCCAGTCGGCGCCGGCCTCGACCGTCACGCCGGCCTCGCGCAGCTTGTCGATCACCGCGTCGAGGTGGCTGGCGTCGGCACGGCGCAGCGTCACGTCGCCGCCGGTGGCCGCCACCGCGCACAGGAAGGTGCCGGTCTCGATGCGGTCCGGGATGATGCGGTGCGCCACCTTGGGCGCGTGCAGGCGCTCGACGCCGGTGATGCGCAGCCGGCTGGTGCCGCGGCCCTCGATCTGCGCGCCCATCGACACCAGCAGATCGACCAGATCGGTGATCTCGGGCTCCTGCGCGGCGTTCTCGAGGATCGTCTCGCCCTCGGCCAGCGTCGCGGCCATCAGCAGGTTCTCGGTGCCCGTCACCGTCACCATGTCGGTGGTGATGCGCGCGCCCTTCAGGCGGCGGGCGGTGGCGTGGATGTAGCCGTGCTCGACGCGGATCTCCGCGCCCATCGCGCGCAGGCCCTTGATGTGCTGGTCCACCGGACGCGAGCCGATCGCGCAGCCGCCAGGCAGCGACACCCGCGCGATGCCGAAGCGCGCCAAGAGCGGCCCCAGCACCAGGATGGAGGCGCGCATCGTCTTGACCAGGTCGTAGGTCGCCTCGGTCGAGGTGATGCTGGAGGCGTCCACGGTGACCACCGACGCGTCGGCCGGATCGCGCACCGAGCTGGCGCCGAGCTGCGCCAGCACCTTCAGCGTCGTCGAGACGTCCTTGAGCAGCGGCACATTGGCCAGCGTGACCGGCTCGGCGGTGAGCAGCGCGGCGCACAGCTCCGGCAGGGCGGCGTTCTTCGCGCCGGAAATCGTGACCTCACCCTGGAGGGTGCGGCCGCCGCGGATCAGGAGCTTGTCCATGGGCAGGCGTGGTGTGAGGGGAGCGGGGTGCGGGGAAGATGCGTCCGGCGGGGCCTGGGGCGGTGCGGACGATCGATCAGACGCCGGAAGGACCGGCCGGCCGGGCGCCCGCGCCGCGGCCTGCCGCCGCGCGCGGGTCGTCAGTGATGCGGATGAGCGGCCGGGGCGGCGCCGGACTGCGCGGCCCATTCGGCCGGCGTGAGCGTCTTCATCGACAGCGCGTGGATTTCCTCGCGCATGCGCTCGCCCAGGGCCTTGTAGACCAGCTGGTGGCGCGCGACGCGCAGCTTGCCCTCGAAGCTCGCCGAGACGATCGTCGCGAAGAAATGTCGGCCGTCGCCCTCGACATCGAGGTGCTCGCAGGGGAGGCCCGCGGCGATGTAGTCGCGGACCTGGGCGGGGGTGGGATCAGCCATGATGGGTCGGATTGTAGCGGCAGCGTGAAAAAGGAGCGCTTCGGCGTCGATGCGGGGGGCGGTGCGAGAGGGGCGACGCGGCCTCAGTGCCGCAGCTTGTAGCCGCTGGCCAGCAGCCGCAGCGCGATCGCCGCGACCACCACGAAGCTGGTGCCCACCACCGCCAGGCTGGTCCAGGGCGACACGTCGCTCACGCCGAAGAAGCCGTGACGGAAGCCGTCGATCATGTAGAAGAACGGGTTGAGGTGGCTCACCTGCTGCCAGACGCCGGGCAGCGAGTGCACCGAGTAGAAGACGCCCGAGAGAAACGTCATCGGCATGATGATGAAGTTCTGGAAGGCGGCGAGCTGGTCGAACTTCTCCGCCCACAGCCCGGCGATCAGCCCGAGCGTGCCCAGCATGCCCGCGCCCAGCAGCGCGAAAGCCAGCACCCACAGCGGCTCGGCCAGGCGCAGGTGCGCGAAGCCGGCGGTCACCGCCAGCACGCCCGCGCCCACCACCAGCCCGCGCACCACCGAGGCGCCGACATAGGCCACGAACCAGGCCCAGTGGCTCAGCGGGGCCACCAGCAGGAAGACCAGGTTGCCGGTGATCTTGCTCTGGATCAGGCTCGACGAGCTGTTGGCAAAGGCGTTCTGCAGCACGCTCATCATCACCAGGCCCGGCACCAGGAAGCTGGTGTAGCTGACCGCGTCGTAGACCTTCACATGGTCCTCGAGCACATGGCCGAAGATCAGCAGGTAGAGCAGCGCGGTGAGCACCGGCGCGGCCACCGTCTGGAAGCTGACCTTCCAGAAGCGCAGCACCTCCTTGCGGAACAGCGTGCCGGCCCCGGCAAGACGCGAACTGGCGACGGCGCTCATGTCCGGCCTCCCTGCATGATGTCCAGGAACACGTCCTCGAGGTCGGCGCGGCCGATCTCCAGGTCCTCGACGCGCACGCCGGCGGCGCGCAGCCGCGCCAGCAGCTGCTCGACCTCGGCGGCGTCGCGCGCCTTGAGCTGGGCGATGCGCCCGGTGATGCGCGCCTGCGCGGCCAGCTCGGCCGGCAGCGCGTCGTCGGTCTTGAAGCGCAGCATCGTGCTGGAGGCCGCGCCCAGCAGCGCGCTGGTGCGGTCCAGCGCGACGATGCGGCCCTGCTTGAGCATGGCGATGCGCCCGCACAGCGCCTCGGCCTCCTCCAGGTAATGCGTCGTCAGCAGCACGGTGTGGCCCTCGCGGTTGAGCCGGGCGACGAACTGCCACAGCGTCTGGCGCAGCTCGACGTCGACGCCGGCGGTCGGCTCGTCGAGCACGATCACCGGCGGGCGGTGCACCAGCGCCTGCGCCACCAGCACCCGGCGCTTCATGCCGCCCGAGAGCTGGCGCATGTTGGCGCCGGCCTTGTCGGCCAGGCCCAGGCCCTCGAGCAGCTCGTCGATCCAGGCCTCGTTGCCGGTCACGCCGAAGTAGCCGCTCTGGATCTTCAGCGCCTCGCGCACCGAGAAGAAGGGATCGAACACCAGCTCCTGCGGCACGATGCCCAGCGAGCGGCGCGCCGCGGCGTAGTCGGCCACCACCTCGTGGCCCATCACCTCGACCCGGCCGGAGGTGACGCGCGCCAGCCCCGCCAGGATGCTGATCAGCGTGGTCTTGCCCGCGCCGTTGGGCCCGAGCAGCCCGAAGAACTCGCCCTGCGCGATGTCGAGGCTGACGCCATCGAGCGCCTGCAGCGGGCCGCGCGGGGTCTGGAAGGTCTTACCGACCTGCTGGAAGGAGATTGCGGGGGTCATCGGGCGAGGATTGTAGGCAGCCGCCCCCGGTCCTGCAGGCGCGGCGCGCTTCCCGTAGAGTGGCCGGATCTGAACCTCCGGAAATCAGCCTATGACCGACTCGACCTGGACCCCGCCCGCGATCTGGACCTGGAATCAGGCCAGCGGCGGCAAGTTCGCCAGCATCAACCGCCCGGTGGCGGGCGCCACGCACGAGCGGGCGCTGCCGGTGGGCCGGCATCCGCTGCAGCTCTACTCGCTGGGCACGCCCAATGGCGTGAAGGTCACGGTGATGCTGGAGGAGCTGCTCGCGCTGGGCCACGCCGGCGCCGAATACGACGCCTGGCTGGTGAAGATCGGCGACGGCGAGCAGTTCGGCAGCGGCTTCGTCGAGGTCAATCCGAACTCGAAGATCCCGGCGCTGGTGGACCGCAGCGGGCCGGAGCCGATCCGGGTCTTCGAGTCCGGCGCCATCCTGGTGCATCTGGCCGAAAAGTTCGGCGCCTTCCTGCCCACCGCGCCGGCCGCGCGCGCCGAGTGCCTGTCGTGGCTGTTCTGGCAGATGGGCAGCGCGCCCTTCGTCGGCGGCGGCTTCGGGCATTTCTATGCCTACGCGCCGGACAAGCTCGAGTACCCGATCAACCGCTACGCGATGGAGACCAAGCGCCAGCTCGACGTGCTCGACCGGCTGCTGGCCACCCGGCGCCACATCGCCGGCGACGACTACACGGTGGCCGACATCGCGATCTGGCCCTGGTACGGGCAGATGGCGCAAGGCCTGCTCTACGGCGCGGGCGAATTCCTGCAGGTCGAGCAGTACACGCATCTGCGCCGCTGGGCCGACGAGGTGGGCGCGCGGCCCGCGGTGCAGCGCGGCCGGCGCGTCAACCGCACCTTCGGCGATCCGGCCGACCAGTGCCCGGAACGCCACGACGCCACCGACCTGGACCGACCTGGCGCCTGAGCCCGCAGTGGCGCGGCCGCGCGGGCACGCGCCCTGCAGAGACAAACCCGGGGCGATCAGGCACCAGGGCGGTGCTAGATTGGCGCCCGGAGACTCTGCAGAACATCATGACCGACCGCGCCAAGAAGCCCCCCCGGCGCACCGCCGAGCGCATCCTCGACCACACGCTGGCGCTGTTCAACCGCTATGGCGAGCCCAATGTCTCGACCAACGCGCTCGCGGCCGAGCTGGGCATCAGCCCCGGCAACCTGTACTACCACTACCCGGCCAAGGAGGCGCTGGTCAACGCGCTGGTCGGCCGCTACGAGCAGGCGCTGGCCGCCGCGCTGGCCGCCGCCGGCCCGGCCGACGATGCCGAGGGCGCCTGGCTGCTGGTGCCGGCGCTGCTGCGCCTGGCCTGGGACTACCGCTTCATCTTCCGCGATCTCAACGACCTGCTGACCCGCAACCGCCAGCTCGAGACGCGCTGCCAGGCGGCGCTGGCGCTGCAGCAGGCGGCGGTGCGCGAGCGCGTCGCGCGGCTGTGCATTCTCGACGGCGCGCCGATCGGGCCGGAGGATGCCGACGCGCTGGCCACCTCGATCATCGTGCTGCTGACCTACTGGCTGAGCTACGAGTACGTGCGCGACCCGCGCCGCGCGCTCGAGCCCGACAACGCCGACGCCGCGGTACGGCGCGGCACCCGTCAGGCGATGGCGCTGCTGTGGCCCTACCTGAGCGCGGAGCGCCGGCTGCAGCTGCGGCCGGGCCATGGCGGCCAGGCGGAAGCCCCCCGGCTGTCCGACTGACCATCAGGCCTTCAGGAACTCCATGCGCCCGCCCAGCCAGCGCTGGATGTGGGCTGCCGCGGCCGCCGGATGGCGCTCGAGCAGCGCCGGCGCCACCGCGCGGGCACGCTCGAGCAGCGTGCCATCCTGGCCCAGATCGGCGAAGCGCAGCAGCGCGTCGCCCGACTGGCGCGCGCCCATGAACTCGCCGGGACCGCGGATCTCCAGGTCGCGCCGGGCGATCTCGAAGCCGTCGGTGGTCTCGGCCATCGCCTTCAGGCGTTCGCGCCCGGTCGGCGACAAGGGCGAGGTGTAGAGCAGCACGCACACGCTGGCCACCGCGCCGCGCCCGACCCGCCCGCGCAGCTGGTGCAGCTGCGCCAGGCCGAAGCGCTCGGCGTGCTCGATCACCATCACGCTGGCGTTGGGCACGTCCACGCCGACCTCGATGACGGTGGTGGCCACCAGCACGCTCATGCGCCCGGACGAGAACTCCGCCATCACCGCCGCCTTGTCGCTGGAGGCCATGCGCCCGTGCAGCAGCCCGACCGCCACGCCGTCGAAGGCGGCGGCCAGCCGCGCGTGCGTCTCGGTGGCGTTCTGCAGGTCCAGCGCCTCGGACTCCTCGATCAGCGGCACCACCCAGTAGACCTGGCGGCCCTTGGCCACCTCGTCGCGCACCCGCTCGATGATCTCGTCGCGGCGGCCGTCGGCGAAGACGCGGGTGACGATGGGCGTGCGCCCGGGCGGCAGCTCGTCGATGGTGCTCACGTCCAGGTCGGCGAAGTAGCTCATCGCCAGCGTGCGCGGGATGGGCGTGGCGCTCATCATCAGCAGGTGGGGTTCGAGCGCCTGCTCGGCGAGCTTGCGCCGCAGCGCCAGCCGCTGCGCCACGCCGAAGCGGTGCTGCTCGTCGATCACCGCCAGACCGAGCCGCGCGAACTGGACCTCCTGCTGGATCACCGCATGCGTGCCGACCACCAGCGCGGCCTCGCCCGAGGCGACACGCTCGAGCATCGCCGCGCGGGCCTTGCCCTTGCGGCTGCCGGTGAGCCACGCCACGCCGATGCCCAGCGGCTCCAGCCACTGCAGCAGCTTGCGGAAATGCTGCTCGGCCAGGATCTCGGTCGGCGCCATCAGCGCGCACTGCCAGCCCGCGTCGATCGCCACCGCCGCCGACAGCGCCGCCACCACCGTCTTGCCCGAGCCGACATCGCCCTGCAGCAGCCGGTGCATCGGCTGCGGTCGCGCCAGATCGGCGGCGATCTCGGCGCAGACACGCTGCTGCGCGCCGGTCAGACCGAAGGGCAGCGCTGCCAGCAGGCGCGCGTGCAGGCTGCCCGGCGCGCCCTGCCCGTGCACGGCGGCCAGCACCGGCGCGCGCAGCCGGGCGCGCTCGCGCTGCGCCGTCAGCTGCGAGAGCTGCTGCGCCAGCAGCTCGTCGAACTTGATGCGCGCCCAGGCCGGATGGCTGCGCTCCTCGAGCTGCCAGGCCGAGGTGCCGACCGGCGGGTGATGCAGCAGCTGCAGCGCATCGCGCAGCGCCGGCAGGTCGCGCGGCACCACGCCGGCGGGCAGCACCTCGTCGAGCGGCGCGCGGCGCAGGCCGGACTCGACCGCCTTGCGCAGATACGCCTGCGGCAGCTGCGCGCTGGCCGGATAGACCGGCGTGAGCGCCTCGGCCAGCGGCGCGCCGCCCTCGGGCACCGCCTTGAAGACCGGATGCACCATCTCGCGGCCGAAGAAGCCGGCGCGCACCTCGCCGCGCGCGCGCACCCGCGCGCCCACCGCCAGCGTCTTCTGGTGCGACGGAAAGAAATGCACGAAGCGCAGCACCAGCTCGGCGCGCCCCTCGACCAGGCGCACGACCAGCTGGCGGCGAGTGCGCGACTCGACCACACACGAGCTCACCACGCCCTCGACCTGCGCGGTGTCGCCCTCGCGCAGCGCGGCGATCGGCGTCAGGCGGGTCTCGTCCTCGTAGCGCAGCGGCAGGTGCAGCGCCAGGTCGATGTCGCGCACCAGGCCGAGCTTGTCCATCGCCCGCTGCGGGGCGGACTTCGCTTCAGGCTTCGGGGACGGCGCCGGGGCAGCAGCAGAGGAAGGCGTCGAGGGCACGGACAAAGGGAAAAGGGAATCGTTATATTCTGCCCCCCCTTCGCCGCGCCCTTCAAGACGACGCCATGACCGCCTACACCGTCGCCGACTTCGACTTCGACCTGCCCCAGGAGCTGATCGCCCAGCACCCGGCCCCCGAGCGCAGCGCCTCGCGCCTGCTCGACGGGCGCACGCTGCCGGCCACCGAGCGGGTGTTCCGCGAGCTGCCCGACCTGCTCTCGCCCGGCGACCTGCTGGTGTTCAACGACACCCGGGTGATCCGCGCGCGCCTGCACGGCGCCAAAGACACCGGCGGCAGCGTCGAGGCGCTGGTCGAGCGGGTGCTGCCCGGCGCGGCGGACGGCCGCCACGAGGTCTGGGCGCACCTGCGCGCGAGCAAGTCGCCGCGCGCCGGGCAGACGGTGCACTTCCGCAATGCCGCCGGCCAGAGCTTCCCCGCCGAGGTGCTCGGGCGCTGCGGCCCGGAGAACGGCCTCTTCCACCTGCGCCTGCCCGGCGACGCGCTGGCGCTGCTGGAGCAGTTCGGCCATGTGCCGCTGCCGCCCTACATCACCCACGCCGACGACGAGGACGACGCGCGCCGCTACCAGACGGTGTTCGCGCGCGTGCCCGGCGCGGTGGCCGCGCCCACCGCGGCGCTGCATTTCGACGAGGGCGTGCTGGCGGCGCTCGAAGCCCGCGACGTGCGCCGCGCCAGCGTGACGCTGCATGTGGGCGCGGGCACCTTCCAGCCGGTGCGGGTCGAGTCGATCGCCGACCACCGCATGCACAGCGAATGGTTCGAGGTGCCGCAGGCCACCGTCGACGCCATCACCGAGACCCGCGCGCGCGGCGGGCAGGTCATCGCGGTCGGCACGACGACGCTGCGCTCGCTCGAATCGGCCGCGCTGGGCACGCCCGACCGGCTGCCGCGCGCTGGCGCCCGCGACACCGACATCTTCATCACGCCGGGCTTCGACTTCCGCGTCGTCGACCGGCTGGTGACCAACTTCCACCTGCCGCGCAGCACGCTGATGATGCTGGTCAGCGCCTTCGCCGGCTTTGATACGATCCGCACGCTCTACGCCGACGCGATCGCGCGCCGGATGCGCTTCTTCAGCTACGGCGACGCGATGCTGCTCCAGCGTGCAGCATCTGCCGGCAACGACGGCGATCCATCTGGCAACAGCGCTGTGCCACGCTGACAAAAGCCACCGCACGCTTGATCTTGCGCAACCTTGGGGCGCGGCACGCCACTACCTTGGAGGCATCCGATTCAACCCGCGGCCGAAGCCGCGACTCCAGGAGCCACCATGAAGACCCGCACCCAAGCCCTCGCCGCGATCGCCCTGCTCGCCAGCGGCGCCGCCCTGGCCGACAAGGCGAAGGATGACGCAATGCTGGCGCTCGCCACCAAGAGCGGCTGCATGACCTGCCACCACATCGAGCCGGGCGCCAAGGGTCCGGACGGCCTGGCGCCGATCGGCCCGGCCTGGAAGGATGTCGGCGCCAAGTACAAGAGCGACAAGCAGGCCTCCGACACCCTGACCCAGATCGTGCTGAAGGGCTCCAACCCCTACGACAGCCACTGGAAGGGCAAGGCCTCCGGCCTGGCCATGCCGCCCAATGCGGTCGCCATCAAGGAAGCGGATGCCCGCGATCTGGTGAAGTGGATCCTGGCGCTCTGAAGTACCCTGAAGCGCTGCCGAGGCGCTGACGGCAGCGGCCGGCTCTGCGATCATCGGCAGCGCCGATGACCGCTCCGCCCCCTCCCCCGCCCTTGCCATCGCATGGCGCCCGCTCCGCCACGCTCGCCCTGATCCGCTCCAGCCCGCGGCTCAGGGCCGGGCTGCTGTTGCTGGGCGGACTGATCCTGACCGCGCTGGCGGTGGCGCTGGTCCTGCTGCTGGCCGGCCCGGACGATGCACGCGGCATGGGCACCACGCCGGCCCCCCTCGCGGACGGGCGGGCGCCGGGCGCCGCACCGATGCAGATGATCGAGCTGAGCGAGGCCGAGTTCCGCCTGCGCCCGCGTGATGCCTGGCAGCCGGTGCCGCTGCCCGACACCTGGGCGCGGCGAGGTCTGGCCAATACCGGTCTCGGTCACTACCGCATCGCGTTCACGCTGGGCGCGCGCCCGGCGGGCCTGTGGGTGCTGTGCATTCCGCGCATGAGCCGGGTGCACGAGCTGAGGCTCAACGGCGAGCTGCTCGGCGGTGCGCTGATCGATCCCTTCGATCGCCCGCCCGGCGACACCGGGGGCCGCGACCATCTGGTCAGCGTGCCGCCCCACCTGCTGCAGCCAGGCCTCAACCGCATCGAGCTGTCGGTGGTCCACAGCCGCAATGCCGGCCTGTCGATGCTGATGCTCGGCCCGGCGCAGGCCCTGCCGACCGGCGCCCGGCTGATCCACCAGATGACCTGGATCCCGAGCAGCCTCTATCTGGTCGGCGCCGGCCTGGCGGTGTTCATGCTGGCGATCTGGTGGCGCCGACCCAGCGAGCGCATCTGCGGCCAGTTCGGGCTGATCTGGATGCTCTGCATCCTGATGCATCTGCTGGTGCTGCTGTCGCCGCCGCAGCCCGACGCCGTGCATGACGGCCTGCTGCTGCTGCTGCAGATCGGCGCGCTGGCGCTCGGGGCCTCGATCGCGCTGCGGCTGAGCGGCCGGCTGCAGTCGACCAGCGCCGGCGTCGCCCAGGCGACGCTGCTGCTGATGGTGGCGCTGGCGCTGTGGGGGGCGCTGACCGGCGTGCTCGACGAGGTCCGCCTCTGGCTGCACCCGGTGCTGATCCTGGTCTGCGCGCTGCTGATGCCGCTGGCCTGGAGCGGCTGCCGGCGCCTGCCGGGGCCGGCGCGCCTGCTGCTGGCCGGCCTGCTGGCGGCGCTGCTGATCGCCGCCGGCCATGATCATCTGGTCTGGATGGGACTGAGCTCGGTGATGGACCACTACTGGCTGCCGCAGGCGCTGCCGCTGGCGCTGCTGGCGATCGGCAGCCTGATGATCCGCCGGCTGGTCGAGGCGCTGCGGCAGGTCGAGCAGCTCAACGCCGACCTGGAGCGGCGGGTGGCCGAGCGCACCGCCGCGCTGCAGCAGGCCAACCAGGCCAAGACCCGCTTCCTGGCCTCGGCCAGCCATGACCTGCGCCAGCCGGTGGTGACGATCAGCCTGCTGATCGACCTGCTGCGCGAGCAGGTGCCCGCCCCGCTGCGGCCGATGACCGACCGGGTCGACGAGGCCGTCTCCTCGATGGAGGATCTGCTCAAGGGTCTGCTCGACCTGTCGCGGCTGGAGGCCGGCACGGTGCGCCCGCGCCCGCAGCCGGTGGCGCTGCAGCCGCTGTTCGACGCGATCGCCGCGCACGAGGGCGAGACCGCACGGCGCAAGGGCCTGAAGCTGCGCTTCCGGCCCAGTGACGCCACCGTGGTGTCCGACCCGGTGCTGCTGGAGCAGATCCTGCGCAATCTGGTCAGCAACGCGGTGCGCTACACCGAGCGCGGCGGCGTGCTGGTCGGCGTGCGCCGCCGCGGCGAGCGGCTGCAGCTCGACGTGATCGACACCGGGGTCGGCATCGCGCAGGAGGACCAGGACGCGGTCTTCGAGGAGTTCGTCCAGCTCGACACCCCGATCGGCAGGCCGCGGCGCGCCCTGGGCGACAGCAGCCGCGGCCTGGGGCTGGGCCTGTCGATCGTCCAGCGCAGCTGCGCGCTGCTGGGCCATCGGCTGCTGCTGAACTCGCGCCCCGGGCGGGGCAGCCGCTTCTCGGTGCAGCTCGACAGTGCCACGCCGCTGCCGGCGCTAGCGGTGCCGGCCCTGCCGCGCAGGCTGCCGCTGCAGGGCCTGCGGCTGACGGTGGTCGAGGACGAGCCGGCGGTGCAGGACGCGCTGCGCGCCCGCCTGCAGGCCTGGGGCGCGGTGGTGCAGTGCCATGACGGACTGGCGCCGCTGCGCCACCAGCTCGCGCAGCGCCCGCGCGGCCACAGCGGCATCGACCTGCTGATCACCGACCACCGGCTGCGCGGTGCCAGCGGGCTGGATGTGGTCGAGGCGGTACGCAGCTACGGCGGACCGGTCCCGGTGCTGGTGATCACCGGGGACACCTCGCCGGGCGATCTCTCGCTGCTGTCAGCCAGCGGGCTGCAGGTGCTGCACAAGCCCTTCCGCGCCGAGGCGCTGCTGGCGGCGATCGAGCAGGTGCTGGCCACCGCCGAGACCTTCGCGATCACAGCCGCGCGAGCAGCGCCGGGCAGTCCGGCCAGTCGTCGCGGCTGAAGGCGAACTTGCGCGAGACCTCGCCCAGGCCGCGGCCGGCACGCACCGCATCGATCGCGCCGGCCGGATCGGTGATCCAGCGCCCGCCGAGCTGGGTGACACCGCGCGCGAACAGCGCATCGGGCAGGCAGCCGGCGCTCGGGCCCAGCAGCGCCAGATGACGCGCATGGCGCAGGCGCGGCAGCAGCGCCTCGAGGCTGCCGTTGATCAGCGTCGTGGCGGTGCAGACGATGCGCGGGCAGTCCTGCAGCGCCGCCGGGTCCAGCGTCACCGTCAGCGCGCCACGCCGGCCGGCCAGCTCGGGCTGCAGCTCCAGCACCGTCAGCCGCAGGCCGGCCTGCAGCAGCGGCGCCACCATCGGCGTGAACAGCCCGACCATGCCGAGATGCTCGCCCGCAAGCGGCGCGGGCCGGCCCCAGGGATCGCCGCCGCGCGGCACCTCCAGCCCGGCGCGCTCGACCAGCCAGCGCGACAGCGCGCCCAGCGCCGCCCACGCCACCACCCGGCGCGCGCCGCGCGCAGCCCCGAACGAGGCGGCCAGCGCCAGCGCGTCCGCGCCCGCGAGCGCCTCGGTGCCGTGGCCGAGCAGCAGCGCCTCGTGATCGTCGTCGAGCATGACGTAGGCGGCCCCGGGCGTGCCGTCGTCGAGCTCGAGCAGGCAGAACTCGCCGCGGCCGGCCCGGCGCGCCGCCTGCACCGCCTCGCGCGGCGGCAGGTGCAGCGCGCGCACCTTCGGCAGCGCGAGGCGCTCGGCCACCGCACGCAGCGGGGCCACCAGTTCATCGTCAAGGCTCATGGCGCAGGCTCTCCGGGTCCGGACGCAAGGACAGGAGCCGGAGCATAGCGGCGCCCGCGGCGCCGCCCCCTGCGCTGCGTCAGGCCTCGGCCGGTGCGGCGGCCGCCGCGGCCGTGCGGGCCTGGGCCTGCTCGCGCTTGACCAGCGAGCCGACCTTGATCAGCGCCTCGCCGTCGATCACCACCGTGCCCTTGACGGTGCAGACCGTCTCGAGCAGCACGCGGCAGCGCTCGGGCTGGACCTCCTTGACCCGCACCGTCGCATGCACCGTGTCGCCCGGGCGCACCGGCGCCTTGAAGCTCATGCGCTGGTCGAGGTAGATCGAGCCCGGGCCGGGCAGCTTGTTGGCCACCGCGGCCGAGATGACGCTGGCGGTCAGGAAGCCGTGGGCGATGCGGCCCTTGAACGGCGTGCCCTGCGCGAACTCCTCGTTGGTGTGCACCGCGTTGCCGTCGCCGGACACGCCGGCGAACAGCACGATGTCCGCCTCGGTGATGGTCTTCGAGAAGGTCGCGGTCATGCCGACGCGCAGGTCCTCGATGTCGTGGCCTTGAAGATCGTTCATCGCCGTCTCCCCCGTCCTGTCGTGTTGCGGTGCCCGGCTCAGCCGATGGCCGAGGCCGACTTCATCTGCTGGCGCAGCATGAACTTCTGGATCTTGCCGGTCGAGGTCTTGGGCAGCGTGCCGAAGACCACGCGCTTGGGCACCTTGTAGCGCGCCATGTGCTGGCGGCAGTACTCGACGATCTCCTCCTCGCTGCACTCGGCGCCCTCGCGCAGCTCGATGAAGGCGCAGGGCACCTCGCCCCACTTCGGGTCCGGCGCGGCGACGATCGCCGCCACCATCACCGCCGGGTGGCGGTAGAGCACCTCCTCGACCTCGACGCTGGAGATGTTCTCGCCGCCGGAGATGATGATGTCCTTGCTGCGGTCCTTGATCTTGACGTAGCCGTCCGGGTGCATCACCGCCAGGTCGCCGGTGTGGAACCAGCCGCCGCGGAAGGCCTCGGCGGTCGCCTCGGGGTTCTTCAGGTAGCCCTTCATCACCAGGTTGCCGCGGAAGAAGATCTCGCCCATGGTCTGGCCGTCGGCCGGCACCGGCTGCATCGTCTCGGGATCGAGCACCGCGATGGCTTCCTGCATCGGATAGGCCACGCCCTGGCGGGCATTGAGCTCGGCACGCTCGCCGATCGGCAGCTTTTCCCAGCCATCCTGGCGCACGCAGACCGCCGCCGGGCCGTAGACCTCGGTCAGGCCGTAGACATGGGTGATGTCGATGCCGATGCGCTCGCAGCCCTCGATGATCGCCGCCGGCGGCGCCGCACCCGCGATCAGGCCGTGAATCGGGTGATCGATGCCGGCGCGCAGCTGCTCGGAGGCGTTGATCAGCAGGCCGTAGACGATCGGCGCGCCGCACATGTGGGTGACGCGGTGCTCGCGGATCAGCGGGAAGATCAGCGTCGGATCGACCCGGCGCAGGCACACGCTGGTGCCGGCCTGCAGCGCCATCGTCCACGGGAAGCACCAGCCGTTGCAGTGGAACATCGGCAGCGTCCACAGGTAGACGGCGTGGCGCGGCATCGCCCAGGTGACGACGTTCGAGGTGGCGTTCAGGTAGGCGCCGCGGTGGTGGGTGACCACGCCCTTCGGGTTGCCGGTGGTGCCGCTGGTGTAGTTCAGCGCGATCGCGTTCCACTCGTCCGACGGCAGCTGCCAGGCAAAGGCCGGATCGCCCTCGGCCAGGAAGTCCTCGTACTCCTTCTCGCCGAGGAACTCGCCGCCCTCGAACAGCGCATCGGCCACATCGATGACCAGCGGCTTCGGGCCGGTCATCAGCGCCAGCGCGCGGCGGATGGTCGAGGAGAACTCGCGGTCGGTCAGCAGCACGCGGGCCTCGCCGTGATCGAGCTGGAAGGCGATCGCCTCCGGATCAAGACGCGTGTTCAGGGTGTTGAGCACCGCCCCGGCCATCGGCACGCCGAAATGGGCCTCGAACATCGCCGGGGTGTTGGGCAGCATCGCCGCCACCGTCTGGCCGGCGTGGACGCCGCGGCGCTGCAGGGCGCTGGCGAGCTGGCGGCAGCGCCGGTAGGTGGTGGCCCAGGTCTGGCGCAGCAGGCCGTGCACCAGGGCGATGCGCTCCGGATGAATGGCGGCGGTGCGGGCCAGGAAGCTCAGCGGCGACAAGGCCACGAAGTTGGCGGCCTGGCGCTCCAGGCCCTCGTCATAAGGCATCGCGCCGGCGTGTCCGGTCACTGGCATGGCATCTGTCTCCGTTGGTCATTCAACGGAGGCGCATCTTCCCGAGTGACTTTTTCAACACCTCGGAGCAAATGTATCGAATCTTGGCGAGCCTGCGATGCGGGTGCATCCGGAAGCTCGGGGTCAGCTCGCTGCCTAGAATGGGCCGGGATGGATCCGCTGCTTCCCCATTCCGAACCCGACCCCGAATCGGCACCGCGCGAAGCGCTGCTGGCCGAGCTGCGCCTGAGCGAGGCGCGGCTGCGCCTGATCTTCGACAACGTGCCCGCGCTGATCGGCTACTTCGACCAGAACCATGTCTACCAGTACGCCAACAAGGGCTATACCGACTGGTTCGGACGGGGTCGCGACATCGCCGCCGGGCGGCCGATCATCGACGTGCTGCCCCCCAAGGTCTATGCGGTGGTGATCCCGCATGTGGTGCAGGCGCTCAAGGGCAGTCGCCAGCGCTACGAGTACGAGATGGAGCGCGAGGACGGCCGCATCGTCAACGCCCGCACCGAGCTGGTGCCGGAGTTCGGGCCCGACGGCGAGGTGCTGGGCTGCTTCGTGCTGTCGGTCGATGTCAGCGAGGTCAAGCAGGCGCAGGTGGCGGTGGCCCAGGCGCAGAAGATGGAGGCGGTCGGACAGCTCACCGGCGGCATCGCGCACGACCTGAACAACATGCTGGCGGTGATGATCGGCAATCTGGCCGCGCTGCGTGACCGCCATCCGGGCGATCCGGAGCTGGCCGAGTTCCTGACCCCGGCGCTGAAGGCCGCGCACAGCGGCGCCGACCTGATCCGCCGGCTGCTGACCTTCGCGCGCCAGCAGCCGCTGGCGCCGCGCGCGGTCGATGTCGGCGAGGTGGTGGCCGATGCCGCGCAGCTGCTGGTGCGCTCGCTGCCGGACTCGGTGCGGCTGCTGACCTCGCTGGCGGCGCCGCGCCAGCGCCTGATCGCCCGCACCGACGCGCATCAGCTCGAGAGCGCGATCCTGAACCTGGCGATCAACGCCCGCGACGCCATGCCCGAGGGCGGCGAGCTGCGCATCGAGACCGACGAATGCCTGCTCGACACCGCCGAGGCGGCCGAGGCCGAGGTGCTGCCCGGGCGCCATGTGCGCATCCGCGTCACCGACACCGGCATCGGCATGGACGAGGCCACGCAGGCGCGTGTCTTCGAGCCCTTCTTCACCACCAAGCGCTTCGGCCAGGGCAGCGGCCTGGGGCTGTCGATGGTCTACGGCTTCGTGCACCAGTGCGGCGGCGGCGTGCTGCTGCACAGCCGCCCCGGCGCCGGCACGCAGGTGACGCTGCTGCTGCCGGCGCTCGACGAATCGGCGATCGTGCGTGCGCCCGTCGGCCAGAGCCTGCGGGCGACGCCTGATCCGGAGACCGCACCGGCCCGGCCCGGCCGGCCGCTGGTGCTGCTGGTCGACGACCAGGCCGAGCTGCGCCGCATCGTGCGGCGCCAGCTGGTCGCGCTCGGCCATCCGGTGATCGAGGCCGGCGACGGCGACGAGGCCCGCGAGATCCTCGATGCGGTGCCCGACATCGGCTTGCTGATCACCGACATCGTCATGCCCGGGCGCACCGACGGCCGGGCGCTGTGCCGCCACGCCGCGCGCGCCCGGCCCGGGCTGCGCATGCTGCTGATCAGCGGCTATTCCGACGAGCAGCCCGGACTGCAGGATCCCTGGCCGCTGCTGCGCAAGCCCTTCACCCCGGAAGAGCTGGAATCCGTCATCGAGGAGACCTTGAGATGACCCCGACGAGCCTCAGGGGCTCACCCCACATGAACACGCCCATGAGCCGGTCGCCCGGAGAGGGCACGCGCATCCTGATCGTCGAGGACGACGCCGAGGTGGCGCGGCTGCTCCAGACGGTGCTGCGCGACTTCGGCTTCGAGACGCATGGCTGCCGCAGCGCCGCCGAGACCCGCCAGCAGCTCGCGCTGCAGGTGCCCGACCTGTGCATTCTCGACCTCGGCCTGCCCGACGGCGACGGCATGGAGCTGATGCAGGAGATCCAGCGCCGCCATGACTGCGGCCTGCTGATCCTGAGCGGCCGCGCCTGGATCGGCGACCGGGTCATGGGCCTGGAGCTGGGCGCCGACGACTACGTGACCAAGCCCTTCGAGCCGCGCGAGCTGGTCGCGCGGGTGCGCAGCATCCTGCGCCGGCGCGGTCAGGGCAGCGACGAGCGCGGCCCGCAGCTGGCGCGCTTCGGCAACGGCTGGACCTTCCAGCCCGACACCAACCTGCTGCGCAGCGCCAGCGGCCAGGAATGGACGCTGAGCTCGGGCGAGGCACGGCTGCTGGCGACCTTCCTGCAGCGGCCCAACCGCATCCTCGCGCGCGAGCAGATCTGCGGCGACCCCGACCTCTCGCCGCTGGACCGCAGCATCGACGTGCGCATCTCGCGGCTGCGCCGCAAGATCGAGACCGATCCGCACAACCCGAAGATGATCCGCACCGTCTACGGCGCGGGCTATCTCTTCGCCAGCGAGGTCAGCTGGAACTGACCGGGACAGGCGCCGGCGTGGTCAGCAGCCGGCTGGCGTGGCTGTAGGCCACCGCCCGGTCGCCCCGCACGAAGCCGGCCAGCACCAGACCGGCGGCCTCGGCGGTGCGCACCGCCAGCCCGGTCGGCGCCGACACCGCCGCCAGCAGGCCGAAGCCGGCATGCGCGGCCTTGTAGACCATCTCGTAGCTGGCGCGGCTGGTGACGACGACGAAGCCCGCGGCCGGATCGGTGCCGGCACGCGCCAGCGCGCCGATCAGCTTGTCGAGCGCGTTGTGGCGGCCGACATCCTCGCGCACCAGCAGCACCTCGCCGTCGGGCGCGCACCAGGCGGCGGCATGGGTCGCGCCGGTGGCCTGCTGCAGCGTCTGGTGACGCGGCAGCGCCGCCATCGCGCGCTCCAGCGCCGCGGCCTCGACCGCGATGCAGGCGGCCTCGCGGCCCACCGGGCGCACCGCCTCGGCCAGGCTCTCGGTGCCGCACAGGCCGCAGCCGGTGCGCCCGGCCAGCGTGCGCCGGCGCTCCTTCAGCCGCATGAAGCAGCGCAGCGTCACCTTCAGCTCGACCGACAGCCCGCGCTCGGTGGTGCCCGCCAGCGCGACGCTCTCGCCCAGGTCGGCAGGCAGGATCTCGGCGTCGAGCAGATCGTCGGGCGAATCGATGATGCCCTCCGACAGCGAGAAGCCCAGCGCGAAGTCCTCCAGGTCGGCCGGCGAAGCCAGCATCACCGCATGCGAGATGCCGTTGTAGACCAGCGCGACCGGCAGCTCCTCGGCCAGCGTCTCGACATGCGGCTCGCGCCGGCCGGCCTGCAGGCGCTCGACCGGCCGGGGTCCGCTCGGATCGGGCAGGAATTCGTGATCGTCTTCATGCATGGCGGCGATTCTGGCATCGGCATCGTGTCACGGTGTCGACGCGGAGATCTGCATCCGGATCCAGAAAAGCCCCGCGAATGGAGGATGATCGCGGGTTCGCAAGATCGATACTCCGAAGTCCGGCCTGACGCATGAAACCCCGCTGCTCCCTGTTCCTCGCCACCACGCTCGATGGCTACATCAGCCGCCCCGACGGCCGCATCGACTGGCTCGACGAAGCCAACCGGCGCATCCCGCCCAGCGAGGACTGCGGCACCGCCGACTTCCTGGCCACCGTCGACGCGGTCGTGATGGGCCGCGGCACCTTCGAGCTGCTGCTGGGCGACGGCGTCTGGCCCTATGGCAGCCGGCCGGTGCGGGTGATGAGCCGCCGGCCGCTGCTCATTCCCGAGGCGCTGCGCGCCACCGTGCAGGCCAGCACGGCCCCCCCGAAGGCGGTGCTCGAGGAGCTGGGCCGGCTCGGCGCGCGCCATGTCTACGTCGACGGCGCGCGGCTGCTGGCCGCCTTCCTGGCCGAGCGCCTGGTCGACGAGATCACGCTGACGGTGGTGCCGGTGCTGATCGGCCAGGGCCGGCCGCTGGGCGGGCCGCTGCCGGCCGATCTGAAACTCTCGCTGGTGTCGACCCGCGCCTACGGCTTCGGATTCATGCAGCAGCGCTACCGGGTCGATCCGGCCGCCTGACGCGGAGCGTGACATTCTTCGCAGCAACACCCGCTGCGAACCCCGCCGGGACCGCAACCGGAAAAGCCGGGAATTCACTTTCTTTTGCGCAGATCGAAATCCTCTGATTGCCCATGAGCCCCGAGGACATCGAGATGCCAGAGAAGTCGGACTGCGCCCTCGCCCACACCCTTGCCCGATTCCGCCCCTGGCACACCACCCTGGCGACGCTGGGGCTGGGAGTGCTGCTGTCTGCCTGTGGTGGCGGCGCGGACGAGCCCCGCCCGGCCCCCGGCAGCGAACCGCAGCGGCTGATCGTGCAGCTGCACCCGGCGGCGATCGCGGCCGATGAGGCCGGCCGGGCCCGCGCGCTGCAGGCCGAAGCCGGCACGCTGCAGCAGCGCACCGAAGCCGCCATCCAGGCCCAGAGCCTGCGGCTGCTGGGCCCAGGGGACCCGCAGGCCAGGCTGCATTTCTCGCGCATCTGGCCCGGCTTCACCGTCGAGGTGGCCGCAGGCGAGGCTGAAGCGCTGCAGCAGCGCCTCGAACAGGATCCGGCCGTGCTCTCGGTATTGCCCGACACGCTGGTGTCGACCGGACAGACCACCTCGGAACGCTCGCTGACCGAGTTCGGCCACTGGGGCCTGGACCGCATCGACCAGCGCCGGCTGCCGCTGAACCAGCGCCTGAGCACCTCGACACGCGGACAGGGCGTGACCGTCTTCGTGCTCGACTCCGGCATTTCCGCCCACCAGCAGTTCGGCGACCGACTGGCGCCCGGCACCGACCACGTCCGCGACGGCCACGGCAGCGCCGACTGCCGTGGCCACGGCACCCATGTGGCGGGCACGATCGGCGGCAGCGTCGCCGGGGTCGCACCGGGCACCACGCTGGTGTCGGTGCGGGTGCTGGGCTGCGACGGCTCGGGACCGATCAGCCAGGTACTGGCCGGCATCGACTGGATCCTGACCCGCCAGGAACGCCCGGCCATCGTCAACATGAGCCTGGGAGCCAATGCGTACCCGATGCTGGACGAAGCGGTGCGCAGTCTGCTGCTGGCGGGCTTCCATGTGGTGGTCTCGGCGGGCAACGAGAACACCAACGCCTGCCTGCGCTCGCCGGCGCGGGTGCCGGCTGCGATCACGGTCGGCGCCAGCGACAACGCGGACAAGCGCGCGTCCTTCTCGAACTTCGGCAGCTGCGTCGACCTGCTGGCACCGGGTCTGTGGGTGTCGGCGCCGGACTGGCGCAGCCCGACCGCGGAGCGGCTGCTCAGCGGCACCTCGATGGCCGCACCCCATGTGGCCGGCACGCTGGCGCTGCTGCTGGAATCGCGCCCGACGCTGACTCCGACGCAGCTGACGCAGCAGCTGCTGGCGCAGGCCACGCCATCGGTGCTGGCGCAGCTCTCGGGCAGCCCGAACCGGCTGCTGTTCGCCGGCAGCGCCACCGCGCTGAAGTTCCCGCCCGCGCACGAGCTGAACATCGGCCTGCTGCAGGGCGATACCGCCGTCAGCAAGGGCCGCTGGACGGCACGCGCCACGGTGCGCGTCGTCAATGCCAGCGGCAAGCCGATGGGCGGCGTCAAGGTCAGCGGCCTGTTCCAGGGCGCGACCACCCCGGTGAGCTGCAGCACCGCGGCCAGCGGCCTGTGCACGCTGGTCTCGCTGTCGCAGGCGGCGACCGTGGCCCAGCTGTCGGTCGCCGTGCAGGCGCTCGAAGGCGGGGCCTTCACCTACCGGCGCGAGCGCGACCAGGCCCGCGCGATCACGATCCAGCGGCCGAAGGTGCTGGCGCCGCGCTGAGCGGCTCGAGCCGCCCGCGCCGCGTCAGCACCGCCTCGCGCACCAGCGGCGCCAGTCCCTCGCCCTGCGACGGCCCGTCGAGGTGGACATAGAGCCCGCGGCGCATGCGCGGCTCCCAGAACTTCGCCAGATGCTGGGCGATGCCGTCGAGCGCCTCCTCGCGATCGGCAAAGGCTGCGAAGAACTCGCCGATGCGGTTGGCCAGCCGCACCAGCGTCGCGGCGCTGTCCACAGTGACGGTGCTCATCGGGCGTGCTCCGGCAGCAGGCCGTGCTGCAGGCGGTCGAAGTCGGCGAAGTCGCGCTGCCAGCCGCTGGCCTGCGTGACGCGGCTGACCTGCACCGCCGTCACCTTGTACTCGGGGCAGTTGGTCGCCCAGTCGCTCGAATCCGTGGTGATGACGTTGGCGCCGGACTCGGGGAAATGGAAGGTGGTGTAGACCACGCCCGGCTGCACCCGCTCGGTGACGGTGGCGCGCAGCACCGTCTCGCCGGCGCGGCTGGTGATGCCGACCCAGTCGCCGTCCTTCACGCCGCGCTCCTCGGCGTCATGCGGGTGGATCTCCAGCCGGTCCTCCTCGTGCCAGCGGCTGTTGGCGGTGCGCCGCGTCTGCGCGCCGACGTTGTACTGGCTCAGCACCCGCCCGGTGGTCAGGATCAGCGGGAAGCGCCGCGTCACCCGCTCGTCGGTCGGCACGTACTGCGTCGGCAGGAAGCGCCCCCGCCCGCGCACGAAGCCGCCGACGTGCATGATCGCCGTGCCGGCCTCGTCGGTGGTCTCGTTGCAGGGCCACTGCACGCTGCCCAGGCGCTCGATCTTCTCGAAGCTCACGCCCGCGAAGCTGGGGGTGAGTGCGGCGATCTCGTCCATGATCTGCGACGGGTGCGTGTAGTGCATCGGGTAGCCCAGCGCGTTGGCGAAGGCCTGCGTCACCTCCCAGTCCGCCTTGCCCGAGAGCGGCGGCATCACCTGGCGCACGCGGCTGATGCGGCGCTCGGCGTTGGTGAAGGTGCCGTCCTTCTCCAGGAAGGACGCGCCCGGCAGGAAGACGTGGGCGTACTTGGCTGTCTCGTTCAGGAAGATGTCCTGCACGACCACGCATTCCATGCTGGAGAGCGCCGCCGCGACATGCTGCGTGTTCGGATCGGACTGCGCCGGGTCCTCGCCCTGCACGTAGAGCGCCTTGAACGAGCCTTCCAGCGCCGCGTCCAGCATGTTGGGGATGCGCAGGCCCGGCTCGGGGCTGAGCGTCACGCCCCAGGCGGCGTCGAACTGCGCGCGCACCGTGCTGTCGCTGATGTGGCGGTAGCCGGGCAGCTCGTGCGGGAAGCTGCCCATGTCGCAGGAGCCCTGCACATTGTTCTGGCCGCGCAGCGGGTTCACGCCCACGCCCTCGCGCCCGACCATGCCGCAGGCCATCGCGAGGTTGGCGATGCCGATCACCATCGTCGAGCCCTGGGCGTGCTCGGTCACGCCCAGGCCGTAGAAGATCGCGCTGTTGCCGCCCTGCCCGCCACCCGCATAGAGCCGCGCCGCGCCGCGCACCACCTCGGCCGGCACGCCGCTGACCGCCTCGAAGGCCTCGGGCGAGTTCTCGGGGCTCGACACGAAGTCGCGCCACTGCTGGAAGCTCTTGGGGTCGCAGCGCTCGGCCACATAGGCCTCGTTCACCAGCCCCTCGGTGACGACCACATGCGCCAGCGCGGTGATGACGGCCACGTTGGTGCCGGGTTTCAGCTGCAGGTGGAAGTCGGCATGGATGTGCGGCGCATCCACCAGGTCGATGCGGCGCGGATCGACCACGATCAGCCGCGCGCCCTGGCGCAGCCGCTTCTTCAGCCGCGACGCGAAGACCGGATGCCCCTCGCTCGGGTTGGCGCCGATGACCATCACCACATCGGTGTGCTCGACCGACTTGAAGGTCTGCGTGCCCGCCGAGGTGCCGTAGGTCTGGCCCAGGCCGTAGCCGGTCGGGCTGTGGCAGACGCGGGCGCAGGTGTCGACGTTGTTGTTGCCGAAGGCGGCGCGGATCAGCTTCTGCACGAGGTAGGTCTCCTCGTTGGTGCAGCGGCTCGACGTGATGCCGCCGACCGAATCGCGGCCGTAAGTCGACTGGATGCGGCGGAACTCGCCCGCGGCGTGGTTCAACGCCTCGTCCCAGCTCACCTCGCGCCACGGGTCGGTGATCTTGTCGCGCACCATCGGTTTCGTCAGGCGGTCCTTGTGCGTCGCGTAGCCCCAGGCGAAGCGGCCCTTGATGCAGCTGTGGCCTTCGTTGGCCTTGCCGTCCTTCCACGGCACCATGCGCACGACCTGCGTGCCCTTCATCTCCGCCTTGAACGAGCAGCCCACGCCGCAGTAGGCGCAGGTGGTGATGACGCTGTGCTCGGGCTGGCCGAGCTCGATCACCGTCTTCTCGGTCAGCGTCGCGGTCGGGCAGGCCTGCACGCAGGCGCCGCAGGAGACGCACTCGCTCTGCATGAACGGCTCGTCCATGCCGGCGGCCACCCGCGACTCGAAGCCGCGGCCCGAGATCGTCAGCGCGAACGTGCCCTGCACCTCCTCGCAGGCGCGCACGCAGCGGTTGCAAACGATGCACTTCGACGGATCGTAGGTGAAGTACGGGTTCGACTCGTCCTGGGCGTGCGCCAGATGGTGGCGACCGGTGATGCCGGCCACCGCGCGGTCGCCGACGCCGTAGCGCACGTTGCGCACGCCGACCACGCCGGCCTGGGTCTGCAGCTCGCAGTCGCCGTTGGCCGCGCAGGTCAGGCAGTCGAGCGGGTGGTCGCTGAGGTAGAGCTCCATCACGCCCTGGCGCAGCTTCTGCAGCCTGGGGCTTTGCGTGCGCACCGTCATGCCGGCCTCGGCCGGCGTGGTGCAGGACGCGGGCGTGCCGCGCCGGCCCTCGATCTCGACCAGGCACAGCCGGCATGAACCGAAGGGCTCCAGCGTGTCGGTGGCGCAGAGCTTGGGCACCTGGATGCCGGCGTCGATGGCCGCGCGCATCAGCGAGGTGCCCTGCGGCACCGTGACCTGGAAGCCGTCGATGCTCAGCGTGACCGTCTCGGCGGCGAGGCTGGCCGGCGTGCCGCGGTCGATCTCGGGCTGGCGGCAGGCGTCCAGCGTCTTGACCGCCTGGATCGGAATGACGGGGTGGTTCATCGCGTCGTCTCCTCGGCGGGTGCGGCGAGCGGCGCCGCCTCGAGGCCGAAGTCGGCCGGATAGTGGTCCAGCGCCGACAGCACCGGATAGGGCGTCATGCCGCCCATCGCGCACAGGCTGCCACCGATCATCGTGTCGCAGAGGTCGCGCAGCAGCTCGACCTGCTGCGCGCGCACCTGCGGGCGCTCGCGGTTGAGCACGATGCGGTCGATCACCTCGACGCCGCGGGTCGAGCCGATGCGGCAGGGCGTGCACTTGCCGCAGGACTCCAGCGCGCAGAATTCCATCGCATAGCGCGCCAGCCCCGCCATGTCCGCGCGGTCGTCATGCACGACCACGCCGCCGTGGCCGACCACCGCGCCGATGGCCGCATAGGCCTCGTAGTCCAGCGGCACGTCCCACTGCGGCTCGGGCACATAGGCGCCCAGCGGCCCGCCGACCTGGATCGCCTTGACCGGCCGCCCGCTGGCGGTGCCGCCCCCGAAGCCGAAGACCAGCTCGCGCAGCGTCAACCCGAAGGCCTTCTCGACCAGCCCGCCGTGGCGGATGTTGCCGCCGAGCTGGAAGGGCAGCGTGCCGTGCGAGCGCCCGACGCCGTAGCCGCGGTAGAAGTCGGCGCCGCGCGCCAGGATGGTCGGCACCGCGGCGAAGGTCAGCACGTTGTTGATGACGGTCGGGCGGCCGAACAGGCCTTCGATCGCCGGCAGCGGCGGCTTGGCGCGCACGACGCCGCGCCGGCCCTCCAGGCTTTCGAGCATCGCCGTCTCCTCGCCACAGACGTAGGAGCCGGCGCCCATGCGCACCTGCAGCCGGAACGCCCGACCCGAGCCCGCCACGTCCGCGCCCAGCCAGCCCGCGGTCTCGGCGCGCGCCACCGCCTCGCGCAGCATTGCCACCGCGTGCGGGTACTCGGAGCGGATGTAGACATAGCCCTCGGCGGCGCCCACCGCCAGCGCGGCGATCGCCATGCCCTCGATCAGCAGGAAGGGATCGCCCTCCATCAGCATGCGGTCGGCGAAGGTGCCGGAGTCGCCCTCGTCGGCGTTGCAGACCACGTATTTGGTCTGGCCCTCGGCGTGCGCGACCGTGCGCCACTTGATGCCGGCCGGAAAGGCCGCGCCGCCGCGCCCGCGCAGGCCGGAATGCGTGACCTGACGCAGGATGTCGGCCGGCGTCATCGCGGCCGCCGCCTTCAGCCCGGTCCAGCCGCCGTGCGCGGCGTAGTCGTCGAGCGAGAGCGGATCGGTGACGCCGACCCGCGCGAAGGTGAGCCGCTCCTGCAGGGCCAGATACGGCATCTGCGCGGCGATGCCCTGGCGCAAGGGATGCGCGCTCGCCTCGCCGCGCGCCTCGGCGCACAGGGCCGGCCACAGCGCCGCCACGTCCTCGGGCATCACCGGCCCGAAGACGACGCGTCCGAGCGGCGTGTCGACCTCGACCAGCGTCTCCAGCCACAGCAGCCCGCGCGAGCCGTTGCGCACCAGCGCCAGCGGCACGCCCTGGGCGGACGCGCGCGCCTGCAGCGCGTCGGCCACCGCATCGGCGCCCACCGCCAGCGCGGCGCTGTCACGCGGCACCCATAGCCGCAGCGGCGCCGTCTCCATCATCGTTGTCATGCGGCGTCTCCTTCGAGCAGCGCATCGAGCCGCGCCGGCGTCAGCCGCGCATGCAGCCGCGCGCCGATCATGCCGGCGGGCGACTGCGCGCACAGGCCCAGGCAGTAGGCCGGCTCCAGCGTGTCGCGCCCTTGCGCCTCGACCGCCGCCTGCGCATGCGCCCACAGCGCCTCGGCGCCCAGGGCGCGGCAGGCCTCGGCGCGGCAGATCTGCACCACGCGGCCGCGCGGCGGCGTGGTGCGGAAGTGGTGATAGAAGCTGACGACGCCGTGCACCTCGGCGCGCGAGAGGTTCAGCGCGCGCGCGATGGGCGGCAGCGCCGCTGGCGGCACGAAGCCGAGCCGGTCCTGCAGCGCATGCAGGATCGGCAGCAGGGCGCCAGCCTGGCCGGCGTGCGCGGCCAGCACCTGGTCCAGCGCCGTCTGCTGCGGCGCGTCGAGGGGGGGGCTTGTCTCCATGCGCCGATCATCGGGCGGGCGCCCCGGCGCTGTCCAATCACGTCGGTGAACCGTCCGATAGCGGCGCTGAATGATGCACCGCAGCATCCATCGCATCCACGGCCTCGGTGCCGCCGACCTCGACCGTCTCGTGCCACCAGCGGGCGTCGGCCACGCAGCCCAGCGCGGCCTGCTGCGCCAGCGACAGCCGGCCGCCCTGCGGCGCCAGCAGGCCCATCGTCACCGTGACCTCCGGCTCGACCAGCGGCACGATCTCCAGCTGCGCGTCGCGCCGGGCCTGGCCGGCCAGCACACCGGGCATGACGCTGGCGGCCACCGCGCCCTCGTGCACCGCCAGCAGCAGCGCCAGCACCGAGTTGGTCTCGAAGACCGGCCGCACCGCCACGCCCGCCTGCGCGAAGGCCGCATCGACGATGTGGCGGTTGTGCATCTCCGGCGTCAGCAGCCCCAGCGGCAGCGCGGCGGCCTCGCGCCAGCGCATCGGCGCGATCCGCCGGCGCCGGCCCGCGCCGGACGGCTCGCGCCGGCGCAGCAGCACATGGCGCTCGCGGTAGGACGCCGCCACCCGCGCGCGCACGCCGCGCTCGCCGATGCGGTCGGCGTAGCCCAGCGCCAGGTCGATCGACAGCTCCTCCAGCCCGGTCTCGATCTCGGGCGAACTGAGCGAGCGCAGCGTCGGGCGCAGCGCCGGATGCGCCGCGCGCAGCCGCGCCACCAGCCGCGCGGCCACCGGCAGCGCGGTCGGCACGCAGGCCAGCAGCAGCGGCCCGCCGGGCGCGGCGCGCGCCTGGCCGAGCTCCTGGCGCAGCGCCTCGCGCTCGTGGAGCATGCGGTGCGCGCTGGCCAGCACCCGCTCGCCCTCGGGCGTCAGGCCCTCGTACTGGCGGCCGCGGCGCACGATGGTCACGCCGAACTCCTGCTCGAGCGCGCGGATCGCGTTCGACAGCGCCGGCTGGGTGATGTGGCAGGCCTCGGCGGCGCGGCCGAAGTGGCGCGCCTGCGCCAGCGCGCTGAGGTAGCGCATCGCGTCGAGCAGGTTCATGGCGCGATTCTGAGGGCCGGCTTGCCGCTGCGGGTCAGTCCCGACGCCAAGATGTATCCCGACGCTATAGTCGGCGACCAAATCGAAAGAATCAGGAGCCCATGAAACCGTCTGCCTTTGCCTTCGCCCCTGTGCGTCGCCGCCCGCGCCTGCTGCGCACGCTCGTGGTGCTGAGCCTGGTGATGGGCAGCCTTCTGGCCGGCCCGGCGCGAGCGGCCCCCGGCAGCGACGCGTCCGAGGCAGGACCTGAGCGTATCGGCGGCAGCGGCAATGGCAGCCGCGGCGCGACCCTGCTGCGGGTGCACGCGACCCGCAGCCACATGCACTGTCCGCTGCCTGGACGGCAGCAGCGCCTGATCGGCATCGACTCGCCGGCCGAGTGGGAGGACACCCTCGAGCAGCAGGGCGAGGTCGCCGCGCTCGGCCGCAAGGTGCGCTGGAGCCGCGAGCGGGTGATCATCTTCGCCGCCGACATGCAGGGCCGCCAGGCCGAGGCGGTGCGGCTGGAGTCGCCGGCGCGGGTGATCCGCCTCAGCGGCGGCGTGCTGTACTGGCCGGTGCGCAAGCGCGTGATGGACGATCAGCAGCCGCGCCAGGTGCGGCCCTGCGTGATGGCCATCATCGACCGCGCCTTCTGGCACCGCATCCGGGTGGTGCCGACGCGGCCGCTGTGAGCGCAGCCGGCATCGGCACGGTCCGCCTCAGGTCGACTTCGAGACGGTGATCGTCGGGAACTTCGACGAGTAGTCCTTGGCCTTGTCGGCGATCTTGATCGCCACGCGGCGGGCGACGCCGCGGTAGAGCGCGGCGATCTCGCTGTCGGGCTCGGCCGCCACCGTCGGGCAGCCGGCGTCGGCCTGCTGGCGGATCGACAGGTTCAGCGGCAGGCTGCCGAGGTGGTCGATGCCGTATTCGGCCGCCATGCGCTTGCCGCCGTCGGCGCCGAAGATGTGCTCGGTGTGGCCGCAGTTCGGGCAGCAGTAGACCGCCATGTTCTCGACCACGCCCAGGATCGGCACGCTGACCTTCTCGAACATCTTCAGGCCCTTCTTCGCGTCGAGCAGCGCGATGTCCTGCGGCGTGGTCACGATGACCGCGCCGGTGACCGGCACCTTCTGCGCCAGCGTGAGCTGGATGTCGCCGGTGCCCGGGGGCATGTCGACGATCAGGTAGTCGAGGTCCTTCCAGTTGGTCTGGCGCAGCAGCTGCTCCAGCGCCTGGGTGGCCATCGGGCCGCGCCAGATCATGGCCTGGTCGTTGTCGACCAGGAAGCCGATCGACATCACCTGGATGCCGTGGCCGACCAGCGGCTCCATCGTCTTGCCGTCGTAGCTCTCGGGCCGCGCGCCAGTGATGCCCAGCAGCATCGGCTGGCTCGGGCCGTAGATGTCGGCGTCGACGATGCCCACGGTGGCGCCCTCGGCGGCCAGCGCCAGCGCGAGGTTGACGGCGGTCGTGCTCTTGCCGACGCCGCCCTTGCCGGAGGCGACCGCCACGATGTTCTTCACGCCCGGCAGCAGCTGCACGCCGCGCTGCACCGCGTGCGCGGTGACCTTCCAGCTGATGTTGGCGCTGACATTGCCGACGCCGGGCAGCGTGCGCACCGCATCGATCAGCGCACGGCGCAGACCGTCGACCTGGCTGCGCGCCGGGTAGCCCAGCTCGATGTCGAAGGCGACATCGCTGCCGTCGACCTTCAGGTTGCGCAGCTGCTTGCCGGTGACGAAGTCCTTGCCGGTGTTGGGGTCGACCACGGTCTGGATCGCGGCGCGGACGGTGTTCTCGTTCAGGGACATGACGGGAGGGCTTCGGGAGAGACGTCGAGGAAAGGCGCAGGCGCGCGGCTCACGGCGCGCCCGCGGCGGCGGTGCGCAAGTCTATCGCCACCCGGTTTCTCCCGCTGCGCTTGGCCTGGTAGAGCGCCTCGTCGGCCTCGCGCAGCATCGCGATGCCATCGGCCGCATCGCGCGGCACCCGGCAGCACAGCCCGAGGCTGGCGGTGACCGCCACCGGGCCGGCCACGCTGTCGACCGGCCGCTCGGCGATCACCAGGCGGATGCGCTCGGCCAGCGCCAGCGCCTGCTGCGGGGGCAGGCCGGGCAGCAGCGCGATGAACTCCTCGCCGCCATAGCGCGCCAGCAGCGCCTGCACGCCGTCCTGCCCGGCCAGCAGCATCGCCACGCGCCGGGCCACCTCGCGCAGGCAGTCGTCGCCGGCCGGGTGGCCGAGCGTGTCGTTGATGCGCTTGAAATGGTCGAGGTCGAGCAGCAGCACGCCCAGCGGCCCTGCGCTCGCGATCGCACGCTGCACCGCGCCGGCGTGGCGCTCGTCGAAATGGCCCCGGTTGGCCACGCCGGTCAAGGCATCGGTGCGACTGGCCTGCTCCAGGCGCCGGTTGAGCTGCTCGAGATCGCGGGTGCGCTCGGTCACCCGCTGCTCCAGGCGCTCGTTGGCGCGGCGCTGGGTGGCCATCGCCTCGGCCTGGGCCTGCTCGCGCAGCCGGCGTTCATGCTGCAGCCGCCCGGCCAGCGACAGCGACAGCAGGATGACCTCCAGCGCGGTGCCGACCTGGGTGGCATGCTCGGTCAGCCCATTGCGCGGCAGCAGCCCGAACTTGCTGGCCGCCAGCACCAGACCGCCCGCCAGCACCAGGAACCAGGCCAGCAGGAAGATGCGCGCCGGCGCAAAGCCCTCGCGGCCGCGCAGCGCCGACACCCCCAGCGCGCCGAACATCGCCACCACCGCACAGCCGATCGCCAGCCGGATCGCCATCGGATACGGCAGCACGAAGGCCGACAGCAGCGCCAGCAGGCACAGCCAGGCGGTGGCCTGCGGCAGCCGCAGCATCCAGCCGCCGCGTTGCGCCAGCGCCAGGAAATCGATCATGAAGAAGGACGCGCTGGTGACCGCCAGCGCCAGGAAGACCACGATCGCGCGGTCGTTCCACTGCGTCGCCTCGGGCCACAGGTGCTGGAAGGCCAGCCCGCCGATCGAGGCCTGGAAGCTGGCGATCGCCGCCACCCACAGCACATACCAGAGGTAGACGCGCTCGCGCATCACCCGCCACAGGAAGAAGTTGTAGGCCAGCATGCCCAGCATCACGCCCAGATAGAGGCCCTGCACCAGCTGGTCGAGCTGCTCGCCGGCCAGGAAGGCCTGCTCGGTCCAGAGCTGCGCCGGCAGCTGCACCGCGCTGCTGGTGTGCACGCGCACCAGGGCCCGCACCACCTCCTGACCCGGCGCGGCCCGCGGCAGCGGCACGATGAAGTGACGATGCGGCACCGGACGCTGATGGAAAGGCTGCTTGTCGCCCAGCCGCCAGTGGCCGCGCTCGATCCCGTCGCGGTCGAACAGCCGGATCTCGACCCGGTCCAGCACCGGGTAGGCCAGCGCCAGATGGCTCCAGCGCCCGCCGCCGGGCGGCGGCGTCCAGCGCAGGTCGAACCACCAGGCCGAATCGGAATAGCCCAGATTGGGCGCACCGGCCGGCAGCGCGCGCCAGCCCGGCGCGGCCAGCACCTGCGCGGCATCGAGTGCGCCGGAGACATCCTCCAGCACCCGCATCTGTGGCTCGGTCGGCGAGGCCGCCGGCACGGCGCGCGCAGGCAGCGGCCACAGCAGCAGCGCCAGCAGCAGCGCGATCAGCAGCCGCAGCGCCGGCCACGACAGCGCCGCCAGTCCCCGAGGACCGACACTCGCCATCCCGCCTGATCGACTCCGCACTGCCATCGACACCTTCCCGCGACCGGCCCGATTGGACCTGCGGCCGGCGCGATGAAATCGGCCGATGACCGGGGCGATCGGCCGTCGTCTCGGACTTCAGCGCGGTGCGGTGCGCGGATCCAGCGTGGCGTCGATCGCCACGTCGCCGTCGGCCAGCGCGACGCAGGGCAGCGTCCAGCCGCCCTCGGCGCGCTCCTCCAGGCTCAGGCCGGGCCAGTCGATGCGGTAGCGCAGATTCGCCTCGCCGGCCGTGACCCGGCACAGGCAGACCCGGCAGGTGCCGTTGCGGCAGGAACTGCGCAGCCGCAGGCCCGCGGCGCGCGCGGCCTCCAGCAGCGACTGGCCCGGCGCCACCGGCAGCCGCAGACCCAGCCGGGTGAGCGTCAGCACCGGTTCGGACGGGGGGATCGGGGTCGTCATGCGGCAACGATATCAGGAGCGGCAGGCCTAGAATCGGCGGCTTTCTTCCGCCACGAGCGCCCCCCGGAACGCCACCATGACCCGCCAGCTCTTCGTCACCACCGCCCTGCCCTACGCCAACGGCAAGTTCCACATCGGCCACATCATGGAGTACATCCAGGCCGACATCTGGGTGCGGTTCCAGCGCATGCGGGGCCACCAGGTGCATTTTGTCGGCGCCGATGACGCGCACGGCGCGCCGATCATGATCGCCGCCGAGAAGGCCGGGAAGACGCCGCAGCAGTTCGTCGCCGACATCGCTGCCGGCCGCAAGGAATACCTCGACGGTTTCCACATTTCCTTCGACAACTGGCACTCGACCGACGGCGTCGAAAACCACGAGCTGGCGCAGGACATCTACCGCGGCCTGCGCGACAACGGCCTGATCGAGGTCCGCGCCATCGAGCAGTTCTTCGACCCCGAGAAGGGCATGTTCCTGCCCGACCGCTTCATCAAGGGCGAGTGCCCGAAGTGCGGCGCCAAGGACCAGTACGGCGACTCCTGCGAATCCTGCGGCGCCGTCTACAGCCCGACCGAGCTGAAAAGCCCGTATTCGGCGCTGTCGGGCGCCACGCCGGTGCTCAGGACCAGCGACCACTACTTCTTCAAGCTGTCGGACCCGCGCTGCGTCGAGTTCCTGCAGAACTGGACCACCGAGCCGGGCAAGCTCCAGCCCGAGGTGCTCAACAAGATCAAGGAGTGGTTCACCAAGGATGAAGAAGGCCAGGGCGGCCTGGGCGACTGGGACATCAGCCGTGACGCGCCCTACTTCGGCATCGAGATCCCGGACGCGCCGGGCAAGTACTTCTACGTCTGGCTGGACGCGCCGATCGGCTACCTCGCCTCGCTGAAGAACTGGTTCGACAAGGGCGGCCCGGCCGCGAAGTACGGCGACACCCGCAGCTTCGCCGAGTTCATGGCCTCGCCCGAGATCGAGCAGTACCACTTCATCGGCAAGGACATCACCTACTTCCACACGCTGTTCTGGCCGGCGACGCTGCACTTCTCGGGCCGCAAGACGCCCGACAACGTCTTCGTGCACGGCTTCATGACCGTCAACAACGGCGAGAAGATGAGCAAGAGCCGCGGCACCGGCCTGGATCCGCTCAAGTACCTGTCGCTGGGCATGAACCCCGAGTGGCTGCGCTACTACATCGCCGCCAAGCTCAACTCGCATGTCGAGGACGTCGATTTCAACCGCGACGACTTCACCGCCCGCGTCAACGCCGACCTGATCGGCAAGTACGTCAACATCGCCTCGCGCGCGGCCGGCTTCATCAGCAAGCGCTTCGGCGGCAAGCTGAGCAGCGATGTCGGCGTCGAGGGCCGCGCGCTGCTCGACACGCTGCGCGCGCACCGCGACACGGTGACGGGCCTGTACGAGGCGCGCGAGCTGGCCAAGGTGCTGCGCGAGATCATGGCGCTGGCCGACCGCGTCAACGAGTACGTCGACCAGAACAAGCCCTGGGAGATCGCCAAGCAGCCGGGTCAGGACGCCGTGCTGCAGGACGTCTGCACCGTCTGCATCGAGGCCTTCCGCCTGCTGACCATCTACCTCAAGCCGGTGCTGCCGGCGCTGGCCGCCCAGGTCGAGGCCTTCCTGCAGGTCGCGCCGCTGGACTTCGCGGACGCCGAGCGCGCGCTGGGCGCGCACGCCATCGGCAGCTATCAGCACCTGATGCAGCGCGTCGATCCGAAGCTGCTCGAAGAACTCTTCGCCGCGCCCGAGCCCGAGAAGATCGTTCCCGGCGGCGAGGACATCGCCCCCGAGATCAAGATCGACGACTTCACCAAGGTCGACCTGCGCGTGGCGAAGATCGTCAAGGCCGAGACGGTGGACGGCTCGACCAAGCTGCTGCGCCTGACGCTCGACGCCGGCGAAGGCCGCACCCGCAACGTCTTCTCCGGCATCGCCTCCGTCTACAAGCCCGAGGATCTGGAAGGCAAGCTGACCGTGATGGTCGCCAACCTCGCGCCGCGCAAGATGAAGTTCGGCATCAGCGAAGGCATGGTGCTGGCCGCCAGCGACGCCGACGAGAAGAAGAACCCCGGCATCTTCGTGCTGGAGCCCTTCCCCGGCGCGCAGCCGGGGATGCGCATCCGCTGACGGCCGGCGCCGCTGCGCCGCCAGTCAACGCACCAGCGGCAGCAGCGCCCGGAAGTCCGCGGTGCCAGCGCGCTCCAGCCACTCGTAGATCACCATCTCGGTGGTGACGAGCTCGGCGCCGTGGCGGGCCAGCCGCGCCAGGCCCGCCTCCCGGTTCGCCCGGGTGCGCGAGGCGCTGGCGTCGGCCACCACCGCCAGCGCGAAGCCGGCCTCGATCAGGCCCAGGCCGGTCTGCAGCACGCAGATGTGCGCCTCCATGCCGGTCAGGACGATCCGGTCGCGCCCGAAGCCGCGCAGCCGCTCCAGGAAACCCGGCTCGCGGGTGGCGCCGAAGTGGATCTTCTCGATCACCGTGGCGCCGGCGGCGGCCATCGGCGCCTGCAGCGGCTCGACCGTCGCGCCCAGGCCCTGCGGATAGTGCTCGGTCACCAGCACCGGCACCTGCAGGTGCTGCGCCGCCTGCAGCAGCCGGCGGTTGTTCGCCACCGCCGCCGCACCCTCGTCGATCGCCGGCGCCAGCAGCGCCTGCACATCGACCACCAGCAGCAGCGAGCGCCGCACATCGATCGTCGTCGGCATCGTCCTTGTCCTTTCCGCGGTCCTGTCGTGATCGGACTATGCTGCGCTGCCGCGCCCGTCGCGGCCCATCGGTGATTTCTCCAATGATTTCTCCAGTTCCGGGAGACTGCGCATGTTCAAGAAGCTCGCCTCCGAAGCCCTCGGCCTGAGCGACATCGGCACCATCATCCAGCCCAAGGACTACGGCAGCGTCGACGCCGACGACTACCTCTTCCACGAGGACGGGGAGAAGATCTTCTTCCTGATCAAGTCGCGCAAGGACGAGTACTGCTTCACCAACCTGGCGCTGATCCATGTCGACGGCGACTCGGCGGTGTCCTCCAAGCGCACCATCCGGCGCCATGACTACGCCGACGCGCGCATCGAGCGCGTCACCATCGAGACCGCCGGCACCGTCGACATGGACGTGGAGCTGAAGTTCTCGATCGGCGGCACCGCCTTCAGCATCGACGTGCGCAAGCAGTTCCTCGAGCAGCTCAAGGATGTCTACAAGGCGCTGATCGCCATCGGCCGGCTGCAGGCGCGCGACGAGGACAATCGCAGCCACGCCTTCAAGGTGCTCGGCGCGATGTCGTCGATGTACCGGATCGGCCAGGTCGGCCTGCCGCGCGATCTGCCCGACCAGTTCAACGCGCTGCTCGACAATCTCAACGAGGCGGTGCATGTGCGCCACACCCGGCGCGACTTCGGCGAGGTGTTCAGCCGCTACATCCACGGCTGAGCGTCACCGCCCAGCATCCGCACCCACTGGCGCGCCAGCGCGGCCGGGCTCAGCCCGCCATCGGGCCGGTACCAGAGCCGGGTGCCGTTGAGCGCCACCAGCAGGTTGAGCCGCAGCACCCGGCGGTCCAGATCGGCCGGCAGGGGCAGCGCCTCGACCAGCTGCGCCCACAGCGCCTCGTACTGGCGCCGCAGCGGCGCCAGCACCGCATGCACCGGGCCGTCGCGCGGCGCCATCAGCCCCTGGCCGGTGACGCGGGCGATCGGGTCCCCGCCGAGCATCTCCTGCAGATGCGCCGCCAGCGCGGCCTCCAGCCGCGGCCACGGCCCCTCGACGCCGGCGAGCGCACGCTCGACCACCGCCTGCATGCGCAGGTAGCCGGTGCGGTGCACCTCCAGGTAGAGCGCCTCCTTCGACTCGACATGGTGGTAGACCGAGCCCGCCAGGATGCCGGCCTCCTCGGCGATCTGGCGCAGCGTGGCGGCCTTGAAGCCACGCGCGTCGAACACCCGGGCCGCCGCCTGCAGCAGATGCTGCTTGCGCGCGGAGGGCTCGGGGGCGGCATCGGCCGGCGCGGCGAGAGGCAGATCGGGATCAGGCATGGAGCGCGATTCTAGGCAGAGCGGATCTGCGGGTTTGTGCGCATGGAAGCGTTTCCCGTCGCTGCCTACAGTCGCGCCACGAAGAACCAAACAATTGTTAGGTCACAGAGATGATGCCTGCTGTCTCGCCCTCGCCCATCCGTCCGCTTCCTCTGGCACTGGCTGCCGCCGCGCTGCTGGGCGGGTGTGCCGGCCTGCCCGGTCCGGCCAGCCCGGCGGCGCCCGTCACCCCGATGGCCGCGGCCCGGCCCGGCGCGCTGCAGCAGTGCGCCGAGCTGGCCGCGAGCTTCCGCTTCGCGCACACCCGCCTCACCGCCGCCGAGCCGGTCGCTGCCGACGCGCTGAAGATCGCCGGCCAGCCGGTGGGCGCGCACTGCCGGATCACCGGCGTGATGCACGAGCGCACCAGCCCGGTCGACGGCCAGCGCTACGCGATCGGCTTCGAGATGCGCCTGCCGCAGGCCTGGAACGGCCGCTTCCTCTACCAGGCCAACGGCGGCCTGGACGGCCTGCTGGTGCCCGCCACCGGGCCGGTCGGCGGCCGCGGCGGCCTGACCAACGCGCTGCAGCAGGGCTTCGCGGTGATCAGCTCGGACGCCGGGCATGACGTGAAGCAGCTGCCGCTGTTCGGTCTGGACCCGCAGGCGCGCCTCGACTACGGCTATCAGGCCGTGGCCAAGCTCACGCCGATGGCCAAGGCGCTGGTCGCGGCCGGCTACGGCCGACCGGCGGATCGCGCCTACTTCAGCGGCTGCTCCAACGGCGGGCGTCATGCCTTCGTGACCGCCGCGCGGCTGCCCGAGGCCTATGACGGCATCCTGGCCGGCGCGCCCGGCTACAACCTGCCGCAGGCGGCGGTCGCGCAGATTCACGGCGCACAGCAATTCGCCCGCGTCGCCACCGATCCGAAGGACCTGAAGACGGCGATCACGCCCGCCGAGCGCCAGTTCTTCGCGCAAAAGCTGCTGGCACGCTGCGACACGCTCGACGGCGTGGCCGACGGCATGGTGCAGGACGTGGCCGCCTGCCAGAAGGCCTTCGACCTGCAGCGCGACGTGCCCGCCTGCGACGGCAACACCCGCACCGGCCAGTGCCTGACCGGCGCGCAGAAGACCGCGCTGGGCCAGGTGCTGGCTGGCGCCCGCGACTCGGCGGGCCGGGCGCTCTACACGAGCTTCCCGGCCGACCCCGGCTTCGTGTCCGAGGACTGGGCCAACTGGAAGTTCGTCTACTCGGTGAGCAACCGCGATCCGGTCGCGCTCGGCTACGTCTTCATGGTGCCGCCGGCGCCGAAGGAGATGCTGAAGGACACGCTCGGCTATGCGCTGAGCTTCCATCTGGACCGCGACGCCCCCGGCATCTTCCGCACCGATGCGACCTTCACCGAATCGGCGATGCAGTTCATGACGCCACCGAAGCCGGCCGAGCTCGGCGCGCTGCGCGCACGCGGCGCCAAGATGCTGGTCTGGCACGGCACCAGCGATGGCGTGTTCTCCACCGACGCCAGCGTCGCCTGGTACCGGGACCTGCAGAAGAACAGCGGCGGCGATGCCAGCGACTTCGCGCAGCTCTACCTGGTGCCCGGCATGAACCACTGCGGCGGCGGCCCCGCGACCGACCAGTTCAATCTGCTGCAGCCGCTGGTGGACTGGGTGGAAAAGGGCCAGGCCCCCGCCGGGGTGACCGCCCAGGTGCGCGGCCCCGGCAACCCCGGCGGCGCCAACACCGAGCTGCCTGCGGGCTGGTCGCCCGAGCGCAGCCGCCCGCTGTGCGCCTGGCCGAAGGTCGCGCGCTACGCCGGCGGCGACCTCGAGCGCGCCACGAGCTTCCGCTGCGAATGAGCCCGAACCCGCCCCAGGAGACCACCATGCCCGCCCCCCTCGCATCCGGCCGACGCCACTGGCTGCTCGGCGCCGCGGCAGCCGCGACCGCCGCCGCCCTGCCCGCCCAGGCGCAGCCCGCCGCCACGCCCGTGCCGCCCGCCTCGCCGCTGGGCACCGACGTGCCGATCAGCGCGCCGCGCACCGAGTTCGTCTACGAATCGATCGTCGACATCGCCGACATGGTGACGATCGGCCCGGGCCCGCTGGGCGAGCGCCGCATCGTGCCGATCACCGGCGGCGAGTTCGCCGGCCCCGGCCTGAAGGGCACGGTGCTGCCCGGCGGCGCCGACCGCCAGCTGGTGCGCCGCGACGGCGCGCGGCTGCTCGACGCGCTCTACGAGCTGAAGACCGACGACGGCGCGATCATCACCGTGCACAACCAGGTGCTGGTGCGCACCGCGCCGGGCCAGCCGCGCTACGCCGCCTCGCACATCCACCTGAGCGCGCCCGACGGCAAGTACGGCTGGCTCAACGACTGCGTCTACACCGGCACGCTCGACAGCCTGCGCCCGAAGCGCAACGCGGTGCTGATCCGGGTGTTCCGGATCGTCTGATCAGGATCGCCTGAGCGCGGCCGGCGCACGCCGGCAGGCCTCGGAGCAGTACTTCACCTCGTCCCAGCAGCGCGCCCAGGCGCGCCGCCAGCTCATCTCGCGTCCGCAGGCGGCACAGGGCTTGCTCGGCAGGCTGGACTTGTTGCCGCGAAAGCCGCGCGGCGACGACGATGACGAGGAAGGTGAACGCGAGGACATGACCGATCCAGAGACACGGCGCCCATCGTCGGTGATCCGGCCCGAGCGGGCATCGGCGCACGCGCATTCACCGATCCTCAGCCGCACCATCGCGATGCACAATCGCGACACCATGCACGCGGTGCCCCGCCCGAAAGACGCCGTCCGGCCCCTGAGCCGGCGCCGGCGCTTCATCGCGCTGCGTCACCACTGCGGCCCGCCGGCGCGCGCTTCCCGCTGACCCCTCGACCGCCTCGGCGGGCGCCTTTCCCGCCCGAGGCTCCGTCCCGTCTCCGGAGTGCCCGCGTGAAGTCCCGTTCCCTGTCCACCCTGTCCGAGGTGCTCGCCGCCCTGCCCGAGCGGCTGCACCGCTTCCGTCCCCGGCTGCTCGACAGTCTGCGCGGCTACGATCGCAGCCGCTTCCTGACCGACCTGGGCGCTGGCGCCACGGTGGGCATCGTCGCGCTGCCGCTGGCGATGGCCTTCGCGATCGCCAGCGGCGTCAAGCCCGAGCAGGGCCTGTACACCGCGATCATCGCCGGCTTCCTGATCTCGCTGCTGGGCGGATCGAACGTGCAGATCGGCGGTCCGGCCGGCGCCTTCATCGTCATCGTCTTCGGCATCATCGAGCGCCACGGCCTGGCCAACCTGCTGATCGCGACGATGCTGGCCGGCGTGCTGCTGTTCCTGATGGGCCTGCTGAAGCTGGGCGGGCTGGTGCGCTACATCCCGGTGTCGATCGTCATCGGCTTCACCAACGGCATTGCGGTGCTGATCGCGCTGTCGCAGCTGCGCGACCTGCTCGGGCTGGACATCACGAAGATGCCGGCCGACTTCTTCGCCCAGATCCACACGCTGTGGCTGCACCGCGCGAGCTTCAACCCTTGGGCCTTCGGCCTGGGCAGCCTCTGCCTGGCCGGGCTGTTCGTCTGGGCACGCATCTTCAAGCCGGGCACCTTCCTGCCGCGCGAGATCGTCGAGGGCCGCAGCGCCCGGGTGGTCTCGCGCCTGCCCGGCCCGATCGTCGCGCTGGTCACGCTGACGGCCTTCAGCACGCTGCTGGGACTGCCGGTGGAGACGATCGGCTCGCGCTTCGGCGGCATTCCGCAGTCGCTGCCCGATTTCGAGCCGCCCGACTTCGACTGGGCCACCGCCAAGCAGCTGCTGATGCCGACGCTGACCATCGCGCTGCTGGGCGCGATCGAGTCTCTCTTGTGCGCGCGGGTGGCCGACAACATGATCGACGCGCCCCGCCACGACCCGAACCAGGAGCTGATGGCCCAGGGCGTGGCCAATGTGGTCGTGCCCTTCTTCGGCGGCATTCCGGCCACCGGAACGATCGCGCGCACCGTGACGAACGTGCGCGCCGGCGCCACCTCGCCGGTGGCGGGCATGCTGCATGCGCTGATCCTGCTGCTGATCATGCTGGCCGCCGCACCGCTGGCGCTGCATGTGCCGCTGGCGGTGCTGGCCGGCATCCTGCTGTTCGTCGCCTGGAACATGGGCGAATGGCACGAGTTCGCCCGGCTGCGGCACTTCAAGCTGCCCTACCGCTCGGTGCTGCTGGGCACCTTTTTCCTGACGGTGATCTTCGACCTGACGGTGGCGGTCGAGGTCGGGCTGCTGCTGGCCTGCGGCTTCTTCATCTGGCGCATGAGCCAGCTGTTCTCGATCGAGCGCCTGGCACCCGACCCCGAGATCGACGTCACCACCTTCCAGGACACCCTGCCCGGCGCCCAGGCCGGCATCGAGGTGCACAGCCTCTACGGCACGCTGTTCTTCGGCGCGATCGGCAAGGTCGAGACGCTGGCCGAGCGGCTGCGCCCCGACACCCGGGTGCTGGTGCTGGAGATGCACCGGCTGATCTCGGTCGACAGCTCCGGCGTCGACGCGCTGGTGCAGCTGCATCGCCAGCTGCAGCGCCGCGGCGTGCGGCTGATCGTCGCGGCGCTCAACACGCAGCCGCGCTCGCTGCTGGAGCGCTCGGGCTTCGTCGCGCAGCTGGGAACCCATGGCGTGGCCCCCAGCCTCGGCGCGGCGATGGAAGCCGCGGCCCTGGCCGGCGCCGCGCCCCCCGCTACCATGCGCGCACCATGAAACTTGCCACCTGGAACGTCAATTCGCTGTCGGTGCGGCTGCCGCAGCTGCTCGACTGGCTCGCCGCCGCCTCGCCCGACATCGTCGTGCTGCAGGAAACCAAGCTGACCGACGACAAGTTCCCCGCCGAGGCGCTGCAGGCCGCCGGCTACGGCTGCGCCTGGTTCGGCCAGAAGACCTACAACGGCGTGGCGCTGCTGGCCCGCTCGGGCCAGGCGATCACCGACATCACCCGCAACATTCCCGGCCTCGACGACCCGCAGGCGCGCGTGATCGCCGCGACGGTCGGAGGCGTGCGCATCGTCGGCGCCTACTTTCCCAATGGCCAGGCGCCGGATTCGGAGAAGTTCGTCTACAAGCGGGCGTGGCTGGCCGCGCTGCAGCGCTGGCTGGCGCAGGAGCTGGCCGCGCATCCGGCGCTGGCGCTGATGGGCGACTTCAACATCGCGCCCGAGGACCGCGACGTGCACGACCCGGTCGCCTGGGCCGGCCAGATCCACTGCACCGACGAGGAGCGCGCCGCCTTCCGCGCGCTGCTCGATCTGGGCCTGAGCGATGCGTTCCGCCTGTTCGAGCAGCCCGAGCGCAGCTGGAGCTGGTGGGACTACCGCAACCTGGCGTTCCGGCGCAACCAGGGCCTGCGCATCGACCACATCCTGCTGAGCGCACCGCTGGCCGCACGCGCCTCGGCCTGCGGCATCGACCGCGGCCCGCGCCGCAACGAGCGCCCGAGCGATCACGCGCCGGTCTGGGTGACGCTGCGATAGCAGGACAAACAGCGAAAAAAGGCGCCCCGCAGGGCGCCTGTCAATTCATGCCGGGAGAAGAACGGTCAGAAGGCGCTCAGGCGCGCTTGCCGTTCATGCGACGACGGTTCATCAGGCCGAGCGCACCCAGACCGGCGAGCATCATCGCGTAGGTCTCCGGCTCCGGCACCGCAGCGACCGACACGTTGTCGACGGTCAGCGAATTGCTGAAGGTCGGCGGCAGCACGGTCGAGCCGAAGTACAGGCGGTAGACGTCGGTGGTGTTGAGCGTGTAGACGCCCGCGGCGACCGTGGTCTCCGTGACGTTGCTCAGGAAGTTCATGCTCAGCGCGGTGCCGGTGCTGGCGTTGTAGAGCGAGAAGTAGCCGTCACCGAAGGTGTCGAAGCTGATCTCGTAGTCGCCCGCCGCGGTCACCTGGAAGGCCGACCAGATGGCATCGCCACCGTTGACGCGCGCCGACTGATCGCCCGCCACGTCGACGATCGACGAGGTGCCGCTGTACGAACCCCACTGGAGATTGTTCCAGCCCAGGTTGGCAAAGCTCTCGAAGCCGCCGGTGGCGACATTCGCCAGCTCGAAGTCGCCATTGGCGATCACGTTCTGGGCCTGGGCACCGGCGGTGGCGCCGATCGCCAGCAGGGCGACGGCTGCAGAAAGAATGGACTTGCGCATGAGAAATACTCCAGTCGAAGCAGGGTTGGATGAAGATGCCAGCCCCTTTCGGGGCCGAAAGAGCACCAGTTGCAGTCTAGGGTCCTGTCCCGGACAGCGATCGAAGATTAAGGCGGATAGAGAATTCCATCTCCCCCGCAAACTGATGCCAACCCATGAACAGGGGCCGGTCAAATATCATCACCCCCTTCCGCAAAACCACCCTATCCGAGGGATAAAGTCAATTCAAGATATTATTTTTCATCCAGAAAATCCTGCGACAAAATCTCTCGACGCGGCACCACAAATAAAAACCCCCCGGACGCGGGTCCGGGGGGTTCGTGGCGAGAACAACCGCACACCTGCCGCACGCGAGTGCGGCGGGGGGTCAGGCGGGCATCAGGCCTTGCCGCCGAGGCGACGACGGCGGCTCATCATGCCCAGCGCGCCCAGGCCGGCGAGCATCATCGCGTAGGTCTCGGGCTCCGGCACCGCGGCGGCCACCGACACGTTGTCGATGTTCAGGGTCGGATGGAAGTCCGGCGGGGTGACCATGCCGCCGAAGTAGATCTTGTAGGACTCGCCGGCCACCAGGTTGGCGCTGGTGGTCTGGGTGGTCCAGGCGGCCGACGGGGTGACGAAGGAGTAGTCGACGATCGACGGCGCCCAGCTGGCGCCCGTCAGGCCCCAGATGCCACCGCCCGAGTAGTCGAAGCTGATGTCGTAGGCACCGGTCACGGTGGCGGTGAAGGCAGCGTACATGATGTCGCCGCTGGCGATCTGGGCGAACTGCTCGCCCGCGACGTCGACCAGCTTGGTGACGCCGGTGCCGCCGGAGTAGTGACCCCACTGCAGATTGCCGAAGCCGACGGTGCTGACCTGCTCGAAGGTGCCAGTGGCCAGATCGGGGTTGTCGAAGGTGCCGTTGGCGACCAGGTTGGTGGACGCGTGAGCGGCGGTGGCGGCCAGCAGCGAGGCGGCCAGGGCGATGAAGGTCTTGCGCATGAAATGGTTCTCCCGGTATGGAAAGGCTCGCGATGGACAGCCGCGACCCGCCTGTTTCCGTGGAATCCCGGTCTGGACCGGCATCCGCGGGGCTGACGACAGTGCCCACGGAATGCAGCGTACGCCGCCCGATCCGGAAAATGCACCCATTTCGTGGCTTGACCCCGTGAACGCGGGAGAAACTCGGGCGCTGCCTGTGAATATGCCTCGGTCAGAAATCACCATCGGCCCCGGACATCAGGCGGCCATGGGGTTTTGCCGCGACAGTCGTCGCCGACGACAGCGACACCGGGCTCGTCCATCCCTTGGACAGGGTGATTCCCGCTCAACCGTGACATGCTGCACGGAAAATCCAGAATGACCCTTCATGCAGGGATTCATGGATGGCTGCCTGCTTGAGCAGCGATGGTATTCATCATTCCCCGTTCAACCGACATGAGACCCATGATGCTTGCCCTGTCTTTCCTGCGATCCTGGGGCGGTGGCCGGCGCGGTCTGCCGGTGCTGCTGGCGGCCGTGCTGCTGACGGCGGGCTGCTCGACGACGCCGGAGCGCGCCCCGCGCGGCAAGCGGGTCGATCCCGCCGCACGCGACGGCGCGCCGGCACGCTGGCCCTTCGACCTGAACCAGGTGCCCGATGCGCAGCCCCGGGTCGAACCGCTGCGCCGGGGGGGGCCGAACAAGCCCTATCAGGTGCTCGGGCGCAGCTATGTGCCGATGACCGCCGACGAGCCGCTGCGCGAAAGCGGCCTGGCGTCCTGGTACGGCACCAAGTTCCACGGCGCCCCCACCGCCAGTGGCGAGATCTACGACATGTACGCGATGACCGCCGCGCACCCGACGATGCCGCTGCCGAGCTACGCGCGGGTGCGCAATCCGCTCAACGGCCGTGAGGTGATCGTGCGGGTCAACGACCGCGGGCCCTTTCACCCGGGCCGCATCATCGACCTGTCCTTGAGCGCGGCGGTACGCCTGGGCGTGGCCGGCGGCGTCAGCCCGGTCGAGGTCGAGCGGCTGACACACGAGGAGATCCGCAACGGCAGCTGGCAGCGCTGAGCGCGCGGATCACCGATCATCGCTCGCCGATCTTCAGCCCACCACCACCGGCTCGGGCTCCAGGCGGATGCCGAAGCGGCCGTAGACGCTCTCCTGGATCGCGCGCGCCAGCGTGATGACCTCGGCGCCACGGGCGTCGCCGCGGTTGACCAGCACCAGCGCCTGCTTTTCATACACGCCCGCGCCGCCCACCGTCTTGCCCTTCCAGCCGCAGGCGTCGATCAGCCAGCCGGCGGCGAGCTTGAAGCTGCCGTCGTCCATCGGGTAATGCACGACATGCGGATCGCGCGCGATGATGTCGCGGCACTGCTCGGGCGTGACCACCGGGTTCTTGAAGAAGCTGCCGGCGTTGCCGATCACCGCCGGGTCCGGCAGCTTGGCGCGGCGGATCTGGCAGACCCAGTCGAAGATCTGGCGCGCGTCGGGCGCGGCGAGGCCGGTCTCCTCGATCCGGCGCTGCAGGTCGAGGTAGCCCAGCTCGGGGCGCCACGGCCGCGGCAGGCGCAGGCGCACCCGGGTGATGACGCTCTTGCCCGCCAGCTCGTGCTTGAAGACGCTGTCGCGGTAGCCGAAGCGGCACAGCCGCCCGTCGAGCGTGAAGCCCCGGCCGGTGACCAGATCGACGCCGTCGAGCGACTCGAAGCGGTCCTGCAGCTCCAGCCCGTAGGCGCCGATGTTCTGCACCGGCGCGGCGCCCACCGTGCCGGGAATGAGGGCCAGGTTCTCCAGCCCCGGCAGCCCCTGCTCGATGGTCCAGGCGACCAGTTCATGCCAGGGCACGCCGGCACCGGCCTCGACGATGAAGGCGTCGCCCCGGGTCTCCAGCAGCCGGATGCCGCCGATGGCCACCTTCAGCACCACCGCGGAGACATCGCGCGCCAGCACGATGTTGCTGCCCCCGCCCAGCACGAACTTCGGCGCGCGGCCGAACTCGGGGTGATCGACGACGCGGCGCACGTCGGCCTCCTCGTCGATGTGGATCAGCGTCTGGGCGATGGCGGGCAGGCCGAAGGTGTTCCAGGCCCGCAGGTTGACGGCGGTTTCGATGCGCATGGCAGAATTTTCCCCTGTTTCCGAACCCCTTCGACGCCCGTCGTCCAGAAAGAGAACCCGCCATGCCCAGCTTCGACACCGTCCTCGAACCCGATCTCGTCGAGGTGCGCAACGCCATCGACCAGTCGAACAAGGAAATCGGCACCCGCTTCGACTTCAAGGGCAGCGATGCCAAGGTCGAGCTGAAGGACAAGGAAATCACGCTGTTCGCCGACAACGACCTGCAGCTGAAGAACGTCACCGACATCGTGCTGGGCAAGATGGCCAAGCGGGGCGTCGACATCCGCTTCCTCGACCTGACGGCCACGCCGGAGAAGATGAGCCACGACAAGCTCAAGCAGAAGGTGACCGTGAAGGCCGGCATCGAAAGCGATCTGGCCAAGAAGATCCAGAAGGCCATCAAGGACAGCAAGATGAAGGTCCAGGCCAGCATCCAGGGCGACACGGTGCGCGTGACCGGCGCCAAGCGCGACGATCTTCAGGCCGCGATGGCGCTGCTGAAGAAGACCGTCACCGAGGCGCCGCTGAGCTTCAACAACTTCCGCGACTGAGCCCGGCGGATCGGGCGCATCGCTCAGCGTGGCGCGTCGATCTCGCCGGCCGACGCGGTCTCGGCGGCACGGGGCTGCGCCACCGGCCGATTCAGCAGCGTCGGCAGCGAAGGCGGCAGCACCTGGGCCGTCGCGGTGCGGCTGCTGCGCCGTCGCCGCCGCGCCTGGGGCGTCACCGGCTCCAGCACCTCGCCGGCCTGAGCCTCCTCCAGCCCCGCGCGCAGATGGCGGCGCACCACCCCGCCGATCAGGTCGCTCTCGCGAAAGCCCAGCCCGTCGACCGCCAGGAAGCGCGAGGAATACTCGCCCAGCTCGCCCTCGGTGTCGCGCACCTTCCAGCCGGCGCCCCGGTAGCGGCGCGCGATGCCGCGGTTCAGCACCCAGCCAGTGATCAGCATCGACAGGCCGGACGACATCAGCGCCAGCGCCAGCGAGGCCGCCACCGGCCAGGTGTGCAGATGCCGCCACTGGCGCGCATGGGCCAGCGCGATGCCCGCGCCCAGCACCGGCCAGGACAGACCGCCGCCGGCGTCCAGCATCACGAACAGCTCGGCCACCGCCGCAGCGACGCCGCCCAGCACCAGCACGGCATCGGTCCCGAGGGACACGTCGGTGTGCCGGTGCAGCACGGGATGGACGAAGGTGAGCGTCTTCTTCATGGCGTCGGAGGCGGAGGGCCGGCACTGGTACCAGTTCGTAGCATCGGCATTCCGGGCCTGAACTTGACGCCCGCGGGCCGGATCCGGATCAACCCGGAGCTGTCCCGGCAGCGACAAGAGCGGTCGGCAGGCGATTTCTACACTGCGACGCCAGCACCCGACGCCCGAGGAGTCCGCCAATGCAGCTGTCCTTCACCGACGAGGAAATCGCCTTTCGCGCCGAGGTGCGCACCTGGGTCGCCGAGAACCTGCCGGCCGACCTGGCCGCCAAGGTGCACGGCGCGCTGCGCCTGTCGCGCGAGGACCTGCAGCGCTGGGCGCGCATCCTGGGTGCCAAGGGCTGGCTGGGCTGGGGCTGGCCGAAGGAATTCGGCGGGCCGGGCTGGAACGCGGTGCAGCGCCATCTCTTCGAGGAGGAATGTGCGCTGGCCGGCGCGCCGCGGGTCGTGCCCTTCGGGCCGGTGATGGTGGCCCCCGTCATCATGGCCTTCGGCACGCCCGAGCAGCAGCGCCGCTTCCTGCCCGGCATCGCCAGCGGCGAGGTCTGGTGGAGCCAGGGCTACTCGGAGCCGGGCTCGGGCTCGGACCTGGCCAGCCTGAAGACCCGCGCCGAGCGCGTCGGCGACCGCTACATCGTCAACGGCCAGAAGACCTGGACCACGCTGGCCCAGCACGGCGACTGGATCTTCTGCCTGGTGCGCACCTCGAACGAGGGCAAGCCGCAGACCGGCATCAGCTTCCTGCTGATCGACATGAAGTCGCCCGGCGTGACGGTGCGGCCCATCCTCACGCTCGACGGCGAGCACGAGGTCAACGAGGTCTGGTTCGACGACGTCGAGGTGCCGGCCGACCAGCTCGTCGGCCAGGAGAACCAGGGCTGGACCTGCGCCAAGCACCTGCTCGCGCACGAGCGCACCAACATCGCCGACGTCAACCGCGCCAAGCGCGAGCTCGAGCGCCTCAAGCGCATCGCGCGCGCCGAAGGCCTGTGGGAGGACACGCGCTTTCGCGACCAGATCGCGCTGCTGGAGGTCGACATCGTCGCGCTGGAGATGATGGTGCTGCGGGTGCTGTCGGCCGAGCGCGGCGGCCGCCAGTCGCTGGACGTGGCCGGGCTGCTGAAGATCCGCGGCAGCGAGATCCAGCAGCGCTACACCGAGCTGATGATGCTCGCCGGCGGTCCCTACAGCCTGCCTTTCATCTTCGAGGCGATGGAGGCCGGCTGGCAGGGCGACGCGGCGCTGGGGGGCGTCTGGCCGGGCGGCGCGGCGCACGCGCACTGCATCCCGCTGACCTCGACCTACCTGAACTACCGCAAGACCACCATTTACGGCGGCAGCAACGAGGTGCAGCGCAACATCGTCGCGCAGACGCTGCTGGGCTGAGGGCTGGGCACAGGACAAGGAGACGGCGATGGACTTCGATTTCAGCGACGAGCAGGCGCAGCTGCGCGAGGCGGTGCGGCGCTGGGCCGAGCGGGCGCACGGCTTCGAGCGCCACCGCGCGATCGTGCGCGACGAGGGCGGCGACAGCGCGGCGGTCTGGGCCGAGCTGGCCGGACTCGGCCTGACCGCGCTGGCGGTGCCGGAGGCGCACGGCGGCCTGGGCTTCGGCCCGGTCGAGGCGATGGTGGTGATGGAGGAACTCGGCCGCGGTCGGGTCGGCGCGCCGTATGCGGCGGCGGCGCTGGTGGCCCCGGTGCTGCTGTCGGGCGCACCCGAGGCGCTGCAGGCGGCCTGGCTGCCGCGCATCGCCGCCGGCGACGCTCGGGTCGTGCTCGCGCACCAGGAAAGCGGCGCACGCTACCGGCTCGACCGGGTCGAGACGACGCTGGCGGCCGCGGACGGCGGCGGGCGCCTGAGCGGCCGCAAGAGCCTGGTGCCGGTCGGCGACCGCGCCGAGGCCGTCATCGTCAGTGCCCGCGACGAGACGGGCCGGCTGGCGCTGGCGCTGGTCCAGCGCGACGCGCCCGGCGTGACGACGCGCGGCCACCTGCTGCACGACGGTACACGCGCGGCCGAAGTCACCTTCCGGGACGCCCCGGCATACCGCCTGAGCGCGGCCGGGACCGACGCGCTGCCCGCGCTCGAGCACGCTGCCGACGTGGCCATCGCCGCGCTGTGCGCCGAGGCGGTCGGGCTGATGGACTTCATCGTCGCGCTGACCGCCGACTACCTGAAGACGCGGCGCCAGTTCGGCGTGCCGATCGCCAGCTTCCAGGCGCTGCGCCACCGGCTGGCCGACTGCAAGATGGCGCTGGAGCTGGCGCGCTCGATGAGCTATCTGGCCACGCTGCGCCTGGCCGACGCGCCCGAGCTGCGCCGTCGTGCCTTCGCGCAGGCCAAAGTGCAGCTCGGCCAGTCGATGCGCTTCGTCGGCCAGCAGTGCGTGCAGATGCACGGCGGCATCGGCGTGACCGACGACTATGTCGGCGCGCACGCCTTCAAGCGCCTGACCTGCATGGAGCTGCAGTGGGGCGACACGCTGCACCACCTCGGCCAAGTCAGCGCGCAGATGCAGGACACCGCCGGCGTGTTCGGCTGATCCGGCCTGCGGGCTGGCATCATCGCGGCCCATGACGAGCAGCAAGCCCTCCTCCCCGAGAAAGAAGCTCCCACGCGCCCTGCTGATCGCGCTGGCCGTGGTGCTGGCGATTCCCGCGGCCTATGTCGGCCAGCGGGTCTGGAATCGCTACCTGCGCCCGGACGTGCCCGGCCCCTACGACCGCCGTGCCGACGCCCAGGCCGACATCGGCCGTGCGGTCGACCAGGCCCGGCGCGAGAACCGGCGGGTGCTGGTGATGTTCGGCGCCAACTGGTGCCCGGAATGCCGCCGCCTGGCCGACGACCTGGCGCAGCCGGCGCTGGGGGCGCCGGTGGCCGAACGCTTCGTCACCGTCAAGGTCGACATCGGCCATTTCGACCGCAACGGCCGCATCATCCAGCAGCTCGGCAATCCGGTCGACGATGGCATTCCGGCCCTGGTGGTGCTGGACGCGACCGGCCAGCGCCAGGGCATGCTGACCGGCAAGCAGGTGGTCGGCCTGCGCCAGTCGGGCGAGCCCGCACCGCTGCTGGCCGCGCTCGACGGCCTGGGCGGCGGTGCCGCCGCCGCGCTGCCCGCCGCCCGGCCCTGAGCTCCGAACCCTCTTTCTCCCTGGACACGATGGCCAAGAAATCCTCCCGCCGCGCTGCGGCGCTCTCCGTCTCGCAGGCGCTTTTCTCGCAAGGCTTCGGCACCCGTCGCGACTGCGATGGCCTGGTGCTCAATGGCCTGGTCACGGTGGCCGGCCGGGTGATCGACGATCCCGACGAGCCGGTCGAGACCGACGGCCTGGTGCTCACCGTCGAGGGCCGCGACTGGCCCTGGCACGAGAAGGCGCTGATCCTGCTGCACAAGCCCGCCGGCTACGAGTGCTCGCAGAAGCCCAAGCACTGGCCCAGCGTGATGACGCTGCTGCCCCCGCCGCTGCGCTGGCGCAGCGGCGGCGACCTGCAGCCGGTCGGCCGGCTCGACCAGGACACCACCGGCCTGCTGCTGCTGACCGACGACGGCGCGCTGATCCACCGCCTCACCCACCCGAAGAAGCATGTCGACAAGGTCTACGAGGTGAGCTGCGCACGCCCGGTCACCGAGGAGCAGCTGGCGAAGCTGCGCGCCGGCGTGGTGCTCAACGACGACCCCGTGCCGGTGCGCTCCGAGGAGTGCGAAATCACCGGCGAGCTCACGCTGCGCATGATGCTGACCGAGGGCAAGTACCACCAGGTCAAGCGCATGATCGCGGCGGTGGGCAACCATGTCGAGGCGCTGCACCGCAGCCGCTTCGGCCGACTGACGATCCCCGACGGGCTCGCGCCGGGCCAGTGGTGCTGGGTCGATCCGGCGGCGATCTGAGCCGGGAGCCGAGCGGCACCGGATAATCGCGTCCCATGCGAGTCTTCCGTGGCATCCATCATCCCGGGCTGGCGCCGGCCTGTGCGCTGACGATCGGCAATTTCGACGGCGTGCATCGCGGCCACCAGGCGATGCTGGCGCTGCTGAACAACGAGGCGCGCCACCGCGGCCTGCCCAGCTGCGTGATGACCTTCGAGCCGCATCCGCGCGACTTCTTCGCCGCGCGCTCCGGCCAGCCGGACAAGGCGCCCGCGCGCATCGCCACGCTGCGCGACAAGCTCGGCGAGCTGGAGCGCTGCGGCGTCGATCAGGTGGTGCTGATGCGCTTCGACGAGCGCCTGGCCGTGCAGTCGCCCGAGGCCTTCATCGGCGAGGTGCTGCAGCGCGGCCTGGGCGCGCGCTATGTGCTGGTCGGCGACGACTTCCGCTTCGGCGCGCGCCGCGCCGGCGACTACGCGATGCTCGACCGCGCCGGCAGCGCGTCCGGCTTCGATGTCGCGCGCATGATGAGCTACGAGGTGCACGGGCTGCGGGTGTCGAGCTCGGCCGTGCGCGAGGCGCTGGCGCGCGGCGACATGACTGCCACCGCCGCGCTGCTGGGCCGCCCCTACAGCATCAGCGGCCATGTGACGCACGGGCGCAAGCTCGGCCGCGGGCTCGGCGCCTCGGCCGCCGGCGCGGACGACGGCTTTCGCACGCTGAACCTGCGCTTCGCGCATCGCCGCTCGGCGGCTGCCGGCATCTATGTCGTGCGGGTGCACGGCCTGACGGCGCAGCCGCTCGACGGCGTGGCCAGCCTGGGCGTGCGCCCCACCGTCGAGGACGCCGGGCGCATCCTGCTCGAGACGCATGTGCTCGACTGGCCGGCCGGGCTCGGCCGCGAGGGGGGCTACGGTAAACTCGTGCGGGTGGAACTTCTGCACAAGCTGCGCGACGAGGCCCGCTACGACGGCCTCGACGCCCTGACCGCCGCGATCCGCCAGGACGTGGTGAACGCACGCCTGTGGTTCGACGGCCACGCCGCCGAACGCCGCCAGACCACGCGCGACCGAATTTGAACGCGGCGCCCCCACGCCGCAACCGCCCCGCCTTGTCATTCCCGCGCACGCGGGAACCCACCCTTGCCACCGCCCTCCCCGTCGTGGATTCCCGCCTGCGCGGGAATGACGGCTTGAACGAATCGCCATGACTCAGACCCCCGCCACCGACTACCGCGCGACGCTCAACCTGGCCGACACGCCCTTCCCGATGCGCGGCGACCTGCCCAAGCGCGAGCCCGCCTGGGTCAAGGCCTGGAACGACGAGGGCCTGTACCTGCGCCTGCGCGAGGCCCGCAAGGACGCGCCGCTGTTCGTGCTGCACGACGGCCCGCCGTATGCCAACGGCCGTCTGCACATCGGCCACGCACTGAACAAGGTCCTGAAGGACATGATCGTCAAGTCGCGCCAGCTCATGGGCATGGACGCGCAGTACATCCCCGGCTGGGACTGCCACGGCCTGCCGATCGAGAACGCGATCGAGAAGCTGCACGGGCGCAAGCTCTCGCGCGACGACATGCAGGCCAAGAGCCGCGCCTACGCCACCGAGCAGATCAGCCAGCAGCGCGAGGACTTCAAGCGCCTGGGCGTGCTCGGCGACTGGGAGCGGCCCTACCGCACGATGGACTTCGCCAACGAGGCCGGCGAAATCCGCGCCTTCAAGCGCGTGATCGAGCGCGGCTTCGTCTACCGGGGCCTGAAGCCCGTCTACTGGTGCTTCGACTGCGGCTCGTCGCTGGCCGAGTTCGAGATCGAGTACGCCGACAAGAAGAGCGACACGCTGGACGTGGCCTTCGAGGCCGATGACACCGGCGCGCTGGCCGCCGCCTTCGGCCTGAGCGGCCTGCCGGAGTCGCTCGCGCAGGGCGGCAAGAAGGCCTTCGCGGTCATCTGGACGACCACCGCCTGGACGATCCCTGCCAACCAGGCGCTCAACGCGCACCCGGAGCTCACCTACGCGCTGGTGGACACGCCGCGCGGCGTGCTGCTGCTGGCCGAGGAGCTGGTGGCCAAGTGCCTGGAGCGCTACAAGCTCGAAGGCACGGTGCTGGCCACCGCCCAGGGCGCGGCGCTCAAGGGCCTGGTCTTCCGCCATCCACTCTTTGACACCGTCACGGCCGAAGAAGGCGGCAAGTACAGCTACCGCCGCCTGTCGCCGCTGTACCTGGCCGACTACGTCACCGCCGGCGACGGCACCGGCATCGTGCACTCGGCGCCGGCCTATGGCGTGGACGACTTCAACTCCTGCGTCGCGCATGGCCTGAAGTACGACGATATCCTCAACCCGGTGCAGGGCCACGGCGTCTACGCCGACGAGCTGCCCTTCTTCGGCGGCCAGCACATCTGGAAGGCCTGCGAGCGCGTCATCGAGGTGCTCGGCCAGAGCGACCGCCTGATGGCGACCCAGCCGATCGTCCACAGCTACCCGCACTGCTGGCGCCACAAGACGCCGGTGATCTACCGCGCCGCCGCGCAGTGGTTCGTGCGCATGGACGAGGGCGAAGGCGTCTTCACGAAGGACAAGGCGCCGAAGACGCTGCGCCAGCTCGCGCTCGACGCCATCGACCAGACGCAGTTCTATCCCGAGAACGGCCGCGCGCGCCTGCGCGACATGATCGCCAACCGCCCGGACTGGTGCATCTCGCGCCAGCGCTCCTGGGGCGTGCCGGTGCCCTTCTTCCTGCACGTCAACACCGGCGAGCTGCACCCGCGCACGATGGAGATCCTCGACCAGGCCGCGGCCATCGTGGAACAGGGCGGCATCGAGGCCTGGAGCCGCGTGACGACCGAGGAGATCCTCGGGGCGGAGGACGCGCCGCACTACACCAAGAGCACCGACATCCTCGAAGTGTGGTTCGACTCCGGCTCGACCTTCCAGCATGTGCTGCGCGGCAGCCACGCCAAGAACTACGCCCATGCGCCCTTCCATGCCGAGGGCCCCGAGGCCGATCTGTACCTCGAAGGCCATGACCAGCACCGCGGCTGGTTCCACTCGTCGCTGCTGCTGGGCTGCGCGCTGTACGACCGCGCGCCCTATCGTGGCCTGCTGACCCACGGCTTCGCCACCGACGGCCAGGGCCGCAAGATGAGCAAGTCGCTGGGCAACACCGTCGAGCCGCAGACCATCACCACCAAGCTCGGCGCCGAGATCGTGCGGCTGTGGGTGGCCTCGACCGACTACTCGGGCGACCTCAACATCGACGACAAGATCCTGGCGCGCGTGGTCGATGCCTACCGGCGCATCCGCAACACCGTGCGCTTCCTGCTGGCCAACACCAGCGACTTCGACCCCGCCACTGACCTGGTGCCGGACGCCGAACTGCTGGAGATCGACCGCTACGCGCTGGCGCGCGCCGCCGAGCTGCAGGCCGAGATCCTGAAGCACTACGCGGTCTACGAGTTCCACCCGGTGGTCTCGAAGCTGCAGGTCTACTGCTCGGAAGACCTGGGCGCTTTCTATCTGGACGTGCTGAAGGACCGGCTGTACACCACCGCGCCGAAGTCGCTGGCCCGCCGCTCGGCGCAGACGGCGCTGTGGAAGATCACCGGCGCGATGCTGCGCTGGATGGCGCCGTTCCTGAGCTTTACCGCCGAGGAGGCCTGGGCGCAGTTCGCGGGGACCGCCTCGCAGGGCTCGATCTTCTTCGAGACCTGCGCCGAGCTGGGCACGCCGGACGCCGCGCTGCTGGCCAAGTGGGCCACCGTGCGCACGGTGCGCGAGGCGGTCAACAAGGAAATCGAGACAGTGCGCACCGCCGGCGCGGTCGGCGCCTCGCTGCAGGCGACCGTGGCGATCACCGCGCCGCAGGCCGACTTCGAGGTGCTGGCCTCGCTGGGCGAGGACCTGAAGTTCGTGCTGATCACCTCGGCGGTGACGCTGGCGGCCGGCGACGCGCTGGCCATCGCGGTCACGCCGAGCACCGCGCCCAAGTGCGAGCGCTGCTGGCACTACCGCGACGATGTCGGTGCCAACCCGGCGCATCCGACGATCTGCGGCCGCTGCGACAGCAACCTGCACGGCCAGGGCGAGGCGCGCCACTGCGCCTGAGGCGGGCGTCGCACCGGGGCAGCGCGATCCCGCCAGCCCCGGACGGGGCGCGCCCCCGGCGCCCGTCAGCTCACCAGTTGCGCTCGTAGATCCCGAGCTTGCGGCCGATGCGGCCGGCGAGCAGGTGCAGCTTCACCCACCGGCCCCGGCCGGCGGGCAGCGTCGCCTTGGGCGGCGGCGTCTCGCCCAGCCGCTCGAAGTCGGCGCGCGCGAGCGTCACCAGCTGCGCGGTCTTGTGCGGCAGGTGCATCACCCGGCCCAGGCGAAAGCCCGTCTGCAGGCAGCGCTCCAGCATCCGGGCATTGCGGATGTCGGGCTCGGCCACGATGCGCTGCACCGAGGCGTCGCGGAAGATCCAGCCGCACATCAGCCGCATGATGTGAAACGACAGGCCCGGCACCGCCGCGCCCCCGGCCGGGGCGACGATCAGGTGAAATCCCCGGTCGCTGTCCTGGGCCGGATAGAAGCGCGCCAGATCGTCCTGCCGAGGGCGATAGGCCTCCATCAGGAACAGCCGGCGCGGCCCGCCGACACCGTCGTGCAGTTCGCCGATCAGCGCCTCCATCCGGCCCTCCTGAACCACCGCACGGAACTTGTCCCGCACCTGGTCGGCCGTCAGCCGCTGCATGCCCCAGAACGCGGCGTAGTCGCGGCGCAGCCAGTCGTGCAGCGTGGCCGAGTCCGTCTCGGGGTCCAGCGGGCGCAACCGGATCACGCCCAGGCCAGGCACCGTCAGCTCCATCAGTTCCATCAGCGCCGACAGCGCAGCAGGTTTCGGCACGGCCGACATCAGGCCGCCGCCCTGGCCGCACGACCATCCAGGCCCTGCTCGGCGTCGAGCGACTGCAGCAGCGCACGCACCGCCACGCCACAGCTGCGCACCTGCAGGTCATCCTCGCTGACCTTCGTGCCCTGGAAGCGGTCCAGCGACTGGTTGGTCAGATCGAGCTCCTGCTGGCAGCGCGGCTGCAGCACCGCGGTGATGCGGCGCAGCCGGCGCGCGGCCGCGGCGCGGCCCTCGGGGCCGGAGACCTCGCCCAGGCGCGCCTGGCCGTCGGGGCCGAGCAGGCCGGCCTTCGTCAGCGCGGCCTGCGTCTCGTGGTCGTCGAACTCGGCCAGCAGCGCCAGCACCACCGTCAGCAGGTTGGCCAGCACGGTGCGGTCGTCGAGCTCGGTCTGGGCGCGGTGGTAGCAGCCCGCCAGCGTGCGCGCCAGCAGCTCGGCCTCGGCCGGCGCCAGTGCGGCGGCCTGGTCGGCCTGCAGCGCCAGCAGCGTCTGCGCGCTCAGGCACTGCGCCAACTTGACCAGCAGCTCCAGCTTCGAGGTCGCGTAGACATAGGCATAGAAACGGTCCCAGTCATCGATCGCCGACAGCATGCGCGTGACCTCGGTCGAGTTCAGCGCCTTGGTGTAGGTGCCGTTCATCGTCGCGTCGAGGAACTGGGTGATCAGCTTCTTGCTGCCCGCGCAGCCGTGACCGCTCAGGCCCGACAGCAGAGAGCCCGAGCTGTCAGCCAGCTCGTACAGGCGCTCGCCGCTCATCGGCTCCGGATCGAGCGGCGTGAGGTCGCCCTTCTCCATCAGCGCGCGCACGACCATGAAGGGGCCGACGCCCAGCGTGAAGAACACCGTCTCCAGCGGCGGCGTGGCGGCATAGGTGCTGCCGCGGCGACGTACCAGATAGGACACGTAGGCCGCGCCCATCTTCGACAGCACGTAGCCTTCCATCAGATTGAAGCGCGCATGGTCGAGGCCGCGGCGTGCGATGTAGTTCGCGCGCACCGTGGTGACCAGCTGCAGCGCGTCGTCCCAGGACGCCATCACGCTGCGCAGCGCCGTCAGATTGATCGGCAGGCCGTAGCGCGAGCCCTCGAACTTGCAGGGCTTGCTCTCGGTCTCGACGATCTCGCGGTAGATCTCGGGATTGGTGTTGTTCTCGCCGATCTGGCGGCCATCGTCGGAATGGAAAGCGCAGATGCCGTTCCAGACGTCGTAGTCGAACTCCATGCGCGGGCGCATGTAGGGCGGCGGGCGCAGACGGGAGTAGGCCTTGACGGCCACCGCATTGAATCGCTTCGAGAAATAGGCAGTCCGCAGTGCGGACTTGATCGGTTCCAGCATGGTTCTCGGCTCTCTTGTGCTCTCTTGGGATCTGGCAGGTGCGCTGCGGTGCCGCAGTGCTGCATCGTCACGACCCAGGCGGCAATCGGCCGTCTGCCTCCCCGGCCCGGTTATGCAGGCTTGACTTCTCCCATCCGCCATGATGCCTGACAAGCGACCAGATCAGAGGAAGTCCAGCCGGTCTGCCGTACTGTGATGCAGATCACGTGACCCGCGTGCGGGCGATGCGCCGGACCAACAGCCGCCCCCCCGGTTCACGGCGTGGCACGATGAGCACGCAGCGCACGGTCACCCGGCGCAAACTGGCTACAGTGGCGCATCCGCCGGTCTCGCGCCGGCTCCTTCTCCGACCTTTGCGACCGCGATGTCCTCCAAGCCCCGCTCCTCCTCGCCCTCCCGCACCGATGCCCGCCTGCTGCCCTGGCTGGCCCTGGCGTTCCTGATCATCGTGCTCGACCAGATCACCAAGATCCTGATCGTGCAGCGCTTCCAGCTCGGTGACGGCCAGGTCATCACCAGCTTCTTCAATCTGGTGCGGGTCCACAACACCGGTGCGGCCTTCAGCTTCCTGGCCCAGGCCTCGGGCTGGCAGCGCTGGTTCTTCATCGGCCTGGGCTTCGCGGCCTCGGCGATGTTCATCTGGATGCTGCGCAGCCACGCCGGTCAGCGCCTGTTCGCCTTCAGCGTGGCGATGCTGCTCGGCGGCGCGCTGGGCAATGTCATCGACCGCGCCTGGCACGGCCATGTGATCGACTTCCTGCAGTTCCACGGGGACTTCCTCGCGCCGATGTTCCCGGGCGGCTATTTCCCCTCCTTCAATCTGGCCGACTGCGCGCTCACCGCGGGCGCGGTCGGGCTGATCCTCGACGAGCTGCTGCGGGTGCGGCGCAGCTGAGCGACACCGCTGAGCAGCCAGCAGCCGGCCGGGAATCCCCGGGCTGTCCAGGGTCGAAGGGCGGCGCTAATCTCCCTGCAGAGCGACAGGAGATGCGCAATGACGCCGATCAATCCGTCGACCGACAACACGCCGGCCGAATCCTCCGCAACCCAGACCGGCGACCCGGCCGCAGCGCGGGAGGCTGCACCGATCCGGCTGCGCCCGCTGCCGATGGGCGCACCGGTGCGCTGGCTGGCCCGAGGAATGGCCGACTTCCGCCGCCACCCCTCGATCGGCCTGTTCTACGGCCTGTGCTTCGTCGCCATGGGCTGGGGCCTGCTGAAGGTCTACGAGAACGCGCCAGCCTACATGCTGGCGCTGTCGGCCGGCTTCCTGCTGATGGGCCCCTTCCTGTGCATGGGCCTGTACGACGTGTCGATGAAGCTCGAGCGCGGCGAGCGTCCCGACTTCGGCGACTCCCTGGTCGCCTGGGAAAGCCACCTCGGCCAGATGGCGATCTTCGGCTTCGTGCTGCTGGTGCTGGAAATGCTCTGGGGCCGCGCGGCGATGGTGGTGTTCGCGGTCAGCTTCGACGGCATGCCGGACATGAAGGGCTCGCTGCTGGCGCTGCTGGACCCGGACAACATCGGCTTCATCGTCACCTACCTGGGCGTCGGCGCGATCTTCGCCGGGCTGATCTTCGCGGTCAGCGTCATCAGCATTCCGATGATGCTCGACCGCCAGGTCGACGCGATCACCGCCGGCCTGACCAGCATGCGCCTGGTGCTGACCCAGCCCGGGGTGATGATCTTCTGGGGCGCGCTGCTGACCGCGCTGACGCTGCTGGCGATGCTGCCGGGCTTTCTCGGCCTGATCGTCCTGGGCCCGATCCTCGGCCATGCCAGCTGGCATGCCTACCGGGACGCGGTCATCGACGAGACCCGCGACCCGGACGGCAACGCACGCGGCTGAGCGGCGTTGTTCGGCTCAAGGCAGCAGCACCAGGCAGCCGGTGGTGGCCCGCGAGGCCAGATCGGCATGGGCCTGGGCCGCGTCGGCCAGCGCGTAGCGGCGCGACACCGGAACCTGCACCTCGCCTGAGCCCACCCGCGCGAACAGATCATCGGCCATCGCCTGCGTGCTCTCGCGGGTGGCCAGATGGGTGAACAGCGTCGGGCGCGTCAGGTGCAGCGAGCCCTTGGCCGCCAGCATCCCGAGGTTCACCGGCGGCACCGGCCCGGAGGCATTGCCGAAGCTGGCCATCAGGCCGAAGGGCTCCAGACAGTCGAGCGAGCCCTCGAAGGTGTCCTGGCCGATCGAGTCGTAGACCGCGCGCACGCCGCGCCCGCCGGTGATCTCGCGCACCCGGGCGACGAAGTCCTCGCTGCGGTAGTCGATGGCGAACTCGGCGCCGTGATCCCGCGCCAGGCGACATTTTTCGGCGCCGCCGGCGGTGCCGATCAGCCGCAGGCCCAGCGCACGCGCCCACTGGCAGGCGATCAGGCCGACGCCGCCGGCCGCCGCATGCCACAGCACGAAGTCGCCCGGCTGCAGGCCGCCCTGCGGCTGGGTGCGCCGCAGCAGGTACTGCACCGTCAGGCCCTTGAGCATCATCGCCGCGCCGGTCTCGAAGTCGATGCCGTCGGGCAGCACCACCACCGAGCGCGCCGGCATCACCCGCAGCTCGCAGTAGCTGCCCGGCGGCTGGCTGGCGTAGGCGACGCGGTCGCCGACCCGCAGGTGATCGACACCCGCACCGACCGCCTCGACCATGCCGGCGCCCTCCATGCCCAGCGTCAGCGGCAGCGGGTTGGCATAGAGGCCGGTGCGCTGGTAGATGTCGATGAAGTTGACGCCGACGGCGTGGTGGCGGATGCGCACCTCGCCGGGGCCGGGCTCGCCGACCTCCAGCTCGACGAGCTGCATCGCTTCGGGGCCGCCGAACTGGCGGATCTGGATCGCACGGGCGCTTGCGGGCATTCATGTCTCCTGTGACCAGGCGTCAGCTTACGAGATCACGGTCGATCCTGCCGGAAGCAGCTGCACTTGCAGCAGATAGTCGCCGACTTGCAGCTCGTCGCCGTCGAGCAGACGCACGCAGCAGCCCGGTGCCAGCATCTGCCCGTTCAGACGCAGCGGATTGGCCCGCCCCAGGCTGCGCAGCATGTAGCCGTCCTCGATGGGAAGCACCTCGGCCTGCAGCCGCGAGATGCATCGCCGGGGATCCGGCAGTGCCAGCGTGCAGTCGTCTGCGCGTCCCAGCGTGCCCCCCTCCGCCCCAAAAGCCGCGCAGAGCGATCCCCCAATGACGCCCCCCGCCCGAAGAACGGCACGAATCAGCAACGACATCTCGATGACGGCATGAGCGCACGGTCCTCCTGGGCGGCCAGTCTGCAGCCAGGCGCCAAGAGCGGGCAATCGACCAAAGTCACCCGCGAGGATCGATCCGGCTCAGCGCCGCCATCAGCCGGCGAGGCTGCAGCGGCTTGAACAGCAGCACCAGCCCGGCCTGCTCGACGCGGCGCATCTCGTCGGCGGTGGTGTCGCCGGTGATGACCAGCGCCGGCACCGGCAACGCGCAGCGCCGACGAACGCTGTCGATCGCGTCCAGGCCGTCCTCGCCGTCAGCCAGATGCAGGTCCGACAGGATCAGGTCGATCGCGCCGCCGGCCTCGTCGGCCAGCACCAGCGCCTCGCCGATGCCGGCGGCCGTCATCACCTCGTAGCCCCATTCGGACAGCACCGCCGTCAGGCCCTCGCGGATCGCCTCGTCGTCGTCGATCACCAGGATGGAGCGGGCCTCGAAAAGCGGCATCGGCACGGTGTCGGACGCGGCGGTGGCGCGCTCCATCTCGTCGAGCGCACCGGTGGCGATGCCGATGCGGAACATCGTGCCCCGCCCCGGGCAGGACGCCACCGTCAGCGTGTGCCCCATCAGCCGCACCAGCCGGCGCACGATCGCCAGGCCCAGGCCCAGGCCGCGCTGGCGGCGTCGGGCGCCCTCGCGGACCTGATAGAACTCGTCGAAGATGCGCGGCAGCTCCTCGGGTGCGATGCCTCGGCCGGTGTCCCAGACCTCGATGTTCGTGTGGGTGCGGGTGCTGCGCGCGACCACCACCACGCCGCCCTCGCGGGTATGGCGCAGCGCGTTCTGCACCAGATTGCCCAGCACCCGCTCGAGCAGCTGCGGGTCGCTGCGCACCGACTTGCCGCCCGGCGAGAAGCGCAGGCCCAGCCCGGCCGTTTCGGCCAGCCCGGCAAAATGCAGATGCAGCCGGCGGAAGACATCGCGCAGCGCAAAATGCTGCAGGTTGACCTCCATCGAGCCGGCCTCGAGCCGCGAGATGTCGAGCATCGCGCCGAAGGACTGCTCCAGCGCCTCGATCGATCGGGTCATGTTGCGCACGATCGAGGCCTCCGGCCTGCCCTGCACCCGCTGCTCCAGCGACGAGACGAACAGGCCCAGCGCATGCATCGGCTGGCGCAGGTCGTGGCTGGCGGTGGCGACGAAGCGGTGGGCATCGGCCTGCGCACGCAGCGCCGCATCGCGCTCGCGCGCCAGCGAGGCGCTCAGATCATCTGCCCCGAGACGGGCGCGCATCGCCCGCAGCCAGACCGCCGCCACCTGATGGCGCAGCCACAGCGCCAGCATCGCCGCCGCCGCCAGCGACAGGGCCAGCCGCAGCTCGCCGAGACCGACGCAGACCAGCGCGCAGGCAGCCGCCCCCACCGCCGCCATGCTGCCCAGCAGCGGCCGTGCCGCCCAGACCGCCGCGACATACAGGCTGACCAGCACCAGCAGCACCACCGCCTCGAGCTCGACCCGACCGGCCGAGAGCAGGTCGGCCGCCAGCGTGAGCGCGGGCGTCAGCAGCGCCAGCGCCATGCAACGCTGCCAGCGCCGGCGCAGCCGCTGCAGCCGCTCGCGCGGCGCACCGGCCACCCGCGCCCGGCGCAGCGCGCGGTGACCGAGCGCGCAGGGCACCAGACCGGCCAGCGCCAGCATCGCGCACAGCAGCACCGGGCCGCGCTGCTGCAGCGCGCCCAGCCAGACTGCACTGACCATCTGCGCCAAGGCCAGCACCAGCAGCACCTCCGGCGCCCGCTCGAAGGCATCGGCGAAGGCCGCATCCTCGAGCCGGCGGCGCACCGAGCGGCGCTCGGCCCGTGCATTCTCTGGCGCCGCCTCCCCCCCTTCGCCAGGGCCGACGACGACGCGCCGAGCGATCTGCCGCTGCGTCATGCCGGCCCGGTGGCGCCGCTCAGCGGAACAGGCTGATCAGATGCGAGCGCGATCGCACGTCCAGCGCCAGCAGCAGCGAGGACACATAGTTCTTGACCGTGCCCAGCGACAGCGTGGTGGCGCTGCTGATCTCCTGGTTGGTGCAGCCCGACAGCACCAGCTCCAGCACCTCCAGATGCCGCGGCCCCAGCTCGGCGATGCGGTCGTACATCGACGAGCCCGGCAGTCGGGGAAAGAGCCGCTCGGCGGCCTGCGGCAGGCGCGGACGCTCAGGCGGCGGCAGCAGCTCGGCCAGCGCGCACTGCAGCTCCTGCGCCGAGCCGGTCTTGCGCAGATAGCCCTGCGCTCCCAGTGCCCGGGCCTGGCGGATGACAAATTCGTCGACCGTGCCGCTGAAGATCAGCACCCGGGCCCGCGGATGGGCTTGCATGAACAGGCGCAGCCCCTGCAGGCCCTTGCAGTCGCTCAGGTTGAGGTCCAGCAGCACCGCATCGAAGGGCCCGTCGTGGCCGAAGATCCCGATGCCGTCCTGCAGGGAGCCCGCCTCGTGCCACGCGACCGGTCGGCCGTGCAGCCGCGTGCACATCGTGCGCACGCCGATGCGGATGAACTCGTAGTCGTCGATCAGCAGCAGCCGCACCCCTGGCGTCTCGGCCTCCAGGCCTGCCACCTCCCTCGCCCCCGGCACAAGCCGCTCGCCCATGCCTGCCGGCTCGATGACATCCCGTCCCATCTGCGTTCCTTTGTTGGCCTGAATCCATCACGCGGAGACGCAGGTCCCTGTTGTGGCCGGGCGCCCGATCCGTCCCCCCTGTCTTCCGACCGGACTGTGCGGAACATCACGACCAACCGCATCATCCAAGCAGATGAAAAAAACGTCTCCCCGGGAGCCATCGCGCAAAAAATGACAAATAAATCACGCTCGAAAAGGGTGTGATTTCGATGGTGACGCCTGTGCACCGTCCTGCACGACCGTTCTATTTCGCGGTTAGGATGCGGCTCCCCTTCCGGACCGTCCTGCCATGCCCGCCCTGTCTCCCCGCCTGGTGCTGATGCTGACCTTGCCGCCGCTGCTGTGGGCCGGCAATGCGGTGGTCGGGCGCATGACGGTGCCGCATGTGCCGCCGCTGCTGCTCAACGCGATCCGCTGGGCGCTGGTGCTGCTGGTGCTGCTGGTGATCGGACACCGCGCGATCGCCGGTGCACGCAACCGGGCCGACATCGCCGCACGCTGGCCTTATCTGGCGCTGGTCGGCCTGCTGGGCGTGGGCGCGTACAACGCGCTGCAGTACGTGGCGCTGACCACCTCGACTCCGATCAACGTCACGCTGATCGCCGCGAGCATGCCGCTGTGGATGCTGCTGATCGGCGCGCTCTTCTTCGCGGAGCGACCGCAGCGTGGCCAGATGGTCGGCGCGGCGCTGTCGCTGGCCGGCGTGGCGGTGGTGCTCGGCCGGGGCGATCCGCTGGCGCTGGCGCAGGTGCACTTCGTGCAGGGCGATCTGTTCATGCTGGCCGCGGCCGCGAGCTGGTCGGGCTACAGCTGGCTGCTGGTGCGCCCGCCCGCGTCGATGCGCGGTGCGGCGCGCCCGCAGGTCACCGGCACGGACGGCCAGCCGCGCACCTGGGAATGGCATGAGTTCCTGCTGGTGCAGACGCTCTTCGGCCTGCTCTGGGCGGGCGGTGCGGCCGGCGTGGAGGCGCTGGCCTGGCCGCGCCAGCCCGAGTGGTCGATCGGCGTGTTCGCCGCGATCGCCTACATCGTCATCGGCCCGTCGCTGGTGGCCTATGGCCTGTGGGGACGGGCGGTGGCCGCGGTGGGGCCGACGACCGCCGGCCTGTTCGTCAATCTGACGCCGCTGTTCGCAGCGCTGCTCTCCACCGCGCTGCTCGGCGAGGCGCCGCACCTGTACCACGCAGCGGCCTTCGTGCTGATCGTCGCCGGCATCGTGGTGTCGTCGAAGCGCTGAACCTCGGCGTCACCGTTAGCGTCAACGCCATCGCGCCAGCAGTGCCACGCCGACCAGCACCAGCGCGGTGCCGCCCAGGATCCACGGCGTCATCGGCTCGCCGAGAATGAAGATGCCCATCAGGATGGTGCTCATCGGCCCGACCAGCCCGGTCTGCGCCGCCAGCGTCGCGCCCAGGCGCTCGATGCCCATCATCACCAGGATGACCGGCGCGAAGGTACAGGCGATGGCATTGAGCAGCGACAGCCACAGCACCGGCGTCGGCACCGTCAGCACCGACGCCGCCGGGCGCAGCAGCAGGAACTGGCCGATGCACAGCAGGCAGGCCACGGTGGTGGCCAGTCCGGTCAGACGCAGCGCGCCCAGGCGCTGCACCTCCTGGCCGCTCTGCACCAGATAGACCGCATAGCTCAGCGCGCTGCCGAAGACCAGCAGCGTGCCCAGGCCGACATTCGGACCCAGATCGTTCAGCTCATGGCCGAAGACCAGCATCACGCCGCCGTAGCTGACCGCCAGCGCCAGCAGCTGCTTCGCGCTGACCCGGCGGCCATGCAGCACCACGCCCAGCAGCAGCACCAGCGTCGGGTTGAGGTAGAGGATCAGCCGCTCGAGGCTGGCGCTGATGTAGGCCAGGCCGAGAAAGTCGAGAAAGCTGGCGAGGTAGTAGCCCGAGAAGCCCAGACCGAGCACCGCGCCCCAGTCGCGCCGGGTCAGCGCCGGCCGCCCTCGCCCCGACCACCAGGCCAGCGCGAGGAACAGCGGCAGCGCGAACAGCATGCGCAGCATCAGCAGCGTCACCGCGTCGGTGCCATGCCGATAGGCCAGCTTGACGATGATGGCCTTGCCGGAAAAGGCGATCGAGCCGACGAGCGCAAAGGCCAGCCCGGGCCAGAGAGCCGGCCGGCCAGTCGCCGTGCCGGCGATCCGTGAGGAAGGATTCATCGGCGCGGATTCTAGAACCCGCGCCCGGTGCAGCCAGAAGATCGGCCGAAGATCAGAACTGCAGGTCGCGGTCGATGTCGACCACCTTGCGGCGGGCCAGCGCCAGGTTGGCGCGCGACTTGTCCAGCACGAAGTAGAAGAACATGCCTTCCTGGCGGGTGCAGGGGCGGATGATGTGGTACTGCTTGCCCAGCGTGATCAGCAGGTCGTCGATGCGGTCGTCCAGGCCGAGCTGCTTCATCGTGCGCAGCTTGGCGCGCATCACCTCGGTGTTGCCGGCGGCGGCGATCTCCAGATCGACGCCGGAGCCGGTCGAGCCGAGCATCATGCCGCTCTCGGAGTCGACGAGGGCTGCGCACATCGCGCCATCGACGGTCATCAGTTGTTCAAGGCTTTGCTTGATGTTGGCCATGTTCGGATTCCTTCCGTGGTCAGTGTGAAATCAGGTGAGAGAAAGAGCGGCTCATCGCTCGTGCCGACCGGTGCGACGCATCAGGGCCAGACCACGGCCGGCACGGTTGCGGGCCTCGAGCTGGGCCAGGATGCAGTCGAGCAGCATCAGCACCTCGTCGCGCTCGCGCACATCGACCGGCAGTACGGGAAACACCCGGCCGCGCCGCGCCAGCTCGTCGCCGAAGGCCTGCAGGCCCGGCTCGGGATGCGCCTCGGTCCGGCCGATGCCGATGACGCAGGCGGTGTGCTCGAGCTGCTCGGCGAAGGCATCGAGATAGATGCGCAGGTCGGCCAGCGGATCGGGGCGAGAGTTGTCGACCAGAATGATCAGCCCCATCGCCTTGTGGGCGAGGATGGGCCAGAGAAAGTCGAAGCGGGTCTGGCCCGGCGTGCCGAACAGGCGCACCCGCACCAGATCGGCGATCACCACCTCGCCATAGTCCATGCCGACGGTGGTGCGGGCCTTGGCCAGCGAGGGATCCCGGTTGGGCACGTCGGTCACCACCGGCGGGACATCGCTGATCGCGGCGATCGCGGTGGTCTTGCCGGCACCGGGCGTGCCGGTGAAGACGATCTTGCAGTCGCGCATCAGGCCGAGTCGTCCGGGCTTCAGCTGCCGATGCCCAGGCGGCGGCGGATCAGACCGAACAGGCTGCCCGGCACCGGCTCGGCGGCGGCGGGATCGACGGCTGCGACTTCAGCCGCCTCAGCGCCGGCCGAAGCGGCCTCGGGCGGCAGCACCTCGAGCAGATCGGCACGGTGCATCGCCTGCAGGAAGGCATCGACCTCGACCTCCGGCAGGCCCGACAGCGACAGCAGATCCTCACGCTCGAGCGCGGTGGCCGCGATCTGGCTGGCCAGCCGCTGATGCCCCTTGCGCCCCTGCAGTTGCACCGGATCCGGCCAGCGCCGCAGCCGCACCCGCGCGCCCGGCGCCAGCTCCAGCCCGGGACGGGCAGACGGCCGGGCCACAGGCACCGGTTCGACGACCACGGCGGCCGCGACGACAGCGGCGGTCGGAGCGGGTGCAGGTGCGACATCGACCGTGACCGGAGCTGGAGCCGGGGCCGGTGCAGCACGGCGAGCCCCCGCCGTCTCGATCAGCCCCGGCTCGATCTCGAGCATCAGCGCGCTGAACTCCTCGAACTGCAGCGGCCGCTGCAGCACCGGTGCCTCCGCACGAGCCCGCTCTGCCACATCGGCGGCAATGCTCAGCCGGATCGCCCCGGACGTGGCCAAGGCCTCGAAGCCGGACGGATCGGCCGCGCCCACCGGCAGCACCAGAAGATCGACCGGCGAACCCGCCTCTGCCACCACCCATTCGGCCTGCAGGCGGCTGCGAAGCAGGTTCATGAACAGCTTCAGCGCACCAGCGTCGGCATCACGCAGCTGCCACGCACGCACAACAAGCTGGGGACGGGAAAAAGGCTGAGGGGTATCCGTCATGAAAGCACAGGGAACATCGAGGGCGATGGTGCAGCAAACGCATGAATCCTGTTCGAACTCATCGCATCCGATTGTGATAATCGGTTTCCAGATTTATGCAAACAAGAACTATTCATGCAAAGTCTATCCACCATTCATGCCCAATACCCCTTTCATTTTTGTGACAAGTGTCACTTCCACTCAAGCCGGGGGGAGGCGCCACAGAAGGCAGAACAAAAATGAAAAAGCCGCCTCAGCCTGTGCTGGGCGGCCCTGAAATTCAGTGCGAGGCGCACGAAGCGCCCCGAGCGATCACAGCTTCTGCTGCTGCATGAAGTCGTCGAAGCCGGACTCGGCGAAGCGGAACCACACGTTCTGATCGGCACGGAACTTGGCGTAGTCGGCGTAGACCTTCTTCCAGTTCGGGTTCTTGTCGCCGATCTCGGCGTAGAGGGCCATCGACTCCTTGAAGGCGGTGTCCATCACGTCCTTCGGGAAGCGGAACAGCTTGGTGCCGCTGGCCACCAGGTTGCGCAGCGCCACCGGATTGCGGCCGTCGTACTTGCCCTGCATGTCGACATGCGCGTAGGAAGCCGCGCACTCGACGATGGCCTTGTACTCGGCCGACAGGCCGTCCCAGGCCTTCTGGTTGATGAAGAAGTCGAGCTGCGGGCCGCCTTCCCACCAGCCGGGATAGGCATAGTTGGGCGCCACCTTGTTGAAGCCGAGCTTCTGGTCATCGTAGGGGCCGACCCACTCGGCCGCGTCGATCGTGCCCTTTTCCAGCGCCTGGTAGATCTCGCCGCCGGGAATGTTCTGCGGCACGCCGCCCATGCGCTCGACCACCTTGCCGGCGAAGCCGCCGACGCGGAACTTCAGACCCTTCATGTCGGCCATCGAGGCCACCGGCTTGCGATACCAGCCGCCCATCTGCGCGCCGGTGTTGCCGCCGGGGAAGTTCACGATGCTGAACTTGGCGTAGAACTCGCGCATCAGCTTCAGGCCGTTGCCCTCGTACATCCACGCGGTCATCTGGCGGCTGTTCAGGCCGAAGGGAATGGCGCAGCCCAGCGCGAAGGTCTCGTCCTTGCCGAAGAAATAGTAGGGCGCGGTGTGCGCCATCTCGACGGTGGCGTTCTGCACGCCGTCGACCACGCCGAAGGCAGGCATCAGCTCGCCGGCCGGGTGCACCGTGATCTGGAACTTGCCGCCCGACATCGCGGCCACCTTCTTCGAGAACTCGTCAGCGGCACCGTAGATGGTGTCGAGCGACTTCGGGAAGCTCGAGGCCAGACGCCAGCGGATGTTGGCCTGCGCATGCACCACGGCCGGCGCGGCACCGGCGGCCAGGATGCCGGCCAGGCCGGCATGACGAACAAACGAGCGGCGTTCCATGAATCTGTCTCCTGTGTCATCAGCGCTGTCTGCAGCGCCTTCATCGCGCGGGTGGCCCGACAAGGCCACCGGGGCTGTCGGGCACGGGTGTCCAATTCTAGGAAGAGCGGGACGGTCTGTCGTGCGGGGAATACCCGAGCGACAATCTGGTGCAGCTGTCAGGTCCGCCGGCCGCCAGGAGCACGGTGCTCGCGGCAATCGTCGCGATGGCGATCAGAGCTTCTGCTGCTGCATGAAGTCGTCGAAGCCGGACTCGGCGAAGCGGAACCACAGGTTCTGCTCGGCGCGGAACTTGGCGAAGTCGGTGTAGACCTTCTTCCAGTTCGGATTCTTGGCCGAGAGCTCGCTGTACAGCGCCATCGATTCCTTGAAGGCCGCATCCATCACGTCCTTCGGGAAACGGAACAGCTTGGTGCCGCTGGAGACCAGCTGCTTGAGCGCGGCCGGATTCTTCGCGTCGTACTTGGCCTGCATCTCGACATGCGAGTAGGTGGCCGCGGCCTCGACGATGGCCTTGTATTCGGCCGACAGGCTGTTGAAGGCCTTCTGGTTGACGAACAGGTCGATCTGCGGGCCGCCCTCCCACCAGGCCGGATAGGCATAGTTGGGGGCCACCTTGTTGAAGCCGAGCTTCTGGTCGTCGTAGGGGCCGATCCACTCGGCCGCGTCGATCGTGCCCTTTTCCAGCGCCTGGTAGATCTCGCCGCCGGGAATGTTCTGCGGCACGCCCCCCAGACGCTCGACCACCTTGCCGGCGAAGCCGCCGACGCGGAACTTCAGGCCCTTCATGTCGGCGATCGACTGCAGCGGCTTGCGGTACCAGCCGCCCATCTGCGCACCGGTGTTGCCGCACGGAAAGCTGATGATGTTGTACTGCGCGTAGAACTCGCGCATCAGCTTCAGGCCGTTGCCCTCGAACATCCACGCGGTCATCTGGCGGCTGTTCATGCCGAAGGGAATGGCCGCGCCCAGCGCGAAGGTCTCGTCCTTGCCGAAGAAATAGTACGGCACGGTATGGGCGCACTCGACGGTGCCGTTCTGCACGCCATCGACCACGCCGAAGGGGGGCATCAGCTCGCCGCCCGGGTGCACCGTGATCTGGAACTTGCCGCCCGACATCTCGGCGACCTTCTTCGCGAAGACATCGCCGCCGCCGTAGATGGTGTCGAGCGACTTCGGGAAGCTCGAGGCCAGGCGCCAGCGGATGTTGGCCTGCGCGTGCACCACGGCCGGCGCAGCGCCGGCAGCCAGAACGCCGGCCAGGCCGGAATGACGAATGAAGGAGCGACGTTGCATGCGGATGAGTCCTGAAGGGGCGATGTTCGCGGAATCTGTTCTTCTCTCGGGGTCGAGAGCGATTCTAGTAACACCTCTTCGGGATAACCATGAGACTAACCCCTGCGCAGGACTACGTAGGGAGCGGACTCACCGCGGGACACGTCAGTGGCCGGCCACCATCATCCGGTCGATCAGCACCGAGCCGATGGTGCGGCTGCCCGAGGCGTACTCGTCGGCGCCGACCGCGACGATGCCGCGCAGCATGTCGCGCAGGTTGCCGGCGATGGTGATCTCCTCGACCGGATAGGCGATGCGGCCGTTCTCGACCCAGAAGCCGGCCGCGCCGCGCGAGTAGTCGCCGGTGACGTAGTTGACGCCCTGGCCCATCAACTCGATGACGAACAGGCCGCGGCCGAGCTTGCGGATCATCTCGTCGAGGCTGTCGCCGGCCTGGGTCAGGCGGCTCGACAGGCGCAGGTTCTGCGCGCCGCCGGCGTGGCCGGTGGTCTTCATGCCGAGCTTGCGCGCCGAGTAGCTCGACAGGAAATAGCCCTGGGTCACGCCGGCCTCGACCACCTGGCGGGCGCGGGTGCGCACGCCCTCGTCGTCGAAGGGCGCGCTGCCCTTGCCCTTGAGGAGGTGCGGATCCTCGTGGATGTCGATGTGATCGGGAAAGACCTGCTGGCCCAGGCTGTCGGCCAGGAAGGTGGTGCGGCGGTAGAGCGCGCCGCCGCTGGTGGCCTGCACATAGGCGCCGAGCAGGCCGGCGGCCACCGTCGATTCGAACAGCACCGGCACCTCGCCGGTGGCGATCTTGCGGCCCTTCAGGCGCGAGAGCGCACGCTCGGCAGCGTAGCGGCCCACCGCCTCGGGCGAGGCCAGATCCGCCACGTCGCGCGCCGAGCTGTACCAGGAGTCGCGCTGCATCTGCGCGCCCCGGCCCGCGATCGGCGAGACCGACATCGAGTGGCGCGAGCTGGCGTAGCCGCCGCGAAAGCCCCGGCTGTTGCCGGCGAAGAAGTGCGACTGCTGCGCCGACACGCCCGCGCCGTCGGAATTGGTGATGCGCCGGTCCACGCCCAGGGCCGCGGCCTCGCAGCGCAGCGCCATCTCGGCGGCGGCCTCGGCCTCGACCTGCCAGGGATGGAAGAGATCGAGCCGGCATTCGGCCGCCTCGCCCAGCGCGAGGTCCTCGGCCTCAGGCAGGCCAGCGGCCGGATCCTCGGCGGTGAAGCGGGCGATGTCGTAGGCCGCCTGCACCGTCTGGCGCAGCGCCTGCGGCGAGAAGTCGGAGGTGCTGGCGTTGCCGCGGCGCTGGCCGAGGTAGACGGTCACGCCGACCGCCTTGTCGCGGTTGCGCTCGACGTTCTCGAGCCGGCCCTTGCGCACCGACACCGACAGGCCCGAGCCCTCGGAGACCTCGACGCCGGCGTCGCTGGCGCCGAGCGACTTGGCGATCTCCAGCGTCTGCTCGACCAGGTCGGCGAACTGCGCGCGGCTGTAGGCGAAGCCCGCCTCGGGCGCCTGGGCAGGCACGGTCGCGGCAGCCGGAGCTGCAGCCTTCGAACGGGACGGACGGCGGGTCTTGGCGGTCATGGACAGTCGGGGCTGGCGGTGCGGGGGGTGGTCGCTCGTATCATAGCCGTCGTCCCCACCGGGGGCAGTCCGACCCGCCCGGTCCCCGAGCCCCCTTCCCACCCATGCACCCGAATTACCACTTCGATCACGAGCCCGCCGGCGATGAGCTGCCCGACGAGGACTTTTCCGGCCGCCCCAGCAAGACGCGGCTGAAGCAGCAGATGCACGACCTGCAGGCGCTCGGCAAGGAACTCGACGAAATGCCCGCGCACCGCCTGAAGGCGATCGTCGGCATGCCCGAGTCGCTGCTCGACGCGCTGCTCGACCTCAAGCGCATCCGCTCGCACGAGGGCCGCCGGCGCCAGCTGCAGTACATCGGCAAGATCATGCGCGGCATCGACGCCGAGCCGCTGCGCGAGGCGGTGGCCTCCTTCAAGCTGCCCGGCGCCAAGGAGACGCTGGCGCTGCACACCGCCGAGCGCTGGCGTGACCGCCTGATCGCCGAGGACGACGCCTTCACCCAGTGGATGGGCGAGCACCCCGGCACCGATGCGCAGGCGCTGCGCACGCTGATCCGCAACGCGCGCAAGGACCAGGCCGCGGCTGCAGCCGCCGCCGCCCAGGGCGCCGAGGCCCCGACCGAGCGCAAGGGCCGCGCCTACCGCGAGCTGTTCCAGCAGATCAAGGCCACGCTGGCCGCGGCCGCCGCCGCAGCCGCCCCGGACGACGCCGACGACGACCAGGAAGACGACGATGAGTGACGCCACCACCCTGCTGCCCCCGCCCGAGCCGCTGCGCATCGGCCTGGTCTCGATCAGCGACCGTGCCAGCAGCGGCGTCTACGAGGACAAGGGAATCCCGGCGCTGCAGGACTGGATGGCACGCGCGCTGCACAACCCGGTCACCTGGGTCACCCGGCTGATCCCGGACGAGCAGGACGGCATCAGCGCGACGCTGCGCGAGCTGGTCGACGTCGAGCGCTGCGACCTGGTGCTGACCACCGGCGGCACCGGCCCGGCGCCGCGCGACGTGACGCCTGAGGCCACGCTGGCGGTGGCCGACAAGGTCATGCCGGGCTTCGGCGAGCAGATGCGCCAGATCAGCCTGCGCTTCGTGCCCACGGCCATCCTGTCGCGCCAGGTGGCGGTGATCCGCGGCCGCGCGCTGATCCTGAACCTGCCGGGCCAGCCCAAGTCGATCGCCGAGACGCTCGAAGGCCTGCCGGACGCGCAGCCGCCCTGCCCGGGCATCTTCGCCGCGGTGCCCTACTGCATCGACCTGATCGGCGGGCCCTACATCGAGACGCGCGAGGCGGTCATCAGCGCCTTCCGGCCGAAGACCGCGCGCCGGCCTCAGCGCACCTGAGGCGCGCCGAGCAGGCCGCCGGACTGCGCGATCAGCGCGGCCGGATCGGCGGGCATCGCGTCGATCGTCGTCACCCGCTCGGCGCCGATCAGCTGGCCGCCGACCGGGTGCCACGGGCTGGTGTCGCGCCAGCCGCTGACGATGCGGTTGTTCGCGCCCAGCGTCACGATGCCGCCGCTGGTCCAGGACGCGCCGATGTCCTGTTCGGCCCGCAGCAGGCGCGACTGCACCGTCGGCGCATAGACCACGATGTTGTTCCAGGCCTGCACCCGCTCCTCGGTCGTCGAGATCTGGAACAGCACCGCCGAGCTGCCGGTCAGCTCGACCAGGTTGTCGTAGAAATGCAGCGTGCCCTTGCGGTAGATCGGCTCGCCCCACATCGCGCCGGGCCAGCTGCCATAGTGGTCGCCGCCGTAGTGGACCGTGGTGCCGGTGTCGCCGCGCTTGATGATGACGTTGCCGTGCACATGGGTCTCGCGGTAGGCCGCGGTGGCCAGCGCGGTCTTCGGGAAATCCTCGGCCTCGACCAGATCGAGCGCGTGCGCGCCCTCCTCGATGCGGTTGTGGCGCACGATCAGACCGGCCGAACGGTCCTTGATCGCGTTGCCCAGCGCGCCCTCGCGCGGCGGGCCGTAGCGGTTGAACTCGATCACCGTGCCCACGCCCTGGGTGTAGGTCGCATGCACCCGGTCGCTGCCCCGGATGCCGTGGCCGTGAATGTGGTTGCCGATCAGGCGCAGGTCCCGGGTGACCGAGGCGCTGTTGTCGTCGGTCGACTTGCTGAACACGCCCATCTGGCAGTCGGCGATCTCGTTGTCGGCCAGCGTGATGTTGCGGCCGCGCTCGATCCAGATGCAGGCGCCGAAGGCCTCGTAGCGCCGGCTGACGCCGTCGACATCGGTGAAGGACAGGTCGGGGTGGGCGCGCACGATGCGCAGGCCGTCGATCTGGATGTGCGAGGGCGCCTGGGTCCAGGCGTCGGCCGCGCTGGCCAGCGGCTTGATCAGGATCAGCGAGCGCGCCTGATGCAGCAGGCGGTATTCGGCGCTGGCGCTGTAGCCACTGGCCAGCGCCGGGCGCGACACCGCGCCGCTGCCGTTGATCGTCGGGCGCTCGCCCGCGGCCGAGCGCACGCCGCACACCCGCACCGGCGCGGCAGCCGTGCCCTGCGCGGCCAGCATGAACTTGCCCCGGTAGGGCTCGGCACGGTGAAAGATGCGCACCGTGTCGCCCGCCCGCAGCGACTCCCAGGGCACCTGCTCCAGCTCGGTGTAGGGCTGGCCCGGACCGACACGGTGATCGGTCCCCAGGCCGGAGGCCTCACAGGCGCTGAAGGGCTGCAGCGCACTGCCGCCCGATTCGCTCTGCAGGATGGCTTCCAGCGCCTGGGCCTGCGGCGAGGCGATCTCTCTGTCCGAGCCGCCCGACAGGCAGCCGGCCAGCAGCAGCGGCAGCAGCAGCCCGGTCGACAGCAGCGGCCCGGCCGCTCTCCCCGACTTTCCAGTGATCTCCATGCGAAACATCCTGTCTGATTGCAACTGGATGTAACTTAACAAGGAGATCGACGCCGAGTCTTTCTGGAAACTTTCAGAAACCTTGCGACGGGGCGGCGCAACGCCACTGCGCTACTTGACCAGCCGATTCAGCCGCTCGGCGTCGAACGTCTCGGTGCGGTGCGCCTCGTCGGGCACGCAGGGGTCGGCCGGCAGCTCGCGGGCACGCGCCGAGAGCTTCTCGATCGCCTGCCACAGCAGCGCGATCTGGTGCTCGTGGCTGGAGGCGTTGTCGATCAGGCCCTTCATCGCCTGCGCGACCGGGTCCTCGCCCTGCGTCACGCCGTAGGCGGAAAAGCCCATGCGCGCGGCCGCAGCCTCGCGCTGGGCGTCCTGCTGCGCGGCGATGATGCGCGCGGGGTTGCCCACCGCGGTGGCGCCCTCGGGCACCGGCTTGGTCACCACCGCGCCGGAGCCCACGCGCGCGCCGTCGCCCACCGTGAAGCCGCCCAGCACGCAGGCGTTGGCGCCGACGATCACGCCGCGGCCCAGCGTCGGATGGCGCTTGGCGCCCTTGACCAGCGAGGTGCCGCCCAGCGTCACGCCCTGGTAGATGGTGCAGTCGTCGCCGACCTCGGCCATCTCGCCGATGACGATGCCCATGCCGTGGTCGATGAAGACACGCCGGCCGAAGGTGGCGCCGGGGTGGATCTCGATGCCGGTCAGGAAGCGGCCCCAGTTCGACAGCCAGCGGCCCAGCCACTTGAAGTCGCGCACCCAGAACCAGTGCGCCAGACGCTGGATCCACAGCGCATGCAGGCCCGGATAACAGGTCAGCACCTCCAGGCGCGAGCGGGCGGCCGGATCGCGTTCGAGAATGCAGTCGATGTCTTCTTTCAGGCGGCTGAACATGGCGGACTCGTGACGAGCTTCGGGAGGCAGCGACGCAACGCATCGCCGACGAAAGCGAAGTGTAGGACGGGCGCCGATTTTCAGCCGCGACGCAGGATCTCGCGGGCGATGCCGCGCAGGATGCTGATCTCCTCGACCGTCGGCTCGGCGCGGTTGAGCAGCTGGTTCAGGCGCGGCATCAGCTTGCGCGGCACCTTCGGATCGAGAAAGCCCAGGTGCACCAGCGCCTGCTCCCAATGCGCGAGCGCGCCCTGCACCGCGTCGATGCCGGCGCGCTCGGCGTCGCGGGTGCGCGGCAGCACCGCGAAGCCGCCCAGCGCCTGGCGCCACTCGTAGGCCAGCAGCTGCACCGCCTGCGCCAGGTTCAGCGAGCCGTAGTCGGGGTTCGTCGGGATCGAGAGGCAGACATGGCAGCGGTAGACATCCTCGTTCGACAGCCCGAAGCGCTCGCTGCCGAAGACGAAGGCGACCTTGTCGGGCCGCGCGGCCAGGCGCTCGAAGCAGGCACGCGGCGATTCCACCGGCGGGCCGAAGTCGCGCGGCGTCATCGCGGTGGCGCAGGCCAGCTGCACGCCCTCGAGCGCCTCGTCGAGCGTCGGCACGATGCGCGCGCGCACCAGGATGTCGGCCGCGCCGCTGGCCATCGCTACCGTCTCCTCCTGGCTGAGCACGTCGCCGAAGCGCGGCGCCACCAGCACCAGCTCGGAAAATCCCATCACCTTCATCGCGCGGGCGGTGGCACCGACGTTGCCGGGGTGGCTGGTGTTGACCAGCACGAAGCGGGTCGAATCGGGGGCGACAGGCACGAGAGAAGACCTTTCAGGCGCCGTTTTCGGGCGCGGACATCGTAGAATGACCGGTTATCTTAGGCGTTCAAGCCAGCGTGGCTGATCCGTCCGCGCCCCGCTCTTTCCTTTCGCCAGCCCCTCGCACCCACTTCACTCGTCGAACCGAGTCCCGGAGCCGCATTTCCATGTCGCAAGCCTCTTTGCACCCCATGCTCAACATCGCCATCAAGGCCGCGCGCGCGGCCGGGGCGATCATCAACCGGGCCAGCCTCGACGTCGAGCGCCTGACCGTGACCAGCAAGGGGCCCAACGACTTCGTCACCGAGGTCGACCAGGCGGCAGAGCAGGCGATCATCGACACCATCCGCCAGGCCTATCCGGGCCACGGCTTCCTGGCCGAGGAGTCGGGCCGCTCGCAGGGCGCGCAGCACAGCGACTTCGTCTGGATCATCGATCCGCTGGACGGCACGACCAACTTCATCCACGGCTTCCCGCAGTACGCGGTCTCGATCGCGCTGGCCTTCAAGGGCAAGGTCGAGCAGGCCGTCGTCTACGACCCGAGCCGCAACGACCTGTTCTACGCCACCAAGGGCCGCGGCGCCTACCTCAACGACAAGCGCATCCGCGTCTCCAAGCGCATCCGCCTGGCCGACGCGCTGATCGGCACCGGCTTCCCCTTCCGCAAGGGCGACAACTTCAAGCGCTACCTGAAGATCATGGAAGAGCTGATGCCCGCCTGCGCCGGCCTGCGCCGCCCCGGCGCGGCCGCGCTGGACCTGTGCTACGTCGCGGCGGGCTGGTATGACGGCTTCTTCGAGACCGGCCTGAGCCCGTGGGACATCGCCGCCGGCTCGCTGATCGTGACTGAGGCGGGCGGCCTGATCGGCAACTTCACCGGCGAGGCCGACTACCTCTACCAGCGCGAGGTGATCGCCGCCACGCCCAAGGTCTACGGCCAGCTGGTGCAGATCCTGACCCCCTTCACCCGCATCATCAAGGAAGACGAGCCCGAGGCCCCGGTGATCGAGGCCGCGCCGAAGGCCCGCAAGCCGCGCGCCAAGAAGGCCGAGACCGCCGACGAGGGCAGCGCCACCGCGCCGGTCCGCACCGTGCGCAAGGCCGCGCCGACGCAGCCGGGCAAGCTGGTGCCGCTCGACGAATACTTGGCCGCCACCCAGCCCGAGCCGGAAGCCGAGGCGCCGAAGGCCGCGCTGCCGGTGGACGTGCCGCTGTCGCCGGCCGCCGCGCTGGCCGCTGCCTTCGAGCCGATGCCCGAGGAAGCCGCGCCGGCCCCGGTCGTGATCCGCAAGGCCCCGACCCGCATCCGCAAGGCAGACATGCCGCCGAAGGAAGAGGCCCCTGCCGAGGCCCCGCGCCGCGGCCGCCGCCGCGACGGCGACGCGCCGTTCTGATCGAACCGGCCGGCTCAGCCCTCGAAGACCCGGAAGCGGCCCGCGTCATGCGCGGCCGCATAGACCGCCCAGTCCTGCTCGACCTGCAGCGCCATCGTCTCGGCGGTGTCGAGCATCGACGCGTGCCAGTCCTGGCGCGCGCCGAAGGCGATCAGCGCATCGGCGTTTGCCGAGCCGCCCTGCCCGCCCGAGCGCAGCTGGGCCCAGGCCAGCAGCCGGCCCAGCGTCGCGGCGAAGTCGCGCAGCTCCTCGCCGGAGGTGGTGGCACGGTCGAGCGAGACCCGGTCCTCGGTGGGCTGCAGCTCGCGCAGCACGCAGGGGCTGTCGCCCAGGCTGACCGCATGCAGCCAGGCCATCGGCACCGCCTGCAGCCGCTGCTGCAGCGTGACGATGCGGGTGGCCGCATCGGGCCAGGCCGGCTGCGCCATGCCATGCGCCGGCAGCAGCGCTTCCAGCGATGAGGGCACCGCCTGCTTCAGGTCCAGCAGACGCTGGCCGCTGTCGCCACCCTCGCCCTGCACCAGCACCACCCAGCGCGCCAGGCCAAGCGAGCCGGTGCCAGCCACCCGCCGCTCGACATCGAGCACCCGGAAGAAGTCCGGATCGGGCTGCGTCGCCGCGAAGTCGGCCATGAAGGCACGCACCTGCTGCTGCTCGGCCTCGGACGCCTTCAGCGCGCGCTTGCCGTCGACCTTCAGCCGGCGCGAGGCGCCACGCCCGCTGCTGCGCTTGTCGAGAAACGCCTCGGCATCGCGGCGGCGGAGCTGATCGAGCAGCTCGCGGACCACGCCGTCGGCCACGTCGCGCTCGATCCAGAAGGCCTTGCCGCGCCGCAGCGCCTGCACATAGGCCTGCAGCGTGGTGCGGCACAGCGCCCGCGCGGCCTCGGCGTCGATCTCCAGCGTGTCGGCGCCCACACGCAGGCTGGCGAGCAGCCGCAGCAGGTCCCAGCTCGCCGGCGCCAGCGCCGACTCGTCGAAGTCGTTGATGTCGAAGTAGGTCTGGAGGTTGTCGCCCTCGTAGCTGCCGACGTTCTCGAAATGCAGGTCGCCGCAGCTCCAGACGGCCGGCGCGCCGTCCGGCCCCGCCTCGAACAGCGCCAGCCCGGCCGGCAGCCGCCGCCAGAACAGATGGCAGGTCGCTCGCAGGAAGACGAAGGCGCTCTCGCGCATGCGGTCGTACTTGCGCTGCAGCCGCTCGGGCTCGCGGCCGGCGTTGTGCGACAGGATCTGGTGAATGATGTCCATCGTGAAGTTTCCCAGGTGCTCGCTAAGATGGCGGGTTTTTCCGCCCCGGCGCCCCCGGCGCCGACACCCATGAGCAGAACCCCGACGACGCGCCCGGACACGGACAGCCTGGGCGGCCACACGCCGATGATGCAGAGGCGTATTCTCGAATGAGAGATGCCATTTTTACGCAAAAGCTACGCGGAAAACTACGCAATCAAAAATGGCCTTCAAACACATTGATCCTCAATAGGAGTGTTCTCCTATGTGGAACAGGTCTTTGAAGGCCAAAAGCTACGCCATCAGTTACGCCAATTTTGCGAAAACAGGCCGTGGCGCTAATGCGACATCAGCAGGCGGCGCCGGATCGGCGAACAACGCAGATCCGGCCGGGTAGAACGGGGCCAGCGCATCGGCGCAGCTCACGACACCTGAGGCGCCGGCAGAGCCCCGGAAACGACGTGGGCGCCCTCATACAGGTCGCGGTGCGCATTGACCCGATCGGCGATCGCGACGGCCACGCCAGCAGGCCAGACACGCGGGATCGCTTCGCCCTCCCACATCACCACGACATCGCCGGACGGATAAAGCACGCCGACCTGGAGGCGATTCGGGCGAGACGAAGAACGGATGAATTTTTTCAGTCTGCTGAACATGGTGATTTCCCTTCCCGTGTGATGCGGCCGAGAGATTCACTCGGCACGTTGGAAATTCGATGCCGGCCGAGAACATCCCGGCCAGCAGCGACGATTGCTGAAATTACAGAAGCAAGAAACACGAAAAATGCAGCTATCGGCCAGTCAGGCGAGTAGAACCCGGCATACATCGCGCTGGCACCAAGCGCACCGAAAGAGATTCCAGTGAATGCTCGCAACGAGCACTCCAATCGCTTTGAGTTATCCAGAACGAAAGACGCGCACACAAACAGGACTATTCCCGAGATGCAGCAGATCAATGCAGGCCATGTGATTTGCTCATTCACTCTTGATACCTCCGCGAAGCCGATCACTCAGAGCAGATACCAGCGATCCGAGCGAGTTGGCGGACAGCAGATGCCCGATTGCCGGCATCAGCAGATGCGAGGACGTGCTGAGGGGGAAGACCATCGCCCACAAGGGCAGGTTCTGCAGCAGGTCCGCTTTCAGAATTGCGGCGATTGAGAGACCAATGCCGGCGGCCAAGATCGCATGGATGATCGACCCAACGACATACCCGGCATTGAGCCTGGGGTTGTTGTTCTCTCTCAGGTACGTGGAGCACAGCGCCCCAGTGACTGCGGCGATGATCGACACGCCGTCGGGGATGGGTGCGCCGGCCGCCTGCAGCACGGCCGGCGGAAGTGCGGCGGACGCCGCGGGTCCGACTGTGCTGGCGATGGTGTGCGGGCTGATGTTCATGGGTTCGTTCTCAGGAGCAATTGCAGCACCCGAAACGAACCACTCTGCCCAGGATTTCCTACCGAGACCGCTTCAGCAAGAGCGTGCCAAGCGCCCCCATGCTCTTGCTCATGACGCGCGCCAGGCCACCGACCGCACGGATGATCGCGTCACCGCGATCGATCATGGCCATCGTCACCTTCCCTTCCGCTTCCTTGCGGCGCAGAAAGTCGCTGTACGCTCGCGAATCGAAGAAGTCTGACAGCGACGACATCGGCAGGGCCAGAGCCTGCGGATAGCTGGCTCCGCCGACGATGGCCATCGTTGCGGCAGACTCCTTCAGATCAACCGAAAAGCGATCGCGCTCTTTCTGGGATGCAGGGATCGCATCGAAATCGGGCCAGCGTCGAAACGCCTGCCCCCGGTTTCGGTCGAAACACCAGACCCTCGTCATCGGCCCACACGTCGAAGAAGTGCCGGACTGCGGCTGCGCCTTCAGAGAAGAAGGAGTCATGCAGCTCGACCCCTTGGGACAGTGGCATGCCGCTCATGCGATTGATCCGGTCGTTCACCCACTGGAAGCGCGCCACGTCGGTCATCGCGAGCAGATCAGGGTAGTCCTCCGACTCCATGCGGATCTGGCAGGCCATCATGCCTGCGATCCACTGCCGTCGAGAGGAACAGAACTTCTCCAGCATCTCGGCATGCACGCCCAGGAGCGGCCGGAACAGCACCGCCTCAGTGCCGATGTGGCCGATCTCCACTTCGTCGTGCAGGTAGTCGTCCCCGATCTCAAGGAAGTCGGCGAGTCGCCCAGCATTCACGGCTGGTTGGTCCTTCGGGGTGTCGCCACTCGACAGGGCGAAGTTCGGCCCGTCGGGCAGGATCACGGACAGGTAGTGGCACACCAGCAGGGCTCGCTCTTGGACCGTCATGGCCAACGGATCGATGGCTTTGCAGCCAGGCTGCCACTCCAACACGAACCGCAAGAACTGCGTCGTCGTTGCCTCGTGCGCGGCTGCACGCATACCGCACAGGGCGCCGCACTCTCCGATCGTCATTTCACGCATCCGGACATCGATCCGGGAGGTCTTCTTGGGGGGGAAGATCTTCATTACTTGAATCCGAATTTCTTGAGGTCGATTCGATCGATGGCGGTCAGACTGGAAATCGTCATCTGCACCGACGTGATGATGGTCTGACCGTTCTGGTCAATCGGGGAGTCGAGTGGCTTGCCGACGCGCTCAATGACCATCGGACAGAAATCCTTGCCCTTGTACCGCAGCCCGACGATGGAAGGCCCGACAGACGGGTAAATGGTGCGCATCACAGAATCAACAGATATCGATCCGCCTGCCGCCATCTGATTGAGTGCATTCGTGGCAATACCTGCAGCGGCCAGCTCTTCAGGGAATGCCCACGACATGAGCTGATTCACCGGCCGATCGACTTCTTTCCACGGATCCTTGAGGGCACGAAAGTGGGCCGTCAGAGAGATCGAGAGCGGAGGCGATCCGCTGTAGATCTGCGTCGAGTTGAGCTTGGTCATTGAAGACCGGCCGGTCATGCTGCTTAGCTGCTCCTGAGCGCCGCCAAGGACCGACTGAGACCCCGGCGCGACCTTCATGAGCGCGTTCAGAACGCTGTCTAGGCCGCCGACCTGGAGCAGGCTGGAGAACGTACTGAAGCGCGCATCCGGGGTCTGCTGCTCGAACGGGCTTGTCCAGTTGGCCGACTGTTCAAGGTTGGCATCAGAGATGGGGGCAGCGACAGCGAAGTCCCCGAACGGCTGGAAGCTGCGCGAGTCCCCTTGCGTCGTCATCTTGACCGGATAGATCAAGGCGATCAGGTAGGGGGAGAGTGCGCCCCATTCAGACGACAGGATTTTCACTGCGCCACCACCACATCACAGGCCCATGCTCGCGCGCATGCGGAGCGACTTGGCGCGGGCCATCTTCGCGCCAGAGCTGTGCGACTTGAGCTGCGCGCGACGAATCGCGACCTTCTGTGCGCTGCTGAGCTTGACGGATCCGGAGATGCGCCGGTTCACCATCAGCTTTCGCCCGCCGCGGATCACTGCCGTCTTCTTGTAGACGGCATCGAGCACCGCCACCGAATCGAGCATCGGCACCTGGTCGCCGGCATCGAACACATAGCCGTGCAGGTCATCCAGACCGTCCTCGGCAGCGAATTCGGCGGCCAGATACTCGTGGATTCGCTCGGCGGCGCCGATGTCGTCCTCGTTCAGCATGGCCAGGATGTCGGATTCGGCGACACCCTTGCGCTGCATGTAGTCGGCGGCCATGTGCAGGTGCGCCGTGGACACATCAGACTGATCCGTCGTCATCTCGGCGTCGATGTCGGGCGCCGAGATGCCCGCGAGGATACCGATCAGCAGGTCGATCAGCGTCTCACCGGGCGCGAGATCGGCCGGCGAGGTGGCTGCCCAGGCCTGCACTGCGCTCGCCGCGCCAAGCTTGAACTCGGCATCCGCGAACCCTGCGCTGTCGAGCACGGGGGTGGCGTCCGGCTGGGGGGCGGCCGGCGCCTTCTGTGCATCCAGCGCCTTCAGCGCGGCCAGCGTGGTCGGGCGGTGCGTCCGCTTCTTGGGGAGGAATTCCATGGTTTCTCCTTCTCCGGCCGCCTCTACGGCGGCCGGTTCGGTCATCAGCCGGTGATGGCCTGCTGCAGGAAGGCCTGACGGAGCGTGCCGTCGAAGCTGGTCGAGTAGTAGACGGCCATCTTCGTCTTCGGGCTGTCGCTGACAGGGGTGACGGTGACAGAGAACGTCGAGCCGCCCAGTCGGTTCGACGGCACCAGCCATTCAGCGGCGGTCGCGTTGGACAGGAAACGATCAGCGAAATCTTCCATGTCCTTGACGGCCTGCTTCATGCGCTTGTGGGTCAGCTGCGAGGCGTAGTCGGCGAGGGCGTTGTCGATGTGCGCGGACATCTCGCCGACGGCAATGAGACGCCGGTCAGAGGTGCGCGACTTGACCACGGTCAGGCAGTCGCCGAACTGGTAGCTGCCGCCACCAGTGTTGTAGAACAACACCGGATTGATGCCGCCGACCGCCAGGTCGGACTTCTCCGCATCCGAAACCGCCACGAGCTGCCGCAGCTGCTGGCGCGGCAGAGGGAACCGATGGCCGGCGATCGGCTGGTTCTTCGGGGCGAAGCCGTGTGAGTTGATCTGCGCATTGCGGGCGCAGCGCAGACCGACCTGCACCCCGGAAGTGCCCCAGACCTCCCGGTAGCCGTTGAACGGCTCATAGGCCTCGACAGGTGCCCAGTAGAAGCTGATCAGGTGCGCGGTGTCATCCTGGAAGCCCAGGCCCTGCACAAAGTCGATCGCCTCGCGGTAGGTCATCTTGCCGTTCACGTCACCGACCAACGGGATGTTCAGGGCGCGGGACGCTTCGCCCAGCTTGGCCAGCAGGATGACCGACTGCGTGCCGCCGGTCATCAGGATCCCGAACGGACGGCCAGACGCCGAGGTCAGCGACTTGATCGCTTCGGCGTAGGTCTCTTCGGTGTAGGCAGCCGTACCTTCGCTGAACAGTGCGAGCGTCTGGCTGGTCGCCCACAGATCCTTGCCGGTGGCACTGGAGCGGCCGTAGGCGTTGCCGTTCTCGGGACCGATGGCGGTGCCAGTGGCCACCGTCAGACGGTACAGCGGCGCCTGCCGCTCGATCACGTCAGGCAGATAGATCGAGTGGCCATAGTCGTCCTGCGCGCCCATCTGCAGCGAGCCGGTGAACGTGGTCACTTCGTTGTTGTTCAGCGGGTCGATCACACGCAGCGAGACCACCTGGTTCGGGGTCGATGCGCCGCTGATCGGCGTGCGATCGGCGTGCAGGCTCAGGACGACGCCGCTGTTCCAGCAGTGGCGATCATCGAGGTACAGGCTGAAGTTGACCGGCTCGACGGCGCTGACGCTGTACCAGATCGATCCATCGGGCGTGGCGGTCGGCGCAGTGGTGTAGCCGGTGCCGCCCTTCAGGTCGGTGAAGCCCGTGATTTCGCCGGCAGGGTTCGCGACGATCTTCGCCGACGCGCCAGTGCCAGGGCCGCTGAAGCTCACCAGCGTGCCGGTCTGGTAGTGCTTGCCTGCGGCAGTGATCTTCAGCTCGGAAACCGCGCCAGCCGTGACCACGGCGGACAGAGCGGCGCCACCGGGGATGCGCACGACAGCGAACGAGCGCGAAGCGTTCGGCGCAGCGATTCGACGAACGACAGCGCCACGGGTGCCCAGTTCCAGCGCTTCGCGCAGCTGGATACCGCACTCGTTCAGCGGGTTCGAGCGAATCGAGCCCGCCGGACCGAGAGCCTGCGACACCGTGTCGCGAGTCACGAAGATGGCTGAGTCGATCGGGCCGCGCTGAAAACGGCCGATCACACCAGCGATCTGGTCGGTGGCCGAGTTCTGCGCGCCCTCGGTCATGTCCACCGGGGGGGACAGTTGGACACCGGGCTCATTGCCCAGCGAGCGAACGAAGGATTGGAAAGTGGTCACAGATCACTCCTGATCGGGAAAGCCGACGAAGCTGATGGCGCTCGCGGCGAGACAGATGGTTCGGGCCGCACGAGTGACGGCCTCACGGACATGGCGCGCGTGTTCGGCATCGAACAGGACCATCTCGACAGACGAAGCAGCCGGGACAAACATCCCGGTTGACTGGTCGCTGATCGGGAAAGCGCTGTCGTTGCGGATCTGCACCGTGATGGGCCACACAGAAGGCATGGCCACGGGAACGGCGATGTCGCCCGCGGGGGAGGAACTCGCCTCAGGCGGTGGATCGGTCTGAGTGACATCAGGCACCACAGCAGCAGCCGCAGCCGCGGCGGCTGCTGCGGCTGCTTGCGCTGCGACTGCGGACCGACGAGGGGTTGCAGTCGCCACGGTCACTTGATGCCCTTGATCGTCATCAGGGCAGCACCATGCGCGGAGCGGTAGTGCGGGTTCACGCGGGTGAATTCGCGCGAGTACATGCCCAAGTTGGAATTGAAGTCGGCGTTGGTGGCCAGGCTCAGCAGCGTCGGCGGAACGGCGTCACCCAGGACGATCGGCGAGCGACCCGGCTGCGAGCCACGACCGATGAGCAGCATTTCGTGCTCGCCGACGGCCGAATCGGAGCGCAGGATGTTCTCGCCGTCCGGCAGGAAATACAGATCGATCAGGTCGAACAGGCGGCCCAGGCGGTAGACACCGGGACGCGGGCGGACACCGGACGGCACGAACATCTCGCGCGGCAGCGACAGGAACTCGCTCGCCAGCCGGCGGCCGACGTAGGCCACTTCGACGGACGCATCGGCAGTCTTCTCGACGACGATCTGGAGCACGGCCGACAGCGCCGGCAGGAAGTCCTGCCAGATCTGCCAGTGCAGCAGCGCACTGTTCCGGCTGGCGAGATCCAGGTCATGCGACACGCTGGTGTTCTTGGCCAGCCGGCGAGCCATGCGGAGCGCCTCGAAGTGACGTTCCATGCTCAGCTGAGTCCGGACCGCTTGCAGCGCCTGAGACTGGCCGTCGATCGACAGTTCACGCTGCAGCTGCGTCATGAAGTCGATCGTCGTGGACGTGGTGATGCGGTTCGGGTTCGCGTACATCGAGAAGGTCTCGACCTCGATGCCGACCCGCGGAGTCAGTGCCGGAGCGCGCTCGTAGTCGATGTACGCCTGAGCGACGACCTCCGAGCCCTCCGGCAGTGCCGGGCTGATGCTGTTGATCGTCACCAGACCACGGCTCGGCTCCGACTTGGCGTTGATGCTGTATTCCGTGCCATTGATGGTCACGGCCCCGGCGATCGGCGAGGTCTCTCCCGACGGGTTCGGGCGCTCTTCGGCCGCCACCAGACCGTTGATGTAGACGATGGTGCGACCACGCAGGATCGGCGGCACGACCAGGCCGTCGGTCTGCACGCAGAAGCCGTCGCGATCGACGATCGACGTGACTTTCTGCGTCTGGGGGGCAGAGAAGTCGCCCCCGAACTTCATCCATCGCGAGGACGACGCGAACGGCTTGCCGGCCAGGCCACCGTTCAGGCTGTCGTTGGCCTTGTAGCCGCCGTGGGTCGATGCAGCGATGTGCGACAGGATGTGGAGCCGGGCCTCGTTCGACGAGATGTCGGTCGCCAGGTAGGAGCCGAACGGAATCGCAGTCTCGAAAAGCTGCTCGATGGCCAGCAAGGCACGGTTGGCGTTGATGCTGTTCGCGGCGTGGTGGTCCGAGCCACCAACGCTGTCCATGACCGAGCGCGGAATGCCGTCGTTCGTGTAGTCATGGCGAGCCGAATCGGCCTGCTGCATCGCGGCCAGCAGCAGGTCGGGGGACGGGGCGACACCATGGGCATCGGTGTAGCGCTCGATGCCGTCGGCCACGCTGTCGAACAGCTTGTCGGCCCAGGCGACGCCATCGCTGTCGGCGCCGGGGAGGCTGTCTGCCAGGCTGGCCATCGAGTCGGGCACGTTCGAGCCGAGCAGCTCTCGGAAGCGCGTGCCGCGGCTGCTTTCGCCCGCCGGGATGTGATCGACGGCATCGAGCACGACGACCGCATCTTGCGTGGACTTGAACGGGAACTCGTCGCGGGAATAGGGGCGGCGTTTCGTGGGCATGTGGAATCTCCTGTTGGCCGGCCTCTACGCCGGTTCGATCAGGATTTTTTGCCCCGAAAATCACCCCATCGGCGCCGTTTTCCAATGCCACAGATCACGCGGGACGCAGGGACTCCAGGCGTGCCTCTTTCTGGCTCACCAGATCCTTGAGTTCGTCTCGTCGGCTCGTCAGCGAGACAATCAGATTGGTCCGTGCCGTGCGCGATGCGGGCGGGACGACCACGCCGGCTGTGTCCGCGAGCTGCTTCTTCACGAAGCGGGCACGGCCAGCGACCAGGCGAGCACCGATCTCTTTCGCAGCGGCATCCGAGTCGTGCGCATTGAAGACTGGGATGCGCGATCCGTTGATGCGCACCTCGAACGCATCGCCAGTGGGCTTCACCAGCAGTTCGACCCGCTGGCCGTCCTGCATCACCAGGCAGACAGTTCGGTACTCGACGCCTGCGCGGCGCTGCGTGGCGCTATCGAACGTGGCAGCGGCGACTGGCGCACCGGCCTGCCCGAGTGCCTTGGAAATTGCCTTGATGGCGGGATCGCTGGGCTTCGGGGATTGGTACTTGAACAGCAGGTTCATCGGGGTTCTCCTTGCCGAGAATCATCCCCCCGCAGATGCTGGAAATCCCGCTGGCTTTCCGGCCCTCACCCGCCGATGAAGACATTCGATGATCCCTGTGCTGAGACACTGCCGCAGCTCACGGCATCACCGATCCTGACGGCCGGCATGCCATTGATGAGCACCGAGCTGCTGCCAGTGGCGGCGTTTCCGGCATGGCACTTTTTCGGCGAGCAGTGGACACCGTAGGCATCGCCCTGCCGACCAGCGGGACGGCCATTGATCAGCACATCGCCACTGCCGGCGATGATCGGCCTCGGGGGAAAAGGTCCGTGTCCTGAGCACAGATCTCCGAGTCGAGTGGCGGCAGGCATCAGCTCTTCCTTCGCGAGTTCACGGCCGCCACGAGGGCGTCCCTGTTGATCGAATAGTCCTTCTGCAAGCCGAACCTGTACGTCCGGCGCTCAGATCCGACGAAACCCCCTCCGTTCGGAGCCCACTCATCCGCTTCGATCGTGATCGTGTAGGCAGGAAGGTATGAGGTGTCAGCGTGGTAGCTGATGACTTCTTCGGCTTCAGGGGGGATGCCATCGAAGTCTTCGGCACGGGTCAGCTCACCGCCCTGAATGCGCTGGTAGGACAGCTCGATGATCGGCACACTCGCGCCGATCAGGACGGCAGCACGAGGCAGCTCCAGCACCAGGCGAACAGCAGCCGCCGGGATGTCGCTGGAGATGGTGACGGCCAGTCCGTCCGGCAATGGCGGGTCGATGTCCACGATCCTGACCAGCACCTTTCCCGGTTCAGGCTCTCCTTCAGGGGCGATCACCGTGATCGTGTCCATGGTTCCGGATGCTGCACGCGGATACTGAAACCACACCGTCTCGTCGAGCACGTCCGACTGACCGTCCGTGCTCTCAACGCGCCATGTCAGCATCAGTTCAGCCTGATCGTTGCACCGTTGATCTTCACGCCGCCGCTGTCGATCGATATGGACGATCCACCAGCTTCCAGCTTGATCGACGATCCGGTGACGGTGACTGCCGAAGAGCCGACACTGGCGCGGATCCGCGATGCGGCGGCGACCTCGATGTCATCGCCGCCACCGCTGATCCGCACCTTCCCCTTCGGGGTCACGAGCTGCAGCACATCGTCTGCCAGCACCTCAACATTCTGGTGGTGCCAGCGGCGCCACTGCAGCCTGTTGCCGACATTCTTGGCCCGATACCCCACGATGACGGGGAACCGCTGATCTCCACACTCGAACTCTATCCAGACGCGATCGCCAGGAAGAATTTCGATCTCCGTCTTCTCGGAAACATCTCCGATCGACTGCATGATCTGGGCGAGCAACATTTCGGTAGCGCCGTCCGTCATGCCGGGGATCTCGACGCGGCACTCTCGCGAATCGGCCAGGTACTCGCGCACCACGCCGGGTATCAATCCATCGATCCTGTTCATGCTGCCACCTGAGCCAGCCAGAGCGTTGAAGCCTGCACAGAGTCAGTGCCGTCGCCACCAGTCTCGAATGCGTGCGCAGCGGTCAGCACGAAGTACCTCGTCCCCGCGAGCGTGATGCAGTGCCCTGCGTTGATGTGAGGTGCGAACCCCGACATCACTCTGCGACGGGTGATCGGCACGGATCGCATGTTGTTCAGGATGTCCATGCTGGCACGCGGCCGGTACGCGATACCTCGCGCGCTGTCGGTCCGACCTTGCAGGAACTCCCCTGTGCGATCAGTCGAGAACACCGAAGGGACAAACTGCCGCTCCAGCAGGTTCGACGAAATCTGCTCAGCCGAGTCCTCCCTCATCTCAACGACCGGCGCCTGGGCAAGCATCTCGGGCAAGCGCCGAAACGCGATCTGGCCAGAATCCGTCACCACGATCGAGCCGGCGGCCTCAACCAATGACTTCGCAAGCTCGAAGCTGGGCGTGAGCCCCTTCATGCAGACGAAGATCGGCAGCGTGAAGTCGGATTCGATCCGCACCCGCGCACCGCACGCTCGGTAGACATCGCCCAGCGTTGCACCGTACCTGATCACAGCACGCTGCAGCGGGTCAGCGATCGGTGCGCACGAGGCGAGCAGCCCGATGTATGCGCGAGTGCCCGTGTTGCGCATGGACTGGTCATAGCCGTCATCCGTGTGCCCGCCGCGGCGCACCAGCAGAAACTCGTGCTGATCCCGCCCCACCTTGCAGATGGCGCCCTCGCGCAGCGGCTTGGTCTCAGCAACATCCCGAACCTCAAGCTCCACGGTCAACGGGATAGGGGTCAGGTCGGACCGAAGGACCACACGGACCAGCAGGTCCGACCTGATTGGGCGTTTCGCACCCTCCGGGATCACGATCATTCGATGATCACAATGTCAGCCGAGAAGGCCATGGCCGGCAGGCGCTCAAGGTATTCGGCGATGCCGCCCTCAACCTCCGCGACGGACCGGCCGAACGACTCGATGCCACCCGCGCCAGCGGCGCTGATGAGCATCGCGTTGTCCTTCTCGCAGTACAGCTCGAAGAGCGGCCGGATGATCGACCACTCGTCGTTCGTGATCTCAGTGGCTCCGTCGATCTCGACCAAGCTGATGCCAGGCGACAGCGACAGCTCGCCGTAGGCGCAGAACTGGCGCGTGGCCCGCACTGCACAGTCGAGAGCGCCTGCATCAGACAGCATCAGGCCCGAGGCACCTCGGGTCTGGATGAACTCGGCAGAGAGGTCGGAGATCCGCATCACGAGCCGTCGGTGACAGCGCCGACGACGCGCTTGCCGAAGTAGTGGAAGTGCATGGTGCCGCTGACCTGGACGATCTGCGCACGGTTCTCCCAGTCGCGATCCATGTTTTCGGGGATCCAGATGCATTCACGGATCTCGTGGAAGCTGCGGAAGTTATCCACGGTGCCCTCGTACACCGTGGCATCGAAGTAGCCCCACTTCGGACCGCCGATGACCTTCTCCATGAAGCGCTGGACGTGCCCGCCCGTGGTCTCCAGCATGGTCATCTGGCCGCTCTGCACGATCTTCCGCTGTTGGGGCTGGACCAGCTCAGCGCCGAGTGGCGTCGGCACCGGGATCTCGCCGTAGATCGTCGCGACGGGCCACGGGAACTGCTTGATGAGCAGCCGGATTTCCTCGTGGCCCTTGATGACGATCATGCCGTCGGACGCGACGATCTTCTCTCCCAGAGCGCGCACCGAATCGTAGGTCGCCTCCAGATACTTACCCGAATTCACGGACATTGCTCACCTCATGGTGTGGTTTGTGGTGCGATCAGTGTCCGAGCCAGATTGCAGGCGCGCTGGTGCGTTTTCCGTGGTCAACGGGTGGCCATGCCAAGCCCGCCGGACGCGATGTGCGCCAGGTTCCTGTCGGGAATGTCTTGCGTGATGATCGGGCGTGCCGATGGCGCAGTCTGGCGAGAGTCGATCAGCTTGACCTCAGGGACTTCAACCTTCGGCGCTTCTCCGATGCGTGGCGGCGCAGATGCCGCCCCGAAGCTCGCGACCGACCGCGACGGCGGAGCGATGACTGGCGGCCGAGCCACCGCCACCCCAGGCAACTGAGGAAGCGTTGCTGCGCCCGACGCTACTGCGGTGCCGGGGGCACCTGTCGCCCCGGATGCGCCAGGCGCCCCCGTGGCGCCGGGCACGCCGACTGCAGGGGCGCCAGCCATCCCAGGCGCGCTGGATGTGCTCGGCGTCTGGTGCACGCTTCCTGCCTGAGGCGACTTCGCGATGCTGGGGGAGGCCGGCGCGGCGAACTTCGCGGCCTTCCGCGCATCATCGGCGTACACGTCCCCGTCTCGCATCACCGAACCCATCTTCCGGTAAGCCGCCATGGCTGGGCCAGACCCATTCCCGTACAGCTGCGAGTTACCGGCAATCACCGATTCGATCCGCGCTTGCTCCTTGGGCGTGATCGAGCGGCCACCGATCAGCGCATCTCGGACACTGACATTGGGATTGGACTTGACCGCCTGCAGCAGCCTGCGTCCATCGCCTTCGCCCAGGTTGTGCAGGGCGTAGACGTTTGCAGCATCGTCGTCCCCGCCAATTGACCGGCCAAGAGCGACGTTCTTCGCCGTGAATTCAGCCAGCATGGCCGCCTGAATCTTCGGATCAGATCGGTACTTGGCGGCTTGCTCATCCGTCAGCTTCCCTGCGTTGGCAATCCCGTACTTGGCGCCATGCTTGTTGATGGAGTCGGTCCACGTCGCTTTGGTGAACTGACCCAGCCCGTGCGCAGAGGACATGGCCATTCTGCCGTCATGCTGGCGAACCGTATTCAAGCTGGCGCGTTTCGCCCCTGCGATAGGCGCAGCGTTCGTATCGAAGCCAGATTCAAAGCGCGCGATCTGCGCCAAGGTTCCTGGATCAACTCCAGCAGCCCCAGCAGCTTGGACGAGCGAGTCCTTGACGGCCAGCCAGCGCCCTCGAACAGTCAGGTCTTTGACCGAATCGAGGCCAGACCGGATCACATCCTGAACAGGCTGTGGCGCCATCCTTGCGGCCTGACGCGCGACATCAGCTGCACCGCTGGCAGCATCTCGGATCGGGCTCGGCAGACGGCCTGCGCCGTCCGCGACAGCCGCGGCACCACGGGCAACAGTGTCACGCGCGCGGCCAGCGACATCAGCGACACGCTCCGGTATCCCAGCCTTCTCGATCGCCTCGCCAACCTTCTCGCCGATCTTCTCTCCACCGAGGGCACCAATCGCGCCGCCAGCCAGTCCGCCGACGAGCGCACCAGGCGGTCCTGCGATCGACCCCAGAGCGGCACCGGCCGAAGCACCTGCCAATCCACCTGCAAGCCCACCTGAGGCCTTGCCGACCTTACCGCCAACCGTCTCACCAGGAGCGACCTCATCCGTGAGGGCATCGGCGATGCCAGCGACTCCAAGCAGTGCGGCGAGACCAGGAATTCGCTTCGCCAATGCCTTGATGCCGCCGCCCACGCCAGCAGGGATACCACCCGGAATGAGCTTTGACAGCCCCCCTGCCCCGGCCCCAGATCCACCGGCCGCCGCCCCAGCGATCGTTGGCTTCTTGAGGATGTCCTTCAGGACTTCGATGATCTGCCGGTTCGCCTGCCGGCCTTCCTTTCGCATGCCTGCGACATCACCCGCGGACTGTCTCACGCTCTTTGTGGACAACCGCTGCAACAGCGACTTCTTGTCACTCGCAGGAGCGCCGAGAGCGTCGCCCAGCGCTGACACCGCCAGAGGGGACGCGATCTGACTGCGCCCAACGATGTCAGCAGATGCCGCTGGGATAGCGCCTCGCGGCCTGACTGGCTTCGATGGCTTGGCCCAGGCGGCAGGTGCAGCCAGCGCGGCCGGCGTGGCCAGCGCGGCCGGCGCGGCGGGCGTGGCCAGCG
>NZ_FTMZ01000011.1:144137-144669 GCF_900156335.1 Sphaerotilus natans
GGCGTGGCCAGCGCGGCCGGCGCGGCGGGCGTGGCCAGCGCGGCCGGCGCGGCCGGCGCGGCCGGCGCGGCGGGCGTGGTGGGCGTGGCGGGCGTGGCCGGCGAGGCCGGCGTGGCCAGCGCGGCAGGCGCGGCAGGCGCGGCCGGCGCGGCCAGCGAGGCCAGCGAGGCCGGCGCGGCCGGCGTGGCCAGCGCGGCCGGCGTGGCCGGCGTGGCCGGCGCGGCGGGCGTGGCCAGCGCGGCAGGCGCGGCCGGCGCGGCCGGCACGGCAGGCGTGGCCAGCGCGGCCGGCGCGGCCGGCGCGGCGGGCGTGGCCAGCGTGGCCGGCGAGGCCGGCGTGGCCAGCGTGGCCAGCGCGGCCGGCGCGGCCGGCGCGGCCGGCGCGGCGGGCGTGGCCAGCGCGGCAGGCGCGGCCGGCGCGGCCGGCACGGCAGGCGTGGCCAGCGTGGCCGGCGAGGCCGGCGTGGCCAGCGCGGCCGGCGCGGCCGGCGCGGCGGGCGTGGCCAGCGTGGCCGGCGAGGCCAGCGTGGCCG
>NZ_FTMZ01000005.1 GCF_900156335.1 Sphaerotilus natans
CAGCTCGGCAGCGTGCTGGTCGTGTAGCTCAGCGAGTCACCCACGTCGACATCCGCGAAGGTGCCCGCCGGCAGCTGGAAGCTGAACGGCTGATCCTCGGCCGCGCTCTGGTCGGCGATCGGAGACGCGACCGTCGGCGCGTCGTTGACGTTGGCGACCGTCAGCACAAACGAGTCGCTGACCGAAGCATTGCTGCCATCCTTGGCCGTCACCGTGATCGTCACCGCGCCGACGTCGGCGTTGGCCGGCGTCCCGCTGAAGGTGCGCGTCGTCGCGTCGAACGTCAGCCAGCTCGGCAGCGTACTGGTCGTGTAGCTCAGCGAGTCGCCCGCATCGACATCCGCAAAGGTGCCCGCCGGGAGCTGGAAGCTGAACGGCTGATCCTCGGTCGCGCTCTGGTCGGCGATCGGCGTGGCGACCGTCGGCGCATCGTTGACGTTGGCGATCGTCAGCACGAAGGAATCGCTGACCGAAGCGTTGCTGCCATCCTGCGCCGTCACCGTGATCGTCAGCGCTCCGACGTCGGCATTGGCCGGCGTGCCGCCGAAGGTGCGCGTGCCCGCGTCGAACGTCAGCCAGCTCGGCAGCGTGCTGGTCGTGTAGCTCAGCGAGTCACCCACGTCGACATCCGCGAAGGTGCCCGCCGGCAGCTGGAAGCTGAACGGCTGATCTTCCGTCGCGCTCTGGTCGGCGATCGGAGACGCGACCGTCGGCGCGTCGTTGACGGCCGAGATCTGGACCGACCGGGTGGCAGCGGCGCTGGACAGGCCGGTGGTGTCGGTCACCGTGAAGCTGAGCGTGCGGCTGGCGCCGCTCGGGCTGTCGCTGCTGTTGGCGTAGCTGACCGAGCGCAGCAGCGTGCGGTAGTCAGCCAGAGCCGCAGTGCCGCTGAAGCTGAGCGTGCCGGTGGCGGCATTCCAGCTGCCGCTGATGCCCGTCACCGCGGTCCAGCTCAACACATCCTGCGCCGCCACATGGCCGGCGCTGATGACGACGCTGGCGCCACTGAGCTGGGTGCTGTCGACGTCCGAGAGCGTCAGCGCCGGGTCGACCGCCACCGGCGCGGCGTTCTCGACATGGCTGGCGCCACCAGCGCTGGTGCCGAGCACCGGAGCCTGGGGCACGGTGTAGGCGACCGTCAGATAGGGCCTCAGCATCGCATCGGCCGATTCGGAGGACGCGAAGGCCCAGGTGTCGGCGGCGTCAGACACGATCGCCCAGCCGAAGTTGGGCGCGCCATCCACCCAGGCCTGGACCGCAGCGGCCAGGCCGGAAATGTTGATCCAGCCGGACAGGCCGGCATCGATGGTGATGCCGCTGGCCTCGGCATCGCTGCCGTCGGCCTGGAGGCCGTTGACCAGCGAAGCGTGGGTGGAGCTTTCGCTCCAGTCGATCCGCATCCGGTGGAGCACCACGGTGTCGGCGGCATCGCGTTCGGTCACGTACAGAGACAGCGTCGCCGAGGTGATGGTGGCGCCGACGGGAATCTGGCCCGCACCGGCGCCGATGATCTGGTCGAAGCGGATCAGCGCGGTCTGGCGCGGCGAACCGTCGTCGGCGCGCACGGTGGTGGAGGTGCCGAACGCGCTGCCGGGCGCGCTGTCGTCGATGTAGGTGTCCTTCGTGCCGGCATAGCCGGCGCTGCCGTCACGGAAGCGCAGCGCGCCGACCTCCACGATGACGCTGCCGGTGGCGGTCAGCGTGCCACCGGAGCCGCTGCCGCCGAGATCGCTGACCGAGAAGCCGATCGTCGCGCTGCCCTGATAGGCCGCCGACGGCGCAAAGCGCAGCCCGTCGAGCGCGGCGTTGATCGCGGCTGCGCTGCCGCTGAAGGTCATCGAGGCGTCGGCGCTGCCATCGCCGGCCGAGAAGCTCAGGCCGGTCGTGCCCGACAGCGTCAGCAGACCGTGGCCATCGCTGGTCAGCGTGAGCTGCAGCAGCGCCGCATCGACATCGGCCACCTGCGGCGCACGGCCCGAGGCGGTGTCGAGCACCAGCGGGGTGTCGACCAGGGTCGACTGACGGCCCGGCAGGGTGAGCGTCGGCGCGTCGTTGACCGCGGTGATCGCCACCGTGACGCTGCCGGCGCCGGCCAGCGCACCGCCGCTGCCCTGCGCGCCGGTGTTGCCGTCGGCCAGCGTCCAGGCCAGCGTCACGCTGGCCGGCGGCGTGTCGGAGCTGTTCCAGTAGACGATGTGGCGCGCGAGCCGGTCGACGCGGTCCTGCGTGGCCTGCGCGCCGAAGCTGATCTGCATCTGGCCGCCGGTGAAGGTGTAGGTGCCGACCTGCACGCCGTCGACGAAGACCGCCGGACCGCTGACGGTCACCACCAGCCCGTCGAAGGCGAGCTGGTCCTGGGCCTGCGCGCCGCCCTGACGCGCCAGCGTCAGCGTTGCACCGGCGTAGCTGCCGGCCTGGGCCAGATCGGCATCGTTCAGGCGCACGTCGGCATCGAGCACGACCGCGGCGCTGCCCTCGGTCCAGGCCACCGTGCCGCCCAGCGTCGCCGCCGCGCTGCCGACGCCCGGATCGAGCGAGCCGTCGGTCAGCAGCCCCAGCAGCAGCGGATCACGCTGCGCACCATCGGACGACCAGCCCGCAACCACCAGCCGGCCGTCCGGGCGCAGCGCCAGCGCACCGGCGCCGGCACTCGCGCCAATCGCCTGCTGGACGATGCCGCCCTGGCCGAAGCCGGTGTCGAGCGAGCCGTCGGCCAGATGGCGCACCAGCGCGATCCGGCCCGAGCCGTCGTAGCCGGCCAGCACGACGCGGCCGCTGGCATCGCGCACCATCGCCTGCACGAGGTCCGCGCCGCCCAGATCGGTCGTCACCCGGCCGTCGCCGGAAAAGCCGGTGTCGACGCTGCCGTTGGCCAGGTAGCGCAGCAGCGTGAAGTCAATGTCGCTGCCCGCCTGGGTCGAATAGCCGCCGGCGAGGATGCGGCCGTCGTCCTGCACCACCAGCGCGCGGATCATGTCGAAGCCGCCAGCGACATCGGTGCGCACGATGCCGCCGCTGCCGAAGCTGGCATCCAGCGTGCCGTCGTCGTTCCAGCGCACCAGGGCATGATCGTTGCCGGCCGAGCCGCCGAGCAGGATGCGGCCATCGGACTGGATCGCCAGCGCGCCGACCAGGTCGGCGGCGCTGCCGGCATCGACCCAGGCATAGCCGTTGCCGCCGCCGAAGGAGGTGTCGAGCACGCCGTCGGCCGTCACCCGCGCGACCGCGGTCGTGCCGCTGAGCGTGCCGCCCAGCACGATGCGTCCCTGCGCGTCGATCGCCACCGCGCTGGCCTCGCAGAACTGGCTGACATCGCCCCACAGCGCAGTGCCGTCACCGGAGAAACGGGTGTCGAGGCTGCCGTCGGCCAGGTAGCGCTGCACCAGCGCGTACTGCACGCCGCCAACCGAGGCCTGCCCGGCCAGAACAATCGCGCCGTCAGCCTGCACCGCCATCGCCCAGACCTCGGCGGTGGTGGCGCCGAAGCTCGCGGCCGTGACCGTGACCCGGCCACCGCTGCCAAAGGTGGTGTCGAGCGTGCCGTCGGCCCGGTAGCGCATCAGCAGCACGTCCTGGCCGCCGCCGGCGCCGGGCTGGTAGCCCGCCACGAGAATGCGGCCGTCATCCTGGATCTGCATCGTGCGGATCCAGTCGTCGCTGCCGCTGACCGGGGTGATGAGCTGGCCGCTGGCAGCGACGAAGCCCGGCGCGGTGTTGGCGCGTGCGGCGACCGTGACCGGCACGGCCGCCTCCGAGGTGCTGCCGCTCGACACCCGGGTCGCCGTCGCGGTGACCGTCGCGCCGGCCACTAGGCTGGCCTCGAGCAGCGCGTCGATGCTGGCGCGGCCGCTGGCATCGGACGTGACCGTGGTCTGTCCGAGGTAGACCCGCGCATCGCCCTGCCCGCTCGCATCGGCGAAGAACTCGATCCGATACAGCGCCGAGGCCGCGCTGTCGAGCTGGCCGATCACCCGCAGCGTGCCAGTGCCCAGCGTCGCGCTGCTCAGCAGCGGGTGGTTCTGCAGGTCGTTGGCGCCGCTGTCAGCGTCGAGCGAATCGTTGCCGTCGAGTCCGTCCGCGCCGAGGTTGATGTCCTGGCCGACATTCGAATGCAGCGTGTTGCGGCTGATCAGATTGCCGCTGCCGGCGCTGGACAGCAGCTCGATGCCGGCGGTGTAGACCCCGCCCTGGCCGCTGAAGGCCACCGTGTTCTCGACGATCGAGGTCTGCGCTGCACCGCTCTCCAGCAGGATGCCGTTCTGCTGCGCGCCCCAGTTGGCGCTGCCGGCCAGATCGGTGCCGACGCGGTTGCCGCGGATCGTCGTGCCGGTCGAGTCGCCGTCGATCTCGATGCCGACCAGGCCGGCGCCGATGATCCAGTTGCCCTCGCCCGGCGCAGCGCCGCCGATGCGGCTGCTGTCGGCGCCCGCCCGGACGAAGATGCCGTCGCCGCCGTTGCCCAGCACCGCGGTGCCGGCCGCGTTGCTGCCGATCCAGTTGCCCAGCACCGCATTGCCGTCGCTGGCCTCGTCGGTGATGCGCACGCCGTCGCGACCATTGCCGCTGATGACATTGCGCAGGCTGGCGCTCGCGCCGCCGATCGTGTTGCCGCTGGCGCCGTCCTCCAGGCGAATGCCGTCGAGGGTGTTGCCGATCGCGCTGCTGCCGTTGGCCGACAAGCCGACCCAGTTACCCAGGATCTGGTTGTCATCGGCCGCTGGCCCCCACAGCACGATGCCGTCACCGTTGCCCGAGACGATGTTGCCGGCACCACTGCCCGCACCGCCAATGATGTTGCCGGCTGACTGCACCAGGATGCCGTACAGATTGGCCACGGCCACCGAACCATTCGTACCGAGGCCGATCCAGTTGCCCTCGATCCAGTTGGCCGTGCTGCCACCGCCGACATAGACCCCCACGCTCGTGTTGCCCGAGATGATGTTGCGGTCGGCCGTGCTGCTGCCGCCGATCCGGTTGCCGCTGGTGTTCCAGAGGTTGACGCCCTGCTGGTTGCCAGCGGCATTGCCGAACAGGTCCAGCCCGATCCGGTTGCCGGCGATCACATGGTTGCCGCTGCCGGAAATGTCGATGCCGTCCTGCGAGAAGTTCTGCAGCGCCAGGCCACGAAGGATGCTGCCGTCGGAGCCGGTGTAGAGCTGCAGCCCGTCCGCGCCTGCGCCGAGCAAGCGGCCGTCGATCGCCACCGTCGGCACGCCGCCGGACGAACCGTCGATCGTGATCCTGTCGGTGATCGGCGGCAGCATCGCGTTCAGCAGGATCGTGGCCGGCACCCCGCCGTTGGCGAAGGTGATGGTGTCGGCCCCCGGGCTGGCATTGGCCGAGTCGATCGCGGCGCGCAGCGTGAAGAACGAGAAGAAGTTGTCGCTGAAATCAGTGACGACATAGCTGGCCAGGCGCCCTTCCCAGCGCATCAGCGCCTCGTGCACGGGCGCGGCCAGCGTCGACTCGACGACGCCGCGTGTGGCCTCCAGGTCCCAGTCGGCGCCGGCGGCGCTGCCACCGGTGGCGTCGGTGCTGGCCGCCACGTCGGCGCCGGTCAGCGCCTGCAGCGCCTCGAGCAGCGCCTCGCCCTGCGAGCCCGCGCCGGTGTCGCAGCCGTAGAGCAGCAGGTCGCCGTTCTCGGCCAGGGCCTGGCCCCAGGTGCGCAGCGCCGCCTCATGCCGCGCCAGCGTGCCCGCGTCGATCGCGTCGCCGCCGAAGGAGAACTGCCCGGCCGTGCCGTGGCCGACCAGATGCAGTGCCGCCAGCCCGCCGTGTTCAGCCTGTGCAGCCAGCAGCTCGCCGATCTGGCTCAGGCCGTCGCGCGACGGATCGGTCACGATGACCTCGAGCGTGCGGGTCGCGTCCTCGTCCTGCCACCACAGCGTGGCCAGCGCGCCGGCGCCCTCGATGCGGCCGTCGATGATGACCAGCTCGCGCCGCACGGCCAGCATCCAGTCCTCGGCCGGGCCGGTCTCGACCGGGGCCTCGGCGGTGGCAACCGACTGCAGCGGCGACGATGCGACCTCCAGCACGCTGCGGCCCAGCCAGGCCCGCCCGTCGGCATCGGTCCAGGCAGCGATCAGCGCGGTCGGCTCGCCATCGTCGGTGGCCGCGGCGCGCAGCGCGGCGCCGTCCTCGTCGGGCTCGACCCAGCGCAGCTGCAGCGGCCGCGACGGATCGGCCGCCTGCGCCTCGGCCAGCAGGCGATCCCAGTCCTCGGCGCGGCGATCGACCAGCAGCCAGCGCGCGCCGCTGTCGGCCTGCGAGGAGGCCGCGGTCGACGCCGACGCGACCTGGCGCACATCGGCCACCGGCAGCCCGCCCAGCAGCAGCGCCGCGTCGGCCGAGTACAGCAGACGCGGCTCGAGCTCCTCGAGGCCGGGACGCAGACCGCTGGGCAGCATGGAACGGACAGACCCGGCTCAGCGCAGCACCGCAGGCCGCAGGTCGCGCGTCGGCGTGGCGCCGGAGGTGCCGGACGCCGCCTTCGCATCGCCCCAGTCCGCGACGCAGCGCACGCCGGCGGGAATCGCATGCTCCGGATTGGGCAGCGTCAGCCGGGCGCGGAAGGTGCGGCTGGCCGCGTCGACCACCCGGTCGACGCGCTCGACGGTGGCGCTGCGCGTCGGCGCGCCAGGATAGTCGGGCTTGAGCGTGAGCGTGTCGCCCGCCTTCAGCCGGCCCATGTCGGCCAGCGGCAGCACCAGCTCGACCCGCAGCGGATCGAGCCGGGCGATGCGCAGGATCGGCTTGTCGTCGACCCGCTCGCCCGGATTCAGGAAGCGCTCGGTGACGATGCCGTCGAGCGTGGCGGCCAGCTCGCGCTGCGCGAACTGGGTGCGCGCGGCCTCGGCGTCGCTGGCGGCGGCGCGCTGCTGCTCGCGCACCGCGTCGACGCGGCGCTGCGCCACCTCGGCCTCGGAGCGCGCCTGCTCCAGCGCGACCTCGGAGATGAAGTTCTGCCGGCGCAGATCCTCGGCACGCGCGAGCTTGCTCAGGGCCAGGTCGGCGGCGGCGCGGGCCGCGCGCAGCTCGGCCTGGACCTGCGAGCGCGCGGTGGCCGCGCCCAGGTTGGCGCGCTCGACATCGCGGCGCAGCGTCGCCACCACCATGCCGCGGCGCACCGCGTCGCCACGCTCGACCTCGACGCTGGCGATCACGCCGACCACCGGCGAGCCGATGTCGACCACCTGCGAGGGCTCGATCAGGCAGGCCAGCGGCGCGGCCGCCGCCAGACCGGATGCGCCCGCCAGGGCGGCGGCCAGGAACAGCGCCGTCATCGATGACAGCTCGGGTAGATCAGGTGCACTCAGGTTCATCGCCTCATTCCTCGGGCCCGCTCCAGGCCATGCGCTCGGCCTGACGGCGGTCCTGTCGCTGCAGCGCGTGGCGGGCCCGGATGCCCTCGAGCTCGTCCAGCCACTGGGCCAGCCGCCACAGCCGCTCGGTCAGGCACGAGCCGGCCGGCCTGCCGACGAGGGTAATCGCCAGCCAGCGCGGCAAGCGCCGGAACAGCACGCCTTCAGCGCAGCTCAACAGGGTTTCTGCCGATCCCGGATCGCCCTGGCGGGCGCAGCGCCCGACCAGCTGACGCCAGGCGCGCCGGCCGAAGTCGTCGGCGCAGGCCAGCACATGCAGGCCGCCCTGCCGGTGGACTTCCGGGTCGAGCGCGATGTCGGTGCCGCGCCCGGCGATCTGGGTGGCCACCGTGATGCGCCCGGGCCGCCCGGCCCGCGCGATGACCTCATGCTCGAGCGCGCCCTGCAGCGCATGCAGCACCAGCGGCCGCAGCCCGCGCTCGCGCAGCAGCGCCGCGATCCGCTCCGATTCGGCCACCGAACCGGTGCCGATCAGCACCGCGCGTCCGTCCTGCGCCAGCGCCTGCGCCCGCTCGCAGGCAGCCTGCCAGCGCGTGGGCGCATCGGCGAACACCCGGATGCCGCCGAGCTGCAGCCGCGAGGGCCGGTGGCGCGGCAGCCTCAGCACCGGCGTGCCGAAGGCCAGCGCCAGATCCAGCCCGACCTCGGCCAGCGTGCCGCTGAGGCCGCCCAGCAGGTGATAGCGCGAGAAAAGCCGCCGGTAGGTGAGCTGCGCCAGCGTCTGCTGCGCATCGGGCAGCGCCAGACCCTCCTTGAGCGCCAGCAGCGCGTGCAGGCCGCGCGACCAGCGCCGCTCCGGCGCGGCCCGCCCGGTCAGCGCATCGACCAGCACCACCGCGCCGTCCTGCACCACATAGTCGCGGTCGCGCTGCAGCCGGTGCTGCGCGGTCAGCGCCCGCAGCAGGCCGTCCTCATGCCAGCGGCTGTCCGACCAGGGCCGCGGCAGACAGGCCGCCAGCGCCGGCAGCGCCTGCCGGCCGGCCGGGGTCAAGCTCACCGCCGTGGCTTCGACGACAAATTCGATGCCCTCCTGCCAGCCTCCGGCCTGCGCCAGCAGCTGGCGCAGCACCGGCTCGGGCAGAGCCTGCGGCGCGGCCGCGGCCAGCACCAGCGGCACGCGGGCCTCGTCGCAGAGCACGCTGTCGACCTCGTCGATCAGCGCCAGGCACAGGCCGCGCAGGCGCGGCGCCGTGCCGCTGCGCTGCACGCGCGCCTGCCAGGCCAGGCTGCCATCGGGCCGGCCGAAGTCGACCCGGTCGCGCAGATGGTCGAAGGCCAGCTCGCGCGCGGGCGCATGCACGACATCGCAGGCATAGGCGATGCGGCGCCCGGCCTCGTCGGTGCCGCTGCCGATCCAGCCCGAGCTCAGCCCGAGCGCCTGGTAGAGCGGTGCGAGCCGGCGGGCGTCGCGCTCGGCCAGATAGTCGTTGGCGGTCAGCACATGGACCGGCACGCCGGCCAGCGCCGCGCTGGCCGCGGCCAGGAAGGTGGCCACCGTCTTGCCCTCGCCGGTGGCCATCTCGACCAGGCTGCCCTGCAGCATCGCCCAGGCCGCGAGCATCTGCGGCGGATGCGGCATGAAGCCCAGCTCGCGCCGCACCAGCAGACCGAGCCGGTGCAGCACCTCGGCCATCAGCGCCGCCTCGAAGCCCTCACCGCGCAGGCGGGCGCGCCACGACGGCGCGGCCAGATCCTCGACAGTGGCCGGACTGTCGGCCAGCGCCTGCAGCCGGCGCAGGAACCGCGGCCGCTCGCGCTGCAGGCGCAGCCGCGTGCGCAGCGCCTGCCAGGGCGGCGGCGGCTCGCTGCGCAGCGGATACGGCCCCCAGACCGGACCCGGCCGGACCCGGGGCGGACCGCCGCCGCCGGCGACGACGACGGGCGATGCGCGCCTCATGCGCTCAACCGCCGGCCGGCACGTCGACCGCCTCGCCGAAACGGCCCAGCACCAGGCGCTGCAGCGCCTCCAGCAAACGGCCGCCCAGCGGTCGCGGGCCATGGTCGAAGCGCACCTTCAGCCGGCCGCCGAGCCGGTCGGCCGCCAGCGCCGGCACCTCCACATCGATCACTGCCACCGGCGCGAGGGTGCGCAGCCCCTCCGGATCGGCCGGATCGACCTCGATGACACCGCCGCCGCCGCTGCCCAGCGCCCGCACCGGCAGCCGCAGCGCGGTCTGCGGCAGCACCCCGTCCCAACGACCGGCCTGCGGCCGCGCGGGCGCCTCCAGCGCCAGCACCTCGACCGCCTGCACGCCGCGCATCAGGTCGGCCACCCGGTCACCCGGCACCGCGACCCGGGCGATCAGCCGGTCGCCGGCCAGCACATGACCCAGCACCTCACCACGGCTGACGATGCGCCCGGCCACCAGCCGCTCCGGCGCGATCCAGCGCAGCTGCCCGGCGCGGCGGCTGGCCCCGTCGAGCTGCGCCAGCCGCCGGGACAGCTCGTCCTCCTGCCGCAGCAGCGCCTGTGCCCGGGCCTCGGCACGCGCAGCGCCGGCCGGATGGCGGATCTGCTGCTGCAGCGCCTCGATCTCGAGCGCGATGCGCTGCGCCTGCACCTCGGCCCGCTCGACGTGCAAGGCCGGGCTGTGCAGGCGCAGCAGCGGCGCGCCGACCTCGACCCGCTGCCGGTCGGCCGCCTGCACCGCGACGATCTCGCCGTCGGCGGGCGCGCGCACCAGCGCCTCCTCCGGCATCCAGGCCACCGCCTCGGCCACGGTCGCGTGGGGCAGCGGCAGCCACAGCAGGGCCGCCAGCAGCGTCGCGCCCGGCACCAGCACCCGCAGCATCGTCCGCAGGCGGTGCCCGCCCAGCTCGGGCGCGCCGGCCAGCCAGCGCATCAGCTGCAGCAGCGGCCGCAGCAGCAGCGTCCAGCCCGAGAGCGCCGCCACCAGCAGCGCCAGCATGGCCGACACTTGCGCCAGCCACAGCACCACCGACACCGCCACGCCCACGCCGAACAGCCAGGCCAGCGGCGCATGCAGCGCCAGCGCCAGGCGCTGCGCGCGGCCCGGCCGTGCCCGCGACGGACGCGGCTGGCGCAGCAGCGCGCTGCGCAGCGCCTCCAGCCAGACCGAGCGGCTGCGCGAGGCCAGATTGGGCAGATCGAGCAGATCGGCCAGCACGTGGTAGCCGTCCATGCGCACCAGCGGATTGGCATTGGCCAGCAAGGTCGATCCAGCCCCCACCAGCGCCAGGGTCAGCGCCAGATCACGCACCGGCCCGGGCTGGAGCACCGACCAGGCCAGCACGCCGCATGCCGCCAGCACCAGCTCGATCGCGATGCCGGCCAGCGCGACCGCCGCGCGCTCGCGCCGCCGCGCCAGGCCGCTGGCCGCCGAGGCATCCACATACGGCGCCGGCAGCAGATAGATCACCGCGATGCCGACATGGCGCACCTCGGCACCGAAATGCCGCACCGCCATCGCATGACCCAGCTCGTGCAACGCCTTCATCAGCGGATAGACCGTCCAGACGCTGGCAAGGAAGACCGGGCTGGCCAGGCGCTGGCGCACGTCGGCCAGCAGCGCCGGGCCCTCCAGCAGCGCCTGGGCCGCGCCCAGCAGCACGAGCAGCAGCGAGGCCAGCAGCAGCAGCGGATGCGCCAGCAGCCGGCCGAGCGGATCCAGCCGCACCAGCCAGCGCCCCGGATCGCCCAGCGGCAGCCGCCAGGACAGCGGGTTGATGCGGGCCTGGCGCTGGCGCCGCTCCTGGCGTTCCTGCCCGCGCAGCAGACCGGCCAGATCAGGCAAGCGATCGCACTGCAGCAGGCCCGCGGCATCGAGCCGCGACAGCCATTCGACGATCTCGTGCTGGGTCGGCGGCTGGCGACCGTTCTCGCCCAGCCACTGCCACAGCTCGCCGATGCTGCGGCGGCCGTCGAAGCGGCCGACCAAGGCCCAGGCCGCCTCGTCGAGCAGGTGGTGGCGGCCGGTGAGCGTGTCGGCCAGCAGATGGCGCGCCGCCTCGCCCTCGCCACGGTGGCGCACCCGCACCGTCGGCCGCAGCCGCGGCACCAAGTCGGCGACCCGGTGCCACAGCGGGCTGTCGATCATCACGGGGGCCTGCATCGCCGCACGCCGCCTCAGCCCAGCAGCGTCCACCAGCCGATGCGCAGGCTGTCGGGCAGACGACCCAGCAGCGCCTGCAGCAGCAGCTGCCGCCCGGCACCGATCCGGGCCACGCCCTCGAAGCCGGGGCGCAGGCCCGGTGCCGCGCCGCTCAGCGCCGCCTCGACCTCGAAGCCGTTGCGCCCCTCGCGGGTCACCGCCACCGGCGTGACCCGGGTCACCGTCAGCGCCAGCGCCTGGCCGGGCCGCGCCGCCACCCGCAGCATGCCGGACGAGCCGACCCGCACCCGGCCGACATCGCGCTCGTCGACCCACAGCACCAGCCGGAAGCCTTCGGCCGGCGCCACCGTCATCAGCACCTCGCCGCGGCGCACCGGCGCGCCCACCGAGCGGCTCAGGTCGCCGTCGACCACCAGACCGTCCATCGGCGCCAGCACCCGGCTGCGCTCCTGATCCTCGCGGGCCTGCTCCAGGCGGGCTCGAGCCTCGTCGACCCGGGCCATCTGCACCACCAGCTGGGCCTGGTCATGGCGGGCCAGCGCCTCGCTGACGGCGGTCTCGGCCTGGCTCAGGCTGGCCTCGGCGGCGCGCTGGGCCTGCCGGACCGCCTCGGCGTCGAGGTCGAGCAGCGGCTGGCCCTCGGCGACGCGCACGCCCGGGCGCGCATGGACCACCGCGATGAAGCCGTCGCGCGGCGCCACCAGCTGGCGCTCGTGCAGCCCGCGCACCTGCGCCGGCGCGACCACCTCGCGCTCGACCGGCAGCAGCGCCAGCGCGCTCAGCAGCGCCAGCGCGCCGATGGCCAGATGCGGGCGCAGCGGACGCAGCCAGGCCGGACCGTCCGGCAGCGCGTCCAGCGCCAGCCGCCGTCGCCCGGCCAGATGCAGCCGCAGCATCGGCGCCAGGAACTGCGCCGCCTGCTCCAGCCGGAGAATCTCCTCGGTGCGGAAAGGGGCGCCCAGGTCGCGCTGCAGCGTCAGCGCGCCGATCACCCGCCCGTCGAGCGCCAGCGGCACGCTGCAGACCGCACAGGCCCCCAGCACCCGGCCAAGCTGCACATGCGCCAGCCCGGGGTGCAGCGGCAGCGCCCGGCGCGAGGGATGGGTCAGCGTGCAGGCGCTGGCCGCGGCCTCCATCATCGCCGCGTGAAGATCACGCACCAGCTCGCCGGCATCGGCCGGACGCACCAGATCGGAGACCGCCAGCACCTCGATGTCCGATCGGCTGCGCCGACGCAGGCCCAGCGCGACCCGGTCGCAGCGCAGGCTGGTGGCCAGATGCAGCACCAGCGCCCGCAGCGGGTCGGTGCCGCGCGGCGCCTGCAGAAAGGCCGCCAGCGTCTCCATCAGCCAGCCGGCGGCCGGGATCGTCATCACCGGCACGGCAGAGCCGTCCTCGGCGCGGGACTCGCGGGACAGGCCCTGGGGACGGATCGGATGGGGAGCGTTCACCGTCCGGTATTGAAGCGCTCCGGCAGCGCCACGGTACCGCGATGAAAGCGGAAAAATCCGCTCAGACGCCTGCTCAGACGCCCAGCAGATCGGCCAGTCGGGCCAGATCCGGCACCGTCAGATGGTGCAGATGATCGAGGCCGTCCTGCGGCTGGCCGCTGGCCGGACCCGGCCGGTGCGCGGCATCGCTGCGGCGCACCCAGGCGCTGTGCAGCCCCGCCTGGCGCGCACCCACCACATCCAGCGCCCAATCGTCGCCCACATGCAGCACCTCGGCCGGCGACACCGCCAGCGCGGCGCAGGCCGCGGCGAAGATGCGCGCATCGGGCTTGGCCACGCCGCAATCGCGCGCACTGATCACGCCACGCAGATGCGGCGTCAGCCCGGTGGCCTCCAGCCCGGCATTGCCATTGGTCAGGCCGAAGAGCACGAAGCGCCGGCCCAGCCGCTCCAGCGCCTCGGCCACATCCTCGTACCAGGTCACCTGCTGGCGCGCGGCGAAGAAGACATCGAAGGCCGGATCGGCCAGACCGACGTCGTCGCCCGAGGCGGCGAGCGCCTCGCGCAGCGTGATGCGGCGCAGCGCGGTCAGGTCATGCGCCAGATCGGGCCGGCGCTGCGCCACCTGGTTGCGCAGCGCCACCATGCGCTCGACGCCGAAGGCCGCCGCGGTGGCCGGCGCCTGCGCGCGCAGCCAGTCGTGCAGCATCTGCTCGGCGCGCACCAGGGTCGGTCCGACCGGCCAGAGCGTGTCGTCGAGATCGAGCGTGAGCACCCGGATCGGGCCGGCGGCGCCTGGGGGCAGGGAGGAGAAGGCTGGACAGTCGATCGACATCATGAACGGGGAAGACGGCACGGCCCCGCAGTGTCGCCGAGTGGGCGAGAATCCGCCCCGCCATGCGATATGCCCCCGAACCCGAATACCGTCACGGCCGTGCCACCCGCACCGGCGTGCTGCTCGTCAACCTCGGCACGCCGGATGCGCCGACCGCGCCGGCGGTGCGCCGCTACCTGGCGCAGTTCCTGTCCGACCCGCGGGTGGTCGAGATCCCGGCGGCGCTGTGGAAGCCGATCCTGCACGGCATCATCCTGCGGGTCAGGCCGGCGAAGTCGGCCGCCAAGTACGCCAGCATCTGGACGCCCGAGGGCTCGCCGCTGGCGCTCTGGACCCGTCGCCAGGCCGAGGAACTGCAGCGTCTGGCCGATGCCGCCGGCGAGGCGCTGACGGTGCGCCATGCGATGCGCTACGGCCAGCCCTCGATCGCCACCGGACTCGACGCGCTGAAGGCCGAGGGCTGCGAGCGCATCCTGGTGGTGCCGATGTATCCGCAGTATTCCGGCACCACCACCGCCAGCGTGATGGACGACGTGCACCGCTGGCAGCTGGTGCAGCGCACGCTGCCCGAGATCCGCTGGGTGCGCCAGCACCATGACGAGCCGGCCTACATCGACGCGCTGGCCGCACGGGTGCGCGACCACTGGGCGCGCGAGGGCCGCGGCGACCACCTGCTGCTGAGCTTTCACGGGGTCCCGGAGCGCACGCTGCACCTGGGCGATCCCTACCACTGCCATTGCTACAAGACCCAGCGCCTGCTGGCCGAGCGCCTGGGCCTGACGGCAGACCAGATCTCGCTGAGCTTCCAGAGCCGCTTCGGCAAGGCGAAGTGGCTCGAGCCCTACACCGAGCCGACGCTGCAGGCGCTGGCCAAGAAGGGCGTCAAGCACCTGCAGGTCTTCTGCCCCGGCTTCGCCGCCGACTGCCTGGAAACGCTCGAGGAGATCGCCATCGAGGGCTCGCATGTGTTCCTGCAGGCCGGCGGCCAGCGCTTCGAGCACATTCCCTGCCTGAACGACCATCCGGCCTGGATCGCCGCGCTGCAGGCGATCGTGCGGCGCCACAGCGCCGGCTGGCCGCTGCAGCCCGCGGAGCTGCCCCGGCCCGCCGAGCGCGAGGCCCAGCGGCTGCAGGCCCTGGCGCTCGGCGCGAAGCAGTAGCGCGACCCCGCCGCAAAGCCGCCAGCCGCAGCATCGGCCGCCCCGCGATCACGGGGCGTTCAGCCCTCGGGAAGAAACCTCTTCTTACAATCGCGGCCCATGCGCCGCCCCACCCTGCTGCCCTCGCTCGCCTCGGCCCGCCGGATCGCCCCGGTGGGCCTGACGTTGCTGCTGACGCTGCCACTGACCGCCTGCCTGGAGCGGGAGGTCGAGCTGGCCCGGGCACCGGCCTCGATGCCGGCGCCGACCCCGACGCCGCTGAGCACCGCGCTGGAAGCGGACGCAGCACGGCCGACCGGCTCCTTCGCGCGCATCATCACCCTGGAAGGCCTGCCGCCCGAGGCGCTGCGGCCGCGGGCCAGCGATGGCGATGTGGCCGGCACCACGCACCGCCCGCTGGCGGCTGCGGCCGGCGGCGGGTGCAGCTGCGGCCTGCGCCACGCCCAGGCCGGCAGCGTCGGCCGCTGGCATCTGATCAGCGAAGAACAGCTGCCCTGAGCCGGCTCAGGTGCCCGGCGCCTGATCCGGCAAGGCTGGCGGTGCCGGTGCAGCCGGCGGGGCCAGCAGCCAGGCCGGCAGCACCGGCACCGCCGGGCGCTGCGGCGCGGGCTCCGGCTCGGCGGCCGCCTCGCCGCCGGCACGGCCCTCATCGAAGATCGAATCCAGCACTTGCGCGATGTCGCGGAAGACCGACAGGTCCATGCCGGGCGCGCGCATCAGCGCGGGCGACGGCGCGACCGGTGCGGCCGCGGCGGTCGGCGCCGGCTCGTCCTCCAGCGGCAGGGCCAGCTGGCGCAGCGCGCAGCCGGCGACCAGCTCGCGCACCGACTGCAGCGCCACGCCGGCCTGCTGCGCCAGCGCCCGCCCCTCGGTCTGCGTGCTCAGCAGCACCGCGCCGCGCAGCCGCGCCAGCACCACCAGCTGGCGCCTGTCCAGGCGGGCCGCCTTCAGGGCCACCGCCAGCGCGGCGCCCTCGCCGGCCAGCCGTGCCTGCTCGCGTGCGGCCCGCTCGTCGAAGGGCAGCACCTCGACCACCCGGTGCGCATGCAGCGTGCGCCAGGCCCCCTCGCCGGCGCGGCCGGTGTCGGCCAGCACCTCGGCCAGCACGGTGGCCGGCACCAGCAGCGTGCCACGCTGCTGGTCGATCTGGTCCAGCCAGGCCGAGCGGCTGGCCACCGGACGGTGCTCGGCATCGTCATGCTGGCCCAGCAGCCAGGTCAGGGCATCGGCGTCGGTGAGATAGCGCATCGGGATCATCGGTCGGAGCAGGCATGAATGCAGCAGGCCCGCACGGCAAGATGTCGTGCGGGCCTGCAAGGGCGTCATGGTAACGCCCTGCAAGGATCCGGAGGAAGCCCCGAAGCGGTCGCGCTGGAATCAGCCCTGGCGGCGCAGCATCTTCACCAGGCGCGGCAGCACCAGCACCGAGACGATCACCGCCAGCAGCGTGGCCGACATCGGCCGCTCGACCAGCACGCTCCAGTTCCCCTCGCCGATCGACAGCGCGTTGCGCAGCTGGGCTTCGGCCAGCGGGCCCAGGATCATGCCGACCACCACCGGCGCGGTCGGGAAGCCGAAGCGGCGCATGACCACGCCCAGCAGGCCGACCGCGAACATCAGGAACAGGTCGAAGGCGCTCTGGCGCATGCCGTAGACACCGACGGTGGCGAAGATCAGGATGCCGGCGTAGAGCGGCGGCTTCGGAATGCGCAGCAGCCGCACCCACAGCCCGACCATCGGCAGGTTCAGGATCAGCAGCATCACGTTGCCGATGTACAGCGACGCGATCAGCGCCCAGACCAGCGCGGCATTGGTGTCGAAGAGCTGCGGCCCCGGATTGATGCCGTAGTTCTGGAACGCGCCCAGCAGGATCGCGGTGGTGTTGGAGGTCGGGATGCCCAGCGTCAGCAGCGGGATCAGCGTCGCGGTGATCGCGGCGTTGTTGGCGGCCTCCGGGCCGGCCACGCCTTCGACCGCACCGGTGGTGCCGAACTCGTGCTTGTGCTTGGAAAGCTTCTTCTCGGTGGCGTAGCTCAGGAAGGTCGGGATCTCGCTGCCGCCGGCCGGAATCGTGCCGAACGGGAAGCCGATGAAGGTCGCGCGCAGCCACGCCGGCCAGGAGCGGCGCCACTCGTCGCGCGTCATGTGGACCCGGCTCATGTGGTTGTAGCTCTCGACCTCGCGGCCCTGGTAGAGCACCGCGTAGAGCGTCTCGGCCACCGCGAACAGACCCACCGCGACCAGCACCACCTCCAGGCCATCCATCAGCTCGGGCACGCCACCGGTGTAGCGCGCCTGGGCCGAGATCTGGTCGATGCCGACCAGGCCCATCGCCAGGCCCACGCCCAGCGCGGTCAGGCCGCGCAGCGTGCTCTGGCCCAGCACCGCGCTGACGGTGCAGAAGGCCAGCAGCATCAGCATGAAGTATTCGGGCGGGCCGAGCTTGACCGCATGCTCGGCCACCAGCGGCGCGAACATCGTCACCAGCACGGTGGCGATGGTGCCGGCCACGAAGGAGCCGATCGCCGCAGTGGCCAGCGCCGCACCGGCGCGGCCGCTCTTGGCCATCTTGTTGCCCTCGAGCGCGGTCACCATCGAGCCGGCCTCGCCGGGGGTGTTGAGCAGGATCGAGGTGGTCGAGCCGCCGTACATCGCGCCGTAGTAGATGCCGGCGAAGAAGATCATCGAGGCGGTCGGATCGACCTTCAGCGTGATCGGCAGCAGCATCGCCACCGCGGTGGCCGGGCCGATGCCGGGCAGCACGCCCACCGCCGTGCCCAGCGTGCAGCCCACCAGGGCCCACAGCAGGTTGACCGGCGTGCCGGCCGTCATGAAACCGTTCAGCAGCTGCTGCCAGAGATCGAGGTTGCCCATGTCAGATCCATCCCGTCTGGGTCAGGCCGGGAAGGCTGATCGCCAGGCCCTTGGTGAACATCCAGAAGACCGGCGCGGAAATCGCCAGTCCGACCAGCGCGTCGGTGATCCAGCCGCGGGCGCCGCCACTGGCGCTGCCCTGCGAGCGCCGGAAGCCCTGCACCGCCAGCAAGTAGCACAGCGCGCAGCTCAGGATGAAGCCGATCGTGGTGATCAGCGAGGCATTGAGCAGGATGCCGGCAGCGACCCAGACGAAGCTGCGCCAGTCGCCCTGCTCGGCGCCGTCGACCTCGTCCAGGTCGCGAAATCCTCCGGTCAGCGCCTCGCGCAGCATGAACACGCCGCACAGCCCGAGCAGCACGCTCACCACCCAGGGCAGGAAGTTCGGCCCGACGCCGGCATAGCCGGCATCGGCGGAGATCGACGTCGCCCCCCAGGCCAGCCATGCGGCCACGGCGAGCGTGCCCAGGCCGACGAGGACCTGCGGCAGCGGAGAGACAGCCGGCACGGCGCCGGCCGAGGGCGCGGGCACCGGCCCGGAGGACGTCGCGCTCATCAGACCATCCCTGCCTTGACCATCGTGGCGCGCAGCGAGGCGAACTCGCGCTCGACGAACTCGTCGAAGGCGGGGCCGGCCAGCCAGGCGTCGGTCCAGCCGTTGCGCTCCATCGCCTCGGCCCAGGCCTTGGACTTGACGGCCTTCTGCATCATCGCGGTCAGTGCCTTGCGCTGGTCGGGCGTGATGCCGGGGGCAGCGTAGACGCCGCGCCAGTTGCCGATCTCGACATCGAAGCCCTGCTCCTTCATCGTCGGGATGTTCGGGGCGTTCTTCAGCCGGGTGGCCGAGGTCACGCCGATCGGGCGCATCTTGCCGGACTCGATGTACTGCTGGAACTCGCTGTAGCCGCTGCCGCCGACCGAGACGTTGCCGCCCAGGATGGCCGCGGTGGCCTCGCCGCCGCCCCGGAAGGGCACGTAGTTGATCTTGGCCGCATCGGCGCCAACGACACGCGCCAGCATCGCCGCGGCGATGTGCTCGGTCGAGCCGCGCGAGCCGCCACCCCACTTGACGCTGCCCATGTCCTTCTTCATCGCCTCGACCACGTCCTTCATCGACTTGAAGGGCGAGTCCGCCGGCACGACGAAGACGTTGTATTCGCTGGTCAGGCGCGCGATCGGCGTGGCCTGGGTCAGCGAGACCGGCGGCTTGCCGGTGATGATGCCGCCGATCATCACGGCGCCCATCACCATCAGCGCGTTCGGGTCGCCCTTGCTGGCGTTGACGAACTGCGCCAGGCCGATGGCGCCGGCTGCGCCGCCCTTGTTGTCGAACTGCACCGAGGCGGCCGCGCCAGCGTCCTGCAGCGCCTTGCCCAGCGCGCGGCCGGTGGTGTCCCAGCCGCCGCCCGGGTTGGCGGGAATCATCATCTTGAGGTTGGCATTGGCCAGCGCGGGCAGCGGCAGCGCGCCAGCGGCGGCCAGCGCGGCCAGCGACTTCAGGAAGGTGTCTCGACGCATGGGACCAGTCTCCAGGAGGGTGTTCGATGGGAGGAGGGACAGCGCCGATGCTCCTGTCGGCGGCTGTCAAACGGCTGTCCACGACCCTAGGGGAAACGCCAAGCACCGCGGCGGCTGCGCGCCCGCGCCGATGGCGCTAGGCTTCGCGCCCATGAAACTGCTGCTGGTGGAAGACAACCCGACGATCCAGACGACCCTGCGCCGCGCCTTCGAGCGCCGCGGCATGCAGGTCGTCGGCTGCGAGGATGGCGCACGCGCGCTCGACCGCTGGGAGGCCTCGATGCCCGACGTGGTGCTGCTCGACCTGAGCCTGCCGGGCCTGGACGGGCTGGAGGTGCTCTCTCGTGCGCGCGCCGCCGGGCTGCGCACGCCGGTGATGATCCTGACCGCGCGCGGCACGGTCGGCGACCGCATCCTCGGCCTGAACACCGGCGCCGACGACTATCTGGCCAAGCCCTTCGACCTCGACGAGCTGGAGGCGCGCATCCGCGCGCTGGCGCGCCGCGCGGCGCCGGCCCTGCCGGGAGCCAGCACGCAGGCGCCCACCTTCTGCGGCCTGCGCATCGACGCCGAGAGCGGCGCGGTCTGCCATGACGACCGACCGATGGACCTGACCGCACGCGAGCTGGCCCTGCTGCGCGCCCTGCTGGCCCGCCCCGGCCAGGCTGTGGCCAAGGAGCGGCTGTTCGAGCTGGTCTTTCCCGGCGAGCGCGAGGTGCAGACCGAGGCGATCGAGGTGGTGGTCTACCGGCTGCGCAAGAAGCTGGCGCAGACCGGCGTGCAGCTGGTGACGCTGCGCGGCCTGGGCTATCTGCTCAAGGCCGCGCCGGCGCCGGCATGAGCACCGCCGCTCCGGGACCGCTGGCGCGGCTGCACCAGCGTCTGGCCCACCGCATCGCGCACCTGTCGCTGCGCGCCGAGCTGCTGACGGGCATCCTGCTGCCGGTCACGGTGCTGGTGGTGATCCATACGGTCAGCCTCTATCACGAGGCCAGCGAGGCCGCCGGCATCGCCTACGACCGCACGCTGCTGGCCTCGGCCAAGGCCATCGGCGAGCGGCTGGAGGTGCGCGCCGGCGCCGGCGGGGCGCAGGTCGCGGCCGACGTGCCCTACTCGGCGCTGGAGGCCTTCGAGGCGGACAACCGCAGCCGCATGTTCTTCCTCGTCAGTGGCTTCGACGGCGAGATGGTCAGCGGCTTCGAGGACCTGCCGCGCTGGGACGGCCGCATCCCGCAGCGCAGCGTCTATGCCGCGCTGGTCGACTTCCAGGATGCCGAGTACCGCGGCATGCCGGTGCGCATGGCGGTGCTGCTGCAGCCGGTGGCGGGCCAGGCAGGCCAGGGCATGGCCACCATCCAGGTGGCCGAGACGCTGGAGCTGCGCCACACGCTGGCGCGGCAGATCCTGATCGGCACGCTGTGGCGCCAGGCGGCGCTGGTGGCGGTGATCGCGCTGGTGGTGGTCTGGGTGGTGCAGCACGCCACCCGACCGGTGCGCCGGCTCAGCGAGGAAATCGCCCGCCGCGCCGAGGACGACCTGACCCCGCTGGCCACCGAGGAAGCCCCGCGCGAGCTGCGCCCGCTGGTGGAGGCCACCAACGCGATGATGGACCGCAGCGCGCGGCTGCTCGAGCACCAGAAGCGCTTCGTGCGCGACGCGGCGCACCAGCTGCGCACGCCGCTGGCGGTGCTGAAGGTGCAGGTGCAGTCGGCCCGGCGCGGCGACACCGACAGCGCCACCGCGCTGGCCGAGATCGAGCACACCGTCGACCGCGCCACCGGCCTGGCCAACCAGATGCTCGCGCTGGCCAAGGTCGAGCAGCTGCGCCAGCAGGGCCAGCCGCCGCTGGCCGACTGGGAGGCGCTGGTGCGCGATGTCGCGCTGGACCTGGCCGCGCTGGCCGCCGAGCGCGACCTGGACTTCTCGGTCGAGACGGTGCCGGCCACGGTGCGCGGCCATGAGTGGGCGCTGCGCGAGCTGGCGCGCAACCTGCTGCACAACGCGATCAAGTGCTCGGCGCCGGGCGGCATGCTGGCGGTGACGATGCACCGCGACGGCCACCACGCCGCGCTGACGATCGCCGACAGCGGCCCCGGCATCGCCGAGCCGCTGCGCGAGCGCCTGTTCCGGCCCTTCGCCGCCGGCCCCGAGCGCGGCGACCTGAGCGGCGGCTCCGGCCTGGGCCTGGCGATCTGCCGCGACATCGTCGACTCGCTCGGCGGCACGCTGGTGCTGGACAACCGCATCCGGCGCTCGCGCATCACCGGGCTGGACGCCACGGTGCGCCTGCCGCTGGCACGGGTCACCGCCCTGTCCGACGCGGCCGAGCCCGGCGCGGTGCATCATTCGCTGTCCTGAGCCCGAGGCCCTGAGCAACCTTCCCGACACGATGAGCCGATCCGCCCGATCTTCCTCCCCTGCACCGGCTGCCGGCAGCCCGGCCGGCCAGCGCCTCGACAAGTGGCTCTGGGCCGCCCGCTTCTTCAAGACCCGCGCGCTGGCGGCCGACGAGATCGAGCGCCACCGGGTGCGCGTCAACGGCCAGGACGCCAAGCCCTCGCGCGAGGTGCGCGCCGGCGACCGCGTCTCGGTGCGCCAGGGCGACTGCCCGACGCCGCGCGAGGTCGAGGTGCTCGGCCTGTCGGCGGTGCGCGGCCCGGCGCCCCAGGCGCAGCTGCTCTACCGCGAGACGCCCGAGAGCGTGCTGGCCCAGGCCGAGTGGCGCGAGCGGCGCCACTACGCCGCCGACCCGGCGCTGAGCCTCCAGCAGGGCCGCCCGACCAAGGCCGACCGGCGTCAGCTCGCCGACTGGCAGCGCTGGAGCGTGTCGGTCGACGACCTCGCCTGAGCCCGCGCCTCCGGGAACACGCCGGCCACCCGGGAGACGCCGTCACCGGATGAGCCCCCTGGCGCGGGCGCACCCGGCGAGCGCTCGTGCCGCTGATCGGCCGAGGGGTGCAGCCGCACCCGCCGAGCCTGCAACAGACCGTCGGACGACAGCGTGCCCTCGATCTCGACGAGCTGCCCCTGCGCGGCCAGCGTCGCCAGCAGCGCGGCCGAGCCACGCACCGGGTCGCGCCAGTGGGTGGTCTCGCTCCAGCTCACCGCCATCTCGCGCAGGCTGCCGTCCTCGGCCGTCTGCTGCAGCGTCAGCCGGCGCGCCGGCACATCGAAGGACAGGATGCGGCCCTGGCGGGTGAGCTGCGCGCTCGTGCCTTGCGGCTCCTTCAGGCAGCGCACCCTGTCGGCGACGATACCGCGCGAGCCGACGCTGCCGGTCACCTCGACATGCATGCCGTTGACCAGCGTCGCGGTGGCCGCAGCCGCCGCGCAGTTGCCCAGATCCAGCGCAGTGGCCGCACTCAGCGTGACCCAGGTATCGCGGACCCGGAAGCTGGCCGGGCTGTCGGCGGTGGCGGCCGACCAGTCCGACAGCGTGCCCACCAGCAGCGCCGAGCCGGTGGTGGCGACCGCCTCGATCGAGACCGCCTGCCAGCGCAGCGCGTCGCTGCTGCGCAGCGCCACCACCCGGGCATGCAGCCCGTCGGCCGGCAGCAGCGTGGCCGGCTTCAGCACGGTGGCAGCATCGACCTCCACCGTGATGCCGTCGATCGTCAGGCTGCGCCCGCTCCAGCCGGCGATCAGGCCGGCGCGCTCGATGCGCGATCCGGCCGCCACCAGCGTCGAGGCCGCATCGATCTGCATGCGCGAGGCCCGCAGCACCAGCGTCGCCGCATCGAAGTCGGCCGGGGACGCATGCAAGGTCAGCATCTGGCCGGCCTGGGCCTGGTCGCCGGCCGGCAGCCATACCGTCAGCGCGCCGACGCGGACCTGCTGGCGCGAGGTGCCGGCGCGGGCGGCCAGGACCTCGCTCACCGGCGCGACCAGGCGCAGCGTGTCGAGCGCGGACGGGGTGTCGATGCGGGTGGCCAGCAGCCGGCGCGTGCCGCCCGGCGCACCGGTCACGATCGCATGCAGCTCGACCGCCTCGCCCAGGGCGATGTCGGCCGCGCTGCGCCAGCGCTCGCCCAGCACGGTGATCGGGCCGCGGGTCGGATCGGCATTGATCACCACCGTCTGACCCAGCACGCCCAGCGTGTCGGCGGTGCGCTCGCTCACCCGGCCGACCAGCGAGGGCCGCACCTCGATGCGGCCCAGCACCTCGGCGCCGGCGGCGTCGGTCGAATACTCCAGCACCACCCGCTGGCCGAGGCGCATCTCGGCGCTGTCGCGACCGCCGTCGGCGCGCTCGCGCTCGACCCGCGCCGCGCTGTCGTCCCTGCGCACCCCGTCGACGACGACGCTGCCGAAGCCCGACACCGTGCCCACGCTCTGCGACAGCAGCACCGGGCTGCCGGTGCCATTGCTGCCGACGCCGCTGCCACCGCAGCCGCCCAGCAGACCGCCGCCCAGTCCGATCAGGCCCAGACCGGCCGTCCGGCCCAGCAGCCGCCGGCGTTCGGGCTGGAATTCAGCGGCGCGGTCGCGCTCGACCCGCGTCGTCGTCGTCATCGGCATCCTCCATGTCGGTGAAGTAGTAGACCCCGAAGCGCATGCGCGCGACCGGCGCAGCGCCCTCGGCATCGCGGTCACGGTCACGGTCGCGGTCGAGCCGCTGCTCGGCCTCGCGCACCATGCGCTCGAGCGCCTCGGCCCAGATCGCGCGGGCCAGCACGCCCAGCTCGGCGGCGGCCTGCGGCGACAGGCCCTCGGCGAAGACGCTCTGCTCGAGCAGACGGCGTCCGGGCAGATCGCAGCCCAGGTTGTGCACCGCCGCGGCCAGGTGATCGGCGACATTGACCGCCATCGCCTGTGCGGCCGCCGGGTCTCGCCCCGGCAGCACGAAGCGGTCGCTCAGGCGCAGCACCTCCTCGCCGTCGACCCGCACCAGGCCCAGGCGAAGCAGCTCCTCGAGCAGGGTGCGCGGATGCACGTCGCTGCAGACCTCGCGCGCGAGCGACTCGAAGCTGGGCGCCGGCCCCTGGCGCGGCAGGCTCGCCCGCGGCCGCCCCTCGGCATCGCGGCAGGACAGGTCGGTGATCCAGCGGGTGAACAGCATCGCCGCCGGGGTGGGCGCCAGCGCCGGCCGGCCCGGCCGCTCGGTCTGCATCTGGCGCACGTCCTTGCGGTGCACGCCAGTCAGCACGCTCAGCGCCGAATCGGTGACGCGCTGGCCGCGGCGCGCCAGCTCGCTGCGGCCCTCGTCGAGATAGACCTGCTTGAGCGTGCGCGTCAGCGCGCCCAGCGGCACGCCATGCCCGAGCAGCCAGCGCACCATCGGCGCGAGCATGACCGCCGCATCGGCCAGCACCTCGGCGGCCGGATCGTCGACGGAATCGGGGTCGGAGGAAGAAAGACTCATGATCAGCGTGACAGTTTGCATGAAACCGCGGCGAGTACCCCGGCCCGGCCACGGCCGAGCGGCTGTCGTGCCGATGCTGCAGCCTCTTGAAGCCACCCGAGCCGACCCCATGTCGCACCGGGACGCCGCCGCAGCGGCCAAGGAAGAGACCATGTCCGACACCCAGAACACCCCGCCCTTTCCCGACACCGAACCGGCCTCGATGAACGGCGCTGCCGCCCCGGCCGACACCAGCGAGGCCCAGGCCCGTGTCGCCGAGCTCGAGGCCAAGAATGTCGAGCTGGCCGATGCCTACCTGCGCGCCAAGGCCGAGATGGAGAACATCCGCCGCCGCGCCGACGAGGAAGTCGCCAAGTCGCGCAAGTTCGCGGTCGAGTCCTTCGCCGAGAGCCTGCTGCCGGTCTGCGACAGCCTGCACGCCGCCATCGCCGCGCAGAGCGCCGGCCAGGGCACGCCCGAGCAGCTGCTCGAGGGCGTGCAGGCCACGCTGCGCCAGCTCTCGCAGGCGCTCGAGCGCAACAAGGTCGTCGAGCTCAACCCGCCGGCCGGCACGAAGTTCGATCCGCACCAGCACCAGGCCATCAGCATGGTGCCGGCCGACCAGGATCCCAACACCGTGGTGAGCGTGCTGCAGAAGGGCTACCTGATCGCCGAGCGCGTGCTGCGCCCGGCGCTGGTGATGGTGGCCGCGCCGAAGTGACGTCGCCGCCTTCAGGCCTCTGAAAAGACCCTTCCCCAGACACAGAAAAGCGCGAGACCGGCAGCAAGGGCCCTTGAAACCCGCCAGTCCATCCGCAGATCAGCAGCAACCAGACAATTTTCCGGAGTCATCAAGACCATGGGCAAGATCATCGGCATCGACCTCGGCACCACCAACTCGTGCGTGGCCATCATGGAAGGCAACACCACGAAGGTGATCGAGAACTCGGAAGGCGCGCGCACCACGCCGTCCATCATCGCCTACCAGGAAGACGGCGAGATCCTCGTCGGCGCTTCGGCCAAGCGCCAGGCGGTCACGAACCCGAAGAACACGCTGTACGCGGTCAAGCGCCTGATCGGTCGCAAGTTCACCGAGAAGGAAGTGCAGAAGGACATCGACCTGATGCCCTACACCATCACGGCCGCCGACAACGGCGACGCCTGGGTGGCGGTGCGCGGCAACAAGCTCGCGCCCCCGCAGGTCTCGGCCGAAGTGCTGCGCAAGATGAAGAAGACCGCCGAGGACTATCTCGGCGAGGAAGTGACCGAGGCCGTGATCACGGTGCCGGCCTACTTCAACGACGCCCAGCGCCAGGCGACCAAGGACGCCGGCCGCATCGCCGGTCTGGACGTCAAGCGCATCATCAACGAGCCGACCGCTGCGGCGCTGGCCTTCGGCCTGGACAAGGGCGGCAAGGGCGACCGCAAGATCGCCGTCTATGACCTGGGCGGCGGCACCTTCGACGTCTCGATCATCGAGATCGCCGACGTCGACGGCGAGATGCAGTTCGAGGTGCTCTCCACCAACGGCGACACCTTCCTGGGCGGCGAGGACTTCGACCAGCGCATCATCGACTACATCATCGGCGAGTTCCGCAAGGAGCAGGGCGTCGACCTGACCAAGGACGTGCTGGCCCTGCAGCGCCTGAAGGAAGCCGCCGAGAAGGCCAAGATCGAGCTGTCCTCGTCGTCGGCCACCGATGTCAACCTGCCCTACATCACGGCCGACGCCACCGGCCCGAAGCACCTGAACATCAAGCTGACCCGCGCCAAGCTGGAGTCGCTGGTCGAGGAGCTGATCGAGCGCACCATCGCGCCGTGCCGCACCGCGATCAAGGACGCCGGCATCTCGGTCGGCTCGATCGACGACGTCATCCTGGTCGGTGGCATGAGCCGCATGCCCAAGGTGCAGGAGAAGGTCAAGGAATTCTTCGGCAAGGAGCCGCGCAAGGACGTCAACCCGGATGAGGCCGTGGCCGTCGGCGCCGCGATCCAGGGCCAGGTCCTGGGCGGCGAGCGCACCGACGTGCTGCTGCTCGACGTCACCCCGCTGTCCCTGGGCATCGAGACCCTGGGCGGCGTGATGACGAAGATGATCAAGAAGAACACCACCATCCCGACCAAGTTCGCACAGACCTTCTCGACCGCCGACGACAACCAGCCGGCGGTGACGATCAAGGTCTTCCAGGGCGAGCGCGAGATGGCCGGCGGCAACAAGCTGCTGGGCGAGTTCAACCTCGAAGGCATCCCGCCGTCGCCGCGCGGCGTGCCGCAGATCGAGGTCTCCTTCGACATCGATGCCAACGGCATCCTGCATGTCGGCGCCAAGGACAAGGGCACCGGCAAGGAGAACAAGATCACCATCAAGGCGAACTCGGGCCTGAGCGAGGACGAGATCCAGAAGATGGTGCGCGACGCCGAGGTCAACGCCGCCGAGGACAAGAAGAAGCTCGAGATCATCCAGGCCCGCAACCAGGGTGACGCGATGGTGCACTCGGTGCAGAAGTCGCTGACCGAGTACGGCGACAAGATCGACGCGGCCGAGAAGACCGCGATCGAGGCCGCGATCAAGGAGGTCGAGGAAGCGATCAAGGGCGACGACAAGGACGCCATCGAGGCCAAGACCAATGCGCTGATGACCGTCAGCCAGAAGCTCGGCGAGAAGATGTACGCCGACATGCAGGCCCAGCAGGCAGCGGCGGGTGCTGCGGCCGGCGCCGCGGGTGCGGGTGCAGCCGGTGCCGGCGAGGCCCCGAAGAACGATCCGAAGGATGCGGACGTCGTCGACGCCGAGTTCAAGGAAGTCAAGAAGTGATGGCGCCGGACGCGCGCCGCGGCAGGGCCTGAACCCGGCTGCGCCCGCGTCCGCCGTGCCTGTCGCCGCGCTCGAGTCGCCGGCCCTTCACGGGCCGGTGCCGCTCGGCGCGGCGTTCCTGTTTCACCGCTGTCGCAATCCGGACCACTTCCATGGCAAAGCGTGACTACTACGAAGTCCTTGGCCTCGCCAAGGGCGCGAGCGAAGACGACATCAAGAAGGCCTATCGCAAGCTGGCGATGAAATACCACCCTGACCGCAACCAGGGTGAAGGCGCGAAAGTGGCCGAGGAGAAATTCAAGGAGGTCAAGGAGGCCTACGAGATGCTCTCCGACGCCCAGAAGCGCCAGGCCTACGACCAGTTCGGCCACGCCGGCGTCGACCCGAACGCTGGCGGCTTCCGTCCGGGCGGCCCGGAGGGCTTCGGCAACGGCGGCTTCGCCGAGGCCTTCGGCGACATCTTCGGCGACATCTTCGGCCAGGGCGGCGGTGGCCGGCGCGGCGGCGGCCAGCAGGTCTACCGCGGCGCGGACCTCTCCTACGCGATGGAGATCACGCTGGAGGAGGCGGCCCTGGGCAAGGAGGCGCAGATCCGCATCCCGTCCTGGGAGGAGTGCGACACCTGCCACGGCAGCGGCGCCAAGCCCGGCACCAGCGCCAAGACCTGCACCACCTGCCACGGCTCGGGCACGGTGCATCTGCGCCAGGGCTTCTTCAGCATCCAGCAGACCTGCCCGCACTGCCACGGCAGCGGCAAGATCATTCCCGAGCCCTGCACCACCTGCGGCGGCAAGGGCCGGATCCAGAAGCACAAGACGCTCGAGGTCAAGATCCCGGCGGGCATCAACGAAGGCCAGCGCATCGCGCTGCGCGGCCACGGCGAGCCCGGCACGCACGGCGGCCCGGCCGGTGACCTGTATGTCGAGATCCGCATCAAGCAGCACGACATCTTCGAGCGCGACGGCGACGACCTGCACTGCACCGTGCCAGTCAGCATCATCACCGCGTCGCTTGGCGGCACGGTCGCGGTGCCGACGCTCGGCGGCGAGGCCGAGATCGAGCTGCCCGAGGGCACGCAGCACGGCAAGACCTTCCGGCTGCGCGGCAAGGGCGTCAAGGGCATCCGCTCGAACTATCCCGGCGACCTGTACTGCCACATCCAAGTCGAGATTCCGGTCAAGCTCACCGAGCACCAGCGCAAGCTGCTCAAGGATCTCGACGAGTCGCTGAAAAAGGGCGGCGACAAGCACTCGCCGAATGCCAAGAGCTGGACAGATCGGGTCAAGGACCTGTTCAAGTAAGGTCAAGTCAGGTCTTGCGCAGGCCGATCGGTCATCATCCCCAGGCGTGCCGCGATCTGGCACGCCTTTTTCATGGCTGACGACGACGTGATGCCCAATCCTGGAAGGATGTTCCGATGCCCTGCGTGCCCGTGCCCCTCGTTCCCCAGATGCCGGCCCTGCCCGCGCTGCCCGCCGCCGCCACCGGCGACCTGATCCGTCAGATGACCGAGATGACCTTCTCGGTGCCCTTTGTCGTCAACCATCGGCTGACACGCATGGCGCTGGCCGGCCCGAACCCGTCGGCGCGCGACCGCCAGGAGTTCATGACGATGGGGCTGGAGAAGGTCACCGCCTTCCAGCAGTCCTGGCTGGCGATGATGTGGGCGGGCGCCGGCATCTCGCAGGACCTGATGGCCGCCAGCCTGGGCTGGTGGCTGGCCCCATGGACGGCAGCGCCGGCCAGCCGGGCGATGGAGGTGATGCACCATGCGCCGATGAAGGTCGCCAGCGCCGGGCTGAAGCCGGTCAGCCGGCGTGCCGGCGCCAACGCGCGCCGGCTCTCGCGCAGCGTCCCGAAGCCCTGATCAGTCCGGCAGCGGCTCGCCGAGCCAGTCGGCGAGCACCGCAGCGCCGTCCTGCCCGAGCACGGGTGGCGCGCTGCGGTAGACCGGCGGCGTGGCCGACAGCCGGATCGGGCTGGCCACGCCCGGCACGCTGCCCGCCACCGGGTGCGGCAGCGCGATGCGCAGCCCGCGCGCAATGACCTGCGGATCGGCGAACACCTCGTCGAGCCGGTTGACCGGGCCGCAGGGCACCGCCCTCGACTCCAGCGCCGCGATCCATTCGCGCGTCGTGCGCATCACGGTGGCCTGGCGCAGCAGCGGGATCAGCACCGCGCGGTGCGCCACCCGCGCCGCGTTGGTGGCGAAGCGCGCGTCGCTCGCCCACTCGGCGTGGCCGGCGACTTCGCAGAAGCGCGCGAACTGGCCGTCGTTGCCGATGGCCAGGATCATGTCGCCGTCCGCGGTCGGGAAGTCCTGGTAGGGCACGATGTTGGGGTGCGCGTTGCCCATGCGCTTCGGAATCACGCCGCCGATCAGGTGATTGGCGGTCTGGTTGGCCAGCGCCGCCACCTGCACGTCGAGCAGCGCCAGGTCGAGGTGCTGGCCCTCGCCGGTGCGGTCGCGGTGGCGCAGCGCGGCCAGAATGCCGATCGCCGCATGCAGCCCGGTCATCACGTCGGTCAGCGCCACGCCCACCTTCTGGGGACCGGCGCCCTCCTCCGCGTCGCCGCGGCCGGTCACGCTCATCAGCCCGCCCATGCCCTGGATCAGGAAGTCGTAGCCGGCGCGCGGCGCATACGGCCCGGTCTGGCCGAAGCCGGTGATCGAGCAGTAGACCAGCCGCGGGTTGAGCGCATGCAGGCTGTCGAAGTCCAGGCCGTAGGCCCTCAGGCCGCCGACCTTGAAGTTCTCGACCAGCACGTCGGCCTCGCCGGCCAGCCGGCGCACCAGCGCCTGGCCCTCGGGCGTGGCGATGTCGATGGCGATCGAGCGCTTGTTGCGGTTGGCGCAGCAGAAATAGGCGGCGTCGGTCGTGTCGCGGCCGTCGGCATCCTTCAGCCACGGCGGGCCCCAGGCGCGGGTGTCGTCGCCGGCACCGGGGCGCTCGACCTTGACGACATCGGCGCCGAGGTCGGCCAGCGTCTGCGTCGCCCACGGCCCGGCCAGCACGCGCGACAGGTCGAGCACCTTCAGGCCATCGAGCGCGGTGGCCATGCTCAGAACGCCGCGATGCCGGTGATCGCGCGGCCCAGGATCAGCGCGTGGATGTCGTGCGTGCCCTCGTAGGTGTTGACGACCTCGAGGTTGACCAGGTGGCGCGCCACGCCGAACTCGTCCGAGATGCCGTTGCCGCCGAGCATGTCGCGCGCGGTGCGGGCGATGTCGAGCGCCTTGCCGCAGGAATTGCGCTTCATGATCGAGGTGATCTCGACCGAGGCGGTGCCGTCGTCCTTCATCCGGCCCAGGCGCAGGCAGCCCTGCAGGCCCAGGGCGATGTCGGTGAGCATGTCGGCCAACTTTTTCTGCACAAGCTGGTTGGCCGCCAGCGGACGGCCGAACTGCTTGCGGTCGAGCGTGTACTGGCGCGCGGTCTCCATGCAGAACTCGGCCGCGCCGAGCGCGCCCCAGGCGATGCCGTAGCGCGCGCTGTTCAGGCAGGTGAACGGGCCCTTGAGGCCGCGAACCTCGGGGAAGGCGTTTTCTTCGGGGCAGAAGACCTCGTCCATGACGATCTCGCCGGTGATCGAGGCGCGCAGGCCGACCTTGCCGTGGATGGCCGGCGCGCTCAGGCCCTTCCAGCCCCTCTCCAGCACGAAGCCGCGGATCTGGCCCTCGTCGTCCTTGGCCCAGACCACGAACACGTCGGCGATCGGCGAGTTGGTGATCCACATCTTCGAGCCGCTCAGGCTGTAGCCGCCGTCGACCTTGCGGGCGCGCGTGACCATGCTGCCGGGGTCGGAGCCGTGGTTGGGCTCGGTCAGGCCGAAGCAGCCGATCCACTCGCCGGAGGCGAGCTTCGGCAGGTATTTCTGCTTGGTGGCCTCGTTGCCGAACTCGTTGATCGGCACCATCACCAGCGAGGACTGCACGCTCATCATCGAGCGGTAGCCCGAATCGACCCGCTCGACCTCGCGGGCGATCAGGCCGTAGCTGACGTAGTTCAGGCCGGCGCCGCCATACTGCTCGGGGATCGTGGGCCCGAGCAGGCCGAGCTCGCCCATCTCGCGGAAGATGGCCGCGTCGGTGCGCTCGTGGCGGAAGGCCTCGGTGACGCGCGGCATCAGCCGGTCCTGGCAGTAGGCGCGCGCGGCGTCGCGCACCGCGCGCTCCTCGTCGAGAAGCTGGCTGTCGAGCAGCAGCGGGTCGTTCCACTGGAAGGAAGCGCGGGACGTGCGGGGGGTGCTGGCCATGACGGGGGCTCCTCGAAGGTTCTGAAGTTCGATGGATGCAATCCTATGGAGCCTGTTGCGCAGAGACAACCGAATAATATGCATCGACCTGTTCCTTGAACGCACTCCGAGGTCTTCTTCGATGAGCGACATCTCCCGCCGCCGCCTGCCCGGCACGATCGCGCTGGCCGTCTTCGAGGCCGCCGCGCGCCACGAGAGCTTCACCCGGGCCGCCGAGGAGCTGGCGATGACGCAGAGCGCGGTCTGCCGCCAGGTCGCGGGGCTGGAAACGCTGCTGGGCGTCAAGCTCTTTCGCCGCACCCGCCGCGGCGTGCGCCTGACCGAGGCCGGCGGCGGCTACGCGCTGCGGGTCGCCGACTGGCTCGACACGCTGGAGCGCGACACCCGCGAGCTGATGGCCGGCGCAGGGCGCGTGCCGGTGATCGAGCTGGCGGTGGTGCCCACCTTCGCCACCTGCTGGCTGCTGCCGCGGCTGCCGGGCTTTCGGCCCGGGCGGGTGCAGGTCAATCTGCACAGCCGCACCCGCCCCTTCCTGTTCGACGAGACCCGGCTGGACGCGGCCATCCACGCCGGCGACGGCCACTGGCCGGGCTGCACCAGCCGGCCGATCCTGGCCGAGCGGCTGATCCCGGTGGCCAGCCCGGGCCTGCTGGCCGCACACGGCCTGGCCGCGGACGGCCCACCGCTGCCGGCCGAGGCGCTGGCGCGGCTGCCGCGCCTGCAGCAGACCACCCGGCCGCTGGCCTGGCGGCACTGGTTCGCCGCGGCCGGGCTGCGGGTGGCCGACGACCAGACCGGCCCCGCCTACGAGCAGTTCTCGATGAGCGTGCAGGCCGCCACGCTCGGCCTGGGCGTGGCGCTGGTGCCGGACTTCGCCGCGGCGGCGGCGCTGGCTCAGGGCCGGCTGCGCGTCGTCTCGCAGGCGATGGACAGCACGCTGGCCTACCACTATGTCGTGCCGGAGGCGCATGCCGACGACACGCTGCTGCGCGAGTTCGGCGACTGGCTGGCGACGCAGGCGGAGACACATCGTGAAACTTTTCATGCCGCCCGCCCGGCGGATCTGAAAGAATGACATGACCCCTCCCGCCGCTCCCCAGACCGATGCCCACCGAAGATGCTGCACCCCATGCGACTGATCCTCTGGCTGGGCCTGGTCATGATGGTCACGGTCGCGGTGATCGTGTCGATCGGCCGCAGCCCGGCGCTTGACGGCCCACGCAGCCTCGGCCCGGAGCGCCCGCTGCGGGTCGGCTATGCGATCGAGGCGCCCTATGCCTTTCGCGATCCGGGGGGCGGCCTGCACGGCGAGGCCATCGACATGATGCGCGCCGCGCTGCGCCGCCTCGGCCGGCCGGAGCCGGTCTGGATCCATGCCGAGTTCGGCGCGCTGATGCACGAGCTGGACATGGGCCGCATCGACGCCATCGCCTCCGGGCTGTTCATCACGCCGGAGCGGGCGGCCCGGCTGGCCTTCTCCCGCCCCACCGCCGCGGTGCAGCCGGGGCTGCTGGTGGCGGTCGGCAATCCGCTCGAGCTGCACAGCCTGGCCGACCTGGTCGGCGATGCGCGAGTGCGGCTGTGCGTGCTGGAGCAGTCGGTCGAGCACGACATGGCCCGACGCGCCGGCCTGCCGGATTCGCGGCTGCACGCACGCGCCAGCGCCAGCAGCTGCCTGACCGAGCTGCAGCAGGGCCGGGTCCAGGCGATGATGCTGTCCGTTCCGTCGCTGCGCTGGATGATCCGGCAGCTCGCGCAGGATGCGGGGGCCCGGACATCCCCACCGGCCCTCGAGCTGGCCGCCCCTTTCTGGGTGTCGTCCGGCCCCGACAGCGCAAATTTCGGCTATCCCGCGCTGGCTTTCCGCCGTGGCGACCGGCTGCGTGACGAGATCGATGCGGCGCTGGCCGCCTACATCGGCAGCCCGGAGCACCTGCAGCGGGTCAGCGTCTACGGCTTCGACGAAGGCCAGATCGCACCGGTGCGCGGCGAGCCGCTGGCGGGCCTGCGCGGCACGGCAACGCGATGAACCGGTCTGTGCCGCGCTCCTCGCCGACTTCGCTGCCCTCGCTGATGCTGCCGGCCCTGGCGCTGTTCGGCATGCTCTGCCTGGGCCTGCTCGGCTGGAGCCACCGGCTCTGGAACGAGACGCTCACCGACGCGACGCTGCCCGGCAGCACGCTGGCGCAGATGCGGCTGAACCTGAGCCAGGCCCGCACCCACGCGGAGCATGAGATCCACCAGGACGATGCAAGTGACCTGAGCCGGGTCGATGCCGAGCTGGAGAACGCGCGCATCGGCGGCCTGCAGCTGGTGGCGCAGGTCGAGCGCATCCAGGCCTCGCCGGCGCATGCCGACCGGCTGCGCCGGCTCGCCCGGGGCTTCGTCGATGCGGTCGACGGCATTCGCGACACCCTGCGCCATCGGGCACTCACGCCGGACGATCGCTCGCTGGTCGCGCTCGATCTGCAGCAGGGCCGCATCGACAATGCGGTGCGCGAGATGGAGACGATCATCGAGGCGATCCGCCAGGAGCGGCTGCGGCGCCAGGCACGCCTCGGCATGAGCATGGCGGCGCTGATCGGCCTGGGCGTGGGCCTGCTGCTGCTGCTGCACCACCGCCAGAGCCATCTGCGCCAGGCGCTGCTCGAGGCGCTGCAGCAGCGCGAGCGCCACATGCAGGCCTTTGCCGAGGCGGTGCCGGACCTGTCCTTCGTGCTCGATGCCGAAGGGCGCTACGTCGAGATCTACGGCAGCCGGGACCGGCTGGTGGCCACACGCGAGCAGCTGCTGGGGCAGCGCTTCCAGGAGATGCTGCCGCCGCTCGCCGCGGCGCGGGTCGAGGCGGCGGTGCGCCGGGCGCTGGAGACCGGCGAGGTCTGCCGGACCGAATACAGCCTGGAGATCGACGGTCGGACCTGCTGGTTCGAGGCCCGCACCCACGCGCTGCCGGGCGAGCTGGACCGGGTGGCGCTGATCAGCTGGGATGTGACCGAGCGCAAGCGCAACGAGCAGCGGGTGGCCACGCTGGGCCGGCTCTACAGCTTTCTCAGCCAGGTCAACCAGGCCATCGTCTGGACCCGCCAGCCGCAGGAGCTGATGCAGCGCATCTGCGATGTCGCGCTCAGCCACGGCAGCTTCCGCGGCGCCTGGATCGCCGCATCCGGCCCCGACAACCGCACGCTGGTGCCGGTGGCGGTCGGCCCCGGCAACCGCGAGCTGCCGGCCGGCCGGCAGGCCGTCCGGATCGATCCAGACCTGCAGCCTCAGCATGTCGTCGCACTGACCTGGCGCAGCGCCGAGCTGCGCTGGGACACGCCGGCCGGCGGCAGCGCGCTCCATGCGGTGGCCATTCCGATCACCTGCGAAGGCCGCATGCACGCGGTGCTGGTGCTGATCCGCGAGCAGCTCTCGAGCGAGGATGCCGAGGAGCGCGCGCTGTTCCACGAGATCGGCTCGGATCTGTCGTATGCGCTGACACAGATGCGCCAGCAGAAGCGCTGGCTGCAGGACCAGGAAAGCATGCGCCTGCACGCCGCAGCGCTGGAGAGCACGCAGGACGGCGTCATCGTCTGCGATCTGTCGGGGCAGATCGTCTCGGTGAACCGCGCCTTCTCGGCGATCACCGGACATCGGCGCGAGAACTGGATCGGCCAGCCGCTCGGCCGGCTCGATCCGCAGCCCGGCGCGGAGAACGGGGCCGGGCACGGCAGCGACGGCTTCGCACAGCTGCTCGAGCAGGTCGTCAGCCAGGGCGCCTGGTCCGGCGAGATCCGCAGCCGCCACCGCGATGGCCATCTGCAGACGCTCTGGGCCTCGGTGGCGACGGTGCACGACGAGCAGCAGGTGCCGACCCATCTGGTCACTGTCTTCACCGACATCAGCGCGAAGAAGCAGGCCGAGCACGATCTGCACCTGCTCGCCCATGTCGATCCGCTGACCCAGCTCCCCAACCGCCGCATGGTGCTGGACCGGCTGAATCAGGCCCTGGCCGCAGCGCGGCGCCAGCAGCACCGCGTCGGGGTGATGTTCATCGACCTGGACAACTTCAAGACCGTCAACGACAGCCTGGGCCACAGCTGCGGCGACCGGCTGCTGCGCGACGTGGCCGAGCGCCTGGCGCAGCGCACCCGGCGCGAGGACACGCTCGGACGGCTGGGCGGCGACGAGTTCATCCTGGTGCTGGAGGCGCTGCGCGATCAGGAAGACGCCGCCATGGTCGCCCGCGAGCTGCTGCAGCTGCTCGAGCGCCCCTTCGAGATCGACGGCAGCGAGGTCTGGGTGCAGGCCAGCATCGGCATCAGCCTGTACCCGGAGGATGGCCACGAGGTCGAGGAGCTGCTGCGCGACGCCGATGCGGCGATGTACCAGGCCAAGCACGCCGGCCGTGGCACCTACCGCTACTACACCGAGGCGCTGACCCAGGCCGCGCAGAGCCGCCTGCAGCTCGACGGCCGGCTGCGGCGTGCGCTCGAGCGCGGCGAGTTCGAGCTCTGGTACCAGCCGCTCTACCGGCTGGCCGATCGCCACCTGATCGGGCTGGAGGCGCTGGTGAGACTGAACCAGCCCGGCCTGCCTCCGATCGGTCCGGCCGAGTTCATCCCGCTGATGGAAGACAGCGGCCTGATCGTCGAGCTGGGCGCCTGGGTCACCCGCGAAGCCTGCCGGCAGGCGCGTGCCTGGCTCGACGAGGGCCTGGACTGCGGCCGCATCGCGGTCAACCTGTCGGCCGCCGAGATGCGGCGCGGGCAGACGCTGGCCCGGCTGAGCCAGGCGCTGCACGACAGCGGCCTGCCGGCAGCGCGGCTGGAGCTGGAGATCACCGAATCCGGCCTGATGGAGCACAGCGATGTGGTCGAGCCAGTGCTGTGGCAGATGCGCGAGATGGGCGTGCGGCTGGCGATCGACGACTTCGGCACCGGCTACTCCTCGCTGGCACGGCTCAAGCGGCTGCCGGTCGGCAAGCTGAAGATCGACCGCAGCTTCATCGCTGATCTGGACGGCGGTGCCGGCCATCAGGGCGCGCAGCTGGTCAGCGCGATGATCGCGATGGGCCGCGGCCTGGGCCTGTCGGTGCTGGCCGAGGGCATCGAGACCGAGGCGCAGGCCCGCCAGCTGATCGCGCTGGGCTGCGAGGCCGGGCAGGGTTATCTCTTCGGTCGCCCCGCGCCAGCGGCGGTCGCCCGACAATGGCTGTCCCCGCTGCCGGAGAACGCCGATGAAGCCCTCGCCCAGACGATCTGGCCTGAGATCTGAACCTGTCGCCGCGACCGTGCTGGCCTTGACGTTGACGCTGGCGCCCTGCGCACAGGCCGGCCCGGTGCAGACGCTGGCCGGCGGCTGGCAGATCGAGACGATCGCCACCGGCCTGGAGCATCCCTGGTCGCTGGCCTTCCTGCCCGACGGCCGCATGCTGGTGACCGAGCGCCCGGGGCGGATGCGCATCGTTCAGGCCGACGGCCGCCTCGGCCCGCCGCTGGACGGCCTGCCGGCGGTGGTGGCCGGCGGCCAGGGCGGCCTGTTCGACGTGCTGCCCGCGCCCGACTTCGCCAGCAGCCGACGGCTCTACTGGAGCTATGCGGCGCCCGCACCGGGCGGCCGGGGAGCCAATTCCACCGCGGTCGCCCGCGGCCGCCTCGACGGCGAGCGCCTGGTCGACGTCGAGGTGATCTTCCGCCAGCAGCCTGCGCTCGACAGCCGGCTGCATTTCGGCGGCCGGCTGGCCTGGGCGCGCGACGGACGGCTGTTCGTCACGCTGGGCGACCGCTTCTGGCGCCGCGACGATGCGCAGACGCTCGACAACCACCACGGCAAGGTGGTGCGCATCGAGGCCGACGGCCGTGTGCCCGCCGACAATCCGCTGGTCGGCCGCGCGGGCGCGCGCCCCGAGATCTGGAGCTGGGGCCACCGCAACGTGCAGGGCGCCGCGCTGCACCCGCTCACCGGCCAGCTCTGGACGCACGAGCACGGCCCGCAGGGCGGCGACGAGCTCAACCTCACCCGCGCCGGCGCCAACCACGGCTGGCCGCGCGCGACCTGGGGCTGCGAGTATGTGACCTGCTTTCGCATCGGCCAGAAGTCGGTGGCCGGCCTGGCTGAGCCGCAGACGCGCTGGGTGCCCTCGATCGCGCCCTCGGGACTGGCCTTCGTCACCTCCGAGCGCTATCCCGGCTGGAAAGGCAGCGTGCTGGTCGGCGCGCTCAAGGCCCGCGCGCTGGTGCGGCTGACGCTCGACGGCGAGCGCGTCACCGGCGAGGAGCGGCTGCTGACCGATCTGGAAGAACGCATTCGTGACATCCGGCAGGGTCCGGACGGCTGGATCTACCTGCTGACCGATGCCCCTGAAGGACGCATCCTGAGACTGGCTCCTACAATCGCCCGGTGAACAGCACCTGCCTCCTCAACGCCGACCTGCACTGCCACTCGATCGTGTCCGACGGCACGCTCAGCCCCGAGGATCTGGCCGCCCGGGCCAGCGCCAACGGGGTGGAGCTGTGGGCCCTGACCGACCACGACGAGATCGGCGGCATTGCCCGAGCCCGCGCCGCCGCCCACGCCGGTGGCATGGCCTTCCTGAGCGGCGTGGAGGTCTCGGTCACCTTCGCCGGCGAGACGGTGCACATCGTCGGACTGGGCTTCGACGAGAACGATGCGGCGCTGCGCCGCGGCCTGGAGTCGACCCGCGGCGGGCGCGAGGGCCGCGCGCGCGAGATGGCCGCCGAGCTGGCCAAGGTGGGCATTCACGGTGCCTTCGAGGGCGCGCTGAAATATGTCGGCAACCCGGACCTGATCTCGCGCACCCACTTCGCGCGCTACATCGTCGAGGTCGGCGCCTGCAGCGACACCAACGAGGTCTTCCGCAAGTACCTGGCCGACGGCAAGCCCGGCTTCGTGCCGCACCGCTGGGCCACGCTGGGCGATGCGGTGCGCTGGATCCGCGAGGCCGGCGGCGTGGCCGTCATCGCGCACCCGGGCCGCTACCACCGCTTCGACGCCACCAAGGAATACGCGCTGTTCTCCGAGTTCCGCGAGCACGGCGGCCAAGGCGTCGAGGTGGTCACCGGCAGCCACACCACCGCCGAGTACGGCAAGTACGCCGACATGGCGATCGAGTTCGGCCTGGCGGCCTCGCGCGGCAGCGACTTCCACTCGCCGGCCGAGAGCCGCACCGACCTGGGCCGGCTGCCGATGCTGCCGGGCAAGCTCACGCCGGTCTGGGCGCTGCTGCAGGAGCGTGTCGCGCTGCCGCCTCAAGCGGCCTGACCCTGCCGCAGCCGGCGGTCCATCTGGCGGACAATGCCGCCACCATGGCCCAGTTCTTCGAAGTCCACCCCGACAACCCGCAGCCCCGGCTGCTGCGCCAGGCCGCCGCCATCCTGTCGGCCGGCGGCATCGCGGCGATCCCGACCGACTCCAGCTACGCACTGGTCTGCCACCTCGACGACAAGGCGGCGGTCGACGCGCTGCGCCGGGTGCGCGGCGTCGACGACCGGCACCACCTGACGCTGCTGTGCCGCGACCTGTCGGAGCTGGCCAGCTACGCCCGCGTCGACAACCGCCAGTACCGGCTGCTCAAGAGCGCCACGCCCGGCCCCTACACCTTCATCCTCGAGGCGACCAAGGAAGTGCCGCGGCGCGTCTCGCACCCGTCGCGGCGCACCATCGGCCTGCGCGTGCCCGAGCATGGCGTGGCCCAGGAGCTGCTCGGCCTGCTCGGCCAGCCGCTGCTGGGCACCACGCTGATTCCGCCGGGCGAGAGCGAGCCGCTCAACGACGCCGACGAGATCCGCGAGCGCTTCGGGCACCAGATCCAGGCCATCGTCGGTGCAGGCCCCTGCCCGGCCGAGCCGACGACCGTCATCGACATGAGCAGCGGCGAGCCGGTGGTGGTGCGCGCCGGCCGCGGCGACCTGGCCGCCATCGGCCTGGGCTGAAGCCGGACGGACCCACGATGGCGAAGAAGACCGCCCACGTCAGCGAGACGCCCGCCACCCAGTGGCTGCGCGCGCACCGCATCGCGTTCACCGAGCACCCCTACGACTATGTCGACCACGGCGGCACCGCCGAGTCCGCGCGCCAGCTCGGCGTCGACGAGCACGCGGTGGTCAAGACGCTGGTGATGCAGGACCAGGACGCCAGGCCGCTGATCATCCTGATGCACGGCGACCGCCAGGTCAGCACCAAGAACCTCGCGCGCCAGATCGGCGCGAAGAAGGTCGAGCCCTGCAAGCCCGAGGTCGCGCAGCGCCACAGCGGCTATCTGGTCGGCGGCACCTCGCCTTTCGGGCTGCGCAAGGCCATGCCGGTCTACGTGGAGTCGAGCATCCTCGCGCTGGAGCGCCTCTGGATCAACGGCGGACGGCGCGGCTTCCTGGTCAGCCTGGTGCCGTCGGTGCTGACCGAGGTGCTCGGCGCCCAGCCGGTGCAGGCCGCCGACCCCGCCTCGGCCGGCTGAGGCCGCGCGCTTACACTGGCGGGCTGTTCCTCCGAACGATACGCCCACGTTCCCGTACACCATGACCACGCTCTGGATCGCGGCGGCCTTCGTCGCCGCCTACCTCATCGGCTCCCTCTCGTTTGCCGTCATCGTCAGCCGCGCGATGGGCCTGGACGACCCACGCAGCTACGGCTCGGGCAATCCCGGCGCGACCAATGTGCTGCGCTCGGGCAGCAAGAAGGCGGCCGTGCTGACGCTGCTGCTCGACGCGGTCAAGGGCCTGATCCCGGTGCTGCTGGTGCGCCTGTTCGGCGAGCGCGCAGGCCTGGGCGAAGGCAGCGCGATGCTGGTGGGCCTGGGCGCCTTTCTCGGCCACCTGTGGCCGGTGTTCTTCCGCTTCCAGGGCGGCAAGGGCGTGGCGACCGCCGCCGGCGTGCTGCTCGGCTTCGAGCCGCTGCTCGGCCTGGGCGTGCTGGCGGTGTGGTTCGGCGTGGCCAAGACGACGAAGTATTCCTCGCTGGCGGCGCTGCTCGCCGCCGGCAGCGCGCCGCTGCTGCACGCGATCTTCTGGGGCGGCTCGTCGGCGACGCTGGCGATCTTCGTGATGTCGCTGCTGCTGATCTGGCGCCACGGCAGCAACATCGCCAAGCTGATCAACGGCACCGAGAGCAAGATCGGCCAGAAGGCCAAGCCGGCCGCGGCCGCGACCGATGGCGCCACGGCGGCAGACACGCCCCCGGCCGCACCGGCCAACCGCGCCGAACGCCGCCGCAGCGCCCGCCAGGCCAAGCGCAAGACCCACTGACCCCTCACCGGACCCCGAGATGACGAGCTCCCCCGCCCCGCTGCAGCGCTTCGACGTCGGCCCGCGCCTGTCGGAAATGGCCATCCACAACGGCACGATCTGGCTGGCCGGCCAGGTGCCCGACGACGCCACCCAGGACATCCGCGGCCAGACCGAGCAGGTGCTGGCGATGATCGACCGGCTGCTCGAGCGCGCCGGCTCCGACAAGACCCGGCTGCTGATGGTGCAGATCTATCTGGCGGATCTGGCCGACTTCGACGGCATGAACGCGGTCTGGGACGCCTGGGTGCCGGCCGGCCACACCCCGCCGCGTGCGACCGTGCAGGCCAAGCTGGCGCGCCCCGACTGGCGCATCGAGATCGTCGCCACCGCCGCGGTGGCCTGATGAACGACACGGCGCCGCCCCGCCCGAGCCTCTGGATCCGCGCCCGCCAAAGCGGCCTGATCGCCGCGCTGGTGATCGGCGTGGCCGCCTGGGGTGTCGGCCGGCTGGTCCAGCAGCAGGCCCGCGACAGCCATGCCGAGACGCTGCGCCAGCTGGTCCAGCCCGGCGACCTGAAGCTGATCTCCTCGACCAGTTGCCTGTTCTGCACCCGCGCGCGCCAGTACCTGACCGAGCAGCGTATTCCCTTCGAGGAATGCTTCATCGAGCGCGACAGCGCCTGTCTGGCCGAGTATCGCCGCCACGGCGCGGCCGGCACGCCCACCGTTCTGGTGCGCGGCCAGGCGCGGCTGGGCTTCGATCCGGGCCAGGTGGCCGAAGCGCTGGCAGCGGCGCGCTGACGCTCGTGGGCCCCCGCCTGCGCGGGGGTGACGATCGACGCATTGATGGCGCTGCTCGATGCGGCCGTGGGCCCCCGCCTGTGCGGGGGTGACACGGTGGCGGGAGGGCTCGCTCGCCGGCGTCAGGCCGCCGCATCCCCGTGGCGGCGACGCAGCGCGTCGATGCGCTCGAGCAGCTCCGGCGCCAGCGCCACGTTCCAGGCCGCGACGTTTTCTTCCAGCTGCGCCACGCTGGTCACGCCGATGATGGTGCTGGCCACCGACCAGCGCCGGTAGCAGAAGGCCAGCGCCATCGCCGTCGGCGTCAGGCCGTGCTCGCGCGCCAGCGTGTTGTAGGCGCGTGCGGCCTCCAGCGCCTCGGGCCGGGCCCAGCGCTGCTTCTTCATGCTGTCGAACAGCGCCAGCCGGCCCGGCTGGCACGCCGGATCGTGCAGGCCGACCGCGTCGTACTTGCCGGTCAGCAGCCCGAAGCCCAGCGGCGAGTAGGCCAGGAGCGAGACCTGGTGCTGGTGCATCGCCTCGTCCAGGCCGTTGTCGGGCACGCGGTTGACCAGACCGTAGGCGTTCTGCACCGTCGCCACCCGCGCCAGGCCGTGCAGCTCGGCCAGGCGGATGAACTCGCACACGCCGTAGGGCGTCTCGTTCGACAGGCCGATGGCGCGCACCTTGCCGTCGCGCACCAGCCGGTCGAGCGCGCGCAGCTGCGCCTCGATCGAGGTGACCTGCGCCTGCTCGGCGCGCACCGGGTCGAAGTAGGTCGCGCCGAACATCGGCACCGGCCGGGTCGGCCAGTGCAGCTGGTAGAGGTCGATCGTCTCGACGCCCAGGCGGCGCAGGCTGCCCTCGCAGGCCGCGACGATGTCGTCGGCCGTCAGGTCGGCGCTGCCGCCGCGGATCCAGTCCATGCCGCGCGACGGGCCGGCCACCTTGGTGGCGATCGTCAGCCTCTCGCGCACGCCCGGCCGCGCCGCCAGCCAGCGCCCGAGAATGATCTCGGTGGCGTTGAAGGTCTCGCGCCGCGGCGGCACCGCGTACATCTCGGCGGTGTCGATGAAGTCGATGCCCAGATCGAGCGCCCGGTCGAGGATGCGGAAGGCGCCGACCTCGTCGACCTGCTCGCCGAAGGTCATCGTGCCCAGGCAGATGGGAGAGACACGCAGCGCGCTGCGGCCGAGGGAAACGGATTGCATCGGGGGAACTCCTGCGGGAAGGATTCGGATTCGCATCTTAGGCGGGCCTCAGCCCACCACGCTGCGCATGAAGCGAGCGGGGCCCTCGCCCGCGTTCTCGTAGGCATAGGCGCGGGCGCTGCCGTAGATCGCATGGTCGCCGGCCTCGAGCAGCCGCGTCTCGTCGGCAAGGCGCAGGCGCAGCCGGCCGGCGGTGACGACGATCATCTCGTGCCAGCCGGGCGGATCGGGCTCGGCCTGATAGACCTCGCCAGGCCCGAGCGTCCAGGACCAGAGCTCGACCGCCTGCCGCGCCGGCGCGCTGCCCAGCAGCACCGCGCGGCTGTCGGGATGCGCGCCCCGCCAGGCCAGCGCATCGATCTGCTGGCGCGTGGCATCTGGCGCGGCCACCAGCGTGACGAAGTCGGTGCCCAGCGCGCGCGCCAGCCGGTCCAGGCCGGCCAGGCTGAGGTTGGCCTCGCCCGCCTCCAGGCCGACGAGGGTGCGCCGGCTCAGGTCGGCGGCCGCGGCCAGCGCCGCCTGGCTCAGGCCGGCGGCGGTGCGCAGCCGGCGCAGATTGGCCCCGACATGGGCCAGCACCGGCGGGTCGCCGCCCGTGGCTTCGGGTTGACTGCGCAATATTTTGCTCATAGGCTCGGGCCTCTCGTGATGCGCAGCATTTTGCGCAATCTTCCCCCGGCTGTCTGTTCCCGCCTCATGTCTGCCCCGCACGCCTCCGCCTCGCGCACCCTGCGCACCGATCTGCTGATGCTCCTGACCGCCGCCATCTGGGGCTCGACCTTCGTCGCGCAGCAGATGGGCATGGACACCGTCGGCCCCTTCACCTACACCGCCTCGCGCATGCTGCTGGGCGCGCTGCTGGTGGCGCCGCTGTGGTTCTGGCGCGGCGGGCCGTTCGCGGCGATGCCGGTGGTCGAGAGCCGCGGCTGCATCGGCGCGGGCGTGCTGCTCGGGCTGGTGCTGTTCGTCGCGATCAATCTGCAGCAGGTCGGGCTGCTGGGCACCTCGGTCAGCAATGCCGGCTTCATCACCGGGCTGTACGTGGTGGTGGTGCCGGTGCTGATGCGCCTGGGTGGCGCCAGCGTGTCGGCGCAGGTCTGGGGTGCGGTGCTGCTGTCGGCGGCGGGCCTGTATTTCCTCAGCGTCAAGCCGGACGCCAGCATCGCCCCGGGCGACTGGCTGCAGCTCGGCGGCGCGATGATGTGGGCGGTGCATGTGCTGCTGGTCGGGCATCTGGCGCGCCGGCATGACCCGCTGCGGCTGTCGGTGCTGCAGTACCTGGTGGCCGGGGCGCTGTCGGCGGTCGCGGCGCTGGTGCGCGAACCCATCAGCCTCGACGGCATCGTGCAGGCCGGCGGCGCCATCGCCTGGGGCGGCATCCTGTCGATCGGCGTGGCCTACACGCTGCAGGTGATCGCGCAGCGCGAGGCCAAGGCTTCGCACGCCGCCATCATCTACAGCAGCGAGGGCGTGTTCTCCGCCATCGGCGGCTGGCTGGTGCTGGGCGAGAGCATCGGGCTGCGCGGCTGGAGCGGCGCCGGCCTGCTGCTGGCGGCGATGCTGCTGGCGCAGTGGCAGCGCGAGCCGGAGACGCCGAAGGCACAGGACAAGCCTGTCGCGGCTTCGCCCTGAGCTTCACCCGGATCAAGGACAGCTCAGGGCGACACGGCACAATCGCGACCCACAATCGCGACCCACAATCGCGCTCCATCATGTCCGTCACCTTTCCCCATCCCGACGCCCTGCAGCGCGCTGACAGCCAGCGCGCCGCTTCCTGCCTGCGCGAGCAGGGTTTCGTGCGGCTGTCGGCCGCCGCGCTGGCCGAGATCGCCGGCACGCCGAGCGAGGCGCTGCAGGCGCTCGGCGCGAGCTGGCGCGAGCTGCCCGCCGACGAGCACCTGAAGGACGGCGGCCGCTACCGCCGCCGCCGCCACGGCAGCCTGGTGCAGGACACCCGCGCCGGCCGGCTCGAGACGGTACCGCACCGCCCGCACTGGCAGCCGACCACCTACAACGCGCTGCACGGCGGCATGCTGCGCCACTTCGCGCCGCTGGACGACGCGATGGCGGGCTCGCCGGCCTTCCTGGCGCTGGTGGCGCGGCTCGGCGAGGTCTTCGCCGCGGCCGCGCACGACACGCCGACCGAGCCGGCCTTCGACGGCCGCTGGTTCATCGAGGCCCATCCCTTCCGCATCGACACCACCGGTGGCGTCGGCCGCCCCACGCCGGAGGGTGCGCACCGCGACGGCGTCAACTTCGTCGCCGTCGTGCTGGTCGACCGCCAGGGCGTGCGCGGCGGCGAGACCCGCGTCTTCGAGGCCGAGGGCCCGCACGGCGTGCGCTTCACGCTCGACGATCCCTGGAGCGCGCTGCTGCTCGACGATCCGCGTGTCATCCACGAGAGCACGCCGATCCAGCCCGACGGCGAGCGCGGCTGGCGCGACACGCTGGTGCTGACCTACCGCGCCGGCGGCTTCCAGGATCCGCCAGCCGTCTGAGGGCCGAGCACGCGGGCCAGCGCGATCTTGCTGTGCACGCCGAGCTTGCGGTAGACCTGCTGCAGCTGGCTGCGCACCGTGTCGGGCGCCACGCCCATCGCCCGGGCGATGACCTTGTAGGACTCGCCCGCGGCATAGCGCTGCGCCACCTCGGCCTCGCGCGTGCCGAGCCGCGCCAGGCAGGAGGATGGCGGCACGGACTGGCCGCCGGTCTCGGCCTGCGCCAGCCGCGTCGCCAGCCGGTGCGCCTGGCGCCAGAAAGGCAGCGCCTCGGCCAGCGCGAGCTGCTCGCGCGCACCCAGCGGCCGGTGCGCCTCGGCACGGTAGAGCGTCAGCCAGACCAGATCGTCGCCGTCGCCCTCCTCCAGGCCGCCGAGCATCAGCTGGGCGATGTCGTACTGCGCCAGATAGTCGCGCAGGTCGGCATGGCCGGCGGACCGGTACAGGCCCAGCGGCCCGCCGACCGCACCGCCGCGCACCGGCCGCGGCGCGGCGATGAAGGCCGCCGTCAGCGGATCGGCCGCGGCCACCGCCGCATAGTCGCTCAGCAGGCCTTCCGGGCGCTGGTGCACCACCGCGTGCCGGATCTGCATCGCACCGCCCTCGCGCCGGCCCCAGCCCCAGACCGCGCCGTCGCAGTCCAGCGCCTCGGCCAGCAGGTGCAGCGCCTGGCGCTCGAAGCGCGGCAGCGGCTCGTCGCCGGCGCAGTCGAACAGCGCCAGCAGCGGAAGCAGCGACAGATCGGACGGATTCGCGGGGGGCGACAAATGATGCATCTGCGTGATGGATCGACGGATCGCGACGCCCGATCATCGTCGACACCCGAGGAGGAGACACCCGATGCGAACCCGAACCCCGATCGCGCTGGCTGCGGCCGCCACCCTGGCCGCGCTGGGCAGCGGCTGCGGCAGCCTGTCCGACGACGATGATCTCAACACCCGCCCGAGCTGGCTGGGCAGCGTCAGCGCCGCCGCCTACGACGGCAGCAGCGACGACCTGCTGACCGCCGGCCTGGGCAAGAGCGGCCTGGGCTCGGCCACTGCGCCGACCTTCGCGACACCGACCGCCCCGACCGCCGCCGAACTGCGCCGTCTGGCCATCCACACCAACTACCGCGCGCTGGCCGACATGACGGCCAACGGCGGCTACGGCCGGCTCTACGGCCCGAACATCGATCTGGCGGGCAACGACACGCTCGGCGAGGGCCGGATCGCCGGCATCGAATATCGCGCGCTGATGGACGACGGCTCCGGGCGCGACAACGTCGGCGTGATGGTGCAGGTGCCAGCGAGCTTCAATCCGGATGCGCCGTGCATCGTCGCGGCGCCCTCGAGCGGCTCGCGCGGCATCTACGGCGCGATCGGCACCACCGGCGAATGGGGCCTGAAGCGCGGCTGCGCGGTCGCCTACACCGACAAGGGCACCGGCAGCGGCGCGCACGAGCTCTCCACCGACACCGTCATCCGGCTCGACGGCACGACCGCCAGCGCCACGGCCGCCGGCAGCACGGCGCACTTCAATGCCGGGCTGAGCACCGCGGAGCGCACGGCCGTCAACACCACCCGACCGAACCGCTATGCCTTCAAGCACGCACATTCGCAGCGCAACCCGGAAAAGGACTGGGGCCTGTGGACGCTGCGCTCGATCCAGACCGCCTTCTGGCTGCTCAACGAGACCTATGCCGGGCTCGACGCCAAGGACCGGCGCAAGGTGCGGCTGCGCCCGGACAACACGCTGGTGATCGCCGCCAGCGTCTCCAACGGCGGCGGCGCGGTGCTGGCTGCGGCCGAGCAGGACAGCGGTGGCCTGATCGACGGCATCGTCGCCACCGAGCCGCAGGTCAGCCTGCCGGCCAACGCCGGCATCGCGGTGCGCCGCGGTGGCATGGCGGTCAGCGCCTCCGGCCGGCCGCTCTACGACTACTTCACCACCGCCAGCCTCTACCAGCCCTGCGCCGCGATCGCCGCGTCCAACGCCGCCAGCCCGTTCAACACCGTCAACGCCACCCGTGCGGCCAACCGCTGCGCCAGCCTGAAAGGCGCCGGCCTGCTGAGCACCACCACCACCGCCGAGCAGGCCGAGGAAGCCCGGCAGAAGCTGCGTGACGCCGGCTGGGAGGCCGAGTCCGACCTGCTGCATGCCTCGCACTGGGCGACCAATGCCACCGCCGGCGTCGCGGCGACCTATGCGCAGGCCTACAGCCGCGCGCGGGTCGACGCGGCGGTCTGCGGCTACTCCTTCGCCACCGTGGCGGCGGCCACCGGCCTGCCGGCTGCAGCGGCCACCAGCCCGATGACCACCCTCTTCAGCATCGGCAACGGCGTGCCGCCGACCAGCACGGTCGCGCTGATCGCCGACAACGCGCAGGGCGGCGCGATCAACTACCTGCTGGCCCGGTCCGCCTCGACCAACACCGAGGATCTGGACTTCGACGGCGCCAAGTGCCTGCGCGACAAGCTGAGCGACGCCACGCTGGCCGCCGGCATCGACGCGGTGCGCCGCAGCGGCCGGCTGCAAGGCAAGCCGACGCTGATGCTGCACGGCCGCGCCGACACGCTGGTGCCGGTCAACCACAGCTCCCGGCCCTACTTCGGCCTGAGCCGCCAGGTCGACGGCAGCGCCAGCCGGCTGAGCTACATCGAGGTGACCCACGCGCAGCACTTCGACGCCTTCATCGGCCTGCTGCCCGGCTACGACACCCGCTTCGTGCCGCTGCACCACTACAACCTGCAGGCGCTGAACTGGATGTGGGACCACCTGCGCTCGGGCAAGGCGCTGCCGCCCTCGCAGGTGGTGCGCACCACGCCGCGCGGCGGCACCGCAGGCAGCGCCCCGGCGATCACCACGGCCCACCTGCCCGCCATCAGCGCCAGCCCGGCCAGCGCCGACCAGATCGACTTCGCCGCCGGCACGGTCAGCGTGCCGGACTGATCCTGCGATCACGGCAAGCGTCACCGGCCGGACATCCGGCCGGAGCGGCCCGCCTCTACAGTGGCGCGGATGCACACCTCCACCACCGCCTCCGCCCTGCCCTACGTCCCGCGCCGGCGCGCGCGTTCGCTGTTCGTGCCGCTGCGCGGGCTGCGCTGCCATGTGATGACCTGGGGCGAGCCCGCGCTGGCCACACCCGAGCGGCCGCCGCTGGTGCTGGTGCACGGCTGGATGGATGTCGGCGCCTCCTTCCAGTTCCTGGTCGATGCGCTGGACACGCCCCGCTTCATCGTTGCACCCGACTGGCGCGGCTTCGGGCACAGCGACAGCGCGCCCGGCGGCCAGCGCACCGACACCTTCTGGTTCCCGGACTATCTGGCCGATCTCGACGCGCTGCTGCGCGCGCCCGGCCTGGGGCTGGCACACGCGCCGGCGGTCGATCTGGTCGGCCACAGCATGGGCGGCAACGTGGCGATGATGTACGCCGGCATCCGGCCCGAGCGCATCCGCCGCCTGGTCAACCTGGAGGGCTTCGGCCTGCCGCAGAGCCACCCGGCGCAGGCGCCGGGCCGCTATGCGCAGTGGCTCGACCAGCTGCGCGAGCCCGCCGCGCTGCGCGACTACGACAGCCTGGACGCGGTGGCCGCACGGCTGCGCAAGAACAACCCGCGCCTGCGCGCCGACTTCGCCGACTGGCTGGCGCCGCACTGGTCACGGCGCAACGAGGCCGGCCGCTTCGAGATCCTCGGCGACCCCGCGCACAAGCAGCTCAATCCGGTGCTCTACCGCAAGGAGGAGGCCGTGGCCTGCTGGTCCCGGATCACCGCACCGGTGCTGTGGGTCGAGGGCCGCCAGACCGACGTGAGCAAATGGTGGGGCGACCGCTACCCGCGCGAGGACTTCGAGACGCGCCTGGCGGCGGTGCCGCAGCTCGCGCGCGCCACGCTCGAGGACTGCGGCCACATGCTGCACCACGACCAGCCCGAGGCGCTGGCCCGGCTGATCGCAGGGCATCTGGGGCGCTGAATCTCACTGAGCAGCACAGGTCTTTTGCATTTCTCGTCGGGTCACGGATCGGACAGCCGATGCGTGTTCCCCGCATGAGCCCGGCCCGGCGCGCCCGCCATGCCAAAATCGCCCTCTGTCACTGGACGAGAAGATCATGGACATCGAACAAATCAACGCCATCGGCGCCACCCTGGCCGACCTCAGCGAGCGCACCACCGCGCTAAGGGGGTATCTTTGACTACGACCAGAAAGCCCTGAAGCTGGCCGAGGTCAACGCCGCGCTGGAGAACCCCGAGGTCTGGAACGACCCCAAGCGCGCGCAGGAACTCGGCAAGGAAAAGCGCTCGCTGGAGACCGTCGTCGAGACCATCGACCACCTGACGACCCAGCTGGCCGACAACACCGAGCTCTACGAGATGACGAAGGAGGAGGGTGACATCGACTCCCTCGTCACCATCGAGGCCGAGACCGCCGCGCTGCGCGAGACCATCGAGCGGCTCGAGTTCCGCCGCATGTTCTCGAACCCGGCCGATCCGATGAACTGCTTCGTCGACATCCAGGCCGGCGCCGGCGGCACCGAAGCGTGCGATTGGGCCTCGATGCTGCTGCGCCAGTACCTGAAGTACTGCGAGCGCAAGGGCTTCACCGCCACGGTCGAGGACGTGACCGAGGGCGACACCGCCGGCATCAAGAGCGCCACCATCAAGGTCGAGGGCGACTACGCCTTCGGTCACCTGCGCACCGAGACCGGCGTGCACCGCCTGGTGCGCAAGAGCCCGTTCGACTCCTCGGGCGGGCGCCACACCTCGTTTGCGTCGCTGTTCGTCTACCCGGAGATCGACGACTCGATCGAGATCGAGATCAATCCGTCCGACGTGCGCACCGACACCTTCCGGGCCTCGGGCGCGGGCGGCCAGCACATCAACAAGACCGACTCGGCGGTGCGCCTGACGCACATCCCGACCGGCATCGTCGTGCAGTGTCAGGACGGCCGCAGCCAGCACAGCAACCGCGACGTGGCGTGGAAACGCCTGCGCTCGCGCCTGTATGACTTCGAGATGAAGAAGCGCCTGGCCGAGCAGCAGAAGCTGGAGGACACCAAGACCGACGTCGGCTGGGGCCACCAGATCCGCTCCTACGTGCTGGACAACAGCCGCATCAAGGACCTGCGCACCAACGTGGAAATCTCCGCGACGCAGAAGGTGCTCGACGGCGACCTCGACGCCTTCATCGAGGCGAGCCTGAAGCAGGGTCTCTGACCCCGCCGCCGTCCGTCGACCGCGCAGCAGTTCGCGCGCGCCCTCACCTCGCTCACCGGACCTGACCCGATGACCCCTGACGTGACTCCCGCCGCACTGCTGTTCGACATGGACGGCACCCTGATCGACAGCATGCCGCTGCACGACCGCTCCTGGGCGGTCTGGCATGCCGAGCTCGGGCTGCCCTTCGACGACGCCGGCTTCTTCGCCGCCACCGCCGGACGCACCAACCTCGAGATCCTGCGCGACCTGTTCCCGACACGCGACGAGACGGCGCTGGAGCGCCTGGCCGATCGCAAGGAAGCGATCTACCGCGAGATCGCGCTGCGCGAGCTGGGACTGATCGCCGGCGCCCGCGCGGTGCTGGCGCAGGCGCGCGAGCGCGGCCTGAAGCTGGCGATCTGCACCGCCGCGCCGCCGGCCAACATCGCGCTGGCCTGCGAGCGCTTCGGCCTGGGCGAACTGGTCGACACCATCACCAGCCCGGCCGACGGCCTGCGCGGCAAGCCGCACCCCGACATCTTCCTGGAGGCCGCACGCCGTCTGGGCGTCGAGCCGGCGCGCTGCCTCGTCTTCGAGGACGCGCCGCTCGGCGTCGAGGCCGCGCAGCGCGGCGGCATGGCCGCGGTCGCGCTGACGACCACGCTGCCGGCCGATGCCTTCGCCGGATTCCCGAACGTCGTCGCGACGATCGCGGACTTCATCGACTATTCCCTGCCCCACAGCCTGCCCAACAGCCTGGACCCCGAGACAAGCCATGCGTGAAGGTACTGACACCCTGACCCGGCGCGAGGACTACGTCGCGCCGAGCCACTGGATCCGCACGGTCGACCTGAGCTTCGACCTGGAGCCGGCCAAGACCCTGGTCATCAGCCGCATGCAGGTCGAGCCCAACGCCGACCGCCCCGGCCAGCCGCTGCGCCTGGACGGCGAGGACATCACGCTCACCCGCGTGCTGGTCAACGGCGAGAGCGTGTCCTTCCACTTCGAGGACGGCCAGCTGGTGCTCGACAAGCTGCCGGCCGAGCCCTTCCAGCTGGAGATCCGCAACACCTGCGCGCCGGAGAAGAACACCCAGCTCAGCGGCCTCTACACCTCGGGCGGCGGCTTCTTCACCCAGTGCGAGGCCCAGGGCTTCCGACGCATCACCTATTTCCCGGACCGCCCGGACGTGATGGCGGTGTTCAAGGTCACGCTCAAGGCCGACGCGAAGCGCTTCCCGATGCTGCTGTCCAACGGCAACCTGGTGGAGTCGGGCCCGCTCGACAAGGGCCGCCACTTCGCCGTCTGGCACGACCCGCATCCCAAGCCCAGCTACCTGTTCGCGCTGGTGGCGGCCGACCTGGTCTGCCGCGAGCAGAAGATCCGCACCCGCTCCGGCGCCGACCACACGCTGCAGGTCTATGTGCGCGCCGGCGACCTCGACAAGACCGAGCACGCGATGAACTCGCTGATCGCGTCGATCGCCTGGGACGAGGCGCGCTTCGGCCTGAAGCTCGATCTGGAGCGCTTCATGATCGTCGCGGTCAGCGACTTCAACATGGGCGCGATGGAGAACAAGGGCCTGAACATCTTCAACACGAAGTTCGTGCTGGCCAGCCCCGCCACCGCCACCGACATCGACTTCGGCAACGTCGAGAGCGTGGTCGGCCACGAGTACTTCCACAACTGGACCGGCAACCGCATCACCTGCCGCGACTGGTTCCAGCTCAGCCTGAAGGAAGGCCTGACCGTCTACCGCGACCAGGAGTTCAGCCAGGACATGGCCGGCAGCCCCTCGGCGCGCGCGGTCAAGCGCATCGAGGACGTGCGCGGCCTGCGCCAGACGCAGTTCCCCGAGGACGCCGGCCCGATGGCCCACCCGGTGCGCCCGGACAGCTACCAGGCGATCGACAACTTCTACACCGCCACCGTCTACGACAAGGGCGCCGAGGTGGTGCGGATGATGGCCACGCTGGTCGGCCGCGAGGGCTTCCGCCGCGGCATGGACCTGTACTTCGCGCGCCATGACGGCCAGGCCGTGACCTGCGACGACTTCGCGCAGGCCATCGCCGACGCCAACCCCGACAGCGCGCTGGCCACCCGGCTCGAGGCCTTCAAGCGCTGGTACGCCCAGGCCGGCACGCCGCGCCTGAAGGCCGCCGGCCGCTTCGACGCCGAGACACGCAGCTGGACGCTGACGCTGTCGCAGCACACGCCCGCCACGCCGGGCCAGGCCGACAAGTGGCCCTTCGTGATCCCGGTGGCGATGGGCCTGCTGCAGGCCGACGGCACGCCGGTGGCCGGCTCCGAGCGTGTGCTGGTGCTGGACTCGGCGCAGCAGTCCTGGACCTTCGACGGGCTGGACGCCGCGCCGGTGGCCTCGCTGCTGCGCGGCTTCTCGGCGCCGGTCATCCTCGAATGGGAGGCCAGCGAGGCCGATCTGTTCACGCTGCTCGGTCACGACACCGACGCCTTCAACCGCTGGGAGGCCGGCCAGCGCCTGGCGGTGGCGCGCCTGCTCGGCGCGGTGCGTGCCGGCACGCCGCTGATGCTCGACGCCGCCTACCTCGACGCGATGCGCGCAGTGCTGCGCGACGCCGCGCTCGACTGCGCCTTCAAGGAGCTGGTGCTGACGCTGCCCAGCGAGGGCTATCTGGCCGAACGCCTGGCCGAGGCCGGCGAGCCGGTCGACCCGCAGGCCATCCACGCCGCCCGCGAGGCGATGCGCGCGCAGCTCGCCCGCGCACTGCACGAGGACTGGGCCGCGCTGTGGGAGGCGCACGCCAGCACCGGCGGCTACCGGCCCGATCCGGTGTCCTGCGGCCGTCGCGCGCTGGCCAATCTGGCGCTGGCCCACCTGGTGCTCGACGCGGTCGCCCACGGGGACACGGTCTGGCCGGGCCGCGCGCTGCAGCGCTTCAAGGACGCCGGCAACATGACTGACCGCCTGGGCGCGCTGAGCGCGCTGGTGCACGGCCGCTCGCCGCTCGCCGCCAACGCGCTCGAGCGCTTCCACGCGATGTTCCGCGGCGAGGCGCTGGTGATCGACAAGTGGTTCGCGCTGCAGGCCGCAGCGCCCGAGCATGACGGCGAGGTCTTCGCGCAGATCCGCGCGCTGGCGAAGCATCCGGACTACTCGCTGCGCAACCCCAACCGCGCGCGCAGCCTGCTGATGACGATGACCGCGCTCAACCCCGGCGCCTTCCACCGCGCCGACGGCAGCGCCTACGCCTTCTGGGCCGAGAAGGTGCGCGAGATCGACGGCTTCAACCCGCAGCTGGCCTCGCGCCTGGCGCGGGCGCTGGACCGCTGGCGCGCGCTGGCCGAGCCCTACCGCACGCTGGCGCGCGCCGCCATCGAGCAGGTGGCCGCCAAGCCCGAACTCTCGCCCGATACCCGCGAAATCGTCACGCGCGCGCTGGCCGACTGAGGCTCGGGCAGGAAGGCGTCAGGTCGACGCCTTCCGGAACCGGTAGGATCGCGCCCATCCTGAAACCTGTCCGTAACCCTGTCATCCCATGCCCAAACGCATCAGTCTCACTCAGTACCTGGTCGAGCAGCAGCGCGAGCACGGCCACATCCCGGCCCAGCTGCGCCTGCTGATCGAGATCGTCGCGCGTGCCTGCAAGCGCATCGCGATCGCCGTCAACAAGGGCGAACTCGGCGAGGTGCTCGGCTCGGCCGACAGCGAGAACGTCCAGGGCGAAGTCCAGAAGAAGCTCGACATCATCTCCAACGAGGTGCTGATCGAGGCCAACGAATGGGGCGGCCACCTCGCGGCCATGGCCTCCGAGGAGATGGACACCATCCATGTGGTGCCCAACCGCTATCCGCAGGGCGAGTACCTGCTGATGTTCGACCCGCTCGACGGCTCGTCCAACATCGACGTCAACGTCTCGATCGGCACGATCTTCTCGGTGCTGCGCAAGGTGAACAACACCCGCGGCGTCTCCGAGGACGACTTCATGCAGCCGGGCAAGCAGCAGGCCGCGGCCGGCTACTGCGTCTACGGCCCGCAGACCACGCTGGTGCTGACCGTCGGCCAAGGCGTGGCGATGTTCACGCTCGACCGCGAGACCGGCTCGTGGGTGCTGACGCAAAAGGACGTGTCCATTCCCGAGGACACCAAGGAATTCGCGATCAACATGTCGAACATGCGCCACTGGGCTCCGCCGGTGAAGCGCTACATCGACGAGTGCCTGATCGGCAAGGAAGGCCCCCGGGGCAAGGACTTCAACATGCGCTGGGTGGCCTCGATGGTCGCCGACGTGCACCGCATCCTGACCCGCGGCGGCATCTTCATGTACCCCTGGGACAAGCGCGAGCCGGGCAAGCCGGGCAAGCTGCGCCTGATGTACGAGGCCAACCCGATGGCCTTCCTGATCGAGCAGGCCGGCGGCATGGCCACCAACGGCACGCAGCGCATCATGGACATCCAGCCCACCAAGCTGCACGAGCGCGTCAGCGTGATCCTGGGCTCGCGCAACGAAGTCCGCCGCGTGACGGAATACCATCTGGACGACGCTGAAAAGACTTCCCAGGCCTGATCTTTCCAGCCTATAATATGAGTCTTGCACCGATGCCGGTGTAGCTCAGTTGGTAGAGCAGCGCATTCGTAATGCGAAGGTCGTAGGTTCGACTCCTATCTCCGGCACCATATAAGTCAACGGGTTAGCTCTGTTTCAGGGCTGACCCGTTGTGCTTTGTGGCGGGTCTGTAGGCATCCTGTAGGCACGGTGGACGGATGACGCTAGACGATGGCGGCACAGCACCATCACAATCGCAGTCGATGCGACCCGCAACAACCGCTCAACAGCACCCGACATGACGACTATCACGCTCTGGCTGCTCATCTCCGTCGGTACAGGCAACCGCCCTACTTCCGTCGTCGAACGCTTTGCAGAAGAAGCGCAGTGCAAGCAGGTGGCTGCAGCCATTCGGGCAGAGACGCTTCTTGACCCGCTCAACATCTGCATTCGAGCTGAAGTCGCACGCTGACCCCGAAGCGCCGCGCCGGCGCAACAGCTCCGGCAGTCACTGCGGCAGCAGCCCATCCCATCCGGTGCCCTCATGCGCCGTCAGGGCGCCGGCCTGCCTCTGCGCCTTCTTGCCTTCGGTCTCGCGGCTGCTGCCAGCGCGCAGCAGCGCCTTTGCCGCATCAACGCGCAACCGACCATCCGCGCCTGTGTCGCGCATCACAGCGCGCAGGAACTCGACCGCCTCGGCGGCTCCGTCGTCCTGCGGCCGCACGCCGATGTGAGGCAGGGGTTCGGGCTGGCGTGGCAGTCGGCCAGCACCAGGGCGGGCGCCTCCGCGTCCGTTCGGGGTCTTGGTGTCGTTGCTCATCGCACTTCCTTGTGTGTGCTCACTCACTTTGATTGTTCTCTAGGGGCAAAAAGTTCTGTGCACGGCTCCGGGTAGGTCACCACCCCCGGGCCGCCCCGGACTTTGGTGCCCCCCCCTGTACCTCATCGCCTCGGCCAGCGGTGCAGCAGCTCCAGGACCGCAGCAGCGATGAGCCCCACAGCAGCGGCCCCGGGCTCCGCCAGCCACCGGACCAAGCGCAGCAGCCGGCGCAACATCAGGCGTCAGCGCCGGGCGCTCGGCCGTTCATCGTGATGTCCACGGGCTCAGTGACCCAGGCGGGCGCAGTGACATCGGCACCAGGGACCAGCCGCAGCAGGAAGGCGACAGCATCGCGGGCGGCCCCCTGAGACAGCCCCTCGATGCTGCCAGCCGGCGCAGCGCATAGCGTGACCGAGCCAGCCCCTAGGCTGGTCCAGACGGTCATGCGCGCCAGGAGCGCGGGCGCAATGGAACGCACCCACAGGGCGCGCCATCCTTCGCTGACGGCGGGAACGGCTTCGATGTCGCGGGGCGGCTGCCAGAAAACGCGGAACTTGTCCCCGGCATCGTTCGTGAGCTTGATTTGCATGGTGTATTCCTTCGTGCGGGTTCGGGTTGTCAGTGCAGCGAGCCGGCCGGCTGGTGGCGCACGGTCAGTCCTGCGGCCTCCATGTCCTCGGCGATGGCCTCCAGGTCCGCCACGTCGGCGCCCAGCGCATCGGCCACAGCTTCCAGGCTGTAGAGCGGTTCACCATCGGCGGTGCAGTGTGTCGGCGTCGGCATCGTGATGCCGTCAGCCTTCAGCATCCGGTCGCAGCACCCCGGGTCTTGCAGCTCCACGGCCCGGATGATGGCGGCGAAGGCGCGCGGGTCTTCCTCGCCATGCAGGTCAATGAGGCGCCGGGCCTCGGCGAAGGCTTCGCGGATGGCGCGCTGCTCGGGCGTCTCGGTCTTGAGCCGGTGCCATGCCTCCATCGCGTCAACGACGGCGCCGGCCAGTTCTTCGGTGACGACACGCCCCGGCTTCGGGGAGGCCATGAGGGCGCGCACCTGCTCGGCTCGCACGGCCGCACGGTCGGCAAGCTCGCCAGCGTCGGCGGCGTCGGCCATGTCCTGCAGGCGGTCGGCGTAGGCTGTGCCGTCATAGGGCGCCAGCAGCAGCGCCAGGCGCAGGCCAGCAGCGTCACCAGCGGCGGCCAGCTCGCCCAGCAGGGCGGCCAGTTCGGCGGCCGGCATGTGGTCGGCGGCTTCCTCGGCTTCGGCGCAGTCGGCCAGCAGGTCGGCGATGCGTTCGGCCTCGGCGTCAGGCATGTCGTCCTGACCAAGCGCCGCGCGGATGGCGGCCCGTCCAAGCTCGTCGAGGTCTTCCAGGGACTCGGCGCCGGTCAGCGTGTAGACAGCGTGGAAGCGCCCCCAATCGGCGCCCAGAGCATCGCGGGCGGCGGTCAGGTTGCGCAGGCGGTTGAAGGTGTTGAAGGTGTTGAAGGCGGTCATGTGGATTCCTCGATTCAGTGAACGGTGCGGCCAGCACGCGGCGTCACGGCCAGCAGGCCAAGGGCGCGAGCGAACGGGCGCGGGTCGGTGTTGATGGCGGCCAGGACTCCCGGCCAGGACGGCGAGCGGGTCGCCGGGTCGGCGCGGCGCTGCAGCTCATGGACGACGGCTTGCGCGAGGTCGGCGGCGGTCACGAGACACCCCCAGGTGCGTGCGTTTCGGTGTGGCTGGTGCTGCTGCTCGGGATGCCCTCGGGCGGGCGGTTGGAGCGGTCAGGAAACCCCGTGGCAGGAGCGAACCCTACAGAGCCTAGGGTTCGGGTTTTCGGCGCCTCCAGTTTCGGACCCTTCGGGACTCCCTCGCCGACTCCAAGCCCTATAGGCTTCGACGCCATCAGCGCCCGGTCGCGGCGCTCGGCGGCCTCGCGGGTCTTCGCGCCCCGGCCGGTGCTGGTCATGATGCTGGCAAGGGTCCGGGCTGGCTTCTTCGCGGCCTCGCTGACGCGGCTTGCATCGAACCCTATGGATTCCGCGAAGGGTCGCGGGTCGCGCTCGATGGCGTCGCGGATGGCCGGCCACGCGGCCGACTTCAGCGCCGGGTCTGCTGCGGCCTTCATGTGCGCCAGGACGGCGGCGGCCAGCTTCTCGCGGCTCATGCCGGACAGACGCGCGGCGCCACGCTTCAGGCCGAAGCCATGCGCAACGTCGGCATGGAAGGCGGTCTGCAGCGTGCGCAGCCTTGCCGGGCCGCCCACGAGGTCAGAGCCGACCATGCGCCCAGCCTTGAGGGGCAGGCACAGCACATGCGCGTGAGGCGTCGCCTCGTCGTGATGGGCGTCAGCCGACAGCACCGGCCCGAACTGCTCGCGCGCCCAGGCCACACAAGCGGCGAAGTAGGCGCCCGGGTCAATGCCGCCACCGTCGGCCGGCAGCGAGAACACCACTTCCACGGCTCGCACGGCATCGCGGCGCAGCTTGCCGACCCCGGCAGCGTCCATGAGGGTCTGCGCCAGCTTGGCGACATCCTCGGGCGTCTCCGGGCCTTCCATGCGCACGTTGAGGCGGCACCGGGCCGGGTTGATGTGCGAGGCGGCGCCCAGCTCGGCGGCGATGGCGCGGCGGTTGTGCCGGGCCGCAGCCAGGACGATTCCCGCCCCGGTCAGCTTCTTGAGGCGCAGGACTGCGGCAGCCGTCATGCCAGCCCCCAGGCGATGACCGAACAGGCGGGCGTCATGACGGCAACCAGGGCAGCAGCAGCGCCAGCAGCACGCAGCAGGGCGCAGGACAGGCGGGCGCTCATGCTTCGCCCTCCAGAAGCTCGGCCTGCTGCTCGGGCTTGCGCGGGTCGGAGTCGCGGCGGCGACGCCACGCCAGAACCCGGCGCCGGTCTTCGCCGGTCAGCGAGTAGATGCCTCGCTTGACCTCGCGGCCGTCGCGGTCATAGCAGGGCACGCGGTCGCATGGGATGTCCAGGCCACGGCGGCGAAGCTCGGCGATGACCTCCGGGCCGTTGCTGGCTCCTGCAATGCGGTCGATGTCCTCGCGGCTGCGCATCCGGTGCCCTAAGGCGACGATGACGCGCAGGTGTCGAGGGTTCGCGGTCCCGGTAAACTGACGCGGCTTGACGGCGGCGCCTGTCGTGTCCTTCGGGGTGCGGCGGGCGGTTTTCATTGCACGCCCTCCACGCCCAGCAGGCGCCGGATTTCAGCCACAGGCCACAGCAGCCCCAGGCGGCCCGGGATGCGGCGCGGGCGGATGCGGCCGTTCTCGCGCATCGCCCAGCAGCGCAGGGTCTGCATGGACAGGCTCAGGTGATGCGCGGCCGTCTCGGTGTCAACGTGAGTCCGGGTTTCCAGCGCCAGCGGCGTGAAGGTGCGCGGCGTGGTGCGGGGGCGGCGGCCCAATCCCTTCTTGGGGGCCTGCGTGGGGGTGGTTTCGAGGTGCATCGTTCGCTTTCAGTGTTGATAGCGATGCGATTTCCTCGCGCCGGGTATCCTCCCCCGCAAGAGTCCCCCTGTACCCCAAAGCAGGGCACACCCGGGCGGGTCAGGCGTCTTTGATGTCGCCCGATTCCCTCAGGCGCTCCCATGCCTTATTGAAGACGGACACACCCCAGCCCGGCAGATGTCCGAGCCTCTGACGTACTGCAGCCTTCGGCCCGGCCTTGCCAGGGTCATTCCTCGGGAGCGCGGTCGGGTCGCGCCCGAGCTCGCGCAGCACACGCAGAATCTCAGCCTCTTGATGGCGCTGGCGCTGAAGCGGCACCGCCACGGCCTCAGGACGGGCCGCAGGGCTCGCGCTGGCGCTGGGTGCGGCCTCGGTGGCTGCGGCGGCTTGCGCGGGCTCTGGCGGCAGCTCCAGGGTGGGCGGCAAGCCAAAGTCCGGCAGCAGGCTGCACCACTCCCCGGGGACGATTCGGGTTGGTTTCACCTGCTCGTGCTCGGGCGGCATGAACCCGGCATACCACAGGGTCCGAATGGGCTCCCCCGTCTCGTGGTGGTACTCCGTCCGGCCGGCCCGCCTGCTCGCATCGAGTAGGCGGGTCAGCACTGCATCAAGGTCAATTCCGGCCGGCGCCAGCAGTCGGGAGGCGTCGGCCCGGGTGAGCATCCACCCGTCCAGTGCCTCGAAGTCGGCGGCGCAGGGGAGCCGGCTCGACGGGTTGCGCGGCGTCACCTCCCCAGCACTCACGGCGCGGCGCAGCTCGTTCAGCCACGAATGCACGACGGTGTGGGCGCAGACGCCGGGCGTCAGGTATCCGTCTTCCAGTACCACGGCCATCAGGTCCAGGGCGGTCATCCGGCCGGCTGCGGCGTCATCAATCCATCGGTCAGGGCCAAACGTCACTTCGATGTGAACCGGTCGCCCATGCTGGTCACGAATGACCTTCGATTCGCTTCCTTCGAGGTGGAACGCCACCTGCTCAAGTAGTCCCATGCTGCACCCCCTCAGGCGCACCCCTCGGAACGGGAGCCACGGCAGGCAGGCGAGGGATTCCCGCTTTTCGGCCCGGTTTCGAGGCGGGCCTAGCCGTGGCAGAAACTCAGACGGCGCGCAGGCGGGCGGGTTCTTCGCTGGCGCTGGGCACCGGCAGGCCGGCCTGTTCCAGAATCCACGCCTCGGCCTTCTGGTGCCACATGCGCAGCAGGTCCAGGGGTCGGCGCCTGTAGTGCTTCTCTGCGGTCGCGCTGGGCTTGTGGCCTTGAATCTGCGCCACGACACCGGCCGGCATCTCGACCCACTCGCACAGCGTCCCGAAGGACCGGCGCAGGCCGTGAATGGTCAGATGCGGCAGGCCGGCAGCCTGCAAGGCGCGTTCGTGGGCAAAGCGCGGCTCCTGCAGGCGGCCATCCGTCGCCGCAGGGGACGAGAAGACCCATTCGTTCCGGCGCGGCAGCGCGGCCAGCAGGCGCGACACGTAGGGCGTCAGGGGGATGACCCGCTGCCCCTCCACCTTGTCGGCGATGGTCAGGGCGCACCAGCGGAAGTCCACATCCTCCCAGCGCAGGCCGGCCAGTTCCTCGCGGCGGGCGCCGGTCAGGATGGCGGTCTGCAGGTAGGCGGCATGAACCGGGTTCGGCAGCTCGCGCACGGCCTTGAACCACAGCGCCACCTGCTCGCGCTGCAGGCAGTCCCCTTCCCTCGCCTGAGAAGACGGCACAGCCTCGGTGACGGCCTTCGAGCGGTAGGCGTCGGCGGCAATCAGCGCCCGGTGCTGCGGATGCTCGCCCGCCCAGCGGATGAAGCCACGCACCAGCCTGAAGGCGTGGGCGGCATTCGTCGGCCGGTCGGCGGCCTCACGGGTCAGCCAGTCGGCCAGGACATCGGCGTTCAGGTCGGACAGCCGCAGCGCCAGCAGCGGCGCAATCGGGCCGGCCACGGTCAGCCCCTTTCCTCGCTGGCGCTGCTCGCCACCAGCGGCGGACAGGTTCACATGGTCGCGGTAGGTGCGTTCCGCCCACTTCGGCCGGCGTTCCTCCAGGTACTCGCGCCACGCCTCGCCGACCGTCACCAGCTCGCGGGCCTTCTGCGCTGCAGCGGCCGACCGCTCGCCAGCCTCGCGGGCGATGGTGGCGGCCTTCTCGGCGCGCGGGTCGGTGCCGGCCTTGACCAGCGCCAGCAGGCGCAGCGCCTCGCCATCGGCGCCCGGCCCGGTCGGGTTGCCCTTGCGGTCCTTCGGCACCCGGATAGGCATCGAAGCCGGGCCGATGGTCATGCGGATGGTCTGCCGACCTATGCGCCCCTCGAAGATGAAGGACCGCTTGCCACCCGCCGTGACCCGAAGCCCTAGGCCGGGCTGCTTGGTGTCCCAGTACAGCGCCTGAGACTTGCCGGCCTGACAGGTCGCGGCATCAACGCGGGCGCGGGTGAACTCGAAGCTTGTCGGGTCAGTTTTCGTGGTCATCTGGACTCTGTAGGCATCCTGTAGGCACCGATTCTATATTCCGATGCATACCGATGAACACGCCACATCACCTAAGTCATTGATTCACAACGAATCAGGCACCAGAACCAACGCGGATAAACCCCACAAAATGCCCGCTTTCTCGCATTCGTAATGCGAAGGTCGTAGGTTCGACTCCTATCTCCGGCACCAGACACCTGAAGGGGTGATTCCAGAATGGAATCACCCCTTTTCGTTGGAGGTGTCGGATCTGCTCAAGGCCGGGCGAGCTGCCCTTCCGCGGCGGCCGCGCTGCGCAGCAGGGCCTGGCGGACGCCGGCATCCAGACCCTCGAAACCACGCGATCCGGCGGCGGCCGCGCGGGTCATCTCGACGCCCTGGCGGCTCGAGACACGGCCCAGCGCCATCAGCGCATGGTCGATGTTGTCGCTGCGCACCTGCTGCAGCAGGTAGTCGGTCGAATCCATCGTGCCCAGATGGGCCAGGCCGTGCAGGGCCGACATCGCCAGCGCCGAGCGCTTCTCGCCGGTGTCGGCCTCCACGATGTGGACCAGCCCGTCGAGCGCCTCCGGCCGCGTGGTCTGCTCGAGCACCTGCAGGATGCGGCCGCGCCACTCGGGCGGCAGCCGCCCGTAGTCCTCGCCCAGCGCGGTGATCGTCTCGGCGTCGGCCAGCCGAGCCAGCACGCTGATGGCACTGCGCTCGACCGCCGGATGCGGGCTGCGCAGCAGCGCCTCGCGCCAGGCCGGCAGGCTGGCCGCATCGGCCGTGTCCTCGAGCCGGCGAGCCAGCGCGATCGCGTCGTCGCCGGGCGGCAGCGCGGCCAGCCGGCCGATCTCGCCGGCGGTGGCACGGGCCGCGGGCGGCAGCGCCGGCAGCACGATCGCCCCGGAAGCCCCGCTGCCAAACGGCGAGCCGGCCGTCGATCCGGGCGGGACGATCAGGCCGCCCCCCGTCGATCCGGCCACCGCCGTGGCGCCGCCTTGCGCCGAGGCGGGAGCCATGCGGTCACGGATCAGCCAGGCGGCCGCGCCGGCCACCGCCGCCAGCGCCAGCCCGGCCACGATCAGCCGAGCCGACCGCACGCGGCGCTGCATCCGGGAGGACTCAGGGGATGGTGACATTCAGGCGTCCGGTGTTGTTGCTCTCGTCGAGCTCGTCGATCAGGTTCATCGGGTCCATGACGATCTCGAGCACATAGTTGCCGGCCGGCACGCCGGTGATGTCGACCCACTGACCCGACAGGTTGGAGCTGTAGACGTCCGCCCAGCCGGCCTGGATGCCCTGGTTGCTGCAGGTGTAGCGCGCCGAAGGGTTGGCGCCGCTGTCGATGCGGGTGATGTCCATCAGGCAGAAGCCCACCTTCTTGCCGGTGCGCACCACCGCACCGCTGGCGTCGAGCAGGCGGTACTGCGCAAAGCTGCGGAAGTGGTAGTGGCCGTGGCAGCCGCCCCACTCGAAGGAACTGTTCGAGGCCGGATTGCCCAGCACCAGATCGGCCGAGCCGATGTTGCGCGTCTGGGTGTTGAAGCGCAGCAGCCGGTGCGTGCCGGCGGTGATGGTGCCCTCCTCGATCTCGCAGGCATTCGCCGCGAAGGTCTCGGTGGTGATGCGCGGGTTGGCGGCCGCCATCGAGATGGTGATGTCGGGCCGGCCGGCGCTGGCGGTGCCGGACTGCGTGGCCTTCAGCGTCACGCCGGAATAGGCGCGGTAGCCGTGCAGCATCAGGAAATAGTCGCCGGCGCGCGGCGTGGCGATCGTGACCGTCTCGGCATTGCCCGACAGGTAGGGCCGCTGGTCCCAGGTCGAGGTGGTGGCGAGCTGGCCGTACTTCACATGCAGATCGGCATCGCCGCTGCCGCCCGAGATCGAGAAGCTCACGCTGCTGACGCCCGCCGGCACCGCGACGCGGAAATTGGTCACGCTGCCCTGGGCGCCGGCCAGATTGGCCATCGACGCGCCGATTGCCAGCGTCTGCACCGGATTGATGATGGTGTAGGTGCCGGCGCTCACGCTGCTGACCGACTGGCTGCCGGCAAAGGCCGCCGCACGCACCTGGGTGGTCGCGGTGACCAGGATCGGTGCGGTGTAGACCTCCGAGCCGGTGCTCGGGGTGCTGCCGTCCAGGGTGTAGCGGATCACCGCATCGGGCGTGGCAGAGGCCAGGCTGACGCTGACACGGCCGGAGTGCGTGCCCGGCGCCGGGCTGAAGGTGGGCGCGGCCACCGTCGCCGCCGAGCCCCCGCCGCCGTCATGGGTGGCCTTGAGCGTCAGGCCGCTGTAGGCGCTGTAGCCGCGCAGCATCACATGCCAGGTGCCGGCCGCCGGTGCGCTGACCGAGACCGCCTCGTTCGAGCCGCTGCGGTAGGGGCGGTAATCCCAGGTCGACAGCGTCGGCGGGGCACCGCGACGCACATACAGGTCAGCGTCGCCGGAGCTGCCGACGATCGAGATCGACAGCGTGCTGGCGCCCGCCGGCACCTCGATCGTGTAGTGGCGCTGGCTGCCATAGGCCCCAGCAATGCCGCCGACCGCGGTGCCGCTGGCCAGGGCCTGCGGCACGGAGGCGGTCTGGGCCACGGCAGGCACGGTGACGGTCAGTCCAGGCAGCGCCAGCGCAGCGGCCAAGAGGATGCGGGCCAGCAGCGGTCCCGATCGGAGTGCGGTCAGTGCGGTCATGTCAGGGTTGAAGTCGGGCGTGTTTGTGTATCAATTCACAAATTATGTTACATGCATTTACATTGATGCCCCTCTCCTTTTTGCCGATGCCTTCGCGCATGCGCTCTGCACTGACTTCCATCTCGCCTCGTCCTGCATGGCCGATCGCCTGCCTGGCGGTCGTCTTCCTGCTGCCGGCCTTCGCTGCGGCCGCCACAGCGGCGCCACTGCCCCCCGCGCCCCGGATCACGCTGCAGGTCATCGACCGGACCGGCCGTTCACTGGAGCCCGACCGGCTCGGCGCGGTGCAGGACCGGCGCGGCCGGGCGTTGTCGATCAGCCGGCTCGACCTGATGCTCTCGGGCCTGCAGCTGCAGACCGGCGATGGCCGCTGGGTGGGGCCGACCGGCTGGCATGGGCATTTCCGCGCCACCCTGCCCGACCGGCACGAACCGCTGCCGGGCCTGGCGCCGGGCCGCTACCGCGCGCTGCGCTTCGCGATCGGCGTCGCGCCCGAGGCCAACCATGCCGACCCGAACCGGCTCGCGCCCGGCGACCCGCTGCATCCGCTGGTCAACGACATGCACTGGGGCTGGACCGGCGGCTATGTCTTCGCCGCGATCGAAGGCCTGTGGCAGTTCGACCGTGCCGAGGCCGGCCGCACCGGCGGCTTCTCCTATCACCTGGCCGGCGACATCAACCGCATCACCGTGACGCTGCCGGGCCCGCTGCAGCTCGCCGCCGGCGGCACGCTGCGCCTGAAGCTCGATGCTGGCCGGCTGCTGGCGGCGGTCGACATCTCGAAGGACGGCGACTCGACCCACTCGCGCGGCGACGACCCGCCCTCGCGGGCGCTGAGGACGGCGCTGGCACGCGCCTTCCGGGTCGAGGCGCTGGCCCCTCAGGCGGCCGCGGATCCGCGCAGCGGCACAGCCGCCGCCGGCATGGCCCCCATCGGCACCACGCCTTACCGCTGGAGCGCGGGCACCCACCTGCCCCGGGTGACGCTGCCGGCCGACAACCCGTTGACCGTGCAGGGCGTGGCGCTCGGACGCCAGCTCTTCGGCGATCCGCGCCTGTCACGCGACGGGCGCATCAGCTGCGCGACCTGCCATGTGCCCGACCGGGCCTTCGTCGATCCGGGCCGGGCGAGCAGCCGCGGCATCGACGGCCGCGAGGGCCTGCGCAACACCCCGACGCTGAGCAATCTGGCCTGGAGCCGCCATTTCGGCTGGGACGGCGGGCGCAGCACGCTGCGCGAGCAGGCACTGCGCCCGATCGAGCTGATGCACGAGATGGGCGACCGGCTGCCGCAGGTGGTCGAGCGGCTCGGGCGGGATGCGGCGCTGCAGGCGAGCTTCCGCCAGGCCTTCGGCGGTCCGGTCAGTGCACCACGCCTGGGCCTGGCGCTGGAACAGTACCTGCTGACGCTGGTGGCGCAGGACGCGAAGTTCGACCGCGTGATGCAGGGCCGCGCGCAGTTCAGCCCGGCCGAGAAGCGCGGCTTCGAGCTCTTCCTGACCGAGCATGACCCGCGCCAGGGTCTGCGCGGTGCCGACTGCTTCCACTGCCATGGCGGCAGCCTGTTCACCAGCCAGCAGTTCGCCAGCATCGGCCTGCCGCGCCTGAAGGGCCGCCCGGACGACCCCGGCCGCGCCGGCGTCACCGGGCTGGAGAGCGACCGCGGCCGCTTTCGGGTGCCGAGCCTGCGCAATGTCGCGCTGACCGCGCCCTACATGCACGACGGGCGCTTCCGCACGCTCGAGGAGGTCATCGAGCACTACGACCACGGCGTCGAGCGCGCTCCGAATCTCGACCCCAACCTGGCCAAGCATCCGCCCGCCGGCATGGGCCTGTCCGCCGAGGACAAGGCGGCACTGGTGGCCTTCCTGAAGACGTTGACCGAAGTGGCGGAAACACATCGCGTCCGCCCTGGAAACTGAATCCCAGCTTAAGACTGTGTCAAGGCGGAGGTTTGCCAGCGCCCGGTTGTAAACAATTGTTTACTCTTGGTAACCTAAGGTATCAATCGGAGACATCTCATGCGCGCGCCTCGCCACGCTGCCCTGCCCTCGCCGCCCCGGATGGCCACCTGCACGCTGCTCACGCTGAGCGCCCTGGCCCTGGGCGGCAACGCCGCCTTCGCACAGACCGCCGAGCCGGTCAATGCGCCCACATCGCTCAAGGGCGTCGCCCGGCCGGAGCCGCCCAATCTGGGCGAGTTCGTGCAGAGCAAGACCGAGGCGATCGCGCTGGGCAAGGCGCTGTTCTGGGACCTGCAGCTCGGCAGCGACGGCAAGACCGCCTGCGCCTCCTGCCACTTCCAGGCCGGCGCCGACAGCCGCAGCAAGAACCAGATCTCGCCCGGCCTGAACCGCATGGCGTCGCTGACGAGCCCGAATCCGGACACCAGCTTCCAGCTCGGCGGCCTCAACTACCAGTTCACGCTGGCCGACTTTCCGCTGCACAAGCTTGCCGACCCGAACAACCGCAACTCGACGGTGCAGCGCTCGGTCAACGACGTGGCCGCCTCGCAGGGCGTGTTCCTGGAGCAGTTCAACGGCGTGACCGGCACGCTGTTCGGCGTGCCGACGATGCCGCCCCTGAGCAACGGCACGCTGCTGCAGGACGCCTACGCCACCTGGTACGCCTCGACCACCGAGCAGCGCGCGCTGGTGGCTGATCCGCTCTTCCGCATCGCCGGCATCAACACCCGGCGCGTCGAGCCCCGCAACACGCCCACGGTCATCAACGCGGTCTTCAATCTGCGCAATTTCTGGGACGGCCGCGCCGAGTTCGTCTTCAACGGCGTCAACCCCTTCGGTCTGCGCGACCCGAATGCGCGCGTGTTCAGGAACGTGCAGAACGGCAGCACCTGGTCGATGCAGCCGACCGCCGTGCAGCTGACCCATGCCAGCCTGGCCTCGCAGGCCTCGGGCCCGCCGGGCAACCATTTCGAGATGAGCGCGCAGGGCCGCAGCTTCGCCGACATCGGCCGCAAGATGCTCTATCTGCGCCCGCTGCAGACCCAGGCGGTGAGCAGCACCGACAGCGTGCTGGGCGCGCGTCGCCACGGCAGCGGCCAGGGCCTGAACGAAGCGAACTACGCCGCGATGGTGAAGAAGGCCTTCCGCCCCGAGTGGTGGAACGGCGACCGCCTGATCCAGGTGAACGCCGACGGCTCGAAGACGCTGGTGACGCTGACCTCGACCCCGGCGGCGAACCAGTACACCCAGATGCAGCACAACTTCAGCCTGTTCTTCGGACTGGCGCTGCAGCTCTATCAAGCCACGCTGGTGTCGGACGACGCGCCCTTCGACCGCTGGGTGAGCGGCACCACCACGGCGATGTCCACCTCGGCGCAGCAGGGCTTCGGCCTGTTCATGGGCAAGGGACGCTGCGTCAACTGCCACGGCGGCGCGGAGTTCACCAACGCCTCGGTGCGCAAGATGCTGGCCACGCCGATGGCCCGCATGACGATGGGCAACGGCGCGACCGCCGTCTATGACGAGGGCTTCTACAACATCGGCGTGCGCCCGACGCTCGACGACCTCGGCGCCGGCGGCAAGGACCCGTTCGGCAATCCGCTGGCCCTGTCGGCGCTGGCGCAGCTCGGCCGGATGCAGGCGCTGAGCGGCATCGCGCCCAATCTGACGGTCTCCGCCACCGAGCGGATCGCAGTCAACGGCCAGTTCAAGACGCCGACGCTGCGCAACGTCGAGCTGACCGCGCCCTACTTCCACAACGGCGACTCGGCCACGCTGCGCCAGGTGATCGAGTTCTACAACCGCGGCGGCAACTTCCACGACCAGAACCTGGCCGACCTGGATGCCGACATCACCTCGCTCGGGCTGACCGAGGACGAGAAGACCGCGCTGGTGGAGTTCATGAAGGCGCTGACCGACGACCGCGTGCGCTTCCACGCCGCGCCCTTCGATCACCCCGAGCTGCGCATCCCGAACGGCCATCCCGGCTCGACCACCAGCGTCACCAACGATGGCAGCGGCCGTGCCACCGACGCGACGCTGACGCTGCCGGCGGTCGGCGCGGCAGGTTATGCGAAGGGCTCGACACCGGCGAACTTCCTGAACACCGGCTTCTCGGGCCAGCCGGTGGTGCAGCTGCGCACCGCTTCGGGGGCCTGCATCGGTGCATTCCTCAACCTGGGCCTGGCCGGCACGAAGCTGCAGGCGCAGGCCTGCGGCAGCACCTCGGCGCAGCGCTTCCGCCTGGTGCCGGAGGCCGAAGGCAGCCAGATCCTGGTGCCGCAGCATGCCACCGGGCTGGTGATGAAGGTGGGCTCGCTGCTGTCGACGCTCGACGGCGTGGACATCACCATCGGCCTGAACGACGGCCAGCGCGACCTGCACTGGCGGCTGGAGGAAGTCGCCGCCGGCCAGGTGATGCTGCGCAACCGCCACAGCAACAAGTGCGTCGAGATGGGCTCCGACCTGCTGCTCGGGCGCAAGGCGCAGCAGCGTACCTGCTCAAGCGTGCGCACCGACCAGCTGTTCCGGGTGACGCCGGTCTGAATCAGAGGCTCAGCCGCTCAGCAACCCCGGCAGCCCGCTGGCGCGCCGGGTGCGCCGCTGCAGCGCACGCGCCCAGACGCTGCGGTCGGGCGCCACCAGCGTGAAGGCGTCCTTCGCACGGGTGATGCCGGTGTAGACCAGCTCGCAGCTCAGCACCGGGTTCATCTGCGGCGGCAGCACCAGCGCCACATGCGCGAACTCCGAGCCCTGCGACTTGTGCACCGTCATCGCGAAGGCGGTCTCGACCCGCGAGAGCCGGCTGGCCATCACCGAACGCGGCGGCAGATCGTCGCCGTCGACGAACCAGACCCGCAGGCTGCGCCCGTCGGCCGAGGGCAGCGCGATGCCGACATCGCCGTTGTGCACGCCCAGCGCCGGGTCGTTGCGGGTGACCATGACCGGCCGGCCGGCATACCACTCGCCGGCGGGCAGGCGCCAGCGCGCGCGCGCCCGCGCTTCGATCAGCGCGTTCAGGCCCGCCACGCCCCAGGCGCCCTCGCGCAGCGCACACAGCAGCCGGAAGCGGTCGAAGGCACGCAGCACGCCGACCACCCAGCGCTGGTGGGCGGCCTCGCCCGGCCCGTCCGGCCCGGCACGCAGCATGTCCAGACAGGCGGCATAGCCGAGCAGTGCGCCGGGGCGGCCGTCGAGCGCCAGCGCCACCACCTGCGCCAGCGCAGCCGATTCGGTCGCGCCCTCGGGCAGCGTCAGCCGCGCGACCGCGTCGTCGCGCTCGCGCAGCACCTGCGCGGCGCGACCGACATCGTTGTCGTTGACCGCCAGCGCCAGCCGGCCGATCGCGCCGCCGAAGCGCCGGCTCTCGCGCAGCATCACCGTCTGCTGCGCCAGCACCAGCGGCGGCGTGGCCCCGTCCTGCGTGCGCGAGGCCGGCAGGCACATCGCCGGCGGCAGCACCTGGCCGGTGCAGTCGGCGATCCAGCGGGCACTGTCGGCGTCGTAGTGCCCATGCACCGCGCCGCGGCAGAAGTCGCCCAGCACCGCGCCGGCCTCGACCGAGGCCAGCTGGTCGCGGTCGCCCAGCAGCACCAGCCGCGCCGAGGCCGGCAGCGCCGCCAGCAGCGCGGCCATCATTTCCAGATGCACCATCGAGGCCTCATCGACCACCAGCAGGTCGACCTCGAGCGGATGGCGCGCGTCGTGGCGCAGCGTGCGGGTGTCGGGCCGCGCGCCCAGCAGCCGGTGCAGCGTGGTGGCCTCGCGCAGGCGCTCGCCCAGGTCGGCCCAGTCGAGCACGCCCGGCAGCGCCTGGCCGAGCTGCTGCAGCGCCAGGTCGATCGACTGCTTCAGCCGCGCCGCGGCCTTGCCGGTGGGCGCGGCCAGCGCAATGCGCAGCGTGCGCGGCGCCGGATGCAGCGCGTAGCCCAGCGCCAGCAGCCGCGCGACGGTGTAGGTCTTGCCGGTGCCGGGCCCGCCGGTGATCAGCGCCAGCCGACCGCGCAGCGCCACCGCGCAGGCGATGCGCTGCCAGTCGGGCCCATCCTTCGGATCACGCGGGGCGAACAGCCGGTCCAGCCAGCGGCGCACCTCGGCCGGATCGGGTGCGGGCCAGCCGGTGGGATCGTCCTGGGCGGCCGGACGCATGCGCTCGCGCACCGCCTGCGCCACTGCCTGTTCGTCGCGCCAGTGGCGGCGCAGGTAGAGCCGGCCGTCGTCCTCCAGCCGCAGCGGCGCGCCCGGCCGCCGAGCCGAGGCGGTGTCGACCGCACCGCTGTCGCGCAGCGCCGCCATCCAGTCGGCCAGCGCGCCCGGCAGGCGCTGCAGCAGCGCCGCCAGCGCCTGCTGCGCCGTGGCCGGGCCGTCGAGCCAGCCCTCGTCGTCGGCGCGTGCGGCCGCACCGGGGCGGCGCTGCGCCAGCAGCTCGGTCAGCTCGATGCAGGTGTGGCCACGGCCCTCGCGCTGCGCGAGCAGGGCGGCGGCCAGCAGCGCCGCCACCGGCGCCTGCGGGCATTCATCGGCCAGCCAGCGCGCCAGCGCGACATCGAGCCGGCGCAGCCAGCCCTGGGCGCACCAGTCGTCGAGCAGCGCCAGCAGCTCGGCCACGTCCGGAACCCCCGCAGGCGGGTCGAACAGCGCGAACAGATCGGCCTGGGCGGGATCGGCGGAAAAATCGGGCGTCGATCGGATCATGTGCGGCCCTCCTCGTGCACGCCCAGCGCCCGGTCGAGCGCCCGCAGCAGCGCCGTCGGCGGGCGCAGCAGCACGCAGCCGCGCTCAGGCCCGCGAATGCCGCGCAGGAACAGGCAGATCGCGCCGCCGAGATGAACATCCGGGTCGTAGTCCGCCCCGAGCCGGCGCCCGAGCAGCCGGTGCAGCGCCAGCAGATAGAGCACCGACTGCAGCTCGTAGCGGTGCTCGAGCACCGCGCGTTCCAGCGTGGTGCGGTCGTAGTCGGCATCACGGTCGCCGAGGTGATTGGACTTGTAGTCGATCACCCACCAGCGCCCGTCGTGCTCGAAGACCAGGTCGACAAAGCCCATCATCATGCCGTCGAGCTGGCGCGGCACCAGCGCCGGGCGCTCGCGTCCGGGCAGCAGCGCCTGGCGGCACAGCCGGTCGAAGGCGGCGCTGTCGAGCTGCCGGCTCGGCATCCAGAACTCCATTTCCGGCAGCAGCGCGTCGACCTGCTCCAGCGCGGCGCCGCCCAGCGGCGGCAGCGGCGCCGACAGCACCGCATCCATCCAGTCCAGCACCTCGTCGGTGCGCTCGCCGTGGCAGGCCCGATCGCAGCGCCGCTCGGCCATCCGGCGCACCGCGGGCTCGGCGCGACGGTCGAAGCCCTCCTGCGCCAGCAGCTGCAGCAGCTCGTGCAGGAAGTTGCCCGGCAGCGCGCCGCGCGGGAAGCGGTGCCAGGCCGCCTCGGCCTCGGTCGCCAGCTCGACGCCCGCATCGCCCATCGGCTGCACCGCCCATTCCTCGCGCACCTGCTCCTGGCGACGCGGATCGGCCAGCAGCGCCGGCAGGCCGGAGCGGTCCCAGACCTCGGCATCGATCTCGGCATCGGCATCGGCCCCGGGCAGCGGCGACGCCGTCGCCTCCTTCAGGTCGCGCACCAGCGCGGTGAAGCTGCCGACCGCCCAGTCGCGGTCGAAGGCGGCGCGGTAGACCGGCGGCTCGGCCAGCGGATGCGCCGGCGCGCGGCGCTGCAGCTGCGGGCGCTGCGTCACCGGCCGCAGCGGCGTCACCTCGATCGCACCGGCCACGAACGGATCGGGCGGCCGGAACGCGCACAGCGCCTGCAGCGCCTGTCCGACCTGGTCGACCGTCATCGCGGCGCCGCCGCCGAGCAGGTGGCCGAGTGCGCTCTGGTGCAGCAGATGCTCGTCCTGCGAACGTGGCCTGCGCACCAGGCCGACGCCCAACCACAGCAGATGGCGCGGCCGGGTCAGCGCGACATAGAACAGCCGCAGGTCCTCGCGCAGGCGCTCGCGCTCGGCCTCGGCCAGCGCCTCGTCGTCGGGCGCGAAGTCCAGCCGGCGCCGGCCCTGGGCATCGACCCGCTCGACGAACAGCGCGTCGCCCTTCTTCACCGGCCGCGCCGACGCCGCGAAGGGCATCACCACCACCGGATATTCCAGGCCCTTGGACTTGTGCACCGTGACGACCTGCACCAGCTCGGCGTCGCTCTCCAGCCGCACCACCCGCTCGTCGCTGCCGGCCTGGGCGCCGCCGCGGCCCAGGCCCGAGATCTGCTCGGCCAGCCAGCGGATCTGCGCCTGCTCGCCCTCCAGCCGGCTGCTGGCCGACTGCAGCAGCTCGCCCAGGTGCAGCAGGTTGGTCAGGCGCCGCTCGCCGTCGGCCACCTCCTGGCCGGCCAGCCAGCGCGCCGGCAGGTCCAGCAGGTGCAGTGTCTGGCGCACCAGCGTCAGGGCGCCCTGGCGCTGCCAGATGCGGCGCAGCTGCGCCAGCAGCGCCAGCCGCGCGTCCCAGGCGACATCGTCGTGCACCAGCCGCGCCAGCTCGTCGAGCGACAGCCCGACCGTCGCGGTGGCGAAGGCCGCGCGCGCCAGCCGGGTGTCCTGCGGCTCGGCCACCGCCTGCAGCCAGCGCAGCAGGTCGCGCGCCTCGGCGGTGTCGAAGACGGCATCCTGGTCAGACAAATAGACCGAGGCCACGCCGGCCCGGCGCAGCGCGCGGCGCACCGCCTCGGCCTCGCGGCGGTTGCGCACCAGCACCGCGATGTCGCCCGGCGCCAGGCGGCGCGCCTCGCCGCCGGGGCGGCAAAAGCCCAGGCTCGCGTCGTCGAGCCAGTCGACGATGCGCTCGGCCGCGCGGCGCGCCAGCGTCTCGCGCAGCTCCTCGGCCGGCAGCGGCGTCGGCAGCCACTCGATCTGCAGCGCCGCCAGCGCGGTGTCGCCGCGGCCGAGCGTCTCGCTTCGGCCCTTGGCGTCGACCGCCTCGAAGGGCAGCGTGGCCTCGCGGCCGGCGCCCGGTTCGGCCGGTTCGGCCAAGGTGCCGAAGGCAAAGGCCTCGCCGGGCCGGCGCTGCTCGGCCTGCAGGAAGACCGCGTTGACCGCGCCGACCAGCGCCTGCGTCGAGCGGTAGTTGGTGCCCAGCGCGTGGTGGCGGCCGGCGGTGGCGCGGCGCACCGCCAGGTAGCTGTAGATGTCAGCGCCGCGGAAGCGGTAGATCGACTGCTTCGGGTCGCCGATCATCAGCAGCGCGGTGGCCGGATCGTCGTCGGCCACCCGGTAGAGCCGGTCGAACAGCCGGTACTGCAGCGGCGAGGTGTCCTGGAACTCGTCGATCAGCGCCACCGGGTACTGCGCCAGGATGCCCTCGCGCAGCCGCGGGCCGGCCTCGCCCGCCAGCGCCTGCTCGAGCCGGCGCTGCAGGTCGGCGAAGCCGAACTGCGCCGAGGCGCGCTTGAGCTGCTCGAGCCGCTGCGCGATGCGCCGCGCCGCATGGCGCAGCAGGCGCGGGCCCGGCGGCTCCAGCGCCGCCAGCTCGGCCTGCAGCGCCTCGAACTCGGCAAAGGCGGCCGGAATCTCGCCGCAGTCCTGGTTCTTCTTCAGCGCCTCGCGCAGGCCGTCGGGCGTCAGGCGCCGCGCGCCGGTGTCGGGCTGCAGCACCAGCCGCTCGGCCAGCGCATCCTCGGCCCAGGCGACGATCTGGGCATGCCATTTCTCGAGCGACTTCGGATTGACCTTGACGCCGTTGAACGGCGGCTTCGGTCCGTTCTGCTGGCGAAAGATCCAGGTGAACATCGCCTCGGCGCGCTCGACCCAGCCGGCCTTGAGCGCCAGCAGCCGCGCGCGGCGCGTCTCGACCCAGCCGGGCAGCCAGTCGGGCAGCGCCTGCGCGCCGTCCTCGGCGCCGAGCAGCTCCTCGTGCATCAGCAGCGGCCGGGTCTGGCGGCCCATCGCCTCGGCATCGGGCCACTGGCGGTGCAGCAGCTCCAGCGCGGCCATCGGCAGCGGATAGACCTCGCGGCGCCAGACATCGAGCACCGCCTGCTGCAGCAGCTCGGCCTCGTCGGCGACCAGCTCCTCGGTGAACAGGCTGCCGCTGTCGAAGGCATGCTCGCGCAGCGTGCGCTGGCACCAGGCGTCGATGGTGTGCACCGCCGCCTCGTCCATGCCCTCGGCCGCCAGCGCGAGCCGGTGCGCGGCGCGCGAGCGGGCCGCCTCGTCGGCGCAGTCGGCCGCCAGCGCCTGCACGAAGGCGTCGCCGCTGGCCGCCAGCGCTGCGGGATCACGGAACAGCCGCGCCGCCTCGATCAGCCGCTCGCGAATGCGCGAGGACAGCTCGCGGGTCGCCGCCCGGGTGAAGGTCATCACCAGGATCTGCGCCGGCAGCAGCGCACGCGGCTCGCGGGTGCCGTGGTCGCCATGGCCGAGCACCAGGCGCAGGTAGAGCGCCGCGATGGTCCAGGTCTTGCCGGTGCCGGCGCTGGCCTCGATCAGGCGCGAGCCGCGCAGCGGCAGGGTCAGCGGATCGAGCCGCTCGCTCATGCCGCGTCCTCCGCACCGGCCAGGCCGGCGCCTTCGTCCTCGTCGCCGCCCTCGGCGTCGCCCAGCGGCTCGACCGTCACGCCGCCGTCGCGCACCCAGGCGTGCAGCGGCCCGTAGAGCGCCAGCGTCCAGCCCTCGAAGTCCGGCGCCTCGCGCAGCGTCTCCCAGTCGGGAAAGACCCGCGCCAGCGCCGGTTCCTCGCCCTCGCCGGGCAGCGCGCGGGCGCCCTGAGCGCCCTCGAAGGCGGCGCGGGCGCGCTCGTCGGCGCGTTCCTCGTCCAGACCCTTCAGCCAGGCCAGCGAGGTGCGCAGCGCCGCCGGCAGCGGCGCCTGGCGCTGCCGGCTCCAGCCCGACAGCAGCGCCTCGACCGCCTCGCGGGCGGCCTGCGCCGACGGCGGCTGCAGCCGCAGCACCGCATCGCGGCCGATCAGCCGGCCCTCGACCGCATGACCGCAGGCGGCCGCCAGCACCATCCGCAGCCACGGCCGCAGCAGCTTGTCGGCCTGCGGCGCCAGCGCGCCCTTGTCCGGGCCGGACGGCATCGGGCGGCACAGCCGGCGCGCCTCGATCGCCAGCCACAGCGGCGGCGCCTCGGCCGGCGCGCCGGGCTCGCGCCGCAGCGCGTCGAGCCAGTCGTCGATGCGCAGATCCTGGTGCTGCACCGCCAGCTGCAGCGGCCGCACCGGCTCGGACCAGCGGTGGCGCGCGCGCTGCCACTCGCGCCAGACCGGCGCGCTCTGGCGCGCGAAGCGCAGCCGCCACAGCTCGCCCAGCCCGGCCAGCGGCAGCTCGCCGCGGCGCGCCAGCCGCGCGGTGCGCCGCAGCAGCTCGGCCCGGCAGGCCGCCAGCGTCATCGGCGCGCCAGCCTCCAGGCCGCGGTCCTGGTCGAGCAGCTCGCGCAGCAACAGCGTCTCGTCGAGCGCGCCCAGCGCCAGCGGCTCGTCGTCGGCGGCCTGCACCGCCAGCGGCGGAAACTCGACATCCAGACGCTCGCGGAAATGGTGCTGCACCGGATTGCGCAGGAAGCGCTCCAGCCGCGCCAGCGTCAGCGGCTCGTCGTCGCGGACCGGGGCCGCAGCGGCAGTGGTCAGCGCCGGCCCGGGCAGCGCGGCGCCGGCCTGCGCGTCGGCATGGGCCTGGCGCCACTCGCGCGCCCAGGTGCCGGGCGCCGCGTCATCGGGCCGCTCCGCCTCGAAGTAGCGCCGGCTGAAGGGCTGCAGCGGGTGCTCGGTCGTCAGCCGCGCCGACAGGCCCGCGCCCCAGCCGGCGTCGAGGTGATCGCGCAGCTGCGCCACCAGCACCGAGGGCGGCTGCTCGCTGTTGTCGCGCACGCTGCGCCCGGACCCGCTGATCGACAGGACACGGCGCGCCGCCAGCAACGCCTCGAGCATCAGCATGCGGTCGTCATCGCGGCGAGCGCGGTCGCCGGGGCGCTGCGTGCCGGGCAGCGCCAGCAGGTCGAAGTCGCTGCGCGGCGCGCGGCGCGGGTAGTCGCCGTCGTTCATGCCCAGCAGGCAGACGATCTCGAAGGGGATCGCCCGCATCGGCATCAGGGTGCAGAACACGACGCCGCCGCCCAGGAAGCGGCTGTTCAGGCTCGGCTCGTCGACGCCGGCCAGCCAGCCCTCGCGCAGCACCTCCAGCGGCACCAGCGGCGCAAAGCCGGCGTCCTCGCAGTCGTCGAGCCAGCGCCCGAGCGCCTCGGTCAGCGAGGCCAGCAGCAGCCGGTCGGTCTCGTCGACCGGCTCGAAGAAGGTCTCGAGCAGCCGCACCGCGCGCTGCTGCCAGACCGGGGGCGTGGCCGGCGTGGCGGCCTCGCGCCACCACCGGCGCAGCGCGTCGATCAGCGCGGCCAGCGAGCCGGCGATGCCGGCGTCCAGGCCGCCGACCTCGTCGTAGGGGTCGATGTGCCGCCAGGGCGAGGTGTTCCCCTCGTCGCTCGTCGCCTCGTCGTCCGTCTGCGCGTCGAGGCGGCCGTGGGCATAGCCCAGCAGCATGCGCCGCAGCCCGAACAGGCCGCTGTTGACCTCGCCGCAGGCGCCCAGGCCGAGGCCGTCGCGCTGCGCCGCGTCCAGCCCCCAGCGCACGCCGGCGCCCTCGAGCCAGCGCGCGGCGGTGGCGCGGTCCGCGTCCTGCAGCCCGAAGCGCGCCGCCAGCGCCGGCACGTCGACCAGATCGCGCAGCTCGCCGACGGTGCAGCGCTGGCGCGTGACCTTCAGCAGCCATTCCAGCGCCACCAGCATCGGCTGGCGCCCGCGCAGCTTCAGGTCGGCGATCTCGTAGGGAATGCGGCGTGCGTCCCCCGGTTGATGCTGACCGAAGACGGCATGGATCAGCGGCGCCCAGGGCTCGATGTCGGGCACCATCACGACGATGTCGCGCGGGGCCAGCGGCGCGCCGGGGCGGCCGTCCGGACCGGCGGGCGGCGCGGCCAGCAGGTCCAGCAGCCGGTCGTGCAGGATCTCGATCTCGCGCATCGCGCTGTGCGCGATCGTGAAGCAGACCGAGCGGTCGTCCGGGGCCAGCGGCGGCGCGGCGGCCTCGCGCTCGACGATCTCGGGCAGCGGCAGGCCGTCGCGGATCGCGCGCTGCACCCGCACCAGCAGCGGCACGCCGCGCACCGGATCGTCGGCCACGTCCAGATCCTCGTCGAACAGGTCGATGCGCGGCACCTGGAAGCGCGCCTGCGCGGCGGCCGCGTCGTCGAAGCGGTCGAGCATGCGGATGAAGTCGCGCCCCTGCCGGCCCCAGGCGGCCAGCAGCGGATGCGCATGCGCATGCATGCGGTCGAGCGGGATCTCGGCCAGGTCCAGCCCGCCGCGCAGCGGCTGGCGCCGCCGCAGCGTGCGCAGCAGCTCGCGGCCGTCGAGGATGTCGGCCCAGTGGAAGCGGCAGGGATTGGGCACCGCCAGCAGCACCTGCGCGCGCTGCGACAGGGCCACCAGCGCCTCCAGCGTCTGCCACGGCAGATGGCTGTGCCCGAACAGCACCACCCGGCGCGGCAGCGGCTGGCGCGGCGCGTCGCCCGCCTCGACCGCCGCGACGAAGCGCCGGTGCACGTCGCTGCGCACCGCGCGCCGGCCGCTCTCGTCGAGCGACGCCAGCAGGCCGTGCCACAGCCGCGCCTGCCAGCGCTGCGCCTCGGGCAGCGCCATCTCGCGGCCGTCGCCCAGGCGCAGCGCCTCGCGCCCGCGGCCCCAGTCGTCGAGCCAGTCGGCGCGGTAGATCTGGTACTGGTCGTACAGGTCGGCCAGGCGCTCGGCGAGCTGCAGCCGGCGCACCGGATCGTCGAGCGCATCGCCGCGCGCGGCGCCCGCCTCCAGGAACTGCCGCAGCGGCTCGAAGCCGGGCCGCTCGACCCAGCCGGGCAGCGCCTGCATCAGCCGCCAGGTCATCGGCGCCTTGTCGAAGGGGGAGCGCGCCGGGGCCCCGTCGCGGCCGAGCATCGCCCGGTACAGCCGCCACAGGAAGCGCGCCGGCAGCTCCACCCGCGAGGCCGCGCAGACGCCGCTGCGCCGCGCCAGCGACATCTTCATCCACTCGGCGATGCCGTTGCTCTGCACCAGCAGCACGTCGGGCTCGAGCGGATCGAGCGGCTGGCGGTCCAGCCAGGCGAACACCGCCTGCTGCAGCAGCTCGAGCCGGTTGCCGTGCAGCACCAGCAGCCCCGGCTGGATGAGCGCCCGCCCGGAAAGACGTGAGGTCTGCGATCCGCCGTCTTTCATGCCACCTCGGTGCCTTCGAAGCTCGCCATCGCCCACGGCACGCGGGCGTGCCTGTCCTGGAGGCGCGGCTTGAAGGTCTTCAGGACTGTCATCCGATCACTGTATTTCCATCCATGTCGGTTGACAAGGCGTTGCGGCGGGAAGCCGGGTCCGAGTCAGCGGCGTGGCGACAGCGCGGAGGCGGCCTCGGCCAGGCAGCGGCAGCCGGTCAGCGCCATCGCGATCTCCAGCTCGTCGCGCAGCAGGCGCAGCATGTGGGCCACGCCCTGCGCACCGGCCACCGCCAGCGCGTGCACCTGCGGGCGGCCCACCAGCACCGCGCGCGCGCCCAGGCCCAGCGCCTTGAGCACATCGGTGCCGCGGCGGATGCCGCCATCGACCAGCACCGGCAGCCCGTCCGCCGCCGCGACGATGCGCGGCAGCAGCTCGGCGGTGGCCGGCAGGGTGTCGAGCGTGCGCCCGCCGTGGTTGGAGACGATCAGGCCGGCCGCGCCGACCTGGCGCGCCAGCCCGGCGTCGTCCGGGTGCGTGATGCCCTTGAGCAGCACCGGCAGCCGGGTCTGGCCGACCAGCCAGGCCACGTCGTCCCAGGTCGGCATGTCGGCCAGCAGGCCGTCGAAGAGCGCGCTCTGGCCCGGCCGGAGCGCCGGTGCCGGCGGCAGGCGCAGGCCCTCCAGATGCACCGCGCGCACGCCCGGCGGCAGCCGGAAGCCGGCGCGGCGCTCGCGGTCGCGCGCGCCGCTGACGGGCGCGTCCACCGTCAGCACCAGCGCCTCGCAGCCGGCCGCTTCGGCACGGCGCACCAGCGCCAGCGTGAAGTCGCGGTCCGGCTGGATGTAGACCTGGAACCACAGCGGCCCGGACTCTGGATCGCGGCGAACGATGTGCGCCACCGTCTCGACCGGCACGCTCGACTGGGTGCTCAGCACCATGCCGGCCTGCAGCGCGGCCGCCGCCTGCGCGGTGGCGATCTCGCCATCCGGATGCGCCAGGCGCTGATAGGCCACCGGCGCGAGCAGCACCGGATGCGCCAGCGTGCGCCCGAGCAGCTCGACGCGGGTGTGCGCGCCGGCCATCGGGCGCAGCACGCGCGACTGCAGCCCGATCTGCCGCCAGGCCTGCAGATTGGCCGCGAGCGTCAGCTCGTCGGCCGCGCCGCCGTCGAAATAGGCGCGGGCCTGCGCGTCGAGCCGCTCGGCCGCCGCGGCGGCGTAGTCGGGCAAGGCGACCGGCAGCATCACCGGCAGCGGCGTCACTGGTCGGGCTGGCTGACGAAGCCGACCTTGCTCAGCCCGGCCTTGGACGCATCGGCCAGCGTCTGCGCGACATGGCGGTAAGGCACATCCTGGTCGGCGCGCAGGTGGACCTCAGGCTGCACCGGCTTGAGGCCTTCGGCCTGGAAGCGCGCGGCTGCGTCCTCGCGGCTGACGCGCTCGCCGTTCCAGTAGCGCTGGCCCTCGGCATCGATGGCGAAATCGATCTTGTCGGGCACCGGCAGGTTTTCCTGGCTGGTGGCCTGCGGCAGCTGCAGCTTGACGGAATGCGTCAGCAGCGGCGCGGTGACGATGAAGATCACCAGCAGCACAAGCATCACGTCGATCAGCGGCACCATGTTGATCTCCGACACCGGGGCGCCGGAGGACTGACGGTCGAAACTGGCGAAGGCCATGGAGGTTCTCCGAAGTCAGCGCGATCAGGCCGCGGCCGGACGCAGCGGACGCACGGCGCCGGCCTCGGCAGAACGGTCGCGGCCGTTGTCGGCCAGCGTCGAGCCGGTCGACAGGAAGGTCAGCAGCTCGAAGGCAAAGGCGTCGAGCTTGGCGTTGAGCACCCGGTTGCCGCGGTTGAAGGCGTTGTAGGCGATGACTGCCGGAATCGCCACCGCCAGACCGATGCCGGTCATGATCAGCGCCTCGCCGACCGGGCCGGCGACCTTGTCCAGCGTGCCCGCACCGCTCATGCCGATGGCCAGCAGCGCGTGGTAGACGCCCCAGACGGTGCCGAACAGGCCCACGAAGGGGGCGGTGGCGCCGACGGTGGCCAGCAGCGTCAGGCCGTTCTCCAGCCGGGTGGTCTCCTCGTCGAGCACCTTCTTGATGGTGCGGGTGACAAATTCCTGGCCGGTGCCGGCCTCCTGCAGCTTGGCCGCGCCGTACTTGGCGTGGTGGGCCTGGGCGTGGATCGCATGGGCCGCCAGATGGCCGAAGGGATCCTGCACGCCGTGGGCGCGGATCTCGGCATCCACCTCGTCGAGCGAGCGGGCGTTCCAGAAGAAGTTCAGGAACTTCTCGCTGCGGCGGCGGCGGATGAACTGCGACAGGCCCTTGATGATGATCAGGGCCCAGGAGGCCACCGACATCAGCACCAGCACGCCCAGCAGCGCCTTGCCGACGAAGTCGGCCTGGGCGATGAAGTGGCCGAAGCCCATGGCCTGGCCGGCGGCGGCGGTCTGGGCGATCGCCTGGGTGGCGGCCGAAGCCGCGGTATCGGTCGTGGACGGGTTCATCAGAGCTTCCGTTTCAGTCTGTTCGTTCGATTCGTGTGTGTTCTCGGGCGTTCGGGCCGCGCGCTCACTCCAGCTCGAAGGCCAGCGGCATCGCGATCCAGAACTCGAAGGGCACGCCGTTCTCGGTGCGCGGCTTGACCCGCGCGCCCATCGCCGCACGCAGCGCCGCCTGGTCGAGGCGGGCATGGCCGGAGGAGCGCTGCAGCGCCACCTGCTTCGGCGTGCCGCGGGTGTCGATCAATGCGCGCACGATCACGGTGCCCTCCTCCTTGAGGCGGCGCGAGGCCAGCGGGTACTCGATCTCGGGCACGCGCACCCAGTCGCTGTCGGTCAGCACCACGGTGCGCGGCGCGGCCGGTGCGGGTGCGGGCGGCGTCGGCGGCGCCGGCGGGGCCGGGGGAGCCGGCGGTGCGGGCGGCACCGGGGGCGCCTCGGGCGCGGGCAGCGGCGGCGGCTCGGCCGGCGGCGGCGGCGCGACGAAGGCCGGCTGCGGCACCGGCACCGGCGGCGGCTTGGCCGCCAGCACCGGCGCGGGCGGCGGCGGCGGGGTCTTCGGGCGCGGCTGGGGCGGCGGCGGCGGTTTCGGGGCCTCGGGCGTCGGTGCGATCAGATCGACCATCATCGGCGCCACCTCGGCCGCGGCCTCGCGCACCGCCGGCACCTGCAGCAGGGCCCAGCCCGCCAGCAGATGAGCGCCCAGCATCGAGCCGACCAGCACGCGGCGCGCGCCCGGGCCCAGCGCGTCGGGCGAGGCGCCGCCCAGGCGCAGCGGCGGCAGCGGTGCCGGCGAAAGAGGTGCAGTGGTGTCCATCGTTCAGGTGTCAGCCCACAGGCGCAGCAGGTTGTGGTACGAGCCGGTCAGCCCGACCACGCCGGGATCGGTCTCGCCGACGGTGCTGCGCAGGTGCATCAGAAAGCGGTCCATGTCGTGCAGCAGGCGGCGCTGCTCGTCGCTGCGCACCATGCTCTCGACCCAGAAGAAGCTGGCGACGCGGTGACCGCGCGTGACCGGCTCGACCCGGTGCACGCTGGTGCCGGGATAGACGACCAGGTCGCCGGCGGCCAGCTTGACGCGCTGCTCGCCATAGGTGTCGTCGATCACCAGCTCGCCGCCGTCGTAGTCGGCCGGATCGGCCAGGAAGAGCGTGCAGCTGATGTCGGTGCGCACCCGCTCGGGCGGCAGGCCGCCGCGCGGCGGCACATAGCGCACCGCGTTGTCGACATGGGCGCCGTAGGTGTTGGTCCGTCCGCCGTAGCGGTTGAACATCGGCGGGAAGACCCGCTTGGGCAGCGTCGCCGAGAAGAACAGCGGGTGGCGATCGAGCGCCGACAGGATCAGCCCCTGCAGCGCCTGCGCCACCTCGCTGCCGACCGGCAGCTGCTCGTTGTTCTTGACCGTCAGGGCCTGGGCACCGGCGCTGACCGCCCCGTCCGTCCACGGCGCATCGGCCAGCAGGCGCCGGGCCTGCGCGAGTGCCGCGGCGTCGAGCACGGCGGGAATGCGGATCAGCATGGTGCCGGGCCCTTTCCGATCAGAACTTCAGCGAGCCGGTGACCTGGATCAGGCGGCCGGCACCCGGCACGTAGTGGCCGGAGTACAGCGATTCCGCGTACAGCTTGTTGGTCACGTTGCTGACGTTGGCCTTGACGGTGAAGTCCTCGCTGACCTTGTACTCGGCCATCAGGTCGCCGGTGATGTACTTCGGCGCGGCCCAGCCGGGGTTGCGATTCGGCGTCATGCTGCTGCGGGCGTTCAGGCCGCCACCGACGCGCACCTTCGGGGTGAGCTGGTAGGTGGTCCAGAAGGTGCCGCTGTGCTTGGGCGTCAGCGACGGACGGGTGCCCTGGCCTTCCGAGCCGGCCACGCCGGCGTCGATGTTGGCCACCGGCAGCCACATGTAGGAGCCGAAGACTTCCCACGACGGCGTCAGGCGGCCCGACAGGTCGATCTCCAGGCCGGCGACATGGCGCTTGCCCGAGAGCGTCACCAGCGCGCTGTCCGGATCGGTGTTGCGCTCATGCAGCTTGGTGGTGCGGAAGATCGCGAAGCGGCCGGTGAAGTTGCCGTCGGCCGAGGTCAGGTAGCCGCCCAGCTCGGCGTTGATCGACTGCTCCGGCGGCACGTCGGCATTGCCCGCGCTCAGCGAGTAGGCATCGCCCGAGGTGTTGAACGAGGTCGCGCCCGACAGGTGGAAGGACATGCGCTCGCTCGGCTGGAAGATCACGCCGGCGCGCTTGCTCCACTCCGAGACTTCCATCTTGTAGCTGGTGGTGGTGACCGGGTTCAGCGAGGCGGTCGGCACGGTGTAGATGTCGTAGTCGCCGTCCAGACGGTCGTAGCGACCGCCGACCAGCACCTTCCACATCGGCGCGACCTGCACCAGGTCCTGCGCGTAGAAGCCCACGCCGCGCGAGGTGTACTCGTTGCCGGTGCGGAAGCTGCGCAGGCTCTCGTCGACCCAGCCGCTGCCGCTGTCGGCGCCGACCGTGGTGGTGGCCTTGGTCGGCACCACGCCGCCCTGGGCGGCGGTCACCTGCGCATAGACCTTCTTGCGCTCGACGGCATAGTCGGCCCCGGCCATCACCTCGTGCTTGACGCCCAGGCCGTCGAACTTGCCGCTGAAGTCGGTCTGCGCATACAGATTGCGCACGTTCTGGACCTTCAGCTGGGTGCCACGGGTCAGCACCGTCGCGCTGCTGAAGTTGGCCAGGCTGGCCGCCGCGCCGCCGGGTTGCAGGGTGGCTGCGGCAAAGCGGACCGTGCTGGCGCGCTGGTTGCGGTCATAGTCGCCGATGCGCACCTTGGTGCTGAGCTCCATCGTCGGCGAGAAGCGGTGCAGATGGCTGAAGCCGACGGTGGTGGCCTCGCCCTGGTTGCGGTCGCTGTTCATGCCGAAGTAGGCGCTGGGGTCGACCGGCAGCAGCGTGGTCGTGCTGACGTCCGAGGTCGCGGTCGGGCGGATCCACGGCAGGCCGTAGTTCATGCCGTTGTCGTTGTCCAGGTGATAGAAGGACAGCGAGAACTCGTCACGCTCGCCGATGCCCCAGCGGTAGGTGCCCGCCAGACCGGTCTTGTTGATCGACGAGCCGGCGCCGTTGTTGTCGGCCTTGGTGTCCATCACGCCCAGGCGCAGCGCCGAGCTGTCGCTGGTGCGGATGTTGAAGTCGCCGACCACCCGCAGGTACTGATGGTTGCCGACCGTCACGTCGACCTGGTTCTCGTTGATCAGGCGCGGGGTCTTGGTGACCTGGTTGACCGCGCCGCCGGTCGAGCCGCGGCCGAACAGCATCGACGCCGAACCGCGCAGCACCTCGATGCGGTCATGGAAGAAGGTGTCGCGGTCGTAGAAGGCCGGATCGCGCATGCCGTCGACGAAGACATCGCCGGTCGACTGCAGCGGGAAGCCGCGCAGGCGGATGTCTTCCTCGCCGCCTTCGGCCGCCAGGAAGCTGATGCCGGCGGTGTTCTTCAGCACGTCCTTCATCGTGTCGAGGTTGCGGTCGTCGATCAGCTTCTCGGTGACCACGGTGACCGACTGCGCCACGTCGCGCAGTTCCTGCTTGCCCTTGCCGATGGTGGTGGTGGTGGCCTGCAGGCTGTCCTTGCCGCGCTCCTCGTCCTTCTTGCCCTTGACGGTGATCTTGCGCAGCGTCGAGACCTCGGCGGCGGCCGGCTCGGCGGCAGCGGCAGGCGCCTGCTGGGCCAGCACCTGCGGGGCCAGACAAGCCAGACCGAAGCCGGCGGCCAGCGCGCCCAGCGGCAGCGCCTGGGCCAGCGACGAACGGGTTGCGGGAGCAGCTGCGGCAGCAGCGGAGCGAGAACGACGGCGAGCCATGTCGGAGTCCTGATGCAGTGGAATCGTTGGGAGAGAGAGCGCAATGCGACGACGATCTGCCTGGCTCGCAGCTGGGTGTCATCGTCAGTACATTAATGATAACGATTCTTATTATTTACATGGCGCATCTTCTTGATCTTGTCAGTTTGCAGACCCTCAGAAGGTCAAGAGCGTCGCCAGGATGCAACAAACGAGGGCAATCAAAGAACTTGAGATCTCTGCCCGTGCGTCAGATCACAGCTCGCCCAAAAATGTTGATAACAAGAATCAGTCGTGAAAAGATTGCGGCCGGATCGGTGCATGCTGCGCACAGGTGCCCTTCCCCCATGCCGTTCCCGCCCACCATGCCCACGCCCCTGAACACCGCCTCGTCGACCCGCAACGGACTGGAGATCCTGCAAGGCCGCAGCGGCTTCGCGCAGCTCGCGCCGGAGTGGAAGCGGCTGGTCGAGACGCAGATGCCGGCGCAGGCCAGCCCGTTCCAGCATCCGGACTGGATCGGCGCCTGGCTGGAATCGATCTGCACCGAGCCGGACCGTCTGCAGCTGCTGGCGCTGCGCCACCACGGCGAACTGGTCGCGGTGCTGCCTGTGGAGCCGCACGCCTGCCCGCTGGCACGGCTGCTGCCGCAGTGGACGATGATCCAGGGCCCGCACATGGTGCTGGCCGAACTGGCCGGCGGCCCCGCGCGCTGGCCGGCAATGCTGCAGGCGCTGGCCACGCAGCGCACGCTGCGCTGCAGCGCGCTGCAGCTGCCGGCGGTGATCCACGAGCTGGCTCCGGCCACCGAGGCCCTGCCCGCCGGCAGCACCCTGCGCCGGGTGCACCGCAGCGAATCGGCCTGGCTGGACTGCAGCGGCGACACCGAACAGGCGCTGGCGCGGGTGCAGCGCTCCTTCCGGCAGAACCTGCGCCGGCTCGGTCGTCGTGCCGACAGCCAGGGCCAGGTCGCGCTGGAGGTGGCCGACACGCCTGCGGCGCTGGAGGAGGCGCTGACGCATTTTCTCGACATCGAGGCCTCCGGCTGGAAGGGCCGCAGCGGCTCGGCGATTCGCGATGACGCGCGGCGGGTCGGCTTCTACCGCGCGCTGGTGCGCGACTTCGGCGCGCGGGGCGAGTGCCGCATCCATCGGCTGACGCTCGACGGCCGCACCGTCGCGGCCCAGTTCGCGCTGCGGGGCGGGCGGCAGCTCAACCTGCTGAAGATCGGCTACGACGAGGCCTTCTCGGCGATCGCGCCCGGCCATCTGCTGATGATGCGCATCATCGAGCGCACCTGCGCCGACCCGGCTCTCGACCGGCTCAGCCTGGTCACCAACCCACCCTGGGCCCACCTGTGGAAGCCCGAGCTGGCCGAGGTCGACCACCTGACGCTGACCGCGCCCGACTGGAGCGGCCGGCTGCTGGGCCGGCTGATGCAGTGGCGCGACCGGCGCCAGCACACGGCCGCACCGGCACCCGCCACACCCGACAGCTCGACGCTGCCGACTCAGTTCGGCGGCACCTGAGCCGCGGCGGCTGCCGCCGAGCTGGCCTGCTCCAGCCCGCGCACCAGGCCGCTGGCGCTCGGTCGCTCGACGAAGACGCACTGCTTGCCGGTGCGCCGGCAATGGTCCTTTACCCGCCAGTAGGCGTTGTGGCTGATGCAGCCGGCCTGGCAGATCACCAGATCGGCCGCAGCCAGATGCGCGTCGAGCTGGCCGGCGGCATCCTCCTCGCCACCGTCGTGGTGCAGGAAGCGCGCACCGCGCACCTCCACCAGCTGCCGGTAGACCGGCACGCTGGCGGTGCGCCCGCCCACGCAGAGCACCGCCTTGTCGCGCAGATCCTCGCCGGCGATCTCTGCGGCCTGCGCGGCGGTCACCGGCGTGTCCGGCACCGACACGTGCGGCGGACGCACCGCCTCGACCCGTTCGACCGGCCGCTGCGCCTGCAGCTGGCGGCGGCTGTCCTGCAGCCGCATTTCCAGCTCGCGGATGCGCGCCTGCTGCTGCTCGATCTGGCGCGCCATCGCCTGACGGCTGCGCAGCGCGGGCGACGCCTCCTCGAGCTGCGCGACCTGGGCACGCAGCTCGTCGACGGTGGTGTCGCAGGTGATCAGCCGCGCGCGCAGCCGCACCAGCTCGGCCTGCTGGCGCTCGATCTGCGCTGACTTCTCGGCCAGCATCTGGGTGGTGCGCTGCTGCGCAGCCGCCAGCTCGCGGCCCAGCGTGCCGTTCTCGCGCTGCAGCGCGTCCAGGCGCTGCACATCGGCACGCACGCCCACGCCGGCCTGGTGCTGCAGCATGTGGATGTCGCGCTGCACCTGCTCCTCGAGCGCGGCGTCGCAGTCGGGATGGGTCAGCGTGACCCACAGCGCCGCGGCCACCTCGCTGCCCGCGCAGGCCTGACGCCAGTGCGCGACCAGCGCTGCCGTGCCCTTGAGGGCACGCGCCTGACGCAGCGCCCGCTCGAAGCGGGCATCGAGCTCGCGCTGCAGTCGCTCGGCCAGCTCGCTGCGGCGCGCGCTCTCGGCGATGGCGCGGCAGTGCAGCTCGTAGTCGTCCGCCGCAGCGCAATCGGGGAGGACCGCCACCGTCAGCCGGCGCAGCCGGTCGATCGTCAGGCAGGTGCCCAGCACCGGGCAGAAGACATTGCGCGGCAGCTCCCAGAGCCGCCGGCGCCGCGACGAGCGCTCGACCGGCGCCGGTTGCGTGGCCACGCCGGCTCTGGCCTCGACCTGGCGGGCGACCGCACGGGCCAGGTCGGAGCCGGCGGCGTCATCGGCCGCCGTGAAGCCACGGCGGATCAGATCGCTCAACGGCGTGGAAGAGGAGGTCTGGCACATCGAATCACTCCTGCGTTTCAGTTCAGCTCAGCACCTGCTGCAGCGCCAGGCGCCAGCCACAGGGATCGCCCCGGTCGGCGCTTCCCGCCGGACCGAGCCGCGCCAGCCGCTCGCCACCGGGCCCGCCCAGCTCCAGTCGCTGGTGCAGCCCCCGGGCGCTGGCATGGCCGACCAGCTCCAGGCCAGCCAGCCGCATCTCGTCGAGCTGCCAGACCAGCGCCTCGCCCTGCACGGTCAGCCGCCGCCGGCGCATGCACAGCGCAACCTGCTCCGGCATGAAGCCGACCTGCAGCCGGGCCGCCTCGCCGCCCACCTCGGCCTGCAGCGCCAGCCGCTGCTGCCGGGCCTCGTGCAGGATCTGATGCAGAGCCTCGATGTCGCAGCCCTGGCGCCAGGCCGGATCGACATCGCCCCTCGCGGCGGGGAGCGCCTCGAAGCCCGTCGGCGCCGCCCAGGCCAGGCCTTCGGTGCCGCAGGCCAGCAGACGCTCCCAGGCCAGGGGCGGCACGGGCGCGCGCCATTCCAGCGTCAGCACCGTCTGCCCTCGCGCATCATGGAACTGCAGCCGGCGCCAGACGGCACCGCGCGGCGAGAGAATCTCGAGCGCAAAGCCCCGGGCCCAGTGCCGCGGGTCCGCCTCGAGCCGGGCGGGCGAGTGCTGCGGCGCGTCCGCCGCCACCAGGGCCAGCCGTCGTGCCGGCGCCGGCACCCGGCGCCACCGCGCATCGACCTCGATGCGGCAGCTCGCATCGCCGCAGCCCAGTCGGGCCGGACCGAAGGCCTCGATCCGGTCGAACAGCCCGGACATGCCCTCAGGCAGCCGCACCGCGCGCAGCACCACCTCCTCAGGCCCTCTTTCCATCGCGACTCCTCGGACCGACAACAGGATGCATCGGAAGAAAAAAGCGCGGGCTGGCAGGAACCCGGCCGGGTTCCCTGATGGCAGGCTGGCTAGCGCACACAAAAGGCAGGCGGACCGCCAGGACCGTTCTGCCACCCTCATTCGTCAGGCCGGCGACCTCGTCGCCGAGCCGATCAGGCTGTCACGTTCACTTCGTCAGGATCAGCTTGCCCAGCGCGGTGACACGCAGCCGGTACAGCATGCCCTCATGCTCGATCTCGACCTCGCGGGCCAGGCCGAGCAGATCGCGGCTCGACAGGCGCGGCGCCGGTGACGGGGCCGCGCCGACACCCGAGACCGCCAGGATGCGGACATCGGCACGTTCGTTGGACACCGGCTGAGGGAGTGCGGAAGTGATCATGGATAGATATTAATGAGAACGATTCTTATACGCAAGAAAAATCTCACCCCATCGATCCACTGCTGCCCGGACGGCGGCGCACGGTCTGACTGCCCGGCCGCCCCGGCGTGCTGCCGCAATCGCCGCAGATGCCGAACATCGCCAGCCGGTGTTCCACCAGCGAGAAGCCACGGCTGCGCGCCACCTCATGCTGAAGCGCCTCGATCTGCGGATCGAAGAACTCCTCGACCCGGCCGCAGTGCACGCACACCAGGTGGTCGTGATGACCGCCATGCTCGATCTCGTAAACCGCCCGCCCGGCATCGAACACATTGCGGCGCACGATGCCGACCTGCTCGAGCTGGCCCAGCACCCGATAGACGGTGGCCAGACCGATGTCCTCCCCCTGGAGCAGCAGGCGGCGATGGATCTCGTCGGCGCTCAGATGCGCGCGCTCCTCGCGCAGCACGTCGAGCACCTTCATCCGCGGCAGCGTCGCCTTCAGGCCGTGAATGCGCAGGTTGTCGTCATGGTTCATGCAGTCATGATAATCATTCCCATTAATGGCGAAAAGTCGTCCGCCGAATTAAATAGCAAATGGCTATATGAAACAAAAAAACAGTCAATTGGCACTATGCGGCATGTCGGGCCTAAGATTCACTCCGTCGACGCTGCAAGGCCCGCCCGAGAGGGAGACCTCCGCAGCGTCCGGACACCCAAGCGACGATTCACCAACCCAGCTCGAGGAGCGCGATTCATGTCCCTGATCAACACCCCGGTCCAGCCGTTCAAGACCACCGCCTTCGTCAACCGCGCCGGCAAGGGCGAGTTCATCGAGGTGAGCGAAGAAAGCCTGAAGGGCAAGTGGTCGGTCCTGATCTTCATGCCGGCGGCCTTCACCTTCAACTGCCCGACCGAGATCGAGGACGCCGCCGACAACTACGCTGCCTTCCAGGCCGCCGGCGCCGAGGTCTACATCGTCACCACCGACACCCACTTCTCGCACAAGGTGTGGCACGAGACCTCGCCGGCGGTCGGCAAGGCCAAGTTCCCGCTGGTCGGCGACCCGACCCACACGCTGACCAACGCCTTCGGCGTGCACATCCCGGAAGAAGGCCTGGCGCTGCGCGGCACCTTCGTGATCAACCCGGAAGGCGTGATCAAGACCGCGGAAGTGCACTCCAACGAGATCGCCCGTGACGTGTCGGAGACCCTGCGCAAGCTGAAGGCCGCCCAGTTCACCGCCGCCAACCCCGGCCAGGTCTGCCCGGCCAAGTGGAAGGAAGGCGCCGCCACCCTGGCTCCGTCGCTGGACCTGGTCGGCAAGATCTGACGATCTGCCCCGTCGACCGGCCCCGCCGCCGGTCGGACCCCGCCGCCGCCTTTCCCCCGCGGCGGCGCGGACCGGGCAGACCCGGCGGATTCCTGCCGACCCTTTCATCCTCGTCTGCCCGGGACGCTGACCCCTGATCTTTCTCAGCCCCGGACCCGAAGGACTGAGCTCGAATGAGCACAGCCCTTCCGGCCTGACACGCCTGTACCCCACACCCCACCCCTCTCAAGGAGCACCCACCATGCTGGACAGCAACCTCAAGACCGCACTGAAGGGCTACCTCGAGCGCCTGGTGCAGCCGATCGAGATCGTCACCTTCGCCGACGAGGGTGAGAACTCGCGCCAGATGCTCGAACTGGTGGCCGACATCGCCTCGGTCGCGCCGGCGGGCAAGTTCGCCGTGCGCAGCGGCGCCACGGCCGGCGAGCGCCTGCCCTCCTTCCAGATCAGCCAGGTCGGCCAGAACACCGGCGTGCGCTTCGCCGGGCTGCCGATGGGCCACGAGTTCACCTCGCTGATCCTGGCCCTGCTGCAGACCAGCGGCTATCCGGCCAAGGTCGAGGCCGACCTGATCGAGCAGATCAAGGCGCTCGACCCGGCGCAGGAACTGGTCTTCGAGACCTACATGTCCCTGACCTGCCACAACTGCCCGGACGTGGTGCAGGCGATCAACCTGATGGCGGCGCTGAACCCGAAGATCCGCCACACCACGGTCGAGGGCTCGATGTTCCAGGCCGAGGTGGAGTCGCGCCAGATCATGGGCGTGCCCTGCGTGTTCCTCAACGGCGAGCTGTTCGCCAGTGGCCGCATGGAGCTGGGCGAGATCCTCGCCAAGATCGACACCGGCGCGGCCGACCGCGAGGCGAAGAAGCTCGCCGGCAAGGAAGCGTTCGACGTGCTGGTGGTCGGTGGCGGCCCGGCCGGCGCGGCCGCGGCGATCTATGCCGCCCGCAAGGGCATCCGCACCGGTGTCGCGGCCGAGCGCTTCGGCGGTCAGGTGCTCGACACGCTGGGCATCGAGAACTTCATCTCGGTCAAGGAGACCGAAGGGCCGAAGCTGGCCGCAGCGCTCGAGCAGCACGTCAAGGACTACGACGTCGACATCATGAACCTGCAGCGCGCCACCGCCCTGGTGCCGGCGGCCACGCCGGGCGGCCTGATCGAGGTCAAGCTGGAGAATGGCGCCAGCCTGCGCAGCAAGAGCGTGATCATCTCGACGGGCGCGCGCTGGCGCTCGATGAACGTGCCCGGCGAAGCCGAGTACCGCAACAAGGGCGTGGCCTACTGCCCGCACTGCGACGGCCCGCTGTTCAAGGGCAAGCGCGTGGCGGTGATCGGCGGCGGCAACTCGGGCGTCGAGGCGGCGATCGACCTGGCCGGCATCGTGGCGCATGTGACGCTGATCGAGTTCGACTCGAAGCTGCGTGCCGACGCGGTGCTGCAGACCAAGCTGCGCAGCCTGCCCAACGTCACCATCCTGATGTCGGCGCAGACCACCGAGGTGCACGGCGACGGCCAGAAGGTCAACGGCCTGTCGTACAAGGACCGCAACAGCGGCGAGCTGCGCCGTGTCGACCTGGAGGGCATCTTCGTGCAGATCGGCCTGCTGCCCAACAGCGACTGGCTCAAGGGCACGGTCGAGCTGAGCCCGCGCGGCGAGGTCATCGTCGACAGCCACGGCCAGACCTCGGTGCCGGGCGTGTTCGCCGCCGGCGACGTGACCACCGTGCCCTACAAGCAGATCATCATCGCGATGGGCGAAGGCGCGAAGGCCTCGCTGGGCGCCTTCGATCACCTGATCCGCAGCAGCGTGACGGGCTGAGCCCGGTCCCGGCCGGCTGCAGGTGCGGCCGGGCAGAGCGCGCAGATCTGAAAGAACGTGACCCCGATCACGAAACGCTCAGACTGCCCGCGCGCAGGTCGATAAGCGTGATGGATCCCCGGCCTCGTTCCGGGGGGTTCAGACGCCTCGACCCTCTGCCCGAATCATGCCGAACCTAGCATCGCGGTCCATGAAAACCTCTCTTGCGCTGCTGATCGGCGCCCTGCTGCTGGGGGGCGCGACCGCTGGCGGGCGAGCACAGCAGATCACCACGCTGTCTGCCGCGTCGAACCTGGTCCCGCAAGGCGTCACGCTGCTGTCACGCACGGCACCGCTGGTGCTGCGGGTGCGCGGCTCGCTGGTGCGCGGGGTCGGCCCGCGCATGACGGTGCGGCTGAATGGCCAGCCGCTCGGCACCGTCGCGGTCGACCACACCGACTGGCGCGACCATGCCTTCACCGTGCCGGCACTGCTCGCCAGCGGCACGACGCTGGAGATCGTCTTCGACAACGACGCGGCAGCCGCCGGCGAGGACCGCAATCTTTTCATCGCCTCGGTCGGTCAGGGCACGACCCGCTTCCAGCCCGGCCCGCTGCAGTCGGTCTATGACCGCGGCGCCGGTGCGCTGGCCTTCGACGGCCGGGAGGTGTCGGCCGGCCGCAGCGATCTGCCCTGGGATGGCGCGCTGCGCATCACCTGGCCGGAAACCTACACCCCGCTGGCCACCACCGCCCGCCTGCAGCGCCAGCAGGCAGCGCGGCTGCTTCAGCAGGCCAGCTTCGGCGCCCTGCCCGGCGAGATCGAGCAGCTCGCCGCCACCGGGCTGCCAGCCTGGATCGACCGGCAGCTGGCCTTGCCGGCCTCCGCCGACTTCGTCGGCGCGGTCCAGGCCCGCTACGACCTCGGCCCGGAACACCGGCCGCGCGGCGCGCAGTACCACCCGCACCAGGTCGGACACCATTTCTGGCGCCATGCCAGCCAGGCGCCGGACCAGCTGCGCGCACGCACCGCCTTCGCGCTGCACCAGATCTTCATGATCTCGCAGCATGACGACAGCCTGTGGCTGCATGCCCGCGCCTACGCCCGCTACCTCGACCTGCTGAACCAGCATGCCTTCGGCAACTTCCGCGATCTGCTCGAGGAGATGGCGCTGTCGCCAGCGATGGGCCTGTACCTGTCGCACATGCGCAATCTCAAGGAAGACCCGACCCGCGGCCGACTGCCCGACGAGAACTTCGCCCGCGAGCTGATGCAGCTCTTCACCATCGGCCTGCACGAGCTGCGCCCGGACGGCAGCGTGGTGACCGACGCCAGCGGGCGCCCGGTCGAGACTTACGGCAATGCCGACGTGATGGCGCTGGCGCGGGTCTTCACCGGCTACGGCTGGGCCTTCCCGGACAGCGAGCTGACCGAGACGAAGCTGCGCGCCGGCTGGCCCGACTACAGCCCGGCCGCCGACCGGCGCATCGACCTGCAGCGCATGAAGGCCTATCCCGGCCAGCACTCGCAGCTGGAGAAGCGCCTGTTCGCCGGCAAGCCCTGGGAGCGCAGCATCGCGGCCGGTGGCAGCGCCGCCAGCGACCTGAAGATCGCGCTCGACACCCTGTTCAACCATCCGAACGTCGGCCCCTTCATCGGCCGGCAGCTGATCCAGCGCCTGGTGCGCAGCGACCCCAGTCCGGCCTATGTGGGCCGCATCGCCGCGGTCTTCGCCAACAACGGCCGGGGCGTGCGCGGCGATCTGGGCGCGGTGGTGCGCGCCATCCTGCTCGACCCGGAGGCCCGCAGCCTGCCGGCGGCCAGCACCGGCCACAAGCTGCGCGAGCCGGTGCTGCGGGTGACGCAGTGGATGCGCGCCTTCGAGGCACGCTCGCAGACCGGCCAGTTCCGCATCGACACCCAGATGGATGCCACCGGACAGCGGGTGATGATGTCGCCCTCGGTCTTCGGCTACTTCCGGCCCGGTCATGTGCCCGCCGGCACGACGATGGGGGCGCAGAGCCGCACGCTGCCGGAGTTCCAGCTGGTCAGCGAGACCTCGACCGCGACCTGGGCCAATCTGGCGCTGCACATGAGCGGCGCCGGCCTGGGCTGGACCGGCTCGGGCGCCGATGTGAGCGCGCGCTATGACGCGCTGGCCGAGCTGGCAGGACGCGGCGATCTCGAGGGCGTCGTCGACCAGCTCGATCTGCGCCTGTTCGCAGGCGGCATGAGCGCCGGCCTGCGCCAGACCCTGCTCGACACCATGGCCGATGTTCGCGGCCATGACGCGACCAGCCACCAGAACCGCGTGCGCGCGGCCGTGCTGTTCGCGCTGGCCTCGCACGAGTACCTGATCCAGCGCTGAATCCAGCGCTGAAGCCGATCGGCCGGAGATTTCCGCATGAGTTCCTCATCCTCCTCTTCCCGCCGCGCCTTCCTGCGCACGCTCGGCCAGCTCGGGCTGCTGGGCGGCCCGGTGGCGGCGGCGCGGCCCGCATTCACGCTCGGCCTGGCCGGGCTGGGCGCGATGGCGGCGCAGTCCTCCAGCGCGGTGCAGCTCGACCGGCCCTATCGCGCGCTGGTCTGCCTGTTCATGAACGGCGGCAACGACGCGCACAACTGGCTGGTGCCGCTCGACAGCGCCGAGCATGCGGCCTACACCCGCGCCCGGGGCGATCTGGCGCTGCCGGCCATCACGCTGCTGGAGATCGCCAGCCGCCGCCAGGAGGCGGGCCGGCGCTTCGGCCTGGCGCGCGAGCTGCAGCCGCTGAGCACCTGGTACGGTCGCGGCCGCTGCGCCTTCGTCGCCAATGTCGGCCCGCTGACCCAGCCGACCACGCTGGCGGACGTGCAGGCCGGCCGTGGTCTGCCGGCCAAGCTCTACTCGCACAACGACCAGCAGGCGACCTGGCAGTCCCTGCAGCCCGAAGGCATCGCGCGCATCGGCTGGGGCGGCCGCATCGCCGATCTGCTGGCCTCGGCCAACCAGAACACGGTGCTGACGACGATTTCCGCCTCGGGCCAGGCGATCTTCCTGAACGGCAGCGGCGTGCAGCCCTATCAGATCGACCCGGATGGCCTGGTCGACGTGCGTGCGCTGCAGTCCGGCGCCTGGCTGCACGGCAGCGCCGGCGCGCAGGCGCGGCTCGAGGCCCTGCTGCGCAGCAACGGCAGCACCGACCTGCAGGCCGAGCACGCCCGGGTGACCCGCCGAGCGCTCGACACCGCGGCGCAGCTGCGCGGCGCACTGGCCGGCACGCCGGAGCTGCCGCTGGGCGCGGTCACGCTGACCGACGGCAGCCGGCTCGATCTGGCGAAGGATCCACTGGCGCGCCAGCTGCGCATGGTCGCGCGGCTGATCGCCGCCGCGCCGGCGCTCGGCCTGCGCCGCCAGGTCTTCATGGTCTCGATCGGCGGCTTCGACACCCATGCGCAGCAGGCGGCACGCCATCCGCTGCTGGGCGCGCGGGTCGCGCACGCGGTCGACGCCTTCCTGAACGGCCTGCAGGGCCTGGGGCGGCTCGACGACGTGCTGCTGTTCAGCGCCAGCGACTTCGGCCGCACCCTGACCAGCAACGGCTCGGGCAGCGACCACGGCTGGGGCGGGCATCACTTCGTGGCCGGCGGCGGCATCCGGGGCGGCGACATTCTCGGCCGCTTCCCCACGGTCGCGCTGGGCACCGGCACCGATGTCGGCTCCGGCCGGCTGCTGCCGACCACCTCGCTGACCGAGTACGCCGCCTCGCTCGGGCGATGGATGGGACTGAGCCCCAGCGAGCTGCTGACGGTGCTGCCGGGCCTGGAGCGCTTCGCCACCACCGGGCCGGATCTGGGCGGAAGCTGAAGAAACTTCGCGCGCCTCTTCCATTTCGTGATCGGGATCAAGGAGAATGAGATTCATTCTTCTTTAGACTCTTCCATGAGGAGTTCCCGACCATGAACCAGATCCACAAGCACCCGCACCCGCACAAGCGCTCCTTCCTGCAGCTGTCCGCGCTGGCGCTGCTGGCCCCGGCGGCACTGCTGGCCTCGGCCCAGCAGGCCCCGGCCGCCACGACGACCGTCGAGGCCGAGGCGGTGGTGCGCCACCATGCGGTGCTGGTCGAGGCGGTCTACGCCGACACGCTGGCCGCGGCGAAGGATCTGCAGAGCGCAATCGCCGCCTTCGTGGCAGCGCCGTCGGCCGAGGCGCTGGACAAGGCCCGCCAGGCCTGGCGCGCGGCGCGCGAGTTCTACGGCCAGACCGAGGCCTTCCGCTTCTACGGCGGCCCGATCGATGACGCGCGGGGCCCGGAAGGTCGCCTGAACGCCTGGCCGCTCGACGAGGCCTATGTGGACGCAGTCGCCGGCAAACCCAAGGCTGGCCTGATCAACAACCCGAAGTTCCGCATCAGCAAGGCCAGCCTGAGCCAGGCCAACGAGCGCGGCGGCGAGGAGAACATCAGCGCCGGCTGGCATGCGATCGAGTTCCTGCTGTGGGGCCAGGACCGCAGCGAGACCGGCCCGGGCGAGCGCTCGCCGGACGACTTCATCGACGGCCGGGCTCCGAACGCCGACCGCCGCCGCCAGTACCTGGCGGTGGTGACCGAGCTGCTGATCGACGACCTGAGCTTCCTGGCGAACGCCTGGGCGCCGGGCGCACGCAACTACCGCGCCAAGTTCGAGCAGGGCGGCCGCGAATCGGTGCGCAAGATGATCGTCGGCCTGGGCTCGCTGTCGCGCGGCGAGCTCGCCGGCGAGCGCCTGGAAGTGGCGCTGAACTCGCAGGACCAGGAAGACGAGCACTCCTGCTTCTCCGACAACACCCACCGCGACGCGGTCACCAACGCGCTGGGCATCCAGAACGTCTGGCTGGGCCAGTACACGCGCCGCGACGGTTCGCTGCTGCAGGGCCCGGGCCTGCGTGATCTGGTCGCCGCGAAGAAGCCCGATCTGGCCGAGCGCACCACTGCGCAGATCGCCGCCTCGGTGGCTGCCGCCGAAGCGATCCAGGCCCCCTTCGACCGCGAGATCGCCGGCGCCAAGGACGCGCCGGGCCGCCTGCGCGTGCGCAAGACCATCGACAGCCTGGTGGCGCAGTCCAAGCTGCTGGTGGATGCGGCCGCGGCGGTCGGCATCGCCAAGCTGACGCTGGTCCAGCCCTGAGCGCGCGGGAGAAAGCATGTCCTTCCTGCCGTCAGCCAGGTCCGCCCTGCCCCGGGTGCGGACGATAGCCGCGGTCAGTCTCGTCGTGGTCGGCATCGGCGCCCTGGGCTGGCTGCAGGCCGCCGAGGTCGAGGATCCGCTGGGCGAGCAGACCGGCGGCGCCACCACCGTGCCGGCCACCGGCCGCAACGCCTTTTCCTTCCCGCTGGCCACGCTCGACGACGCCGAGCGCACCCGCTTCGCGATCGGCAACTCCTTCTTCCGCCGCAACTGGGTGGAGACACCGGCCTCGACGACCGCGCGCGACGGTCTGGGGCCGCACTTCATCGCGCGCTCCTGCGGCGGCTGCCATGTGCAGGACGGCCGCGGCGCACCGCCCGACCTGCGCCGGCGCCTGGGCGCCGAGCACGAGCCGCCGGTGGCGCTGCTGATGCGGCTGTCGGTGCCGGGCGTGGGCGAGCACGGCGGCGTCGTGCCCGACCCGGTCTACGGCGACCAGATCGACAACGCGGCCATCCAGGGCGTGCAGCCGGAGGCGCGGGTCCGCATGCGCACGCGGCCGATCGCCGGCCGCTTCGCCGACGGCACCCGCTACACGCTGCAGCAGCCGATCTACACCCTGGCCGACCTGGCCTACGGGCCGCTGGCGCCGGGCGCGATGCTGAGCCCGCGCATCGCGCCGCATCTGGCCGGCATCGGCCTGCTCGACGCGATCCCGCAGGCCGAGATCGAGCGCAACGCCGCCGATCAGGCCGCCGCGCCCGGGCCGATCAAGGGCCAGGTCAACCGGGTCTGGGATGCCTTCGCCGGCGAGATGCGCGTCGGCCGCTTCGGCTGGAAGGCCAATGTGGCCACGCTGGCGCACCAGAGCGCCGGCGCCTTCCTGGGCGACATCGGTATCACCTCGACGCATTTCCCGTCGGAAGCCTGCACGCCGGCGCAGCAGGACTGCCGGGCCGCCCCGAGCGGCGGCACGCCCGAGATCGACGACGAGACGCTCTCGCACGTCGTCTTCTACCAGGCCACGCTCGCACCGGCCGAGCGCCGCAACGCCCGCGATCCGCAGGTGCTGCGCGGCCAGGCGCTGTTCGCGCAGGCGCAGTGCGCCACCTGCCACCGGCCGAGCTATGTGACCGGCGCCAGCCCCTTCCCGGCACTGACCAGCCCGAAGACCGCAGGCCAGCGCATTCATCCCTACACCGACCTGCTGCTGCACGACATGGGCGAGCGGCTGGCCGACGGCCGGCCCGACTTCGCCGCCAGCGGCCGGCAGTGGAAGACGCCGCCGCTGTGGGGCATCGGCCTGATCCGCGAGGTCAACGGCCACCAGCGTCTGCTGCATGACGGCCGCGCCGACGGTGTGCTGGAGGCCATCCTGTGGCATGGCGGCGAGGCCGAGGACGCCCGCCAGCAGGTGCTGAAGATGAGCCGCGCCGAGCGCGAGGCGCTGGTGAAGTTCGTGGAGTCGCTGTGAATCCGGATCTGCCTGAAATCCAACGTCGCCAGCTGCTGCTGGGGTTCAGCCTGAGCCTGGGGGCCAGCCTGCTGGGCACGCCGGTGATGGCGGCCGCACCGGCACCCGTCGTGGCGGTGCCTTTCTACGGCGCGGCGACGCTGCTGCGCATGCAGCGCCGCCATGCCTGGCTGCCGGCGGCACGCCAGTGGCGCGAGGCGGCCGAGGCGCTGGCGCGCCAGCTCGGACAGGGCTGCAGCGGCGCGGCGCGCGCGCCGGCACGCCAGGCCTGGATCCGCACGATGCAGGCCTGGACCCGCGCCAGCGCGGTCGCCACCGGCCCGCTGCTGCAGCGCCGCAGCAGCCGCTCGATCGACTTCCAGCCGACCCGACCCCGGCTGATCGTGCAGGCGCTGGACACGCTGCGGGCGCAGTCGCCCCAGGGCACGCCGCTGCCGCCCGATGCCGCCCGGCTGGAGCGCACCGGCAGCCCGGCACGCGGCCTGCCGGCGCTGGAATGGCTGCTGTGGTCGCCGGATGCGCCGACGGACGCCGCCGCCTGCGCCTGGGCCCAGGGCCTGGCCGAGGAGCTGGCGCGCGAGGCCGCGGCGGTCGAGGCCGACTGGCTGGCGATCGACGCCCGCGACAGCGACGACCCGGAGGCCCCGGCCGACGAGGACAGCCTGCGCGCCGCCTTCGCCGAGTTCGTCAACCAGTGGCTCGGCGGCGTCGAGCTGCTACGCTGGGCCGAGATCGAACGCCCCTGGCGCGCCGGCCGCGAGGACAAGACGGGCTGGCCGCGCCAGACCAGCGCCAGCACCGCGCTGGCCTGGCAGGCCCGCTGGGAGGGCCTGCGCGCGTTGACGCTCTCGCCCGCGCAGGCGCCTGCGCCGGGCGCAGGCCTGGTGCCGATGGCGCTCTATCTGCGCAGCCTCGGGCTGATGACGCTGGCCGATCGGCTCGATGCCAGCGCCCGCCAGGCCGACGCGGCGATGCGCGGCCTGAGCCCGTCGGCGCCTCCGGCGCGGTTGCAGCAGGCCACCCGTGCGCTGGCGCAGCTCAAGGGCCTGATCGAGGGCGACGTGGCCGGGGCGCTGCAGGTCAACATCGGCTTTTCCGACGCCGATGGCGACTGAAGCCGACACCCGCCCAGACCGGCGCCGGCTGCTGCTCGGCTCGGTGCTGGGCTGCGTGCTGCCCTGGATGCCGGCACGGGCATCGTCCTTGCCCGGCCACGGACATTGGGTCAGCGCCTGGAACGATCAGGGCGCCCACCGCGTCGGCCTGCTGCAGCGAGCGGCAGAGGGCTGGCGGGTGGCCGCCTCGATCGAGGTGCCGACCCGCGCGCATGGCCTGACGGTGCTGCCCGACGGCAGCGTGATCGCGGTGGCACGGCGGCCGGGCGACTGGCTGCTGCGCTGGTGGCCCGCGCCCGGGGGCCGCGAGATTCGCGCGCCCCGATGGCGCTGGGCGCCGGCCGGGCGGCAGTTCAACGGTCATGCGGTGCTGCACCCGGACGGCCGCCATCTGCTGCTGACCGCCACCGACACCGAGGCCGACGACGGCCTGGGCCGCGGCCTGCTGATGCTGATGCGTCTGGACCGGCTGGAGCCGGTCGCCGAAGCGCCAACGCTCGGCCGTGATCCGCACCAGCTGCTGGTCGTGCCCGAGGCGAACAGCCTGCGACTGTGGGTGGCCAACGGCGGCATCGCCAGCCGGCCGGAGACCGGACGCGCCCGGCTGATCGATGCGCCGATGGACGCCTCGGTAGCAATGTTCGCGCTGCAGGGTGAAAGCATGCTGCCAGCGGCACCTGAGCGGCGCTGGACCCTCGACGACCCATGGCTGAGCCTGCGCCATCTGGCTTGGCACGCACCGAGTGCCACGCTGGGCATCGCGATGCAGGCCGAGCATCCTCAGCCGACCGAGCGCCGTGCCGCCCCGGTGCTGTCGCTGCTGGACACCCGTGCGCTGTCCACCGGGCGCGCCGATGCGACGCGGCTGCGCGTGGTCCGTGCCGAGGCCGATCTGGCGGGCTACGGCGGCGACATCGCCGCGACCGCGGCCGGCTTCAGCGTCAGCAGCCCGAAGACCGGCCGGATCGCGCACTGGCAGGCCGACGGGCAGTGGCTGGGCAGCCAGTCGCTGGCCCAGGGCTGCGCGCTCGAGAGCGCGGCGGATGGCCAGCAGCTGCAGGCCGCCGGCGAGCGGCTCACGCTGGACAAGGCCGGCGTCCTCGAGGCGCTGCCGGTCCAGCCCGACAACCACTGGCAGCGCTGGCCTCGGCCGCGCTGATCGGCCTTCGCCTTCAGCCGACGAAGCGCGAGAACACCAGCGTCGCGTTGGTGCCGCCGAAGCCGAAGCTGTTCGACATCACGGTGTCGACGCGGCCGTCGCGGCGCTCGCGCAGGATCGGCAGGCCTTCGGCGGCCGGGTCCAGCGTCTCGATGTGGGCCGAGGCGGCCAGGAAGTCGTTCTGCAGCATCAGCAGCGAGTAGATCGCCTCCTGCACGCCGGCCGCGCCCAGCGAGTGGCCGGTGAGCGACTTGGTCGAGCTGATGAAGGGCACCTCGTCGCCGAAGACCTGGCGCACCGCGCCCAGCTCGGCCAGATCGCCCACCGGGGTGGAGGTGCCGTGGGCGTTGATGTAGTCGATCGGCGTCTTCACGGTCGACATCGCCTGCTGCATGCAGCGCATCGCGCCCTCGCCGGACGGAGCGACCATGTCATGGCCGTCGGAGGTGGCGCCGAAGCCCACCAGCTCGGCCAGGATGGTGGCGCCGCGCGCCTGCGCGTGCTCCAGCGACTCCAGCACCAGCATGCCACCGCCGCCGGCGATGACGAAGCCGTCACGGCTGGCATCGAAGGCACGCGAGGCGGTGGTGCCCGGCTCGTTGTACTTCGAGGACATCGCGCCCATCGCGTCGAACAGCAGCGACAGCTCCCAGCTCTCCTCCTCGCCGCCGCCGGCGAAGACCACGTCCTGGTTGCCCCAGGCGATGAGCTGCGCGGCGTGGCCGATGCAGTGCGCGCTGGTGGCGCAGGCCGAGGTGATCGAGTAGTTGACGCCCTTGATGCGGAAGGGCGTCGCCAGGCAGGCCGACACGGTGCTGGCCATCGTGCGGGTGACCATGAAGGGGCCGACGCGCTTGATGCCCTTGGCGCGCAGCGTGTCGGCGGCCCAGACCTGGTTCAGGCTGGAGGCCCCGCCCGATCCGGCCACCAGGCCGGTGCGCGGGTTGGAGACCTGCTCCGGCGTCAGGCCGGACTGGGCGATGGCCTGCTCCATCGCCAGGAAGGCGTAGGAGGCGGCGTCGCCCTGGAAGCGCAGGTTGCGGCGGTCGATCACCGCCTCGAGGTTGAGGTCCGGGCGGCCGCTGACCTGCGAGCGCATGCCCTTTTCCGCGTAGACCGGGTTGAACTTCAGGCCGCTGCGCGTCTCGCGCAGGCTGGCGGTGACTTCCTCGGCGTTGTTGCCGATGCTCGAGACGATGCCCAGGCCGGTGACGACGACACGACGCATGATCAGAAGTCCTGGGTCGAAGTGAACAGGCCGACCTTCAGGTCGGTGGCGGTGTAGATCTCGCGGCCGTCGACGAACATCTGGCCGTCGGCGATGCCCATGACCAGCTTGCGCTCGATGACGCGCTTGAGGTGCAGGCGGTAGGTAACCTTCTGCGCGGTCGGCAGCACCTGGCCGAAGAACTTGACCTCGCCGGAGCCCAGCGCGCGGCCGCGGCCCGGGTTGCCGCGCCAGCCCAGCCAGAAGCCGACGAGCTGCCACATCGCGTCCAGGCCCAGGCAGCCCGGCATGACCGGATCGCCCTCGAAGTGGCAGCCGAAGAACCACAGGTCCGGGTGGATGTCGAGCTCGGCCTCGATCAGGCCCTTGCCGTGGTTGCCGCCGGTGTCGTCGATGCGGACGATGCGGTCCATCATCAGCATGTTGGGCAGCGGCAGTCGCGCGTTGCCCGGACCGAACAGCTCGCCGCGGCCGCATGCCAGCAGCTCTTCGCGGCTGTAGGCGTGACGACCCAGATCTCGCTGGCTGGTGGTCGGGGGGGCAGAAGTCATGGTGGGGTCGGTGGAGCGGGTCATCGGACTCTTGCCCGCAAGGGCAAGAGAGCAGGGAAATCGCTGCGGGCGGCCCGGCGCTGCCGGACCTCGCAAAGTTCCCGATCTTATTACGCCCGCTGCCGACCGACCTGACACCCGGCTCCGGGTGGGGTCCCGGAGCGGGTCTGGGAAGGCCGTGAAAGGATCAGGCGCAGCCTCAGGCGGCGCTGTCGGCCACAGCCGCCTTGCGCAGGATGACGTAGAGCTGGTCCTTCAGGTGCAGCTTCTCCTTCTTGAGCGTCTCGATCTCCTCATGGGTGCCGCCGACGATGTGGGCCTCCATGTTCTTGATCTTCTGGTCCAGCTCGTTGTGGCGGTCGAACAGGTGCACGAAGTGATGGTCGGTGGTCTTGAGCTGGGTGATCAGGTCGCGGTATTCGGGGAACATCGTTCGGACTCCTGGTGTGCGGTGAAGGGGGACACCTGCAATCTACGCCCGCGGCGACGGCTCAAACTCGATCCATGTCAAGGTCTGCTCAGGTGCGGGCGGGCGACGCTCCTGAGACAATCCGCACCATGCTGCAATTCGACCTCCTCGCCACCGAAGGCCATGCCCGCCGCGGCCGCCTGACCCTGAACCACGGCGTCATCCAGACGCCGATCTTCATGCCCGTGGGTACCTACGGCACCGTCAAGGGCGTGATGCCGCGCGACCTGGAGGCGATGGGCGCGCAGATCATCCTGGGCAACACCTTCCACCTGTGGATGCGCCCCGGGCTGGACGTGATGAAGCAGTTCGGCGGCCTGCACAGGTTCGAGAACTGGAACAAGCCCATCCTGACCGACTCGGGCGGCTTCCAGGTCTGGTCCCTGGGCGACATGCGCAAGATCAGCGAGGAAGGCGTGAAGTTCGCGTCGCCCGTCAACGGCGACAAGCTCTTCATGACGCCCGAGGTCTCGATGCAGATCCAGACGGTGCTCAACTCCGACATCGTCATGCAGTTCGACGAATGCACGCCCTACTGGCAGGGCGCCAAGGGCTCGGGCCACATCACCAGCGAGAAGGAAGCGCGCAGCTCGATGGAGCTGTCGATGCGCTGGGCGAAGCGCTCGAAGGCCGAGTTCGAACGCCTGGGCAACCCCAACGCCCTGTTCGGCATCGTGCAGGGCGGCATGTTCGAGAACCTGCGCGAGGAGTCGCTCGCCGGCCTGGTCGAGATGGACTTTCCCGGCTACGCGATCGGTGGCGTCTCGGTGGGCGAGCCCAAGGACGAGATGCTGCGCATCATGAACCACACGCCGCATCGCCTCCCGGCACACAAGCCGCGCTACCTGATGGGCGTGGGCACACCCGAGGATCTGGTCGACGGCGTGGCCGCAGGCGTCGACATGTTCGACTGCGTGATGCCGACCCGCAACGCGCGCAACGGCCACCTCTTCACCCGCTTCGGCGACCTGAAGATCCGCAACGCCCGCCACCGCAGCGACGAGCGCCCGCTCGACGAGACCTGCGCCTGCCACACCTGCCAGAACTTCAGCCGCGCCTACCTGCACCACCTCGACCGCTGCGGCGAGATGCTGGGCCCGATGCTGACCAGCATCCACAACCTGCACTACTACCTGAACCTGATGCAGGAGGTGCGCGACGCGCTCGACGCCGGGCGCTTCGAGGCCTTCCGCGCCCAGTTCAAGGCCGACCGCGCCCGCGGCGTCTGAGCATGAGCCGCGTGGACGTCGCCCTCGAGGCCGATCTGGCCGCGCTGGCCGCTGCGCTCGGCCAGCCGCTGCCGGCCGACTACCTGGCGCTGCAGCGTGCGCCCGGTCCGGTGCCCGGCCCCTTCGGCGCCCATGAGTGGCTGCGCCCGGCCAGCGCCCTGGCGCAGTGGCAGCTGAACCAGGAACTGCATGGCAGCGGCACGCTGCGCGCCCTGCCGGTGGCGGCGGACGCCGGGGTGCGCGCCCAGGCCTGGCACCCGGGCTGGCTGCCGCTGACGCATGACGGCGCCGGCACCCTGGCCGCGCTCGATCTCGCGCCAGCCGAGGGCGGCCAGGTCGGGCAGGTCATCCTGGTCGACGCCGAGGGCGGGCGGCGGCGCCGGCTCGGCCGCGATCTGGCCGACTGGCTGGCCCGCCCCGGCGCCGGACTGGCGGACGACGCCCGCTGAGCCCAGCTCAGCTGGCCAGCAGCTCGTCGATCACCTCGATCCAGTGCCGCACCGGCGTCGGGGTGCCGCTCTGCAGATGCTGGATGCAGCCGATGTTGCCCGAGACGATCAGCGGCGCCTCGCGCGCGGCCAGGGTCTCGAGCTTGCGGTCGCGCAGCCGGTAGGCGATGTCGGGCTGCAGCACCGAGTAGGTGCCAGCCGAGCCGCAGCACAACGCCGCATCCATCAGCGGCAGCCGCACCTCGAAGCCGAGCGCGCCCAGCGCCGCCTCGACCTGGCCGCGCAGCTGCTGGCCGTGCTGCAGCGAGCACGGCGGGTGATAGGCCAGCACCCCGCTGGCGCGCCGGTTGCCCAACGCCGACTTCAGCGCCCCGGTCAGGCCCGGCAGCAGCTCGGAGAGATCGCGGGCGGTCTCGCTGACGCGCCGGGCCTTGTCGGCATAGTCCGGATCATGGGCCAGCGCGCGGCCGTAGTCCTTGACCGACACGCCGCAGCCCGAGGCATTGACGACGATCGCCTCGACCGGATCGAGCCCGCCCAGGCCCTCGACCTGCGGCCACCAGGCGTCGATGTTGCGGCGCATGTCGACCAGCGCGCCCTCATGGTCGCCCAGGTGGTCGCGCACCGCGCCGCAGCAGCCCGCCTCGTCCGAGACCAGGGTCTGGATGCCGCAGGCATCGAGCACCCGCGCGGTGGCGCTGTTGATGTTGGGCGCCAGCGAGGGCTGCACGCAGCCCAGCAGCATCAGCACCTTGCGGGCGTGCTGGCGGGTCGGCCAGCGCTGCGCGTGCGCCAGCGCCCGGGCGCTCGGCTTGGGCGGCACCTTGTTCTTGAGCATCGCCGGCAGCAGCGCGCGCACGTTCTGGCCGGCACGCAGCGCCGGGCCGAAGCTCGGCGAGGTCATGCCCTCGCGCAGCATCCAGCGCACGCCGCGCTCGGTGCGGCTGCGTTCGACCTTGCGGTCGACGATGCCGCGGCCGATCTCGAGCAGGTCGGCGTACTCCACGCCCGACGGGCAGGTGGTCTCGCAGCTGCGGCAGGTCAGGCAGCGGTCGAGGTGCTCCTGGGTGCGGCGGGTGGGCGTCGCGCCCTCCATCACCTGCTTGATCAGGTAGATGCGCCCGCGCGGGCCGTCGAGCTCGTCGCCGAGCAGCTGGTAGGTCGGGCAGGTCGCGGTGCAGAAGCCGCAGTGCACGCAGCGGCGCAGGATCTCCTCGGCGCGTTCGCCTTCGGGGGTGTCCTGGAATTCGGGAGCCAGATGGGTCTGCATGCGTCTCAGAGCCCCGGGTAGAGGCGGCCGGGATTGAACACGCCGTCGGGATCGAAGGCCTGCTTCAGCTCCTGGTGAATGCGGTCGAGCGGCGCCTTCAGCGGCGTGAACACGCCCAGGCCGCTGGAGGCGACGGCCTTGTCGCGGGCCCGGAACAGCGTGGCGTGGCCGCCGCTGGCCGCGGCGATCTGGCGCACCCGCGCAGCCGATTCGCGGGTGACCCACCAGCGCTGCGCGCCGCCCCACTCGATCAGCTGCTCGCCGGGCAGCGGCACCGGCGGCGCGCCCGCCGGCAGCGACAGCCGCCACAGCGCCGCGCCATCGGCCAGCGAGCGCCGGGCATCGACGAAGAAGTCGTCGGTCTGGTCGCGCATGCCCAGCCAGAAGCGCTGCGCCAGCGCGTTGTCGATCGGCTCGCCGCCCATCTTCTGGTTGGCCGAGGCCACCGCGGCGGTCGCGCCGGCCAGGCGCACCACCAGCGCGCCCTGCCACCAGGCGGTGGCGTTGACCGGCAGCGGCTGGCCGGCCCAGCGCTGCATCAGGTCGAGCGCCTCGCCCTCCGAGCAGTCGAAGCGCAGCGTGCTGGTGTAGGACGGCACCGGCATCACCTTCAGCGAGACCTCGCAGATCACGCCCAGGATGCCCAGCGAGCCGGTGACCATGCGCGCCACGTCGTAGCCGGCGACGTTCTTCATCACCTGGCCGCCGAAGCTCAGCACCTCGGCCTTGCCGGTGAGCAGGGTCAGGCCGAGCACATAGTCGCGCACGCCGCCCACCGCCGCGCGCGACGGCCCGGCCAGGCCAGTGGCGACCATGCCGCCGACCGTGCCGCCGCGCTGGCCCGGGCGCTCGATGTCGGGATAGCGCGGCGGCTCGAAGGCCAGGTACTGGTTGCGCCGCGCCAGCTCGGCCTCGACCTCGGCGATCGGCGTGCCGGCGCGTGCGGTGATGACCAGCTCGCTGGGCTCGTAGCGGGTGATGCCGTTCAGGCAGCGCACGTCGAGCAGGCGCCCCTGGACCGGCTCGCCGTAGAAGGACTTGGTGCCGCCGCCACGGATCGCCAGCGTGCCGCGCGCCTCGCGGGCCACGCGGACCCGTTCGATCAGGCTGTCGAGTGCCTTGATGCTCATGGGAGATGTGTTCTGTGTTCTTCGGTTCGTCGTCGGGTGCGGTGCGGCGGCCGGCTCAGAAGCGCGGCAGCTCGCTGAAGGGCAGCAGCCCGCGGCGCACATGCATCTTGCCGTATTCGGCACAGCGATGCAGCGTCGGGATCGCCTTGCCGGGATTGAGCAGGCCGGGCGGATCGAAGGCGTGCTTGACCGCGATCATCATCGCCAGCTCCTCGGGCGAGAACTGCACGCACATCGAATTGAGCTTCTCCACGCCCACGCCGTGCTCGCCGGTGACGGTGCCGCCCATCTCGACGCTGAGCTCGAGAATCTCGGCGCCGAAGGCCTCGGCGCGGCGCAGCTGGTCGGGGTCGTTGGCATCGAAGAGGATCAGCGGGTGCAGGTTGCCGTCGCCGGCGTGGAAGACGTTGCAGCAGCGCAGGCCGTGCTTGTCCTCCATCGCGGCGATGGCGCGCAGCATGTCGGCCAGGCGCCTGCGCGGGATGGTCGAGTCCATGCACATGTAGTCGGGGCTGATGCGCCCGGAGGCCGGAAACGCGTTCTTGCGGCCGGACCAGAACTTCAGGCGCTGCGCCTCGTCGCGGCTGACCTCGATGTCGCTGGCGCCGCAGCGCGTCAGCACCTCGGTCATGCGGCCGGTCTCCTCCTCGACCTCCTCGATCGTGCCGTCGCTCTCGCACAGCAGGATCGCGGCCGCGTCCAGGTCGTAGCCGGCATGCACGAAGTCCTCGACCGCGGCGGTCATCGGCTTGTCCATCATTTCCAGCCCGGCCGGGATGATGCCGGCGGCGATAATCTCGGCCACCGCCTCGCCGGCGGTCTCGACGGTGGGAAAGCTCGCCATGATGCAGCGCGCCAGCTGCGGGCGCGGGATCAGCCGCACCACCACCTCGGTGACGACCGCGAGCATGCCCTCGCTGCCGATGACCACGCTCAGCAGGTCCAGCCCCGGCGCATCCAGCGACAGGCCGCCGAACTCGACCGCCTCGCCGTCGATGGTGTAGCCGCGCACCTTGCGCACGTTGTGCAGCGTCAGGCCGTATTTCAGGCAATGCACGCCGCCGGAGTTCTCGGCGACGTTGCCGCCGATGGTGCAGGCGATCTGGCTGGACGGATCGGGCGCGTAGTACAGGCCATAGGGCGCAGCCGCCTCGCTGATGGCGAGATTGCGCACGCCGCACTGCACGACGGCGATGCGCTCGCGCGGATCGATCTTCAGGATGCGGCTGAACTTCGCCAGCGACAGCGTGACGCCGTCACGGTGCGGCATCGCGCCGCCCGACAGGCCGGTGCCGGCGCCGCGTGCCACCACCGGCACCGACAGCTCGCGGCAGGTCTTGAGCACCGCGGCGACCTGCGCCTCGGTCTCGGGCAGGGCAACCAGCAGCGGGCGCTCGCGGTAGGCGCTCAGGCCGTCGCACTCGTAGGGAATCGTGTCTTCGGCATGCCACAGCAGCGCGTGGGATGGCAGCACGCCGCCCAGCGCCGAGACCAGCCGCTGCTGGCGCTCGCGGCGGACCGACAGGGTCTGCGCGGTATCAGGTCGCACGCCGCCAGCGGCCGGGCCGGCGGCCAGCGCATCCTGCGGCAGGGGGGCATTCATCGGACATCTTCTCCAGCTGGGACGGGCAGCTCGCCGGCTGCCTCGCATGGGGGCGCACTGTAATGGCTTGACCCCCTGTTTTGCGGGCTTGCGCTCAATATTCCACGAAGACCGTGAGAACTCCGGTGTACCCGAACAGATGGCGCCGGGCGATCTCGCCCCCCGCGAAGAAGCCGACCAGCGGCACCTCGCCCAGCGCATGGCGCAGGATCTGCAGCTCGGCCGACGGTCCGCCGAAGTGCGGGCCGCCGCGGCCGGAGCAGCTGACATAGACCGCACCGAGAATGCGCCCCGGCGCGCTGCCGTCCTCGGGCGAGAGCTCCTCGCGGATCTCGGCGCAGATGCGCATCAGGTCGCGCCGCGCCGCCTCGGCATCGCGCCGGCAGAAGGTCATCGACATGCCCGCTTCGACCCGGTCGGCGATCGCCACCGCCGAGCGCATCGGGTCGAGGCCGATCAGGTGGCGCACCCGGGTGTCGGCGCCGAACTGGCCGCGCGAGAGCACGTCGTCGCCGGCATCGGTCAGGCCGACCAGCGTGGAGCGCAGCCGCGGCACCGCCTCGCGCGGACGGCCCAGGTCGATGCCCAGATCATCGAGCAGGCACTGCAGCGCGTTCTGGCCATCGAGCTTGAGCACGATGTTGTCCTGCGCGGCATCGACCCGGCGCACCGGACCGACCGGCTGGCAGCCCTGGGTCACCCGCGACAGCAGCGCGACCTCGGCGGTGAAGGCCACGCCGGAGATGCCGCTGTCGTAGAGGCCGGCCGGCGCCGGCAGCCCGGCCGGCGGCACCGGCGCGCAGAACTGCACCCCGCGCCGGCGCGAGGCGCTCAGCCCGCCAAACAGATAGCCGCTGCCGACCCGCCCGGCCAGCTCGCCCACCAGCTCGCCGATGTCGGGCATCGCGCCGTCGGCATGGACCAGCGCGGTGTGCAGATCGTCGCGCAGCAGCGGGCGCTCGCCGCTGAACAGCTCGAAGCTGCCCGGCGGCAGCTCGGCCAGCATCAGCACCAGCGCCGGCTCGTCGAAATACTCGACCCCGCTGACCGCCACCCCGATGCCGACCGAGCCGACCCAGGGCACGCCCGGCCAGCGCAGCTTCAGCTCGGCCAGCAGCGCGTCGGCCTGCTCGGCATGGTGGTCAGTGATGTAGATGAAGCCCAGCGGCGCCAGGCGCCCGCGGTCGACCGGCGCACGCGAGGCGCGCTGCCCGTCGAGCTGCGCGGCCGCCAGCGCCAGCGCCATCGTCGCGTCGGGATGGGTCGCATGGGCGACCAGAAAACCGGGAGTCGGCACGCGGGGCACGTCCTCTGTCCTGCTCGAAGCCGTTCAGGTCTTGCGCGACGCGGCCGGGGCCTTGCGGGCGGCCTTCTTCGCCGGAGCCGGGTCGGCGGCCGGGCTGCGGCGCGCGGCAGCCTTCTTCGCCGGGGAGGGCGCCGGCTCCGGCGTGGCCGGCGGCGTGGCGGCGGCTGCGGCCACGCTGCTCATCACGTCCTGCATCGCGCCGGCGGCGCGGGCCTGGGCCTCGGCGGCAGCGCTCGAGGTGGCCTGCACCGTCTGGGTGGCCAGCTCGGTGAACTGCTGGGTGAGCGCGCCCCACCACTGCATCGGATCGACCGCCGGCGGCGCCGGCTCGGCGGCAGCCGGGGCCGCTGCTGCCGGAGCGGGCGCAGGAGCCGGGGCGGGGGCTGGTGCCCGGGCCGGGGCGGCGGCGGCCGCTGCCGCGCTGAAGACATCGGGCACCCGCACCTTCAGCGCCTCGCCGAGATCGGCCATCGGCACGTTCATCGTGCGCAGCGTGCCCAGCGTCATGCGCTGCACCTCCAGCGCCTGCACGGTGGTGGCGATCATCCGCGCGTTCTGCTCGAGCCAGAACTGCACGGTGCGCAGCTCGCCGATGCGCTTGTCGAGCTCCTGGGGATCCAGGGTCGGCGCCACCCACTGCCCGATGTTGGGCAGGGTCTGGCCGGCGTTCTTCACCAGGCCCTGCAGGAAGTCGAAGCCGGGCACGAACTTGGCGAAGGCCTCGGTGCAGGCCTGCGAGTAGGTGTTGCCGAACGGATTGCTGCTGTCGCTCATCGGATGCTCCTCATGTCTTCGTGCCGTCGTGTTCGTGTGTCGTCAAGAACTGCAGGATTCCTGCATTTCCTTCATTTCCACCGCGCCGGCCCATTGTGCCGACCGATGCCGGACGTGTCACTGACGCACCGGCCCCGGTGCGGGTGCCGGCAGCACCCGCTCGACCTGGAAGCCGCGCCGGGCCAGCAGCGCCGGCAACCCCTCGGGGCCGGTCATGTGCAGGGCGCCGACCGCGGCGAAGACCCGCGCGCCGCGCTGATGCAGCGCGGCGATGCGCTCGGCCATGGCGGGATTGCGCGCCAGCACGCCGGCCTGGTGCGCCTGGCGTTCGGCCTCGCTCTCGAGGCAGCCGCACCACTGCGCGAAGTTCTCGATCGCGGCCAGATCCGACGCGGCCCAGTGCTCGGCCAGCCGCAGCGCCACCCGGCGGGTGGCCGGATCCTCCAGCTCGTCGAGGCCGCGGCGCACCACCGCCGCCACCTCGGCAGGACGCGGCGCCACCAGCAGCGCGACCTGCTGCTCCGGCGTCTCCAGCGACAGCACCGTCTGACGCCGCGCATGGGCCAGTCGCGCCAGCCAGCCGTCGATGCCCCAGGCGGGATCGAGCCCGTCGCCGCGCAGCGACAGCGACACCAGCGTGATCACCTGCAGCTCCGGCCTCAGCCCCGCGAGCAGGCCGCCGACGCAGGCCAGCGAGCGCTGCTGCGCCAGGCGCTCGGCCAGATCGGCAGGCAGCTCCGGCAGGCCGGCCGGAGGAAGAGCGGCGCGCTGCAGGCGCTGCAGCACATCCGGGTCGAGCAGATCCAGCTCGAAGGCGACACGATCGGCCTGCGCCAGCGCCGCCATCACCCGCGGCCCAGGCCGGATCCAGTCCGCGCGACCGACATGCACCGTGCCGTAGAGATGCGAGACGCGCCCGTCCTTCTCGATGCGCCACAGCAGGCCGCGATCGGCCGGACCGGGCAGCGACTGCAGCCACTGCGCCTGCGCCGGCGGCTCGGCCGGTGGCGGGCACAGCGCCTCGGCGGCCGGCGGGTCCTGCAGCGCCTGCGCCCGCAGCAGCCCCGGCACCACCAGCAACGGCACGGCCAGCAGGACGGCGGACAGCACGGCAGGCAGCCGGCGAGCGATCAGCTTGACAGGCATCACCGCCCTCCTCGCCCTCAGTCGCGCCGCAGCCGGCGCAGGCCGACCTCCAGGGTACCGAGCGGGATCTGGCCGCGCGGCGCCAGCGCCGCCAGCACGACCCGCTCGGCCTCGCCCAGCGGCTGCGCCGCCGGGCCCAGCGCCAGCAGCGTGCCGGCCCGCAGGCCCCGCGCCCGGGCCAGCCGCGCCAGCAGCGGACCGATCGGCGGCGAGGGCTGCGCCGGCGCGCTCGGCGTCGGCAGGCCCTCGGGCACCAGGCTCAGCGCCAGCCGGCCGCGCCCCTCGCCACGCTCGCCCGCCTGCAGCGCGTCCGGCGTCATCAGCACCGGCGCCAGGCTCAGCCACGGGCGCGGGCAGGCCGCGTCCTGCTGCTGCCACTGCAGGCCGGCACCGACCAGACGCACGCTGTCCTGCGCCTGCTCCGGCGAGGCCCCGACCGGCAGCTCGCCGCTCAGCACGATCCAGCGCGGCGCCACCGCCAGCGTGGCCGCCGGGCCCGCCAGCGTCACCTCGTCGCAGGCACCCAGCAGGCCGTCGCCCGGCAGCGGCTGCCAGGCCAGCGCGTCGCCCCCGCCCGGCTCGTCGCCGAGCTGCACCTCCACCGCCCGACAGGCGCGCGGCAGCGGCGCCATGCACATGCGCGGATCGAAGGGAAAGGCATGGCGGGCCCGGCCCTCGTCGAGCGTGCGCGCCAGATCGTGCAGCTGCGGTGACAGGAAGGACCAGTCATCGAGCACCTGCTGCAGCCGCGAGGCGATCGCGCTGGCATGGTGGGCGGTGGTCAGGTCGGACGAGACGACGACGAGCTGGCCGTCGCGCGAGCCGTCCTTGTAGGTCGCGAGCTTCATGGACGCAATGATCGCAGACGTGGCAGACTGGGGTGAACGACGCCTGCCGCGTCATGGAGGTCCGCCGCTTGCTGCCCGATCGCCCTGCCCTGTCCGCCCCGCCACCGCCGGCCCGCCACGCCGTGCGTGCCCGGCTGGCGCTGGGCGGGCTGCTGATGCTCAGCGCCGGGCTGCATCTGTGGCTGATCGACCACTGGCAGCCGGCGGCGGCGGCGGCTTCAGTCTCCGCCGCGCTGCCCGCCCCGGCCCGTCCGGTCGAGCTGGTGCCGAGCCCGGCGCCGCAGGTCTCGGCCGCATCGACGGCCCCTGTGCAGGCGGCAGCCCCTGCCGCTCAGGCACCGGCCCCGACGCCCGCGCCCCGCCCGCCCGCTGCACCGGCACGATCGAGCCCACCGACCGAGGCGCCGCCCCAGACGGCCGCCGCCCGGGCCGAGACCCCGCCGGCGGAGCTGCTGACCGTCGCGACCCGGCCGCTCCTGTCGCCGCCAGCGACCGGACCGGTGGTGCCGCCCTCGGTCCGGCTCGACTACCGCATGAGCCGCGGCGCGCTGGTCGGCCGCGGCCAGATCGACTGGGACAACGACGGCCAGCGCTACCGCATGCGGCTGGAAGCGCGCGTGCCGGTCATCGGCCTGATCCTGGCGCAGACCAGCAGCGGCCAGATCGATGCGCAGGGCGTCGCCCCAGAGCGCCATACCGAGCAGCGACTGCGCCGCAGCGAGCGCGCGGTCAGCTTCGTGCGCGATGGCGCCAGCCCGCATGTGAGCTTTTCCAGCCGCGAAGGACAGGCGCCGCTCGAGGCGGGCATGCAGGACCGGCTGAGCTGGATCGCGCAGCTGACCGCACGGCTCGATGCACCCGGCCTGAGCCCGGGCGGGCGCATCGTCATGCCGGTGGCGAGCACCGGCGGCGAGGTGCAGCACTGGGTCTTCACGCTGATCGAGCGCGACGAGGCGGGCCGCTGGCACCTGCGCCGCGAGCCTGACGGCCCCTTCGACACCCGCGCCGAGGTCTGGACGCTGCCGCAGGTGCCGCACTGGCCGCAGCGGCTGCGCCTGAGCGAGGCCGACGGCGACGCGCTCGAGCTGCTGCTGCTCGCGTCTTGAATCCGACCTCGCCTGCCCCAGATCTCCTTCAACCGATCCTCAATCGCTCCTCAACCGTTCCTCAACCGTTTCCCAAGGAGATCACGATGCACATGCTCTACAACTCCGAGAACTTCGCGGTGATGCAGCACATGGGCGACGGCCATCCGCACGGCGGCTTCGAGATCGTCGACAAGACCTCGCGGCGCGAGATCTATCTGGCCGGCCTGCTGGCCGAGCACTTCCAGGCCGGCGTCGAGCGGCTGATCGGCGACGAGGTCGACGAGATGCACATCGACGACTTCCTGTCGGCCTACACCACGCTGGCCCATCATCCCGTGGTGCTGCACTGAGCCTCGGGCGTCGGGCCGGTCGCGCGCCGTCGCCCCATCATCCCCGGACCGCGTCGGGGCGCGCGGTCCGGCCTTGCATGTCTCGCCCGGTTGGCGCGAAGATGACAGACCGCAGGCCTGTCATCGATGCGGGCCACCTGTCCGAGACTCCCCCGAGATTTCCCGAGATTGCGAGGAGACCGCATGCGCAAGGAAGTGTCCCGCCCCGAGCCGGTCCGCCGCTCGCGCAGCCGCAAGGGCGGCGCGCCGGTGCTGCTGTCGCCGGGCCTGCTGGACTCGCCGGTGCTCGATCAGCTCTGCACCCATTTTGTGCTGACGCTGACGCTGCGCCAGGCGGGCCGCTTCGCCGGGCGACGTGACTGGAACAGCCTGCTGTCGCTGACCGCGCGGCATCTGGTCTGGCCGGTCAGCGTGCTGCAGCGGCTGCGCGAATTCCTCGGCCGTCGGGTGCGCGAGCATGAGGCCTGGTCGGGCCACGCGCAGCTCGACGACGCGGCCTTTCTGGCGCGCCACGGCTGGTGGGGCGGCCCCTACGAGGAAGGCACGCTGTATTTCTATCTCGACGAGTACATCAAGGACGCGCCCAAGGACCTGATGGCCATTCTCAACACCACCGGCGACTGGCTGGCGCAGCACCTGCGCCAGAACGGCACGCTGGTCGAGAAGAACGTCGAGCTGCTCGCCGGCCTGCTGCAGCTCAATCCGGCCGAGCGCGCGCTGATCCTGTACGGCACGCTGGCGCGCTACCAGCGCGACCTGCGCGGCCTGCTGGTCGAGTTCAAGGTCGCCAGCGCCCAGGAGGCCTACGCGACGCTGGCCGAAGTGGCCGGCGTCGACCAGCGCGAGGTGGCCGAGGCGCTGCGCGCCGGCAGTCGCCTGGAGCGCATCGGCATGATCGAGAACCTGATCTCCGAGCACAACATCACCGATCTGGCCGACCTGATGAAGGTCTCCGACCAGCTGCCCCCGGTGCTGATGCGCGAGTACCGCGACCCGCAGGACCTGATGGCGGTCTTCACCCGGCCCTCGGTCAAGAGCGAGCTGACGGCCGCCGACTTCCACTTCGTCGCCGACGAGGTCGAGGTGCTGACCGCGCTGCTGAAGAACGCGGTCGCGCGGCGCGAAAGCGGCGTCAACGTGCTGATGTACGGCCCGCCCGGCACCGGCAAGACCGAGCTGGCCCGCGTCGTGGCGCAGCAGGCCGGCCTCGAGCTCTACGAGGTCGAGCATGCCGACCGCGACGGCAACTCGCTGTCGGGCCGCGACCGCTACCGCTCGCTGCAGATCAGCCAGGTCTTCCTGAAGGCCAGTCCGGAGGTGGCGCTGCTGTTCGACGAGGTCGAGGACGTCTTTCCGCCGATCTCCTCGGACGCGGCGCAGCTGATCGCCCGGCTCGAGAGCAGCGGCGACAGCGGCAGCTCCGGCTCGGTCAACGGCAAGGCCTGGGTCAACCAGATTCTCGAGAGCAATCCGGTGCCGGTGATCTGGGTCACCAACCGCATCGAGCAGATCGACCCGGCCTTCCGGCGCCGCTTCCAGTACCACCTGGAGCTGAAGTCGCCGCCGCCGGGCGCGCGCGAGGCGCTGGTGCGCCGGGCCCTGGGCGCGGCCGAGGTCAGCGCCGAGTTCATCGAGCGGCTGACGCAGCGCAAGGCGCTGACGCCGGCGCAGATCCGCACCGCGGTGCGCTTCGCCCGGCTGATCGGCGAACCCGACAGCCGCGACAGCGCGGCGATCGAGCGCCTGATCGAGCGCCAGATCGCCCACGCCGACCTGGCGCTGGGCAACGCGGACGCCGGTCGCCCGGCCGCCCGCCCCGCGGTGACGACCTACGACCTGGAGTTGCTGCATGTCGAGAGCCGCTTCGAGGTGCCGCGCATCGTCGAGGCGCTGCGCCGGCGCGGCCACGGCGCGCTGTGCTTTCACGGCGCGCCCGGCACCGGCAAGACCGCGCTGGCCGAGCACATCGCGCAGGCCCTGGGCCGCCCGCTGATGATCCGCCAGGCCAGCGACCTGGTCAGCAAGTTCGTCGGCGAGACCGAGCAGAACATGGCGCGCATGTTCACTGAAGCCGCCACCGAGCAGGCGGTGCTGCTGCTCGACGAGGCCGACAGCTTCCTGCGCACCCGCCGCCGCGCCGAGCGCAGCTACGAGGTGACCGAGGTCAACGAGATGCTGCAGGGCATGGAGCGCTTCGGCGGCGTCTTCATCTGCACCACCAACCTGTTCGAGGACCTCGACGAGGCGGCGCTCAGGCGCTTCACCTTCAAGATCCGCTTCCTGCCGCTGCGCCCCGAGCAGCGCGAGCGCATGTTCGTCGCCGAGGCGCTCGGCGGCACGGCCGGGCGGCTGAGCGACGAGCACCGCCAGCGCCTGGCGTTGCTCGACCAGCTCGCCTGCGGCGACTTCGCCGCGGTGCGCCGCCAGGTCGACATTCTCGGCGAGGCCTTCGAGCCCGACGAGTTCCTGGCCCAGCTCGAGAGCGAGCACCGGGTCAAGCCGCAGGTGCGCGAGCGCCGCTCGATCGGCTTCACGCACTGACAGCGTCGGGCCGGCCCCGGCAGGCCGGGCCTCAGCGGCGCACGCCGCCCTTGAGCTCGGCGGCCAGCGCGGCGAAGCCGGCCTCGTCGCCGGCGGCCAGCAGCGCGGCCTGCTGCGGCCAGCTGGCCGGCTGGGCCAGCCGGAAGCGCGGCCCGGCCGCAGCCAGCACCGCCTCCAGCTGATCCAGGCGGGCTGCGGCCAGCGCGGCAAAGCCGCTGATGCCGGCCTCCTTCAGCAGCGTGGCGATGCGCGGGCCGATGCCCTCGATGCGGGTCAGATCGTCTTCGACGGCAACCGCTGCCACCGGAGCCGGATCGGCCTGCGGCGCCGGCGTGGCCGTGGCCGCCTGGACGGCCGGCGGCAGCCAGGCCGCCCAGGGCATCCAGGCCCACCACTGCGCTGCTGCGCCCATCAGCGCCAGCATCTGCTGTCCGGCCTGCACCGGCTCGAAGTCCTGTGTCGTGTCCATCCGTTCCTCTTTCTCTCCGGAGATCATCGAAAGCACGCCTTCGCGCATTGAATCACCCTTGTCTTGCGGCACTGTTGCATCCCCGCCGCAACGGCACGATTCCCTACAATCTGCCGCCATGACCGCCCCGACCCCCGCCTACACCCGCGCCGCTCGCCTGCCCGAGCTGCTCCAGCAGCGCATCGTCATCCTCGACGGCGCGATGGGCACGATGATCCAGCGCTACAAGCTGACCGAGACCGACTTCCGCAGCGAGCGCCTGAAGGACCACCCGAAGGACCTCAAGGGCAACAACGACCTGCTGGTGCTGACCCGTCCGGACGTGATCGGCGAGATCCACCGCCAGTACCTGGCCGCCGGCGCCGACCTGATCGAGACCAACACCTTCGGCGCCAACCGCGTGGCGCAGGACGACTACGATCTGGGCGCGCTGTCCTACGAGATGAACGTGGCCGCCGCGCGGCTGGCGCGCCAGTGCTGCGACGAGTTCAGCACGCCCGACAAGCCGCGCTTCGTCGCCGGCGCGATCGGTCCGACACCGAAGACCGCCTCGATCAGCCCGGACGTGAACGACCCCGGCGCGCGCAACACCAGCTTCGAGGAGCTGCGCGAGGCCTACAAGGAGCAGGCGCGCGGCCTGCTCGAAGGCGGCGCCGACCTGTTCCTGATCGAGACCATCTTCGACACGCTCAACGCCAAGGCCGCGATTTTCGCGGTGGACGAACTGATGGAGGAGACCGGCGAGCGCTTGCCCGTCATCATCTCCGGCACCGTCACCGACGCGTCGGGCCGCATCCTCTCGGGCCAGACGGTGGGCGCGTTCTGGAACAGCGTGCGCCACGCCCGCCCGATCGCCATCGGCCTGAACTGCGCGCTGGGCGCCACGCTGATGCGCCCGTATGTCGAGGAGCTGTCGAAGATCGCCGGCGACACCTTCATCAGCTGCTACCCCAACGCCGGCCTGCCCAACCCGATGAGCGACACCGGCTTCGACGAGACGCCCGACATCACCGGACGGCTGGTCGAGGAGTTCGCGCAAGCCGGCTTCCTCAACATCGCCGGCGGCTGCTGCGGCACCACGCCAGACCACATCCGCGAGATCGCCGAGCGCGTGGGCAAGTACCAGCCGCGCTGCCGCCACGCCGCGCCGTTCACCTCCCTCATCGGCGCCTGAAGCCGGCAGGACGACAAGAACATGAACACCACCCTCACCCCGCCGCCGATGCGCCTGTCGGGCCTGGAGCCCGTCGAGATCGGCCCCGGCACCCTGTTCGTCAACGTCGGCGAGCGCACCAACGTCACCGGCAGCCGCGTCTTCGCCAAGATGATCCTGGCCGGCGAGTACGAGAAGGCGCTGGCCGTCGCGCGCCAGCAGGTCGAGAACGGCGCGCAGATCATCGACATCAACATGGACGAGGCCATGCTCGACAGCAAGGCCGCGATGGTGCGCTTCCTCAACCTGATCGCCGGCGAGCCGGAGATCGCGCGCGTGCCGGTAATGATCGACTCGTCGAAGTGGGAGGTGATCGAGGCCGGCCTGCAGTGCATCCAGGGCAAGGGCGTGGTCAACTCGATCTCGCTGAAGGAAGGCGAGGCCGAGTTCAAGCGCCAGGCACGGCTGGTGCGCCGCTACGGCGCCGCGGCCGTCGTCATGGCCTTCGACGAGACCGGTCAGGCCGACACCTATCAGCGCAAGATCGAGATCTGCGCGCGCGCCTACAAGGTGCTGGTCGAGGAGGTCGGCTTCCCGCCCGAGGACATCATCTTCGACCCGAACATCTTCGCCATCGCCACCGGCATCGAGGAGCACGACAACTACGCGGTGGACTTCATCGAGGCCACGCGCTGGATCAAGCAGAACCTGCCCGGCGCCAAGGTCTCGGGCGGCGTGTCCAACGTCTCGTTCAGCTTCCGCGGCAACGAGCCGGTGCGCGAAGCCATCCACACCGTCTTCCTGTACCACGCCATCCAGGCGGGCATGGACATGGGCATCGTCAACGCCGGCATGGTGGGCGTCTATGACGACCTGGAGCCCGAGCTGCGCGAGCGCGTGGAAGACGTGGTGCTCAACCGCCGCAAGGACGCCGGCGAGCGCCTGATCGAGATCGCCGACCGCGCCAAGAGCGCCGGCAAGGACGAGTCGGCCCGGCTGGCCTGGCGCGGCACGGCCGAGCAGCCCGCACCGGTCGAGCAGCGCCTCTCCCACGCACTGGTGCACGGCATCACCGACTTCATCGACGCCGACACCGAGGAGGCCTGGCAGGCGATCTCGGCCCGCGGCGGGCGGCCGCTGCACGTCATCGAAGGCCCGCTGATGGCCGGCATGAACATCGTCGGCGACCTGTTCGGCGCCGGCAAGATGTTCCTGCCGCAGGTGGTCAAGTCGGCGCGCGTGATGAAGCAGGCCGTCGCCCACCTGCTGCCCTACATCGAGGCCGAGAAGAAGGCGCTGCAGGACGCCGGCGGCGACGTCAAGCCCAAGGGCAAGATCGTCATCGCCACCGTCAAGGGCGACGTGCACGACATCGGCAAGAACATCGTCACGGTCGTGCTGCAGTGCAACAACTTCGAGGTGGTCAACATGGGCGTGATGGTCCCATGCCAGGACATCCTGAAGAAGGCCAAGGAGGAAGGCGCGGACATCATCGGCCTCTCCGGCCTGATCACGCCCAGCCTGGAGGAGATGCAGCACGTCGCCGCCGAGATGCAGCGCGACCCCTACTTCGCCGAGCGCGCCACGCCGCTGCTGATCGGCGGCGCGACCTGTTCGCGGGTGCACACCGCGGTGAAGATCGCCCCGAACTTCAGCGGTCCGGTGGTCTACGTGCCCGACGCCAGCCGCGCGGTGGGCGTGTGCTCGGACCTGCTCAGCGAGGAGCGCGCCCCGCAGTACATCGCCGAGCTGAAGGCCGACTACGACCGGGTGCGCGAGCAGCACGCCAGCAAGAAGGCCACGCCGATGGTCACGCTGGCCGAGGCGCGCGCCAACAAGACGCCGATCGACTGGGCGACTTTCACGCCGCCGGCGCCGAAGTTCCTCGGCCGGCGCGAATTCCGCAACCAGGATCTGGCCGAGCTGGCCGCCTGCATCGACTGGGCGCCCTTCTTCCAGACCTGGGATCTGGCGGGCAAGTACCCCGACATCCTCCGCGACGAGGTGGTGGGCGAGCAGGCCACCCGCGTGCTGGCCGACGGCCGCCAGATGCTGCAGCGTCTGATCGACGGCCGCTGGCTGCAGGCCAGCGGCGTCATGGGCTTCTGGCCGGCAAACACGGTCGACGACGACACCATCGAGATCTACGCCGACGCGTCGCGCAGCCAGGTGCTGATGCGCTGGCAGCCGCTGCGCATGCAGACGGTGCGCCCGGTGATTGACGGCGTGGCCCGCCCGAACCGCTCGCTGGCCGACTTCATCGCCCCGAAGGGCACGAAGCCGGACTACATCGGCCTGTTCGCCGTCACCGCCGGCCTGAACGTCGAGAAGAAGGAGGCGCAGTTCCTCGCCCAGCACGACGACTACAGCGCCATCATGCTCAAGGCCCTGGCCGACCGTCTGGCCGAGGCCTTCGCCGAGCGGCTGCACCAGCGGGTGCGCACCGAACTGTGGGGCTACGCGCCCGACGAGAAGCTCTCCAACGAGCAGCTGATCGCCGAAGCCTACCGCGGCATCCGCCCGGCGCCGGGCTACCCGGCCTGCCCGGACCACCTCGTCAAGCGCGCGATGTTCGAGGTGCTCGACGCCCCGGCCATCGGCATGGGCCTGACCGAGAGCCTGGCGATGACGCCGGCCGCGTCGGTGAGCGGCTTCTACCTCGCCCACCCGGACGCGACCTACTTCAACGTCGGCCGCATCGGCGAGGACCAGCTCGCCGACTATGCCGCGCGCGCCGGCCTCGACCTGGCCGATGCGCGGCGCGCCCTGGCCCCAGTTCTGGGCTGATCCGCCCCGGCGGCGGCGCCCGCAGTAAGCACAAAGGCACCCCAAGGGGTGCCGTTTTTGCAAGGTGCACCGCGGACATCGCCCGCGGAGACACGCGCGTGACTCAGCCCAGGCGCGCAGCGGCCTTGCGGCGGCGCGACATGAAGCCCAGCGCGCCCAGACCGGCCAGCATCATCGCGTAGGTCTCGGGCTCCGGCACCGGCGCCGAGATCGCGACGTTGTCGAGGGTCACGCCCGAGCCGAAGCCCGAGAAGTACAGGTGGTAGGAGGTGCCGGCCACGCCATTGAAGTTGTAGCTGGCGGTCACCGGGGTCGAGCCCCAGTCGGTGACCTCGTTGAGCACCGTGCCGCTGGTGGCCACCGGCGAGGTGAAGTTGCTCAGGCCGACATCGCTCGACAGGAACAGGCGCGAACGGCCTTCACCGGACACGGTGAAGCTGATCTGGTAGACCGCAGTGCTCAGCACCGAGAAGGACTGGTAGACCGAGTCGCCCGCGTCCAGATCCAGCAGGCCGCCGACCAGCTCAGGCGTGCCCGAGCCGATGCTCCAGGAGCCATTGGCATAGCCGAGATCCGGGGCGCTGAAGGTCGGGTCGAGCAGGGAAATGGACTGGGCCTGGGCGGCGCCGGCCAGGGCAGTCAGCAGAGCGACGGCGAGCGGCAGGCGCTTCAGGAATCGAGTGGTCATGGGGGAAATCTCCTGGACATGCGATCGGCAGACGCGGTTGCTGCCGTGGTTTTCCAGTCTAGGCAAGCCCTCAGAACATGCCACCCCCATTCGCGGGGTCGGTCGCGAAGACCGTCAGGCAATTCACCGACTTATTTCATGCTCCCCCAGGAACCGGGGGATGCGCGGAGGGAACTCGCTCGAATCAGAGCCGCACCAGGTTGTCGCGATGGATCAGCTCGGGCTCGTTGGCATAGCCCAGCAGCCCCTCGATCTGCGACGAGGGCTTGCGCGCGATGCGCCGGGTCTCGCTGGCGGCGTAGTTGGCCAGACCGCGCGCGATCTCGACGCCGGCGGCGGTGCGCACCGCGATGACATCGCCGCGCGCGAACTCGCCGCTGACCTCGATCACGCCGATCGGCAGCAGGCTCTTGCCCTCGTCACGCAGCTTCAGCGCCGCACCATCATCGACGACGACCGCGCCGCGCAGCTGCAGGTGATCGGCCATCCACTGCTTGCGCGCGGCGACCTTCTGCGTCGCCGCCACCAGCAGCGTGCCGATCGATTCGCCCTCGACCAGGCGCAGCAGCGCATCCTTCTCGCGGCCCCAGGCGATCACGGTGCTGGCGCCGCTGCCGGCCGCGCGCTTGGCGGCCAGGATCTTGGTGATCATGCCGCCCTTGCCGATCGAGCTGCCGGCGCCGCCCGCCATCTGCTCGAGCTCCGGCGTACCGGCGACCGCCTCATGGATGAACTTCGCGTCCGGGTCCTTGCGCGGATCGGCCGAGTACAGGCCCTTCTGGTCGGTCAGGATGACCAGCGCGTCGGCCTCGATCAGGTTGGCCACCAGGGCGCCCAGCGTGTCGTTGTCGCCGACCTTGATCTCGTCGGTGACCACCGTGTCGTTCTCGTTGATGACCGGCACCACGCCCAGCTCCAGCAGCGTCAGCAGCGTCGAGCGGGCGTTGAGGTAGCGCTCGCGGTCGGCCAGGTCGGCGTGGGTCAGCAGCACCTGCGCGCTGCCCAGGCCCTGCTCGCGCAGGGAGGTCTCGTAGATCTGCGCCAGGCCCATCTGGCCGACGGCGGCCGCGGCCTGCAGCTCGTTGATCTCCTTGGGCCGGGTCGCCCAGCCCAGGCGCTTCATGCCCTCGGCGATCGCGCCCGAGGACACCATCACCACCTCGCGGCCCTGGCGCACCAGCGCCGCCAGCTGCACGCACCAGGCGTGGATCGCGGCGGCGTCGAGCCCGCGCCCCTCGTTGGTGACCAGGCTGGAGCCGACCTTGACGACGATGCGGCGGGCGTTCTTCAGGACATCACTCATGGCAGCGGGCCGCGGCGACCGCGGACGAAAAGGTGGAGACAGGATCAGCGGAAGCGGGGATCGTCGGAGTCGGGCACGAACGTGACCTCGTCGTCATCCTTCGGCGCAGCGGGCTTCGGCGCGGCCTTGGCACGGCGGCGCGGAGCGGGCGCCGCGGCCTCGACCGGCGCCGGCTCGGCCGTCTCCTCGATGAAGCGCACGTCCGGGGCCTCGATCGGCGGCGCGTTCAGCTTCGAGACATGGTCGTAGAGCGCATGCACCAGCGGATCGCAGCCCTCGCGCGTCAGCGCGGACAGCTCGAACACCGGGCCCTTCCAGCGCAGCCGGCGCACGATGTCCTTCACGCGAGCCTTGCGCTCGACCGGGTCGGGCAGCATGTCGAGCTTGTTGAGCACCAGCCAGCGCGGCTTTTCGTACAGCGCCTTGTCGTACTTCTTCAGTTCCTTGGCGATCGCGCGCACCTCGGCGACCGGATCGACCGCCTCGTCGAAGGGCACTGCATCGACCAGGTGCAGCAGCACGCGGGTGCGCTGCAGGTGGCGCAGGAACAGGTGGCCCAGGCCCGCGCCCTCGGACGCGCCCTCGATCAGACCCGGCACGTCGGCGACGACGAAGCTCTGGCTCGGGCCGACGCGCACCACGCCCAGGTTCGGGTGCAGCGTGGTGAAGGGATAGTCGGCGATCTTCGGCCGCGCGTTAGAGATCGCGGTGATCAGCGTCGACTTGCCGGCGTTGGGCATGCCCAGCAGGCCGACGTCGGCCAGCACGCGCAGCTCCAGCTTGAGCGCCTTGATCTCGCCGGGCCAGCCGGGGGTCTTCTGGCGCGGCGCGCGGTTGGTGCTGGACTTGAAGTGCAGGTTGCCGAAGCCGCCGTCGCCGCCCTTGGCCAGGATGATCTTCTCGCCGTGCTCGAGCAGCTCGGCGATGATTTCCTCGGTCTCGGCGTCGCGGATGATCGTGCCCACCGGCATGCGCAGCACCACGTCCTCGCCGGCGGCGCCGAACTGGTCGGAGCCGCGGCCCGATTCGCCGTTGCGCGCGTCGTGGCGGCGGGTGTAGCGGAAATCGACCAGCGTGTTCAGGTTGCGGTCGCCCAGCGCGTAGACGTGGCCGCCGCGGCCGCCGTTGCCGCCATCGGGGCCGCCAAAGGGAATGAACTTCTCGCGCCGGAAGCTCGCGCAGCCGGCACCACCGTTTCCGGCGGCCACGTCGATCGTGACCTCATCGACAAATTTCATGCGTGTTCTCCGGACGAGAGATATTTGCAATGCAAAAAGCCCCGGCAGGCCGGGGCTTCATGCGCATGAAGCGAAGGGACAGGTGTGTCCGTTCGCTCAGACCGGCGTGACGACGACGGTCTTGCGGTTCTCGGCGCCCTTGACGGCGAACGAGATCGTGCCATCGACCAGCGCGAACAGCGTGTGGTCACGGCCCATGCCGACGCCCGGACCGGCGTGGAAACGAGTGCCGCGCTGACGCACGATGATCGAACCGGCGCTCACGACCTGGCCGCCGTAGGCCTTGACGCCGAGCATCTTCGGCTGGGAATCACGGCCGTTCCGCGTGGAACCGCCGCCTTTTTTCTGTGCCATGTTTCAGCTCCTTGGAGATCTGAGGAAAGACCGGGATCAGGCCACGACCGCGCTGATGAGCAGCTCGGTGTAGTTCTGGCGATGGCCCTGGCGCTTCTGGTAGTGCTTGCGGCGACGCATCTTGAAGATGCGGACCTTGTCGTGACGACCGTGCGAGACGACGGTGGCCTGCACCGACGCACCGTCCACCAGGGGAGCACCGACCTTCAGCTCAGCGCCGTTGCCGACGGCGAGCACCTGGTCGATCACGATCTCCTGGCCGACGTCCGCAGTGATCTGTTCTACCTTGATTTTTTCGCCGGCTGCAACCTTGTATTGCTTGCCACCGGTTTTTATGACCGCGTACATGTCAACCCTTTCGTGGGGAAAAGAACTTTTTGATCGCGCGTCGTGACCTGTCTGCGTCGTGTGAAGCACCAGACCCGTTCCGCGCGAAGCCGAAGATTGTAGCACGGCTCTTGCCCGTGCTCGGCAACGATGTCGGATCGGACCGACGCGGGCCGGGCGCAGGATTGTCCGGCGATACCGTCGCGGGCCGGCGGGGTCTGCAGGCTTCCTATAATCCACGGATTGTGCCCTCCCGACCTGAGAAGTCCTCCCTCGTGAGCCTCGCCACCGATTCCTCGAACAACCAGGCCGCCATCACCGAACTGATGGCCGGCGAGATGGCGCAGGTTGACGCCGTGATCCACCGCCGGCTCGCCTCCGAGGTGGTGCTGATCAACCAGATCTCGCACTACATCGTCAGCGCGGGCGGCAAGCGGCTGCGCCCGATGCTGGTGCTGCTGTTCTCGCGCGCGCTCGGCTTCGAGCAGCCGGCCCGCTTCGAGCTGGCCGCCACCGTCGAGTTCATCCACACCGCCACGCTGCTGCATGACGACGTCGTCGACGAGTCCTCGCTGCGCCGCGGCCGCCAGACCGCCAACGCGCTGTTCGGCAACGCCGCCAGCGTGCTGGTGGGCGACTTCCTGTATTCGCGCGCCTTCCAGATGATGGTGTCGGTCGACAGCATGCGGGTGCTCGAGGTGCTGGCCGACGCGACCAACGTCATCGCCGAGGGCGAGGTGCTGCAGCTGCTGAACATGCACGACCCCGACATCTCGGTCGAGGACTACCTGCGTGTCATCCGCTACAAGACCGCGAAGCTCTTCGAGGCCAGCGCGCGCATCGGCGCGGTGCTGGCCGGCAGCGACAGCGCGCTCGAGGAAGCCTGCGCGTCCTACGGCCAGGCGCTGGGCACCGCCTTCCAGATCGTCGACGACCTGCTCGACTACGAGGGCACCACCGCCGCGCTGGGCAAGAACGTCGGCGACGACCTGCGTGAAGGCAAGCCCACGCTGCCGCTGCTGGCGGCGATGAGCCGAGGCACGCCCGACGAGCGCGAGCTGATCCGCCATGCGATCCAGCACGGCGAGGTCGAGCGCCTGGACGAGATCGTCGCCATCGTGCGCCGCACCGGCGCGCTGGACATCACCCGCGAAGCCGCCCGCGCCGAGGCAGAACGCGCTCGCGAACATATTTCTGCGCTGCCCTCTTCCCAATTCAAGGATGCGCTGCTAAGATTGACAGTCTTGGCGGTTGACAGAACTTCCTGAGCAATCAGACAAGTTCTCGACTGAAGAGCACACGGGGTGTAGCTTAGCCTGGTAGAGCGCTACGTTCGGGACGTAGAGGCCGGAGGTTCGAATCCTCTCACCCCGACCAGCTTCTTCAGATTCGCATGTCAGCCAGACGCCAGATTTCGGGGTGTAGCTTAGCCTGGTAGAGCGCTACGTTCGGGACGTAGAGGCCGGAGGTTCGAATCCTCTCACCCCGACCAGATTTTCCCTTGCACCGCAAGGACGCACGGAAGCCCCACTTGCTGGGGCTTCGTCGTTTCTGGCGGGTCAATCCATGCCAGCCCGACACGCAGGCTGCGGCTTCGACGGCCCCACGGCCTCCGCCAGGTAATCCACGAACGCCCGCACCCTCGCCGACAGATGCCGGTTCTGCGGATAGAGCACATGGAAGGGCCGGGACCGGCCGCCGTGGCCGGCCATCACCTCAACCAGCTGGCCGGCCTGCACCGCCGCGTGCGCGACGAAGTGGTAGATCTGAAACAGTCCGCCGCCAGCCACAGCCCAGCCCACGCCGGCCAGCACGTCCTCATGCACGCGCTGGCGGCTCCTGAAGCCGAAGTCGAGGTCCTCGCCCTCAGGCGTGCGCAGGATCCACGGCATCGGCCGGCCCGTGCTGGGCAGCACGAACTGGATCAGGTCGTGCTGGCGCAACTCGTCCAAGGTCCCGGGCTCGCCGCGGCGGCGCAGATAGGCCGGTGCGCCGAAGATACCCACCGTGGCCTCCTCCAGCTTGCGCGAGACCAGGCGCGAATCGCGCGGCTCGCCCAGGCGGATTGCCAGGTCGTAGCCGTCCTCGACGAAATCGACGTTGCGGTTGGAGACGTTGAGCTCGACCTCCACGCCGGGAAAGGCGGCCATGAAGCCGGGCAGCAGCGGCACCACGCGGTGGTGGCCGTAGACCGTGCCCACGCTCACGCGCACCAGACCCTTGGGCTCGGCCTGCTGGCCGGTCAGCGCGCGCTCGGCCTCGGCGATCTGCTCCAGCGCCTGCTGGCACTGCGCGTGGTAGAGCTCGCCGCCCGCGGTGAGCTTCACGCTGCGCGTGGTGCGGTTGAACAGGCGCACGCCCAGCCGCGCCTCCAGCCGGCCGATCGAGCGGCTCACCGAGGCCGGCGTCAGGCCGAGCGCCTCGGCTGCGCCGGTGAAGCTGCCGAGTTCGGCTGCCTTGCAGAAGAGCTCGATGCTGCCGAGCTGGACGGGGTCGAAGGTGCGCGCCATCTGTTCATCCAAGTAATGAACATAGTTCCATGACTCCAGTTTATGGCTTGCCATCGAATCAATAGAGTCCTCTTCATCGCGCCACGTCGGCGCGGCCCTTCCGAGAGGACTTCCCATGACCGCCCGCATCCTGATGATCGTCACCTCCAACGCCCGCATGGGCGACACCGGCCAGCCCACCGGCCTGTGGGCCGAGGAGCTGGCGGTGCCGTACTACGCGCTGGCCGACGCCGGCGTCGAGGTGACGCTGGCGTCGCCGGCCGGCGGCCCGGCCCCCATCGATCCCGGCAGCGTCAAGCCGGTCGGCCAGAACGACCCTGTGGTCGAGCGCTTCCTGGCCGATGCCGCGCTGCAGGCGCGGATCGCCAAGACGCCCAAGGCGTCGGACTTCGACGGCGCCGAGTTCGATGCGGTGTTCTTCCCCGGCGGCCACGGCACGATGTGGGACCTGCCGGTCGATGCGGGCGTGACCCGTGCTGTCGAGCGCGCCTTCGCGGCCAGGAAGCTGATCGCCTCGGTGTGCCACGGGGCGGCCGGCCTCGTCACGGCCAAGCGTCCCGATGGGCAATCCATCGTGAAGGATCTGCGCGTCAACTCGTTCACCGACGCCGAGGAGGTGGCGGTGGGCCTGGAGAAGATGGTGCCCTTCATGCTGGAAACGCGGCTGCGCGCACTGGGCGGGCACTTCGTGGGCGCGGCGAACTGGCAGCCCTTCGCCCTCCGTGACGGCCAGCTGATCACGGGACAGAACCCGCAGTCCTCGCATCTCGTGGCGCAGGAACTGCTGGCGGCCCTGAACGTGCGCTGAGCCCGGGTTCCCGGCACACTCCCGCCTTCTGATGCTTCCCGCCTCCACCATGCTCGACCTGCGCCGCATCCACCACGTCGCCATCATCTGCTCGGACTACGAGCGATCGAAGGCGTTCTATGTGAACCTGCTCGGCCTGCGCGTCGTGGCAGAGCACTACCGCGCGCAGCGTCAGTCGCACAAGCTCGATCTGGCGCTGCCGGACGGCGGGCAGCTCGAGCTGTTCTCGTTCCCGTCGCCGCCGCCGCGCCCCTCGCGCCCGGAGGCGCAGGGCCTGCGGCACCTGGCGTTTGCCGTCGACGACGTGGCGCAGGCCAAGGCCTGGCTGGAGTCGCAAGGGGTCGCGGTCGAGCCGGTGCGCGTCGATGAGCACACCGGCCAGCGCTTCACCTTCTTCGCCGATCCGGACGGGCTGCCGCTCGAGCTCTACGAGTCGCCCCCTGCCAGGGCCTGAGGCCTGCGCAGGCCGACAGGCAGAATCACGCCCCGCCCGCGTCTCCCGCCGGCGCCACCGGATTCCTCATGACCCAAGCCCCCTACACGACCCTGCCCCTGTGGCCCCACGCCTATCCGGCCAGCGGCGCCAGCGCCACGCTGAAAAGCCGCAACGAGGACTTCATCGTCACCGAGCTGCCGCTGCAGCTGCCCTCCGGCGCGGGCGAGCACCTCTGGCTGGATGTGGAGAAGAACGGCGCCAACACCGCCTTCGTCGCGCAGCAGCTGGCCGCGGCAGCCGGCGTGACCGAACGCGACGTGGGCTACGCCGGCCTGAAGGACCGCCACGCCCTCACCCGCCAGTGGTTCAGCATCTACCTGCCGACCGGCAAGGCCGGCGAGACGCCCGAGCTGACGACGCTCGAGCACCCCGAATTCAAGGTGCTGGGCCAGAGCCGCCATGTGAAGAAGCTGCGCCCCGGCGACCTGCTGGGCAACCGCTTCCGCATCGTGCTGCGCGACGTGGCGGGCGAGCGCGACGCCATCGAGGCCAACCTGAAGGCGGTGGCCGCGCAGGGCGTGCCCAACTACTTCGGCGCGCAGCGCTTCGGCTTCGACGGCGGCAACGTCGAGCAGGGCCGGGCGATGCTGGCGCGCGAGATCCGCGTGCGCAACCCGAAGAAGAAGGGCCTCTACCTGTCGGCGGTGCGCTCCTTCGTCTTCAACGAGGTGCTGGCGCAGCGCATCGCGCAGGGCCTGTGGGGTCGGACGCTGCCCGGCGACGTGATGGACGAAGCCGGCCGCCCCACCGGACCGCTGTGGGGCCGCGGCCGCGTGAGCACCACGGACGAGGCGCAGGCGCTGGAGAACGGCGTGGCCGAGCGTCACGCCACGCTGTGCAGCGGCATGGAATTCGCCGGGCTGGACCAGGAGCGCCGCGCCCTGGTGGCGCTGCCGACCGACATGGCCTGGGAATGGCCGCAGGCCGACCAGCTGGTGCTGACCTTCTCGCTGCCGGCCGGCAACTACGCCACCTCGGTGCTCGACGAGATCCTGCGCACCACCGAGCCGGAGCGGCATGCCGAGGACGAGACTTCAGCCAGCGCGTGAAAAAGAGGGTTCTGCGCAGACCGCCTCGCATTGCCAAGGTGAAGCCCGTTGTTCGGCTCAGCGTCGGGCCTCAATGAATAGCGGTCAGCTGGCGACATGTTTGGCAATGGCGCTCCACATGTGAAGCGGGTTGGAGTACATCGGAAAGTGACCACAAGACGGCACCTCCTCGACCCGGACCCGAGCCTCACGTAGGCGAGGCAGATAGCTCAACGTTGCGTTCTGTTCGCCATGCATGAACATCCTCGGCATAGGAAGGCTCAGGAACTTGTCCATCAGATCGCCGTGATCCGACAGCTCAACCATCGAGCGAAAAATCCCGGCTACTGCGCCCGTACGTACCTTGTGGCGCAGGCTGGCGGCGTACAAGGCACTTGCATACGCCGGAGAGCCGTGGGTGCGCAGGATGAATTCGTCAAAGAAGTGCTGCGGATCATCGGCAGGGTAGTCAATGATCTGCCGGCTCAGAAAGCAGTCTTCGGGTGCGACGTTGCCTTCGATGTCGACGAAGCTCAGCACCCGTTCAGGCATGGCGTGGGCCAGCAACAAGGCCGTCAGGCCTCCCATGGAATGGCCGACCAGGTGGAACTCGGTCACTCCGAAATGAGCCAACAGGGCTCGCGCCGTGTCGACGAGAAACGGGATGGAGACCCGTCCCAGGTCACCACAATGGGTCTCTCCGCAGCCAGGCGCATCCCAGGCCAGAAAAGCACGTCCGCTGAACTCGGCGTGACGGACGATGTCCGCGTAGTCTTCCTTGGTTGAGCCAAACCCGTGCAGGAAGACCACGGGCGACAAGGGCCCAGTGCGATGGATGGTGGCCACATCCAGCGCCACGCCCTGGACGACCAGGGGGACGCGGGCGTGGTCGAACCCGGCCGTGCCTGGCGAGACTTGGGCGATGGTCGTGCTCATGTTGTCGTGGACTCGCAAAAGTGTCGTATCGCGTTGCAGGCCTGGGCCAGGGACGCATCGTCCAAGGCATAGGCAATGCGGAGATATGGGCCCAGACCAAAGGCGCTGCCTTGCATCACGGCCACCTGGGCTTCATCGAGCAGCGCCAATGCCACATCCTCGTCCGTGGCCAGCAGCCGGCCGCCCGCGCTGGTTCGGCCGATCAGACCTTCGCAGGAGGCGAAGGCATAGAACGCCCCGGCCGCGCGGGCACAACGCAAGCCGAAGGCACGGTTCAAGCCCTGCACCACCGCATCGCGCCGCCGCTCGAAGACCTCGCGGGTGTTTCGAACGAAATCCTGCGGTCCCGCGAGGGCAGCCAGGGCCGCATGCTGCGAAATGCTGCAAGCGCCTGAGGTCTGCTGACCCTGCAGTTTCTCCATGGCCTCCAGCAACCACTGCGGTCCGGTGGCGAAGCCGATGCGCCACCCCGTCATCGCGTACGCCTTCGAGACGCCATTCATCGTCAGGGTGCGCCCCGCCAAGCGCGGCTCCACCTGAGCCATCGTGGCGAAGGTCGCGCCGGTGAACACCAGGTGCTCGTAAATGTCATCCGACAGCACCAAGACCTCTGGATGCGCCAGGAGCACCTCGGCCAGCGCCAGCAACTCCGCTGCCGAATACACCGCGCCAGTCGGGTTCGACGGCGAGTTGAGGATCAACCACCGCGTGCGAGGAGTGATCGCCGCCGACAGCGCCTCGGGCGTGAGCTTGAAGCCAGTCGCCTCCGGGCAAGGCACGGTCACCGCCCGAGCCCCGCAGAGCTGGACCATCTCGGGGTAGCTGACCCAATAGGGCGCGGGGATGATCACTTCATCCCCGGCATTCAGTGTGGCCGCCAAGGCGTTGTAGATGACCTGCTTGCCACCGCTGCAGACGATGGTCGCCTGCCAGCGGGTCGGCATGCCGTTTTCCTCCTGGAACTTGCGTGCAACCGCCTCGCGCAGCGGACGCATGCCTGCCACCTGCGTGTACCGGGTATGACCCGCACGGATGGCCGCAATGGCCGCCTCCTGGACATGCACCGGGGTGTCGAAGTCAGGCTCGCCGGCGCTCAGCGAGATGATTCTGGCGCCCGCTGCCTTTCGCTCGGCCACGCGGTCGATCATGCGGTAGGTGGCTGAAGGCTGGGCGGCGGCCAGGTGCTGATTCAGCGGGAGGAGAGGCGAAACGGCGCTCATGCCTGCTCCCGCCACGCGGCCAGCCCCAGCAAATCGACGGTACGGGTGCCTTCTGTCAAGCGGCGCATAAACTCGGCTTCCTTGTCTGCGCGGATCTGCGCGGCAGACATGACGCGAGCGACATCGGCCATGGGCACCACCACCACGCCGTCGTCGTCCGCCACCACCAGGTCGCCCACGCTCACCGGAACGCCAGTGATCTGGATGGATTGACCGACCGAGGGCACACTGGCCTTGATCGTGCCGCGAACCGAGATGCCGCGGGCAAACACCGGAAAGCCCCAGCGGGCCAAGGCAGCCACATCGCGCACGCCTCCGTCGATCACCAGGCCGGTGATGCCGGCGGCCTCGGCCGCCACCGTCAGCACTTCGCCCCAATAGCCGGCCACGAAGTTTTCGGCCGTGACCACCAGCACGCTGCCACGCGGGGCGCGCTCCACCGCCAGGTGGATGGCCAGGTTGTCACCTGGGGCGCAATGCACCGGGTAGGCCGGGCCAGCCACCGCCGCGCCGGCCCAGACGGGACGAATCGCGGGGTCCACCGAACAGGGCAGGCACGAGGCCTCGTACAGGGTGGAGGTGCCCAGCTTCAGGGCTTGCTCATGGAGGTTCGACGGGCTCATGCGGACCTTGTTTGCAGTTGGTGGTAGCCCTGCTGGGCACGGGCTTGTCCGAGCGTCATGCCTGAGGCGATGAGGGCACGAATGCGCGACTCCGCCGCTTCGATCCGGTGTGCGGTCTCTGCGACTTCGCGGGCACGCCCGCGCGGGACCACCACCACGCCGTTGGCATCGGCCACCACGATGTCCCGCGCCACGACCCGTGCCGTGCCGATGGACACCGGCCCGTTGACAGCCACCACCTCGACGCGGTCCTTGCCCGTGCGCATGAAGCGTCCGCGCGTGTAGAGGCGATAGCCGTCGCCCAGGGCCTTGCCCACGTCGCGGCACACGCCGTCGATGACCGTGCCCGCGATGCCGCGCAGGCCGGCGTACTGGGTCATGATGTCGCCCCAGACCGTGCAGTCCGTGCGGCCGCCGTTGTCGATGACGACCACGTCACCGGGCGCCACGTCGTCGATGAAGTCGCCGACGGTGCCAGCCGGCTGGCCGCAGCTGACATATTGGACGGTGAATGCCGGGCCCACGACCGTGCCGGCGTAGTTGTCCAACGGCGCAATGCCCAGACATTGGCCGGGGATTCCTAGCTTGTCCATGGCGTCCGAAACGCCTGGGGTGTCCAGACCCTCGAAGAGGGCGACCAGTTCCTTGTCCTGCGCGTTCATGCCTGTGCTCCCGCCTTGATGGCTTCGAATTCCTTGTCGTGCATCACGGCCTCCACCGAGCGGCCGGAGCGCACGGCCTGCACCATGCCGTCCTGACGCCGGGCAATGCGCTCGGCCAGATCCAGAACCTCGGCGATCCGCTGCGCCGGCACGAAGACCGTGCCGCAGCGGTCGGCGATCACGAAATCACCTTCCGATACCGTCACACCCGCCACCTGGATGGGCTGGCCGGCGTCGAGCTGGACCACGCGGTTGCGCGCGCTGACCATGGTTGCGCCTCGGCCATAGACCGGGTAGCCGATCTCTTCGTTGGCCTCGATGTCCCGGCTGAAGCCGTCGATGACGGTGCCACGAACCCCCTTGACCTTGGCCGCATTGGCCAGGATGTCGCCCCAGCATGAAATGCCATCCATGCCACCCGCGATCACCAGGATGCGGTCATCGGTGTCGATGGCGGCGATCACCGGCGAGATCAGGTGCACCGTGGGGGCGCTGCCCGTCTTGGGCCCGAGTTGCACGGTGCTGGCGCGCCCGACGATGCGGGAGCAGGACCAGAGCGGGCGCAGACCCACGGTGGCGCCAGGCAGGGCGAGGAAGTCGAGCGCATCGGAGACCGTGGTGGTGTCCAGGCGCGCCAGGCGCTCAAGGAACGATGTGGGCATGGCGGTGCAAGCAGTGGTGTGTGACGCCACTGTCGATCCCGACCATCATTCTGTAAATTCCGATCTCAGGAATTCATCCATACGCCAAACCTATGGGGCAGACATGATCAACTTCCGCCTGATGCGCCACCTGTGGTTGTTCCTGGCCGTGGCCGAGGAGCAGAACTTCAGTCGCGCGGCAAAGCGGCTGGGCATGTCTCAACCTCCGCTGACCGAGCAGATCCAGGTGCTGGAGCAGGCCCTGAAGGCACAGCTTTTTGTGCGCTCCCGACTGGGAGCGCAGCTCACGCCGGTGGGCCACGCGATCCTGCCGGCGGTGCGCAAGTTCGTGCAGCAGATGGAGCAGCTGGAGTTGGCGGTACGCGAAGCCACCTCGGGCCAGACCGGCATGCTGACCATCGGCGCCATCTCCTCGGCCATGCTGGAGGTGTTGCCGGCCTACCTGGATCGATTGCGTGCGACCCAGCCCCGGTTGACGATCTCGGTGCACGAGATCGACAGCGTCGATGCCGTACCCGCGCTGCGCTCAGGTGACGTGGACCTGGCTTTTGCGCGGCTGGAGGGTGACCTGGGAGCCGATATCCAGACGATGGCGATGTCTCAGGATAGCCTGGTCGTCGCCCTGCCTGCAGGCCACCGACTTGCAGGCCAGCGTCGCATCGACATGGCGATGCTGGCGGATGAGGCGTTTGTGATGTTCAGCCGCCGGGTCAGTCCCGTCTATTTCGACCGCATCATCGCCCTCTGTCAGGCCAGTGGCTTCTCGCCTCGAATCTTGCACGAGGTTCGCAGCGTGACGACGCAGGTGGCTTCGGTCGGGTGCGGGCAAGGCATCGGCCTGGTCCCGGAGTCCTTACGCCGAATGGCACCGAACAACGTGTTGTTCAAGCCGTTGCTGCAGAAGGTCGAGGTGGTGACGACGGCGGCGGCGTGGCGCAGTGACCTGCTCAACCCGACGCTCACCCTGGCGTTGGCGGAACTGGAACCCGCATGCAATCGAAGGCCTCGGAAAACCCGGAGATCTCCCGCGTGAAAATGAAGCCCCATGACATCCGCCCGCCTCCTCGCCCTGCCCGCACTGCTGCTGCCGCTGCTCGCCGTGGCACAGATGCCCCCCGACGCTGCGCCCGACGCGGTGCTGCAGTCCTGCCTCTCCGCGCTGCAGCCCGCGGCCCGCACGGCCGGCGTCGCGTCCGAGACCTGGCGGCAGCACACCGCGGACCTGGCCGCCCTGCCCGAGGTGCTGGACAAGCTCGACCAGCAGCCCGAGTTCCGCACGCCGATCTGGGACTACCTGGCAGCGCTGGTCGATGACGAGCGCGCGCGCAGGGCCGGGCCATGCTGGAGCAGCACCGTCCGGTGCTGGACGAGGTGGCGCAGCGCCACGGGGTCGACGCGGCCACCGTGGTCGCCGTCTGGGGCGTGGAGAGCAACTTCGGCCAGACCTTCGGCAGCTACCCGCTGGTGCAGTCGCTGGCCACGCTGTCGTGCCAGGGGCGGCGCCAGGGCTTCTTCCGCGGCGAGCTGTTCGCGGCGCTGCGCATCCTGCAGGCCGGTCATGTCCCGCCGGAGCGGCTGCGCGGCTCCTGGGCCGGCGCCTTCGGCCACACCCAGTTCATGCCAACCACCTACGAGCGCCTGGCGGTCGACTTCGACGGCGACGGCCGCCGCGACCTGATCGACAGCGTGCCCGACGCGCTGGCCTCGACCGCCAATTTCTTGGCCCGCGCGGGCTGGAAGGACGGCCTGCCCTGGGGCTTCGAGGTGCGGCTGCCGGAAGGCTTCTCCACCGAGGGCCAGGGCCGCAAGCTGCGCCAGCCGATGGCACGCTGGCGCGACCTGGGCCTGCGCCGCGCCGACGGCGCGCCGCTGCCAGAGCTCGATGCGCCCGCCGGCCTGATGACGCCCGCCGGCCCCCAGGGCCCGGCCTTCCTGGTGACGAAGAACTTCGACGCGATCTACAGCTACAACGCCGCCGAGAGCTACGGCCTGGCGATCGCGCACCTGGCCGACCGGCTGCGCGGCGCCGGCCCCTTCGTGACGCCGTGGCCGACCGACGACGCCGGCCTGTCGCGCGCCGAACGCCGCGAGCTGCAGCAGCTGCTGGCCGCACGCGGCCATGACATCGGCGCGATCGACGGCCTGCTGGGCGAGCGCAGCCGCGCGGCCATCCGCGCCGAGCGCGGCCGCCTGTTCGGCGAGCGCGCCCCGGACGGCCGCGCCGGCCAGAAGCTGCTGCGCACGCTGCGCGCCGAGGCACTGCTGGCGGCGCCAGAAAGCCCCCCGGCAGAGGCGCCGATCAGCCGGTGAACAGCGCCCGGTGCGCGTCGCGCAGCAGGTTCTTCTGCACCTTGCCCATCGCGTTGCGCGGCAGCTCGGCCACCACGAAGGCGCGCTTGGGCACCTTGTAGCCGGCGATCTGCGTCTTGAGCTGCACCACCAGCGCATCGGCATCGAGCGTGGCGCCCACTTTGGGCACGATCAGCGCGATCACGCCCTCGCCGAAGTCAGGGTGCGGCACGCCGACCACCGCCGACTCGGCCACGCCGGGCATGTCGTTGAGCCAGCCCTCGATCTCGGCCGGGTAGACGTTGTAGCCGCCGGTAATGATCAGGTCCTTGCTGCGGCCGACGATGGTGAGGTAGCCCTGCGCGTCGAAGCGGCCGACATCGCCGGTCCTGAACCAGCGCTCACCCGACGCATCGGCGGTGAACTCCTCGGCGGTCTTCTCCGGCATGCGCCAGTAGCCGCCGAAGACGTTCGGGCCGCGCACCTGCACATGGCCGATCTCGTCGGCGGCCACCGCGGCGCCGGCGTCGTCGACCACGCGCACGCCCACGCCCGGCAGGGCCGGCCCGACCGTGCCGCCCAGCCGCCGAGGTTCATGCTCGCCGGCCTCGGCGCGGCAGGGGTTGGAGGTCAGCATGATCGTCTCGCTCATGCCGTAGCGCTCCAGGATGGTGTGGCCGGTGCGCGCCTGCCAGTCGCGGAAGGTCTCGATCAGCAGCGGCGCCGAGCCGGAGATGAACAGGCGCATGTTGCGGCAGGCCTCGCGCGTCAGCCCGACCTCCTGCAGCAGCCGCACGTAGAGCGTCGGCACGCCCATGAAGACGCTGGCACGCGGCAGGCGCTCGACCACCGCCTTCGGATCGAACTTCGACAGCCACAGCATCTTCGAGCCGTTGAGCAGCGCGCCGTGGCTGGCGACGAACAGGCCGTGGACATGGAAGATCGGCAGCGCGTGGATCAGCACGTCGCCTTCTCTCCAGTCCCAGAAGTCCTTGAGCATCTGCGCGTTGGACAGCAGGTTGCCGTGGCTGAGCATCGCGCCCTTGCTGCGGCCGGTGGTGCCGGAGGTGTAGAGGATCGCGGCCAGGTCGTCGGCCGACTTCGGCGCGATCTCGTGGGTGTCGGGGAAATGCGCGGCGCGGTCGAGCAGCGTGCCGGTGCGGTCGTCGTTGAGCGTGAAGACATGCGCCACGCCCTTCTGGAAGGCGAGCTGGCTGATCCACGGGAAGTTCCGGCCCGCGCAGACCACCACCGCGGGCTCGGCGTTGCCGATGAAGTAGTCCAGCTCGGCCGCCTGATAGGCGGTGTTGAGCGGCAGGTAGACCAGCCCCGCGCGCAGCGTCGCCAGATAGAGCATCAGCGCCTCGACCGACTTCTCGGTGTGCGCGGCCACCCGGCTGCCGGCCGGGATCTCCAGCGACTGCAGCAGGTTGGCCAGCATCGCGGTGGCGCGGTCGAGGTCGCGCCAGGAATAATCCAGGCCGCTGTCGGTCTCGATCGCGATCGCGTCGAGGTCGGCGGGAAAGGCGGCGCGCAGGGCGGCGAAGAGGTTGGGGTTGGCGGCGGGGCTCATGGGGCGGCGGGCGTGGATCCCCGCCTGCGCGGGGATGACGGAGGTGATGGGGGAATCAGGCGCCAGAAGACTCAGGGGCCAGAAAACTCAGGCGCCGGTGAACTTCGGGGGGCGCTTCTCGATGAAGGCGGCGATGCCCTCGCGGTGGTCGGGGCCGCTGGCGTAGGCGGCGAGCTGCTGGCGCTGCGCCTCGGAGAAGCAGAACTGCGGCGCGACCAGGCGTAGCGCCTGCTTGTTCAGGCGCGCGGCACGCGGGGCGCCGGCGGCGATGCGCCGCGCGGTGGCCTCGGCCTCCGGTGCGACCTCCTCGTCGGGCATCACCCGCTGCACCAGGCCGCGCTGCAGCGCGACCTCGGCCTCCAGCAGCCGCGCCTCCAGCAGGATCTCGGCGGCGGTGGCCAGCCCGGCCACCCGCGCCACGCCCGCGAGCTCGTCGATCGCCATCGGGAAGCCCAGCCGGGCGATCGGCGCGCCGAAGCGGCTCGAGCGCCCGGCGATGCGGATGTCGCACTGGCAGGCGATCTCCAGCCCGCCGCCGACGCAGGCGCGCTCGATCTGCGCCACCAGCGGGATGTCGCAGCGGTACATCGCGTCGAGCGCCGGGGCGACGATGTTCTCGTGGAAGTCGCGCACCGTCTCCGGCGCGAAGCGGAAGGCCGGGAACTCCTCGATGTCGCCGCCGGAGACGAAGGTGCCGCCCTCGCCGCGCACGATCACGCAGCGCAGGTCGGGCTCGCGCGCGTCCAGGCCCTCGAAGATCTGGCGCAGCTCGCGCCACATCGCGACGTTGACGGCATTGAGCTTGCCCGGGTTGGACAGGGTGAGCACCGCCACGCCGGACAGCGTGGCGTGGGGTTCGAGGCGGACGGCGGACGCGGCCAGGGCCGGGGCATTCATGCGGGAGACTCTCCAGGACAGGACAGATGCGCGGGCATCGGGGGCGACGATGCTAGGCCGGCTCGCTGACCGCAGGCTTGAGCGCCGGGCGGGCTGGCCGCCTCACTTCAGCGCATCCCACAGCAGCTTGACCCCGGTCAGGAACATGCCCCACTGCACCAGCCGGTAGAACCAGCGCGGCGAGACATGCTTCGTCGCCTGGATGCCGATCAGCACGCCGGCGGCGGCCACCGGCATCAGCACCGCCGAGGTGGCGAGCTGCCCGCCGTCGATCAGGCCGAGCAGGCCGTAGGGCCCCCACTTGGCAGCATTGATCGCGGCAAAGAACACCGCCGAGGTGCCGGCGTAGGCCAGCGGCGCCATGTGGCGCGGCAGCAGCGCCATCACGATCGGCGGGCCGCCGCTGTGCGCGATGAAGCTGGTGAAGCCGGAGGTCAGCGCCAGCGCGCCGCTGGCCGCAGCGCTGGGCGGCGCGGCATCGGCCCGCGGCGGAAACCTCAGGTTCCAGGCCAGGAAGATCAGCGTCACCAGGCCGGTCAGCCCGCCCACGAGCTGCGGCGACAGCACGCCGAAGCCGATCCAGCCCAGCACGATGCCGATCAGGCCGGCGGGCAGCAGCTGGCGCAGCACCGTCCAGTCGGCATGGCGGCGCAGCGTCACCAGGCCCATGACATCGGACAGGCACAGCAGCGGCAGCACCAGCGCGGCGGCCTGCGGCACGCTCACGCTCATCGCCAGCAGCGGCGTGGCCAGCGCGCCGATGCCGGAGGCGAAGCCCGACTTGGAGATGCCCACCAGCAGCGCCGCCGGCACCGCGACGGCGTAGAACGCCGGATCGGTGATCACAGGATGCGGCAGGCGTCGTCGAAGTCCAGGCGGGCCGCGCGCGGGCGCAGGCCGGCGGGGTCGCCGTGGCCGAGGTTGCACACCAGCAGCGTCTTCACCGCGGTGCCGCCCCAGAAGGCCGCGTCGACGCCAGCGGCGTCGAAGCCGGCCATCGGACCGCAGTCCAGGCCCAGCGAGCGCGCCGCCAGGATGAAGTAGCCGGTCTGCAGCGTGGCGTTGAAGCGCGCCATGTGCTCGACCTTGGCCGGCTGGCCCTCGAAGGCGGCGGCCGGCACATGCGGCGCCAGCCGACCCATCGTCGCGGGGAAGTCGAGGTCGGCGCCCAGCACCGCCACCACCGGCGCGGCGGCGGTCTTGGCGCGGTTGCCCTCGGCCATCAGCGGCAGCAGCGCTGAGCGCGCCTCGGCCGAGACGACGAAGCGCACCCGCAGCGGGCCGCAGTTCATCGCCGTCGGCGCCCATTTCAGGCGGTCGTGCAGCGCGCGCAGCAGCTCGGGCGCGACCGGGCGGTCCTGCCAGGCGTTGTGGGTGCGCGCCTCCGAAAAGAGCTGCGCGGAGGTGAGCGTGATCGTTTCGGGCGAGGTCGTCATGGCAGGGCCGTCCGGCCCGCAGCCGGCAGCGACAGTGGAAAAAGGCCACAATTGTCGGATGTTTGCCCCCAGCCAGAACGACGTCCGGACATTCTTCTGCGAGGCTTGGCGCAAGTCGCGCGCCGGCGAGCCGCTCTCGCCGATCGAGACGCTTGCATCGCAGTGGATCGAGCTCCACCCCGAATACCACGCCGACCTGGCCGACCTGCCCGCCGCGCTGGCCGCCGTCTACCAGGTCGAGGACGGCCGCACCAACCCCTTCCTGCACCTGTCGATGCACCTGAGCATCAGCGAGCAGGTCTCGATCGACCAGCCGCGCGGCATCCGCCAGGCGGTCGAGCTGCTGGCGGCCCGGCGCGGCGACCTGCACGCCGCGCAGCACGAGGTGATGGACTGCCTGGGCGAGATGATCTGGGCCTCGCAGCGCAGCGGCCAGCCGCCCGATCCGCACGCCTACCTCGACGGGGTTCGCCGCCGCGCCACCGCCGACCGCGGCTGAAGCGGCAGATCGCCCCATGAACGCCACCTCCCCCGCCGCCACCGCCGTGGCCCGCCCGGCCGACCTGATCATCGCCATCGCGCTGGCGCTGCTGCTGGGCCTGCAGCCGGTCTCGACCGATCTCTACCTGCCGGCGCTGCCGGGCATCAAGACCGAGCTGGGCGCCTCGATGGCCGCCACCCAGCAGACCATGGCGGCGCTGCTGCTGGCCTTCGGCTTCGGCCAGCTGGTCTGGGGCCCGGTGGCCGACCGCTTCGGCCGCCGGCCGGTGCTGCTGGTGTCGCTGTCGGCCTATCTGCTCTCCAGCCTGGCGGCGGCCACCGCGGCCGACATCCAGGCGCTGATCGCCACCCGCATCGTGCAGGGCGCGGCGATGTCGGGCGCGGTGGTGGTGGCGCGCGCGATGGTGCGCGACCTCTACCAGCCCAGCGAGGGCATGCGCATCATGTCGCTGGGCATGTCGGGCCTGGGGCTGATCGCGCTGTCCAGCCCGCTGCTGGGCGGCCTGGTGACCGGCTGGTTCGGCTGGCGCGCCAGCTTCGTGACCATCGCGCTGATCGTGCTGGGCGCGCTGCTCTTCGTCGCGCTGCGTCTGCCCGAGACGATCCGCGAGCGCAATCCACGCGCGCTGCAGCCGGGCCCGCTGCTGCAGAGCTGGGGGCGCATCCTGCGCCACCCGACCTTTCTCGGCTGGTCCGGGCTGACCGCCGCGACCTACGGCGGCCTGTTCCTCTTCCTGTCGGGCTCGTCCTTCGTCTACATGCAGGTGCTGGGCCTGAGCGCGACCCAGTACGGCCTGGCGCTGTGCAGCAGCTCGGTGGCCTATCTGGCCGGCACGGTGGTGTGCCGGCGCTGGCTGGTGCGCCACGGCCCGACCGGCGCGGTGCGCCGCGCCGCACTGATCTCGCTGGCCGGCGGCCTGTCGATGACCGCCCTGGCGCTGGCCGGCGTGCAGACGGTCTGGGCGGTGCTGCTGCCGCAGCTGGCCTACGCCTTCGGCCACGGCACGCACCAGCCCTGCGGCCAGGCCGGCGTGGTCGGGCCCTTCCCGCAGCAGGCGGGCATGGCTTCGGCGCTGTCGGGCTTCATCCTGGCGGCGACCGCCTTCTTCCTGGGCCAATGGCTGGGCGGCGCGCTCGACGGCACCACCCGGCCGCTGGCCTGCGGCGTGGGCGCGGCCTCGGTGGCGGTGGCGCTGATCGGCTGGACGGCGGTGCAGCGCCACGGCCTGCCGGCGGAGAAGACCGCATGAGCACCGCCCCGGTGCTGGTGATCGCCGGGCCGACCGCCTCCGGCAAGACCGGCGCGGCGCTGGCGCTGGCGCGGGCGGCGCGCTCGCGCGGCCTGCCGCCGGTGGAGATCATCAGCGTCGATTCGGCGCTGGTCTACCGCGGCATGGACATCGGCACCGCCAAGCCCACGCCGGCCGAGCGGGCCGAAGTGCCGCACCACCTGATCGACCTGATCGAGCCGACCGCCGCCTACTCGACCGCCGAGTTCGTCGCCGACGCGCGCCGGCTGATCGGCGAGATCCGCGCGCGCGGCGCCGAGCCGGTGCTCGCCGGCGGCACGATGCTCTACCTGAAGGCGCTGTTCGACGGCCTGGACACGCTCCCGCCTGCCGACGCCGCGCTGCGCGCCGAGCTCGACGCGCAGGCCGCGCGGATCGGCTGGCCGGCGATGCACGCCGAGCTGGCGCGCATCGACCCGACCACCGCCGCGCGGCTGGCGCCCAACGACGCCCAGCGCATCCAGCGCGCGCTGGAGGTCTGGCGCCTGAGCGGCCAGCCGCTGTCGGCCTGGCACACCGATCGCTTCGACCGCGCCCGCGTGGCCGAGGCCGCGCGCCCGGACGAATTCCGGCTGCTGTCGCTGGAGCCGCAGGACCGCGCCTGGCTGCATGCGCGCATCGCGCAGCGCTTCGAGGCGATGCTGGCCGAGGGCTTCGTGCCCGAGGTCGAGCGGCTGCGCGCGCGCGGCGACCTGGATCCCGGCCTGCCCTCGATGCGCTGCGTCGGCTACCGCCAGGCCTGGGAGGCGCTCGACGGCCTGTGGCCCGCCTCCGAGCTGGCCGAGCGCGGCATCGCCGCGACCCGCCAGCTCGCCAAGCGCCAGCTCACCTGGCTGCGCAGCATGCCCCAGCGCGAGGTGATCGCCGCCGACGGGCCCGACCCGGTCGGCGCGGTGCTGGCGCGCGGCCTGCCGCTGCTGGAGGCGCGTGCGCGATGACACCGCCGCCGCTGCTGCGTCTGCAGGACCTGGGCAAGGCCTACCGCGACACGCCGGTCTTCGAGGCGGTCAGCCTGGAGATGGCGCCGGGCGAGGTGGTGGCGCTGGTGGGCGACTCCGGCGTGGGCAAGTCCACGCTGCTGAACTGCATCGCCGGGCTGGACCGCGCCGACCGCGGCCAGGTCGAGATCGCCGGCCGCGCGGTGCAGGACCTGGGCGAGCACGCCGCCGCGCTGCTGCGCCGCGAGACGCTGGGCTTCGTCTTCCAGGCCTTCCATGTGCTGCCGCACCTGAGCGTGGCCGACAACATCGCGCTGCCGCTGCTGCTGCTGGGCTGGCGCGAGCGCGCGGCCATCGACGCCCGCGTGGCCGAGCTGCTGGCCGAGGTCGATCTGGCCGGCCTGGGCGGGCGGCGCCCGCGCGAGCTCTCCGGCGGCCAGCTCCAGCGGGTGGCGATCGCGCGTGCGCTGGTGCATCGCCCGGCGCTGATCCTGGCCGACGAGCCCACCGGCAACCTGGACCCGCGCACCGCGCAGCGCGTGCTCGACCTGCTGGTCGGCCAGGCGCGGCGCCACCGGGCCGGCTGCCTGATCGTCACCCATTCCGAGCACGCCGCCGCGCAGGCCGACCGTCGGCTGCGGCTGCGCGCCGACGGCATCGAGGCGCTGCGATGAGCCCGCCCGAGCGGCCTGCAACCTCAGCCGCCGAGCGACAGCGGCAGCGTGTGCACCCGGTCGCGGCCGGCGCGCTTGGCGTCGTAGAGCGCCTGGTCGGTGGCGCGGATCAGCGCATCCAGCGTCGGCGTGGCCGCGCTCATCGCCACCACCCCGAGGCTGATGGTCACCGGCACCTGCAGCGGATGCTGCGGATCGCGCAGCCCGGCCTGCACCGCCTGGCGCATGCGCTCGGCCAGCCGCACCGCCTCGCGCTGGCCGGTCTCGGGCAGCAGCACGATGAACTCCTCGCCGCCGAAGCGCGCCAGCAGATCGGTGCGCCGCAGCGTCGCCGCGCAGGTCTGCGCGATCTCGACCAGCAGCCGGTCGCCGGTCTGGTGGCCATGCTCGTCATTGACGCGCTTGAAATGATCGACATCGATCAGCACCAGCGCCAGCGATCGGCCATGGCGGGTGGCGCGCTCGAACTCCAGCGCGGCCTGCGTCATGAACCAGCGGCGGTTGCGCACGCCGGTCAGCGCGTCGGTCAACGCCAGCTGCTCGGCGCGGCTGCGCGCCTGGTCGAGCGCGACGATCAACCGCAGCGTGATGCCCGCACCCAGCCCGGCGATCGGCACCGGCAGCAGCGTGGCCAGCAGCAGCGAGCGGGTGCTCAGCGGCCAGCCCGCCAGCCAATGCCACAGCACATCGAGCAGCACCGACAGCAGCACGCTGGAGCCGACGATGGCCAGCGTGGCCTGCCTCACCCCGATCCGGTGGACCCAGTCGGCCAGCCGGTCCATCCACGGACCGAAGCCAGTCGGCAGACGCGGTGCCGCCTCGACCGGCTCGCCCGCCGTCGCCGGATGGGCCGGGTTGGCCGGATGGGCCTGGGGATCGTTCATGTTCTTGGATTGAATCTGGAACGCGGGTCAGGTACTGCTGCGGATTGTGCGCTCAAATCTGCTCACAAACGGTACCGAACCGTTGCAATGCAGACACGCCTGTGACGACCTCGCCCGCCCCCTCGCCACTTCCGATGCGCCGGAGTCGACCGGCTGGCGCCCTGCCCCTGCTGCTGACGCTGATCGCGCAGGAGATGCGCCACCATCCCGGCCGGGTCGCGGTGGCGCTGCTGGCGGTCGCGCTGGGCGTGGCGCTGGCCTTTGCGGTGCACCTGATCAATGCTTCGGCGCTGGCCGAATTCGGCCAGGCGGTGCGCACCGTCAACGGCCAGCCGGATCTGGAGCTGCGCCCGGCAGGTGCCCGGCAGCTCGACGAAGCGCTGTATGCGCAGGTCGCGGCGCGGCCTGAGGTGGCGCTGGCCAGCCCGGTGATCGAGATCGACACGGTCGCGCTGGACGCGGGCGGGCGCAAGCGCGGCCTGCGGGTGATCGGCCAGGACATGCTGGTGGCCGCGGCGCTGGCACCGGCCCTGCTGCCGCGGCCCGATCCGGCGCTGCGCGAGGCCTCGGGGGACGCGCCCCGGCTGGCGGCGCTCGATCCGGATCGGCTGTTCCTGAACCCGGCGGCGCAGCGCCTGTTCGGCGTGACCCCGGGGGGCACGCTGCGGGTGCAGAGCGGCGGCCGGCTGGTGGCGCTGACCGTGAGCGGCTCGGTGGCGGCCGACACCTCGCCGCTGGCGGTGATCGACATCGCGGGCGCGCAGGCGCATTTCGACCGGCTCGGCCAGCTCGGCCGCATCGACCTGCGCTTGGCGCCCGGCGCCGACCGCGCGGCCCTGCTGGCGGCGCTCGGCCCCGGCGTGCGCGCCGCCGCGCCGGACGAGGCGGCGCAGCGCGTCTCCAACCTGTCGCAGGCCTACCGGGTCAACCTGACGGTGCTGGCGCTGGTGGCGCTGTTCACCGGCGCCTTCCTGGTGTTCTCGGTGCAGTCGCAGGCGGTGGCCAAGCGGGTGCCGCAGCTCGCGCTGCTGGGCGTGATCGGCATGACCGGCCGCGAACGGCTGGCGCTGGTGCTGCTGGAGTCGGCGCTGCTGGGTAGCGTGGGCGCGCTGATCGGCCTGGCGCTGGGCGCCGGGCTGGCGCTGCTGGCGCTGCAGGTGCTCGGCGGCGATCTGGGCAGCGGCCTGCTCGGCGGCGGTGCACCGGCGCTGCAGTGGTCCGGCAACGCGGCGGCGGTCTATGGCGGCCTGGGCCTGCTGGCGGCGCTGGCCGGGGGCTGGCAGCCGGCGCAGGTGGCCGCCCGGCTGGCCCCGGCCCAGAGCCTCAAGGGCCTGGGCGGCGAGGATCTGCAGGCGCGCCGCCCCTGGCTGGGCCCGCTGCTGCTGGCGCTGGGCGTGGCGCTGGCCTTCGCGCCGCCCTGGCAGGGCCTGCCGCTGGGCGCCTATGCGGCGGTGGCGCTGCTGCTGGTGGGCGGCATCGTCACCGTGCCGCTGCTGGTGGGCGGGGTGCTGGGCCGCCGGCCCGGTGCGCGCCAGCCCATCCTGCTGCTGGCGCTCGAGCGTGCCCGCGACCAGCGCGACAGCGCCACCATCACGGTGGCCGGCGTGGTCGCCAGCCTGGCGCTGTCGGTGGCGCTGACGGTGATGGTGGCGAGCTTCCGCGACTCGGTCACCGGCTGGCTCGACGAGGTGCTGCCGGCCGATCTGTACGCGCGCACCGCCGCCACCCTGGCCCAGGCCGACGGCGCCTATCTGGAGCCGGACTTCGTGCGGGCCGCCGCCGCCCTGCCCGGCGTGGCGCGGGTGCAGGCGCAGCGCATCGTGCCGGTCGACCTGGATCCGGCACGGCCGCCGCTGGCGCTGATCGCCCGCGAGATCGGCGACGCCCGGCGCACGCTGCCGCTGGTGGGCGAGCCGGCCGAGCCGGTCGGCGACGGCCGCCCCGAGATCTGGGCCAGCGAAGGCGCGGTCGCGCTGCACGGCCTGGCGCCGGGCCGGGTGCTGGCGCTGCCGCTGCCCGACGGCCGCCGCATCGAGGTGCGGGTGCGTGGCGTCTGGCGCGACTACGCCCGCCAGAGCGGCGCGCTGGCGATCGAGCGCGACACCTGGCAGCGCCTGAGCGGTGACCGGCGGGTCAACGACCTGGCGCTGTGGCTGGCGCCCGGCACCGATCCCGGCGCGGTGCAGGCCGGCCTGCGCGCGCTGGCGGCCGATGCGGCGCTGCTGGAGATCGCCTCGCCGGCGCAGATCCGCGCCACCTCGCTGGCGATCTTCGACCGCAGCTTCGCGGTGACCTACTGGCTGCAGGCGGTGGCGATCGTCATCGGCCTGTTCGGCATCGCGGCGAGCTTCTCGTCGCAGGTGCTGGCGCGCCGGCGCGAGTTCGGCGCGCTGCAGCATCTGGGCATGGCGCGCCGCCAGGTGCTGGCGCTGGTCTGCGCCGAGGGCGCGGTGTGGACCGGCTTCGGCGCGCTGCTCGGGCTGGCGCTGGGGCTGGCGGTCAGCGTGGTGCTGGTGCATGTGGTCAACCCGCAGAGCTTTCACTGGACGATGGAGATGGCCCTGCCCTGGGGCCGGCTGGCCGCGCTGGCCGCAGCGGTGCTGATCGCCGGCACGCTGACGGCCTGGATCGCCGGCCGGGCTGCCGCCTCGCGCGAAATGGCGCTGGCCGTCAAGGAGGACTGGTGACCCTGATCCCGCTGCTGCATCCGCTTTCGCGCCGCGCGCTGCTGCGCGCCGCCGCGCTAGCCACGCCGCTGCCGGCCGTGGCCGCGGCGCCGGCCGGCGTGCGCCCGCGTGCGCTGGTCTTTCCGGCCGACTTCGGCGCCCATCCCGACACCCGCACCGAATGGTGGTACGCCACCGGCTGGCTGGCCGACCCGGCCCGGCCCGACGAGCCCAGCCACGGCTTTCAGGTGACCTTCTTCCGCTCGCGCACCGCGCTGGCGCAGCGCCAGCCGCCGCATCCGAGCGCGTTTGCCGCGCGGCAGCTGATCTTCGCCCATGCCGCGCTGACCGATCTGGGCGCGCGGCGCCAGCACCATGACCAGCGCATCGCCCGTGAAGGCTTCGGCCGCGCCGGCGCTGCCCTCGGCGACACCCGCGCCACGCTCGGCGACTGGCATCTGACACGCGAGGCCGGCAGCGACAGTGGGTCGAGCCTGTACCGCGCCCGGGTCGGCTCGGCCGCGCTGGGCGGCACGCTGACGCTGGTGCTGCGCACGACGCAGTCGCTGCTGCTGCAGGGCCATGCCGGCTTTTCACGCAAGGGCCCGGATCCGGAGCAGGCCAGCCACTACTACAGCCAGCCGCAGCTGGCGGTCGAGGCGCGCTGGCAGCCCGAGGGGGCGCCGGCCGTCGCACGCACGCTGACCGGCCGCGGCTGGCTCGACCATGAGTGGAGCGAGACGCTGCTGCACCCGCAGGCGGTCGGCTGGGACTGGATCGGCATGAACCTGGACGATGGCAGCGCGCTGACCGCCTTCCGGCTGCGCCGCGCCGACGGCAGCACGCTGTGGGCCGGCGGCTCCTGGCGCCGCGCCGGCCAGACGCCAGCGCAGGCCCAGGCCTTCGGCCCGGACGAGGTGCGCTTCACGCCCGGCCGCCGCTGGAGCAGCGCGGCCACCGGCGCACGCTATCCGGTCGAGTGGCAGGTCGAGACACCGGCCGGTCGCTGGACGGTGCAGGCCCTGCTCGACGCGCAGGAGCTCGACAGCCGCAGCAGCACCGGCACCGTCTACTGGGAAGGCCTGAGCGCGCTGCTCGGGCCCGACGGCCGCCGCGCCGGGCTGGGCTACCTCGAGATGACCGGCTATGCCGGCCGGCTGGCGCTGTAGCGCCGAGCCCTCTCAGGACGCAGCGGCAAGGCGGGAGGTGCGCGCCGTCGCTGCCGGCGAGTCTGCCTCTCCGGCATGCCCAATCTCGGCGACGATGCCGTTGACCCGGTTGATTGCCTGCACGATGTCGCCCATCGTGACCCCGGCGCGCTCGACCAGTGCCGAGCCTTGCTCGACGCGGCCGACGCTGGTGCCGATCAGCGACTTGATCTCGCGTGCGGCCTCGGCGCTGCGCTGCGATAGCAGCCGCACCTCGGCAGCGACCACCGCGAATCCCCGGCCCTGATCGCCGGCCCGCGCGGCCTCCACCGCCGCGTTGAGTGCAAGGATGTTGGTCTGGAAAGCGATCGAGTCGATGACACCGGTGACATCGCTGATCTTGCGCGACGACTCGGTGATGCCCTGCATCGTCTGCACCACATCCTGCATCAGCTCGCCGCCCCGCGCGGCAACATCGGCGGCCTCGCCCGCCAGCTGATTGGCTTCGTGCTGGGCGCTCATCAACTCGCTGGTCCGCGCCTGGACACGCGCCTCGAGCTCGTGGTGCAGCTGGCCCAGACGCTCGTTGGCCTCCTGCATCTCGGCGGTCCGTGCCGCCACGCGCTCCTCGAGCTCGGCGTTGAGGCGGCGAACCTCCTGCTCGGCACGGTCGCACTCCTGCATGCGACGCTCGAGATCGTCGTGCACTGCCTGCCACTGGGCCGGCCCCGGCAGCGCGATCGCCTTGGGCACCAGTCCCACCAGCACGATGGCCGTGCCGACCGAGGCCAGCGCCGTCACCGCCTTGATGAGGCCGGCTGCCAGATAGTCGGGATTCCAGATCGTCCACAACGACATCACGTGCGTGGCGCCACAGGCCAGGATGAACACCCCGAACAGGGTGAAGACCCAGCCGAACTGCAGGTCCTTGCGCCCACGCACCAGCTTGATCAGCAGCAGAGGAATGGCCGCGTAGGCCAGCGCGGTGACCGCATCGGAGATCACATGCAGGGCCAGCAGATCAGGCCGCCATGACAGGCAATAGCCATGCGGAACCATCTTGCCGAGCGTGTTGGCAATATCGACCATGAAAGCCTCGGGAGGAGTCAGGGGAGGGATGTAGAGCAACTGGCTGGCCCGTGGCGCGCGGCGAGACGAGCTTCGGCGCACCTGCTGCAGCTGACCACGGATGATCGGACGTGACCTTATTGCTAGGATGCCCGCGCCAGCCGGACAAGAACTGCCCGATTGCGATGCCATTTCGCCTGCTCGACCGGCATGAACCGCTTCCCCTCGCCGCCTGATGAGTGCAGACCGCCCCGATCGCCCCGCCGCCCCCACCGCCCGCCCGCTGGCGGCGCTGCGCCCCTTCTTCGCCCCCTACCGACCTCAGCTCCTGCTGGCGGCGATCTTTCTGCTGCTGGCGGCTGTCAGCACGCTGCTGCTGCCCTTCGCGCTGGGCACGCTGGTCGACCGCGGTCTGATCGCGGCCGATCCCGGCGACCGCATCATGGCGCTGCGCGAGCACTTCCTGGCGCTGTTCGCGGTCGGCGCGGCGATCGGGGTGTTCTCGGCGGCGCGCTACTACATGGTGAGCTGGCTGGGCGAGCGCATCACCGCCGACCTGCGCTCGGCCATCTACGCGCATGTCATCCGCCAGAGCCCGGCCTTCTTCGAGACCACCCGCGGCGGCGAGGTGCTGTCGCGGCTGACCACCGACACCACGCTGGTGCAGACGGTGGTGGGCTCGAGCCTGTCGATGGGGCTGCGCCATCTGGTCACCGGCCTGGGCGCGCTGACCGTGCTGATCCTGACCCATCCAGGCGTGATGCTGCCGGTGCTGGGCGTGCTGATGCTGGTGGTGCTGCCCACGCTGCTGGTGGGCCGGCGGGTGCGCCGGCTCAGCCGCGCCAGCCAGGACCGGGTGGCCGACACCAGCGCGATCGCCGCCGAGGTGATCGCTGCCATCCCGGTGGTGCAGGCCTTCGGCCAGGAGGGGCGCGAGGCCCGGCGCTACCGCGACGCGGCCGAGGCGGCCTTCGAGACCGCCGGGCGGCGCTCGCGCATGCGCGCGCTGATGATGGCCTTCATGATGACCGCCACCTTCGGCGCGGTGCTGTGGGGCCTGCACCAGGGCACCGGCGCGGTGCTGCGCGGCGAGCTCTCGGCCGGGCATCTGGGCCAGACCGTGGTCTATGTGGCGCTGCTGGTGGGCAGCGTGGCGGTGCTGTCGGAGGTCTGGGGCGACCTGCTGCGCGCCGCCGGCGCCACCGAGCGCCTGATGGAGCTGCTGGCCGAGCGCTCGCCGGTGCAGGACCCGCCCGCGCCACGCCGGCTGCCGCCCGCGACCGGCGGCGCGGCGCTGAGTCTGCGCGGCGTGGTCTTCCACTATCCGTCGCGGCCCGACCGCGCCGCGCTGGCCGGCATCGACCTGGAGATCCGCCCCGGCGAGACGATCGCGCTGGTGGGTCCCAGCGGCGCGGGCAAGACCACGCTGCTGCAGTTGCTGCTGCGCTTCCATGATGTCGATGCCGGCGCGGTCGAGATCGACGGCGTCGACGTGCGCGATCTGGCGCTGGCCGACCTGCGCGCGCGCATCGGCCTGGTGCCGCAGGACAGCACGATCTTCGCGGCCGACGCGATGGAGAACATCCGCTACGGCCGCCCCGACGCCAGCGACGAGGCGGTCTTCGCCGCCGCGCGGGCCGCGCAGGCCGACGGCTTCATCCGCGCGCTGCCCGAGGGCTACCGCACCTTCCTGGGCGAGCGCGGCGTGCGGCTGTCGGGCGGCCAGCGCCAGCGCATCAGCATCGCGCGCGCCATCCTGGCCGACGCCCCGCTGCTGCTGCTCGACGAGGCCACCAGCGCGCTCGACGCCGAAAGCGAGCATCTGGTGCAGAGCGCGCTGGACGCCGCCATGAAGAACCGCACGACGCTGGTGATCGCGCACCGGCTCGCCACGGTCCAGCGTGCCGACCGGATCATCGTGCTGGACAATGGCATGATCGCCGAACAGGGGCGGCACGCCGAACTGGTCCTGCGCGGAGGACTCTATGCCCGGCTGGCTGCCATGCAATTCCAATCCAGCGCCACGACATGACGACACCCACCCAGCGAGGATCGATCGACGACCGCAAGGAGCCGCGCTACCAGGTCAACTGGCGCGCGCGCATGACGCTGCCCGACGGGCAGATGCTCGAGGTTCGGGTACAGGACATCTCGCAGAGCGGCGTGGGCATGCTCAGCGACATTCCGGTGCCTGGCAATTCGGTGCTCAACATCGTCATCGGTGTGCCTGACCCGGACAACCTGGCCAAGGTGATGGGCGTGCCGGTGCAGGTGCACATGGCCTATGTGGTGCTGAACAACCACGACTTCCGCGTCGGCGGCAAGTGGGTCAACCTGCAGCCGGCGGCACGCGACCTGCTGCAGGCCTGGATCCGGCGACTGAGCTTCCAGGACTGAGCACGCACCGGCGCATGACAGAATCGCGGGCCTTTTCCTGTTCGCTGTCCTGCCCTTGCCGCCGATGAGCCTGCCCACCGATTCCCGCCCCGTCCGCACCCCGTACGAGGACTTCCTGCGCCATGTGCAGCAGCACGGCACGCCCAAGTCCGACCGCACCGGCACCGGCACCCTGAGCGTCTTCGGCCACCAGATGCGCTTCGACCTGCGCGAGGGCTTCCCGCTGATCACGACCAAGAAGGTGCACTTCCGCTCGGTGGCGCTGGAGCTGCTGTGGTTCCTGCGCGGCGACTCGAACGTGAAGTGGCTGCAGGAACGCGGCTGCACCATCTGGGACGAATGGGCCGACGACAGCGGCGATCTCGGCCCCGTCTACGGTGTGCAGTGGCGCTCGTGGCCAGCGCCGGACGGCCGCCACATCGACCAGATCGCCCAGGTCATCGAGCAGCTGCGCAGCAACCCCGACTCGCGCCGCATCCTGGTGAGCGCCTGGAACGTCGCCGACCTCGACCGCATGGCGCTGATGCCCTGCCACGCGCTGTTCCAGTTCTACGTCGCCGAGGGCCGCCTGAGCTGCCAGCTCTACCAGCGCTCGGCCGACCTGTTCCTGGGCGTGCCCTTCAACATCGCCAGCTACGCGCTGCTGACGCACATGGTGGCGCAGCAGTGCGACCTGGAGGTGGGCGACTTCATCTGGACCGGCGGCGACTGCCACATCTACAGCAACCACGCCGCGCAGGTGGCCGAGCAGCTCTCGCGCGAGCCGCTGCCGCTGCCGACGCTGAAGCTGGCGCGCCGACCGGCGTCGATCTTCGACTACGAGCTGGCCGACTTCGAGATCGCCGACTACCAGCACCATCCGGCGATCAAGGCGCCGGTGGCGGTATGAGCAGCCCGGCCCGCCCGATCGTCGCGCTGATCGCCGCCGTCGCCCGCAACCGCGTCATCGGTCGTGGCAACGAGCTGGTCTGGCACGATCCGGCCGACGCGCGTCACTTCCGCACCACCACGATGGGCTGCCCGGTCATCATGGGCCGGCGCACCTGGGAGTCGCTGCCGGCGCGCTTTCGGCCGCTGCCGGGCCGGCGCAATGTCGTCGTGACCCGCCAGGCCGGCTGGAGCGACACCGGCGCCGAGGTGGCCCACGGCCTGGACGAGGCGCTGGCGATGCTGGCCGAGGCGCCGAAGGTCTTCGTCATCGGCGGCGGCCAGCTCTACGCGCAGGCGCTCGGGCGCGCCGACGAGCTGGTGCTGACCGAGATCGACGCCGACTTCGACGGCGACGCCTTCTTCCCCGAGTGGCGCGGCGCCGGCTTCGTCGAGGTGGCGCGCCAGGCAGGCACGCCGCAGCCGGGCGGCCCGGCCTTCGACGTCGTCAGCTGGCGGCGTCCTCGTCCGGCAGCGTGAAGCCGATCAGCGCCAGCCACAGACGCTGGGTGTCGGCCAGGCGCCAGGCGGCAGGCTCGAAGGCCAGACCAGCCAGCAGCGTGGCGGTGTCGGCCAGCCAGGGCTCGACGCCCGCTTCGCGCAGCAGGCCGGCCAGATCGCTCATGCCCCGGGTCAGCGCGACCTGATGCGCCGGCGTGGCCTGCTCGTCGGCCACCTCGGCCGCCAGCGCCAGCACCGGGCGCAGCAGCGCCGCCACCCGCGCGCCGAAGGGTGCGTCCTCGGGCAGCGCCACGAATTCCGGCAGCGACGCCACCGTCTCGCCGCGCGCCAGCCGGTCGCCGCGCTCGGCCTTGCTGCGCACGTCCAGCCACAGCCCGAAGGCCTCGACCCACAGGTAGGACTGCGCCAGCAGCCCGTGCGCCGAGCCCTCCAGCAGCTCGAACTCGATCTCGTGCATCGGCAGCGTCGCCCCGCCCGCCTCGATCGTGCCGATGTCCAGCGCCAGCTCGACGCGGGCGCCCTCGGCCTCGATCTCGCGGCTCAGGCGCTCGATGTCGGTGGAGAACTGCAGCGCCAGATCGGCCTCACCCAGACCGCGACTGGCCAGCAGCGCCGCCAGCGCGATGCCGGCGGGCGTGCCGGCGTGGCGTCCGAGCGACAGGGCCGGCACCGCATCGGCGCCGGCGCGCGGCGGCAGATCGACCGGCGCGTTGTGCTCAAGCCGGCGCATCATGCCGTCGCCGCGGCCCTTGAGCGTCTGCACCCAGCCCTCGTCCTCGCGGCGCAGCCGCAGCGCGAAGGCCGCGCCGGCCAAGTCACGCGCCGCGGTGTCGAAGTAGCGCGCCTGCAGCCGCACCGCCCGCACCGCGCCGTCCTCGTCGACGGTGCTCGCCAGCGCATCGCGCCCGCGTGGCGGAATCTGGAACTTCAGCTCGATCTCTTGCATGGATGGCATCAGTGACAAGGATGGTTTGTAGAATCGGGGGTTACTCTAACCCTTCACCTGCCGCCATGCCGCTCTTCTGGAAGCCCTATCAGTCCGACGCCACCCAGTTCATCGAGAGCCTGAAGAAGCAGGATCCGCAGCTCGAGCAGCGCCAGCGCGAAGGCCGCGCGCTGCTGTGGGACCGCGAGCAGGACCGCTCCGCCCAGGCCGGCTTCAATGAAGCCCGTGTGGCCCAGCAGCCCTACGTCTACCAGACCAAGGCCTGATGAGCCCACCCGCCGTTGCCGGCGACGCCGCCGGTGACGGCAACGGCAGCCCCCTGCCCGACAGCGCCGCAGCGCCCGCGGCGCGCGCGCTGCTCTACGGCGAGCCGCTGCTCGACCTGCCGCAGGACCTCTACATCCCGCCCGAGGCGCTGGAGGTCTTTCTCGAGGCCTTCCAGGGCCCGCTGGACCTGCTGCTCTACCTGATCCGGCGCCAGAACTTCAACATTCTCGACATCCCGCTGGCCGAGGTCACCCGCCAGTACCTGGGCTATGTCGAGCAGATCCGCCGCAGCAACCTGGAGCTCGCTGCCGACTATCTGGTGATGGCGGCGATGCTCATCGAGATCAAGTCGCGGCTGCTGCTGCCGGCGCGGCCCAGCGAGCCCGGCGCCGAGTCGGAAGACCCCCGCGCCGAGCTGGTGCGCCGGCTGCTGGAGTACGAGCGCATCAAGCTCGGCGCGCAGCAGCTCGACGAGCTGCCGCTGCGCGGGCGCGACTTCCTGGTCGCGCAGGTCCACATCGAGCAGGCGGTGGCCGAGCGCTTCCCCGACGTCAGCGCCGACGACCTGCGCTCGGCCTGGGCCGACATCGTGCGTCGTGCCAAGCTCACCCAGCACCACCGCATCAGCCGCGAGCAGCTTTCGGTGCGCGAGCACATGACGCTGGTGCTGCGCCGGCTGCAGGGCCGGCGCTTCGTCGAGTTCCACGAGCTGTTCGAGATCGAGCGCGGCGTGCCGGTGCTGGTGGTCACCTTTGTCGCGCTGCTGGAGCTGGCGCGCGAACGGCTGCTGGAGATCACGCAGGCCGAGGCCTTTGCGCCCATCTATGTGCGCCTGAACTGGCAGCCGGCCTCAACAGGCTGACCACCCCCGATGTGCAACATTCACGCCGATCTGCAAAAATGCTTGCCGATCTGTGTGCTGTTCTCGACCTTGCTGTTCCGGTCGACGGTCTGTCGCACCCGCCACACCCGAACTCCAGGAACGATCCGAGACCATGCTGCGCCTGCCGACACCGTCCCTCCTTGCGCTGCATGGGCTGTGCGGGCTGGTCGCAGGCCTGGCCAGCCCCCCGGCCGTGCAGGCGGTCACGCCGGACCTGCTCTACACCGTCCGCCCAGGTGACAGCGCCTGGAGCCTGACGCAGCGCCACCTGAACGATCCCGCGCGCTGGCTGGACCTGCGCCGCCTCAACCGGCTGCAGGGCGACCGCCTGCGCCCCGGCCAGGTGCTGCGCATCCCGGTGCCCTGGCTGCGGCTGCAGACCCGCCAGGTCCGGCTGCTGGCGCTGAGCGGTCAGGTCCGCACCGGGCCGGCGGGCGCGCCCGAGCGATGGACGCCGGCCCGCGAGGGCATGGTGCTCGGCCCGGAGCAGGTGCTGAGCACCGGCGCGGACGGCAGCGCGACGCTGCAGGTCGACGACGGCAGCGTGCTGCTGCTGCGGCCCGACAGCACGCTGCAGGTGCGAGCGGTCGATGCCGAGCGCGCCCGACAGGCCCTGTCGCGCAGCCTGGACAGCCCCGCGAGCGGCACGACAGCGCCGCCCGCGACGCCGCAGATCGGCCTGCGTCTGGAGCTGCTGCGCGGCGGCCTGGAAAGCCGGGTCACGCCGCAGCGCGACGGCACTCGCCTGGAGGTGATCACCCCGTCGGCGGCCACGGTGGTGCGGGGCACCGAGTTCCGGATCCGCGCCACCGACCCGGGCAGCCTGGCCGAGGTGGTCGAGGGCGAGATCGGCTTCGGCAATGCCGTCGGCGAGACCGCGCTGGGCCGCGCCACCGGATCGCTCGCACCGGCCACGGGGGGCGCGCCGCTGCCGGCGCAGCCGCTGCTGCCCGCGCCGGATCTGGCGACCCTGCCATCGCGTCTCTCGGTCACCCGGCTGCGCCAGATCGACTGGCCGCGCCCGCCCGGGGCCGGTTCGCTGCAGCTGCAGTGGCTGAACGGACCACGGCTGCTCGCCGAGCACCGGCTCATGCCGGATGAAGGCGGCCGACTGCCGCAGCTGCAGCCGCCACCGCCCGGCACCTACCAGCTGCGCGTGCGGGGTGTCGACCGGCTCGGCCTGGAGGGTCTGTCGGCCGAGCGCGAGGTCGAGATCATCGCCGTCGAGCCACCGCGCCCGCTGCTGCCGCCCGACGAAGGCTGGATGCCCTCGGGCCTGCCGCTGCTGCAGTGGAGCGCCTCGGCCGGTGCCGACCGCTACCGGCTGCGCATCGAGACCCAGGACGGACGCCCGGCGCTCGAGGTCGAGATCGATCGGCCGCAGTGGCAGGCGCCGCGGCTGCCCCCGGGCCGCCACCTGTGGCGCATCGCCGCGCTCGAGTGCGCGACCCGGGCCGGCCCGTGCTGGCCGGCTGGCGACTTCGGCCCGGCACGCGCGCTCAATGTGCCCTGGTCCGCACCGGAGCTGCTCGAGCCCCAACTCGACGAACACGGCCGGCTGCTGCTGCAGTGGCGCGGCATCGAGCCGGAAGCGCTGGTGCAGCTGCAGATCGCCACCGACGAGGACTTCCGCGAGGTGCTGCTCGACGAACCCCGGCACGGCGACCAGGTGCGGCTGCCCAGCCCCCCGCGCGATCTGGCCGGCCCGCTGCATGTGCGGGTGCGGCCGCTGCCGGCCGGCGGCGGCCTGGGGCCGTGGTCCGGCACCCGCACCGTGAACGCCACGATGCGGCAGGCCAGCCGGCACTGAGCATGACCGCAGCCCTCTGGCACCGACTGCGCGCGCTGGCCACGCCGGCCCGCCTGCCCTGGCTGCTGGCGCTGCTGCTGGCCCTGGTCCTGCTGGGGCCGGCGCAGCCGCTGCGGGTGCGCATCGACCTGCTGGCGCATGACCTGGTGTCCACGCTGGCATCGGTCGGCAGGCCGGGCCAGGCGACCGACCCCACCGACAGCACCGGGCCGGTCATCATCGCCATCGACGACGCCAGCCTGCAGGCCCTGGGCGCCTGGCCCTGGCCGCGCACGCTGCATGCCGAGCTGATCGACACGCTGCGCCGCGCCGGCGTGCAGGCCATCGGCTACGGCGTGATGTTCGCGGAACCCTCGCGACAGCCCGAGGACGATCTGAGACTGGCCGCGGCGATGCGCGCCCAGGGCCGGGTGGTGCTGCCGGTGCTGCCGCTGCGCGACGGCTCGGGCCGGCCGCAGGGGGCGCTCGAGCCGCTGCCGCTGCTGGCGGCCAGCGCCGCCGCGCTCGGCCATGCCGAGGCGCCGATCGACGCGGACGGCCGCATCCGCGGACTGGCGCTGCAGGCGGGCAGCGGCTCGCAGCGCTGGGAGGCGCTGCCGCTGGCGCTGCAGCGGGTCGCGGCCACCGGCAGCGGCGGCAGCCCCGACAGCACGCTGACCGCGCCACCGCCCGGGTCGGATCCAGCCTGGCCCTGGTGGCGCCACGACCTGCGCCTGCTGCCCGACCGCCCGGCACGACTGCACGAGATGTCCGCGCTCGACCTGCTCGGCGATCCAGCCCGGGCCGGCGTGCTGCTCGGGCGCAGCGTCTGGGTCGGCGTGACCGCCACCGGCATCGATCCGGCCCTGCCGACGCCGGGCCCGGCCGGTCAGGTCGAGCTGCTCAGCACGGTGCAGTGGCAGGCGCGCGTGCAGGCCGCGCTTGAGCAGGGCACGCTGGTGCGCCCGCTCGACGGCCTCTGGCCCGGGCTGCTCACGCTGCTGCCGCTGCTGGGCATGCTGCTGCGGCAGCAGCCGGCATCCCCGGCACTGGCGCTGGGCTGGCTGCTGCTGCCCTGGGCGGTGGCCACGCTGCTGCTGACGACGCAGGCGCTCTGGCTGCCGATCGGAACGCTGGCCTGCGCAGGCGCCCTGGCCCTGCTGCTGGAGCGCCTGATGGCGCTGCAGACCGCCCGGCGCGGCCTGCGCGAGGAACGCGAGCTGGCGCTGGCCACGCTGCAGGTGCTGGGCGAGGCGGTGATCTCGCTCGACGGCCAGGGCCGCATCGTCCAGCTCAATGCCCGCGCCCGCCAGTGGCTGGGCGCCGGTGCCGCGCCGGGACAGGCGCTCGCTGCGCTGCTGCGCATGCCCGAGCTGGACCGGCGCATCCTGCTGCAGGCGCTCGACGACAGCCGGCACCAGAGCGCACCGCTGACGCCGGACCTGCCGCTGCGGCTCGCCCGCGGCCCCGGCCAGGCGGACCGGTCGCTGCTGGCCTCGATCCAGCCCCTGCCGGTGCCGCGCGACGACCAGCTGGTGCTGGTGCTGACCGACCTGAGCGAGGTGATGAGCGCACGACGCCAGATCGAGCACGACCGTCAGCATGACCGCCTGACCGGCCTGCCCGAGCGGCGCCTGTTCATCGAGCAGCTCGCGCAGCAGCTCGGCCCCGTCGCCGATGACGGTGACGGCCCCGCGCTGGCGCTGCTGTTCATCGACATCGACCGCTTCGCCCGCATCGGCGACCACCTGGGCCATGCGCAGGCCGACGAGGTGCTGCAGCGGCTGGCGCGCCGGCTGCAGGACAGCTGCCACCGCTCCGAACTGCTGGCACGCTGGGGCGGCGACCAGTTCGTGATGCTGCTGCGTCAGGCCGGCGATCCGGATGCGGCGCTGGCGCGTGCGCGCGAGCTGCTCCAGCGGGTGTCGCCCGACATCGAGGTCGGCGGGCTGGCGCTGGGCCTGGGCGCGAGCATCGGCGTGGCCTGCGCGCCGCGCGACGGCCGGGATGCCGACACGCTGCTGATGCGCGCGCGCACCGCGATGGGCCGCGCCAAGACGGCCGGCGGGCACCGCGTCGCCAGCGGCGGGGCCGATCCGGCGCCGCCGCCCGACCCGCGCCAGCTCGGCCTGGAAACCCGGCTGCGCCAGGCCATCGAGGACGACGAGTTCGTGCTGCACTACCAGCTGCAGTTCGCGCTGGACGACGGCCGCCCGGTCGGCGCCGAGGCGCTGCTGCGCTGGCCGCGCGAGGACGGGCAGTGGCTGCCCGGGCGCTTCATCGGCCTGATCGACGAAGGCGGCATGACGGTGGCGCTGGGCGAGCGGGTCATCGTGCAGGCGATCGCGCAGCTGCGGCGCTGGCGCGAGGCCGGCCTGGCGCCGGTTCCGGTGTCGGTCAACATCTCGCCGCGCCAGTGTCTGGACGATCGCCTGCCCGAGCTGGTGGCCGAACGGCTGGCGCAGGAGCAGGTGCCTGCCGCGCTGCTGAAGATCGAGATCACCGAGAGCGCGGCGATGCATGACCCGCAGCATCTGCGCGGACTGCTCGAGCGGCTGCGCGCGATGGGCGTGCAGATCGCGCTCGACGACTTCGGCACCGGCTACTCCTCGCTGGCCCACCTGCGCGACATGCCGGTCGACCAGATCAAGATCGACCCGGGCTTCGTCGGCTCGATGGAGCAGCATGCCGGCTCGCGCGCGATCGTCGAGGCGACGATCGCGCTGGCGCACGGCCTGAAAGTGCCGGTGGTGGCCGAAGGCGTGGAGAGCGCCCGCCAGCTCGAGCTGCTGCGCAGCCTGGGCTGCGACCAGGTGCAGGGCTTCCTGCTGGCGCATCCGCTGCCGCCGGACGCGCTGGCCGAGCGCCTGCGCGACGGCAGCAGCGCCAGCGATCACATCAGCAGATGCTCGCCGGCGTTGTCGCCGCCCAGGATCACGTAGTTGACGCGGCGGATGTCGGCCAGCCGGGTGCCGCCGGCGTACGAGATCGAGCTCTGCAGGTCTTCCTGCATCTCGCGCAGCGTGTCGGCCAGGCGGCCCTTGACGGGTTCGAGAATGCGCTTGCCCTCGACATGGCGGTACTCGCCCTTGTTGAAGTCGCTGGCCGAGCCGTAGTACTCCTTGTAGAGCCGGCCGTCGACCTCGACCGTCTGGCCCGGCGACTCCTCGTGGCCGGCGAACAGCGAGCCGATCATCACCATCGCCGCGCCGAAGCGCACGCTCTTGGCGATGTCGCCGTGATGGCGGATGCCGCCGTCGGCGATGATGGGTTTGGTCGCTACCCGCGCGCACCACTTCAGCGCCGAGAGCTGCCAACCGCCGGTGCCGAAGCCGGTCTTGAGCCGCGTGATGCAGACCTTGCCCGGGCCGATGCCGACCTTGGTGGCGTCGGCGCCCCAGTGCTCCAGGTCGATCACCGCCTCGGGCGTGCCGACGTTGCCGGCGATCACGAAGGCCTGCGGCAGCCGCGTCTTGATGTGCTCGATGGTGCGGCGCACCGACTCGGCATGGCCGTGCGCGATGTCGATGGTGATGTAGTCGGCGCCCAGGCCTTCGGCGGCAAGGCGGTCGATCACCGCGAAGTCGTGCGGCTTCACGCCCGAGCTGATCGAGACGAACAGGCCCTGCTCGCGCATCGAGCGCGCGAAGGCGACCGTGTCGAGGTCGAAGCGGTGCATGACGTAGAAGTAGCCGTTCGCGGCCAGCCAGGCGGCCAGCGGCGCGTCGAGCACCATCTTCATGTTGGCCGGCACGACCGGCAGGTGGAAGCGGCGGCCGCCGAAGACGACCGCGGTGTCGCACTCGCTGCGGCTGTCCACGCGGCACTGGCGCGGCAGCAGCAGCACATTGTCGTAGTCGAAGATGTCCATGACGGAAAAGGCTCTCGGAGTCGGTGAGGTGCGGCGACGTGAATGCAGTGCCGCCGCAGGACTGCGAGCGCTTGACCTGGGGACCGGTCGGAGGCGGCTGGGGAAGCCGCCGGCACCGGGCCGCAGAATTTGGGCCCGATGAACGATTCTACGCGGGGTCGTGACATTCTCGGCGCCACGAATTGGCATCTGCACGCCTGCCCGATGGACAGAGAAGCGCTGGAATTTTCCACTTCATTCCTCGATCGAGATTTCAGATCAGGAAACATCAGGAAGGAAACCGCGCATGAACGACACCCCGACCCCCGCCCCGAAGAAGCGGGCCACCCGCCCGGCCGCCGCACCCGCCGCCGCGGTCAGGCGCAAGGCGCTGTCGCTGCACATCGGCCTGAACAAGGTCGATCCGGCCTGCTATGCCGGCTGGGACGGCGAGCTCTTCGCCTGCGAGGCCGATGCGGCCGACCTGCAGGCCCTGGCGCTGTCGAAGGGCATGAAGCCGACGATGCTGCTCGGCGCCCAGGCCAGCCGTGCGGCGGTGCTGCAGGCGCTGCGCGCGGCGTCGGGCACGCTGAAGTCGGGCGACTATTTCCTGCTGACCTTTTCCGGCCACGGCGGCCAGGTGCCCGACACCAGCGGCGAGGAGATCGACCGCCTGGACGAGACCTGGTGCCTGTGGGACGGCCAGCTGATCGACGACGAGCTCTACCTGGCGCTGAGCCGCTTCGCCGCTGGCGTGCGGGTGCTGGTGCTGTCCGACAGCTGCCACAGCGGCACGGTGACCCGTGCGGCACCGGCCTCGCCTGCGGTGGTGCTGCCGGGCCAGCCGCGCCCGCGCCTGATGCCGCGCCAGATCGCGCGCAAGACCTACCGCGATCACCAGGACTTCTATGACAGCCTGCAGAAGGAGGTCGCCGCCGAGGCCGCCAAGTCCGGCGGCGTGATCGATCCGGATGCGGCGCTGGCTCAGGTGCGCATCGACAGCAGCCGGCTGACCGGCGTGGTCACGACGTTCCGGCCTTCGGTCATCCTGATCTCGGGCTGCCAGGACAACCAGACCTCGATGGACGGCGAATTCAACGGCGCCTTCACCGGCCGGCTGCTGGAGGTCTGGAACCAGGGCCGCTTCGGCGGCAACCACACCCAGTTCCGCCATGTGATCGTCGCCGGCATGGAGCCGACGCAGACGCCCAACCTCTACACCCTGGGCCCCTGCGCGACCTTCCTGGCCCAGAAGCCCTTCACGGTGTGAGCGCGGCCGCGGACGCCCCCGCCGCACGGCCGCTGCTGAGCGTGCTGGTGCGCGCCGGCGATCTGCGCGGCCTCACGCTGCCACTGCTGGTCGGCCAGCATGAGCAGGATCCGATCGCCGGCCCGCAGGCGCTGATCGACCAGAAGCTCGGCGGCGCCTTGAGCGACCGCCACCGGCTCGGCCTGTACGCCGGTCCGGTCGGCACCGCGACCGTGGTGCTGCGCGGCGGCCAGAGCGACAGCGAGCCGCTGCACGGCGCGGTCGTGACCGGCCTGGGCCCCTATGACGGCACGCTGGGCAGCCGCAGCCTGACCGAGGCGGTGCGCACCGGCGCGCTGCGCCTGCTGCTGCAGGTGCGCGACCAGCTCGGCCCCGGCCCGCGCGCCTTCACGCTGGGCACGCTGCTGCTGGGCAGCAACTCGGCCGCGAATCTGGGCCTGGAAACCGTGGTCGAGGCGCTGGTGCTCGGGGTGCTGCAGGCCAGCCAGCGCTTCGCCGAGGTCGCCGGACCGGCCGTCCGCATCGAGCGCCTTGAACTGGTCGAGCTGCACCGTGACCTGGCGCAGGCCGCGGCACAGCAGCTCGCCCGGCTGGCGCCACGGCTGCAGGCGCTGGCCGAACTCGGCGGCCTGGGTCTGGTCTGCCAGAGCACGCTGCAGCCCACGCGCGGCCCTCGTGCCCGCGGCGCCCGCAGCAGCTCGGTGCCGGCGGGCACCTCCGGCGGCTACTGGCCGCGGCTGCTGGTCCGCAGTCGCACCGATGGCGCACTGGACTACCTGCACCTGGGCGCGCGGGCACGCGCCGAGGCGATCGGCCAGCCGCTGCAGCCCGGTCTGCTCGACGCGCTGCTGCGCCCGGCCGACACCGCCGGCGCCCCCGGCTGGGATGCCGAGCTGGGCCGCACGCTCTTCCATCTGCTGGTGCCGCCGGACTTCCGGGAAACCGTGCGCCAGCTGTCGCGTGCGGTGCTGGTGGTCGATGCGCACAGCGCCGCGGTGCCCTGGGAGCTGCTGCTGGCCGACGACCCGGCCCTCGGCCTGGCCGAGCCGCTGGCGCTGCGCATGCCGCTGGTGCGCCAGCTCGCCAGCAGCGGCTTTCGCCGCCAGGTGCGGCGCAGTCCGGGCCAGGCGGCGCTGATCATCGGCAACCCCTCGACGCTCACCCGCAGCGGCCAGGGCACGGGCGACCGGCTCGAGCCGCTGCCCGAGGCGGCCGAGGAAGCGGCGCAGATCCACCAGCTGCTGCAGGACTGCGGCCATGCGTCGGCGCTGCTGGTCGGCGCCCAGGCCTCGGCCAGCCGGGTGCTGCGCCAGCTCCATGCCCGGCCGCTGCATCTGCTGCATGTCAGCGCGCATGGCCTGCAGCCGGACGGCCCCGACGGACGCTGCGGTGTCATGCTCTCCGACGACCTGATGCTGACCGCGATCGAGATCGGCGCGATGGACCCGGTGCCGGAGCTGGTCTTCCTGAACTGCTGTCATCTCGGCCGCCTGGATGACGGCCGCACGACGCCCGCTCAGCGGGCCGCCAGCCTGGCGCAGACGCTGATCGACATCGGCGTGCGCTGCGTGCTGGTGGCCGGCTGGGCGGTCAGCGACGCGGGCGCGGCACAGTTCGGCGGCACCTTCTACCGGGAACTGCTGCAGAACGGGTGCGCCTTCGGCGAGGCGGTCTTCCGGGCCCGGCAGCGCACGCACGAACTGGCGCCGGCGGGCGACCTGAGCTGGGGTGCCTTCCAGGCCTACGGCGATCCAGCCTGGACCGCGGTGCGCCCGACCCGGCCTGCCGCATCGACCCGGATCAGGTCAGCGCCCGCAGCCGCGCGCCCGCGCCGCTGACCCGGCGGTCATTCATGCCCGGCGGCAGCGGCACCACACGCCGGCGCCGCTCGGACGGCAGATCGGCATCGCCCTCGTCCACGCCGGTGCCGCTGACCCCGGTGCCGCGCAGCGCCAGCCGCACCGGACCGGCACGGCGACCGTCGGCCGCCACCGCTGAGCGCGAGACCGCCGGCAGGCGCTCCACCCGCGCCTGCAGCCGCGCACGCGCCGCATCCGACTCCTCGAGCAGGCCGAGCAGCTGAGCCACCTCGGCGCGCGCGGCCGAGAGCTGGCTGCGCAGCGCCTCGACCTCCCGGCGATGCGCCGCACGCTCGCCGCCGATCTGCCGGTCCTGCTGCACCAGCTGCTGGCCCAGGGCCTGCTCGACATGGCGACGCGCCGCCTGCAGCGCCTCGATCTCGCGCTGCAGCTCGGCCTCGCGCCAGACCGCCTCGTCGCGCACCCGGCGCAGCGTGGGCAATTCGTCCTCGAGCGCCTGCAGGCGCGCCTGATGCTCGTCGAGCCAGTGGTCCTGCTCGGTCCAGCACTGGCGCTGGTGCGCATCGAGATGCGCGCGCACCCGCTGCCGGGTCAGCAGATGCATGCCGCCTGCGCCCGCCAGCAGCAGCCCCGCCGCCGTCGCCAGCCCGCCCAGTCCATGCCACAGTGCCATCGCTTCCATGTCGCCCTTGGCCTTCCGCAAGTAACAAAAAGAAACAAATTGAATGATGCCCGGGGCCTGGCGGAACATCTTGAAGAGAGCCTGAGCACATCGCGGTCGCCGCCCGCCCTGAAAGCGGAACACAAGGACAGGGCGGCCCCAGGCTGCTACCTTGGCTGGCATTGCTTTCAACCGGAAACCGCCGGAACCTTGACCTCATGAATCAGCTGCGCATCGTGGTGATGGAAGACGGGCCGCTGCAGGAGCAGGACCATGACGCGACGCTGCGTCATCTGGGCCTGATCGATGCCCGCACCGGTCTGCCGCACCGTGACCTGCTTCTCGACCGGCTCGGCCAGGCGGTGGCCTCGGTCAGCCGGGGTGGCGCGGCCTTCGCGCTGATGTGCATCGGCCTCTCGGTGCTGCCCGGGCCGCCCGGCCCCAGCCGGGCCGAACCCGAGGCGCTGCGCGACGAGTTCGCGCACCAGCTGCTGGCGATGAGCCGCCACACCGACAGCTTCGCGCTCAGCGGTCCGGACGAGTTCCTGGCGCTGATTCCCGGCAATCCGTCGGTCGGCGGCCTGATGGCGATGGGCCAGAAGATCGCCGCGGGCTTCGCCGGGCGGCTGCAGGTGCACATCGGCGTGGCGCTGTGCCCACGCCATGCGGCCGATGCCGGCGTGCTGCTGCAGCAGGCCTGCGCCGCGCTGGAGCAGGCCCGTGCCGCGCAGGTCATCACCGCGCTGTACGAGCCGCGCGGCCTGGGCACGGCTGTGCGCGGCGAGGCTGCACCAGAGCCCGAGGACGCCGCCTGCACACCCGGCTTCGTGCCGGTGATCGATCTGCAGGAAGGCGGGCTGCTGCGGCTGCAGATCGTGACCGCAGGCGCAGCCGTCACCCACAGCGACTTCGCGCCGACCTCGATCGGCTCGCCGCCGCGGCAGGACCGCAGCCAGCAGGTCCGCCAGCTGCTCGGCACGCTGGACCGGGCACTGCAGGCCGCCAGCGACTGGCGCCGGCAGGGCCTGAAGCTCAGGCTGTCGCTGCCGCTGCCCGGCCGGCTGCTGGACGAGCCAACGCTCGCCCCGGCGCTGCTGGCCCTGCTCGACCGCCACCGCTGGCCGGCGCCCGACCTGACGGTCGAGGCCCGCAGCGCCGCGATCATGCAGCGCGGCGCCGAGGTGATCGAGGTGCTGAGCAACGCCGGCGTGCCGCTGTCGATCGACGACGAGGGCGACGGCATGGCGCTGCATCTGGCGATGGCCGCCCCGGCCAGCGTGGCGGAGCTGAAGTTCGACTCCACCTCGCTGGGCCTGCTGCGCAGCGAGGCCCAGCGCATCGCGGTGGTGCGTGCGCTGGTCGCGCTGGCACGGGGCTGGCAGGCGCGGGTGGTGGCCACCGGCGTCGATGATCTGCTGACCCGAGCCTGGCTGGCCGAGCTGGGCTGCGACGCGGCCCAAGGTCCGGCCTGCGGACGCGAGCTGCCCGCCGATCAGGTGCCGGCCTGGTGCGCCGGCCGATCCGGGCCGCCTCAGGCCCCCGCTTCGGCCGCAGGATCCAGACTGGCTCCGGGCCAGAGCGGCACCACCAGCGTGGCCGAACGCTCGCGGCCGCGCTGACAGGCCGCGGCCATCCGGGCAAGCCGCTCGCGCTGCGCGGCAGCCGGATCGGCATCGCCCAGCTGCGCCGCCAGCGCCCGCACCAGGCAGACATCGGCCGCGCCGGCGGCCATGACCGACTCGACCTGCACTTCATCCAGCACACCGCCGATGCCCACCACCGGCACCGGCGCCATGCGCGCCCACCAGCCGAGGTTGTGCAGGCCCTGCGGATGCCAGGGCATGTCCTTGGTCGTCGTCGGCCAGACCGGGCCGCAGGCGACATAGGCCGGCTGCAGCGTCGTGGCCCGCGCCAGCTCCCACAGACTGTGCGAGCTCAGGCCCAACCGCAGCCCGCGCGCCTGCGCCGCCGCCAGCCGCGCCCGCCCAGCCGCGCCCAGCGCCAGCAGGTCTTCCTGGCCGAGATGCAGCGCGATCGAGGCTGCGTCCAGCCGGCCGGCCTCGAGCGCGTCCAGCACCATTGCATGGTGGTCGTTGATCACCAGCAGCGGGCGGCGCTCGACCGGCAGCGCGTCGATCGCCGCCTGCGCCTGGGCGATCTGCGCCTGCAGCGCCTCGGCGAAGGCCGCATCGTCCAGAGCACGGTGTGCCGCGCGCTTGATGCGCAGCTGCAGCGCGCACAGCCCCGGCACCTCGACGGCCGCGGCCACCGCCGCCAGCAGCGGCGCGGCCTGCGCGAACGAATCGCTGATCGCGTAGAGGCCGCCCGGCCAGGGCTCGGCCGGCACGCGCACCGGCCCCGGCGGCGTCTCGTCGCAGCCCAGACGCGGCAGCCGGCGCGCGTCGCCCGCGAATCCCGCGTCGAATCCCACCGGCCCGGCGCCCTGGCCCGCGGCGTGGCCGGCGGCGATCGCCGCGGTGGTGGCCATCTTCGCCAGCACCAGCGCATCCGCCGTGACGAAGCCGCGCGCCATCGCCGCCGCGGCCGCGGTGGCGAAGGTGCAGCCGGTGCCGTGCGTGTGGCGGGCGTCCAGGCGCGGCAGCGCCAGCCAGCCGCGCGCCAGCGGTGTATCGATCCAGTCGAGCGCGTCAACCCCGTCAGCCCCGTCGGCGCTGTCGCCGCCGGTGATCGCCACCGCGCGCGCGCCCAGCGCCCGCAGCGCCGCCGCCTGCGCCGGCACTTCGGCCAGCGTCGCGGCTTCCGCCCCGCCCAGCAGCCGCGCCGCCTCGCGCCGATTCGGCGTGATCAGGTCGGCGCGCGGCAGGATCTGCATGCGGTAGGCCGCCAGCAGCGCGTCATCGCAGAAGGCCGCACCGCCGGCGCTGGCGCCCAGCACCGGATCGACCACCAGGCGCACGCGCGGCCCGCCATCCTGATCGAGGCGGTCCAGCCAGCACCTCAGCACCGCCACGCCCTCGGCGCTGCCGATCAGGCCGGTCTTGATGACGCTCGGGCGCAGGTCGGCGGCCAGCGCGGCGAGCTGCGCGTCGAGCACCTCCGCCGCCACCGGCACGACGCGGGCGACGCCGAGCGAGTTCTGTGCGGTGATCGACGCGACCACCGGGCAGAGGTGCACCGCGCAGCCCTCGGCCGCTCGCGCGTCGGCGCTCAGGCCCGCGCCGCCGCCGCTGTCGTTGCCGGCGACGCTCCAGACGATCGGCCGGGACACGTCGGCGCTCACAGCAGGAAGGGCCGGCCGCTGACCGGCGTGGTCGCCACGGCCATCGCCTGCGGCGCCATCACGCCGGCCTCGTAGCCCAGGCGCCCGGCCTGCACCACGCGCCCGAAGGCGGCGGCCATGCGCACCGGATCGCGCGCCTGCGAGACGGCCGAGTTCAGCAGCACCGCGTCGTAGCCCAGCTCCATCGCCTGCACCGCATGCGCCGGCGCGCCGATGCCGGCGTCGACGATCAGCGGGATGTGCGGCAGCCGCTCGCGCAGCGTGCGCAGCGCCCACGGATTGATCAGCCCCTGGCCGGAGCCGATCGGCGCGCCCCAGGGCATCAGCACCTCGCAGCCCACGTCGAGCAGGCGCTGGCAGGTCACCAGATCGTCGGTGCAGTAGGGAAAGACCTGGAAGCCCTCGCGCACCAGTTCCTCGGCGGCCAGCACCAGCTCCCAGGGGTCGGGCTGCAGCGTCTGCTCGTCGCCGACGACTTCCAGCTTGATCCAGGCGGTGTCGTAGAGCTCGCGCGCCAGGTGCGAGAGCTCGACCGCCTCGCGCGCGGTGCGGCAGCCGGCGGTGTTGGGCAGCAGCCGCGCGCCCTGCTCGCGCAGCGCCGAGCGGATCGCGGCGATGTGGCCGTTGTCGCCGCCGCCCTCGCCCGCGTGGATGCGGCGCAGGCCGACGGTGACCACCTCGGTGCCGGAGGCGACGATGGCCTCGTGCAGCGCCTGCGGCGAGGGGTAGCCGGCGGTGCCGAGCAGCAGGCGGCTGTTCAGCGTCACGCCGTAGGCGCTCCAGGCGGACGGGTTCAGCGTGGGATTCAGCAAGGCAGCGTCCATGGCGGTTCAGCCTCCGACGATGGGTTGGAACAGCGTGACCGACTCGCCGTCGGCCAGCACCCGCGCGGCGCGGGCGGCGCGCGGCACATGGCGGCCCTCGACCGCGCTGCCGACCGCCTCGGGCGCGTGGCCCAGGCGCTGCAGCAGCTCGGCCAGCGTCGTGCCCTCGGGCAGCTCGACGGGGTCGCCGTTGACGTGGATCTTCATGATGACAAGGTCGTGTGTTGCAGCGCCTGCTCGACCAGCGCGGGCGCCAGCAGCCAGCCGTGGCGGAACAGGCCGTTGATCACGACGCGCCCGGGCTCGACGTCCAGGCGCGGCGCGTTGTCGGGCAGCGCCGGGCGCAGATTGGTTTCCATGTGCAGGATGCGCGCCTCGGCCAGCGCCGGCAGCACGCTGTGCGCAGCGGCCATCAGCTCGACGGCCGAGCGCAGGCTCACCGGCGAGCGGTCTTCGCTCTCGATCTCGCTGGCGCCGATGACGATGCGCTCATCCGGCCGCGGCACGATGTAGACGCGGTGGCGCGCATGCAGCAGCCGCAGCGGCCGCGACAGCGGCACACCCGGCGCATGCAGCCAGATCACCTCGCCGCGCACGCCGCGCAGGGCCGCCGCAGCCGCCCCCGTCATTCCCGCGAAGGCGGGAACCCACGCAGGCGACGCGGGGGGGGCATCGTGGGTTCCCGCCTTCGCGGGAATGACGGAGGGAGGGGGCGGCCGCGCGCCCAGGCCGCGCACGTCGAACACCAGGTCGAAGCCCCGCGTCGTGCCGTCGTCCAGCGTGATCGCGCCGGGGACGGTGGAAGCCACCGTGCGGCCCCAGTGCCAGCGCACCTCGCGCGCCCAGGCGCACAGCGCCGGCAGCAGCGCCTGCGGCATGACCTGGCCCTCGCCATCGAGGAACCAGGCATGCAGGCCCGGCAGCAGCGCCGGCTCCAGATCGAGCAGCGCCGGGCGCGTCAGCCGACGCGGCTCGGGCAGGCCCTCCGGCGCGGTCGACAGGCGCGCGAGCACCCGCTGCGCCGCGCCCAGGTCCGGCCCGTGGGCCAGCATCAGGCTGCCGCGCTGGCGAAAATAGCGCGCCGCATCCCCTGAGCCGTCGAGCGCGGCCAGCCGCTGCGCGACCTCGGCCCACAGCGGCACCGAGCGCAGGCCCAGCCGCGCCACCTCCGGCCCGGCCGCGTCCAGCTCGGCCAGCGGGCTGAGCATGCCGGCGGCGGTGAAGCCCGCCGGGCCCCGGCCGTCGCTGCGGGGCTCGGGGCCAACGGCCGGGTCGAAGACCTCGACCGCATGCCCGGCGTGCGAGAGCTGCCAGGCCAGCAGGCGGCCCAGCACGCCCGCGCCGGCGATGCCGATGCGCAGCCGCATGGCTCAGCCCTGCGCCGGCTGGATCGGGATGTAGAACTCCCCGCCCTGCGCCTTGAACTCGGCCGACTTCTCGGCCATGCCCTTCTCGGCGTAGTCGCGCACGTCCTGCGTGATCTTCATCGAGCAGAACTTCGGACCGCACATCGAGCAGAAGTGCGCCTCCTTCGAGGAATCCTTCGGCAGCGTCTCGTCGTGGTATTCCTCGGCGGTCTGCGGGTCCAGGCCGAGCGCGAACTGGTCGCGCCAGCGGAACTCGAAGCGCGCCTTGCTCATCGCGTCGTCGCGGGCGCGCTGGCCGGGGTGGCCCTTGGCCACGTCCGCCGCGTGCGCCGCGATCTTGTAGGCGATGATGCCGGCCTTCACGTCGTCGCGGTCGGGCAGGCCCAGGTGCTCCTTCGGGGTGACGTAGCACAGCATCGCCGTGCCCATCCAGCCGATCATCGCCGCGCCGATGGCCGACGCGATGTGGTCGTAGCCGGGGGCGATGTCGATGGTCAAGGGGCCCAGCGTGTAGAAGGGCGCTTCCTTGCAGTGCTTGAGCTGCTCGTCCATGTTGGCCTGGATCATGTGCATCGGCACATGGCCCGGGCCCTCGATCATGGTCTGCACGTCGTGCTTCCAGGCGATCTCGGTCAGCTCGCCCAGCGTGCGCAGCTCGGCGAACTGCGCCTCGTCGTTGGCGTCAGCGCCCGAGCCCGGGCGCAGGCCGTCACCCAGCGAGAAGGTGACGTCGTAGGCCTTCATGATCTCGCAGATTTCCTCGAAGTGTGTGTAGAGGAAATTCTCCTTGTGGTGCGTGATCATCCACTTGGCCAGAATCGAGCCGCCACGGCTGACGATGCCGGTGCGGCGCTTGGTCGTCATCGGCACGAAGGGCAGGCGCACGCCGGCGTGGATGGTGAAGTAGTCCACCCCCTGCTCGGCCTGCTCGATCAGCGTGTCGCGGAAGATCTCCCAGCTCAGGTCCTCGGCGATGCCGCCGACCTTTTCCAGCGCCTGGTAGATCGGCACCGTGCCGATGGGCACCGGCGAGTTGCGCAGGATCCAGTCGCGCGTGGTGTGGATGTTCTTGCCGGTGGACAGATCCATCACCGTGTCGCCGCCCCAGCGGATCGACCAGACCAGCTTCTCGACCTCTTCCTCGATCGACGAGGTGACGGCCGAGTTGCCGATGTTCGAGTTGATCTTCACCAGGAAATTGCGGCCGATGATCATCGGCTCGACTTCCGGGTGGTTGATGTTGGCGGGGATCACCGCGCGGCCGCGCGCCACCTCGTCGCGCACGAACTCCGGCGTGATGATGTCGGGAATGCGCGCGCCCATCGCGTTGCCCTTCAGGCGCGCCTCACGCTCGGCGTCCTGCAGGTATTCGCGCATCCACTCGCGCTTGCCGTTCTCGCGGATGGCGATGTATTCCATCTCGGGCGTGACGATGCCTTGGCGCGCGTAGTGCATCTGGCTGACGTTGGCGCCGGCCTTGGCGCGGCGCGGCGTGCGCTGCAGGCCGGCAGCCTCGGCGCGCAGCTGCTCGATGCGGCCGCCGTCGCGCTCCTCGTTCTTGCCGCCGTCGTCCAGCGCCACGCGGGCACGGCCGGTGTAGGTCTCGGTGTCGCCTCGGTCGGCGATCCAGGCCGCACGCAGCGGCGCCAAGCCCTGACGGATGTTGATCTCCACGCTCGGGTCGGTGTAGGGGCCGGAGGTGTCATAGACCGTGACCCGCTCGCCGTTGGTCAGCGCGATCTCGCGCATCGGCACGCGGATGTCGGGCCGGCTGCCTTCGACGTGGACCTTGGTGGAGGCGGGGAACGGCTCGCGGGTCAGCGTGAGCAGTTCCTGGAGCTTGTCGGGGGCGTTCATCGGAGGGTGCTTCCTTCGGTTGCTGGCGGGCAGGTCGCGCTCCGAAGGGACTCCCGGGGCCGCCAGACCGGTCATCGCGAGAGAGGCGACGGGACCGGCTCAGGGCCGAGGTGCAGGCTCTTCTTACGCCGGTATTAACCGGGTCAAGTACAGCGGGTTCGGTCTTCGACCATCTCAGCACGTCGGATCCGCAGCGCCTCGCGGGACGAGGCTTTGCCGACCCGGGGCACCCCGGAGCGTGGGGCGCATTGTGGTGACATGACCTCCAGGCGTCAAGCAGGGGTCATGCAGCAACAGGTCCGTGTCACGATCGCGGTCCGCGCACGGCCCGGCTCGCGCGTTGATCCCCACGAAGAACCGCTCGAAGCACGATCCCGCCGCCGCCGATGACCTCCGACGCTCCCGAGAACACCCGCCCGCACCGCCCTCACCCGCTGCTGCGTGCCGCCGCGATCGCCCTGGCCAGCGTGCTGCTGCTGTGGCTGCTGCTCTGGCTGGCGCTGCCGCCGCTGCTGAAGTCGCTGATCGAGACGCAGGCCAGCCAGGCGCTGGGGCGGCCGGTCACGCTCGAGCGCGTCAGCGTGCGGCCCTGGGCGATGGACCTGGCCATCGAGCGGCTGCGCATCGGCGCCGCGCCCGGCGCGGCCGAGACCGAGCCGCTGCTGGAGGTTGCGCGGCTGCGCGCCGACCTCGACGCGGCCTCGCTGTGGCGGCTCGCGCCGGTGGTGGCGGCGCTGGAGATCGACGCGCCGGCCCTGCGCCTGACCCGTACCGCCGAGGGCCATTACGACATCGACGACCTGATCGCCCGGCTGAGCGCGCCCTCGCCCGCTCCGACGCCCGACAGCGGCCCGGCGCGCTTCGCGCTGCACAACCTGCGCCTGAGCGGCGGCTCGGTGCGCTTCGACGATCGTCCGACCGGCCAGATCCACCAGCTCGACGGGCTGACGCTGACGCTGCCCTTCCTGTCGACGCTGCCCTCGCAGGTCGAGATCGAGGTGGCGCCGCGGCTGGCCTTCACGCTCGATGGCGCGGCCTTCGACAGCCAGGCGCAGGGCCGGCCCTTCGCGCCGCGCCGCACCACGCAGGCCAGCTTCACGCTGCCGCAGCTCGATCTGGCGCCGTGGCTGGGCCACTGGCCGGCGGCGCTGCCGGTCCGGCTGCTGCGCGGGCGCATCGGCACCACGCTGAAGCTCGACTTCGACGCACCCGCCGGCGCCGCGCCGGTGGTGCGCCTGAGCGGCCGGGTGCAGGCGCAGGAGCTGGCCTTCTCCGACCGCGACGGCCAGCCGCTGCTGGGCTGGAACGACCTCGACATCGCGCTGCGCGACGTGCAGCCGCTGGCGCGGCGCCTGGCCTTCGGCGCGATCGTGCTCGACGGGCTAACGCTCGATCTGGCACGCGACGCGCAGGGGCGGCTGAACCTTGCCCGGCTGGCCGCGCCGACGCCCGCGGCACCCACGACAGCCGCCGCCTCGTCCCCGCCGGCGACCCCGGACGCGCCGGCCTGGCAGGTCAGCGTCGAGGCGCTGGCGCTGCAGAACACCCGCATCGGCTGGCAGGACGCGACGACGCAGCCGGCCGCGCACCTGGCGCTGGAGCACCTCACGCTCGACACCGGCGCGCTGGCCTGGCCGATGACGCAGCCCGCGCGGCTGAAGCTGGCGGCGGCGCTGGCCGCGCCGGCCCGAGGCACGCTGGGCGTCGAGGGCCAGGCCGATGCGGCATCGGCCGATCTGGCGCTCACGATCGACGCGCTCGGGCTGGAGGCCTTCGCACCCTATCTGCGCGCGGTGCTGAAGCCGCGCCTCGATGGCCGGCTAGCGGCGCAGGCGCGGCTGCGCTGGCAGGCCGGCGACACGCCGGCGCTGAGCGTCGAGCTCGAACGTGGCGAGCTGGCAGCGCTGAAGCTGAGCACGCCCGATGCCCCCGCCGCCACGCCACCGCTGGCGGCGCTGGAGCGCCTGGAGATCGAGGCCGGCAAGATCGACCTGAACGCCCGCCAGGTCGAGCTCGGCCGGCTGCGGCTGCTGCAGCCGAGCACCCGGCTGGAGCGCGACGCGCAGGGGCGCCTGAATCTGGCCGACTGGCTGGTGGCGTCGCCCGCGGCGCCGGCCACCCCGCCCCACTCCGCGCCGGACACGCCCGGCTGGTCGCTGCGGCTCGGCGCGCTGCAGCTCGAGAACGGCCGCCTGGGCTGGCGGGATCTGCAGCCCGAAGACGATGTCGCGCTCGAGGTCGAGCGGCTGCAACTGGCGCTGCAGGACCTGCAGTGGCGCGGCGACCGGCTGGCCGCGCCGTTGCGCTGGCAGCTCGCCGCCGACCTGCGCGGCGAGGGCAGCACCCGCCGCGCCGGTCCGAGCGCACCGGCGATCGACGCGCGCGGCCAGCTCGCGCTGGAACCGCTGGCGCTGTCGGCGCGGCTGAAGCTGCAGGCGCTGCCGCTGCACCTGCTCGCGCCCTACGCGCCGCTGATGCCCGGCGTCGAGCTGGTGCGCGCGCGGCTGGGCTGGGAGGGCGACCTGACGCTGCGCCAGCCCGCCGCCGGCCTGCAGCTCGCGCTGCGCGGCGACGGCCGACTGGCCGACCTGCAGCTGCACACCCGGCAGCGTGGCGGCAGCGGCGAAGGCGACGACGGCGCCGAGCTGCTGAGCTGGCAGACGCTGTCGCTGCAGGGCCTGGATGTGGCGCTGCAGCCGGGCGCCCGCCCGCAGGTCCGTCTGCGCGAGACCGCGCTCGACGGCCTGTTCGCGCGGCTGATGATCACGCCGGAGGGCCGCTTCAACCTGCGCGATGCCGGCGAGCGGCCGGTCGCCGTCACATCCGCCCCAGCAGCGGCATCAGCGGCGGCATCAGCGGTGGCCCCGGCGGTGAGCGCACCGGCCGAGCTGCCGATCGACCTCGACATCGGCCCGACCCGGCTGAGCCGCGCGCGCATCGACTTCGAGGACCGCTTCATCCGCCCGAACTACAGCGCCGACCTCGACGAGCTGCACGGCCAGCTCGGGGCCTGGCGCAGCGGCTCGCGCGAGATGGCCACGCTGACGCTGGCCGGCAAGGTCGCGCGCACCGGCGACCTGTCGGTGTCGGGGCGGCTGCAGCCGCTGGCCAGCCCGCCCGCGCTCGACATCCAGGCGCGCGCCAGCGACATCGAGCTGGCGCCGCTGTCACCCTATTCCGGCAAGTACGCGGGCTACGGCATCGAGCGCGGCAAGCTGTCGATGGACGTGGCCTACCGCATCGACGAGCGCGGCCGGCTGGACGCGACGAACCGGCTGGTGCTCAAGCAGCTCACCTTCGGCGAGGCGGTCGACAGCCCCGACGCGACGAAGCTGCCGGTGCGGCTGGCGGTGGCGCTGCTGAGCGACCGCCACGGCGTCATCGACCTGGATCTGCCGATCGGCGGCTCGCTGAACGATCCGCAGTTCAGCGTCTTCGGCCTGGTGCTCAAGGTCATCGGCAATGTGCTGAGCAAGGCGCTGACCGCGCCGTTCGCGCTGCTGTCGGGCAGCAGCAGCGAGGACCTGAGCCGGGTGGCCTTCCTGCCCGGGCTGGCGCAGCTGCAGCCCGACGCGCCGGCGCTGCTCGACCGCGTCGCGCGCGCACTGGCGGACCGGCCAGCCTTGACGGTGACGCTGGCCGGCGAGGTCGACCGCGAGACCGAGCGCGCCGCCTGGCAGGCCGCGGCGCTGGAGCGCCGGCTGCAGGCACTGCACCGGCGCGAGCTGGCCCGCGCCGGCGCGCGCGCCGATCTCGCCGACGAGACCGCCCGCGCGATGACCGACACCGAGCGCCAGCGCCTGCTCGCGCTGCTGGTGACGCAGCGGCTCAAGGGCGGCGTGCCCGCCGGCAGCTCGGCCACCGCCGCGTTGGCCGCGGCCGAGCCGGTCGACGATGAGGACTGGCGCGAGCTGGCCACCGCGCGCGCCGAGGCGGTGCGCGACGCGCTGCGCGAGCGCGGCCTGGCCAACGAGCGCGTCTTCGTCGCGGCGCCGAAGCTGCTGGCCGGACAGTCCGGCTGGATGCCGCAGGTCGGCATGACGCTGTCGGCGCCCTGAGAACACCGCCAGCGGGCGGCTCCGCTCAGCCGCGCAGACGTCGCCCCAGCCCCTTCAGGAAAGCCACCGGCGCCAGCTTCGAGTGCAGGTTCCAGACCGACAGGCGCCGGGTCTGCAGGCAGTCGTCGTACCAGGACATCGCCGAGGCCGGTGCCCCGTCGGGCTCGCGCAGATTCACCAGCCGGCTCTCGGTCGCGGTGGTGGCGAAGCCGTGCTGCAGCGCCTCGAGCAGCAGCAGCAGGCTGGGCGTGTGCGCGGCGCGGGCCGGGTCGAAGCAGGCGTGGCGCTCGATCCAGAGGTGGCCGCTGCGCAGCCGCAGCAGCCCGGCCACCTCGCCCTGCTCGACGCTGCCCAGCAGCCAGACCGCCGCGTCGCCGTCGGCTGCCAGGCGCGGCAGCCATTCGCGGTAGAAGGCGACCCGGCGCTCGTCACCGCCGATCGTCACGCCGCCGCCCTGCTCGCGCAGCCCGGCCTCGAGCGCGAGATAGCGGTCGAAGGCGGCCAGGATGTCCTGCGGCGTGTCGGCCACCGCCACGCACAGCCCCGGCATGGCCGCGGCCAGCTGCTGGCGCGCCTGCAGCCGCTGCTCGCGCAGGGCCTCCGGCCGGCGCGACAGATGGGCCGGCCAGGTGCCGGTCAGCGGCTGGAAGGTCGAGATCACGTCATCGCCCAGCTCGGCCTGGAAGCCCGGGCCCGGCTCGGCCAGCTCGCGCAGCGGCCAGCTGCCGGGGTCGAGCTCGCGCAGGTCCAGCACCTGCCAGTCGGCCCGGGTCGCCTGCAGATGGCGCCACAGCGCCGCCCAGACCGCATCGGCATCCTCCAGCGCGAGCACGCCCGGGCGATCGCCCTCCAGGATGCCGATCTGGCGCAGCACCTTCAACGTCATGCCGTAGTGGCGCTCGCTGGTGCGCAGCAGCGGCAGCACGCCGATCAGGCGCTCGTCGTCGGCGCGCACCGTCATCACATGCAGCTCGTCGCCGGCGCCGAGCAGGTGGCGCGCGGCCAGCTGCACATGGCGCCAGCGCACGAAGGGCCCGCCGTGCACCGCCCGGCGCTCGAGCGCTTCCCAGTCGGTGCGCAGCGCGCTCAGGCCGTCGGCATCACGCACGACGCTGACGCTCGGTTCGATGGCGGTGGACAGCAGCGGAGCGGGGGCGGAGACGTTCATGGGGTCGATGTTCTGGAAAGGGAATGAGTGTCGAGCAGCTGCTGCACCTGGTGCTGCAGGCCTTCCGGCGTGAGCCCGCGGGCGGGCATCGGCGCGGCCACCGCCACGCCGATGCGGCTGAACAAACCCCGGCGCAGCGGCCGGGCCAGCGCGCGGCCGCCCTCGATGCGAGAAAAGCTCGAGCCCCACAGGTCGAGCAGCGCCACCGGCACCACCGGCACCGGATCACGCTCGATGATGCGGGCGATGCCGCCGCGGAAGGGCTGAAGCCGGCCGTCGCGGGTGATGCCGCCTTCGGGAAAGATGCCCAGCAGGTCACCGTCGGCCAGCACCTTCGACGCGGCCTCGAAGGCGCGCTGGTAGACCGCCGGATCCTCCTTCTGCGGCGCCACCGGAATCGCGCCGGCCAGCCGGAACAGCGCGCCCAGCACGGGCGTGGCGAAGATGCGGTGGTCCATCAGGAAGCGGATCGGCCGCGGGCTGGCCGCGGCCAGCACCAGCGCGTCGACGAAGCTCACATGGTTGGCGGCGATGACCGCCGGCCCCTCGGCCGGAATGTGCTCGACACCGCTCACCCGCAGCCGGTAGACGACATGGGTCAGCACGAAGGCGACGAAGCGCAGCAGGTACTCCGGCACCAGCAGGAAGATGTAGCCCGCCACCAGCGCATTGGCCAGGCCGGTGGCCAGGAAGACCTCCGCGATGCTGAAGCCCGCCGACAGCATCGCGCCCGCCAGCAGGGAGCTGGCGATCATGAAGAGCGCGTTGAGGATGTTGTTGGCGGCGATGATGCGCGCACGGTGGCTCTTCGGGGCGCGCAGCTGGATCAGCGCGTACATCGGCACGCTGTAGAGCCCGGCCGACAGCGCCATCAGCGCCAGGTCGAGCATCACCCGCCAGTGCGCCGGCTGCGCCAGAAAAGCCGCCACGCCCCAGGGCGCGGCCGGCGCGGCCAGACCGCTGGAGGCGAAGTACAGGTCGACCGCGAACACCGTCATGCCGATCGCGCCCAGCGGCACCAGGCCGATCTCGACCTGGCGGCGCGACAGCACCTCGCACAGCAGCGAGCCCGCGCCGATGCCCACCGAGAACACCACCAGCAGCAGCGAGGCCACCCGCTCGTCGCCGTGCAGCACCTCCTTGGCGAAGGACGGGAACTGGCTCAGGAAGACCGCGCCAAAGAACCACATCCACGAGATGCCCAGCAGCGAGCGGAACACCACGAGGTGGCCATGCGCCAGCTTCAGGTTGCGCCAGGTCTCGGTCAGCGGGTTCAGGTTGATGCGCAGGCCCGGGTCGGTCGCCGGCGTTGCCGGCACCTGGTGCGCGCTCAGCCGGCCCAGCAGCGCCAGCGCCACGCAGGCCACGGCCACCGCCGCCGGCCCCGTGCCGGGCAGGCCGATCAGCAGGCCGCCGGCGACATTGCCCAGCAGGATGGCCACGAAGGTGCCCATCTCGACCATGCCGTTGCCGCCGGTGAGCTCGCGCTCGGACAGGTGCTGCGGCAGGTAGGCGAACTTGACCGGGCCGAACAGCGTCGAGTGCAGCCCCATCGCGAAGACGCAGGCCAGCAGCGTGACCACCCGCACCTGGTCGTCGGTCTGCACGAAGGCCCAGCCGGCCAGCGCCATGATGCCGATCTCGAGCGACTTGACCCAGCGCATCAGCAGCGCCTTGTCGAGCTTGTCGGCCAGCTGCCCGGCGGTGGCCGAGAACAGCACGAAGGGCAGGATGAACAGCGCCCCGATCACCAGCCCGGCCAGCGAGGGCGGCAGCCAGGCCAGCTGCAGCTGGTAGGTCACCAGCACGGTCAGGGCGAACTTGAACAGGTTGTCGTTGGCCGCCCCCAGGAACTGGGTCCAGAAGAAGGGCGCGAAGCGGCGCTGGCCGAGCAGCGCGAACTGGCTCGGCTCGGCAGCAGGCGTTGACGGGGTGTCGATGGGCATCATCGCGGTCAGGCTTCAGGCGCACGGCGGGTACCGTGCCGATGATCGCGGCAATCCGGAGAATCCCGCGCGCGGAAAGAACGGTTTTGCCGGTTCAGTTTTTCCGGATCCGATCAGGATCCGGCTGCGCAGACCTTCAGGGAGACCCTCAGGGAATGGTCTGCGCCGGGCCGGCCAGTCTCGCACTCTGCAGGAAGGCGAACACCGAGTCCACGGTCACCGTGTCGATGCGGTCGGCGAAGCGGCGAGCGCCGGGATGATCGTCGAAGGCGACATTGGCGGTGCCGACGCGGGCGCCCAGGCGCTGGCCGGCGCTGAGGTTCAGCGTGGTCGGCTGGTAGCCCTTGAACTGCAGCCAGGCCTGGGCGCGGCTGCGGTCGCAGGCGCCGGGCTCCATCGCGCAGGCCAGCGTTTCCAGCGCCCACTGGTTGCTCTGCTGATAACGCTGCGCCCAGGGATAGGCCACCATGCTGTAGGGCTTGTGGTGCAGCACGGCCGCCCGGGCGTTGTCCTGCAGCATCGGCCGCAGCGCCTCCTGCACGGCCGGCGTCGGGATCATCAGACCGGCCTCGAAGGCGTGGAGATCGTCGCTGAAGAACTCGGCCAGCCCCTGCCGGTAGAGCGCGGATTCGGCCGTGCCGCATTGATTAAGCTTGTGGACCACGCGCCAGGCCTTGGCCGCATCGTCGCGGTAGACATAGCCGAGATGCGAGTAGCGCAGACCGTAGCGGTCGAGGTTCTGGCCGCGCCGGGCGATGACGACCAGCCGGGCGCCGCTGTCATCCAGCCAGCGCGCCGTCTTCACGGCCAGGTCGAGCGAGCGACGGATCTGGTCGACGCTCGGCGGCTTCTCGGTGCAGTTCTGGCCGGCCTGCGCGGGCCCCACGGCCATCGCGGTGAGCAGGGCCAGCGCCGCGGCGGCCACGGCCCGAGGCGTGGAGGTGTTCACGGCGTTCATCGCGTCATCCGTTCGTTGTGGATCAGCGACTGGCCGATCTCGTTGGGCACGAAGCACAGCGCCTTGCCGGCAGCCGACAGGATCCAGCCAGCGCTCAGCGCGGTCACCACCACGGCGGTGCCGGCGGTGACGGACACCGCCTCGGCTCCGGCTGCGCTCAGCGTCAGCACGACGCTGGCGCCGGTGGACGCCTGGGTCAGCACCCAGACCGTGCCGGCAGCGGCGACCTGCACGCTGGCCACCGTCAGCGTGGCGCCGGCCGAGAGCACCGCCGCGGCTGGCGCCGCCGAGATCGCCAGCGGCACGCCCAGCGAGAGCGCGGACAGGGCGCTGGCCTCGGAGCCGCCGCGGTGGGCGTGGGCCGCCATCGGCGCGACGGCGAGGGTGGCGGCGAGCAGGAGCGAGAGAACGGGGTTGTGCAGGGGCATGAGGTCACCTCTTGGGTGGGTGCCCGCCTTCGCGGGCATGACGAAAGGGCGCAGTGGCTCGGTCGGGTCGGGTCGGGTCGGGTCAGGTCGATCGGCTCGGGTGGGGTTGGGGGCGTCAGGCCTCGTCGCGGGCTTCGCGGCGGCCTTGCAGGCGGGCCTCGAGCACATCGGCCTCATGGGCATCGCGCAGCGTCTTGGCCAGCGTGAACACCGAGGAGATCAGGTAGAGCCAGCTCACCACCAGGTAGGCCTTCCAGACCGGCTGCACTTCCATGCGCCACAGACCCCAGGCCGTCAGCGCCATCGCCAGGAAGAAGCCGCCCCAGACGACCCACTTCCAGCCCGGGGTGTCGCTGCGGCGCTTCTCGTTGTCGCGGATGAACTTCGACAGGCCGAAGGCCGAGGTCAGGCAGAACAGATAGCCCATGACCATGAAGGCGCGGTCCAGATCCTGCCCGGGCAGCCAGGCCAGCCCGGTGGCGCACAGCATCGCCGCCAGACCGAAGGAGATCCAGACCTGGGCACGCCAGGCGCGGGTGTCGCGGCGCACGACCGGCGCAGGCATCGAGACCGAGAACGGGGAAGAGGCATCGGAAGACATGGCGTGTGACCTTTCGGCGGAGAGTTGCGAGGCACGGGACGGATGTTCCGCGCGCGCCCTCCGCGGTGCAACAAGACGCCACGCAATATCAAATCACGCCCAGACAAGTATCATCAGACGATACTTTTTAGATCTCACCCTCGCTCCATGAGCACCACCGCCGACCTGATCCGTGTCCTCAAGGCCGAGCTGAAGAGCGCCGGCATCACCTATGCCGCGCTGGCGGCGCAGCTCGGCCTGGCCGAGTCCAGCATCAAGCGCATGTTCGCGCAGGGCGACATGCCGCTGTCGCGCATCGACGCGATCTGCCGGGTGCTGCGCACCGACTTCGCCGAGCTCTCGCGCCGGCTCGCCGACGAGCACACCACCACCCGCATGGAGCTGACGCAGGAGCAGGAACGCGCCGTCGTGGCCGACCGGCGCCTGCTGCTGGCCGCCATCTGCTGCCTGAGCCAGTGGACCTTCGAGCAGATGCTCGCCAGCTACCGCTACGAGCCGGCCGAGCTGGTGGGGCTGCTGCTGCAGCTCGACCGCCTGGGCATCATCGAGCTGCGCGAGCACAACCGCTACCGGCTCAAGGTCAGCAAGACCTTCCGCTGGCGCCCGCACGGGCCGGTGATGCAGTTCTTCCGCGCCGAGGTGGTGCCCGACTACTTCCGCGGCGGCTTCGACGGCGAGGGCGAGCAGCTGATGCTGGTGCACGGCGAGATCAACCGCGCGCTGGCACCGGTCTTCAACGAGCGCCTGGCGCGCATCGGCGCCGACTTCGCCCGCCAGCACCTGGCCGACCAGCGCCTGCCCGAGGACCAGAAGCAGCCCTTCACGATGGTGGTGGGCCTGCGCTCGTGGCTGTTCGGGCCCTTCCGCGATCTGCGCCGGCCGACCGCAGACGAGTCCGGGACGAACCCGTAAAGGGTTTTCACTTCAGGGTTTCCACTCTGACCGGATCGGTGCCGTCTTTCCGAAACTTGCGTCGCTGGAAACGGTTCCAGACATAAGCAAGGAGACAAGACAATGAGCGTTCCGACCCGACCGGAGCAGCGCCTGCGCATGCCCCTGCACCTTCTGGCCGCCACCCTGGCGACCTTCGCCCTGGCGGGCACCGCCCAGGCCCAGAAGGCCGAGGTGATCCACTGGTGGACCTCCGGCGGCGAGTCGGCCGCGATCAAGGAATTCGCCACTGCCTTCCAGAAGTCCGGCGGCACCTGGGTGGATGCGGCGGTAGCCGGCGGCGAGAACGCGCGCGCCGCGGCGATCAACCGCATCGCCGGCGGCAACCCGCCGACAGCGGCGCAGTTCAACACCTCCAAGCAGTACCACGACATCATCGCCGAGGGCCTGCTCAACGACATCGACGCCGTCGCCGCCAAGGAAGGCTGGGACAAGTGGATGCCTGCGCCCATCGTGCAGGCGATCAAGGTCAAGGGCCGCTACTACGCGGTGCCGGTCAACATCCACAACCCGACCTGGTTCTGGTATTCGAAGGCGGCGCTGCAAAAGGCCGGCGTGGCGGCCGAGCCGAAGTCCTCGGACGAGTTCTTCGCCGCGCTGGACAAGCTCAAGGCCGCGGGCGTGGTGCCGCTGGCCCTGGGCGGTCAGGCCTGGCAGGAGGTGACCACCTTCTACGCCTGGATGCTGCACGCCGGCGGGCCGGAGCTGTACCTGAAGTTCTACCGGGACCGCGACGCCGCCACGGTGGCCTCGCCGGCCTTCCGCAAGGTGCTGACGGACTTCAAGCGACTCAAGAGCTATGTGGATCCGGGCTCGCCCGGGCGCAACTGGAACGACGCCACCGCGATGGTGATCACCGGCAAGGCGGGCTTCCAGATCATGGGCGACTGGGCCAAGGGCGAATTCGTCGCCGCCAAGCAGACCGCCGGCAAGGAGTTCGGCTGCTTCGCCGGCTTCAGCCCCAAGTCGCCCTACATGATCGCCGGGGACGTCTTCGTCTTCCCGAAGACCGGCAACGCCGATGCCATCAAGGCCCAGCAGGCGCTGGCCACCGTGATGACCTCGCCGGCGGCGCAGGTGGCGTTCAACAACCGCAAGGGATCGATCCCGGTGCGCACAGATGTCGACGTCAAGGCGATGGACCTGTGCGCCCAGGCCGGCATCGCCGCGCTGCAGGACAAGAGCCGCCACATCGCCAACCCCGACATGCTGATGGCCCCGGACCAGATCGGCGCGGTGCAAGACGCGGTGACCAAGTTCTGGAACACCAACCAGTCGGTCGACGACGCGGTCAAGGCCCTGCAGGCCGCGATCAAGGGCTGACGCCCCCCCGGCACGGAGCTCGCGATGGCTGCCCTCCCCCTCGACCGTGCGCCTGACGCACGCCCTGGCCGACGCGGCCGGCGCACCGCCTGGGCGGCGCAGGCGGCGCTGCTGCCGATGGCGCTGACGGTGCTGCTGGTCTACCTCGGCACGGTGCTGTGGTCGATCCGCATCTCGACCACCTCGTCGAAGATCTTCCCCAAGTCCGACTTCGTCGGCCTGGAGCAGTACGTGCGGCTGTTCGAGACCGAGCGCTGGCTGGTCTCGCTGCACAACCTGGCGATCTTCGGCGTGCTGTTCGTGGCCGCCTGCCTGGTGCTGGGCTTCCTGCTGGCGGTCTTCATCGACCAGAAGGTCAAGGGCGAGGACCTGCTGCGCACCGTCTTCCTCTACCCCTACGCGATGTCCTTCGTCGCCACCGGACTGATCTGGCAGTGGATGCTCAACCCGGAGCTGGGCATCCAGGCGACGCTGCGCGCCTGGGGCTGGAGCGAGGCGAGCTTCGACTGGATCGTGCGCCAGGACCGGGTCATCTACACCGTGGTGATCGCCGCGGCGTGGCAGGCCTCGGGGCTGGTGATGGCGATCCTGCTGGCGGGCCTGCGCGGGGTGGACCCCGAGCAGTGGAGCGCCGCGCGCCTGGAGGGCATCCCGCGCTGGCGCTACTACCTGCACATCGTGCTGCCGCAGCTCGCGCCGGCCTTCGGCACCTGCTTCGTGCTGCTGGCCGTCGGCGTGGTCAAGGTCTTCGACGCGGTGGTGTCGATGACCGGCGGCGGCCCCGGCACCGCCAGCGAGGTGCCGGCGAAATTCATCATGGACAACCTCTTCACCCGGGCCAACGTCGGCCTGGCCTCGGCGGCCTCGACGGTGATGCTGCTGACGGTGCTGGCGCTGCTGGCCCCGTGGATGTACTGGCGCCACCAGACGTCGCGCCGCAACGCCGGAGGACACTGAACATGGCCGCCACCCTGTCGACCCGCGACACCCCGCCGGCGCCGGTGCGCAGCGCACCGGCCGCCCCGGGCCGCCGCCGCGCCCGGCCGGCCGCGCGCCTGTCGCCCGGACGCCTCGGCGTCTACGCCTTCTTGCTCACCACCGCGGTCTTCTTCCTGCTGCCGCTCTACGTGATGCTGGTGACCTCGTTCAAGCCGATGGAGGAGATCCGCCTGGGCCAGATCTTCGCGCTGCCCGCGGCGCCGACGCTCGACGCCTGGGCCAAGGCCTGGTCGAGCGCCTGCACCGGGCTGGAGTGCGGCGGCATCCGCGGCGGCTTCTGGAACTCGGTCGTCATCGTCGTGCCCAGCGTCGCGCTCTCGATCCTGTTCGGCGCGATCAACGGCTACGCGCTGACCTTCTGGCGGGTGCGCTGGGCGCCGCCCCTGTTCGGCATCCTGCTGCTGGGCACCTTCATCCCCTACCAGGTGATGATGTATCCGCTGGTGCGCGCCTTCGCGGCGGTCGGTCTGTTCGGCTCGCTGCCGGGCATCGTGCTGATCCACATCGGCTTCGGCATGCCGGTGATGACGCTGCTGTTCCGAAACTACTACGCGGGCCTGCCGGCCGAGCTGTTCAAGGCCGCACGCATCGACGGCGGGGGCTTCTGGCGCATCTTCTTCCAGCTGATGCTGCCGATGTCGGTGCCCATCACCATCGTCGCCGTGATCATGCAGGTGACCGGCATCTGGAACGACTTCATCCTGGGCCTGGTGTTCGCCGGGCGCGAGCACCTGCCGATGACGGTCCAGCTCAACAACATCATCAACACCTCCTTCGGCGAGCGCGAATACAACGTCAACATGGCCGCGACCCTGCTGACCTCGCTGGTGCCGCTGGCCATCTACCTGGTCTCGGGCCGCTGGTTCGTTCGCGGCATCGCCGCCGGCGCGGTCAAGGGCTGAACGCAACGGAAGACGCCACATGAGCCTGTCCACTGCCTCCTCCTCCCGCGCCGACGTGCGCATCCGCGACCTCGACATCGTGCTGGGCGGCACGCCCATCCTCAGCGGCATGAACCTGGACATCGAGCCGGGCGAGTTCATCGTGCTGCTCGGGCCCTCGGGCTGCGGCAAGTCCACGCTGCTGCACTCGATCGCCGGCCTGATCGAGGCGCATGACGGGCGCATCGACATCGGCGGGCGCGACGTGACCTGGGCCGACCCGAAGGACCGCGGCATCGGCATGGTGTTCCAGAGCTACGCGCTCTACCCGACGATGACGGTCGAGAAGAACATGTCCTTCGGCCTGCGCATCGCCGGCACCGACCGGGCCGAGATCGACCGCCGGGTGCAGCAGGCCGCGCGCATGCTCCAGCTGGGCGAGCTGCTGCAGCGCAAGCCCTCGCAGCTCTCGGGCGGACAGCGCCAGCGGGTGGCCATCGGCCGCGCGCTGGTGCGCGACGCCGGCGTCTACCTGTTCGACGAGCCACTGTCCAACCTCGACGCCAAGCTGCGCGGCGAGTTGCGCCGTGAGCTCAAGAGCCTGCACCAGACGCTGGGCGCGACGATGATCTACGTCACTCACGACCAGGTCGAGGCGATGACGCTGGCCACCCGCGTGGTGGTGATGCGCAAGGGCCTGATCCAGCAGATCGGCACGCCGGCGGAGGTCTACCAGCGCCCGGCCAATCTGTTCGTCGCCGGCTTCCTGGGCTCGCCAGGCATGAACTTCGTGCGCGGAGGCCTCGCGCTGCGCGAGGGCCGGCCGGTCTTCACCGGCGCGGGCCTGCAGATCGACCTGGGCCACCAGGACTTCGCCGAGGCGCCGGCCGACGGCCGCGAGGTGGTGCTGGGCGTGCGCCCGGAGCACCTGCTGCTGCACCGCCCGGACGGCGCGCTGCCCGGCCCCGGCCTGCTGCCGGCCGGTCGCGCGCGGGTCACGATGGTCGAGCCGCTGGGCGCGCAGACCACCGTCTGGCTGGAGACGCTGGCGCCGCAGCCCGCACGCATCGGCGTGCAGGTCGCCGCCGACAGCGAGCCGGAGGTCGGCACCGAACTGGCGCTGCTGGCCGAGGCCAGCCGGCTGTCGGTGTTCGATGCCGCCAGCGAGCTGCGCCTCTGATACCGGCCCCGGTTGTCAGCCCCGAGCCACCCCCACCCGCGAGAATCCGGCCCTTCCAGCGAACAACGACGGAACAGCAGAATGGCCAGCACGATCAAGGATGTCGCCCGCCTCGCGGGTGTAGGCGTGGGCACCGCCTCGCGGGTGATCTCGGGCAAGGGCCCGGTCGCCCCGGAGACGGCCGCGCGGGTGCAGCAAGCCATCGAGACGCTGGGCTTCCGGCCCTCGAGCATCGCGCGGGCGCTCTCGCGCAAGAGCCTGGACATGCTCGGCGTCTACGTGCCGCAGTACCAGGGCCTGTTCTACGGCCCGGTGCTCGAAAACATCGACCGCGAACTGCGCGATGTCGAGCGCCACATGGTCGCGGCCAATGGCTGCGACTGCGGCGACGCGCGCGACCAGGCGCTCGACGGCATCGACTTCCTGCGCCAGCGCGAGTGCGACGGCCTGCTGCTGATGAGCCACGAGCTCCACGACGACGACATCCTCCAGCTGCACGCGCAGATGCCACAGCTGGCGGTGCTCAACCGCATCGTGCCGGGGCTGGCACCGATCTGCTTCTCCAGCGACCACGAGTTCGGCGGCCGGCTGGCGGCGCAATGCCTGCTCCAGGCCGGGCACCGCCACATCGCCATCCTCAGCGGCCCGAACCATGCGCCCGACAACGAGGCGCGCCTGCGCGGCTTTCTCGATACCCTCGGCGAGGCGGGCGTGACGGTGCCGCCCGAATGGATCGTCACCGGCGACTTCACCACCTCAACCGGCCGGCGTGCGGCCGAGACGCTGCTGGCGCGCTTCGGCACGCATCTGCCCTTCTCGGCGCTGTTCTGCGCCAACGACCCGATGGCGATCGCCGCGATCGGCGTGTTCTTGATGGCCGGCGTGCGCGTGCCCGAGGACCTGTCGGTCGTCGGCTACGACGACTGCGACTTCGCCGCCCATGCCTGGCCGCCTCTGACGACGGTGCGCATCGACATCGGCGCGGTGGCGGCGCAGGCCACGCGCGATCTGCTCAACCGCTGCTACGGCCTGGATCTGGCCGTGGCGCATGACTTCCAGCCGACGCTGGTACGGCGGGCCTCGGTGTGCCCGCCCACCCGCACGGTCCCGCCCTCCGCCGGAGGGCCACCGAACATCCCGGACCTCACGGAGACCCCAGCCCCATGGCCACGAAGCGACGCCCTGCCCGCGGCGATGCCCTCCCCATCGGCATCGTCGGCTGCGGCAACATCTTTCCCGCCTACCTGAACACGCTCGCGCGCTGCGCGCAGGTGCGCATCGTCGGCATCGCCGACGCCAGCGCGGACCTGGCGCGACAGCGGGCCGAGGCGGCCGGCCTCACGGCGATGGGCCTCGACGAGCTGCTCGCCAGCGAGGCGCAGCTGATCCTGAACCTGACGCCGCCACAGGTCCATCACGAGATCGGCCTGAAGGTGCTGCACGCGGGCAAGCACTTCTTCACCGAGAAGCCCCTGGCCGCCACCTTCGCCCAAGGGCAGGAACTGGTGGCGCTGGCGCGCGAGAAGGGCCTGCGGGTGGGCTGCGCGCCCGACACCTTCCTGGGTGCGGCCGGCCAGGCGCTGCGCGCGCTGATCGACGCCGGCACCGTGGGCGAGGTACGCCACGGCACGGCGCAGTTCATGAACCACGGCCCGGACCACTGGCATCCCAATCCGGCCTTCTTCTACCAGCCCGGCGGCGGCCCGCTGCACGACGTGGGCGTCTATTACCTGACGCACCTGGTGAACCACTTCGGGCCGGTGGTGCGGCTGCGCTCGACCTCGCACATCACCCACGCCCGGCGCCGCGTGCCCTTCGGCCCCTGCGAGGGTCAGGTGCTGCCGGTGGCGGTGCCCACGCATGTGGTCACCCAGCTCGAATTCGCCAGCGGCCCGCAGATCGTGCTGACCTCCAGCTTCGATGTCTGGACGCACGGGCACGCGCCGATGGAGCTCTACGGCGACGACGGCACGCTGCAGGGCGCCGATCCGAACCAGTTCGGCGGCACGGTGCGCCACAACCGCCAGACCGGCGACTGGGTGCGCGCGCCGGGCGGGCGGCCCTACACCACCAACAGCCGCGGCATCGGCCTGATCGACATGGCCCGCGCGCTGCAGGAGGGCCGCCCGCACCGCTGCAGCGCGGAGATGGCGCTGCATGTGCTGGAGGTGATGGACCTGGCGCTCGCCTCCGGCCGCGACGACGGCCGCCCGGTCACGCCCAGCACCACCTGCGAGCGCCCCGCGCCGCTCGAGGGGCGCCTGAGCTGAGCGCCGCGCCGCCCCTGCGCTGACCCCGGCCCCGGCCGGGGCGCGCACACCGTCATTTCGTGTTTCCTTCCGGTCCGATCCTGCCCGCCGGGCGAGGAGGACCCGTCACGCCCGGAGATCCGCCATGAGCATCCTGTCCGTCCAGATCTATTCGCTGCGCGAGGCCGGCGACCTCGACGCCCAGCTCGCGCTGGCCCGCGCCGCCGGCTTCGAGTGGATCGAGTCCGTCGCTGGCCACGGCCTGCCGCCCGAGGACTTCGCCGCCCGCGTCGCCGCGCACGGCCTGAAGGTGTCGTCGATGCACGTCAGCCTGGCGATGGCCGAGGGCGAGCCGGGCACGGTCATCGCGCTGTGCCGCGCCACCGGCTGCACCAAGGTCATCGTGCCCTGGCTGCCGATGGGCGAGCGCGCCGCCACCGCCGCGGGCTGGCAGGCGATCGGCGCGCGGCTGGCCGCGATCGGCGAGCGGCTCAATGCCGAGGGGCTGCGGCTGGCCTATCACAACCACGAGTTCGAGTTCCTGCACTACGACGGCCGGGCTGCGCTGGACTGGATCTTCTCGGCCGCGACGCCCGCGCAGCTCGGCTGGGAGGCCGATCTGGGCTGGACCGCGCGCGCCGGCGCCGATCCGCTGGTCGAGGCGCTGGCACGCGCTGACCGGCTGGTCGCCGTCCACGCCAAGGACATCGCGCCGCCCTCGACCGCGGTGGACGAGGACGGCTGGTGCGCGCTGGGCCAGGGCATCGTCGGCTGGGCCGCGCTGGCCGAGGCGCTCCGGGGCCGGGTCGAGCTGTTCGTGCTCGAGCATGACCGCCCGCAGAACCCCGCCGCGATGCTGGCCACCAGCTTCGCCTTCATGCGCGAGCACCTGGGCTGAGGCGGCCATGACGACGACCTCCTCCCCGATCCGCGGCCCCGGCCTCTTCCTGGCACAGTTCGCCGGCGACGCGGCGCCCTTCGACTCGCTCGACGGGCTGGCCGGCTGGGCCGCCGGCCTGGGCTACGCGGGCGTGCAGATCCCGAGCTGGGATGCGCGGCTGATCGATCTGGCGCTGGCGGCCGAGAGCCAGACCTACTGCGACGAGCTGCGCGGCCGTCTGGCCGCGCACGGCCTGGAGATCACCGAGCTGTCCACGCACCTGCAGGGCCAGCTCGTCGCCGTCCACCCCGCCTACGACCTGCCGATGGACGCCTTCGCGCCTGCGGCCCTGCGCGGCCGCCCGGCCGAGCGCACCGCCTGGGCGCAGCAGCAGCTCCACCTGGCCGCGAAGGCCTCGCGGCGGCTCGGGCTGAGCGCGCACGCCACCTTCAGCGGCGCGCTGGCCTGGCCCTACCTCTACCCCTGGCCGCAGCGCCCGGCCGGGCTGGTCGAGGCCGCCTTCGACGAGCTGGCGCGGCGCTGGCGGCCGATCCTGAACGCCTTCGACGAAGCCGGCGTCGATGTCTGCTACGAGGTCCATCCGGGCGAAGACCTGTGCGATGGCGCCAGCTTCGAGCTGTTCCTGGAGCGCGTGGGCCAGCACCCGCGCGCCAACCTGCTCTACGACCCGAGCCACCTCGTGCTGCAGCAGCTCGACTACCTCGCCTACATCGACGTCTATCACGAGCGCATCAAGGCCTTCCACGTCAAGGACGCCGAGTTCCGCCCGAGCGGCCGCCAGGGCGTCTACGGCGGCTTCCAGAGCTGGAAGGACCGCGCCGGGCGCTTCCGCTCGCTGGGCGACGGCCAGATCGACTTCCGTGCCATCTTCAGCAAGCTCACCCAATACGGCTATCGCGGCTGGGCGGTGCTGGAATGGGAATGCTGCCTCAAGCACCCCGAGCAGGGCGCGGCCGAGGGCGCGCCCTTCATCCGCGATCACCTGATCCGCGTGGCCGACAAGGCCTTCGACGACTTCGCCGCCAGCGGCACCGACACGGCCGCCAACCGCCGCATGCTCGGCCTGGAGTCACAGGCATGAGCGCGCCGGTGTCCGCGCCGCGTCGCCTGCGCCTGGGCATGGTCGGCGGCGGCCAGGGCGCCTTCATCGGCGCCGTGCACCGCATCGCCGCGCGCCTCGACGACGACTGGCAGCTGGTGGCTGGCGCCTTCTCGTCGGACGCAGAGCGCGCCCGCGCCAGCGGCGCCGAGCTGCGCCTGGATCCGGCGCGCTGCTACGGTGACTGGCAGGCGATGGCCCGCGCCGAGGCCGCCCGCCCCGACGGCATCGACGCGGTGGCCATCGTCACGCCCAACCACCTGCATGTGCCGGTGGCCACCGCCTTCATCGAGGCCGGCATCGCGGTGATCTGCGACAAGCCACTGGCCGTCTCGCTCGACGAGGCGCGAGGCCTGCAGCGGCTGGCCCGCGCGCGCCGCGTGCCCTTCGCGCTGACCCACAACTACAGCGCCTACCCGGTGATCCGCGCCGCCCGCGCGATGGTGGCCGCCGGCGAGATCGGCACACTGCGCCTGGTGCAGGTCGAGTACGCCCAGGACTGGCTGGCCGAACCGCTGGAGGCCGGCGGCCACAAGCAGGCCGCCTGGCGCACCGACCCGGCGCAGGCCGGCCCGGCGGGCTGTCTGGGCGACATCGGCACCCACGCCGCGCAGCTGGCCGAGTTCGTCAGCGGCCAGACGCCCGCGCAGATCAGCGCCGAGCTGCACCGCTTCGTGCCCGGCCGCCGGGTCGATGACCATGTGCAGGTGCAGCTGCGCTACGCCGGCGGCGCACGCGGCCTGCTCTGGGCCAGCCAGGTCGCCACCGGCGAGGCCAACCACCTGCGCCTGCGCCTGTACGGCAGCCGCGCCGCGCTGCACTGGGACCAGGAGGCGCCCGAGCAGCTCTGGCTGAACCGCCTGGGCGAGGGTTCGCTGTGCCTGCGCCGCGGCGGTCACGGCTGGCCGGAGAGCGCCGCCGGTCTGGCCGGCGTCACCCGCACGCCTGCCGGTCACCCGGAAGGCTACCTCGAAGCCTTCGCCCAGCTCTACCGCGACTTCGCCGCCGACCTGCGCGACCCGCAGCCCAGCCCGCGCGTGCCCGGCCTGGCCGACGGCGTGCGCAGCCTGGCCTTCGTCGAGACGGTGCTGGCCAGCACCGCGCGCGACGGCGCCTGGACCACCCTGCCCGACTGAGCCCGCCCAGCCTGCACCGTCATGCCCGCGCAGGCGGGCACCCACGAACGACATCCCCCGACCCCATCGCCACACGACATCATGAATACGGCCCTCGATATCCCCGCCCTGCTCGACGCCCTGACGCTGGAGGAGCAGGTCAGCCTGCTGACCGGCGCCGACTTCTGGACCACGGTCGCCATCCCGCGCCTGGGCATCCCGGCCGTCAAGGTCACCGACGGGCCGAACGGCGCGCGCGGTGGCATCTTCAACGGCGGCCCGCAGACCGCCTGCTTCCCCGCGGCCATCGCGCTGGGCTCGACCTGGGACCCGGCGCTGATCGCCGAGGCCGGCCGCGCGCTGGCCGAGGAATCGCGCCTGAAGGGTGCTGGCGCCCTGCTGGCGCCCACCGTCAACCTGCACCGCTCGACGCTCAATGGCCGCAACTTCGAGTGTTATTCAGAAGATCCGCACCTGACCGGCGAGATCGCCTGCGGCTACATCCGCGGCCTGCAGTCGGGCGGGGTGGCGGCCACCATCAAGCACTTCGTCTGCAACGACAGCGAGGTCGAGCGCATGTCGATCGACTCGGTGGTCGACGAGCGCACGCTGCGCGAGCTCTACCTGGTGCCGTTCGAGAAGGCGGTCAAGGAAGCCGGCGTGCAGGCGGTGATGACCTCGTACAACCGCATCAACGGCGACTTCGCCGCCGACCACGCGCCGCTGGTGCGCGACGTGCTGCGCGGCCAGTGGGGCTTCGACGGCCTGGTGATGTCGGACTGGTTCGCCGAGCACGCGACCGAGAAGTCCGCCACCGCCGGCATGGACCTGGAGATGCCCGGCCCGACCCGCCAGCGCGGCGCCGCGCTGGTGCAGGCGGTGCGCGAGGGCCGCGTGCCGGCCGAGGACGTGCGCGCCTGCGCCGGGCGTGTGCTGCAGTTCGTCGAGCGCCTGGGCGCCTTCGCCCGGCCCGGCATCCCCGAGGAACGCGCCGAGGACTCGGCCGAACGCCGCGCGCTGATCCGCCGCCTGGGCGCAGCCGGCTGCGTGCTGCTGAAGAACGAAGGCGAGCGGCTGCCGCTGAGCGCCAGCGCCCGCACGATCGCGCTGATCGGCCCGAGCGCCGAGACCGCACGCATCATGGGCGGCGGCAGCGCCAACGTGAACGCGCTGCACCGGATCACGCCCCGCCAGGGCCTGGAGGCCCAGACCGACGCGACGATCCTGAGCGCCCCCGGCGCCGACTGCCACCGCTGGACACCGGTGCTGCAGCAGCCGATGGCCGTCGAGTTCTTCGCCAGCACCGACCTCAGCGGCGAGCCGGTGGCCCGCGCCGTCTACCCGAGCAGCGAGAAGGTCTGGGCCGGCGAGGTCCTGCCCGGCATCGACCCGATGCGTTTCAGCGCCCGCGCGACGCTGGAACATACGCCCGCCGAGGACGGCGAGCACCTGATCTCGCTGACCAGCGCCGGCCGCACGCGCGCCTTCATCGACGGCGAGCTGGTGGTCGATGCCTGGGAGAGCTGGTCACGCGGCGAGACCTACTTCACCTTCGGCTGCGACGAGCGCATCGTGCGCCGCACGCTGCGCGCGGGCCAGCCGCTGCGCATCACGATCGAGTTCTCCTCGCCCACCGAGGTGGACGTGGCCTTCAAGGCGCTGCGCCTGGGCCTGCACCGCCCGCGCGGCGAGACGGACCTGGCCGAGGCAGAGACCCTCGCCCGCCAGGCCGATGTCGCGCTGGTCTTCATCGGCCTGAACGACGAATGGGACTGCGAGGGCCTGGACCGCCCCGACATGCGCCTGCCGCACGGCCAGAACGCGCTGGTCGAGCGGGTGGCCGCGGCCAACCCGAACACCATCGTCGTGCTGCAGACCGGCGCGCCGGTGGAGCTGCCCTGGATCGACCGCGTGCCGGCGGTGCTGCAGGCCTGGTATCCGGGCCAGGAATGCGGCCATGCCATCGCCGACGTGCTGCTGGGCCGTGCCGAGCCGGGCGGGCGCCTGTCGCAGACCTGGCCGGTGCAGCTCGCGGACGTGGTGACTTCGCAGGGCGACGCGCGGCGCTACCCCGGCCAGGGCGGCCGCGTCGTCTACGAGGAAGGCGTGTTCATCGGCTACCGCCACCACGACAGCCGCGAGATCGCGCCGCGCTTCGCCTTCGGCCACGGCCTGGGCTACACGCGTTTCGCCTGGGAGACGCCGCAGGTGGACCGCACCCGCTTCGCGCCGGGCGAGGCGGTGACGGTGTCGGTGCGCATCACCAACACCGGCGCGCGCGCCGGCAGCGAGGTGGTGCAGCTGTATGTGGCCGACGTGCACAGCCGCGTCGAGCGCCCGGCGCAGGAGCTCAAGGCCTTCGCCAAGCTGCACCTGCAGCCCGGCGAGAGCGCCGTCGCCACGCTGACGCTGGGCGAGCGCGCCTTCGCCTTCTTCGACGCCGAGCGCGGCGGCTGGGTGGCCGAGGCCGGCGAGTTCCGCCTGCGCCTGGGCGCCTCCTCGCGCGACCTGCGCGCCGAGCTGGCGGTGACGCTGACGCACGACGGCTTCACCGCCGCCTGAGCCCGCACGAGCACGGGAAGAGGCGCGGCCGTACAGTGGGCGGCATGAGCTCCACCCCTGACGCCCTCGCCTTCCTGCCGCTCGGCTTCCCGTGGCCGACGCAGGATCCCTTTCTCTTCTGCGTCCACCACGACGACCGCTACCCCGCCGGCAACGGCCGCTTCGGCCCGGCCGCGTCGCTGGCCGGGCGCCAGATCGGCAGCGACTTCTCGTACCGCGACGGCTGGAGCCTGTACCACGGCCAGCAGGTGCCGGGCTTTCCCGCACACCCGCACCGCGGCTTCGAGACGGTGACGCTGGTGCGCACCGGCCGCATCGACCACGCCGACTCGGCCGGCGCGGCCGCGCGCTACGGCGACGGCGACGTGCAATGGCTGACCGCCGGTCGCGGCATCCAGCACAGCGAGATGTTCCCGCTGCTGCGCACCGACGCGCCCAACCCGCTCGACCTGTTCCAGATCTGGCTGAACCTGCCGGCGCGCAGCAAGTTCGCCGCGCCGCACTTCACGATGTTCTGGGCCGAGCAGATCCCGCGCCGCGTCGCGACCGATGCCCAGGGCCGGCGCACCGAGCTGCTGTGCGTGGCCGGCGCGCCCGCCGATCTGGCCGCGCCGCCGAGCCCGCCGCCCGACTCCTGGGCCAGCGCGCCGGACGCCGACGTGGCGATCTGGACGCTCAAGCTCGACGCCGGCGCGCGGCTGACGCTGCCGGCCGCGCGCGGTGGTGCCACGACAAAGCGCCGGCTCTACTTCTTCCTCGGCGACGGCCTGCGCGTGATGGACCAGCCGGTGCCGGGCCACTGCGCGCTCGACGTGGCCGCCGAGCGGCCGGCCGAGATCGTCAACACCGGCACCACGCCGGCCGAGCTGCTGATGCTGCAGGGCCGCCCGATCGCTGAGCCGGTGGCGCAGCACGGCCCCTTCGTGATGAATACGCCCGCCGAGATCCGCCAGGCCTTCATGGACTACCAGCGCACCGGCTTCGGCGGCTGGCCCTGGGGCGACGCCGCGCCGGTGCATGGCGAAGACGCCGCCCGCTTCGCCCGGCACCCGGACGGCCGCATCGAGCGGCCGGAGTGACGCCGCGCCACGCCCCCCGTCTCCCGTCACCCCCGCCACCCCGCCACGCGCCGTCACCCCCGCGCAGGCGGGGGCCCACGGCCGCACATCGCGTCACCCCCGCGCAGGCGGGGGCCCACGCAGGGCACGGCTGCGGCAATTCGTAGGTTCCCGCCTTCGCGGGAATGACGGGGGGGGGCGGCGAGCGTCGCTCAGCCCCCGATCACCCCGCCATCGTCCTTCGTCACCGCCACCGTCGCCGAGCGCGGCCGGCCGCCGGGCGCGGGCCAGCCGGCGTCGGGGTGCTGGATGTTGAGGAACAGCGTGCGGCCGTCGGGCGCCATCACCGGGCCGGTGACCTCGCAGCCCGGCGGCGCGACCAGGAAGCGGCGCATCTGCGGCCCGCCCGGCGCGTTCGGATCGCAGGCCAGCAGCTGGTTGCGCGGCAGCCAGAGCCGCTCGCCGGGCGCAGCCTCCAGCATCGGCGCCGCATCGGTGGCCACCCAGAGCCGTCCGAAGGGATCGACCGTCAGGCCGTCGGGGCTGCTGAAGGCGTCGCCCGCGGTCTCGCCGCCGCCCAGCGCGACGATGTCCCACTGGAAGGTCTCGGCCGCCAGATCGCCGCCGTGGCGCCAGCGCAGGATGTGGCCGGTCGGGTTGGGCGCGCGCGGGTTGGCCGCATCCGCGCCAGGCAGGCCAGGCTTGCCGCGCTGCGCGTTGTTGGTCAGCGTGACGAAGACCTCGCCGGTGACCGGGCTGATCGCGGTCCACTCGGGGCGGTCCATCTTGGTGCCGCCGAGGCGGTCGCTGGCCTCGCGGGTGCGGATCACCACCTCGCCCTGATCGGCGAAGCCGTTCTCGGGCGTCAGCCCGCCCTGCCCGTGCGTCAGCGGCAGCCAGCGGCCGCGCCCGCCCGCATCGAAGCGCGCGACGCTGAGCGTGCCGTGGTCGAGCAGGTCGCGGTTGGCCGCGAAGCCGCCGGGGCGCACCCGGTCGCGGCTGACGAAGCGGTAGATGTATTCGAAGCGCGCGTCCTCGCCCATGAAGACCACCGCGCGGCCATCCTTCGACACGCCGGTGGCGGCGCCTTCGTGGACCGCGCGGCCCAGCGCGGTGCGCTTGACCGGGGTCATCGTCGGATCGTGGGGATCGATCTCGACCACCCAGCCGAAGCGGTGAAACTCGTTGGGGTGGCGGCGCAGGTCGAAGCGCTCGTCGTGCAGATGCCAGCGCGCCCAGTTGCCGCGCCCGCCCGCCTGCAGACCCCAGCGCCGCTGCGAGGCGCCGGGCTCGGTCGGCGGCTCGAAGTAGCCCTGGATGTTCTCCTCACAGGTGAGGTAGGTGCCCCAGGGCGTGGCGTTGGCGGCGCAGTTGGCGAAGGTGCCCAGGATGCGCCGACCCTCGGGATCGGCGGCGGTGCGCAGCAGCGCGTGGCCAGCCGCCGGCCCGCTGACGGCCATCGGCGTGTCGGCGGTGATCCGCCGCGCCTGACGCGAGGGACGCACCACCGACCAGGCGGCGGCCGCGCCCTCGCGCCGCACCTCGATGACCGACACGCCGTGCGCGGCCTGCGAGCGCGCGACCTGCTCCGGTGTGCGCGCGCCATCCGCCAGCGAGGCCGCGTCCAGGTGCAGCAGCCGCTCGTCGGTGTACTCGTGGTTCAACGCCAGCAGGCCGTGACGTGTCCGGGCCTGCCGACGGCCATCCAGCGGGAAGAAGGCCATGCCGTCATGGTGCATGCCAGCCTGCAGCCGCTGCGCAGCCGGCGTGACCAGCACGTCGCTGCCCCAGGGGGTGACCTCGGCCTGGCCGGTCGCATCACCCCAGGCGTAGAGCACCCGCGCGGTGTAGCCTGGCGGCACCGCCAGCGGCGCCTCCACCGTCATCGGCACCGGCGTGAAGCTCAGTGCCGGCGCCGTGCCGGCGCTGCCCGCCTGCGCACGCCCGGCGCCCAGGCTGGCCAGCATCATCCAGGCCGCCGCCGCGCCCAGGCTGTGCCGGCGGGTGGGATCGAAAGTCTCGTTCATCGCGTCCATCCTTCTCCGTCATGTTCACCCAGCCGGGGCGCCGGCCGGAACAGGCCGCCGGGCGTGTCGCTGAGCTTGGGCACCACGCCGGGCACCTCCAGCGCCAGGCCATCGGCGGTGACGATGCGCTCGATCATCTGCCGCGCGCGGTAGTGCGGATCGGCGGCGATGTCGCGCACCGTGTAGATGCGCCCGACCGGCACCTGCACCGCCTGCAGCGTCGCCACCACCGTGTCCACCGGCCGCTGCACCGTCCACTGCGTGATCGCCGCGTCGATCTCGTCGATCCGGGCGACGCGGCCGGCGTTGTGGGCCAGATCCGGCGCCTCGGCCAGGTCGGCGCGGCCGATGGCGGTCATCAGGCGGCGGTAGATCGAGTCGCCGTTGCCGCCGATGACCACCTGGCCGTCGGCGCAGCGGTAGGCGTTGCTCGGCGCGATGCCGGGCAGGGCCGAGCCGGCCGGCTCGCGCACCGCGCCGAAGGCGCTGTACTCGGGCAGCAGGCTTTCCATGCAGTTGAAGACCGCCTCGAACAGCGCGACATCGACCACCTGCCCGCGCCCGGTGCGCGCTCGCGCCTGCAACGCCAGCAGCACGCCGATGACGCCGTGCAGCGCCGCCAGCGTGTCGCCCAGGCTGACGCCGGCGCGCACCGGCGCGCGCCCCGGCTCGCCCATCAGGTGGCGCATGCCGCCCATCGCCTCGGCGACGACCGCGAAGCCCGGCAGGTCGCGGTAGGGCCCCGTCTGCCCGTAGCCGCTGATGCGCAGCATGATCAGGCCGGGGTTGTCGCGCGCCAGCTCGTCGAAGCCCAGGCCCCACTTCTCCATCGTGCCGGGCTTGAAGTTCTCGATCAGCACATCGCACTCGGCGGCCAGACGGCGCACGTCGGCGCGGCCCGGCTCGGTGCGCAGGTCGAGCGCGACGCTCTTCTTGTTGCGGCTCTGCACCTGCCACCAGACGCTGGTGCCGTCGTGCAGCAGGCGCCACTGGCGCAGCGGATCGCCCGTGCCGGGCGGCTCGACCTTGATGACCTCGGCGCCGAAGTCGCCCAGCGTCTTGCCGGCGAAGGGGCCGGCGATCAGCTGGCCGAGCTCGAGGACCTTCAGGCCGGCGAGCGGACTGCGCGAATGGGAGGGGGAGGCGGTGTCGGACATGGCGGCTAATCTACCCCGACCCGGCTAGAGTCACGCCCCGTGAGCGCGAAGAACCTGACCCCGAAGGCCATCCTGCGACTGATCGCCACGCTGGCGATCGCCTGGCTGGCAGCCCTGCTGTGCGTGCGGCTGAAGACACCACTGCCGTGGATGATCGGCCCGCTGCTGGCCACCGCCACGCTGACGATGGCCGGCGTGCCGCTGCGCTCGTCGCGGCGGCTGCGCAACGGCGGGCAGTGGATCGTCGGCACGGTGCTGGGGCTGTACTTCACGCCGGCGGTGGCGCTGCAGGCGCTGGAGCTGGCGCCCTGGATGCTGCTGGGTGCAGCCTGGGCGCTGCTGATGGGCCATCTGTTCGGGCGCTGGCTGTTGTGGTCGCAGCCTCCAGGCTCGGTGGACGCGACCACCGCCTATTTTGCGTCGGTGATCGGCGGCGCCTCGGAGATGGCCGCGTTTGCCGAACGGGTCGGTGCCCGCGTCGATCTGGTGGCAGCCGCCCACTCGCTGCGGGTGATGCTGGTGGTGATCGTCATTCCGTTCGGCTACCAGGGCCTGGGGCTGCATGGCCACGACCCGGCGCCGGTGAGCGTCGTCGGTGTGCAGCCCACGGGCCTGGCGATGCTGCTGGCAGCGACCGCTGCCGGCGCGCTGGTGATGCAGGCGCTGCGCCAGCCCAATCCGTGGGTGCTGGGCTCGCTGCTGGTGTCGCTGGGGCTGAGCGCGTCAGGCATCGAGTGGACCGCGATGCCAGGCTGGCTGTCGGCCGCCGCGCAGCTGTCGATCGGCATCGCGCTGGGCACGCGCTTCACGCCGGCCTTCCTGCACACCGCGCCGCGCTGGCTGCTGGCGGTGGCCGTCGGCACGCTGGCGATGATCGCCGCCTCGGCCGGCTATTCGTGGCTGGTCGCCCAGGCGACCGGGCTGGTGCCGGCCAGCGTGCTGCTGGGCAACTCGCCCGGCGGCATCGCCGAGATGTGCATCACCGCGAAGGTGCTGGAACTGGGCGTGCCGCTGGTGACCGGCTTCCATGTCGTGCGCTACCTGATCGTTCTGGTGCTGACCGGGCCGATCTGGCGGCGCTGGGTGCAACAGGCCTGACGCGGCCCGTCCGCAAGGCTTTGCTCAGGCCGGAATCCGCAGCACCTGGCCCGGATAGATCTTGTCCGGGTGGCCGAGCATCGGCTTGTTGGCCTCGAAGATCTTCATGTAGGCATTGGCGTTGCCGTACATCGCCTTGGCGATGCCCGACAGCGTGTCGCCGCGCACGACGGTGTGCCAGCGCGACTCGTCGGCCGGCTCGGCCACGGTCAGCAGGTCGTTGACGCCGGTGACGCCCGCGACGTTGCCGCAGCACAGCAGCACCTTTTCCTTGGTGGCCTGGTCGGGCGCGCAGCCGCTGACGGTGGCCTGGCAGGTCGTGCCGTCAAAGGCAACCTGCAGGCCGTCGACCTTCAGGCCCTGGGTGTCGATGTATTTCTCGATCGCGCGAGCGGCGTTCTCGTTCGCGGCGGCCAGGCGGGCCTGCGCGGCAGCCGGATCCGGCGCGGTGGCGACCTCGGCCGCAGCCTTCTCGGGATCGTCCTTGCCGAACAGCTTCTCGCCGGCTTCCTTGATGAAACTCATCAGTCCCATGGTCTCTTTTCCTTCAGGTCGAAGTGTCACCGGCACCAGGCTGCCCGGGCCGGAGGGGGGGATGCCCGAGCAGGTTAGTCGGTGGCCGGTGACATTGCAATCGTGACGGAGTTCACCGGGAACCGCACTGGACCTGGGTATGGCTCGCAGCACGACCTCTTTCAGGGACCGTTCAGGAAGCCGGATCAGAGCTCGACCCGGCGGCGCACCTGCGCCGCGAAGACCTCGGACAAGCGCACACGGCGCGGCCCCGGCACCAGCTCGGCCACCTGACCTGCAGCCAGGCTGCCGGCACGGGCCACCGACAGGTACCAGCCACAGGCGCCCGTGCGCGCCATCTGCCGGGCTGCACCGTTCCAGCCCATCGCGGCATTGAACTTGAAGCAGGGAAAGCGCGGCTCGGTCACCACCAGCTCGCAGTCGGGCAGCCGCAGCCGGTCGCCGATCCAGACCTGGCGCTCGAGCAGGCCGGTCAGCGCGAGGTTCTCGCCGACCAGGCTGGCCGACGCGCCGTCGGCCTCGTCGCCCTGCTCCCACAGCGAGGCCACGCCGGCCTCGAGGCGCGCCTGGCGCCACAGGGCCGCATGTTCCGAAGGATAGGCATAGACCGCCTTGGCCAGACCGCCGTGGACGGTGGGATCGGCCTGCTCGTCGCCGTCGAGACCCAGCGGCCCGACACGGCAGAGGCCGCCCGCCACCGCCTGCTTGCCGATGCCGGACATGACGGTGCGCCCGCCCGCCACCCGCAGCGGCCGCACTGTCGCGACATGGACGCCGAGAATCCGGCAGGTCATGCTGGCTTCGCTCATTGCACGAGACTCCTGCTGATGACTGCAGAGCCGGTGCGGCGGCCCCGGAAACAGCAACGCCAACCGTTTTTGGCGGTTGGCGTCGATGTCGAAATCATTCGGTGGCGCGCCCGGCTGGGATCGAACCAGCGACCCTTGGCTTCGGAGGCCAATACTCTATCCACTGAGCTACGGGCGCGGAGATTGCGATTCTAGCATTGTTTGCAGCGCTGCGTGCATGCAACAAATCCCCGTCAGGCCACGGACTATAATTCGCAGGTTTTGCGCCCCCCGGCCCATCCCACCGCCAGAGAGCCGCGCCCTCACCGCTTTCCAACATTCCCGTGCAGCCCGAGGAACCCATGAGCCAACACCACGACGAGCACCATAGCCCGATCAAGACCCCGAAGCAGCTGATCCTGGCGGTGATCTTCGCTTTCCTGGTCCCGATCTTCGTGATCGCGCTGCTGGTGCGCGATGTCGGCAGCGACCGGCGCGATGGCGCCGGCAGCGACGCGATGAGCGAGCAGGCGGTGGCCGAGCGCATCCGCCCGGTCGCCAAGGTGGCGATCAAGCTCGAAGGCGGCCCGCTGAAGACCGGCGAGCAGGTCTTCAAGGCACAGTGCGCGGCCTGCCACGAGGCCGGCCTGGTCGGCGCGCCGAAGTTCGGCGATGCCGGTGCCTGGGGTCCGCGTCTGGGCCAGGGCTTCGAGGCGCTGGTGAATTCCGCGCTGAAGGGCAAGGGCAACATGGGCGCCCAGGGCGGCGGCGATCACAGCGATCTGGAGATCGCCCGCGCCGTGGCCCACATGGCCAACGCCGGCGGCGGCAAGTTCGAGGAGCCGAAGGCTCCGGAAGGCGCCGCTTCGGCCGCGAACTGATCACGCGATCACCCACTGATCACGAGAAGCCGGCAGCCGCCGGCTTTTTTCATGCCCGTGCCGGGCTCAGCACATGGCCGCAGCGCGCCGGCAGCGTGGTGGAGGCCACCTCCTCGGGCTGCCAGCGCCCGGCCAGCACCTCGTCGGCCGCCAGATCCATGTCGGCGGAGGCGACCAGGCCCAGGCCGATCCCGGTGTCGAGAAAAAGCCGCCCCTGCTCGTCGACCAGTGCCGCGCGCATGGCGTCGGCTTCAAGCGGCCGGCCGGTGTGGGTCTCGATCCGCAGCGCCCCGGCCGCATCGCGCCGCAGCCGCAGCACCCAGGGCGCCGCCTCCAGCTCGACGAAGACCTGCTGCGGGCCGTTCTGGAAATACCAGCATCCGGCCGCGTCGGCCTCGTAGTTGCGGCCGATGAACTCGCGCAGCTTGTCGTGCATCACCCGGCTGCCCTTGGACTGCGGGAAAGGCCCGGCCGCCTGCGTGCGGTCGTCGCGCATGTACCAGTCGCCGCGCGCATCGAGCGCCAGCCAGCCCCGGCAGGCGGGAACGTTCGGCCACTTGCGCAGGGCCGCCTTGACGATCTCATCCATGCCGCGGATCTTGCCTCAGATCCGCGGGCGGGCACACGCCGCGCCCCTGCAGCCAGTCGCAGACCCGCTGCGGCAGCGCGCGCACGTCCCCCGGCCAGGCGCCGCTGGCAAAGCCGACATGACCGCCGTGCGCCGGCTGCCACAGCTCGACCGCACGGCCCGTCTCGTGCGGCGCGGGCAGACTGGCAGCCGGCACGAAGGGGTCGTTGCGCGGATTGATCACCAGCGCCGGCACGCGGATCTCGGCCAGCCGGTGACGGCTCGAGGCACGCCGCCAGTAGTCGTCGACGCCGGCGAAGCCGTGCAGCGGGCCGGTGAAGACCTCGTCGAACTCGCGCAGGTCGCGCGCCGCACGCAGCCGTTCGGCATCGAACAGGCCCGGATGCTGCGCCAGCTTGGCCAGCGCCTTGGGCTTCATCGTGCGCAGGAACATCGGCGTGTAGAGGCGCCGGTTCAGGCCGCGGCCGATCGCGTCGCCGGCAGCAGCCAGATCCAGCGGCGCGCAGATCGCGGCGATCGAGCGCACCTGGCGCGTGGCCTGCTCGCCACTTTCCTGCGCCCAGCGCAGCAGCGCGTTGCCGCCCAGCGAGACGCCGACCGCATGCACCGGCCCCGGGCGCCCTGGCGTCAGCCGCGCCAGCATCCAGCCGATCTCCTCGAAGTCGCCGGAATGGTAGGCGCGCGGCGCCCGGTTGAGCTCGCCGGAGCAGCCCCGGAAATGCGGCAGCGCGCAGTCCCAGCCTCGCTGCGCGGCGCACTCGGCGAAGGCCTGCGCATAGTGGCTGGACGAGGAGCCCTCCAGGCCGTGGAAGATCACCAGCAGCGGCGCCTTCGGATCGCGGGACGGCGGCAGCCGATCGACGTCGATGAAGTCGCCGTCCGGCGTGCTCCAGCGCTCACGCGCCCAGACGGGCGGGCAGCCCGGCGCATGGCGGCGCGAGAACAGCGCCGGCCAGATCGTCTGCAGCTGACCGCCGGGCAGCCAGACCGGTGCGGGCGGCAGCGGCCCCGGGGAGGCGGTGGCCGCGCTCAATGCAGCATCGAGGGCTCGTCGCCGACTTCCTGCACCGCGCTCTCGCCCGCCGGGCTGGCGTGGTGCACCATCAGGCGCCAGCCCTGCGGCGTCTTGATGAAGACATGCGTGGCCAGCACCCAGGCGCTCTGCGTGCCCTCGGGCGTCTCGACGCGCAGTTCCTCCAGCACATGATGGACGGCGCTGTTGCCGACCACCAGCCGGCGCACCTGGGCGATGCGCAGGTTCAGCCCGCCGCCCTGCAGCAGCGCCTCGTAGCCGGCGCGGATCGCATGCAGCCCGAGCAGGCGCGGGCCCGACGGGTGGATGCAGGCGATGTCGTCGTCATCGGCCCAGACCGCCATCACCCGGTCGAGATCGCCGAGCTGCAGCGCCTCGTAGAACTGGGCCTCGGTCTCGTCGGGCGTGGTCATCAGCGCGACCTTGGGCGGCTTGGCAGGCATCGAGGCGTCCTCGTCTCAGCGGAAGACCACGGTCTTGCGACCGTTGAGCAGCACGCGGTGCTCGACATGCCAGCGCACCGCACGCGCCAGCACCACGCATTCCACGTCGCGGCCGACGGCGGTGAAGTCCTCCGGGCTCAGCGTGTGGTCCACGCGCTCGACGTCCTGCTCGATGATCGGGCCCTCGTCGAGGTCGGCGGTCACGTAGTGCGCGGTCGCGCCGATCAGCTTCACGCCGCGGTCATGCGCCTGGTAGTAGGGCTTGGCGCCCTTGAAGCTGGGCAGGAAGCTGTGGTGGATGTTGATCGCGCGGCCCTGCAGGAACTGGCACAGCTCGGTGCTGAGGATCTGCATGTAGCGCGCCAGCACCACCAGGTCGATGTCGAGCTCGGTGAACAGCGCCTCGATGCGCTGCTCCTGCTCGCGCTTGACCGCGGCGCTGCTGCCGGTGGGCAGCGGCAGGTGGTGGAAGGGAATGCCATAGCTGGCGGCCAGCTCGGCGAAGTCGGGGTGGTTGGAGACGATGGCCGGGATGTCGACCGGCAGCTGGCCGCTCTTCCAGCGGAACAGCAGGTCGTTCAGGCAATGGCCATGCTTGCTGACCAGCAGCATCAGGCGCGGACGGCGCGCCAGGCCGCGCACCTGCGCGCTCATCGCGTACTGCTGGCGCACATGGCCGAACAGGCGGTCGAGCGTGCCGGCATCGGCCAGGTGCTCCGGCGCCTCGAAATGGACGCGCATGAAGAACAGCCCGGTCGCATCCTCGCCGAGGACGTCGCCGAACTGCTGCGAGTCGATGATGTTGCAGCCCGCCTGGAACAGCAGGCCGGAGACGGCGTGCACGATGCCCTTGGCATCGGGACACGAGAGGGTGAGAACGAATTCGCGGGTCATCGGCATGGTGGCGCGGATTCTACGCAGCAATGCTGCAGCGCCGCTTCGGCGACTCTTCAGCGCACCACCCGCAGTCCGGCGACAGGATGATCGAGCTCGCGCTCGGCGGCCGCGACGCGCTGCAGCAGCGCGGTCTCGACCCGCGGCGGCGCGACCTCGGCCAGGCAGCGGGTGTGACCGAGCGGGCAGACGCGCTGGAAGCACGGCGCGCAGTCCAGGCCCAGCTCGTCGCGCAGCCAGATCACCTCGGCGCGCGCGTTCAGCGGCGGGGTGTGCTCCGGGCTGGTCGAGCCGAAGACGGCCACCTGCGGCAGGCCGAAGGCCGCGCCCACATGCATCAGACCGGAATCGTTGCTGACCAGGCCACGCGCGCCGGCCACCAGCGCCATCGCCTCGTCAAGCGTGGTCCGGCCCGCCAGCACCTGCACGCCGGCACCGGCCTCGTCGGCGATGCCCTGCGCCATCGCCGCCTCCTTGCCCGAGCCCAGCAGCACGACCGGCTGGCCGGACTGCCGGTGCAGCGTGCGCGCCAGCGTGGCGTAGTGCGAGGCCGGCCAGCACTTGGCCGGACCGTATTCGGCCCCCGGCGCCATCGCCCAGTAGCCCCGACGCGTCAGGCCCAGGCCGGTCAGCACCTTGCGCACCCGCTCAGGCGGCAGATGCAGCACTGGATCGGGCACCGCGTCGGGCGGCAGCGCCGGCGCGTCCGGCGCCTCGGCCAGCGCCCGGTAGAAGGCGACCATCGGCGGGCGGGCCTCGGCCGGATTCGGGCGACGGCGGTTCAGCAGCAGCAGCCGGCCCTCGCCCTGGTAGCCGACGCGCTCAGGGATGCCCGCAAACCAGGGCAGCAGCGCCGCCTTGATCGAGTTCGGCAGCACATAGGCGCGCTCGAACTGCCCGGCCCAGCCGCGGCCGAGCCGCCAGCGCGCCTTCAGGTCGAGGCGGCCGTGCGCAAACGGCAGATCGACCACCGCAGCGACCTCCGGCATCGCGCGGTAGACCGGCGCGACCCAGGGCAGCGCCGCCACCGTCAGCGTCTCGCCGCGTGCGGCCAGTGCCGCCAGCAGCGGCTGGCTCATTACCGCGTCGCCGATCCACTGCGGCGCGACGAGCAGCGAGCGCGTCATCGAGGCGGCAGCCGGCTCAGTGGTGGGACGGCATCTTCTCGCCGGCCTTCAGGCGATAGACGGTGCCGCAGTACGGGCACTTGCCTTCGCCGCCGTGCGACAGGTCGATGTAGACCTTGGGATGCTGGTTCCACAGCGTCATCTTCGGGTTCGGGCAGAAGACCACGCCCGGGCCCTGCAGGTCCGAGGCCAGCACCTCGACGACGTCTTTCTTGTCGCTCATCTCGATCGCTCCTTCGATGCCTTGATGGATCAGAAATCAGGGAATCAGCCGTTCACAGGCGTCAGCCAGTGCGCGTACTTCGGATTGCGGCCGCCGACGATGTCGAAGAAGGCCGACTGGATCTTCTCGGTGACGGGGCCACGGCTGCCGATGCCGATCTCGATGCGGTCGAGCTCGCGGATGGGCGTGACTTCGGCGGCGGTGCCGGTGAAGAAGGCCTCGTCGGCGATGTAGACCTCGTCGCGGGTGATGCGCTTCTGCACCACCTCCAGGCCCAGGTCCTGGGCGATGTGGAAGATGGTGTTGCGGGTGATGCCGTTGAGCGCGCCCGCCGACAGGTCGGGCGTGTAGATCACGCCGTTCTTCACGATGAAGATGTTCTCGCCGGCGCCCTCGGACACGAAGCCGCTGGCGTCGAGCAGCAGCGCCTCGTCGTAGCCGTCGTCGGTGGCCTCGGCGTTGGCCAGGATCGAGTTGGTGTAGTTGCTCACCGCCTTGGCCTGCGTCATCGTGATGTTGACGTGGTGGCGGGTATAGCTGGAGGTCTTGACGCGGATGCCGCGCTTGAGGCCTTCCTCGCCCAGGTAGGCGCCCCAGGGCCAGGCCGCGACCATCAGGTGGATGGTGTTGTTCTTGGCGCTGACGCCCAGCTTCTCGGAGCCGACCCAGGTCAGCGGGCGCAGGTAGCCGCTGGCCAGGTTGTTGTCGCGCACGACGGCCTTCTGCGCCTCCTCGACCTGCTCGATCGTGAAGGGGATCTTCATGCGCAGGATCTTGGCCGAGTTGAACAGGCGCTCGGTGTGCTCGCGCAGGCGGAAGATCGCCGTGCCGTTCACGGTCTCGTAGGCGCGCACGCCCTCGAAGGCGCCGCAGCCGTAGTGCAGCGTGTGGGTCAGCACATGGATCTTGGCGTCGCGCCAGTCCACCATCTGACCATCCATCCAGATCTTTCCGTCTCGGTCGTGCATCGACATGGTTCTCTTGCCTTCTCGGTCGCTTCAGCTTCAGGTCGGGGAGCGGGATTGTACGGCGGCGCCCGCGACGGCCGGCGTGACCGTCGGACGCGGCCCGAGCTTGGCGCCCACCATCGCCCGCAGCCGGTTCGGCGCCACCGGATGCGGCAAGGCATGGACATCGGGCTCGTTCGGGGTGAAGGTCGAGCCGGTCGGATCGCCCGAGGGCAGCTGGTGCAGCAGCACCACCGCCGGCACCGTCTGACCCAAGCGGCTGCGCAGCAGCCGCACCGGCGCCAGACCGTCCTCCCCGCTCGGCAGCCGGGCGTCAGCGATCAGCAGCGCCGGCACCCGAGGCTGCACCGCGGCCCAGGCGGCCAGCCCGGTCGTCGACGTGAAGGCGCTGACGCTGGCGCCCCAGCCGCGCAGCAGGCCGGCGGCGCCCTGCTCGGCGGCGGCCGCCTCGCCGATGCACACCACATGAATGCCCTGCAGCGTCGGCAGGGTGGGCATCGGCGCGGGCGGCATCCGGCTCGCGGCCTCGATCTGGGCGGCGCTGGCCGCCGGCAGCTGCAGCGTGAAGACCGTGCCATGGCCAGGCCGCGAGTTCACCCGCAGCGGCAGCGCCATCAGCAGCGCCAGCCGGCGCACGATCGCCAGCCCCAGCCCGCGGCCGCGACGCGGCACCGGCTCCTCGGCCGCCGCATCGCCCTCGCCCGGCCCGACCTGGTAGTACTCGTCGAAGATGCGCGGCAGCTGCGCGTCGTCGATGCCACGCCCGCAATCCCAGACCTGCAGCAGCAGCCCCTCGGGACGCGAGCGACAGCTCACCAGCACCCCGCCGTCCTCGGTGAAGCGGATCGCGTTCGACAGCAGGTTGCGCAGGATGCGCTCGACCAGCACCGGGTCGGCAAGCGCCGCATGGCGCCCGCCCCGGAAGGACAGCGACAGCCCCTTGTCGAAGGCCTGCGGCTCGAAATGCGGCTTCAGCCGCGCATAGACCTCACGCAGATGAAAGGCCCGTGCATCGACCTTCACCGCGCCGGCGTCCAGGCTGCTCAGGTCGAGCAGCCGGTCGAACAGGTGATCGAGCGACTCGATCGCGCCGGCCAGCTGGCCCAGCGTCTCGTCCAGGCCCGGATCGCGATTGCGCAGCTGCAGCGACTTGGTGAACAGCACCAGCGCATGCAGCGGCTGGCGCAGGTCATGGCTGGCCGCGGTGAAGAAGCTGGTGCGCGCCCGGGTCGCGGCCTCGGCCACCGACCGGGCCTCCTCGGCGGCCTCCTTCTCGGCCGCCAGCTCGGCCATCAGCAGCGCGGTGCGGTCGCGCAGCACCTGCTGGGTCAGGAAGAGCCGGCGGTGATGCAGCCCGAGCAGCGTCGAGCCCAGCAGCAGCACCGTCACCAGCCAGGCCCGCCGCGCGTCGAACGGCGGCATCAGCACCGCCACCAGCACCGGCAGGCCCGCCAGCCCGGCCTGCAGCCAGGCACGGCCCAGGGACACGGCGGGCGACCCCAGGCAGAGCAGCGCGATCGGCACCAGCAGCGCCAGCCGCAGCGGGTCGTCCGCCCGCGGCAGCAGCCAGGCCGTTGCCAGCCCCCAGGCCAGCACCATCGGCAGCCACAGCCGACCGACCCGCGACATCAGCGAGCAGGCGTGCATCAGGACAGGGAGCCCTCCGACAGGTCGCTCATCAGGCCGACGGCCAGCACCGCCTGGGTGCGCGAGGTCACCCCGAGACTGCGCAGCACCGCGGCCACATGGTCCTTGACCGTCTCGACGGAAATGCCGAGATCGCGGGCGATCAGCTTGTTCGACTTGCCGTGCAGCAACAGCTGCATCACCTGGCGCTGGCGCGGCGTCAGCCCGAGATCAGCCAGCGATCCGCCGGCCCGGGCACGCACACCGGGGCGCGAGGCCTGTGCGGCTGCCGCCACGCCCGACGGCGCGGCCAGCGGCGGGACCGGGCTCGGCTCGGCCCGGTCGGTCGGCACGAGCTCGGGCATGTAGATGCCCCCCGACATCACCAGATGCACGGCGTCCTGCAGCAGCTCGTTGCTGGAGCGCTTGGGCACGAAGCCCATCGCGCCGGCATCGATCGCGCGCAGCGCATCGCCCGGATGCTCAGAGGCCGACACCGGCAGCGCGGGATGCTCGCGGCGCAGCTCGGCCAGCAGCTCGAAGCCGTCGGCATCACCGAGCTGCAGGTCGAGCAGGATCAGATCGAAGTCACGGCGCTTCGCCAGCACCGTTCGACACTCAGCGGCAGACTCGACGGTGACCGCCTCGATGCCATGGTCGATCTGCAGAATGACGCTCTGCATCGCCGACAGGATCAGCGGATGGTCATCGATCAGCAGCACTTTCATCGGCAGACTCCACAGGCATGTCCGGCCCCGATGGTAGCGCCGGGCCGCGCCAGCCCATAACTTGCAGGATCCCCACAAAGGAGGAAAGCGAGGAGCCTGGTCCATGACTTGTTCGGCAGAAATCTGCCGCCACCAGTAACAGAAAGCAAACAACTCGCAACGAAGAGAAAAAACCTGCAATACCCCAAGAAGCACCATGCTACTATCCCCAAAATAAGTGGTAATAGGCGCTATTTCTGCAGAATTGATAAATTTTCCCGGCTTTTATAGGCAATGAAACGCCCGACCTCGGATCACGACTATCACCAGCAGCATCAGTGTTCCCGCCAGTGGCGCCCTTTCCTGCTCTGCCTCGGGCAGGAACTGGCCGAGCGGCTCGGCCCGGACGGCGCGCGCGCATTGATGCGCCGGCTCGGCGGCGCGATGTCGCGCGAGCGCCCGTTGCCGGCACTGGAGCTGCTGCCTGACCTGGAAGCGGCGATGAACACGCTCTGGTCCGACATGGACTGGGGCTGGGTGGAGTTGCAGGACACCGGTGATGCGCTGCGCATCGTCCACCACTGCGCGCCGCTGGATGCGGCCTTCGGCGTGTCGGCGCGCGCCTGGTCCGGCGCCCTGCTCGAGGGCGCCTACGAGCAGTGGCTGAAGGCCGCCGGCGCTGGCGAGCGCCTGAGAGTGCGGCAGATGCCGGGCAGCAGCAACTCGCCCGATACCACGCTGGTCTTCGTGCTGACCTCCTGACACCAGCCCTCACCGCAGACCACCGCCCAGACACCGCCTACAGGGAGCCCGAACGATGAACATCGGCGACGACATCAGCAACCTCCTGCGTCAGATCGGTCCGGAGGCCGGGATCTACCAGGACGTGAGTCAGTACAACGCGGCGCGCGGCGGCCTCGGTCGTCGCGGCCTGTTCGGCCGCACCCAGCCCGCCGCGCTGACCGTGCCAGCCAATCTGCCCGAGACGGCCTCGCCTCAGGAGGAGCCCACCGCCACGGCGCCAGTCCCGGCCGAGCCGCCCATCCCGGAAACTGCCGCGGTGCAGGTCGACACGGAAACTGTGAAACCCATCCCGGCGGCAGAATCTTCTCCTGGAGAATCAGCGGACATACGCTTCGATCCTGCGGAAACCCCCGAGGACACCGAGGCGCGGTTCGCACCGCTGCAGGTCACCGCAGCAACACCTGTTGCACTCCTGTTGCAAGCCCCGGTCGCCCGCACGGAACCAGCCCCGACACTGGATGTCGAGGTTCCGGCCGCGCCGACCCGGCCGACATCGCTTTCCAGCCTGGCGCGCCGGCTCAGCGGCGAAGCCCGACTCGCCGACGGGCTTGATCTTTCTGCCCTGGGCGAAGGCTCGGCCGGCACCTCGCGAGAACCTGCTGCCGTGCCGACACAGCGGCTCGACCGACTCTTCGACCGTCTCGCCTCGTCGCTACCCCGATGAGCACGGGCCGGCCTGTTTCCTGCTGATGCCCCCGACCCCATGGCCGAACTGCCGCGCCTTCGTTCGCTGAGATCCCGGCTGAAGCCGCAGCGCTCGCGCCCCCATCACCGGCAGCCGATGCATGCCCGCACGCTGCTGGACTCGCTGTGGCCGATCACCGGCTGGCGGCTGTGGCAATATCGCGCGCTGCAGGCCGGCCTGCTGCTGTGCGGCCTCTTCCTGATGGTCACCGTGATGTCGGTGCCGCTCGAGCTGGAGGAGCAGTTCATCTTCGGCGTGCTGTGCTTCGCCTGCACCTGGGTGCTGAACAAGTACCCCGGCCGGCTGATCACGCTGGTGATGACCTTCGTGTCGCTGACCGTCTCGACACGCTACCTGTACTGGCGGCTGACCGAGACCATGCACATGGACAAGGCGGTCGACATCTTCTTCGGCACCGGCCTGATCGTGGCCGAGATCTATGCCTGGGTGGTGCTGGTGCTGGGCTTCATCCAGACGATCTGGCCGCTGCAGCGCCGCCCGGTGGCGCTGAACCTGCCGATCGAGGACTGGCCGCATGTCGACATCTTCATCCCGTCCTACAACGAGCCGCTGAAGGTGGTCAAGCCGACGGTGCTGGCGGCGATGGCCATCGACTGGCCGATCGACAAGCTGCACATCCACATCCTGGACGACGGCCGGCGCGAGGAGTTCAAGCAGTTCGCCGAGGAGGTCGGCGTCAACTGGGTGATCCGCAACCACAACCGCCACGCCAAGGCCGGCAACATCAACGAGGCGCTGAAGAACACCCACGGCGAGTTCATCGCCATCTTCGACTGCGACCACATCCCGACGCGCTCCTTCCTGCAGATGACGATCGGCTGGTTCTACCGCGATCCGAAGCTGGCGATGATGCAGACGCCGCATCACTTCTTCTCGCCGGACCCCTTCGAGCGCAACCTGGGCACCTTCGGCCGCATCCCGAACGAGGGCGAGCTGTTCTATGGTCTGGTCCAGGACGGCAACGACTTCTGGAACGCGACCTTCTTCTGCGGCTCCTGCGCGGTGCTGCGGCGCGGTCCGCTGCTGGAGGTGGGCGGCGTGGCGGTCGAGACCGTCACCGAAGATGCGCACACCGCGCTGAAGATGCACCGCAGGGGCTATACCACCGCCTACATCGCGATCCCGCAGGCCGCCGGTCTGGCCACAGAGAGCCTGTCGGCGCATGTGGGCCAGCGCATCCGCTGGGCGCGCGGCATGGCGCAGATCTTCCGCACCGACTGCCCGCTGCTGGGCCCGGGGCTGACGCTGGCGCAGCGGCTGTGCTACTCGAACGCGATGCTGCACTTCTTCTACGGCATTCCGCGGCTGATCTTCCTGACCGCGCCGCTGGCCTATCTGTTCTTCGGCGCGCATGTCATCCAGGAAAGCGCGCTGATGATCGCGGCGATGGCGCTGCCTCACCTGTCGCACGCCAACCAGGTCAACTCGCGGGTGCAGGGCCAGTTCCGGCACTCCTTCTGGGCCGAGGTCTACGAGGCGGTGCTGGCCTGGTACATCTTCCGCCCGACGCTGTACGCGGTCATCAACCCGAAGGCGGGCAAGTTCAACGTCACCGCCAAGGGCGGCTACATCGAACGCGACTACTTCGACTGGGGCATCGCGCGGCCCTATGTGGTGCTGCTGAGCGTGAACATGGCGGGCATGGTGGTCGGCCTGCTGCGCCTGGCCGCGCTGCAGTTCGGCTGGGACAGCATCAGCGTGCCGGGGACCGACTACCTGATGCACGACAAGAACGACCAGATGGAGACGGTCGTGCTGAACATGCTGTGGACCGTCTACAACCTGATGATCCTCGGTGCGGCCGCCTCCGCCGCGTCCGAGACCCGCCAGGTTCGCCAGTCGCACCGGGTGCAGTTCGGGCTGCCGGTGCGGCTGCAGGCCCCGGGCACCGCACCCTTCCATGCCGAGACCGAGGACTTCTCGGAGGGCGGCATGAAGGTGCGCATGCCCGATGGCATGGCCTTCGAGCGCGACACCCAGCTGACGCTGTGGATGGAGCGCGGCGACGAGCCGCCGCGCTTCAACGCCCGCGTCGCCTTCCGCAACGGCCGCTCGCACGGCCTCAGCTTCGAGGACATGTCGCTGCTGCAGCAGATGGATCTGGTGCAGTGCACCTTCGCGCGCGCCGACACCTGGCTGGGCGTGCAGGATCGCCACCATCCCGACCGGCCGGCCTATGCGCTGGCGGAGGTGTGCCGGCTCGGTCTGCGCGGCTGCGCGCAGGTCTTCCTGCGCCGCAATGCCGGCGCCGCACCGCCGGCCTCGTCCGCGTCCGCATGATGAGGCACGCCCTGAACCTGAAGGCCGCGCTGGCGGCGGCGTCGCTGTGCCTGCTGGCGCCGGCCTGGTCCGGCCAGACCCGGGGCACACCGGAGCGCATCGAGCCCGCCCGGACCGCCGCCCCGCAGGAGCACCCCGCCCCGTCGACGCTGCCGCCGCCCGAGAGCGCCGGCGCCCTGAAGTCCACCGTGCGCCGCAGCGCCGAGGGCCGCGAGCTGACGCTGCCGTTCGGCCAGATCGGGCAGGTGCACCATCCGCACGAGGTGCGTCGCGGCCAGTTCCGCCAGCGGCTGCATTTCGAGCTGCGCACCGACGAGCTGGTGCGCCGCGCGACGCTGACGCTGATGCTGGCCCCATCGCCCGATCTGCTCGGACGCAACGACCTGCTGGTGGTCAAGCTCAACAGCGAGACGGTCGGCCGGATCGCGGTGCCGCAGGCCTCCGGACTGGACGCGTCCGGACAGTTCCTGACGCAGCTCGACCTCGACCCGAAGCTGCTGACCGACAGCAACGAGCTGACCGTGCAGTTCGCCGTGCCGCCGCAGTGCGACAGCCCCCAGTTCCCACGGATTCGCGTCAACGGCCATTCGCGCGTGCAGCTGGCGATGCAGCCGCTGCCGCTGGCCAATGACCTGTCGGTGCTGCCCGCCCCCTTCTTCGACCGCCGCGACCCAGGCCGCACCGAGGTGACGCTGGTGACCTCGGACCGACCGGACGGCTCGACGCTGCAGGCCGCCGGACAGCTGGCCTCGTGGTTCGGCGCGCTGGCCGGGCACCGCGGCGCGCGCATCCGCTCGCGCGCCGACCTGCCGGCCGGCCATGCGATCGTGCTGGCCACCGCGCAGGATCGCCCGGCCGGCGTCAGCCTGCCGCCGATCACCGGCGCCACCGTGGTGCTGGGCAGCCATCCCTCGCGCCCCGGGGCCAAGGTGCTCTACCTGCTCGGCCGCGATGGCGCCGAGCTGCGCCGGGCGGTGGAGGCGCTGGTGCGTGCCCAGCTACCGGCGCAGGGCAGCTCGGCGGTGATCGACACCCTGCCCGAGGTCGCGCCGCGCCAGCCCCATGACGCACCGCGCTGGACCGGCACCCAGCGGCCGGTGCGCTTCGACGAGCTGCTGCGGCAGGAACAGCTGGGATTCTCAGGCACGCTGCCGGACGCGATGCGCAACTCGATGACGGTGTCGCTGCAGATGCGTCTGCCGCCCGACCTGTTTGCCTGGCGCGAGCGGATGGTGCCGATCGACATGCGCCTGACCCACTCGCCGCGCCCGTTCAGCGACCCCCGGCCGGAGCAGGCCCGCATCGAGCTGCGCCTGAACAACGAGACGCCGCTGCTCGACGAGAACCTGGCCGCCAGTCAGCCCCGGCGCTGGATCGAGCAGCTGTGGCAGCAGATCGACGACCAGGACATCACGCGCGAGCACCGCTACCGCATGCGTCTGCCGGTCGAGAGCCTGGGCACCCGCTCCTACAACGACATCAACATCCGCATCGATCACGGCCCCTTCGACGAGCGCGCCCAGTGCCTGCGCGAGGCCCAGGCCGAGAACAGCCAGGGCGGTCGCCCCGACAAGGCCTGGAGCCTGCCCTCGACCATCATCGAAGGCAGCTCGACGATCGACTTCTCGGACGTGCCGCACTACCTGCCGATGCCGGACCTGGCCGCGTTCGCCAATGCCGGATTTCCCTTCACCCGCATGGCCGACCTGTCGGAGACCGCGATCGTGCTGCCGGATCTGCCGATGCGCGAGGAGATCGACGCGATGCTCGGCGTGGCCTCGCGCCTGGGCGAAGGCAGCGGGATGGCAGGGCGTCTGCTCGAGGTGGTGCGGGTGCGCGAGATCGACCGGGTCGCGCAGCGCGAGCTGGTGGTCATCGGCAGCGCCGGCAGCCAGCCGCTGTTCACCGAATGGGTGCGCGCGATGCCCTTCCGGGACCTGCCGGTGGCCGGCAGCGGCGACCTGCCCGAGACGCCGGAAGTGCCGTTCTGGCAGCGCTGGCTGCAGGGCCTGTGGCAGCGCCCGAAATTCCCGCCGCTGCCGCAGCAGACCTTCCGCTCGGTCGAGGCGCCGGCAGTCATCGCCGGCTTCGAGTCGCCGCTGCGCGCCGGTCGCAGCGTAGTGGCGCTGATCGGCGCCACCGCTGCCGACCTGGAACTGCTGACCGATGCGCTGGCCGATGCCGAACGGCTGCGACGCATTCACGGCCACCTGTCGAGCGTGCGCGACGAGACGCCCGAAGGCGTGAGGCCCTGGCGCGCCGACCCGACCTACGGCTCCGGCGAGCTGCCCTGGCTGACGCGCCTGCGCTGGGAGCTCTCCGACCGGCCCGTGCTGCTGTGGCTGGTGCTGTTCGGTGCCGTCCTGGCCCTGTCCCTGATCACCTTCGTGCTGCTGCAACGCCATGCGATACGACGCCGAGCGGGCTCGCCGCTCTGATCCGGCCGCCACCGCGCCCCAGGATGCTGAACGGCGCCAGCTGCTGGGTGCCGGCCTGGGTCTGGGGCTGGGCGCCCTGGCCGGCGGCGTCAAGGCCGCCGTGCCATCCGGCACCTGCCTGGACTTCGACCACCTCTGGCGCCGCTTCGTCGCCCAGTGCGTGCAGCCCGACGGCCGGGTGGTCGATCATGACACGCCCGAGCGGGTCAGCACCTCGGAGAGCCAGACCTACACCCTGTTCTTCGCGCTGGTCGCCGATGACCGGGCCCGCTTCGACAAGGTGCTGGACTGGACCCGGCACAACCTGGCCGGCGGCGACTTCTCGGCCCGGCTGCCGGCCTGGCAATGGGGCCTGCGCGACGGCCGCTGGGGCGTGCTCGACGCCAACGCCGCCTCGGATGCCGACCTGTGGCTGGCGCAGGCGCTGTTCGAAGCCGCACGGCTCTGGAAGCAGCCCGCCCATGCCGAGACCGCCCGCGCCATCCTGAGGCGGGTGCAGCGCGAGGAAGTGGTCGACGTGCCCGGCCTGGGCCGGATGCTGCTGCCCGGCCCGCAGGGCTTTGTCTCCGCCGACCGCCAGCAGTGGCGCTTCAACCCGAGCTACAGCGCGGTGCACCAGCTGCGCGCGCTGGCCACGCACGACCCGCAGGGCCCGTGGGCGGAGCTGGCGCAGCAGGGCGTGAAGATGATCCAGGCGGTCAGCCTCAACGGCCTGGCGCCGGACTGGGTCACCTGGCAGCTCGAGCGCTCGCGCATGTCGCTGCCTGGCGGCGTCGGCGGCCGCTGGCTGACGCATGACGCGGAAAAAGGCGACATCGGCGGCTATGACGCCATCCGCTGCTACCTGTGGGCCGCGGTGCTGCCACCGGGTGACCCGGTGCGCGCCACGCTGCTGCGTGCGCTCGGCGGCCTGCAGCCCTGGCTGCAGGGCGACGGCCCGCCGCCCGGCAAGCTCTCGACCACCCGCGCGACACTGATCGAGGCCGGCCCGCCCGGCTTCGATGCGGTCGCCCTGCCCTATCTGGCCGCGCTGGGCGACCGCGCGGCGCTGACGCGCCGGCTCGCGCGGCTGCAGGCCGCGATGAGCCAGCCGCTGCGCTACTACGACCTGGTGCTGATGCTGTTCGCCATCGGCGCGCTGCAGGGCCGCTGGCAGTGCGGTGCCGACGGCCTGCTGATGCGCCGCGCACCGGTCCGCTATCCGACCGCTCCTCTGGATCCGACATGCCGACCTCTTCCGACCTCCGCCTGAACGGCCTGCGCCCCGGTGCGGCCTTTCCCGTGCACCTCGTCGCGCTGGGCTGCCTGCTGCTGCTCGGCGGCGCCGCGCATGCGCAGGGCAGCGCCAGCGGCAGCGCCGCCGCGGCCAGCCCGTCGACCGAAGGCGCCTCGACCACCGCCGCGACGCAGACGCTGATCGAGCAGGCCCGTCACTGGGAGCGCAACCGCCGCCCCGACATGGCCCGCCAGCTCTGGGGCAAGCTGCTGGCGGTCGATCCGCGCCATCCCGACGCGCTGCAGGGCATGGCGGTGCTGAACATCGACGAGAGCCGCTTCGAGGAAGCCCAGTCCTATGTCGACCGGCTGCGCAAGGTGCGACCTGACCACCCGGCGCTGGAGCGGCTGAGCCGCCAGGTGCGCACCCGCACCACGAGCCAGGCGCTGCTGGCCACCGCGCGCCAGCAGGCCCAGGCGGGTCAGGCCGATGCGGCCTCGCGCTCCTACCGCGAGGCGCTCGGCGCCCGCCCTGCCAATGACGAGCTGGCGCTCGAGTACTACCAGACGCTGGGCGGCACCAACGAGGGCTGGGACGAGGCCCGCATCGGCCTGGAGCGGCTGGCCCAGGCGCAGCCCAGCCAGGGCCAGGTCCAGCTGGCCTATGCCCGCCACCTGAGCTACCGCCCGCCCACCCGCAACGAGGCGATCCGCCGTCTCAGCGCGCTGGCGGCGCGCACCGACGTGCCCAACAGCGTGCGCCAGGACGCGCGCACCGCCTGGCTGCAGGCGCTGCTGTGGTCGGGCAGTGCGGCCGATCCGGCCCAGGTGCGCCAGTACATCAGCAGCGTCGGCCCGGACCCGCGCCTGACCGCGGCCCTGAAGGAGCGGGAAAGCAAGGGCAGCAGCGGTGGCGGCAGCGCCGGGACGACGCCGGCCCAGCCCTCGCCGCGCGATCTGGCCATGAAGGCGGCCTACGCCGCGCTCGATGCCGGCGAGCTCGACGCCGCCGCCCGCCAGTTCGAGGCGCTGCTGCGCCAGCGCCCGCGCGAGGTGGACGCGCTCGGCGGCCTGGGGCTAACGCGGCTGCGCCAGGAACGCTTCGACGAAGCGGTCGAGCTGCTGGGCCGGGCGACCACGCAGCCGGCCGGCAGCCGCTGGAAGACAATGGAGCGCACCGCCCGCCACTGGCAGGCGCTGGGCGAGGCCAACGCCGCCCGCCAGGCGGGCGACACCGACCGGGCGCTGCGCCTGGCGCGCGCGGCCGTCGAGTCCGATCCGAAGGAGCCCGAGGCGCAGATCCTGCTGGGCGACCTGCTCGCGGCCCAGGGCCGTCTGCCGCAGGCCGAGACCGCCTACCGCGCCGCGCTGCAGGCCACGCCGCGCCCGGTGCGCGCGCTCGCCGGGCTGATCAGCGTGCTGGGCGCCAGCGGCCGGGTCGATCAGGCCCAGGCGATGATCCGCGAGCTCGACGACAGCCAGCTCGCCCGTCTGGGCGGGGCCGGCACGCTGCGCGCCAACCAGCTGCGGCTGCAGGCCGAGCAGGCGCAGCAGCGCGGCGACAGCATCGGCGCGCAGGCGCTGCTGGAGCAGGCGGTGGCGCTGGCGCCGCAGTCGGCCTGGGCGCGACTGGCGCTGGGCCAGCTGCTGGTGCGCCAGAACCGGCTGGACGAGGCCCGCGCGCAGCTCGACGCGATGGCGCTGCCCGCCGCCGGCGCCGAGCGGCTCGACGCGCTGCAGGCGCGTGCGCTGCTGCAGGCCGAGCTGAAGGATCACGCCGGCGCGCTGGCCTCGCTCGAGCAGATCCCGCGCGCGCAGCGCTCGGCGGCGATGGCGCAGCTGCATCGCCGCATGGCGGTGCAGGCGCAGGCCGCCGAGGCGATGGCGCTGTACCGCACCGGCCAGCCCTCGGCCGCGGCGGCGCTGCTGGCCGAGGCCGAAGGCGCCGCCGGCCAGGATCCGGACCTGATCAGCGCGGTGGCCGGCGCCTATCTCGACCTCGGCCACGAGGCGCGTGCCGCGCAGCTGATCCGCGCCACGCTGGCCGCGCAGCCGCAGGCCGGCCCGGCGCTGCTGCTGCGCCATGCCGCGCTGCTGCTGCAGACCCGCCAAGATGCCGAGCTCTCGCGGGTGCTGGGCCAGCTGATCTCGATGGCGCGGCTGCAGCAGCTCGGCCCGGCGCAGCGCCGCGATCTCGACGAGCTGCGTCTGGGCTACTCGGTGCGCCAGGCCGACCTGCTGCGCGAGGCCGGCGATCTAGCCTCGGCCTGGGAGGCGATCGCGCCGCTGATGCAGGAACGCCCGGGCGAGCCGCGGCTGCAGATGGCTCTGGCGCGCATGCATCTGGGCGCCGGCGAGCCCGATGCGGCGATCGCGCTCTATGAGACGGTGCTGCGCGAGCGCCCGGAGGAGGTCGACGCCTGGCTGGGTCTGGCCGCCGCCGCCGATGCCCGCAAGGACCGCGACACCGCGGCGCAGGCCCTCGAGCAGGCCCGCCGCCTCGCGCCCGACCGCCCGGAGGTGCTGGCGCAGCAGGCCCGCCACTACCGCGCCCGCGGCCAGTTCGCCAAGGCGGCCGAGTATTTGCGCCTGGCGATGGCCGCGCAGCAGCCGACGGCGGTCGCGCAGTGGGGCCAGCCGCGCATGGCGGCCAACCCGTTCGCGCAGCGACGTGCGACGCCTGCGGCGCCTGCCGCCCCCGCGAATCTCGAGCTGCCGGTGCTCGCCGCTGCGGCCCGCCCGGGCACGGCGTCCACCGCGCTGCCACCGCTGCCGCCGATCAGCGACAGCACGGTGCTGTCCGGCGATCTGGATCGTCTGCCGCCGCCCGCCGCCGGCCTGCCCGCACCGGGCAGCGCCGCCGAGTCGCCGGTGGCGCGCACGCTGCGCTGGCGCGAGACGACGACGGCCACCGCCGCCACGCCCGTGGCGACAGCCGCCAGCGCGCCGGCCTCTGCCCGCAACCCCTCTCGCAGTGGCCGCACCGCAGCTGCAGCAGCGTCGCCGGCCCCCGCGCCCCGCACCGAGCCGGCCACCACCGCGCTGCCGGTGGCGGTCGCTGCGGCCGCCGCGCTGCCGCCGCTGCCCGCGCCGGCCGCCGGCCGTGCCGCCGCCAGCCGTCCCGCCGGCACCAGCGTGCTGGCCGCCCTGCCCGGCCAGCCGCCGCAGCGCCGCAGCCGCACGCTGGCCGACGAGCTGGCCGAGATCCAGGCCGAGCGCGGCCCGGGCAGCCGCATCGAGGGCGGCGGCGCGCTGCGCTCGCGCGGCGGCGAGGGCGGCTTCGGCCGGCTCGACACCTTCCAGGCCCCGGCCGAAGGCCGCATCGCGATCGATGAGCTCGGGCAGGTGGTGCTGCGCGCCACGCCGGTGTTCCTGAGCGCCGGCGAGGTCGGCGCCGAGACCGGCACCCGGCGCCGCCACGGCACGCTGGCGCTGGATCCGACCGGCGTCACCACGCCCGGCGACCAGAGCGACGCCGGCATCGCGCTGGCGGTCGGTCTGGAAACCCGCAGCATCAGCGCCGACATCGGCACGGTGCCGGTCGGCTTTGCGGTCGGCGGTGCGGTCGGCGGCGTGCGCTGGGAGGACGCGATCGGCAGCGGCGGCCTGCGGCTGATGATCGAAGGCTCGCGCCGCGCGCTGAACGACAGCCTGCTGGCCTTCGCCGGCAGCACCGACGCGCGCACCGGCCGGGTCTGGGGCGGCGTGCGTGCCACCGGCCTGCGCTCGCAGCTGTCGTGGGAGCAGGACGATGTCGGCCTGTACGGCTACGGCGGCGCGCAGGCGCTCACCGGCCGCGGCGTGGCCTCCAACAACCGACTGGAGGCCGGCGGCGGCGGCTACTGGCGCGCACGCAGCACGCCGGACGACCGCCTCGAGCTCGGGCTGAACCTCGGCTACCAGCACCACCGGCGCAACCTCAGCGGCTACACCCTGGGCCACGGCGGCTACTTCAGCCCGCAGCACCTGCTGGCGCTGACGGTGCCGGTGAACTGGACCGGCCGCAGCGGCCGCCTGAGCTGGGGCGTGCAGGGCGCCGCCGGCCTGCAGACCTACCGCGAGGAATCCGCCCCCTACTTCCCGACCGAGGCCGGCCTGCAGTCCTGGCTGGAAAGCCTGGTGGCCGCCGGCCAGACACCGACCGCACGCTACGCCGCGCGCAGCGACAGCGGCATGACGCTGAACCTCGGCGGCGGCCTGGAGTACCAGATCACCCGCCAGCTCGATGTCGGGGCACGCATCGGCTTCGAACATGCGCCGCAGTACAGCCAGAGCACCGGCTCGGTCTATCTGCGCTTCAGCCTGGAGCCGCGCGGCGGCGCGACCGGCGGTCTGCGCATGCCCGCCGGACCGGCGCTGCAGTAAGCACGGCACCGGCCGCTGAACGGCGGTCATGACACAGGCCCGCCCCCCCGGATTCCGGGGCGGCGGGCCTGCTCCTTTCCGGCACGACCTCGATCGGGAGCAACCCGAGGCCGCCGTGAAACCGTCGTGAAATCACGACACGGATCTTCCCTAGGTTTGCGCTTAAATCAGGGTGACGGCGAGACGCAAACGATCTCGGCGCCCCTCGAGACCTCGAATTCTCCCCAGAATCAGCGCTGAGTCAGCTCTGTAACCCGCTGCACGCACGGCTCGATCCGCTCCCGGAGTTCGGGACGGCTCGGGACAATCAGACATCCGAGCACAGTCCCCCAAAAACAACAAAAGCCGTTAACTGAGGGTTAACCTGAAGTAAATAAGCGGTTAAACGTCGTTACTGTTCATCACCCAAGGTCGAACGCACACAGCGACAAGCGACCGAATCCGCAACGAAAGAGGAGTCAAGACCATGATCCGCAAGACGCAAGCCGCCCTGGCCATCGCCGCCCTGTTCGCCGCTCCGGCTTTCGCCGCCGTGAGCTTCGACGCCAACGTCGAACTCGACACCACCTACCAGAACGCCGAGCGCGGTGCCAGCCAGAGCGGCCGCGTCGAGCTGAACGCCGCCTCCAAGAGCGAGAAGGGCGGCGGCTTCGTCGCTGCACGCGCCAGCTACATGGCCGGCAAGGGCGGCGTGACCACGGTCGACGACATGTGGGTCCAGTTCGGCAACGCCTCCGGCGACATCAAGCTGGGCCGCTTCGAAGCCGCTGACCTGTTCCCGCTGGGCAAGGACGTGATGGTCGAGGACGGCAACGCCGCCGCCGGCTTCCGTGCCAACAACTTCCGTGGCCGCACCTCCTCGGCTCACGCTGCGCTGAACCTGAACGTCGGTGGCGGCCTGGGCTTCGAGCTGGGCGTCATGGCCGACAAGAAGAACACCGGCGTGCGCCCGGTCGTCAGCTTCGGCATGAGCGGCTTCTCGGTCAAGCTGGGCGCCGAGGAAGGCAAGAACGCCGCCGGCCAGAAGGTCAGCGGCGCGGGCCTGACCGTCGGCACCACCATGGCCGGTGCCGGCCTGAACCTGAGCTTCGCCTCCGGCAAGGTCGGCGGCGTCAAGGGCGAGAGCTTCGGCGCCAACGCCACCTTCGGCCCGGCTGGCGTCGGCTACATCCTGGACAAGACCGGCTCGAACAAGGACAACATCTTCTACGCCGCCTACAGCCTGCCGCTGTTCGAGACCGGTGCGACCATCACCCCGGCCGTCTCCTACGCCAAGGGCACCAACATGGACAAGCAGATCGGCCTGCGCGTCCGCGTCAACTACGCCTTCTGATCGGTGCGTGCGCCCCTCGGGGCGCTGCGCCGCAGCACTTTCGGGGTCCACGGTCTGTGTGGTCCTGAGGGGGTGGCAAAGAGTGCTGCCACCCTTTCTTCGGTGGGCTCTCCGGTCGAGAGCTCACCTTTTTTCATTGGAGCGTGCGTTTCATGAGTTCACCGTCCAGCCCCACCCTGCCCGCGATCCGCGTGGCGCTGATCGGCTTCGGCTATGTCGGGCGCACCTTTCACGCCCCGCTGATTGAGGCGGTCGAGGGGCTGGAGCTGGTGCGGGTGGCCTCGTCGGACGCCGCCAAGGTGCACGCCTGGCGCACCGATCTGGCGGTCGAGCCGGACTACCTGCGGGCCGCGACCGCGCCCGACATCGACCTGGTCGTGATCGCCTCGCCCAACGACAGCCACCACCCGCTGGCGCGCGCGGCGCTGCGGGCGGGCAAGGCGGTGGTGATCGACAAGCCCTTCACCGTCACGCTGGCCGAGGCCGAGGATCTGGTCGCGCTGGCCGAGGCGCGCGGCGCGCTGCTGTCGGTCTTCCACAACCGGCGCTGGGATGGCGACTTCCTGAGCCTGCGCGCGGCCATCGACGGCGGCACGCTGGGCGAGGTGCGCGAGCTGGTCTCGCGCTTCGACCGCTTCTCGCCCGCGCCGCGCGACCGCTGGCGCGAGCGGCCCGGCCCCGGCGCCGGCCTCTGGTTCGACCTGGGGCCGCATGTGGTCGACCAGGTGCTGCAGCTCTTCGGCCCGCCCGACACCGTCTGCGCGCAGCAGGCCTCGCTGCGCGACGGCGGCCAGGGCGTGGACGACTGGACGCAGGTGGTGCTGGGCTACGGCGCGCAGCGCCGCGTCACGCTGCATGTGACCCGGCTGGCGGCCTGGCAGGCGCCGCGCTTCGAGGCGCACGGCACCTGCGGCAGCTGGCTGTGCAGCGGTCTGGACATCCAGGAAGACCAGCTCAAGGCCGGCATGGCCCCAGGCGCGCCCGGCTGGGGCGAGGATGCGCGCCCGGCGCTGCAGGCCGACGCCCACGGCGCCGTGATCGAACAACCGCGCCCGGCGGGCGACTACCGCGCCTATTACGCCGGCATCCGCGACGCGCTGCGCGGCCTGGCGCCCAACCCGGTGCCGCCGCGCGAGGCGCTGGCGGTCATGGCACTGATGGACTGCGTGACGCGCAGCGCCACCGAAGGCCGCACGCTGCGCTTCGGCGCCGGCTGAATCAGGCGGCAGCCTCGGCCGGCTCCGGCGTCATCAGGAAGGCCAGCGCGTCCATCACCAGCGTGGCCACCCGGTGCGGCGGCAGCGCGTAGAAGCCCTGCCAGGCGGCGGCCTTGTGCTCGTTGTAGTCGAGCGGCGGCGTGTCGTCGTCCGCGCCTTCGCCCCGGGCGCGCGCGGGCAGCGACTGCTCCCAGCCCAGCCGCACCGCGATGCCGATCAGCACGTCCATCACCAGCAGCCCGTCGGCGGCCAGGTCCGGGTTGGCGCGGGCGATGTCGGAGACCGCGATCAGCGCCTCGATCGTCAGCTGGCGGTATTCCGGCGCATGGATCTTGTTGAGCAGATCGTCGACCTGCAGCGCGAAGCCCCGCTCGGAGGCAGTCATGTCGGCGCGAGCCAGGTGGCTGTCGAGCCGGTTGCGGCTGTCGAGCTGGTCGCCGATCACCAGGCCGGGGAAATGGCGCAGCACCTCCCAGACGCGGGCGTGGAAGTCCTCGGGCAGGCGGGTGAGCACGCCGCGCACCTCGCGCCAGGCCAGCCAGCCGCCGGAGGCATCATCGAGCACCGGATCGGCCGAGGCCGGGAAGCGCACCCGCGCCAGTGGCCCGCCGTCGCGGCTGACGCGCCCGTGCAGCGACTGCAGCCGCAGCAGGTTGCGGCCCATCTCCTGCTCGTGCGCGATCACCTCGCGCAGCCGGCGCAGGATGGCCTGCGGGCTCAGCGACAGCAGGAAGTCGAAGCCCTCGGCCTGGGTCAGGCCGTGCTCGCGCGCCAGCCAGCCGGTGATCAGCAGGATCAGGTACCAGGCGCGCAGGGTCAGCGTGCCGCGCAGCAGCGGCGCGTCGGCCTTGATCAGCGTGCCCAGCAGCAGCACCACCTCCTGCAGCAGCACCCGCGCGCGCGCGTCGTCGCCGCCGAAGCGGCGGATGCGTTCGAAGATCTCGGCGCTGGGCAGCGGCCGGTCGATGACCGCGCCGTCGCCATAGCTGCGCCCGACGACGATGCGCTTCTGACGCGCGACGATCTGCGCGACCGCCTCCTCCAGCGCGGTGTCGTGCACGTCGAGCACCGCGGCGGCGCGGCGGATCAGGCCCCAGTGGCGCTCGCGGCAGGCGCGCTCGTAGAGCGCCTGCGTCATCTGCCCCACCGACAGGCCGCGCTCGGTGCCCCAGCGGGCGCCGCCCCGGCGCACCAGCAGGCCCAGGATCTCGATCTGCTCGTAGGGATTGCGGCTGCGCGCGAGCTGGCGCTGCAGCGCATGCGCGTCCTCCTCGTGCTCGAGCGCGGCGGCGCGCGCCGGCGTCAGCGGCCGGGTCGCGCCCTCCTCCCAGTTCAGGTCGACCGTGAGCGCGGCACCGCTGCCGATGCCCGCCACCGGACGGGCCGACGCGGCCAGCGACTCCAGCCCGTCGAGCGGCGTGCAGCGCACCCGCGGCAGCAGCTCGGCCAGCGGTCCGACCTGCACATCCGGCTCGTCGAGCCCGACGCCCAGCGACTGCAGGAAGCCGATCAGCGCGTCCGCGCCGTCGGCCTCGAGCATCGGCTCGCCGACCAGCAGCGTCAGCAGCGGCTGGCCCTGCTGGTCGCGCACCTGCCAGTGGCGGCGCAGCGTCGCCAGCTCGGCGCGCAGCTCGTCGACCAGCAGCCGGTTGTCCAGCGTCAGGTAGAAGCCCTGGCGGCCGTAGAAGGACGGCAGGAAGAGCATCAGCGCGGACGCAGCCGATGACGACGCGCCGGCCTCGTCGCCGGCGCGGAAGACCTGGCTGGTCGATAGGCTGCCCAGGCGCCCGCGCGGACGCCCGCTCAGGCCCAGCGCGTCGACCCGGCCGACGCTGGCCAGCGCGATCTCGAGATCCTCGGCGTAGCGCAGCTGCACCGGCGCGATCTCCGCCGGCGTCTGGCTGCGGATGCCGTGCGCGGCCAGGCGCGCCTGCACCAGCCGGTCGGCCGCCAGCAGCGCGACCTGGATGCGCACCGGCTCCGGCGGCACCACCCGCCCGGCCAGCACGCCGGGACGGCGTCCGCGCGGCAGCAGCACCTGCGGCGCGACCAGCCGCTCCTGCAGCAGCACGCCGACCAGATAGAGGCTCTGCGCCCACACCAGCGGCACGTTGTCGTTGGGCACCCGCGCCTGGCTCTGCGGCGCGGCGCGCTCGGCCTCGACCGCCTCGGCCGGCACGATGTAGAGCTCGGGCAGCAGGCGCTGACCGTCCTGCTCGACCATCAGCGCCTCCAGGCGCTGGCGGTAGTCGCGCGCGGCGGCCTCGTCGCCACGCAGCTGCGCATCGAGCAGCAGATAGCAGAAGAACAGCGGCCACTCCGACTCGATGTGCGCGAAGCGCTGCAGCTCGCCGGGCTCGTAGTGCAGGCGGCTGTGGTCCTCGACCGCCGTCTGGTGGCCGTCGCGCAGGAAGCGCTTGCAGCCGTGGCGGCCCTGCAGCCGGCCGACGATGGTGGCGCGGGTGCGCTCGACCAGCGCGGCGTCGCCCACCGCGAAGGCCGGAAAGCCGATGATCGACAGCAGCGCCGCGTCGGTCTCCTTGGACTCGGACTCGCGCGGCAGCAGGTTCTCCAGCGTGTGGCGTGCATGCGCGATCGCCTCGGCCGGCACATGGATGGCCGGGCCGTCGGCCAGCAGGCGCGCGCCGCTGGCGACCTCCAGCGCCGCCTTGGCCATGCCCACCGAGCTGGCGTTGATCTCGGCGCGGCCGTCGTTGCGCTTGTTGCCGCGCTCCCAGATGCCGTAGTCGGGCGTGCGCCAGGCGTGCGCCAGATACCAGACCAGGTTCTGCACGAACATCAGCTCGTCGCGCGAGCGCACGATCTGCAGGCCGCCGGCGCTCATCTGTACCAGCATCAGCAGGAAGATCGCGGTGGCGTCGAGCTGCAGATGGCCCCATTCGGCGTCGCCCACCACCGGCTCGCCGCTGCGGGTCGAGTACTTGGCGTGCAGCGCGTCGAGCGGATGCTGGGTGTGCTTGAAGCGCTCGACCTTGGCCGACTGGCGCATCATCGCCGCCAGCAGGCCGCGCATCAGGTGGATCACCCGCGCGTCGAGCTCGGCCGCCTGCGCCGCGTCGCGCGCACGCCAGGCGTGGCCCAGCGCCCAGACGGCCATGATGCTGTAGACGTTGTCGCGCACCCAGGCGTGGGTGTAGTCGCCATGCACCGTGATCGCGGTGCTGGCCGGCAGCAGGCCGGTGTCGGGGTCCTGGCGCGCCAGGATGATCTCGCGCGCCTGGCGGGTCAGCTCGTCGAGGCGCGCGCGTGCGGCCGGGTCGGCGACATCGGCCGGATCGAAGGAAGGAAGGCGGAAGTCGGTCATGGAAGGCATGTCGTCCGGATGCGGACAGGCTTGCAAGGAACGGGCCTGTCCTCCGGCAGACCGGGGCTCAGGCGCCGCTCGCGACCAGCCAGACCATCTGGTACGGCGCCAGCGTCAGGCCGGCGCGCAGATCGAAGGCGGTCTGGCCGATCAGGTCGACCATTGTCGCAGGCTGGGCCGAGAGCACCTCGGGCAGCACGCTGGCCGGGCGCTCGCTGAAGTTGGCCAGCACCAGCACGCCGCCGCGGGCCTCGTCGCCCTGCGGCGCCGGGCGCCGGTAGCCCAGCACCGCCGGATGGCGGCTCCAGAACGGCAGCAGCCGGCCGCCGGCAAAGGCCGGCAGATGGCGGCGCAGCGCGATCAGGTGGCGCAGGCCGGCGTGGATGCGCCCAGCCGCGGTGCTCGGATCGAGCCGCTCGGCATGGCGGTGCGCATCGCGCATCGGCCGGTGCACCCAGCGGCTGTCGCCGGCACGGGCCGGATCGTCGGCATAGCCGGCGTCGTTGCCCTGGCCGATCTCGTCGCCCAGATAGATCAGCGGAATGCCGCCGCTCGACAGCACCACCCCGTGCAGCAGCAGGATGCGCGCGACCGCGTGCGGGTCGCCCTGCTCCAGCCCGCACAGCGCCGCGCAGGTGCCGGAGATGCGGCAGTCCCCGGTGGCCGGGTTGTCCTGGAAGGGCACGCCGCGCGCGAAGCTGCCGGGAAATCGGTCGACGTAGAAGCGGTTCAGGAACTGGCGGTGGTCGAAGCCGTCGATGCCGAAGCGCGCCGCGTCCTCGTCGGCGAAGGTCCAGCCGATGTCGTCATGGCTGCGCACATAGTTCACCCAGGCGGTGCCCTCGGGCAGGTGATGGCGCTCCTCCAGCGCCAGCTGCAGCAGGTTGACCTCGCGGGTGGCCAGCGTGTTCCACAGCAGCGCCATCTGCAGCGGGTTGTACGAGACCTGGCACTCGGCGGGCGAGATGTAGGAGACCACCTCGTCCGGATGCACGATCGCCTCGGACTTGAACAGCAGCGCCGGCGCGGCGATGCGCGCCAGCGCGTTGTAGGCGCGCAGCAGGTGATGCGCCTCCGGCAGGCTCTCGCAGGGCGTACCCAGGCGCTTCCAGACAAAGGCCACCGCGTCCATGCGCAGGAACTCCACGCCCAGGTTGGCGATGAACAGCATCTCGCCGGCCATCGCGCGGAAGACCTCCGGGTTGCTGTAGTTCAGGTCCCACTGGTAGCTGTGGAAGGTGGTCCAGACCCAGCGCCCGTCCTCGATCTGGCTGAAGGCGCCGGGATGCTCGTCGGGAAAGATCTCGCGCACCGTGCGCTCGTACTGGTCGGGCAGCGTGCGGTCGGGAAAGATCCAGTAGTAGTCGGAGAAGACCGGGTCGCCCGCGCGCGCCGCCTGCGCCCAGACGTGCTCGTCGGAGGTGTGGTTGAAGACGAAGTCCAGCACCAGCGAGATGCCGGCCTCGCGCAGGCGCTGCGCCAGCGCGCGCAGCTCGGCCATCGTGCCCAGCGAAGGCCGGGTCTCGCGGTAGCTGCTGACCGCGTAGCCGCCATCGTTGTGCGGCTCCGGGCACAGATAGGGCGGCATCAGGTGCAGGTAGCTCAGGCCGAGCTCCTGGAAATACGGGATCTGCGCCTCGACACCGCGGAAGTCGCCGGCGAAGCGGTCGACATAGCCGACGCCGCCGAGCATGCGCTGCGACTGGAACCAGGCCGGATCCTGCTCGCGCTCGGCATCCATCGCCTTCAGGTCGGCCGGGCGCTCGCACCAGGAGACCCAGGCGGTCTCGAGCAGGCGCAGCACGCTGTCCTCGAAGTCGGCGCGCTCGCCGTGCAGCGGGCGCAGCTCGTCGCGCAGCGTCGCGACATGGCGCTGCAGCCGCGCCTCGAAGACCGGCCAGCCGGCCTGTGCGCCATGGCGCCGACGCATCGCGTCGACCAGGCGGGCGGCCTGCGGATCGGGGGCGGTCCAGACCGGCGCGCGGGTCGCCTTCATGCCGGCAGCTCCACCGTGCGCGCGAAGGCCTGACCGGCCGCGTCGAACAGATGGCACTGCTCGGGGCGCAGGCGCAGCTGCATCGACTGGCCGGCGCCCTGGCTCGCGTGGCCCTCGATGCGCAGCGTCATCAGCGGCAGCGCCACCGCCGCGCTGGAAGCGGCCGCCGCCTGCGGATCCAGATAGAGCATCGACGATTCGCCCAGGCGCTCGAGGTGGCGCACCCGCACTGGCAGGGCCGCGCCCTCGGCCTCGCCGTGCAGCAGGTGCTCGGGCCGGATGCCCAGCGAGACCGCCTCGCCCGCCTTGGCGCGGCGCGCGTCCACCGCCACCGTGACCGCCACGCCCAGCACGTCGACCACCGCATGCGTGGCCTCGGCGGCGATCAGCCGGCCCGGCAGGATGTTCATCTTCGGGCTGCCGATGAACTCGGCCACGAACAGGTTCTGCGGCCGGTGGTAGAGGTCCATCGGCGTGCCGAACTGCGCCACGCTGCCCTCGGTCTGCACCTTCTCGCCGGCGCGCAGCAGCACGATCTTGTCGGCCAGCGTCATCGCCTCGACCTGGTCGTGCGTCACGTAGATCATGCTGGCGCGGCCGATGTCGTGGTGCAGCTTGGCGATCTCCAGCCGGGTCTGCACCCGCAGCGCCGCGTCCAGGTTGGAGAGCGGCTCGTCGAACAGGAAGACGTCCGGCTCCTTCACGATCGCGCGGCCGATCGCCACCCGCTGGCGCTGGCCGCCCGAGAGCGCCTTGGGCAGGCGATCGAGCAGCGGCGTGAGCTGCAGGATGTCGGCCGCCTTCTTCACCTTCTGCTCGATCACCGCCTTGTCGGCGCCGAACACCTTCAGGCCGAAGGCCATGTTCTCGCGCACCGTCATGTGCGGATAGAGCGCGTAGCTCTGGAACACCATCGCCACGCCGCGCTCGGCCGGCGGCAGGTCATTGACGCGCTTGCCGCCGATCGACAGGTCGCCCGACGTGATGTCCTCCAGGCCGGCCACCATGCGCAGCAGCGTCGACTTGCCACAGCCCGAGGGGCCGACGAAGACGCAGAACTCGCCCTGCCCGATCGTCAGCGTGGCGTCGTGGATGGTCAGCGGCAGGCTCGGGCCGTAGCGCTTGTTGATCTGCTGGAAGTCGATGCGGGACATGGCGATCTCGATCTCGGGAAAGAAGTGAAGTCTCGGTTCTCGGGTCGGCCTCAGGCCAGCCGGGCATGCAGCACGCCCCAGGGCGCGAACTGCAGCGTGGCGCCGACCGGCTGCGCGCCGCCGATGCCGCTGTCGAGCCTGTCCGTCAGCACCGATCCGGCCGGCAGCGCCAGCTCGGCGGGCTGCGCGCTCAGGTTGAAGGCGCACAGCACCCGCTCGCCCTGGTGCTCGCGCACGAAGGCCAGCACCTGATCGTGCTGCGGCAGCAGCGCCAGCTCGCCGTGCACCAGCGCCGGCTGGGTGCGGCGCCAGTGCAGCAGCCGGCGCGTGGCGTGCAGCATCGAGCCCGGATCGGCCTCCTGGCGATCGACCGCCAGCGCGCGCTGCGCCTCGGCCAGCGGCAGCCACGGCCGCGCCGCGCCGCTGCCGAAGCCCAGGTCGGGCGCCTCGGCCGACCAGGGCATCGGCGTGCGGCAGCCGTCGCGGCCCTTGTACTGCGGCCACATCGTGATCCCGTAGGGGTCCTGCAGGTCCTCGAAAGGCACGTCGGCCTCGGGCAGACCCAGTTCCTCGCCCTGGTAGAGACAGACGCTGCCGCGCAGGCTGGCCTGCAGCGCCAGCGCCAGGCGCAGCAGCGCCGGATCGGGCCGGGCGCCGCCCCAGCGGGTGGCCACGCGGGTCACGTCATGGTTGGACAGCGCCCAGCACGGCCAGCCGCTGCCGACGATGCGGCCGAAGCGCTCGAGCACGCCATGCACGAAGGGTGCGTCATGGCGCTCGCCCAGCAGGTCGAAGCAGTAGGCCATGTGCAGCTTGTCGCCGCCGGCGGTGTATTCGGCCACCCGCGCCAGGCCGTCGTCGTCGCCGATCTCGCCCACCATCGTGGTGTCGGGATACTGGTCGAGCAGCGCGCGCAGGCGCTGCAGGAAGACGAGGTTCTCCGGCCGGCTCTTGTCGTAGAGATGGCGCTGCCAGCCGTAGGGGTTGAAGGGGTTGACCGCCGGGTCGGGCTTGCTCGGGTCGGGCGCGCCGCGGCCGGGGTTGCTGCGCAGCTCGGCGTCGTGGAAGTAGAAGTTGGCGGTGTCGAGCCGGTAGCCGTCCACGCCGAGGTCGAGCCAGAACCTGACGCTCGCCAGGATCGCGTCCTGCACCGCCGGGTTGTGGAAGTTCAGGTCCGGCTGGCTGCTCAGGAAGTTGTGCAGGTAGTACTGGCAGCGGCGCGTGTCCCACTGCCAGGCGCTGCCGCCGAAGATGGAGAGCCAGTTGTTCGGCGGCGTGCCGTCGTCGCGGGCGTCGGCCCAGACATACCAGTCGGCCTTCGGGTTGTCGCGGCTGGCGCGGCTCTCGACGAACCACGGATGCTGGTCCGAGGTGTGCGACAGCACCTGGTCGATCATCACCTTCAGGCCCAGCGCGTGGGCGCGGGCCACCAGCGCGCGGAAGTCGTCGAGCGTGCCGAACATCGGCTCGACGTCGCAGTAGTCGCTGACGTCGTAGCCGAAGTCCTTCATCGGGCTCTTGAAGAAGGGCGACAGCCAGATGCCGTCGGCGCCGAGCCGCGCCACATGCTCCAGCCGCGCGGTGATGCCGGGCAGGTCGCCGATGCCGTCGCCGTTGCTGTCGGCGAAGCTGCGCGGGTAGATCTGGTAGATGACGCCGCCGCGCCACCAGTTGCTGTTCTGAGCCATGGGAAAAGCCTCGTGTCCTTGTTCAACCCTTGACCGCGCCCGCCGTCAGGCCGGAGACGATCTTCTTCTGGAACACCAGCACCAGACCGATCAGGGGCAGCGTGACCAGCACCGAGGCGGCCATGATCTTTCCCCAGGGGATCTCGTACTTGCTGGCGCCGGAGATCAGCGAGATCGACACCGGCACGGTGCGCTCGTTGTTGTCGATGACGAAGGTCAGCGCGAACAGGAACTCGTTCCAGGCCGCGATGAAGGCCAGCAGCCCGGTCGACACCAGCGCCGGCCACAGCAGCGGCAGGAAGACATCCTTGATGATCCGCCACGGGCTGCAGCCGTCCATGATCGCGGCTTCTTCGAGCTCCTTGGGCAGCTGGCGCATGAAGGTCGTCAGCACCCAGACGGTGAAGGGCAGCGTGAAGATCAGGTAGGGCAGCACCAGGCCGAGCGAGCGGTTGTACAGGCCCAGCGCGCGGATCATCTCGAACATGCCTGCCAGCACCGCGACCTGCGGGAACATCGACACGCCCAGGATGGTGGTCAGCAGCAGGCCGCGGCCACGGAAGCTGATGCGCCCGAGCGCATAGGCCGCGGTCACGCCCAGGAACAGCGACAGCACCACCACCAGCGTCGACACCACCACCGAGTTGACGACATGGCGCCCGAAGGGCTGCTCGGCCACCGTGAACAGGCTCACGTAGTTGGCCAGGCTGCCGTTCTCGGGCCACAGCGAGGTGGAGAACAGCTCCGAGCCGGTCTTCAGCGAGGTGGTGATCGCGTAGACGAAGGGGAAGACCGAGACCAGCGTGACCAGCAGCGCCAGCGTGTAGAGGGCCGCGGTGGCGGCGGGAGAGCGTCGCATCACGCATCCTCCGAGAGCTTCATCCGGCCCAGTCGCATGTAGACGACCGTGGCCAGACCGATGATGAGGAACAGCGCCGTCGAGGCCGCCGAGCCGTAGCCCATGTAGCCGTTGTCGACCATCTCGCGGCGCACGAAGCCGGACATGCTCATGGTGCTGTTGTTGTTCGAGGTCAGCACGTAGATCAGGTCGAACACCCGCAGCGCGTCGAGCAGGCGGAAGATGACCGCCACCATCAGCGCCGGGCGGATCAGCGGCAGCGTCACCGACCAGAACACCCGCAGCGGATGCACGCCGTCGACATGCGCGGCCTCGTAGCAGTCCTTGGGCAGCGTCTGCAGCGCCGCCAGGATCAGCAGCGCCATGAAGGGCGTGGTCTTCCAGACATCGACCACCACCACGGTCCACAGCGCGTATTGCGGATCGGCCGTCCAGGCCACCTTGGCGTCGATCAGGCCCCAGCCCTGCAGGATCGCGTTGATGACGCCGAACTGGTCATGCAGCATCCAGCCCCACATCTTGGCCGACACGATGGTCGGGATCGCCCAGGGCACCAGCACCGCGGCGCGCACCAGCGCGCGGCCCTTGAACTCCTGGTTGAGCAGCAGCGCCACCCCCAGGCCGAACATCGTCTCCAGCAGCACCGACACCAGCGAGAACTGCAGCGTGTTCAGGATCGAGATGCCCCAGTCGCTGAGCCAGAAGCCCTCGGTGTGGTTCGGGTTGGCGAACAGGCCGTATTCGCCGAAATAGTTCTCCAGCCCGACAAAGCGCGCAGCGCCCATGTCGTTGAGGTTGGCGTCGGTGAAGCTGAACCAGATGGTGCGCCCCAGCGGCCACGCTGCCACGATCAGCAGCGTCACCAGCATCGGCGCGAGGAACAGCCAGGCAGTGCGGGTCTTGGAGGACATGATCCGACCGGAATGGCAAGAAGAAGGCAAAGGCGCGGCCCGACCCGGCTGCAGGCACGCAGGCCTGCGGGCTCGGGTCATGCACGGACGCGAAGGGAATCGGGCGGACGAGCCGCCCGGACGGCCCGCCAGGCGCGGGCCGGAACCATCAGGCGCGGATCACCACTCGCGGCGCTTGATCTGCTTGAGCTTGCCCTCGAGCTTGCCCAGGCTGGCCTCGGCCTTCTCCTTGCCGGAGAGCACGTCGTGGGTGGCGTTCCAGAAGGCGGCGCTGACCTCGTTGTACTTCAGGCCGGTGGCGGTGGCCGGACGCGGCACCGCGCTGGTGAAGACGCTGTAGAGGTCGCCGAAGAAGGGCGCGGCGGCCAGCACTTCCTTGTCCTGGTACAGCGACGGGATGGTCGGGTTGTAGGAACCCTTGATCGCGCGCTCCTTCTGGATCTCCTTGCTGGTCATGTACATGACCAGGTCGGCGGCCTCCTTCGGGTTCTTGGAGTACTTGCTAACCGCCAGCTGCCAGCCACCCAGCGTGGCGGCATTCTTGCCATCCGCGCCGCCCTTGGGCAGCGCGGAGACGCCGATCTTGCCGGCGATCTTGCTGTCCTTGCCGTTGCCCAGCGACCAGGCGTAGGGCCAGTTGCGCATGAAGACCGCGTTGCCGCTCTGGAACACGCCGCGGGCGTCTTCCTCGCCGTAGTTCAGCACGCCGGTCGGCGCGATGGTGCCGATCCACGACGCGGCGGTGTTCAGCGCCTTGGCCGCCTTCGGGTTGTTGACGGTGATGTTGCCCTTGTCATCGACGATGTTGCCGCCGCCATAGCTCCACAGCCATTCCACCGCGTCGCAGGTCAGGCCCTCGTAGGCCTTGGCCTGGAAGACGAAGCCCTGCATGTCGGCATTGCCGGCCTTGCGCTCGGCGTCCTGGATCTTCTTGGCGGTGGCCGCCAGCTCTTCCCAGGTGGTCGGGGCCTTCTCGCCGTGCTTCTCGAGCAGGTCCTTGCGGTAGTACAGCAGGCCGGCGTCGGTGAACCACGGCATCGCGATCAGACGGCCGTCGGCGGTGTTGTTGGCCACGATCGACGGGAAGTGCTCCTTCTCGGCGCCCTTGCTGTAGGGCTTCAGGTCGATCAGGTGGTCCTTGATCATGCCCGGCCACACCACGTCGACGTTGATCACGTCCAGATCCGAGCTCTTGGCCGCGAACATCTGGCGGAACAGCGCCAGGATGTCGGTGGTCGACTGCGGCGGGGTGAACAGCTTGACGGTGTTGCCGGTCTTCTTCGCCCAGTCCTCGGTGGTCTTCTTGCAGAACTCGAAGTCCTGGCCGACCGAGCCGCAGGAAATGGTGATCGTCGCGGCATGCGCGCCGGCGACCGAGCCGAAGGCCAGGGCGATGCCGGCCGCGATCTGCTTGAAGGAATTGGACATGGGCTGTCTCCGTCTGATTCGCGTGGTGGTGAAGGCGAGGCGTGTCACGCCACGGCAGCAATGTAATTTCCTTACATGCCGACCACACTGGCGAAAACCCTGATCTTATGGGCCTCAGATGCACCATTTCAGGGCCAAATCAGCCCAATCGCAACCGATTGCGGTTTTGCGTCATCGTTTGCGTTCGTTTGCGTTGATTCGATCAGAACTCGGTGTGAACCCTGTCCGTCGCAACCCTTATTCCGTGTTTTATGTAACTTGGTTACATCCAGAGCGCCCGAGGCGTCCGGCCTGTGGCGCAGGCACCTCCGATCGGGGGCCGACCTCGTGGAAACGGCGTGTCAGTCGGCGCGCTCGCAGCGCCCTGCCCCGGACGCCTGACCGCGGAAGTCGCTCTGCCACGACAGCGTGGCGGTGTCGAGCCCGTGGTGGCGCGCGGGCAGCCAGCCGCGCCCTGCCCCGTTCCGCGCGTTCAGAACTTGCGCACCTCGATGCGGTGCTTGTGCAGCGCGTAGCCGAGCTGGCGCGGGGTGATGCGCAGCAGCCGGGCGGCCTTGGCCTGGACCCAGCCGCATTGCTCCATCGCCCAGATCAGCCGGTCACGCTCGCTGTCGGGCGGCTCGGGGCCGAAGCGGCGCACCGAGGGCGGGAGCTGCGCGGTCGGGCCGATCAGCGTGATGCCCTCGCCGTCCGTGTCGTCGAGGTCGGGCAGACCGGCGAAGCTGCTGTCGTCCTCGGCCAGGTCGTCGTCGTGATCATGATCGAGGTCGACGAAGCCCGAGGACCGTGCGGGCGCAGGTGCGGGCATGGCCGGGGGCGGCACCGGGGCGGACGCGGGCGGAGCGGCCGGCGCACGCGGCGGCAGCGCTGCCGCCGCGGCCACCGCGTCGGCCTTGTCGAGAAAGTGCAGCGTCTGCGTCAGGCAGCGGTTCTGGCGGCACGGGAAGGCCAGGTCGCGGATGACCTCGCCCGGGACCATCGTCGCGGTGCGCTCGACGCAGTTCTCCAGCTCGCGCACGTTGCCGGGCCAGTAGCAGCTGGTCAGCACCTTCATCGCCTCCGGCGTGACCTTCAGGTTGCGCCGGTTCTCCTTGTTGAAGCGGTCGATGAAGTGCGCCACCAGCTGCGGGATGTCGGAGCGGCGCTCGCGCAGCGGCGGCAGGAAGATCGAGACGACGTTGATGCGGTAGTACAGGTCGGCGCGGTACTCGCCGCGCTGCACCATGCGCTCGAGGTCGCGGTTGGTCGCGCAGATCAGCCGCACGTCGACCTTGACCGCCTTGGTGCCGCCGACGCGCTCGAACTCGCGCTCCTGCAGCACGCGCAGCAGCTTGGCCTGGAAGGCCGGCGAGACGTCGCCGACCTCGTCGAGAAAGAGCGTGCCGCCGTGCGCCAGCTCGAAGCGGCCCTTGCGGTCGCCGACCGCGCCGGTGAAGGCGCCGCGCTCGTGGCCGAACAGCTCCGACTCGAGCAGCGACTCGGTCAGCGCCGCGCAGTTGACCTTGATGAAGGGCGCGTCCTTGCGCGGGCTGAGGAAGTGGATCGCGCGGGCGATCGCCTCCTTGCCGGTGCCGGACTCGCCGCGCAGCAGCACGGTGGCGCGCGACGGCCCGGCCTGGTGCACCTCGCGGAAGACCTGCTGCATCGGCTGGGAGTCGCCGATGACGTTGTCGATCGCGTAGCGACCGCGCGGCTCGCGCGCCAGCGCCTTCTGCAGCCGCGAGGTCTCCTGGCGCAGCCGGTGGTGCTCGTCGGCGACGGCACGGTGCAGCGCGAAGGACTGCGCCAGCAGCGTCGCCACCATCGTCAGCAGGCGCTGGTCGTCCGACAGCCGCGCGCCGCCCATGACCTCGCGCTGCGCCGCCAGCACGCCGACCACGTCATGGTCGGTCTTCAGCGGCACCACCAGGAAGGCCATCATCCGCTCGTCCTGCGCACCGAAGGCACCGGTGCGGTCGATGAACTCGGTCGCCTGCGAGATGTCGGGCATCACCACCGGAATGCCCGAGGCGTAGACCCGGCCGATCACGCCCTCGCCGACGCGCCAGTGGCCGCGCTCGGCCTGCTCGCGCTCCAGGCCCACGGCGCTGTGCACGCTCAGCGGGCCCTGCCCCTCCTCGCCGCCGGGCAGCACCACCATCGCGCGGCTCAGCCCGATGTGGGCCACCAGCACGTTGAGCGCCTCGCGGAAGGTGCGCGAGATGTCGAGCGAGCCGCCCAGGATGCGACAGATCTCGTGGATGGTGATCAGCTCGACATGCGAGCGCTCGTTCATCGCGGGGCGGTCCGGCATCACGCACCTCCTTGGGGTCCGGTCAGCGCCGCGGTGGGCGAGGCGCCGCGGCAAGGTGCATGCCTCGCGCCGGCACGGGGCAGAAAGGCGCCTGGACGCGGCATGCTGCGCGGGCTGCAGCAACAAATGCGCCGAATGCGCGCCAGATCACCGCAGTTGGCCATCAGAAGCCCGCATCCTTGATGCAGCTCAAAATTTGGCACTCCGGTCGGTCAGGCCGCGCAGGCGTGCAGCCGGCGCTCGAGCTCGGCCAGGTGCTCGGCCTCCTCGGCGGCGAACTCGGCCGCGAGGTGGCGCACGTCCGGGTCCCGCGCCAGCGCGGCGACCGCGGCGTAGTAGGCGTGGCCGCGGCGCTCGCTCTCCAGCGCCAGCTCCAGCGCCGAGCGCACCGTCATCTGCGCGTCGACGCCGACCCAGTCGGCGGTCTCGGGCGCGATGCCGTCGGGCCAGTCGTACTCGTGGTCGGCCAGCACCGGCAGATCGCGCCACTGGCCGCGGGCCTGCGCCTCGGCCAGATGCAGGCGCGAGAAATGCGCCATGCGGGCGAAGAAGGCCTTGAGCTCGGCACGACCGTCGGTCTGCATCGCCGCGGCCAGGTCCTCGTAGCGTCGCGCGGCCTCGCGCTCGAGCGCGATCGCGTGGGCGAGGAAGCGTTCGACATCGTTCATCGCGGACCGACCCTTCAGCCGAACTTGAACAGGATGCCGTGGCCGCCGCGCGGGTATTCCCACGCGACGTTGGCATGCTCGGTGCAGATCACCCGGCAGCTGCCGCACTCCAGGCAACCGTCGGTGATCAGCGTCACCGCGCGGTTGCCCTCGGCCTTGTAGCAGGAGGCCGGGCAGACGAAGGTGCACGACTGGTCCTTGCAGTCGTTCGCGCAGACCTCCGGCGCCTTGATCCGGATGTGCGGCCGACCGTGGTCGACCTTGTAGCGGTTCTGGAAGAGCTTCTCTTCCACGTTGACGACGATGTTGGCTGCAGCGCTCATCGCACGGCCCTCCAGAGCTTGACGGCATCACCCACCAGACCGGTCAGCTTGCGGGCGGCCTTGAAGCTGCCCAGCACTTCCCGCTCCTTGGTCTTCTTGTCGACGCCATCGACGGTGAACATCGTCTGCGCCGCCCGGTTGACCAGACCGGGATAGGTGCTGAAGAAGTGCGGGCTGTTGTGCAGCACCTCCGGCAGGTCGCGGTACTTCTTCAGGTCCTTCATCACGAAGCTGTCGTCCAGCGCGGCCTTGTAGGCCGACAGGGTCTTCGCGTCCATGTCCTTGCCGGCGGCCCTGGCGGCGATCACCGTCTCGGCGGCCAGGCGGCCGGTGGTCATCGCCAGGTTCGAGCCCTCGCGGTGCGCGGCGTTCACGAAGCCGCCCGAGTCGCCGACGATCATCCAGCCGTGGCCGAAGATCTTCGGCACCGCGTGGAAGCCGCCCTCGGGAATCAGGTGCGCGCAGTACTCCTTCATCTCGCCGCCCTCGATCAGCGGCGCGATGCTCGGGTGCTTCTTCAGCTTCTCCAGGAGCGCGTAGGGCGTCGTGCGGTTCGGATTGGTCTTGAAGTCGCTGAGCATGCAGCCCACGCCGATCGTCAGCGAATCCTTGTTGGTGTAGAGGAAGCCGGTGCCGACCATGCCCTCGGTGACCGAGCCCATCATCTCGATGACGACGCCCTCCTCCTCGCCGATGTTGAAGCGCGCCTGGATGACCTCCTCGGGCATGAAGAGGATCTCCTTGACCGCCAGCGCGACATCCTTGGCCTGGATCTCCGGGTGGAAGCCCGCCTTGCGCGCCAGCGTCGAGTTGACGCCGTCGGCCAGGATGACCACGTCGGCGAAGACATCGCCGCCGAGCCGGTCGCAGCGCACGCCGACGACGCGCTCGCCGTCCATCAGCAGCTGCTCGACGGTGGTCTCGCAGATCAGCAGCGCGCCGGCCTCGCGCACCTTCGACGAGAACCACTTGTCGAACTGCGCGCGGATGATGGTGTAGCGGTTGTACGGCGGCTTGTTGTAGTCCTCGCTGCGGAAGTGCGTGCCGACGAAGCTCTTGTCGTCGAGCAGCCACATGCGCTGCTCGATGATGTGGCGCTCCAGCGGTGCGTCCTCGCGGAAGTCGGGAATGATCCTCTCCAGCGCGTCGCTGTAGAGGATCGCGCCCTGCACGTTCTTCGAGCCGGGGTATTCGCCCCGCTCGATCTGCAGCACCTTCAGGCCGGCCTTGGCCAGCGTGTAGGTCGCGGCGTTGCCCGAGGGGCCGGCGCCGACGACGATGGCGTCGAACTTTTCTGGCATGACTGCTCTCCTTCGGGGGCTCGGTCGGTCAGGCGACCTTGAGGATGCGGCGGTCGAGATGGCTGCGGAACGTGGCCGTCAGCACGGGCAGCACCTGCATCGCGTTGCCGACGATGCCGTGGTGGGCGAAGTCGAAGATCGGGGCGTTCGGGTCGGTGTTGATCGCGACGATGATGTCGCTGCCCTCCATGCCGACGCGGTGCTGGATGGCGCCGGAGACGCCCGCGGCGATGTAGAGCTTCGGGCGCACCGTCTTGCCGGTCTGGCCGACCTGGCGCTCGGCCTCCAGCCAGCCGGCCTGCGTGACCGCGCGGGTGGCGCCGACCTCGGCGCCGAGCACCCGCGCCAGGCCCCACACCAGCTTCATGTTGTCGGCGTTCTTCAGGCCCTTGCCGGCGGTCACGATGATGTCGGCGTACGACAGGTTCACCGTGTTGCGGTTCGCGTCCGGGATGAACTCGAGCAGCTTGGTGACGATGTCGGTCTCGATCATGCCCAGCGCCATCGTCGAGATCGTGCCGGTGCGGCTCTCGTCGCGGCGCGGCATCGGCGCGGTGCGCGGGCGCATCGTCGCCATCTGCGGCCGGTAGGCCAGCGTCATGATCGTGCACAGCAGCGAGCCGCCGAAGGTCGGCCGCGTGGCGGCCAGCGCCCGGCCGTCGATGTTGAGCTCGGTGCAGTCGGCGGTCAGGCCGGTGCCCAGCGTCGTCGCCACCGAGCCGGCCAGATCGCGGCCCATCGTGGTGGCGCCCAGCAGCAGGATCTCGGGCTGGTGCGTGTTGACCAGGTCGGTCAGGCCCTTGGTGTAGGGCTCGTTGCGGTAGCCCTGCAGCACCGGGTCGCGCATGATGTGGCAGTGGTCGGCGCCGTAGACATAGGCCTCCTTCGCGAAGGCCTCCATGTCGTCGGCCGGTCCGCCCATCAGCACGCCGCTGACCTGCACGCCGAGCTGGTCGGCGAGGATGCGCGCCTGGCCCATCAGCTCCCAGCTGACGCTGTGCACCTGGCCGCGGTCGTGCTCGATGAACACCCAGACGCCCTTGTAGGCCTTCAGGTGCTCGGGCAGCTCGGTGCTGCGGCCCGAGCGGCCGGCGGTCTTGGCGGCGCCGGCGGCAGCCGCAGCGGACATGGATGGCTTGGCGGGTTCGGCCATGGTGGTTCTCCTGTCGGGGGCTTCGGCGCCGGGCTCAGGCGCTCAGGCGGTCGACGGTCTCCTGCTCGAGCGTCGGGTGGGTGGTGAAGATCTTCTGCAGCAGGTTCAGGCACACGTCGTTGACGCTGCTGCCGTCGCCCACCTCCTGCATCTCGGCGCGCTCCTTGCGGGCCTTGGGCGCGAAGACCTTGCTGACGATGGTCGGGCTGCCCTTCAGGCCGATCTTGCTGACGTCCTCGATGCCGGCCTGGTCCTTGTTCCACTTGCGCACCGGCACGCGCGCGGCGCGCAGCATGTCCTCCATCGTCGCGAAGCGCATCTCGTTGGTGCCTTCGAGCATGGTGATCAGGCTCGGCAGCGTGGTCTTCAGGCGCTGCACGCCGCCCTCGGCGCGGCGCTCGACGGTGAGGGTGCGCGCGTCCAGGTCGACCTCGTTGATCTTGCTGACGTAGGTCAGCAGGTTCAGGCCGAGGCGCCTGGCCACGCCGGGGCCGACCTGCGCGGTGTCGCCGTCGATGGTCTGCTTGCCGGTGAAGACCAGGTCGACCGCCTGCTCCTCGCCGATCTTGCGGATCGCCGCGGCCAGCGCGAAGCTGGTGGCCAGCGTGTCGGCGCCGGCGAACGCGCGGTCGGTGACCAGGATGGCGTCGGTGGCGCCGAAGCTGATGCACTTGCGCAGCGCGTCCTCCGCCTGCGGCGGGCCCATGCACAGCATCGTGACGCGGCCGCCGAACTTGTCCTTCAGCCGCAGCGCCTCTTCCAGCGCGAACAGGTCGTAGGGGTTGACGATCGCCGGGACGCCCTGGCGCATGATGGTGTTGGTGACCGGGTGGACGCGGATCTGCGCCGAGTCCGGCACCTGCTTGATGCAGACGACGATGTGCATGGGACGGCTCTCCTGGGACGGACGGTGGGCGGGCGGGCGTTCAGGCCGCGGCGCGGCGCGCGCGCAGGCTGTCGCGCAGCGAGGTCACCGGCACGCTCTGGCGGCCGCCGACGTCCTGGAAGACCTTGAAGACCTTCTCCTGCGCGGCGCTGGAGGCGACGAAGTCCTGGTAGGCGCGCGCCAGCAGCTCGCGGTAGCGCCGGAACGTCTCGACCTCGTCGAGGCCGGACAGGCCCTCGGTGGTGTGCAGGTACTGGTAGAAGCGCTTGAGGATGTGCAGCCGGTTGACGTGCACGATGCGCTCGTCGTAGCTCAGACCGAAGAACTGCAGGAAGTCCTCGGCGCTCGACAGGGCCTTGAGACGGTGGATCAGGCTGTCCATGAAGGCATCTCCGTGTGGATCGACGGCTGGAAGCGGGTTTCCCGGTGGAAGTGGCGCAGCTCCTCGGCCGAGGGCTCGCGCTTGGTGGCGGTGACGTGGCGGCGGATGCGATCGAGCAGCGGCGCGACCTGCTGCGCGTCCACGCGCAGGCCCAGCGCATCGCAGGCGCGGATCAGCCCGGCCGAGCCGGAGTGCTTGCCCAGCACCAGGCGGTGCTGGCGCCCGAGTTCCTCCGGCGCGAAGGTCTCGTAGTTGCGGCGGTCCTTGAGCAGGCCGTCGACGTGGATGCCGCTCTCGTGGCTGAACACCGCCTCGCCGACGATGCTCTTGCCCGGCGCGACCGGCCGGCCGGAGGCGCCCGCCACCAGCGCGCTGATGGCCGGCAGCGCGGCGGTGTCGATGCCGCATTCGATGCCGTGCAGGTGGCGCAGCGCCATGACCACCTCCTCCATCGCCGCGTTGCCGGCGCGCTCGCCCAGGCCGTTGACGGTGGTGGAGGCGTGGGTGGCGCCGGCGCGCACGGCCGCCAGCGTGTTGGCGGTGGCCAGGCCGAGGTCGTTGTGCGGATGGATCTCGAGGTCGAGGTCGATCTCGCGGCGCAGCGCGGCGATGCGGCGGTGCGTCTCGAAGGGGTCGAGCAGGCCAAGCGTGTCGGCGTAGCGCACCCGCACCGCGCCGGCCTGCTGCGCGACGACCGCCGCATGGGTCAGGAAGCGCTCGTCGGCGCGCGAGGCGTCCTCGAAGCCGATGCTCGGCACCGCGCCGGCCTCCAGCACCTGCGCGGCGCAGCGCCGGATCGCCGCCAGCACCCAGGCGCGGTCGCGGCCCAGCTTGCGCTCGATCTGCAGGTCCGACACCGGCACCGACAGATGGACGATGTCGGCGCCGCAGCGCAGCGACGCGCCGATGTCGCGGTCGGCCATGCGGCCCCAGACCATGGTGCGCGCCCGGCGCACGCGGCGGGCGATCTCGCCGATCAGCTCGGTCTCGTGCTCGCCCATCGCCGGAATGCCGATCTCCATCTCCGGCACGCCCGCCGCATCCAGCGCCGCGGCGATCGCCAGCTTCTCGTCATCCGAGAAGGCCACGCCCGCGGTCTGTTCGCCATCGCGCAGCGTGGTGTCGTTGATCACGACGCAGGACTTCGACAGGAGAGGCTTCATCGTCGGGTCTCGTCAGCGGTTGGGGTGTCTGTTCCACCCCTTCAGCGCAAGGCCCATGCCAGCCCTCACCCATCACTCAAGTCATTGATTTTCAACGACTTTTTTCACGACACCGAGACACGTCGGGTGGTGTTGCTTTTGTCGGGTTGATGACAGCGGGCGGGGGTGCGGGGCGTCGAAATTTTTTGCAACATATTTCACTTCTTTGACTGCCCGGGTGTGATTTCTTGCCAAAAATAAAGCTGTCAACACATCAAGAAAAGAATAAAAATTTATACCCATTACAAAAATTAAATAACCCAACAGCAAATCAAAAACCAAAATCATGTCAACCGCTGGATGCCCCCGCACACTCTACAAATATTTCTCACCAGACCGTGTATCGACCCTTGACGCAGGGCGATTGCATGAAGAACCTGGTCGGTTCCGTGTTATGAACACGCCCCGCTGACCCAACCGCCGCAGCTCGAAGCGGCGCCCGCCCCGATGACCACTGCGCCGCTGCTCCCCCACTTCATCGAGGCGCTGGCCGAACTGGACGATCCGCGCTCGCGGTCGTGTCCGTTTCCGCTGGACGAGCTGATGTTCGCGGCGCTGTGCGGCGTCAGCAGTGGCGCCGACAGCTGGGTCTCGGTCACCGACTGGGCCGAGCTGCAGATCGACTGGCTGCGCCAGCATCTGCCGTACGCCAACGGCATCGCCTCGCACGACACCTTCGGGCGCGTCTTCAGCCTGCTCGACC
>NZ_FTMZ01000046.1 GCF_900156335.1 Sphaerotilus natans
ATCAGCTCCGAGGTGCTCGACGCCCAGGCCTTCAACGCCACCATCCGGGCGCACTGGGCCATCGAGAACGACTGCCACTGGGTGCTGGACGTCAACTACCGCGAGGATGCCTGCCTGATCCGGCGCGACCACGGCCCGCACAACATGGCCACGCTGCGGCGCATCGCCCAGAACCAGATCAAGCTCGACGCCGGCAAGGGCAGCCAGAAGACCAAGCGCAAGCGCATGGGCTGGAGCGATGACTACCTCCAAGCGCTCTTCGGCTTGACTCCAGCCTCACTCAGCCCTGCACAAATTTCGAGCGATGGCTGATGCAATCGCCCTGGGTCACCTATTCGCCGGATGATGAGGTCGCTGGCCGGCTTCGGGCTATTGCCACACAGGTCGACCACGTGCTGGTCGTCGACAACACGCCGGCTCGGGCGACGTTTCCTGCGCTCGGCAGCAACGTCTCCGTTCTGTTCAATGAAAATCGCGGCGCCATCTCCGGTGCGCTCAATGAAGGTATGCGCCATGCCCGCGCGAATGGCTTCACGCACATGGTCCTGTTCGATCAGGACACCGAGATTCCTCCGGGTCTGTGCGGGCGGCTCTTGGATGCATCGCGGACCCGACCTGATGCTGCCCTCATCGGGCCCCGCTATCTGAACAGCAGCACGGGCCATCCCGGACGCATCGTGTCGCTGCAAGGATTCTGGCGGCGCAGCCTCTGGCCGGTCGAGACGGAGCCGGCCTTCGAAGCGCTGTTCCTGATCAACAGCTGCTCGCTGTTGCGCATCGACCGCATTCCTGCCGAACTCCGCTATGACGAAGGCCTCATCGTCGACAACGTGGATGTCGACTTCTGTTTGGCGCTGCGCTCTCACGAGCGCACGATCTGGTGCATTCCAAGCATCACAGTCTCGCATGGCATCGGCGCGCGCAAGAAAGGTGCAGGCAAGTGGTCTCCGACGAACTATTCGCCCTTGCGAAAGTACCTGCAGTCTAAGAACCGTGTCATTGTCTGGCGTCGCTATCTAACCCATCACCCTGGCTTCGTCCTTCAGGACATTCTGGTCTGGTTTCTCGACAGTGCACGTACCGTGGTGCTGGAGACGGGCCGCTTGCGCAAGCTAGGTGCCATCCTCAAGGGCTTCGTCGAGGGCTGGGCGGCACCTGGCAGCCGGCTTGCACGCGACTGATCCTTGCCTCTTTCCCGATCGACCTCTTCGCCCACATGACCGCTACCGATCACCGTCCTCGCATCCTGATCCTGCTCGCCACCTACAACGGCGAGCCCTGGCTGCGCGAGCAGGTCGATTCGATCCTGGCTCAGGAGGGCGTGGAGGTGCGGATCGACATCGGTGACGATGTCTCGAGGGACGGCACGCGGGCGCTGATCGAGTCGACCTGGGGACAGGATCCACGGGTTCGGCTTCATGCCTGGCCGCGAGGCAGCGGCTCGGCCGGGGCCAATTTCCGCCGCCTCTACCGACAGGCCAATCTCGACGGCTTCGATTTCGTCGCGTTGGCCGACCAGGACGACATCTGGCTGCCGGGCAAGCTGGCCGCGGCCGTCGAGGCGCTCGAGCGCACCGGAGCGCAAGGCTATTCGTGTGCGGTGCAGGCCTTCTGGCCGGACGGGCGCGAGCGTGTGCTCGACCAGCAGCCGCAGATGCGTGCGGCAGATTTCCTGTTCGAGGGTGCGGGGCAAGGCTGCACCTTCGTGGTCCGGGCGACGCTTTTTGCGCGTGTGCGCCAGTTCTGCATCGATCAGGTCGAGGCCACCGAGGCCTTGCACTATCACGACTGGCTGATCTATCTGCTGGCCCGGGCCTGGGGGCTGGCCTGGCATTTCGATGCCCGAGCGTGGATGCGCTATCGCCAGCACGGTGGCAACGAGATCGGCTCGCGCGGCAGCCTGTCGGCGGTGCAGCGTCGTCTGGCGATGATCCGGGACGGCTGGTTCGCTCGGCAGATCGTGGCCGCCGCGCGGCTGTATCGGCTGGCCGGCGGCGCGGATCCCGTGGCCTGCACGCTGGCGGACAAGGCCGATGGAGCCCGCCGGCCCTCGCGGCTCGGGCTGGCGCTGGACATGCTGCGCCACGGCCGGAGACGCGCTGCGGATCGCTGGGTGCTGGCGGGTTCGGTGCTGGCCGGCTGGGTGTTCTGATCCGGGGAGGGCGGTCGGCCGGGCTTCTACAATCACGGACCGTTTCCGCTGGGCGTCCTCGCCCGTCCTCCTTCGCCATGATCTCCAAGAACTCGCTGGGCCAGGCCCGCGTCCTCGTCGTCGGCGACGCCATGCTCGACCGCTACTGGTTCGGCGCCGTCGAGCGCATCTCGCCGGAGGCGCCGGTGCCGGTGGTGCGCGTCTCGCGCGAGGAAGAGCGCCTGGGCGGCGCGGCCAACGTCGCGCTCAACGTCAAGACGCTGGGCGCGCAGTGCACGCTGCTGACGGTGGTGGGCGACGACGAGCCGGCGCGCTCGCTGCGCCGCCTGCTCGAGGCCCAGGGCATCACCACGGTGCTGGGCAGCGACCCCAAGCTCTACACCATCGTCAAGCTGCGCGTCATCGGCCGCTCGCAGCAGCTCATCCGCGTCGACTTCGAGAACCAGCCCGAGCACGAGGTGCTGCAGCAGATGCTCACCGACTATGAGCGCGTGCTGCCGGACCACGACGCGGTGCTGTTCTCCGACTACGGCAAGGGCGGCCTGACCCACATCCCGCGCATGATCGAGCTGGCGCGTGCCGCCGGCAAGCCGGTGCTGGTCGACCCCAAGGGCAGCGACTACAGCCGCTATGCAGGCGCCACCACGCTCACGCCCAACCGCGCCGAGCTGGCCCAGGTGGTCGGCCAGTGGCGTGACGAGGCCGACCTGCACCGCCGCGCGCACGCGCTGCGCGAGGAGCTGGGCCTGGACGGCCTGGTGCTGACGCGCTCGGAAGATGGCATGTCGCTGTTCGAGGCGGTCGACGGCCAGCCGACGCATTTCCAGGTGCCGGCCCAGGCGCGCGAGGTCTTCGACGTGACCGGCGCGGGCGACACCGTCATCGCCACGCTGGCGGCGCTGCTGGCCTGCGGCATGAGCCTGCGCGACGCGGTGCCGCTGGCCAACCGCGCCGGCAGCATCGTCGTGGGCAAGTTCGGCACCGCCAGCTGCAGCTTCGAGGAACTCTTCGGAAAGGAAACGGCATGAGAGTCGTCGTCACCGGCGCGGCCGGCATGATCGGCAGCAACCTGGTCCACGGCCTGAACCACCTGGGCGCGAAGGAGGTCATCGCGGTCGATGACCTGACCGACGGACCCAAATACCGCAACCTGCTGGGCAGCACCCTGGCGGACTACTTCGACAAGGACGAGTTCTACACGCGCTTTGCCGCCGGCGAGCTGGGCCACATCGACGCGATCCTGCACGAGGGCGCCTGCTCCGACACGATGGAGCATGACGGCAAGTTCATGCTGGAGAACAACTACCGCTGCTCGAAGACGCTGCTCGACGCGTGTCTGGCGCAGGGCACGCGGCTGCTGTACGCCAGCTCCGCCGCCACCTACGGCGCCAGCGAGACCTTCCGCGAGGAGCCGGCCTTCGAGGCGCCGCTGAACGTCTACGGCTACTCCAAGCTGCTGTTCGACCAGGTGGTGCGCCGCTACCTGCCCACCCTGAGCTCGCAGGGCGGCACGCAGGACGGCCAGATCGTGGGCTTTCGCTACTTCAACGTCTACGGCCCGCGCGAGCAGCACAAGGGCCGCATGGCCAGCGTCGCCTTCCACCACTTCAACCAGTTCCGCCAGAACGGCCAGGTCAAGCTCTTCGGCGAGTACAACGGCTACGCGCCGGGCACGCAGTCGCGCGACTTTGTCTTCGTCGACGACGTGGTGGCGGTCAACCTGTGGTTCCTGCAGAACCCGGACAAGAGCGGCATCTTCAACCTCGGCTCCGGCCGGGCGCAGCCCTTCAACGACGTGGCGCATGCGACCGTCAACGCCTGCCGCGCGCTCGACGGCCTGCCGGCGCTGACGCTCGACGCGCAGATCGCCCAGGGCCTGGTGAGCTACATCGATTTTCCCGACGCCCTGCGCGGCAAGTACCAGTGCCTGACCCAGGCCGACCTGACGCGCCTGCGCGCCACCGGCTGCGACCACGCCTTCAGCGACGTGGCCGGCGGCGTGGCCAGCTATGTGCGCTGGCTGGCCTCGACCCCCCTGATCTGAGGGGTGGGGTGGCGTCGTGTCTTAAGCGCGGCACAAGCCGTGGCCGTCGACCTGCGATGCACATCCTGATGCATCTTGGGCTTGAAATGAAAAAGGCGCCGTCGGCGCCTTTTTCATTTGCGGTCGGCGATGGCCTGGCGCGTCAGTAGGCGCCTTTGCGACCGAACATCACGCCGACGGTGCGCATGATGATCGACAGGTCAGGGCGATTGCATGAAGAACCTGGTCGGTTCCGTGTTATGAACACGCCCCGCTGACCCAACCGCCGCAGCTCGAAGCGGCGCCCGCCCCGATGACCACTGCGCCGCTGCTCCCCCACTTCATCGAGGCGCTGGCCGAACTGGACGATCCGCGCTCGCGGTCGTGTCCGTTTCCGCTGGACGAGCTGATGTTCGCGGCGCTGTGCGGCGTCAGCAGTGGCGCCGACAGCTGGGTCTCGGTCACCGACTGGGCCGAGCTGCAGATCGACTGGCTGCGCCAGCATCTGCCGTACGCCAACGGCATCGCCTCGCACGACACCTTCGGGCGCGTCTTCAGCCTGCTCGACCCGCATCAGTTC
>NZ_FTMZ01000008.1 GCF_900156335.1 Sphaerotilus natans
GGCGCCACCGGCACGGTGCGCATCCTGGGGGACAGCACGGCCAGCGTGCTGGACCTGCGCGGCGTGACGATCACCGGCGCGAACGTGGTGATCGACGGCGGCAACGGCAACGACACGATCTTCGGCAGCGCTGGCGCCGACACCCTCATCAGCCACAGCGGCGAGGATGTGGTCGACGGCGCGGGCGGCGGCGACACGTTCCGGGTGACGGGCAACCTCACCACCGGCTTCCACGGTTACGACACCTTCAAGGACAGCGGCACCGAGGGCGTCGACCGCATCGTGGCGCAGGGTACCGGCAACGTCGACATCGGCGTGCGGGGCTTCGCGGCCAGCGGCATCGAGGAGATCGACGCGCGGGGCGCGACCGGCACGGTGCGGCTGCTCGACACCGGCGACGCCAACCTGATCGACCTGCGCGGCGTGACGGTGCTGGGCACGAACCTGGTGATCGACGGCGGACATGGCAACGACACGATCTTCGGCAGCGCGGGTGCGGACACGATCGTCGGCGGTGCGGCGGACGACCTGCTCGATGGCGGCGAGGGCGGCGACACCTTCCAGGTCAGCGGCAACGAGGCGGGGGGCTGGTCCGGCTTTCATGGCTACGACACCTTCAAGGACAGCGGCGCCGGCGGCACCGATCGCATCGTGGCGCTGGGCAGCGGGTCGGTCGACATCGGTCTGCGCTCCTGGGTCGACACCGGCATCGAGCAGATCGACGCCAGCGGCGCCGCCGGCACCGTCCGGCTGCTGGGTGACACGGGGCACAACCTGTTCGACTTCCGCAGCACGACGCTGACCGGCGCCAATCTGGTCATCGATGCGAACCGGGGCCACGACACCGTCTTCGGCAGCGCCGGCGACGACACCATCGTGGCCGGCGCGGGCGACGATCTGCTCGACGGTGGCGAGGGCGGCGATACCTACCGCATCACCGGCGGCGTCTACGGCAGCACCGAGTTCATGGGCTGGGACACCTGGGCGGACACTGGCCTGGACGGCATCGATCGCATCGTCGCGATCAGCACCGGGAGCATGGACATCGGTGTTCGCGACCTGTCGGCCGGCGGCATCGAGATCCTGGATGTCCAGGGTGTCGCCGGGCAGGCCCGGCTGCTGGGCACCAGTTCCGACGACATCATCGATCTGAGCGGCACGACGGTGCAGGGCAGCCTGCTGATCGACGCCGGCGGCGGGACCGACCTGGTGCTGGGCTCGTCCGGCAACGACACCATCCTGGGCAGCGGCGGCGCCGATTCTCTCGCCGGTGGGGCGGGCAACGATGTCTATCGCATCGGCCGCGATACCGGCCTGGACGTGATCTGGGACTGGGACGACGCCGAGGGCAACCAGGATGTGGTCGAGTTCGGTGCCGGCATCAGCGCCGAGCAGCTCTGGTTCCAGCGCCTGGACGGCTTCGTCGAGGTCACGGTCCTGGGCACCTGGAACCGCGTCTACCTGATGGACTGGGACACCGATCCGGCCGCGCGCATCGAGGTCTTCCGCACCGCCGATGGCCGCACGCTGCAGGCCGCGCAGGTCGACACGCTGATCGAGGCGATGTCGGCCTTCGCGATGCCCTCGATCGGCACGACCACGCTGCCGGCCGACTACCAGACGGCACTGCAGCCGGTGATTTCAGGTACCTGGTCTTCCTGAATGTAAAAACCATGTCCTGAGTGATGCATGTCAGGCAGATGTTCGCCGGGCGGTCCAAGATGTCCGTGACAAACGGACGCAAGGACCGGCCGCAGGCGGCACTGACCGCTCTTCGCGTGCCGGCTGCAACCCCCTTGGGACAGAAGGAGACAGGCACATGGCAGCACTCGTGCACGACGAACCCTGGGTGGACTGGATGCAGTCCTGGTCCCCGGCCGGCTGGCTGGGCATGGCGAACCGGGTGCCGGCCGCCTCCGCCGATCTGGTGCGCCGGCGCCAGCGCGACCTGCTCGAGCAGGCCCATGCGCGCAGCCAGTTCTACCGCCGTCATCACGGCCGCCATCCCGGCGCGCTGATGCCGGCCTGGCAGGATCTGCCGCCGGTCGACAAGACCATGCTGATGGCGAACTTCGACCAGTGGGTCACCGATCCGGCGATCACCCGCGCCGGCGTCGAGGACTTCCTGGCCGACCGCTCGCGCATCGGCGAGGATTTCCTGCGCCGCTACGCGATCTGGACCAGCTCCGGCACCAGCGGCGAGCCGGGAATCTTTGTCCAGGACAGCGGTGCGCTGGCGGTCTACTCCTCGCTGCTCGAGAGCCGCATGGACCGCCGCTTCGCGACCCAGCGCTGGTGGCCGATGGCCGCCAGCGGCGCCTTCGGTCCGTGGGGGCTGCAGCCGCGCAGCGCGCTGGTGGCCGCGCTCGACGGCCATTACGCCAGCGTCTCGTTCTGGCGCCGGCAGTGCCGCTTCAATCCGGTCTCAGGCAGTGCCTCGCGGGCCTTCTCGGTGACGCAGCCGATCGAGGAGATCTGCGCCGGCCTGCAGGAATGGCGGCCCGCCTTCCTGGCCAGCTATCCCAGCATGCTGGCCGAGCTGGCGCGCCAGCAGCAGGCCGGGCGGCTGCGCCTCACGCCCCTGGCGCTGTGGGCCGGCGGCGAAGGCCTGCCGGCGAGCACCCGCGACTGGATCGAGTCGGTCTTCGGCGCGCCGGTCATCAACGACTACGGCGCCTCCGAGTGCCTGAGCATCGCCTTCGAGTGCCCGCACGGGCGCATGCACCTGAACGACGACTGGGTCGTGATGGAGCCGGTCGACGCCGATGACCAGCCGGTCGAGCCGGGCACGCCGTCGAAGGCGGTGCTGCTGACCAATCTGGCCAACCGGGTGCAGCCGCTGATCCGCTACCGCCTGGGCGACAGCGTCACGATGCACGCCGACGACTGTCCCTGCGGCAACCACCGGCCGTCCTTCACCATCGAGGGCCGCGGCGACGACACGCTGCGGCTGCGCGACGCGCGCTCGGCCGAGGTGCGGCTGTCGCCGCTGGCGGTGACCACCGTGCTGGAGGAGGGCGCCGACCTGCACCGCTTCCAGCTGCTGCAGACCTCGGCCGATGCGCTGTCGCTGCGGCTCGACGACAGCCTGAGCAGCGATCCGGCCCGCCTGCGCGAGCGCGCGCTGACGGTGCTGCGCGACTACCTGCGCCGCCAGGGCCTGCCCGAGATCAAGCTCAGCGTCGACGCCGCGCCGCCCAGCGTCGACCCGGCCAGCGGCAAGCTGCGCCAGGTCATCGTGATGGCGGACTGATCAGTCGCCCTTGAAGCCGCTGCTGCGCACCACGCCTGCCCAGCGGCGCGCCTCGGCCACCAGCAGCCGCTCGGCCTCGGGCCGCGAGCTGCCGGTGATCGAAAAGCCGGCCTCGCTCAGCTTCGTGCGGGTTTCCGGATGCTGGAGTGCGCCGACCGTCTGGCGCTGCAGCAGGTCGAGCAGCGCGGCCGGCGTGCCCGCGGGCGCCATCAGCATGAACCAGGCCGAGACATCGAGCGCCGGCCAGCCGGCCTCGGCGAAGGTCTGCACCTCGGGCAGCGCGGCCAGGCGTGCCGGTGCGGTGGTGGCCAGCGCGCGCATGCGCCCGCCGCGGATCTGCGCCAGGCCCAGCGCGGTCGACACGAAGGCGCCGGCCACATCCCCGGCGATGATCGCGGTCACCGCGTCGCCGGTGGCCCGGTAGTGGACCGGCTCGACCGTGAAGCCAGCGGCCTCGCCGAGCATGTCGGCGGCGAAATGGCCCGGCGTGCCGGCGCCGAAGGTCGCCAGGTTGGTGCGGTCGCCGCGCAAGCGTGCGGCCTTGACGAAGGCGGCCAGCGAGGCGTGCGGTGAGGTGGCCGGCACCACGAACAGGAAGTCCGAGCGCACCGCCTCGCTGATGCCCGCCAGCTCCCGGGCGGGCGCATAGGGCAGCTTCTCGAAGGCGGCCGGCGCGATCGCGATCGAGCCGACTTCGCCGAGCAGCAGCGTCGTGCCGTCGGGCGCCGCACGCGCGACCGCCTGGGCGGCGATCTGGCCGCCGGCGCCGGCGCGGTTGTCGACGATCACCTGCTGGCGCAGCTGCTCGGCCAGGCGCTGCGCCAGCACCCGCGCGACCAGGTCCGGGCCGGTGCCGGGCGGAAAGCCGACGATCAGCCGGATCGGCCGGTCCGGCAAGCCCTGGGCCGACGCGGTCGGCGCCCAGGCGGCGAGCGGGGTCAGGGCGACGGCCGCGAGCAGGCGGCGGCGGGCGAGAGCGGTCATGCGCAGGTCTCCTCGGTCTGGACAGGCCGCAGTCTGTGCGCCGTGCCGCCATCCTCCTGTCGTCCGCGAGGTCGACAGGGTCAACCCGCAGCGGTGGCGCGAGCTCAGTGCGGTGCGTGGCCGAAGCGGGCGAACAGCTCGCTGCGGAAATGCAGACCGAGCCGCTCGAAGGCGCGGGCCCGGTAGGTCTTGACGGTCGACAGCGTCAGTCCGAGGTCGGCGGCGATGCCGTCATGGCTCCAGCCGCGCAGCAGCCGCTCGCAGACATCGAGCTCGCGCGGGGTCAGGGCCGCGCAGGCCTGCAGCAGCCGCTGGCGCGGATCGGCGGCCGGTGCCAGGGCGCAGGCGCGTCGCTCCAGCGCGAGATGGCGCTGCACGCTCGAGCGCACCAGCGGCGCCAGCGCGACCAGCATGTCCTGCTCGGCCGGCGTGAAGCGGCCCTGGTGCTCATGGTGGTAGAGGTTGATCGCCAGCAGCGAGCCGTCGGGCTCGACGCTGGCCACCGACAGCCGCTCGACCACCCGGTGGCGGCGGTAGATCAGCTCGCGGTGCGCCGGGCTCGGAGCCTCGTCGCCGTGCATGCGCAGCACCTGCGGGTCCGAGGGCGGCCCGCCGGGACGCAGCCGTGCGAAGCTGCGGTCCTGCCGGTACAGGCCGGCGTCCCGATAGGCGCGGAAGCAGTCTTGCGTCGCGTCCTCCACGCCCCGGCTGGCCGAGAGGTGCAGCTCGGGCGGCATGTCCTGCGGGTGCAGCCGGTAGACCGACCAGGAGGCTGCACGCACCGTCTCGTTCAGGGCGGCCAGCGCGCGGGCGGCGAAGTCCTCGCGGCCGATCGCGTCGATCAGGCCAGTCAGGGCGGTCTGGACATGCGGGGCGGAGAGGTCGGTCAAGCGCTGTCATCCTCAAGGTGGACACAAGGCCGGGGCCGGGCGACCGATGATCGGATCCCCGCCCGGACCGGAGCCCGATGATGACACCCGCCCCCTTCGCCTGCCCACCCGGCCTGACCCCGATGGCGCACCTGCGCTGCGAGGTCGGCGCGCTCGCCAGCCTGGGCGCCGCGCCGGCCGGCGAGCGGCGCTTCGTGCCGCTGGGCGCCGGCGAGGTCAGCGGCCCGGAGCTGTCGGGCACGCTGGTCGAGGGCGGCATCGACTGGCAATGGATGCGCAGCGACGGCGTGCTCGAGATCGCCGCGCACTACGTCATCCGTGCCGACGACGGCGCCCTGATCGAGGTGCGCAGCGAGGGCCTGCGCCACGGCCCGGCCGAGGTCATGGCCTGGCTGGCCGCCGGCGAGGCGGTGCCGCGCCAGGACTACTTCTTCCGCACCCTGGTGCGCTTCACCACCGGGGCGCCGGCCTGGGCGCATCTGAACCGGACGATGGCGCTGGCCACCGGCGAGCGCCGCGCCCGCCAGGTGCTGCTGGACCTCTACCGCATCAGCTGAGCGGGCCGAGGCGCTCGGGCCCGCCGACGATGCCGTCGGCGCGCAGCCGCGCGATCTCGTCTTCGCCGTAGCCCAGCTCGCGCAGCAGCGCCTGCCCGTGCTCGCCGATCGCGGGCGGCGCGTGGCGCAGCGGCAGGCGCTGGCCGTCGAGCGTCAGCGGCAGCAGCGGCAGGCGCGTCTCCACCGGCTGGCCGGCGCCGCTGGCATCGGCCGGCAGCGTGACCGGCGCCAGGCCGCCGGTGGCGTTCAGGTGCGCGTCGTCGAACAGCTCGTGCGGGCGCACGATCGGCGCGTAGGGCAGGCCGATGCGCTCGAAGCGTGCCGACAGCTCGGCCGCCGCGAAGCCGCCGAAGCGCTCGCGCAGCAGCGGCAGCAGCCACTCGCGGGCGCGCACCCGGTCGTTGTTCGTCGTCAGGCGGGCATCGTCCTTCAGGTCGCGCCAGCCGAAGGCCTCGCACAGCAGCGCCCACTGCGTGTCGCTGACCGCCGCCAGGAAGATCTGCTCGCCGCCCTGCACCTCGAAGACGTCGTACAGCCCCCAGGCGCTGATGCGCGCGGGCATGGGCGCGGCCGGGCGGCCGGTGACCGCGAACTGCATCATGTGCTGCGCCATCAGCAGCACGTTGTTCTCGAACAGCGCGCTCTGCACCTGGCGGCCGCGGCCGGTGCGCTCGCGCTGGGCCAGCGCCGCCAGCACGCCGATGGCGCCGAACAGCCCGCCCATGATGTCGTTGACCGAGCTGCCCGCGCGCAGCGGCCGCCCCGGCGGGCCGGTCATGTAGGCCAGGCCGCCCATCATCTGCACCACCTCGTCCAGCGCGGTGCGGTGCTCGTAGGGGCCGGGCAGGAAGCCCTTGTGCGAGACCTGGATCAGCCGCGGGTTCAGCCGTTCGAGCACCTCGACGCCCAGGCCGAGCCGCTCCATCGTGCCGCTCTTGAAGTTCTCGCTGAAGACGTCGGCGCCGGCGATCAGCCGCAGCACGATCTCGCGGCCGCGCGGGTCCTTCACGTCCACCGCCAGGCTTTTCTTGTTGCGGTTGAACATACCGAAGAAGCCCGCGCCCGAGCCCAGCAGCCGGCGGGTGTTGTCGCCGGCCAGCGGCTCGACCTTGATGACCTCGGCGCCGAGGTCGGCCAGCACCATGCCGCAGCTCGGGCCCATCACCATGTGGGTGAACTCGATGACCCGCACGCCGGCCAGCGGCAGCGCGTCGTCGTGGCCCGGGGTGGGGGCGGCGCTCATGCGGCCTCCTGCGGCGGGGTCGGGCGGCGGCCGTCGGCGTAGACGAAGCCCGGCGGCAGGCCGGCCTCGGGCGTCATGCCGTGCAGCGGCTCGTCCGGCAGGCCGGCGCGCAGCACCGCGCGCGCGGCCATCAGCCGCGCCAGGTCGATTCCGGTGTCCAGGCCCATCGCCTCGAGCATGAAGACCAGGTCCTCGGTGACCACATTGCCCGAGGCGCCTGGCGCATAGGGGCAGCCGCCCAGCCCGCCCTGCGAGCTGTCGAAGGTGCGCACGCCCGCATCCAGTGCCGCCAGCACATTGGCCAGGCCCAGCCCGCGGGTGTTGTGCAGATGCGCCGAGCCCAGGTGGCGGCCGATCGCCGCGTGGACCTGGCGGAAGCGCCGGCGCACCTGGGCCGGATCGGCCATGCCGGTGGTGTCGGACAGGCCGACCTCGTCGGCGCCGGCCTCGACGGCCGCCGCAGCCAGCCGCACCACCTCGTCCTCGGCCACCGGGCCCTGCAGCGTGCAGCCAAAGGCGGTGGACATGCCGACCTCCAGCGCCACGCCCGGCGCGACGCGGTCGCGCAGCCGGGCGATGGCGCGCAGCTCGTCGAGCATCTGCGCGCGGCTGCGGCGCACATTGGCCTGCGAATGCGCCTCGCTGGCCGAGAGCGGCAGCGTCAGCTTGTGCACGCCGGCGGCCAGCGCGGCCTCGGCGCCGCGCAGATTGGGCACCAGCGCCATCACCGTCCAGCCGGGGCGCGTGACCGCATGGCACACCACCTCGGCCACGTCGGCCATCTGCGGCAGCCGCGCCGCCGGCACGAAGGAGCCGACCTCTATCTCGCGCACCCCGGCGGCGTGCAGCGCGTCGATCCAGGCGATCTTGGCGGCGGTCGGCATCACCGCGGTGACGCTCTGCAGGCCGTCGCGCGGACCGACCTCGCTGATCAGCACTGTCGGAGCGGCAAGGGATGGAAGGGACATCGGGAATCCTTCATCTGTTCTGTAGAATGAAACATGCGTTTCAATGAACGATCAGGATCATAGCCGATGCCCCGCAAGTCCACGAACCCATCCGTCGCCGACGAGGGTGCCGCGCCCGGCGGCACCGCGGCGGTCGATCGCGCGCTCAGCCTGCTGTCGGCCTTCCGGCCGGGCGACCGCGCGCTGGGCGTGACCGCGCTGGCCGAGCGCACCCGGCTGCACAAGAGCACCGCGCTGCGGCTGCTGAACTCGCTGGCGCACGCCGGGCTGCTGGTGCGCGACGAGACAGGGGGCTGGTCGCCGGGGCCGGAGATCGACCGGCTGGCGCAGGTGCGCGCGGCGGCCTTCCCGCTGGAGGCGGTGGCGCTGCCGCGGATGCGCGAGCTGGTGGCGCAGACGCAGGAGAGCGTCGCGCTGCATGTGCGCCGTGGCGCGCAGCGGCTGTGCCTGCTGCGGGTGGATTCGCCGCATCTGCTGCGCGACCATGTGCGCGCCGGCGACCTGCTGCCGCTGGAGCGTGGCGCCGGCGGCCGGGTGCTGCTGGCCTTCTCCGGCGAGCCGGGCGCGCTGAGCGAGCAGATCCGCTGCGACGGCTACCTGATGCGCACCGGCGACCGGGTGGCGGGTCTCACCGGCATCTCGGCGCCGGTGTGGCGCGCCGGCGGCACGGCGGGCGCCGCGCCGGTGCTGGTGGGGGCGCTGACGCTGACGGTGCCCGAGCCGCGCCTGCGCCCCGAGCTGGTCGGGGCGCTGCGCGAGGCGGCCGCGCAGCTGAGCGCGGCGCTGGGGGCGGGCTGAATGGCAGGGCGACTTTGTATCAATTTCAATGTAAGCTCAAAGTGAGCCCAATTGAATCTGTTGCAGCATGCCCGCCCGCCAGTCCGCTTCATCCTCCTCTGAATTGCCTCCGTCGTCCGCGGATGGACTCACGCCCACAGGGGTGGTGAGCACCATCGCGATGCGCATCGTGGAAAGCCTGTGTGGTCAGGCCTGTGAACCCGGGCATCGACTGATCGAACAGGCCCTGGCCGATGAACTGGGGGTGTCGCGCTCGCCGGTGCGCAAGGCCCTGCAGTATCTGGAGACACTCGGTGCGGTGGAGTCGGTGCCCAACCGCGGCTTCCGTCTGGTGCAGGTCGGCGATGCACTGCGCCATCTGGCCTTGCCGACCGACAGCGATTCCGACGAGGCCAACTACCTGCGTGTGGCCGATGACTGCCTGAGCGGTGTGCTGGCCGCCGAGGTGTCGGAGGTGGAACTGATGGACCGCTACGAGCTCACGCGCATCCAGGTGCAGCGTGTGCTCAATCGCATGGGGCGCGAAGGCCTGGCCGAGCGCAAGCCGGGCCGGGGCTGGGTGTTCCGGCCCTTTCTGCGCTCCAGCCGCTCCTACCATGAGTGCTACCGCTTTCGCATGATCATCGAGCCCGCGGCGCTGCTGGAGCCGGGGTTCCGCATCGACATCGCGGCTTTCGCGCGTGCGCGTCGCGAGCAGCTCGCCATGCTCGATGGCGGTATCGCGCGCTGGTCGCGGGCGGAGCTGTTCCGTGTCGGTGCGGAGTTCCATGAAACCGTGGTCGCCTGTGCGGGCAATAGCTTCCTGCTGGAGTCGCTGCGCAACCTCAACCAGCTCCGCAGATTGCTCGAATACCGCAGCAATCTCGATCGGACCCGGCTCTACCGCCAGAGCGAGGAGCATCTGGAGCTGCTCGATCTGATCGAGGCCGGCGAGCGCGTGGAGGCCTCGCACCGCATGCGCCAGCATCTGGATGTGGTGCGCGGACTCAAGCTGCAAGACCCTTCGCCACCCCATCCCCACGACGCGGACAGACCGTCGGGCAGCGGCATCGAGGTCCACCTGTGAGCGCGTCCGCATCGCCTCGGATTGCACTGATCCATGCGACCGCTGCGGCGGTGGATCCCATCCATCAGGCCTTTGCTGCAGGCTGGCCCGGAGCGCGGTGCAGCAATCTGCTCGACGACAGCTTGTCCTCGGACCTGAGTGCCGCTGGCGAGATCACGCCAGCGCTCACGCAGCGTTTCGTGGCCTTGGCACGATATGCGCGCGGTGCAGGGGCGCAGGGCATCTTGTTCACCTGCTCTGCGTTTGGCCCGGCCATCGAGGCGGCCGCGCAGGCGCTGGACGTGCCCGTGCACAAGCCCAACGAAGCCATGTTTCTGGAAGCGCTGGCACATGGCGGGCGCTTGCTGATGCTGACCACCTTCGCGCCAGCTGCGGCGCCGATGGTGGCCGAGTTCGAGGCATTGCGAGCTCGAGTTCACGCCCATTCCGCCGAGGCGCACGCTTGCACCCTGCGCTGCGTGCAGGTCGACGGTGCACTGCCCGCGCTGCTGGGCGGCGATGTGGCCACGCATGACCGTCTCTTGATCGAGGCCGCGCATGCGGCGGGCGCGGCGGATGCCGTGCTGTTGGCTCAGTTCTCGATGGCGCGGGTCGCGCCTGTCCTGACGGAACGGCTGAAGGTTCCCGTGCTTTCCAGTCCGGCCTGTGCGGTGCGCCGCCTGCAGGATGCGATGGCGTGTGGCGTGCGATGATGACACCATAAGTATTTGTACTTTGTGATTGTTTAGTACAAAGCATCTAGAATCCGGAGCGAGGACTTCGGCAGAGTGACTGCCGTTGGGGGCCTCGTCCATCAGGAGACTAGGATGAAGATGCTTGTGTTGCCCGGCGACGGGATTGGTCCTGAAATCGTGGCTGCCGCGGTCGAGGTGTTGCAGGCAGCGAATGTGTCGCTCGATCTGGGCTTGAGTCTGGAGTACGACGACGTGGGCTTTGCCAGCCTGGAAAAGCACGGCACGACGCTGAGGGACGAGACGCTGGCCAAGGCCCGGACCTTCGACGGCATCATCCTGGGCACGCAGTCGCATGCCGACTACCCGACCCCCGAGAAGGGCGGGCGCAATGTGTCGGCGGGGTTCCGCATCGGGCTGGACCTGTATGCCAATGTGCGGCCGGCACGTACCCGACCCTTCATCGAGTCGAACATGAAGCCGGGCAAGACCATGGATCTGGTCATCATGCGCGAGGCTACCGAAGGCTTCTACCCCGATCGCAACATGACGCGCGGATGGGCCGAGCTGATGCCCAGTCCCGACATGGCCCTGTCGATGCGCAAGATCACCCGCCATTGCAGCGAGCGCATCGCTCGCCGCGCGTTCGAGCTGGCGATGAAGCGGCGCAAGAAGGTCACCGCCATCCACAAGGCCAACAGCTTCCACATGACGGACGGCCTGTTCCTGGAGTGCGTGCGCGATGTGGCCAGGGACTTCCCCGAGGTGGAGCTCAACGACCTGCTGGTCGATGCCAGCACGGCCCACCTGGTGCGTCAGCCTGAGCGCTTCGATGTGCTGGTGGCCACCAATTTCTATGGCGACATCATTTCGGATCTGGCCAGCGAGCTCTCGGGCAGCCTGGGTCTGGCCGGCTCGATGATGGCCAGCGACACCCATTGCTGCGCACAGGCCCAGCATGGCTCGGCCCCGGACATTGCGGGTCAGGACAAGGCCAATCCGGTCTCGATGATCCTGTCGGTCGCCATGCTGCTGCAGTGGATGGGCGAAAAGCACGGTCGGCCGGCGCTGGAAAAGGCCGCCGCACTGATGACGCAGGCGGTCGATTCGGTGCTCGAGACCCCGGCGAACCGTACCGCTGACCTGGGCGGGCAGACCGGCTGCCGCGCTTTTGGCCAGCTCACGGCGCAGGCCGTGGTGGCGGCAGCACAGCGGAGCGCCTGAGCATGCTGAAGCTGGGCTGCATTGCCGACGATTTCACCGGGGCCACTGATCTGGCGTCCAACCTGGTGCGCCAGGGCATGCGCGTCGTGCAGACCCTGGGGGTGCCCACGGCATCGGTCGGCGTCGATGCCGATGCCGATGCCGTGGTGATCGCGCTGAAGTCGAGGACGATTGCACCGCAGGATGCGGTGGCGCAATCGCTGGCGGCTCTGGCCTGGCTGCGGCAGCAAGGGGCCGGACAGATCTACTTCAAGGTCTGTTCCACCTTCGACTCCACGCCGCAGGGCAACATCGGGCCGGTGGCCGATGCGCTGATGTGCGCCCTGGGCACCGACTTCGCCCCGGTCTGTCCGGCCTTCCCCGAGAACCTGCGCACCGTCTACAAGGGCTATCTGTACACCGGCGATGTGCTGCTCAGCGAAGGCAGCATGCGTGACCATCCCCTGACGCCGATGCGCGATGCCAACCTGGTGAGGGTGTTGCAGCCGCAGACGACCCGGCGCGTCGGTCTGGTGCCGTTCGACGTGGTCTCGCAAGGGACCGAGGCCATCGACGAGCGCCTGCGTGCCTTGCGCGAGCGTGGCGTGGGCCTGGCCATCGTGGACGCACTGAGCAACGCCGATCTGTGGGCCATGGGGCGTGCTTTTGCCGATCTGCCGCTGATCGTGGCGGGATCTGGCGTGGCCATCGGCCTGCCGCAGAACCATGGCATGCAGCCGAGTCCGGAGGCCGAGAGGCTGCCTCAGGTTCACGGCCATCGCGCGGTGATCTCCGGCAGCTGTTCCTCGGCCTCCAACGCGCAGGTGGCCGACTTCGTGAAGCGCCATCCGGGCCGCAACTTCCCCATCGACGCGCTGGCGCTGGCCACCGGTGCGTCGGTGGTCGACGACGCGGTGGCCTGGGCTCGCCCTTTGCTGAGCAGCAGCACGCCCGTGCTGATTCACGCCACCACCACGCCCGACGCGGTGCAGCGTGTGCAGGAGCAGCTGGGCGTGGCTCGTGCAGGCCATCTGGTTGAGCAGGCGCTGGCGGCCATCGCCGTTCAGCTGGTGCAGGCGGGCGTGCGGCAACTGGTGGTGGCCGGCGGCGAGACCTCGGGGGCCTGTGTGCAGGCTCTGGGCATCACTCGGCTGCAGATCGGCGCGCCCATCGATCCGGGGGTGCCGTGGTGCCACGCGCATTCGCCCGCGGCGGAGCCCGGCGGCGTGCGCGTGGCGCTCAAGTCGGGCAACTTCGGCACGGTCGATTTCTTCGACAAGGCGTTCCGGAGCGAGGCATGAGCACGCACACGCACATCAGCACGCAGACTCACTGGCGCGATGAGATCTGCCGCACCGGTCGCAGCCTGTTCGAGCGAGGCTGGGTGCACGCCACCGCGGGCAACATCAGCGTGCGGCTGGAGGACGGCAGCTTCCTGATCACGCCCACGGATGCCTGTCTGGGCTTTCTCGATCCGGCACGTCTGGCCCATGTGAGCGGCGACGGCCGCCAGCTCGGCGGCGACCGGGCCAGCAAGACCCTGGCGCTGCACCGGCGCATCTACGGCGCCGACCCCAGCGCGCGCTGTGTGATGCACACCCATTCCACCCACCTGGTGGCGCTGACGCTGCAAGGGGTCTGGACCCCGGAGGCCATCCTGCCCCCGATCACGCCCTACTTCGTGATGAAGGTGGGCCGGGTGCCGCTGGTGCCTTATCACCGTCCGGGTGATCCCCAGGTGGGCGAGATCGTCGCGGACCTGATCGAGCGCGCATTCGCAGCTCAGCGCCTCCTGCGTGCGGTGATGCTCGATCGCCTGGGGCCGAACGTCTGGCACGACAGCCCGGCCAGCGCGATGGCGACGCTGGAAGAGCTGGAAGAAACCGCCCGGCTCTGGCTGCTCAGCGCCGGCCGCTGCCAGCCGCTGACCGCCGCGCAGCTCGACGAGCTGGGTGAGGTGTTCGGCAGTCGCTGGTGAGGCCTGGCCGAACGCAGCCGTTTCAGGCCGCCGACCAGCCGTACAGGCGCGCCGGGTTGTCCACGAGCAGGGCCTGCAGCACGGCATCGTCAGCCAGCCAGGCGCGCAGGGCGGCGAGTTGCGCCGCATCGTCTTCCTGGCGAAAGGGCTCGATGGTGTCGCGTCCCGCTGTGGCGGCGCGGTGAGCGCCTGCCGGGTGCGGCCAGTCGCTGCCCCAGAGCACCCGCGCTGGAGCCGCCTCGATCAGCGCACGCGCCAGCGGTGCCACATCGCCATACGGGGCGGCCCGCGCCGAGATCTGGTAGGGGCCCGACAGCTTGACCCACAGGTCCGGTGAGGCCCGCAGCGCGGCGATGACCTGAGCGCGCATCTCCGCCCCGTCCTGTCCCAGGGGCAGCAGGGCATGGTGATCGAGCACCACCGGGCGCTGGAGCGCGCTCAGCTGGGGCAGGCAGGCCAGAAGATGTTCGGGCCGAACATGCAGCTGCAGGTGCAGCTCGGGGTGCGCTGCCATCTGCGCTGCCGCCTGCTCAATCTCCTGCCGGGCCTCTCGGATCGTGCTGTGGCGATTCACCGCCAGATTCAGCCGCACGCCGCGCACGCCGGCCTGCACCAGTGCGCTGATCTCGGCCTCGCTGTGCGAGGGGGCCAGCACCGCCACGCCGCGCGCCGCCGCTCCCAGGCGGGCCAGGCCGTCGCACAGGCAGCGGTTGTCGCTGCCGTAGACGCTGGGTTGCACGCAGACCACGCGCTGCATCCCGATGCGCTGCAGATGCGCCCGCAGGTCGGTCACCGTGGCCGGCGCGGGCGTGTAGCGGCGTGTGGGGGCAAACGCGAAGGCCGGGTCCATCAAATGCACATGGGCATCGACGGATCCGGCCGGGGGCCAGAACGTTGCTGCCAGACTCATTCCGCCTCGATCCGGCGTGTGCGGACCACATCGGTCCAGCGGGGGACTTCCTGCGCGATGAACTGGTTGAAGGCCTCGCGCGTGCTGCCGACCGGTGTCACACCCAGCTCGGCCAGACGGGCCTTGACATCGTCGGCGGCCAGAGCCTTCACCGCCTCCCGATTGAGCTTGTCGAGGATGGCCTGTGGCGTCTTCGCCGGTGCCGCCAGACCCACCCAATGGGTCATCTGGTAGCCCGGCAGGCCGGCTTCCGCGAAGGTGGGCACCTGCGGCAGTCTGGGCAGGCGCTGTGCGCCCGTGACGGCCAGCGCCCGCACCTTGCCGGCCTGAAGATGCTGGCCCCCGCTGATGATGCTGTCGAGGAAGAGCGTCACCTCGCCACCGATCAGGGCCATCATGGCCGGGCCGCCTCCCTTGTACGGGATGTGCAGCATGTCGGTCTGCGTGATGGATTCCAGCAGCGAGGTGGCCAGATGCGGCGTGCTCGCCACGCCACCGCTGGCGAACAGCAGCTTGCCGGGTTGCGTGCTGGCGGCGGCCAGCAGCTCCTTCAGCGTGCGGTACGGTGAACTGGCGGCCACCATCAGCACCATCGGGGACTCGGCCACCTTGGTGATCCCGGTGAGGTCTTGCAGGGTGTCATAGCCCAGCTTCTTGCCGTAGAGCGCTGGCGCGGTGACGAAGGGGGCGCTGGGGAAAAGCAGCGTGTAGCCGTCGGCCGGTGCCTTGGCCACGGCATCCGTGCCGATGGTGCCCCCGGCCCCCGCCTTGTTCTCGACGATGAACTGCTGGCCCAGATTGGCCGACAGACGCGCGGCCAGCACGCGCGCCATCACATCGTTGGGCCCGCCGGGAGAGAACGGGACCACGATCTTCACCGGTTTGTTGGGGTAGTCCGCCGCCGGGGCCTGGGCGAGTGCACCTGATGTGCCTATGGCCAGCAGCAGCGAGGCTGCCAGGCTGCGACGTGCCCATGACAGGGGCTTGTGACGATGTGGAGGACGCATGACAGCACTCTTGTGTGGCAGTTTGATTGACGCAATAATTGTACTTGTTTTGTTTTTGGTGCAATCATGGGGTTTCCATGAGTGCCGTGTAGACATCGCTTTCTCTCTGATGTGCACTAAGTGTTAACGCGATTGATGGAGCTTTCAAAGAAAAAGACACTTGGCATCTTGTAATTTTTTAGTGCAATTCTGTGGTGAAAAAGAGATGGGAGGCGACATGCGTGTCGATGTGCTGATCCAGGGCTTTCCCGGTCGATCGCTCTGTCATGGTGGGCTGGGCTGGAGCACCATCACGCTGCTGCGCGACACGCAGCGCACCGTGCTGATCGATGTCGGTGCCTTCGGTGTGCGGCGAGAGCTGATCAAGCAGCTGCGCGATCACGGGGTCGCCCCAGACGCTGTGACCGATGTGGTGCTCACGCATGCGCACTACGACCACAGCGTCAACTTCACGCTGTTCCCGAATGCCACGCCGTGGATCGGTGACATCGAGCTGGAATGGGCGGCTTCGCAGCCACCCGGCTTCAATCCCTTGCCCGAGCTGTATGTGCAGGCGCTGGCGAAGGATCCGCGCACCCGCCGCATCCGGGGTGATCAGGAGTTCCTGCCTGGCCTTCGTGCCATTCCTGTTCCGGGACACACGCCGGGTGGCCTGCTCTACCTGCTCGAGTGCCCGCAGCGAACCCTGCTGTTCACGGGCGACAGCGCCAAGAACCGCGCGGAGCTGCTCAGCCGCGATGTGGATTCTTCGCTCGATCCGGTCGCCAGTCGGCAAAGCATCGACACGATCTGGGCGCTCTGGCGCCACCGCCCCGGCACTGTTCTTGTGCCAGGACATGACCTGTGCATGGTGCTCGATGCCGAGGATCAGCCGGTCTATCTGGGCGAGCGCCGCGCCGGGATCGAGGCCTGGTTCAGCGAAAGCATCGCATCGGTCGCGAACATCGACCTGTGCTGCGAGCCCGATCCACGAGCCCGGCGTCAGGCCTGGGCGTGGACGGATTGATCACGACACGAAGGAGACTTTTGCCATGACGTCCTTGACTCGTCACCATGTCCTGCGTCTGCTGGCCGGTGCAGCCGCAGCCTCTCTGCTGCCGCCGCTGGCTCAGGCCCAGGCCAGCGACTATCCCAGCAAGCCCATCAGCTTGATCGTCTCGTTTGCCGCCGGAGGCAATGCCGACCTGCGTGGCCGGCAACTTGGTCCCCTGGTCGGTGCAGCCTTGGGCAAGACGCTCATCATCGAGAACAAGCCGGGGGCCAGTGGCAACATCGGCCACGATTTTGTCGCCAAGGCTGCGGCGGACGGCTACACGCTGGGCCTGGGTGGGATGGGTCCGCTGTCGGTGAATGCCCACCTGTTCCCGAAGATGACCTTCGACCCGTCCCGTGACTTCACGCCCATCATGCTGATCGAGCGAGCGCCTCTGGTGCTTGTGACGCGTGTGGACAAGCCGTTCAAGACCCTGAAGGACGTCGTGCAGGCGGCCAAGGCACGGCCAGGTGCGCTCACCGTCGCCAATGCAGGCACGGGCGGTGCCCACCATCTGAGCGGTGAAATGCTGCAGAGTGTGGCCGGCATCGATCTGCTGCCGGTGCCCTACAAGGGCGGTGGCCCGGCGGCGGGTGCCTTGCTGGCTGGTGAGGTGGACATGCTGTTCGAGCAGACCTACGCCGCGCTGCCTTCGATCCAGGCGGGCAAGACACGCGCGCTGGCGGTCACCAGCGACAAGCGTCTGCCCAGCCTGCCCGATGTGCCCACCATGGCTGAACTGGGCTACCCCGATGTCACGATCTACAACTGGGTCGGACTGATCGGTCCGAGGGGCCTGCCCGCACCGATCGTGAAGAAGCTCAACGAGGTCTTCAATGCGGCGCTGGCCAACCCGGAGCTGCGCGAAAAGATCACCGGGCCCGGCAATCTGATCGGCGGAGGCACGCCGGAGCAGTTCGCGGCGCTGATCGCCAGCGACAGCAAGCGCTGGGCCGCGCTCATCAAGGCCAAGGGCATCAAGATGGAGTGAGCGCGGCGGCGGCGCGCCCGCTCAGCTGCGGCACTCGAAGCTGCTGGCGTCGTCCAGGCTGCCGGTGCCCTTGTAGCGCGCGACCTTCGGCCAGGCGCACAGCGGGCGGCTGCGGTCGACCGCCCAGGTCGAGGGCACGTCGGCATTGACGCCGCCGGCGTTGCCGGTGCCGCGCGCCTTGGCGATCAGGCTGTCGGGCGCCTGGCCCTGCTCGACCCACTTCACCAGCGCCGAGACCGCGTCGAACTGGTCGGTGGCCGGGCCGCCCGAGCAGTGGCCCATGCCGGGCACGCGGAATAGCCGCGCGAAGTTGCTGGCGTCGCCGCTGTTGGCCGCGGCCAGCGCCTTGTACCAGGTGGTGGTGTCCTCGACCGAGAAGATCGGGTCGCTCACGCCGTGGTAGACCATCATCTTGGCGCCGCGGTTCTTCAGCTTCGACAGGTCGGTGGGCGAGGGCGGGGTCATGAAGGCCATCGACGATTCGGTGTAGGTCGCGTTCGTCGCCTCGATCTGCTGCAGCAGCGTGTCGATGTTCGAGTTCAGCGCGAAGGCCACGCCATCGAAGCCGACCGGATTGTCCGGCGGTGTCTTGAAGGTGAAGGCGATCGCCACCGCATCGCGCTGCGACGGCGCGGTGAAGGCCCAGGACGGAATGCCCGAGCCGGCATAGCCCGGATCGAAGGGGAAGCGTGCGTAGAAGGCCTTGCCGCTGCTGTCGACGGCGCCGCTGAAGATGGGCGCGATGGCGGTCTTCTGCGCCGCGGTCAGGCAGGTGCCGTCGCGGGTGTCGCCGCTGCAGGTCGGCACGTCGCGATCCCACTGGAAGGCGGCCTGGCAGGCGTCGGTGTCCTGCACCAGACCGTCGGTGGCGCCGTCGAGCGCGTCGCACTTGGCCAGCACCGCGTCGGCCACCACCTTGCGCTCGGCCGTGGTGATCGCGGTCGACAGGTCGGTCGTCGGGCTGGTGGCGACCATCGCGTAGCGCTGGCCCTTGTAGATGTTGGCGGTCGCCGCCTTGGGCAGATTGAAGCCGGGCGCGCCGACCAGGTAGCCGTCGTAGCTCTCGGGCATGCGCGCGGCGGCCACCATCGCGTGGCGTCCGCCGTTGGAGCAGCCGCCGAAGTAGGCGCGGTCGGCGTTGCGGCCGTAGGCGGTCTGGATGATCGCGTGCGCGATCGGGGTGAGCTTGGCGGCGGCCTGGTAGCCGTAGTTCAGCCGCGCCTGCGGATCGATGCCGAAGGCCGGGTTCTGCGCCGCGGTGTGGCCGGCGTCCGAACTGAGCACCGCGAAGCCCTGAGCCAGCGCGTGCGTCAGCGGTCCGCCGCCCGAGGCGCCGGTGGCGGTCAGCACGCTGCCGTCCAGCCCGCCGTTGCCCTGGTGGAAGAAGCGGCCGTTCCAGGCCTTGGGCAGGCGCATCTCGAAGCGGATCGCGTAGGTCTGGCCGTCGACCGCGCTGGTGCGTGACTCGGTCAGCGCCGTCACCTGGCAGTGCTCGGCGATGTCCTGCCCGCCGATCTTCAGGCCGCCGGCTGCGATCGTCGTGACTGCAGTGACCGAAATATTGCTCAGTGAATTAAGCTTTGTCGCCAGGCTGGCGCAGTCGCCCGACAGCGTGCCGGCCTGCGCTGCAGACAGCTGGGGTAGGGCCGTCGGCGGGGTGCTGGTGTCGTCCTCATCGCTGCCGCAGCCGGTCAGCGCCAGAATGGCCAGCATGACCGGCAGCAGCGCACGCGGGCGGGCGGCGGTCGGCTTTGTGCGGGAAGTCAAAGGGGTGTTCATCGGTGTCTCCTCATGTCGTCGGGCTTGAGCGTGGAAGGCGTTCCATCCGCGCATTTGCTTAATTTACTTAAGTTCATGCGGGTGAAAGATTCGGGTAAGCCCGCAAGCGGGAACCGGGGTGAGGCCATGCGACGACAATTCCGGCATGAGCACCGATGCGCCCGATGTTTCCGATCTGCTGTCCGATCTCACCGATGACGCCACCCCGGCGGGGCGCTTGCACGAGGGCACGCTGTTCACGCTGCTGGGCTACCAGCTGGCGCAGGCGGCGGTGACGACGACCGCGGTGTTCGAGTCGCGCGTGGGCGAGCCGCACGGGCTGAGGCCGGTCGAATACACCATCCTGATGCTGGTGGGCGGCAACACGCAGGTCTCGCCGACGCGGCTGGCGCGGGCGCTGGCGGTCACGCTGCCCAACATCAAGATGTGGCTGGACCGCATGGAGGCGCGCGGCCTGGTGCGGCGCGAGCGCAGCGAGCGCGACCGCCGCATCCAGCATGTCACGCTGACCGAGACGGGCGCGGCGCTGGCCGCGCAGGCCACCGCGCTGCTGCACGAGGGCGAGCGCGAGGTGCTGGAGGGGTTCAGTCCGGGCGAGCGGCTGCTGCTGGTGGAGCTGCTGCACCGCATCGCGCGGGCGCGCTGACGCGGGCGTGCCGGACACCCGCGCCTGACGGTCGGTGTCGGCCGATGAGCGGGAAAGACCGCCCCAGGTCCCGCAGACAGATGGAACCCGGGGCGGCAAAAACGAGGCAGGTGGCGCGGGCGGCTCAGTTCTTGCCGACGTAGCGCGCCATGTTCTCCGGCGTCACCAGCTCGAAGGGCACGTTGACGAACTTCTCGACCGGCTGCTTGCGGATCAGCTTCAGCGCCGCCTCGACCGAGCCCGCGCCCTGGGCGGCGGCGTTCTGGAAGACCGAGACCTTCAGCTCGCCGCTCTTCATCGAGGCCAGCGCGTCGGGCGTGGCGTCGATGCCGGCCACCACCATGCCTGGCGTCCACTTGCGCGCGCCCTTGAGCGCATTGATCGCGCCCAGCGCCATCTCGTCGTTGTTGGCGACGATCGCGTCGAACTTCAGGCCCGAGGTCAGCCAGTTGGTGGTGATGTCCTGGGCCTGGGTGCGGCTCCACTTGCCCTCGCGCTTGTCGGCCAGCTTCAGGCCGGCGCAGTCCTTGTCGCTGGCGATGACGGCCTCGACCGCCTGGGTGCGGGTGCGGGCGGCCTCGTGCACCAGATCGCCCATCAGCACCAGCACGTTGCCGCGGCCCTTGAGCTGGCGGCAGACCTCGCGGGCCTGCAGCGTGCCGCCGACCTTCTCGTCGGAGGCCACGACGGTGACGCCGGCGGGCAGCCGCTCGAAGTCCGAGGGCTTGAGGTTGACGTAGACCAGCGGGATCTTCGCCTCGGTCGCCATCTTGGTGATCTTCGGCGTCACGTCGGTGTCGACCGGCTGGATGATGATCGCGTCCACCTTCTGCGCGATCATGTTCTGCACCTGGCTGAGCTGGGTGCCGACGTCGGACTTGCCGTCCTCGAACTGGAAGACCACGCCCTGCTTCTTGCCGGCCTCGGCGATGCCGTTGCGCAGCAGGGTGCGGAAGGTGTCGTTGAAGTCGGTCATCGTCACGCCGATCTTCTGCGCGTGCGCGGCCGGGGCGCCCAGCAGGGCGAGCAGCAGCGTGGCGGCGGCCAGGGCGGTCGGGCGGGGGGTGAGGTTCTTGCGGTTCATGCTTGTCTCCGGGTGGATTTGGAATGGGAACGGGCAAAGAGCGGTCAAAGAACGGTCAAAGAGCGCCGGCGGCATGCCGCTGCACGGCACGCCTCCAGCAGTCCAGCACCTGCTCGCGCAGGTGGCGGGCATCGGTCCAGCGGTCGGAGCGGTCCTGGCCGTCCGCGCCGGTGATGGCGTAGGGCGCGGGGCCCAGCTCGCAGGTGAAGGTGAGGCTCTCGCCCGGCGCGGCGCGGCCGAGCCAGTCGACGAAGCCGTCCTCCCACCAGCGCAGGAACAGGGCCGTCCAGGGCGCGTGCGCCTCGGCCCAGCCGATCTCCAGCTGGATCTGGCCCGAGCTGGCCACGCGCCCATGGAAGGCGCCGCTGCGCGACAGGATGCGCCGGATCATGGCCTCGTGCTCGGGCGTGACCGGCAGCGTGATCTCCTGGCCGCAGACGTAGTGCGAGAGATCGGCCAGCAGCGTCACCTCGGGCACGCGGTCGAGCAGCTCGCGCGTCACCCACAGGTCGTTGGTCAGCGTGTGGCGGTGGGTCTCGATGCGCAGCGGCACGCCGTGCGCGTCGGCCAGGGCCTGCCAGCCGCGCAGGATCGGCGCCGCCTCAGCCGCGTCGTAGGGGCGCACCAGCCCCTGCACCACGACATGGTGGATGCGGTGGCGCGCGGCCAGCTCCAGCGCCGGGCGCAGGTCCTCGACGCGGGTCGGGAAGGCGCAGCCCTCGATCACCAGGCCCAGGTCCTGCGCCTCGTCGATCCAGGACGACACCGCTCTAGCGTCGTGGAAATGCGCCGAGACGCCGTCGAAGCCGGCCGCGTGGCTGCGGCGCAGGCGCTCGGGCACCGTCAGCTCGCGCGGGGCGCCGCGCAGCCGCTCGAAGCCCCAGAGCGATTGCAGCACCTGCAGGCGGGGCGCACTCATGCCAGGCTCCTCAGGGCGACGGCCGGATCGGTCAGCGCCTCGGGCGCCGGTCGGGCCTGCTGGCGGATCAGCCGCTCGGCCAGGCGGACCTCGCGCGCCAGCGTCGTGCCGGGGCCGAGCGCGGCGGCGCACTGCAGCCGGCCGCTGTCGTCGAGCTGGAAGGCCAGCTGCTGGTCGGGGGCGGGCGTGCGCAGCCAGACCGGGCGGCCCGCGTCCGGCCAGCCCGCCACCTGCAGGCCCAGCTCATGCTGGTCGGACCAGAACCAGGGCACCGCGTCGAAGACCGGCGGCACCTCGCCGCGCTCGGCCGCCAGCATCGTGCGAGCGGCGTGCCGGCCCTGGTCGATGGCATTGCGCCAGTTCTCCTGGCGCTGCGCGGGTCGGCCCGGCCACCAGGGCGAGGGCGCGCTGGCGCCGTCGCCGGCGGCCCACACCGCCGGGTCCGCGGTGCGCAGATGGGCATCGACCTGAAGGGCGCCGGCCGCATCCACCGCCAGCCCGGCCGCGCGGGCCAGCTCGCTGCGCGGCTCGGCGCCGACGGCCGCCACGACCAGATCGGCCGGCAGCGTCTCGCCGTCGTCCAGCACCACCCGGCCGAGCTCCAGCCGCGCGAGGCGGCAGCCGGTGCGCAGATGGGTGCCGGCGGCGCGGTGGCGCGCGGCCAGCCGCTCGGCCAGCGGCGCCGGCACCGCGCGGGCCAGCACCCGCTCGCCGGCCTCCAGCACCGTCACCGGCAGGCCGCGCTGCTGCAGCACGGCCGCCAGCTCCAGCCCGATCAGGCCGGCGCCGACCAGCACCGCGTGACGGGCGCGGGCGGCGCGCTCGAACAGCGCGAGTGCATCCCGGTGGGTGCGCAGGCCCAGCGCCTGCTCGGCGCCCGGCAGATTCAGTGCGCGCGGCCGCGCGCCGGTGGCCAGCAGCAGCCGGGCGTAGGCCAGCTCGTGGCCGTCGTCCAGGCGCAGCACCTGGCGCGCACGATCGATCGCCGCCACCGGCGTGGCCGGCCGGAAGTCGATGCGCGCGGCGTCCAGGCGGGCGGCGTCGGTGACCTCGCGGCGCTGCACCCGGCCGCCCTCGGGCTTGGACAGCGGCGGTCGCTCATAGGGCAGGCCGGGCTCGTCGCCGATCAGCACGATCTCGCCGTCCCAGCCGCCCTCGCGCAGGGCGAAGGCGGCGGTGCAGCCGCACTCGCCGGCGCCGATGATGACCATCGCGGCCATGGCCTCAGACCTCGATCTGCACCCGGCCGCCCGCCAGGCGCACCGGATGCACGCCCAGGTTGCGGCAGGCCGGCGAGCGCAGCGCCTCGCCGGTGCGGATGTCGAACTCGCCGTTGTGCTTGGGGCACTCGATGGTGTGGCCCATCACCAGGCCGTCGGCCAGGTGCACCGCCTCGTGGGTGCACAGGCCGTCGGTGCAGTGGTAGGTGTCGGCGTCGCTGCGGTAGAGGGCGAAGGTGCGGCCCGCGTGGTCGAAGCGGACCACGCCCTCGGGCTCGATGTCCTGCGCGGCGCAGGCGTCGATCCATTGCGTCATGACGATGTCTCCTGAAGAACGTGTGAAGGTGGCGGGGGAATCAGGACGCCGAGGACGAGGCGTTGACGCGCTCGCGCCGGCGGCGGAAGCGCTCCTGCATGCGCCGCTCGCCCTCGGGCGAGCCGTCGTGCCAGGAGCCGAACCAGTGGTCGAGCGGGAACACGCCGTTGTCGCAGTAGTTCACGTCGAAATGCTTGTGGTGCAGGTAATGGGCGTAGGCCGAGCTGCGGGGGGCGTGCGTGTCGCCCAGCTCGATGCGGTCGAAGCCGATGTGGCCGACGATCGCGCCATAGCCGGCCAGGTGGAAGAACAGCACCGCGATGAAGCCGTGGGTCGGCAGCGCGAGCATCCACAGCGCCACGCCGAAGTAGGCCGCGGCTTCCACCGGATGCATCGACAACGAGGACCACGGCGAGGGGTTGACCGAGTTGTGGTGGATCGCGTGCACCCAGCGGTACAGCGGGCCCCAGTGGATGGCGCGGTGGATCCCGTAGAAATGCACCTCGTGCACGATCGGTGCCAGCAGCGCCAGGCCGGCGAGGTAGAGCGGCGCCTCGGTCCAGCTCACCGTGGCCGCCTGGCCGCTGGCGCACAGCCACAGCAGCAGCGCCTCCAGCGCCGTGCCGATCGGCACCGAGATCAGGAAGCAGCGCAGCGCGTTGTCCAGATTCTGGCTGCGGAACCAGAACACGTCCGAGGGCTGCTCGGCCGGGAACTTGCCGTTGTACTTGAAGCGCCGCTCCTGGGCGCGGCGGCGGTACAGCCGCGCCTCGAAGGCGCCGAACCACAGCGCGATGCCGGCGGTGTTGGCCAGCCACAGCGGCACGATCCAGCGCCACGACAGCTCGGCCATCTGCGCCGCGTCCGGCAGCACCAGGAACCAGACCGCCAGCGCGGTGGCCAGCGCCACCAGGTTCCAGGGCCAGACATAGCCCACCAGCCAGCGCGCCACGGCGCCCGGCTGCGGCGGCCAGGACCAGATCGGCGCCAGGCCGAGCGGCTCGGTGGGGGCCCAGTCGCCTTTCTTGTTGCGGGTGCCGTGCTGCAGGTCATCCATGGGAGGGGTCTCGCTTGTCTCGGTGAGCTTGGGGTGTTCGGTCTGGACACCTTAGGCAGCCGCCCCGCAGGCCTACAACGGAGCCGCCCCGCGGATGATGCATTTCGTCTCATATCATCTCATTCAACGTATCATCCGCTGCGATGAGTTGAGACGATGCCGGCGGCGGCGAGGGCTGCGGGCCGGGCGGGATGAGACGAATGCAACGAAAGGGAAGCACGATGGCACGACCCACGATCCGGGACCTGGCCGAGCGCGCGGGCGTGTCGGTGGCCACCGTCAACCGGGTGATCGGCGGCGGCCCGGTGCGCGAGGCGACGATGCAGCGCGTGGTCGAGGCCGCGCGCGACATCGGCTTCTATGGCCTGGGCGCGCTGCAGCACCGCGTCGAGGTGGCCGCGCGCGGGCGCCAGGCGCTGGCGGTCGTCATCCAGACGGCGCACCGGGCGTTCTCGGCCCGGCTGGCGGCGGCGCTGGAGGCGGCGGCGCAGCAGGCCGCCCGCGTGCCCGGCGCGCCGGCGCTCACGCTCCAGGTGGTGCAGCTCGAAGACCTCGCGCCCGAGCGGGTCGCGGCGCTGATGCGCGAGCACGCGGCCCAGGCCGACGCGCTGGCGGTGCTGGCCGCCGAGCATCCGCGGGTCACCGGCGCCATCGACGAGATCGTCGCCGCCGGCGTGCCGGTGCTTGCGCTGGGCTCGCCGCTGTCGGCGCGCTCGCGCGTGGGCTATGTCGGGCTCGACAGCTGGAAGGTCGGGCGCACCGCCGCCTGGGCGCTCAGCCACCTGTGCCGCCGGCCCGGCCGGGTCGGGCTGCTGGTGGGTACGCACCGTTACCGCTGCCATGATCTGTATGAAAGCGGCCTGCGCTCCTTCCTGCGCGAGCATCCGGGCGAGCTGGAGCTGATCGAGCCGCTGGCGACCTTCGAGTCCGACGCCATCGCGCGCGAGCTGACCGAGACGCTGCTGCGCACCCAGCCCGAGCTGTGCGGGCTCTACGTCTCGGGCGGCGGCATCGGCGGGGTGATGGCGGCGCTGCGCGATCGCCCGCCCGAGCGCGCCCGGGCGCTGGTCACCGTCGGCCACGACCTGCTGGAGAGCACCCGCGCCGGCCTGCTCGACGGCACGCTGACCTTCCTGATCTCTCACCCCTTCGAGCGCCTGGCGCAGGAGACCCTCGCGGCGATGCAGCGCGCGCAGGCTGCCGGCGCCCCGGCCGGCGGCGAATCGGTGGCGGTACCCTTCGAGATCTATACCCGCGAGAACCTGTGAGGGGCGGCCGGGTGCGCGCCGGCGTCCACGCCGCGCCACCAGGCCTCGCCAGGCTGGATCGCGTCCAGCCCGACGCGCTCGCCCATGCGGGGCGTCGTCACCTGCACGCCCTGGGCGGCGGCGGCCTTGAGCACCCGCTCGAAGGGCTGCTGCCAGGGGTGGAAGGCCAGGTCGAAGGTGCCGTTGTGGATCGGCATCAGCCAGCGCCCGCGCAGGTCCTGGTGCGCCTGCACCGTCTGCTCGGGGAGCATGTGGATGGCGCTCCAGCGCGGGTCGTAGGCGCCGGCCTCCAGCATCGTCAGGTCGAAGGGGCCCAGGCGCTCGCCGATGGTGCGAAAGCCGTCGAAGTAGCCTGAATCGGCGCCGAAGAAGAGGCGGCGCTCGCCCGCGCGGATCGCCCAGGCGCACCACAGCCGCCGGTTGGTGTCCGTCAGCCCCCGGCCGGAGAAATGCTGCGTCGGCACCGCCGTCCACTCGACGCCGCTCACCGTCGTGCCCTGCCACCAGGCGAGCTGGTGCACCCGGTCCGCCGCGATGCCCCACGCGACCAGCAGGTCGCCGACGCCGGTGGGCGCGATGAAGTGCGCTGTCTTGCTGCGCAGCGCCATGACGCTGGCGTGGTCGAGGTGGTCGTAATGGTCGTGCGAGATCACCACCGCCTCGATCGGCGGCAGCTCGTCGATCGTGATCGGCGGCGCGTGGAAGCGTTTCGGCCCGGCCCACTGCACCGGCGAGCTGCGCGGGCTGAAGACCGGATCTGTCAGCCAGAAGCGGCCCTGCAGCTTCAGCAGCACCGTCGAGTGGCCCAGGCGCCAGACGCTGTTGTCGGGCGCGGCCTCCAGATCGGCGCGGCGCAGCGGCTGCACCGGGATCGCGCCGCGTGGTACGGTGCTGGCGGGCTTGTTGAAGAAGAAGTCCCACCACAGCCCGAGCCGGCTGGCGGGCGGCGCGCCCTCTTGGGGCGCGGCGTGGGTGGACGCCGGCACGGAGGCCGTGTCGGACGAGGGATTGCAGGCGGCCAGCGCACTGGCCAGCAGGGGACTGAGCAGGCGAATTCGGGTCTTCATGGCGTCATGAGGCAAGGGGGCGCGAGCGCGCCGTGGGACCGGGCAGGATGCAGACCAGCGCGACCAGCAGCGACAGGCCGAGCAGGCCGGCGCTCAGGTTCAGGCAGGCAGCCACGCGATGCGCCAGATCGGCGGCCGTGCTGCCGTGATGACCCGCGCTGGCGCTGTAGACCACCACCAGCAGCGCCAGACCGAGCGAGCCCCCGAGCTGGTGCGAGGCATTGACCAGGCCCGAGGCGGCGCCGGCATCCTCCGGCGCGACGCCGGACACGCCCGCCAGCGTCAGCGGACTCAGCGCCAGGCCCTGGCCCACGCCCAGCACCGCCATCGGCAGGGCCACGCCCGTCAGGTAGGCGGTGTCGATCCCGATCCGGGCCAGCCAGGCCATGCCGGCCACGCTGCACGCCAGCCCGGCGACCAGCACCCGCTCGTGCCCCCAGCGCCGCGCCAGGGCCGCGACCCCCATGGCCGCCCCCAGCTGCACCCCGGTGGCGGGCAGGAAGGCCAGGCCGGCCTGCATCGGCGTCATGCCCAGCACGCCCTGCAGGTACTGCGTCAGGTAGAACCAGAAGCCGATCACGCCGGCCAGAAAGAGCAGCCGCGCAGCATACGCGCCCGAGCGCACCCGGCTGTCGAACAGGCGCAGCGGCAGCAGCGGCTGGGGCGCCCGGGCCTCGTGCCAGAAGAAGCCCAGCAGCAGCACGCCGCCCAGGCCCAGCGCGCCTTGGCCCATGCCGCTCTGCCATCCGGTCTCGGCGGACTCGACCAGGCCGAACACCAGCAGCACCATGCCCGCGGTGGACAGCAGGGCGCCGGGCAGGTCGAGCCGGCCGGCGCGGGGCGTCTCTCGCGGCACATGGCGGGCCGTCATCCACAGCAGCCCCAGGCCGATCGGCAGATTGACGAAGAATCCCGCGCGCCAGGACAGCAGCTCCGCCAGCACCCCGCCCAGCACCATCCCCAGGCTGGCGCCCACCCCGGCGGTGGCGCCGTACCAGCCCAGCGCGCGGGTGCGCTCCGGCCCTTCGGCGAAGTGTGTCGCCAGCAGGGCCAGGGTGGCCGGCGCCAGGACGGCCGAACCCAGACCCTGCACCGCCCGCGCCGCCACCAGCATCTCCGGCGAGACGGCCAGACCGATGGCCAGCGAGGCCGCGATGAACAGGGTCAGGCCCAGCAGCATCATGCGCCGCCGGCCGAACAGGTCGCCGGCCCGCGCCCCGGCCATCAGCCCGCCCCCGAAGGCCAGGGTGTAGGCGGTGTGCACCCACGACAGCATCGCCGGGCTGAAGCCCAGGCTCTCGCGGATCCGGGGCAGCCCGGTGATGACGATCGAGATGTCGATCACGATCATCAGGTAGCTGGCCAGGATCAGGGCCAGCACCGGGCGCAGGTGCGCTCTCATGAGGTGCTCACGCCGAGGCTGCTGCGCACTTCACGTCCGGGCGTCAGCGCCAGATCCACGATCAGCCGCGACAGGCTGGCCAGCGACACGTCATGCCCCTGGAAGGGCTCGCCCTTGCGCGTGATCCGACAGGGCACCGCAGGGCCGCGGTGGAACCAGCCTGGGCGCAGCACCGTGTAGTCCAGGTCGGAGGCCTCGACCAGCGCGGCCGCATCGCGGTAGGGGTCGAGCACGCTGCGGTAGCGCTCGCCGGGAACCTCGCCGTAGATGCCCATCGAGCTGATGAAGATCAGCCGCTTCAGGCCGGTGGCCTGCATCGCCGCGATGATCGTGCGGGCCTGGCGGGGCAGGTCGCCCGCCAGGTTTGCGTAGACCACGTCATGCCCAGGCATCACCGCTTCGAGTGCGGCGCGGTCGGTCACGTCGCCTTCGACGAGGTTCACCCGCGCCGGGTCCGGGTTGGCCAGCCGCTGCGCTCGGCGCAGGAACAGCGTGAGCTGCACCTGCGGATGCTGCAGGAACACCGGGGTGGTGTGGCGCGCGAGCTGGCCGTTGGCGCCGAGGATGAGGATGCGGGTCATGGCGGCCGTGCGCTCACTTCGGTTCGACGAACGCGCTCTGGTCGCGCCAGGAAAAGCGCGCCAGGCGCTGGGCGATCAGCCACTGCCCATCGCGGCGCACGTACTGGTCCTTGTAGATCACGCCGTTGATCGTCTTGACTGGCTGGCCCTGGGCCTGGCCGGCGGTGAGCACCACCAGGCAGTAGTGGTCGGCCGTGGCCTGGTCGCCGTCGATGTTCACCGTCATCTGGCCGTTCAGGTGGTAGACGGTCTCGAAGTTCGCGAGGAAGCCGGAGAACACCTGGGCGATCTGCTCGCGGCCCGTCATCTGGGCGAACAGCGTGTCGCCGAAGTAGGTGGTGACGGTGGCGTCCTCGGTGAACAGCAGCATCTGGGCCGCGACGTTCTTGTCATCGGCCAGGTTGGAGAAGGTGTCGACCAGGTGCTTGAGCGCGGACTGGTCTTCCAGGCGTTGGAGGCGTTGTTCGAGGTTCATGTCGGTGTCCAGGAAAAGGGGCGTGTCGGGTGGAAAGGGCGGGGTTCAGCTCGGGCAGGCAAAGGTCTGAGTCCGGGCGTCGTCGAGGGTCTTCCGGGCCTCTTCGGGCAGCAGCACGCCGTCGAGCACGTTGGCGCGCACGATGGCTTGCACCCGGCTCACGTAGTTCGCGTGGCTGCCGTAGCGCTGGCACAGCTGGGCCGGCGAGAGGTCCACGTGGTAGCCGGAGGGGCCGCAGAACCACGGTCCGCTGCCGATGCCGGCGTTGGTGGCGATCGGCGCGTCCTGGGCGGCGGTGCGAATGCCGCCGAGCACCTGGCCGCTGGCGTCGCGCACATAGCGCTGCTGCTCGTCGACCACGAAGCGCGGCGTGCGGGTGGGCGCGGGGCCGCCGGCGATCCAGCCGTCCAGCGACTTCAGGGCCGCCTTGAGCACGTCGCCATTGGGCACGCGGCTGTAGATCGTGTCGGGGCTGCACGGGCCTTTGCTGCGGGTGAGGGCCGTGAGGCTCAGGGCCTGGCCTTGCGTGTCGCGGAAGGTGCCGTCGCGCTGCAGCATCGGATCGACATAGCCGGCGATCTCGTCGAGCGAGAAGTGCGAGGCACCGTTGATCTCCCACCAGCGCTGGTGGTCGGTGTCGGGCTGCGGCGCGTAGCCCATCAGCGCGGTGAAGATTTCGGTGCCCACTGCAATCGTCTTGGCGGGCACATCGGTGCGCAGTGGGCCGCTGCGGTCGTAGAGCAGGAAGCCGTCGTACACGCCGTGCAGCGGCTGGATGCTGTTGTAGTAGGTCGAGACCTTCAGCGTGGACTGTGATTCGGCTGCGGCGATCAGGCGCCGGGCCTGGAGGCCGCCGAGCAGGCCGTTCGACGCGGTGCGGGCCAGCTGTCCCACCTGCGAGAAGATGTCCCAGGCCAGCACATCACCGCCCACCGCCATGATCTGCGGGTCGGGCGGATCGATGTCGCGGCCGGTGGCCGGATCGGTGTTCGGTGCCGAAACCGCCAGCGCGGCGTAGCGCTGCGGGTTCCAGCGCTGGAGCGCCGCCACGCCGTTGCGCTGCACGCTCACGCCCACCCAGGCGTAGCCCTCGCGCACCAGCAGCTCGCGGGTGGCGCCGAACACGAAGTCGATGTCCTGGTCCAGCGACACGTTCAGCCACTCGACGATGACCGTGCCGTTGAAGCGTGCGGCATCGGCCGGGCGACGCACCAGCACGCGGGTGGCGTAGGGGTGGCCGGTGTCGATCGGCTGCGCGTCCTGCATCGGATGAACGATCCGGTAGCGGCCGGCCGTGCCACGCACGATCATCTCGTCTTCGCGGTAGCCGAGGTCGCGCAGCGGCATCACCGTGGCGCTCATCGGCGAGCCGATGGCCGGGCTCGACTGCACCGAGGGCAGCAGCACAGGCCCCGTGGCCGCCGACGCCGCAGCCAGCGCCGCGCCGCTCGTGCCGATCAGCATCAGACCGGCCAGGGTGGCGGCGAGCCGCTTCACAGTGCGCCCTCCAGGAGGGTGGCCAGCACGGCGCGAGGATAGGTCTCGGCCAGGCCGAACCAGCGCGCGTTGCCTTCCAGGTTGTCGAGCAGCGCGGGCAGGTCCGCGGCGGTGATGCCCAGCTGCGACAGCCGGGTGGGCGTGCCGATGCGGTCGAACCAGGCCTCCAGCGCGGCGATGCCTTGCTCGGGGGTGTCCTTGCCGAAGATCTGGCGCGCGAAGCGGGTGAACTGCGCCGGGTTGCGGCCGTGGTACCACTTCATCCAGGCCGGCATCACCACCGACAGGCCCGCGCCGTGCGGCACGTTGAACAGCGCCGACAGCGCGTGCTCGATCATGTGGTTGGGGTAGCTGAAGCCGGCGGTGCCCGCGTAGGTCAGGCCGTTGAGCGCCTGCGTCGAGGCCCAGGCGAACTGCGCGCGCGCGTCCAGGTCGGCGGGATGCTCCAGCAGCGTCTCGGTGGTCTCGATGACGGTCTGGATCACCGCCTCGACCAGGCGCGACTGGAAGGCCGGCTGCACGGTGGCGGTGAAGTAGCCCTCGATCGAGTGGGCGATGATGTCCGCGGCCGAATAGACCAGGTAGTCGCGGCTGACGGTCTGCATCAGCGCCGGGTTGACGACCGAGACGCGCGGGAACAGGTGCGGTGACTGGATGGCGAACTTCTCCTTCGTCACCTCGTTGGTGACGACCGCGCCGCTGTTCATCTCGCTGCCGGTGGCCGCCAGCGTGAGCACCGCGAAGACCGGCAGGGCCGACTGCACCGGCGCCTGGCCGGTGAACAGGTCCCAGACCTCGCCGTCATGGCGGGCCGCGGCGGCGATGGCCTTGGCGCTGTCGAGCACCGAGCCGCCGCCCACCGCCAGCACCGCGCCGACCTGATGCGCCCGCGCCAGCGCCACGCCCTCGCGCACCTTCGAGAGGACGGGGTTGCTGACGATGCCGCCGCACTCGACGAAGGGGATGTCGTGCTCGGCCAGGCTCTGGCGCACGGTGTCGAACAGGCCGTCGCGCTTGATGCGCTCGCTGCCGAAGCACAGCAGCACCGAGCGCACGCCGTGCTCGGCCAGATGCAGGCCGATCTGGCGCTCCTTGTCGGCGCCGAACTCGATGCGGGTGGGGTTGTGGAAGGTGAAGCTGTTCATGTCCGGTCTGGGGTCGTCGTGTGATGGACCGGACTGTAGGTCGCTGATACTTGCTGGAATAGACGGCAATCCTTTGAATGATTTACAACTGATGGTTGTGAAAAAGAGGAGATCTCATGCCGATCAACGAGTTGCGCGCCATCACCACCTTCGTCCGCACCGTCGAGCTGGGCAGCCTGAGCCAGGCCGCCGCGGCGCAGCAGATCACGCCCCAGGCCGCCAGCAAGGCGCTGACGCAGCTGGAGCAGCATCTGGGCGTGCGGCTGTTCCACCGCACCACCCGGCGCATGGCGCTGACCGAGGAGGGGCGGCGTTTTCTCGATTCGGTGCAGCCGGCACTGGCCGGGCTGCAGCAGGCGCTGCAGGGGGTGCGGCAATCGCGGCAGGCGATGGGTGGCCCCTTGCGCATCGTCGGGCCGCGCACGGTGCTGCCCCTGGTGCTGGGGCCGCTGCTCGACGAGTACTGTCGGCTCTATCCCGAAGTGGAGCCGGACGTGCAGCTCGACGACCGCATCGGTCACTGGGTGGATGACCGGGTGGATGTGGGCTTTCGCCTCGGCAATTCACCCGAGGAGGGCGTGATCGCGCGGCGACTCTTCCCGATGCAGCTGCTGGTGTGCGCCGCGCCGACCTATCTGCGCCGCCATGGCGTGCCGCGCAGCCTGGCCGATCTGGCGTCGCACCGCTGCAGCGCCTTTCGGCGCCTCTCCGACGGCGGTGTCGTGCCTTGGCGGGTGCAGGTCGGTGACAGCACGCAGGACCTGCCCGTGCGCCCGGCCTTCTGCACCAACGACGAGGCCTTCGAGCTGCGTGCGGTGCTGGCGGGCGATGTGCTGGCGCAGCTGGCCATGCCGACTGCGGCGCCTCACATCCGGGCCGGTCGCCTGGTGCCGCTGCTGGTCGAGCACCTGTGCGACACCTTCAGCATGCATCTCTACTACGGCAGCCGGGTGGCGCAGCCGGCGCGGGTGCGCTGCTTCATCGACCTGGCCGTGGAGCGGCTGACCGACAGCCCCGCGCTGGTGCTGGACGCCGAGACGCTGATGACCGCACACGAGCGCGGCCTGGCTGCGCTGGCCGGGCGCTGAGCAGCGCTCAGTCCGCCGCCGGCTGCACCTCGATCACCCGGCGCGCGGGGCGCTGCGGCCGCTCGGCGCGGGCGCGCAGCTGGCCGCAGCCGGCGTCCACGTCCTGGCCGGCGGAGCGGCGCAGGCGGGTGAGCACGCCGCGCTGGTTGAGCCAGCGCGCCATCTCGGCGGCGCGCTCCCAGCTCGGGCGGCGGAAGCCGCTGCCTTCGACGCTGTTGAACGGGATCAGGTTCATCATCGCGTACTTGCCCGTCAGCAGCGCGGCGATGCCTTCGAGCTCGTCGTCGCCGTCGTTGACGCCTTCGAGCAGCGTCCACTGGTACTGGATCGGGTACTGGGTGGCCTGCGCGTAGTCCTCGGCCAGGCGCACCAGCTCGGCCGGGGCCAGGGCAGGCGCGCGCGGCAGCAGGTCGGCGCGCAGCTCGGGCCGGGTGGTGTGCAGCGACAGCGCCAGCGCCGGCTTCACGCGCCCCTGCGGCAGGCGCTCGAACACCCGCAGGTCGCCGACGGTGGAGAACACCAGCTCCTTGTGGCCGATGTTGCCGGCGGTGCCGAGCAGCTCGATGGCGTCCATCACCTCGTCGAGGTTGTGCGCGGGCTCGCCCATGCCCATGAAGACCACGCGGCGCACGCCCTTCAGGCCGGGGCGCTGCTGCCGCGCCAGCGCCACCTGCGCGACGATCTCGGCGCTGCCGAGCTGGCGCACCAGGCCGCCCTGGCCGGTCATGCAGAAGCGGCAGCCCACCGCGCAGCCCACCTGGGTGGACACGCACACGCCCCCGCCCTTGGGGCCCATCGGCAGCAGCACGCTCTCGACCATCTGCCCGTCGCCCAGCCGCACCAGCAGCCGCGCCGAGCCGTCCTCGCCGGGGTGGCTGGCGTGCAGCCGCGCCAGCCCGGCCAGCTCCTCGCGCAGCGCGGGCAGCGCCTCGAGCAGTGCCTTGGGATAGAAATGCTCGGGCGCATGGGCGCCACGGTCATGCGCGTGGGCCTGCGCCCAGTGGCGCAGCACGCGCTGCACATGGGTCGGTCCGGCGCCCAGGGCGTGCAGTCGGGAGGTGAGGTCGGGGAGGCGCATGAGCGTGATTGTCGATGATGCTGGGCCGCCGTCGGACCGGCCCGTCACACCGACATCAAGGACTGGCCTCAGAGGCCCGCCTCGCAGGCTTCACTTGAAATAGAAGCCGAACAGGTTCTGAGGCGTCGCCGAGTCACCGTTCGGTGCGGCGGCCGAGGGCATCTGGGTATAAGGCGTGCGGACCACCATCACGCCCAGGCCTTGCACCGACAACGCCATGCTTCCGCCGAAGTTGTAACCTCCCCGCGGATCCTTGGCGACCCCAAGGAGATAATCTGCCGACACAGGCGTTGAACCCGGGATGGCCTTGATCATGCGATTGGCGGCCACGTCATAGGAACGCCACAGACTGGAGTCGGAATTCATCGCCATGTAGTTGCCGTTGCGGTCCATCGCCCACAGGCCAGAAAACTCCGACGAACTGTTCAGGCCGCAATCGGCGGGCAGATCGACCCGCGGCAGCCACTGGCCCGAACGGCGACTGGCGAGCGTGCAGCCACTGAACAGCAGCACGTCCCCGCTGGTGCCATCCGGCACACGCAGCGCCCAGTTGCTGGACAGCGCCGCGCCCAGATCTGCCGAGACATCCCGGGCGACCGCCCAGGTGCCCGAATCAGGGGACCAGACCGACAGCAGTGTGGCCCGGGTGGTCGTGGCGGTCGTCTGCTGGAAAGCGGCCGCGACGGTGCCGTCCAGACCCACGGTGATCCCATGCAGCGTTGCGCTTGAGGATCGGTCTTCCAGGGCCTCGGCCACGGGTGTGACGCCGAAACCTGCTGCGACCGTGCCGCGATAGGCCACAAGGTCGAGCGTGTTGCTTGTGTTGGTCTGCTCGCCGACCAGCGTGATGCGCCCCGCCTTGTCCATGCCCATCTGCACCTGCTGACCGAGTTCGCGCACCGTGCCGATCGGCCACCCGGTGAAGGACTGCACCCGGTAGCCGGCTTCGCTGGCCTTGCGCATGGCGACGGCCACATGGCCGGTGTTGACCGCTTCTTGCTGCCCGTCGAACAGAATGGCCACGTCGCCGCTGTCATTGATGACCGGAATCGCGTCACGAGCCGCATTCTTCGACTGCAGGATCGCCACGGGCGCTTCCCACGCTGTGTGGCTCGACAGGCGACGGGACACGTTCAGGATGTACATCGAGAGACAGCCCTCGCTCGCCGTGCAGTCACGGGAACTAGCCCAGAGGACGACTGCCTGCCCATTCGGTGACACGGCCAGGGCCGGCAACTGGATGCCGGTCAGACGCGTGGACGCCACTGTCTTCGCTGCACTGTCGATGGCCACTGGGGCAGTCCAGACCGGCGCACTTCCTGCCGGGCCGGCGACACCGTCCACGACCTGCAGCGACTCGCCACCCGAGCCGTCCTCTTGAAGGAAGGCGAGCACCGCCGCGCCGGTATCCGACAGACCGACCCGGTAACGGCTGTACAGCACACCGCCAATCACATCGCCGACACTCGACTCCAGCAACTGACCTGGTTGCCAGGTTCGTCCGGCCAGAACGCTGGTCGCACTGGCTGCGCAGGTGACGCGCACGGAGGCCACTGCCTCAGAGGTGACGGTGCCGCTGCCCCCTGCAACTGTGCAGGTCTGGCCGGTGGGCTGCGTGCCCACCGTCACTGCATAAGGGGAACCGCTGGCCAGCCGGGTCGGGAAGCTGAAGGAGCCGCTGGTCGTGAGCGACAGCGTATCGCCACCGTTGTTTTTCAGCGTGAGACTGCCTGACAGGCCCGATACGGTGCCGCCAATCGCATACGTGGCGATTCCAGGGTCAGGGTTGGTGGAGTCACTGCCGCTGTCATCACCGCCACCGCAGGCGACCAATATTCCGGCAGATCCGGCCAAAAGAATCGTGGTCCACGAACGGAAAGCAGGATTCTTGTCATTGTGGATACTGGGCATTCTTCACTCCCTCAAAATGATTGAGCCTGAATCTTGGGCAGGGTCGTTTCTGACTCGGAATGGTCAGTTCATTGGCTCGGCTGAAAGGCCTGCCGAGCTTTTGAATGCGTTCTTTATTCGCAAATAATAATTGCGCACAGCGGGTGTGCCAATGTGCCGGCGGGCGCACCATGAAACCGATGTGCACTATCTTGGTGCGTTTGTGTGCGTTTTGACGGTTTGCGAGTTACATCGTCAGCGATAATTCTTGAAATTTAAATTCTGTGCGCATGAGGCGTTTTGTCATTGATGCGCATGGTGTTGCTTGAGTGAATATTCCCGCAGCCAAGACAAGGCTGGTAACAATCCGGCTTGGGGCGGCACGAAAGATTTCACCGCGCAGACCGTTGCGCACCGCGGAAGTCGCGCATTCTTGCAAGCGACCTGAGTGCGGCCTGCCGCCCTCGGCTGCGCTGCTTACAACTTCATCTCCAGCCTCACCGCCCACGCCGTGCTGCTGCGCCCCCAGGTGGTGGCCGTCTGGCGGGTGGTGGCGCCGTCCACGGTGGTGGTCGAGACGCTGTCGCGGGCGGCGAGGTTGCTGGCGGAGACGCGCAGCTTCAGGTCCGGCGCGAAGGTCCACAGCGCGTAGGCGTCGATGACCTGGCGGGTGTCGACGGTGGCGCGGCGGCTGGCGTCGAGCTGCACCGCGTAGCCGGGCGTGAAGCTCACGCTCGCGCCCAGCGTCAGCGGCGTGCCGCGCACCCGCCAGTCGGCGCCGGCGCCGGCGCTCCAGCCGGGCTGGTTGTCGAGGCGGTTGTCCGGGCCGGAGAGCGATTCCACCCGCGAGCGGTAGACGCTGAGGTTGGCGCGCAGGTCGACGGCGGGCAGCGGCGCGGCGCCTTCAGCGGGAGGGGCGATCAGCGCGGCCAGCTCGGCGGCGCGGGCCTTGGCCTCCAGCTCCAGCCCGCGCGAGCGCGCGCGGCCGATGTTCTGCGGCCGCGAGACCCAGCGCAGCGCCGCGTCGCCGGTGTTCTCCAGCGCGACCTGGTTGCGGATCAGGTCGTCGATTCGGCGCTCGAAGACGCCGACGCTGAACACGCCGCCCTGCGCCAGATGCTGCTCCCAGGCCAGGTCCAGGCCGGTGGCCAGCTCCGGGCGCAGGTCGGGGTTGCCGCCGCGGTCGGGGTTGATCTCCAGATTGCTGCCATTGGCGCGGGTGCTGCGGGCGATCATCTGCGCCAGCGTCGGCGCCTTGTAGCTGCGCGTCAGGCCGGCGCGGATCAGGCTGCGGCCGCCTTCCTCCAGCCGGTAGACCGCGTGCAGCATCGGCGCGGTGACCCGGCTGCGGTTGACCGCCTCGGCCTGGCCGGCGATGCCGGTGCTGCCGCGGGTGTCGATGCGCTCATGGCGCAGTCCCGCCTGGATGGACCACTGCGGCGTGGGCGTCCATTCGTCCTGGATCCACAGCGAGGCCCGGCGGCTGCGCGACTGCAGCGTGTCGCCGAAGTCGCCGTCGAGCACGCGGGTGCTGCCGTCGGCCTCGGTCTGCAGCGTGCTGCGGCTCTCGTCGCGGCGGCCGCTCTCCAGCTCCCAGCCCAGCGCGAGCAGATGGCGGCCCTCCACCAGCGGCCGGCTGGCCTTGCCGCCGGTGCTCAGCCAGCGGTCGCGGCCGTCGCGCTCCTCGTCGATGCGGCGCAGCGGGCTGCCGGCGGCATCGGCCTCGGTGCGCCGGCTGCTGCCGTCCGAGCGCGAGCCGGTGGCGCCGGCGCGCAGCTCCAGCCGCAGGCCGCCCTCCAGCCGGGTCTGCCACTGCGCGTTGAGTCGCGCCAGCGAGAAGCCGCTCTCGCCGGAGGTGTCCGCCTGCGCGTAGTCGGCGCTGCCGGCGCGGGTGAGCAGCGTGCGGCGGCCCGCGCTGACATTCTCCGAGCGCAGCAGGAAGGGCATCAGCGCGAAGCTCTCGCCCGCGCCCAGCCGCCACTGCACCCGTCCGCCGGCATGCACCGAGCGGCGCAGCGAGCGGCTCTCGTCCACCCGGTCCTGGTCCAGCGCGAGCTGGCCGTCGGCCTGCGTGGTCTCGACGGTGCGCAGCAGGCTGCCGTCATCGCTGCGGCTCTCGCGCAGATGCACCGAGAGGTTGTAGGACAAATCCTCGATCTGTTCGGCGCGGGTCCAGCTCAGGCCCGGCTGCCAGCGGCCGTCGTCGCGGCCCAGGCTCAGGTGCAGATCGTTCAGGCGCTGGCGCACGTCCTCGCGCAGCACGATGTCGATGGTGCCGGCCACCGCCTGCGCGCCGGTCTCGGCGGTCGGGCCGCGGGTGATCTCGATGCGCTCGACCTGGCCCGGGGTGAGCGCGTCCAGGCTCATGCCCATCGGCAGGCGCTCGCCGTTGATCAGGATCTGGGTGTAGCCGCCGCCCAGGCCGCGCAGGCGCGGATTGCCGCCGCGCCCCGGGCGGCCGTCGAGCGTCACGCCGGGCTGGCGCTTGAGCACCTCGGTGACGGTGGCGTCGCCCTGGCGCTCCAGCTCCTCGCGGCCGATGACGGTCTTGGCGGCGGTGGCCTGGCGGCGCTCGTGGCTCTCGTCGGGCCGGCTGGCGCGGATCTCGACCCGCTCCAGCGTGGCCTGCGGGGGCTGCGCCGGCACGGTCGGCACGCTCTCCTGCGCCTGAACCTGCGCGGCGGCCAGCGCGGCGACCGAGGCCAGCGGCAGCAGCAGGCGTGCGCCCCGCTGGCCTGGGGTGTTCGTTCGAGCGATCGTTCGAGCGTTCCTTGGGGCCTTCTTGGGAGTGTTCATACGTGGAGGGGTAGTTTTTTCGGACACGGCGTTCATTGTCTGCCGCGTTGCTCACCCGTATAGACTCGCGGCCCATGACCGAATCCACGCTCATGACCTCCGCCCCGTCCGCCCCGGGCCCCCGGGCCGATCTTGCCGGCCGCCGCATCGTGCTCGGCCTGAGCGGCGGCGTCGCCTGCTACAAGAGCGCCGAGCTGGTGCGCCTGCTGGTCAAGGCCGGCGCCGAGGTGCGGGTCGCGATGACCGCCGGCGCGCTGCATTTCATGACCGCCGAGACGATGCAGGCGCTCTCCGGCCACCCGGTCGCGCAGGACACCTGGGACGCGCGCGAGCCCAACGGCATGCCGCACATCAACCTGACCCGCGGCGCCGACGCGGTGCTGGTCGCGCCCGCCAGCGCCGACTTCATCGCCCGCCTGGCCCAGGGCCGTGCCGACGACCTGCTCAGCCTGACCTGCCTGGCGCGCCCGCTGGCCAGCGGCGCGGCCGACGCCCGCCCGGTGCCGCTGATCGTCGCGCCGGCGATGAACCGCGAGATGTGGGCCCACCCGGCCACGCAGCGCAACCTGCGCCAGATCGCCGCCGACGGCGCGCAGGTGCTCGGCGTCGACGCCGGCGCCCAGGCCTGCGGCGAGATCGGCGACGGCCGCATGATCGAGCCCGAGGCCGTTGTCGAGGAGCTGGTGGCGGCGCTCTCGCCCAAGCCCCTGGCCGGGCGGCGCCTGCTGATCACCGCCGGCCCGACCTTCGAGGCCATCGACCCGGTGCGCGGCATCACCAATTTGTCCAGCGGCAAGATGGGCTTTGCGATCGCGCGGGCTGCCCGCGAGGCCGGCGCCGAGGTCACGCTGGTGGCCGGCCCGGTGCACCTGCCCACGCCGCGCGGCGTGACCCGCGTCGACGTGCGCTCGGCGCAGCAGATGCTCGACGCGGTGATGCCGCGCGCGCCGCTGCACGATCTTTTCATCGCCACCGCCGCGGTGGCCGACTGGCGCCCGGCCTCGCTGTCGGAGCACAAGATCAAGAAGGATGGCAAGAAGGTCGCCCCGAGCTTCGAGCTGGCCGAGAACCCCGACATCCTGGCCACGGTGGCGCGCCTGCCCGAAGCGCAGCGCCCGTTCTGCGTCGGCTTTGCCGCCGAGAGCGAGAAGCTCGAGCACCACGCGCGCGAGAAGCTTCAGAGAAAGAACATTCCGCTGATCGTCGGCAACCTGGGCCCGGCGACCTTCGGCCGCGACGACAACACGCTGCTGCTGGTCGATGCCCGGCACAGCCGCCCGCTGCCCGAGGATGGCCACCCCTGCGACAAGCAGACGCTGGCGCGCGCGCTGGTGGCCGAAATCGCGCGGCGGCTGCATTCCGGGGCGTGATGTATCCGCGACGCAGTGAAAAATAACAACCTGTTGACATATAGCCAATAACTATCGGTACGTTAAGATTTGTCGAGTTGGGTTTCCGATCGACAACATCATTGACGGACTGAAATGAAGAAGAACACCAGGCTGGCGGCCACCGCCGCACTGGCGCTGCTGCCGGTGGCCGCGGCCGCCGCCGAAGCCCTCGAGCTGTCGCGGGTCGAGGTGACCGGCAGCCGGATGCTGCGCAGCGTGGGCGAGGGCAGTGCGCCGCTGCGCACGCTGCAGCGCGCCGAGATCGAGCGCTCCGGCGCCAGCAGCGTGGCCGAGCTGCTGGAGCGGCTGCCGCAGATGCAGGGCATGCTGGCGCTGTCGGACAGCGTCGGCAATGACGGCAACGGCGTGACCGCGGCCTCCATTCACGGCCTGGGCGCGCGCTACACGCTGGTGCTGCTCGACGGCCAGCGCCTGGCACCGGCCGATTCCGGCTCGGTGGTCGATCTGGGCTCGCTGCCGCTGGCCGCGCTCGAGCGCATCGAGATCCTGAGCGACGGCGCCTCGGCGCTGTACGGCGCCGATGCGATCGGCGGCGTGGTCAACCTCATCCTGCGCCGTGGCGAGCGTGCGCCCGAGCTGTCGGTGCGCGCGCTGCGGCCGCAGCACGGGGGCGGGCGCGGCTGGAGCGCCTCGCTGTCGCAGGGTCTGGGCGACGAGCTGCGCGACGGCGGCACGCTGTCGTGGACGCTGGAGCTGGCGCGCACCGAGGCGATCCGTGCCTCGCAGCGCCCCTTCGCCTCGACCGGCCTGATCCGCTTCCGCGACGCGCAGGGGCGCGATCTGCTGTTCTTCAACGGCTCGATGCGCACCGTGCCGGCCAACGCCACCGTCAGCTACACCGATGCGGCCGGCGAGGCCGGCACGGCCTGGATCAATCCGGGCCTGCAGGCCAGCGGCAGCTGCGGCAGCCGCCACATCGAGGCCGGCGGGCTGTGCTACTACGACTATGCCTCGACGGTGGATGTGGCGCCGCAGACCCAGAGCACCGGCCTGACGCTGGACGGTGCGCGCCGGCTCGACGCCGGCTGGACGCTGCGCGGCACCGCGCTGTGGCGCGAGACGCTGACCCGCGCGACGGTGGCGCCGTATCCCGCCGATGTCTCGCTCGAGGCCAGCTCGGCGGCCTTCACCCGCAGCCTGGCCCCGTGGCTGACCCAGGAGCAGATCGACGGCCATGACGGCACCGTGGTGAGCTGGCGCCTGCAGGATGCCGGGCCGCGGGTGGTCGACTACCGCAACCGCCGCATGCATGTCAGCGCCGGGCTCGACGGCGAGGCGGCGGGCTGGCAGCTGCGCACCCGCGCGCTGCTGTCGCTGCACGAGCAGCGCCAGGACCTGCGTGAGGGCTGGCTGCTGGCGGCACCTTTCCAGGCGGCGCTGGCCGACGGCCGGCTCGATCCGTTCGCGGCGAGCCAGGACGCCAGCGGGCTGGCGGCGCTGTCGCAGGCCGGCTGGCGCGGTCGCTATGACACCGCGCGCACCCATCTGGCGGGTCTGGAGGCTGGAGGCACCACGGCGCTGTTCGAGATGCCCGGCGGCCCGGCCCAGCTTGGCCTGGGCGCGGAGTGGCGCCGCAGCGGCTGGAGCCGCACGCTGTCGGACACCGCCCGCAGCGGCGCGCTGCTGTCGAGCGACGCCCAGACCGCTGCGGACCTGAGCCGCGACAGCGCCGGCGCCTACGGCGAGCTGGCGCTGCCGCTGCGACGCGACATGCGTCTGGATGCCTCGCTGCGTGCCGACCGCATCGGCCCGGTGCAGGACCATCTGGCCGGCCGCAGCATCGGCCGCTCGGCCAGCGAGGCCACCGGCCGCATCGGCTGGCGCTGGCAGCCCTCGGCCTCGACGATGTGGCGGGCTGCGGCCGGCACCGGCTTCCGGGCGCCCGACCTGCTGCAGATCGCCCGCGCCGAGCAAGACTACGGCGTGACCGCCGGCAGCTACGCCTGCCCGTTCACCGCCGCCAACGGCCTGGACTCGCATCCCTATGCCGCGCTGTGCTGGCCGGGCAGCAACCAGATCGACCTGCTCAAGGGCGGCAACCCGGACCTGAAGCCTGAGCGCTCCAGCCACTGGTCGGCCGGCCTGCGCCTGGCGCCTTCGGCCGATGTCGGCTTCGGCGCCGACCTGTGGTCGGTGCGCATCCGCGACGCGGTGCAGGAGATCAGCGAGCAGCTGATCCTCAACGACCCGGTGCGCTACGCCAGCCTCTACACCCGCAAGACCAGCGCCTCCACCGGCACCGAGGTGCTGGCGCTGCGGCAGCTGCCGGTCAACATCGGTCGGGTCGAGCAGCGTGGCCTGGACTGGCAGGCGCACCTGCGCCACGGCTCGCCCTGGGGACGGCTCACCCAGCGTGTCGAGGGCACCTGGCTGCTGCATTCGCGCTACACCGTGCCGGGCAGCGATGGCGAATGGGCCTCCAGCCTGGGTCGCTTCGGCCTCGACGACCGGGTGGCCTTCCGCCATGTGGTGGCGCTGTCGAGCACCCTCGAGCGCGGCCGCTGGTCGCACCAGGCGCGGGTGAACTGGCGCAGCGGCTACCAGGACATGGTGCAGACCGAGGCCGGCTGCGCGGTCACCAGCGCCGACGGCCTGAGCTGCATGGCCGTCGAGCGTCGGGTGCCCTCGCACTGGACGCTGGACTGGACCAGCCGCTGGCAGCCGCGCGCCGACCTGACGCTGACGCTGTCGGTGCTCAACCTGCTCGATCGCGATCCGCCGCTGACGCTGCGCACCAGCGGTGCGCACATGATCGGCTTCGATCCGCGCTATGCCAGCGGCCAGGGCCGCGCGCTGCAGATGGGGCTGGACTGGCGCTTCTGAACCGAGGCGTCCGGGGGCGGCGGATCGGCTAACCTTGCGGCATGGAACGCAATACCCGTCAGCGCATCGCCATCCGCGAGGCGATCGAGGTGGCCCGCCGGCCGCTGCTGCCCCAGGAGGTGCTCGACCAGGCCCAGTCGCTCGCACCGGGCCTGGGCATCGCCACCGTCTACCGCAATCTCAAGGCCCTGGTCGATGACGGCACGCTGGCGGTGGTGCAGCTGCCGGGCGAGAACCCGCGCTACGAGCCGGTCAGCCGCCGCCACCATCACCATTTCCAGTGCCGGCGCTGCCAGCGCGTCTTCGACGTGCACGCCTGCCCGGGCGACCTGTCCCGGCTGGCCCCGCCGGGCTTCTCGGTCGAGGACCACGACCTGACGCTGTACGGCTGCTGCGCCGACTGCGCCGCACCGGCGGGCACTGTCACGCTCACCCCGGCCTGCGACGACACCGCAGCCCACGCGCACGGCCACGGCCACGACAGCTGCTGTTGAACTCATTCCTGGCCTCGTCATCCCGCTTGGCCTCGTCATCCCCGCGCAGGCGGGGACCCACGCCCAGTCCCTCCGCTTCACGACCGCGCAACCCCATTCCAGCAAGCCTCATTGGTAATGAAATATCATTAGCAATCGAGAATCATTCGCCGCCCGCCTTGGCGGCCCTTGCTGATGAGCCTGTTTCCTGTCGCGCCGGCGTTCGTCCGGCGCCGTGGCCTGCTGGCGCTGGCCGGCCTGCTTCCTTTCACGCCCGCGCTGGCGGCCGATGCGCGGCCGCTGCAGATCGTCGGCCCCTGGGAGATCACCGGCTTGCAGCCGGCGCAGAGCGGCTTTGTCTTCTCGCGGCTGCAGGTGGCCGAGACGCTGGTGGGCGCCGATGAGCGGGGTGCCCTGCGGCCGGCGCTGGCGCAGCGCTGGCAGGTCTCCGCCGATGGCCTGACCTGGCGCTTCGAGCTGCGCCCGGGCGCGCGCTTTCATGACGGCTCGCCGGTGACGGCGGCGGCGGTGCTGCGCAGCCTGCAGCCGGCGCGGGTGGCGCCGGGGCTGCTATCGAGCGCGCCGATCGTGGCGATGGAGGCGGAGGGCGACACGGTGCTGCGCATTCGCCTGAAGGCGCGCCATGCGGCGCTGCCGGCGCTGCTGGCGCATCCGAGCACGCTGGTGCTGGCGCCGGCCGCCTTCGATGCCGCCGGCCGGGTGCAGTCCATCCTCGGCAGCGGCCCCTATCGCATCACCCGGCTGCAGCCGCCGCAGCAGGTCGAGACCGCGGTGTTCGAGGGCTGGAACGGCGGGCCGCCGCCGCAGATCCGCCGCGTCGCCCATCTGGCCGCCGGCCGTGCCGAGACCCGCGCGCTGATGATCGAGAGCGGCCAGGCCGATCTGGCCTATGGCCTGGATCCGGCCAGCCTGCAGCGTCTGCGCCAGCGCCCGGCGCTGCGGGTGCAGACGGTGATGCTGCCGCGCACCGTCTACCTGAAGCTCAATGCCGGGCTGCCGGCGCTGGCCGATGTGCGGGTGCGCCGGGCGCTGAGCCTGCTGATCGACCGCGCTGGCATCGCACGTGCGCTGCTGCGCGATCCGGGCCTGGCCGCCACCCAGCTGCTGCCGCCGTCGCTGGGCGAGTGGCACGATCCGGCGCTGGCGCCGCTGCGCCATGATCCGGCCGCCGCGCAGCAGCTGCTGGCCCAGGCCGGTTGGCGGCGGGGCGCCGACGGCCGGCTGCAGGATGGGCGCGGCCAGGCGCTGACGCTGCAGCTGCGCACCTTCCCGGATCGGCCGGAGCTGCCGCCGCTGGCCACCGCGCTGCAGGCGCAGTGGCGCCAGGCCGGGATCGCGCTGGAGGTCTCGGTCGGCAATGCCGGCGACATTCCGCTGGGCCACCGCGACGGGCGGCTGCAGATCGGCCTGGGCGCGCGCAACTACGCCAGCACGCCCGACCCGGTCGGCACGCTGCGCCAGGACTTCGGTCCGGGCGGCGGCGACTGGGGCGCGATGGGCTGGCAGAACGCCGATGTCGGCGTCGCGCTCGACACGCTGGCCCGGCTCGGTCCGGAGGCGCCGCGCGCGGCCGAGCTGCGCCGCCGGGTGGTGGCGGTGCTGCACGACGAGCTGCCGGTCATCCCGATCAGCTGGTACCGCCAGCAGCTGGCAGTCGGCGCGCGGGTCGACGGCGTGATCCTGGATCCGCTGGAGCTGTCCTATCGGCTCGATGCGATGCGGTGGCGCGCATGAGGGCGTTCGAGCTGCTGCTGCGCCGGCTGATGCAGGCGCTGGCGCTGGCGCTGGGCGTGGGCACGCTGTGCCTGCTGATGATGCGCGCGCTGCCGGGCGACATGGCGCTGCGGGTGGCGGCCGGGCGCTACGGCTTCGACCTGGTCGACAACGCTGCGGCCGATGCGGTGCGCGCCGAGCTGGGCCTGGATCGATCCTTCTGGCAGGTGCTGCCGGGATGGTGGCTGGACCTGCTGCAGCTCGACCTGGGTCGCTCGCTGGTGACCGGCGCGCCGGTGCTGGAGGAACTGGCGCACCAGCTCGGTGCCACGCTGCAGCTGTCCGGCGTGGCGCTGGTGCTGGCGCTGCCGGTCGGGCTGCTGCTGGGCCTGCGCGCCGGGCTGCGGCCGGGCGGTCCGGTCGACCGGCTGACGCTGGCGCTGGCGGTGCTGCTGCGGGTGATGCCGAGCTTCCTGCTGGCGGTGCTGCTGATGCTGGTGGTGGCGGTCGGCACCGGCGCGCTGCCGGTGGCCGGCGACCAGGGCCCGGCCAGCCTGCTGCTGCCGGCAACCACGCTGGCGGCCGGGCTGGCTGCGGGTCTGGCGCGCATCACCCGCCAGGCGCTGCGCGGCTTTCTGGCCTCGGAGGCCTGGGAGTTCGCGCGGATGAAGGGCCTGACCGAAGGCCAGGCGCTGCGGCACCACGGCCTGCGCCATGTGGCGCTGCCGGTGCTGGCCTGGCTGGGCGTGCAGGCGGTCTTTCTGGTCGAGGGTGCGGTGGTGGTGGAGTCGCTGTTCGCCTGGCCGGGCATCGGGCATGCGCTGGTGCATGCGGTCTTCGCGCGCGACGTGCCGATGATCCAGGGCACCGCGCTGTGCATGGGCATGATGTTCGTGAGCTTCAATCTGCTGACGGACGCGGCCTCGGTCGCGGCCGATCCGCGCCGACGTGCGCCGCAGGCCGGGGAGGGCGCATGAAGCGCAGTGCTGGCGCGCTGCTGCTGGCGCTGGTGGCGCTGTTCGGGCTGGCGGGGCCGGCGCTGATCGGCATCGATGGGGCGCTGCAGGATCTCTCGGCCAGCCTGCAGCCGCCGGGCGCAGCGCATCCGCTGGGCACCGATCTGCTCGGGCGCAGCGTGCTGGCCCGGCTGGCCGAGGCGACCCGGCTGTCGCTGGGCGTGGCGCTGCTGGCGACGCTGGCTGCGGCGGTGCCGGGCGTGCTGCTGGGGCTGCTGGCGGCCTGGCAAGGCGGACGGGTCGAGCGCGCGCTGGTGCTGCTGGCCGATGCGGCGATGTCGATTCCCGGCCTGCTGCTGGTGGTGCTGTGCGCGGCCATCCTGCCCGGGCGCAAGGAGATGCTGGCGCTGGGCCTGGCGCTGGTGATGTGGGTCGAGCATTTCCGCGTCAGCCGCAGCGTCAGCCGCCCGGTGCTGGCGGGCGATGCGGTGCAGGCGGCGCGGCTGCTGGGCTTCGGGCCGCTGCATCTGCTGCGGCGCCACCTGCTGCCGGCGCTGGCGCCGCAGCTCGGCACGCTGCTGGCCTTCGGGGTGGCGCAGGCGGTGCTGGGCCTGGCGGCGCTGGGCTTCATCAGCGTGGGCATGCAGCCACCCGCGCCCGAGCTCGGCCTGATGATGACCGAGGCGCTGCCGCACTGGCATGAGGCGCCCTGGCTGATCGCCGCGCCGGTGGCGGTGCTGATGCTGACGGTGCTGGGCATGATGCTGTTGCTCGGCGACGAGGAGGTGCGCGCATGAACACGCCATCGCACACGACATCGAGCGAGGCATCGGGCGAGGTCCTGCTGCGGGTCGAGGACCTGACGGTGCGCGCCGGCGCCCGGGTGCTGCTGCGGCCGCTGTCGCTGGCGCTGCATGCCGGTGAGGCGCTGGTGCTGCTGGGCGAGAGCGGCGCAGGCAAGTCGCTGCTGGCGCAGGCGATCATGGGTACGCTGCCGTCGGGCCTGCAGGCGGGCGGCCAGGTCGTGATCGAGGGTCGGGCCAGCGCAGCCGACCGGCCGGCCCAGCGTCAGCCGCTCTGGGGCCGTCGCCTGGCGATGCTGCCGCAGGAGCCGGCGCAGGCGCTCGATCCGCTGATGCGGCTGCAGCCGCAGCTCGCGCTGGTGCATCACCATCTGCGCGGCGCCGCGCCGGCCGAGGCGGCGGCCCGCGCCGGGGCGGCGCTGACCGAGGCCGGGCTGGGGGCGGCGGCGCGGCAGTTTCCGTGGCAGGTCTCCGGTGGCATGGCGCAGCGCGCGGCCGCGGCGATTGCGCTGGCCGGCGGCGCGCGGCTGCTGCTGGTGGACGAGCCGACCAAGGGCCTCGATGCGCACTGGCGCGATCGCTGCGTCGCGCTGCTGCAGCAGCTGCGCCGCGAGGGCGGGGCGGTGCTGGTCATCACGCATGATCTGCAGGTGGCGCGCGCGCTGGGCGGCCGGCTGATGGTGCTGCGCGAGGGCGAGTGCGTCGAGCAGGGCGACACCGCCCGGGTGCTGGCTGCGCCGGCCCATGCCTTCACCCGTGCGCTGATCGCGGCCGATCCCTCGGGCTGGCCCGATGCCGAGCTGCCGACCCGCGCCCCGGCCGGCGAGCCGGTGGTGCGCGCCGAGGCCCTGGGCAAGCAGTTCTGCGGGCGCTGGCTGTTCGACCGGCTGGATCTGGCGATCGGCCGTGGCGAGCGCCTGGCGGTGCAGGGCCCGAGCGGCTGCGGCAAGAGCACGCTGGGCAATCTGCTGCTCGGCCTGCTGGCGCCCGACCGCGGCCGGGTGCGCCGCGCTGCGGGGCTGTCGCCCTGGGCGCTGCAGAAGCTCTACCAGGATCCGCTGGGCTCCTTCGCGCCGACGGTGGCGCTGGCCGACGCGCTGGGCGATGTCGGCCGGCGCCACCGGCTGGACGCGGCGGCGCTGCGCCGGCTGCTCGAGGCGCTGCAGATCGATGAGGGCCTGCTGGCGCGCCGGCCGGCGCAGGTCTCCGGTGGCGAGCTGCAGCGTCTGGCGCTGGCGCGGGTGCTGTGGACCGGCCCGGCGCTGCTGTTCGCCGACGAGCCGACCTCGCGCCTTGACCCGCTGACCCAGCAGCAGGCGCTGGCGCTGCTGGCCCGCGAGACCGCGCGCCTGGACTTCGCGCTGCTGCTGGTCACCCACGACGCCGACGTGGCGCGGGCGATGGCCCCGCACACGCTGCATCCGTCGGCGCCGGTATAGTCCGGCCCGATTCCTTCTTCTGGACGTCCTTCTGGAGCCTTTTGCGGTGACTGAAAGCAATCCCTACGGGCTGGCCGCGCTGTGGGCCGGCTCGGACCTGGTGGCCAAGCTGGTGCTGCTGATGATGGTGGTGATGTCGGCGGCGAGCTGGTATGTGATCGTCGTCAAGTGGCTGGAGCAGCAGCGCATGCTGCGCCAGGCGCGCGCGGCCGAGTCCTTCTGGCAGGCCGCCAGCGTCGCGCAGGGCGCCGAGGCGCTGGAGCCCGGCAGCCCCTTGCGCTTCATCGCGCTGGCGGGCGTCGAGGCCAGCGGCAAGCACGCCGGCCTGCTTGGGCGCATCGACCTGCACACCTGGATCACCATGTCGGTGCAGCGCGCCATCGAGCGGGTGCAGGGCCGACTGCAGAACGGGCTGGCGCTCTTGGCCACCGTCGGCTCGACGGCGCCCTTCGTGGGCCTGTTCGGCACCGTCTGGGGCATCTACCACGCGCTGACCGCCATCGGCGTGGCCGGCCAGGCCTCGATCGACAAGGTCGCCGGGCCGGTGGGCGAGGCGCTGATCATGACCGCCATCGGCCTGGCGGTGGCGGTGCCGGCGGTGCTGGGCTACAACTGGCTGGTGCGGCGCAACAAGGCGGTGATGGACGAGGTGCGCGGCTTCGCCGCCGACCTGCACGCGGTGCTGCTGGCCGAGCCGCGATGACGCTCCCGCGCGGCCCCTTCGACGCGCCGCCCGACGAGGACGCGGTGATGGCCACCATCAACACCACGCCGCTGGTCGATGTGATGCTGGTGCTGCTGATCATCTTCCTGATCACCATTCCGGTGGTGGCGACCTCGGTGCCGGTCGAACTCCCCAAGGAGCGGCTGCAGCCGCGCGAGACGCGGCCCGACAGCATCGTCATCTCGGTCGACGCGGCCGGGCGCCTGTTCTGGCACGACCTGCCGCTGGCCGGGCCGGACGCGCTGAAGGCCCGGCTGCTGGAGGCGGTGCAGGCCGCGCCGCCGGGCCAGACGCCGGAGGTCCAGGTGCGCGGCGATCGCCGCGGCGCCTTCGATCCGGTCGCGCAGGTGGTGCTGGCCTGCCAGCGCGCCGGCATCGCGCGCATCTCCTTCATCACCGAGCCACAGGCGCTGCGCTGAAAGGACCGATCCGATGGCGATGAACCTCGGCCCCGGCGACACCGCCGGCGGCGACGACGAGCCGCTGATGGAGATCAACACCACGCCGCTGATCGACGTGATGCTGGTGCTGCTGGTGATGCTGATCATCACGATCCCGATCCAGCTGCATTCGGCCGATCTCGACCTGCCGGTGACGCCGACCACGCCGCCGGCCGAGCCGCCGGAGGTGGTGCGCATCGACATCGCGCCCGACGGCGCGCTGCGCTGGCAGGACGAGCCGGTCGCCGACCGCGCCGCGCTGGTGGCGCGGCTGCAGGCCGAGGCGGCGCGAGTGCGTCCGGCCGAGCTGCATATCCGCCCGGCGCCCGGCTCGGCCTACGCGGTCTTTGCCGAGGTGATGGTCGAGGCGCAGCGCGCCGGGCTGCGGCGCCTGGGCGTGGCCGGCCTCGAACGCTTCGAGCCGGCGCGCTGAGGCGGGAGATCGACGATGCCCTTGCCTGAATTCGAGACCCCGTCACGCGCGCCGCGCTGGGTCGGCGCCACCGCCGTGGTCGGACTGCACCTGCTGGCGGGCTGGGCGCTGATGTCCGGTCTGGCGCGCCAGACGGTCGAGACGGTGCGCCAGACGGTGGAGATGGCGATCATCGATGCGCCGGCTCCGCCGCCGCCGCCCCCTCCGCCTCGTCCGAAGGAGACGCCGCCGCCCCCGCCCGCCCCGGCGCCGAAGACGCCGCAGCCGCCGGCCGTGGTGCCGCCCCCCCCCGCGCCCAAGGTCTGGGCGCCTCAGCCCGAGATCGCGCCGCCGCCTGCGCCCGCTGCCGCGCCAGTGCAGGCGGTTCAGCCCGAGCCGCCCCGGCCTGCGCCCCCCGCGCCGCCGGCACCGCCTGCGCCCCCCGCACCGGCGCCCGTCGCTGCGCCGGCCCCGGCGGTGCCTGCCGCGCCGGTGCGCGCCGAGGTCGGTCTGGCCTGCCCGGGCTATGCACAGATCATCCAGGACACGATGGCCGGCGCCTTCGACCGCTACGGCATCACCGGCGTGGTGAAGGTGCGCATGCTGGTGCGCGGCGGGCAGGTGGTGGAGACCAGCGTGCTGTCCGGGCCGCGTGAATACCACCGGTTGGCGGTCAGCGCGGCGCGGCGCATGAAATGCCAGGCCAGCGGCGCCGACGAGGTGCAGGTGAACTTCGAGATCAGCCTGCGCGAGGAGTGAGGCCCCGGACCGTCAGCGGGTCTTGGCCAGGTTCATCACCCAGTAGTTCGACTGGTTGGCGGTGTTGACCACGCAGGCGACGGCGACATCCCGCACCGTCGCGTTCATCAGGTTGGCGCAGTGACCGTCACTGCTCATCCAGGCGTCGACCACCCGGGTGATGCTCGGCTGACCGGCGGCGATGTTCTCGGCCACCGTCGACCAGGCATAGCCCGCAGCGCTGACCCGGTCAGCGACGCTGCTGCCGCTCGAGCCGGTGTGGCTGAAGAAGTTCTTGGCCACCATGTCCTTCGCATGCCCTGCCGCCGCGGCCAGCAGCTGGCTGTTCCAGGTCAGTGCGGTGGTGGCCGGGAAGCTACCCCGGCTGCCGCAGGTCTGCGCGCTGGCACGGCGGCGGTTGATCTCGGCCAGCATCGCTTCCTGGTAGCTGTCGATGCCACAGCGCTCGCTCGCCACGATCACCGATGCCGTCTGGGCCGGGGCGACCGTGCTGCCGGGGCTTGCCGGGCTGGTCGCAGCGACGTTTTCATCGGCGCCCCCGCCGCCGCAGCCGGTCAGCAGGGCGGCCAGCAGCGCGGTGGCGATGGCAGGCAGGGACAGGTGCTTGTTACAGATGCGGATCATGGCGGGACGAAGTCGAATGGCTGGCCGTGTTGTCGGCTCGATGGACTTCATTCTGGAGAGTCACCTCAGTCCGGCAAGGGGAAGCGGACGCCATGTTGCGGGGGTTGTGGCTTCTACACGCATCAACCTGCGCCATCTTCACGGATCTTGTTGAACATGCCCGTGTTCGGGGGGGCTGAGGCCGTAGCGCGGCGATCCGGCTCGAATCAGACTGTCGTTGCCGGATCTGAAATAAGCTGCATCGCCTCGTTGGCAACTTGTTCGGATCGGCTACAGGAGTCAGCATGTCTTTCCTCGCCGCGCCGAAGCACCAGAGCCACCCGGACACGCCGCCGGTGGTCATGGTTCGGCCGAACGTCTGGCGCATCACCTTCGCCGAGAGCGATCGCCCGTCCCGGCGCGCCCGTCATGGCCGGGCGCGCTGGAGCCTGAGCGCCGGTCTGCGCCGTCGCCCAGCCTTCCGTCCGGGCCGTCGCCCGGTACGGTGAAGATCTTGAAAGGTTCGCCGGGTAGGATCCGGCGATGTCAATTCACGTCTCCACGGGTATTCCGTCTTTTTCTTCACGATCGGAACGATTCCAGGCGCTGCCGCTGGTCGATCTGGGCAAGGCGCTGGCCTCGCAGCTGATCGTCTGGCATCACCTGGCGCTGTACGGGCCGATGTGCGAGGTGGCCGAGCCGCTGGCGCCGGCGCTGCGTGACTGGCTGGTCGAGCAGGGCCGGCTGGCGGTGCAGGTCTTCCTGGTGATGGCGGGGTTTCTTGCAGCGCGTTCGATGCTGCCGCACCCGGCGGCCGCGCCGCGTGCCACCGGGGTGGCCGCCGCGATCGGCCGGCGCTTCCTGCGTCTGGCCGAGCCGGCCTGGGTGGCACTGCTGGCGGCGATGTTCGCGGCCTGGGTCGCACGCGGTCTGATCGAGCATCCGACGATTCCCGAGGCGCCGACGCTGCTGCAGGTGCTGGCCCATCTGCTGATGGTCCAGGATGTGGCGGGGCTGGAGGCGCTGTCGGCCGGGGTCTGGTATGTCGCGATCGACCTGCAGCTCTTTGCGCTGGTGGCGCTGCTGTGCGGCCTGCGGCGCGGCATCGCCCGTCCGGCACGGTCGGCGCTGACGACGTTGACGACGCTGACGGTGATGCTGCTGCTGGCCGGCATCACGCTGTCGCTGCTGCGGTTCAACCGAGACCCTGATCTGGATGTCTGGGCGATCTACTTCGTCGGTGCCTACGGCCTGGGCATGCTGGCGCACTGGGCGGTGAGCGCCCGGCGGCCGGTCTCGCGCATCGGCTGGCTGCTGGCCATCCTGGCGCTGACCGGACTGGCGCTGTGGCTGGACTGGCGGGTGCGCATCCTGCTGGCCGGCACCAGCGCGCTGGTGCTGGCGCTGCTGGTGCCGCTGGATCTGCGCCTGCCGGCCTGGCTGGCGCGGCCGGTGGCCGTGCTCTCGCACATCTCCTACACCGTGTTCCTGCTGCACTACCCGGTGCTGCTGCTGACCGGTGCGCTGATCGGCCGTCTGTGGCCGGATGCGCCGGAGGTGCATGCGCTCGGGCTGGTGCTGGCCTGGGCGCTCAGCCTGCTGGCGGGCTGGGCGCTGCAGTCGGCGCTGGACCGCCGCGAGCGTGCCCGGCAGTCGGTGCGCCGGCCGCAGCCGCTTGCGCGGCCAGCGGCGGGCGCCGTCGGGGACGATCAGCGCACCGCGGTGCCGGGCTGAGCCGGCGCCTGCGTGTCGTCGCCGTGCGGCAGCGCGGCGTCGATCGCGTGGGTCAGGGTCTCTTCGGCCGGCATCGGCGACTGGCCGCTCAGCGCGGCGTTCATCTGGCGGCCGTCAAGCTGGCCGCACCACTTGGCGACCACCAGCGTGGCCACGCCGTTGCCGATCAGGTTGGTCAGCGCGCGGGCTTCCGACATGAAGCGGTCGATGCCCAGGATCAGCGCCAGGCCGGCCACCGGCACGCCGCCCACCGCCGACAGCGTCGCCGCCAGCACGATGAAGCCCGAGCCGGTCACGCCGGCCGCGCCCTTGGAGGTCAGCAGCAGCACGCCCAGCAGCGTGATCTGCTGCGTCAGCGTCATCGGCGTGTCGGTGGCCTGGGCGATGAAGACCGCGGCCATCGTCAGGTAGATCGAGGTGCCGTCCAGGTTGAAGGAGTAGCCGGTGGGCACCACCAGGCCGACGACCGACTTCTCGGCGCCGGCGTGCTCGAGCTTCTTCATGATGCGCGGCAGCACCGATTCGCTCGACGAGGTGCCCAGCACGATCAGCAGCTCTTCCTTGATGTAGCGGATGAAGGCGGTGATCGAGAAGCCGTGCGCCTTGGCGATGCCGCCCAGCACCACCAGCACGAAGATCAGGCAGGTGGCGTAGAAGGTGGCCATCAGCTGCGCGAGCTGCATCAGCGAGCCCACGCCGTACTTGCCGATGGTGAAGGCCATCGCGCCGAAGGCACCGATCGGGGCGACCTTCATAATGATGCCGACGATGGCGAACAGCACGTGCGAGAACTTGTCGATGAAGGTGAAGACGATGTTGCGCCGGCCACCGAACTTCTGCAGCCCGAAGCCGAACATCACCGAGAACAGCAGCACCTGCAGGATGTCGCCCTTGGCGAAGGCGTCCACCACGCTCGACGGAATGATGGCGAGCAGGAAGTCGACCGTGCCCTTCATCTTGCCCGGCTCGACATAGGCGGCGATGCCCTTGGTGTCGAGCGAGTTCGGGTCCACATGCATGCCGGCGCCCGGCTGCACCAGGTTGACGATCACCAGCCCGATGACCAGCGCCACCGTCGAGACGACCTCGAAATAGAGCAGCGCCAGGCCGCCGGTGCGGCCGACCTTCTTCATGTCGTCCATGCCGGCGATGCCCAGCACGACGGTGCAGAAGATGATCGGCGCGATGATCATCTTGATCAGCTTGATGAAGCCGTCGCCCAGCGGCTTCATCTGCTCGCCCAGCGCCGGCGCGAAGTGGCCCAGCGCGATGCCGATCGCGATCGCGGTCAGCACCTGGACATAGAGGGATCGGTAGAACGGCGCCTTGGCCGCTGTGGACGAAGTGCTTGTCATCGGGGTCTTTCTTAGGGTTTACCTTGACAGGGTTTTCGCCAGTCTAGGCGCCGAAGCCGGCCCGTCTGTCGTGGGTTCCACGTAGCGCCGGATCAAGCCGTGCGGCTGTGGCGCAGCGCCTGGTCGACCTCGTCGCGCAGCCGGCGCAGTGCCGCCAGCTCGGTGTCAGGCGCACGCAGCGCCGACCACAGCACCTCGACCAGATCGTTGGCGACCGCGTCGAGGTCGACCGGGCGGTCCTGCGCGACCACCTCCCACAGGATGTGCTCCATCGGCCCGAGCACCAGCGAGCGCAGCAGCCGCAGCGGCATGTCGGCGCGGATCTCGCCGCACGCCTGGCCGCGCGCGAGCAGCTCCATCAGCGGCGCGGTGTAGCGCTTCTGCAGCGGCAGGAAGCTCTCGCCGAGCTCCTGGCCCTTGGAGCGGCCCTCGGAGAGCACCAGCGCGCACAGCCCGGTGCCCTGGATCAGGAACAGGCGCAGGTGCGTGCGCACCAGGTGGTCGAGCTGCGCGCGCGCCGAGGCCTCGCGCGGCAGGCCGGCCTCCATCGCCGCGACGATCTCGTCGTACCAGTCCTCGATGACGCGCACGCACAGCTCGCGCTTGCCACGGAAGTAGGTGAAGACGGTGGCCTCGCTGATGCCCAGGCGCTGCGCGATCTCGGTGGTGGTGGCGCGCTCGTAGCCCTTCTCGGCGAAGACCTCGCGGCCGACGCGCAGCAGGTCGCGGATGCGCTGTTCGGACTTGGCGCTGGCCGGGGCGCGGCGTCGGGGGGAGCGGGGCTCGTCGGCATCGGGGGATGGGCTGCTGCGCATGGGGCGATCTTAGTGGTCCGGCGTCGCGCCCCCGCAGTCCAGTCATCCCGGCGGTCTCAGGCGGCGCATGGCATGACCGCCTCGACACACTCCTGCAGGATGTCGAGCGCGGCGTCGAGATCGGCATCCTCGATGGTCAGGGGGGGCAGGCACTTGACGACCTGATCGCGCGCACCGCTGGTCTCGATGACCAGTCCGCGCTCGAAGGCGGCGCGACAGATCGCGCCCGCGTGCTCGCCCGTGCCGCAGTCGATCGCCTGCACCATGCCGCGGCCGCGCACCGGTGCTGGCGCCTCGTCGTTCCAGCGCGCGGCGATCTGCTGCAGGCGGCTGCGCAGGTGCCGGCCCTTGCGCTGCACGTCCTGCGCGAAACCCTCATCGCGCCAGTGATGCACCAGCGCACTGGTGCCGGTGACGAAGGCCAGGTTGTTGCCGCGGAAGGTGCCGGAGTGTTCGCCCGGGCGCCACTGGTCCAGTTCCGGCCGGATCAGCACCACCGACAGCGGCAGCCCGTAGCCGCTGAGCGACTTCGACAGCGTGACCAGATCGGGGGTGATGCCGGCCTCCTCGAAGCTGAAGAAGTGGCCAGTGCGGCCGCAGCCCATCTGGATGTCGTCCACGATCAGCAGCATGTCGTGGCGCTTGCACAGCGCGGCGAGCCGGCGCAGCCAGGCGGCGCTGGCGACATTGATGCCGCCTTCGCCCTGGATGGTCTCGACCAGCACGGCAGCCGGGTGGTCGAGTCCGCTGCCCCCGTCCTCGAGCTGCCGCTCGAACAGCGCGATCGTGTCGATCTCCGGCCCGTGGTAGCCGTCGTAGGGCATGAAGACGACCTGACTGAGCGCGACCCCGGCGGCGCGGCGGTAGTAGCGATTGCCGGTGGCCGCCACCGAGCCCAGCGTCATGCCGTGGAAGGCGTTGGTGAAGGCGACGATGGTCTGGCGGCCGGTGACGCGCCGCGCCAGCTTCAGCGCGGCCTCGACCGCGTTGGTGCCGGTCGGGCCGGTGAACTGCACCTTGTAGTGCAGGCCGCGCGGCTGCAGGATCACCGCGTCGAGCGTCTCCAGGAAGCGCTGCTTGGCCGCGGTGGCCATGTCCAGGCCGTGCACGAGGCCATCCTGAGCGAGGTAGTCGAGCAGGTCGGCTTTCAGCAGGGGAGGGTTGTGGCCGTAGTTGAGCGTGCCGGCTCCCGCCAGGAAGTCGATGTAGGTGCGGCCCCGCTCGTCATTCAGGCGAGCACCCCGGGCCGAGGTGAAGACCGTGGGCAGGTTGCGGCAGTAGCTGCGCACGTTGGATTCCAGCCGTTCGAAGGTTTTCATGGATTGCTCCGGGGGTTCATCAGGGAAGGACGCCATCGGCCACCCGTGCCGTGGCCGAGGTCTCGAGGCGATGCAGCGCCGCGCGCAGGTGCTCAGCCAGCACCTCGACATGGGGCCGGCTCATCATCGTCAGGTGGGTGCCGGGCACCTCGATGCGCTCGACGGGTCGATCGCTCCAGCGCTGCCAGCCCAGGAAGGCGTCGTGCTGCTGCGGCAGCGCCTCGCCCTGGTCCGGTTCGCGTGGCATCGGATCGGCCGCTTTCAGCAGCAGCAGCGGGAAATCGGCCTGTCCGGCAGGCTGGTAGCGCATGAGCAGCTGGCTCCGGAAGACCTCGACCCAGCCGCGGGCCTGGCGCGGATCGGACTGGGGCGGCAGCAGCTCCATGCGCTCCAGCTCCCGCTGGAACGCCTGCATCTGCGCGGCGGCGTCCAGGGCACGCAGCGTCTGGACGCCGAGCGTGCAGCGCTGGCCGGCCATCGTGCCGAAGGCCGTGGCCAGCGCGACCAGCCAGCGCGCATCGTCCCAGTCCGGCACGGGCGGATCGGTGTGCGCGTCGCCCGGAGCGGTGACATCGAGCAGCACCACGCCGGCGACCGCCTCGCCCGCCTGGCGCAGCTGCCGAGCCATCTCGAAGGCGACCTTGCCGCCGAAGGAGTGTCCGCCCAGCAGGTAGGGGCCACGGGGCTGGACCTGCCGGATCGCCCCCAGGTGGTGCGCCGCCGCGGCCTCGACCGTGGCATGCGGCGGCGTCCTGCCGTCCAGCCCGGTGGCCTGCAGGCCGAAGACCGGGCGGTCGTCGCCCAGTTCGCGGGCCAGCGCATGCAGATAGAGCGGATAGCCGCCGGCGCCCGGCACGCAGTGCAGCGGCAGGCCCGGTCCGCGGCTCGACAGGGGCACCAGGGTCGGCTCGGCGTGCGTGCTGTCGTTCTCGGGATCGGCCAGCAGACGTGCGACCGTCTCGATGGTCGGGTGCTGCAACAGCGCTGCCAGCGGCAGGTCACGGCGGAACTGCTGGCGGATGCGCGCCATCAGCCGCAGCGCGGCCAGCGAGTGGCCGCCCAGATCGAAGAAGCTGTCGCGCACGCCGATCGCGCGGGTGCCGAGCAGATGGCGCCACAGTTCCAGCAACTGGCGCTCGGTGTCGTTGCGGGGGGGAACCGGCGGCTCGCCATCCGTGCGCGGAAGCGGGAAGAGCGTGTCCTCCTTTTCCCCTTCGGCGCCGTCCTCGATGCGCTCTTCGGGGACCAGCAAGGTGTGCAGGGGCTGCGAGGGCTCTCCGATCAAGGCGTCCAGCACGGCGATCAGCCGGCTTGCGATGTCGTTCACCGCCGCCTCGTCGAGCCGGCGTCGGTCGCGGATGAAGCGCAGCCGCATCGGCTCGCCCGGCAGGACCAGCAGGGTCAGCGCGTGGCGCGTGCGTGCACCGATGGCTTCGTCGCCGTCCAGGACGAAGGGCCCGATGCGCGGCAGTGGGCCTGCCGGGCCGGACCCGTCGTCCTGCGCCACGGGGTAGTTCTCGAACACCAGCAGGCTGTCGTACAGCGGCTGCCCGGCCGGCACCTCGCTCCACGACTGGATCTGGCCGGCCGCGCAGTGGCCATGCGGCTGGGCCTCCAGGAGCCGGTCCTGCATCGTCCGCAACCACGCCAGGCGGGTGACGTCGTGGGCGTCATCCAGGCACACCCGCACCGGCACGCTGCTGATGAACATGCCCACCATCTGCTCCACGCCGGCCAGCTCCGGCGGCCGGCCGGACACGGTGGCGCCGAAGACCAGGTCACGCGCCCCTCCGAGCTGATGCAGCGTCAGCGCCCAGGCGCTCTGCATCAGGGTGCCGGAGGTCAGGCCGTGCTGCCGGCCAAAGGCCGCCAGCCGCGTGCCGAGACCGGCCGGCAGCACGTGTTCCTGGCTGGCATGGCCTCTCGGCGCATCGGCGGCCGGCGCGGTGCCATGGCGCAGGCGGGGCGGCTGGTGCAGACCGGCCAGATGTCCGCGCCAGAAGGTCTCGCTGGCGGCTGGATCCTGCGCCCGCAGCCAGCGGATGTAGTCGGCATAGGGCCGCGTCGGTGGCAGGGCCGCCGGCTCGCCCCGGCTGGCGGCCAGGTACAGCGCCATGAAGTCTTGCATCATCACCGACACCGACCAGCCATCGCTGAGCAGGTGGTGGCGGGTCCAGACCAGATGGTGCAGGTCCGCATCCGCCTGCAGCAGCGCCACGCGCATCAGCGGCACCGCATCGGGTGCGAAGCCGCGCCGGCGCTCCGCCTCGGCCTGCTCCATCACCCGCCGGCGCGGGTCCGGCTCGTTCTGGCCTCGCAGATCGACCTCGGTGATCGGCAGCACCGCGTGCTGCGGCCGCAGGACGAACTGCAAGGGCTCGTCCAGGCCTTCCCACAGGAAACCGCTGCGCAGGCTGGCGTGGCGCGCCAGCAGGGCCTGCCAGGCCTGCCCGAAGGCGTGGCGATCGAAGTCGCCCTGCCAGCTCATCACCGACTGCTCGACATGGATGCCGCTCCCGGCGTGGGCCAGCGTCTCCATCAGCATGCCTTGCTGCGACGGCGACAGCGGGTGGATCGACTCGATGGCGCGGTGCACTGGCCCGGCCTGCGGGTTGGCGCGGTGGATCGCGTGCAGCGCCTTGTCCAGTCCGGCCTGGTCGAGGCCCGCCTCCGGAAAGTCGCTGGGCGTGCGGCCGCCGGCGCCGGGCTGCACGCAGTGGTCGATCAGCTCGCGCAGCGCGGCCGTGAACCCGGCCGCCAGCCGCTCGATCGAGGCGGCCAGGTGACGATGGCGGCTGTAGCCCCAGACGATCTCCAGCCGACCGCCGGCGACCAGGCAGGTCAGCTCCAGCGCATGGGCGCGCGGGGCCGACGGCGAGCGCGTCGGCCCGACCTCCTCGGGCGCCAGCGCACGGATCAGTCCGTCGGCGGCGACCTGCTGGTCGAACTGGCCCAGGTAGTTGAAGCACAGGCCGGGCGAGACCGCCAGGGCCTGCGCGCCGCCAAGCTGCGTCAGGATGCCGTGGCCGACGCCGTGGCGCGGCACGCGGCGCAGCGTTTCCTTGACCGACCGGATCGTGGCGCCCGGCCCCTCGTCGCCGTCGGGCAGCGCGAGTCGCACCGGGAAAATCGCGGTGAACCAGCCGACGGTGCGCGAGACATCGACATCATGTCGGCCGTCGAACACGTCCTCGCGGCCGTGGCCCTCCAGCGACAGCAGCAGCTCGCGCTGGCCGCTCCAGCGCCGCCAGGCGCGCAGCAGCGCCGCCAGCAGCAGGTCGTTGATGCGGGTCTGCCAGGCGGCGGGCGCCTGGTGCAGCAGCGCCGCCGTGTCGGCCGGGTCCAGCCGGGTGGTCACGCTCTCGGCCGAGGCCTGATCGTCGGGGCCGCTCATGTGATCGATCGGCAGCGCGGGCACGCCGCCGGCCGCGATGCCGGCCCAGTACGCCCGCTCGTCCGCCACCGCCGCCGGACCGTCCTGCTGAAGCTGGCGCGCCCAGTCGGCGAACGACAGCGTGCGCGCCGGCAGCACCGGCACCGCGCGGCGGCCCACCGCGTCGCAAGCCGTGGGCAGATCGTCCAGAAGCAGCCGCCAGGACACGCCGTCGACCACCAGATGGTGAATGGCCAGCAGCAGCAGCCGGCGCGCTCCCCGCTCGATCCACAAGGCGCGCACCAGCCGGCCGGCGGCCAGGTCCATGCCTTGCTGGCAGGCGCTGGCCCGTTCGCGCAGCGCCTCCGTCCAGTCGGCCTCGGCCAGCGCGGAGAAGTCGGCGCGCTCCAGCACCAGCCCGGCCCCGGGCCGTGCCGGGTCGATCGCGGCGATGTCGGCCTGCCAGTGGCCGTCGGCGGCGCGGACGAAGCGGGTGCGCAGCGCCTCATGGTGATCGACCAGCACGCGCAGCGCGGCCTCGAGCGTGTCCGGGTCGGTCTGCGGATCGAGTTCCAGCAGCATGGCCTGGTTGAAGTGCTGCGGCTCGGCCCATTCCTGCGCGAAGAAGCGGCGCTGGATCGGCGTCAGCGGCAGCGGGCCGCTGGCGGGCAGGCGCTCGCCCACCACGGCGCCACCGGCCTGCGCCTCCGGCTGGGCGATGGCGGCCAGCTCGGCGATGGTCTGGTGCTGGAACAGGTCGCGCGGCTTGAGGTGCAGCCCGGCGGCGCGGGCGCGGCTGACGATCTGGATGCTCAGGATCGAGTCGCCACCGACCTGGAAGAAGTTGTCGGTGACGCCCAGGCGCTCGTGCCGCAGCACCTCGCACCAGATGCGCATCAGCAGGGCCTCGACCGGCGTGCGCGGTGCCACCGCGCCGGTGTTGCCCGCCTCGGCGGGCGGCTCCGGCAGCGCGCGGCGGTCGAGCTTGCCGTTGGGCGTCATCGGCAGCGCCGGCAGGCCGACGATGCACGCCGGAACCATGTAGGCCGGCAACACCCGCGCCAGCGCGGCGCGCAGCGTGCTGCCCTCGACCTCCTCGCCGGCCTGGCCGACCACGTAGGCCACGAGCTGGTGGCCGCCTTGCGGCGTCTCGCGCACCACCACGGCCGCGGCCGACACCGCACCACCGCCGCAGTGCAGCAGCTGCGCCTCGATCTCGCCGGGCTCGATGCGCACGCCGTTGACCTTGACCTGGCCGTCAAGACGGCCCAGGTACTCCAGGCGGCCGTCGGCCCGCCAGCGCGCCAGATCACCGCTGCGGTAGAGCCGGCCGGCTCCGAAGGGGTTGGCAACGAAGCGCTCCGCGCTCAGCGCCGGCTGCTGCCGGTAGCCGCGCGCGACCTGCACGCCGCCGATGTGCAGCTCGCCCGGTGCGCCGATAGGCACCAGCTCGCCGTGGCGGTCGAGCAGATGGATCTGCGTGTTGGCGACCGGGCGGCCGATCGGCACATGGCCACCGCCGCCTTCATCCGGCCGGGCCTCGTGCCAGCAGCAGGCCACGGTGGCCTCGGTCGGGCCGTACTGGTTGAAGACGCGCGTGCCGGGCGCGTGGCGCCACCAGGCCTCGAGCAGCGCCCGCGGCAGCGCCTCGCCGCCCAGGACCAGCGCGGTCGTGCTCAGACCCCTTGTGTTGCCGGCCGCCTCCGGCGTGCCGAGCAGGCGGTGCAGCAGCTCCAGATGCGTCGGCGTGCCCTTGATGAAGCTTAGTGGCGCACCCTGCGGCGCCGCCTGCGGGCGCAGCAGGGCCACCAGTTCCTCGAACTGGCGGTCCTCCGACAGCAGCAGCACCTCGGCGCCGACCAGCAGCGGCGCCAGCAGGGCCGGCAGCGTGCCATCGAAGCCGAACGACGCGTTGACCGGCACGCCGCGGCCGGCCGCGACCGGGTAGGTGCGCACGCACCAGTCCAGATAGTTCAGCAGGCTGCGGTGCGTGACCTCGACGCCCTTGGGCCGACCGGTCGAGCCGGAGGTGTACAGCACATAGGCCAGGTGATCGGGACCGGCCGGCAGGCCGGGCGGCGCGGTCGGCAGACCGTCGAGCCGGTCGATCTCGATGATCCGCTCCGCCCCCGGCGGACAGGCCTCGCGCAGGCGGGAGTGCGTCAGCAGCACCTGAAGCCGCGCCTCCTCGCGCATCTGCAGCAGGCGTGCAGGCGGATGGGCCGGGTCCAGCGGCAGCCAGGCCCCGCCGGCCTTCAGGATGGCCAGCAGGCCGACGGGCAGATCGGTCGTGCGCTCCACGCACAGCCCGACAGCCACCTCGGGGCCGACGCCAGCGGCGCGCAGCACCGCCGCCAGCCGGTCTGACCGCTCCTCCAGCGCCTGGTAGGACAGCGTCCCCTGGGTATCGCGGGCGGCGATGGCCTGCGGCGTGCGCCGGGTCTGGGCGTGGAGGCGCTGATGCAGCGTCGAGCCGTCGGCCGCAGCGGCGAAGACGGTGGCGGTGTCGTTCCAGTCGTGCAGCAGCGTGCGGCGTTCGCTCTCGCCGAGCAGCGGCAGTTGGCCCACCGGCAGGTGCGGCGTGGCCACCATGCCCTCCAGCAGGCGCTGGTAGTGTCCGGCCATGCGCTCGATCGTGGCCGGCTCGAACAGGTCGCTGGCCCAGTTCCAGGCGGGGGTCAAGGCCTGTTCGTCCTCCCAGACCGTCAGCGTCAGCTCGAACTTGGCCGCGTGGCGCGTCGATTCGAGCGGGCTGAAACGGGCCGGCCCGAGCTTCAGCGTCTCGCGCGGCGTGTTCTGCAGCACGAACAGGACCTGGAACAGCGGGCTGAAGGCCAGCTGGCGCTCGGGCTGGAGCGCCTCGACGATCCGCTCGAAGGGCACGGCCTGGTGCTCGAAGGCGTCCAGCGTGGTGCGGCGCACCCGCGCCAGCAGCGTCGGCGTGTCCGGATCGTCCGACAGGTCGTGACGCAGCACCAGGGTGTTGACGAAGAAGCCCACCAGCGGCTCCAGCTCGGTCTGCGGCCGGTTGGCCACCGGCGTGCCGATGCACAGATCTTCCTGGCGGGTGTGGCGCATCAGCAGCACCGCGAAGGCGGCCTGCAGCAGCATGAACAGGGTCACCCCCTGTGCCTGTGCCAGCCGGCGCAGTTCCGTGGCCAGCGCGGGTGGCAGCGGGGCCAGCCGCCGCTCGCCGCGGTGGCTGGGCTGGGCGGGGCGCGGGTGGTCCGTCAGCAGCAGGGGGTGCGCGGGCACGCCGTCGAGCTGGCGGCGCCAGTAGGCGATCTGCCGTGTCAGTGCCGCCTCCTGCGCGGCATCGCGCTGCCAGAGCGCGACATCGGCGTACTGCAAGGGCAGCGGCGGCAGCGTGGCGCCGGCGTACAGCGTCGTCAGCTCGTGCGTCAGCACCCCGATCGACCAGCCGTCGGAGATGGCATGGTGCATCGTCACGAACAGCGCATGCGCTTCGGTGTCCAGCCGCACCAGCCGGACGCACCACAGCGGACCGCGCGCCAGATCGAAGACCTGGGCAGCCTCGGCATCGGCCAGGGCCTGCAGCGCGGCCTCACGCTTGTGCTCCGGAAGACCCGACAAGTCGGTGTGCTGCAACGCCAGCGAGGGCGGCAGAATGTGCTGGTGCGGGCCGCTTCCGTCATCGGGGAAGCAGGTGCGCAGCACCTCGTGCCGGCGCTCGATCTCGCGCCAGGCGGCCTCCAGGGCATCCACGTCGAGCGGCCCGTGCAGCCGCAGGGCCAGCGCGATGTTGTAGGTCGCACCGGGACCGTCGAGCTGGTCAAGGAACCACAGGCGCTGCTGGGACCACGACAGCGGCAGCCGCGGCGGACGGGGCGGCGCCACGATGGCCAGCCCGGTCGCGGCCGGCGCGGCATGTCGGCGCAGGAATTCGATCAGCCCAGGCTTGTGCGCCCGCAGCCGGGCGATCAGCTCCGGCGGCAGCCGGCCGGCCGGGCCGTTGACGCGCAGTGCCTCGCCCTCAAGCGACAACCGGATGTCGCGTGCGGCCAGATCGGCCACCAGATCCAGGACATCGCTCGTGCTCATATCAGGAACTCTTCTCGTTCGTCGTTCGACAGCGTGCTGTCGGTCGGTGTCGCGGGCTGCACGCTGAGCGCCAGGCGCTGCTGCGCCAGCAGCTGGTCGATCTGCTCGGCCAGCGCATCCAGCGTCGGCGCGGCGAACACGCCGCGCAGCGGCAGCTCGATGCCCAGCCGGCGGCGCAGCCGCGACACCACCTGCGTCGCCAGCAGCGAATGCCCCCCGAGCGCGAAGAAATGGTCGTGGCGGCCGACCGCCTCCACGCGCAGCACCTCGCGCCAGATCTCGGCCAGCAGCACTTCGGTCGCGGTGACCGGTGCGATGAAGCCCGTCGCATCGCCGCCTGTGGCGGTGTCGGGCGCGGGCAGGCGCCGGCGGTCGATCTTGCCGTTGGGCGTCAGCGGCAGCGTCTCGTGCCGCAGCACCCAGGCCGGCACCATGTAGGCTGGCAGGTGCTGCGCCAGATGGGCGCGCAGTTCGGCCGTCAGCCCGGCGTCGTCGCGGTCGCTGCCGACATGGGCGACCAGGTGCGGCTCGCCGCGCGCATCGGTGTGCACCACCACCACCGATTGCTGCACCGCCGGATGGCGCTCCAGCGTCGCCTCGATCTCGCCCAGCTCGATGCGCAGGCCGCGCAGCTTGACCTGGAAGTCCATCCGGCCCAGGAACTCCAGCGTGCCGTCGGCGCGCCAGCGTGCCAGGTCGCCGGTACGGTACAGCCGGGCCCCCGGCTGGCCCGCCCAGGGGTCGGGGTGGAAGGCAGCACGGGTGCGTTCCGGATCGTGCAGGTAGCCCCGCCCGACGCCAATGCCGCCGATGCACAGCTCGCCGGCCACGCCGACCGGCAGCGGCTGCAGATGGCGGTCGAGCACGTACAGCCGCACGTTCGGCAAGGCCCGGCCGATCGGCACCGTCGTCGCCTGCGGCGGCAGCGGCCCGGTCAGGATGTGGTGGGTGGCGTCGTCCGAGCACTCGGCCGGGCCGTAGGCGTTGAGCACCGGAATGCGCGGATAGCGCGCGAACCAGGCGCTGCACAGCGCGGGCGGCAACGCCTCGCCGGTCAGCGACAGCCAGCGCAGCGCCGCCAGCGTCGGCGCGGCCTCGCCCTCGGCCTGCGCCTCGTCGAGCATGAAGCGCAGCAGCGAGGGCACGACCTCCAGCACGCTGATGCGCTCGGCCTCGACATGGCGCAGCAGCGCGGCCGGATCCTTGGCGATCTCGTCGCCGAAGATGCGCACCGTGGCGCCCGTCAGCGGCGCGGCCAGGAACTGCCACACCGAGATGTCGAAGCCGGGCGGCGCGGTCTGCGCCAGCGTGTCGGCCGCGCCCAGACCGTGGTCGCGGATCTTGGCGCGCAGGTTGTTGACCATGCCGCGGTGCTCGACCATCACGCCCTTGGGCAGGCCGGTCGAGCCGGAGGTGAACAGCACATAGGCCAGACGGGCCGGATCGCGTCGCACGCCGTCCGGGGCCTGTGCGGGCAGCGCCGCCAGCGCCGCGGCCTCGCGGTCCGGGCACAGCAGCGGCGTGTCGGGCACGAGCGCGGCCAGTCGGTCCGCATGGCCGGCCAGCGTCAGCACCAGCGGCACGCGGGCCTGTCGCACCAGCAGCGCCAGGCGCTCGTCGGGCAGCGCCGGATCGAGCGGCATGTAGGCCGCGCCGATCTTGAACAGGGCCAGCATCGCCACCAGCGTGTGCGCCGAGCGCTCCATGCACACGCCGACGATGTCCTCGGCGCCGACCTCGCCGCCCAGACCGCGCGCGCGCATCGCCTGCGCCAGCTGGTTGGCCTGGCGCTCCAGCTCGGCGTAGCTCAACGACAGGAGGGCGGCCCCGGGCACGGGCTGCCAGCGCACCGCGATCCGCTCGGGCGTGGCCGCAGCCTGCGCCTCGAACAGGGTCATGTAGTCGCTGTCGCCGGCGTCGGGCGTGGCGTTGTCGTTCCAGTGCTGTAGCACCTGCTCGCGCTCGGGCGCTGTCAGCATCGGCAGCTCGCGCACCGCCCGGCCCGGATCGGCCACGACCGCTTCCAGCAGCGTGCGCAGGTGGCCGGCCATGCGCTCGATGGTGCTGCGCTCGAACAGGTCCGTGTCGTACTCGAGCACGGTGTGCAGGCCCGTGTCGATCTCGTGCATCATCAAGGTCAGGTCGTGCTTGGCCATCCCGTCGTGAATCGCGGCGTGTTCAGTGCGCAGCCCCTCCAGCGTCAGCGCATGGGAGCGGTTGGTCAGCAGGTTGAACATCACCTGGAAGATGGGGGTGTACGCCAGCGACCGCTCGGGGCGCAGCGCCTCCACCAGCGTCTCGAAGGGCAGGGCGTGGCGCTGGAAGGCGTCGAGATCGCCCTGACGCACCCGGGCCAGCAACTCGCGGAAGCTGGGATTGCCCGAGACATCGGTGCGCAGCACGAGCGCGTTGAGGAAGAGCCCGATCAGCGGCTCGGTCTCGGCGAACTGGCGGTTGGCGTTGGGCGTGCCGATCACGACGTCGTCCTGACCCGCGTAGCGCGCCAGCAGCACCGAGAACACGGCCTGCACGACCATGAACAGCGTGGCGTTCTCGGCCCGTCCCAGCTGCTTGAGCGATTCGGTCAGGGCCGTCGGCAGCAGGAAGACGAACTTGTCGCCGACGCCACGCTGCACCGCCGGGCGGGGGTGGTCCGTCGGCAGGGTCAGCAGCGGCGGTGTGCCGTCGAGCCGCTGTCGCCAGTAGCTCAGCTGCTCCTCCAGCACCGGGCCGCGCAGCCACTCCCTCTGCCAGAGCGCGTAGTCGGCGTACTGCACCGGCAGTGCCGGCAAGCGGGCCGCCGAAGCCGGCTGGCCCAACACCAGCGTGCCGTACAGCGTGGACAGCTCGTGCATCAGGATGCCCATGGACCAGCCGTCGGCGATCGCGTGGTGCAGCGTGAGGGTCAGCAGGTGGTGCGCCGGCCCCAGGCGCAGCAGCGTGGCGTTCCACAGCGGGCCGTTGGCGAGGTCGAAGGCCTGGTCGCTCTGTTGGCGGATCTGCCGCGTGACCTCGGCCTGCTGTTGTTCCTCGGGCCAGGCGGACAGGTCGGTGACGGCGAGCCGGAAGGACGGCGGATGCACGCGCTGACACGGCTGGCCCGCCTGCTCGGGAAAGCTGGTGCGCAGCGAGGCGTGGCGCGCTTCGACGGTCTGGAACGCCTGCTCCAGCGCCGAGACCTGCAGCGGGCCGTGCAGGTGAATGGCCGCCGGCAGGTTGTACAGGCTTGGATGGGCCTCGAACTGGCTCAAGAACCACAGCCGCTGCTGGGCGAAGGACAGCGGCACGGGCGTGTCCGAAGGCAGGCCGGCCGCGCGCGGCACCAGCCCCATGCCGGGATCCTGGCGGTCCACGGCGCTACCCGAGACCCGCTGCAGGCGAGCGATGGTGGCCGCGAGTCCGGCCACGGTGGGTTCCTCGAAGACGGTCTTCATCGACAGCGCCACCTGGAACACCTTGCGGACGTGGGCGATGACCTGGGTGGCCAGCAGGGAATGCCCCCCCAGCGCCCAGAAGTCGTCGTTCACCCCGATGTCGGTGACGCCCAGCAGTTCCTGCCAGATCCCGATCAGGCCCTGCTCGACGCTGTCGCGGGCGGCGACATGGGGCGGCAGACCCACGCGGCGCTTCGCTGGCGTCAGGACGCTGCCCGGGGCTGCAGGTGTCGGCGGCGCCGGGTCCGCTGGCGGGTGCTGCCGCCGGTCCAGGCGGGCCTGCAGGTCGCCGGTGGACAGGAGGATCTGCGCATGTTCCCGGCTGCCGAGCACGGCATGCAGCGCCGCCATGCCCTCCTCAGGCTGGAGGGCGAAGCCCGCGACGATGCTGCCGGGGCCTGCTGTTTCGGGCCGTGGGGTGTTGCCCAGATGCCAGCCCTCCCAGTTCAGGCTGATCCAGGGCAGGCCCCCGTTCTGGCGCCGCGCGGTGACGAAACAATCCAGCGCTGCGTTGGCCGCACTGTAGGCGCCAAAGCCCAGGCCGCCGAGCACAGCGGCCAGCGACGAGAAGGCGATGCAGAAGTCGAGCGGCTGACCGTCCAGCAGGCGGTCGAGCACCTGGGCCCCGCCCAGCTTGGCGCGGAAGTGGGGGGTGCAATCGGCCACTTGCGCGGTCTGGATGAAGCCATCCGTTGCCTGTCCGCGGGTGATGCCGGCGGCGTGGAACACGCCGTTCAGCGGCCCGAAGGTGGCCTGGGCGGTGCGCAGGGCCGCACCGAGCTGGGCCGCGTCGGCCACGTCGGCGCTCAGGGCCAGCACGTGCGCGCCCGCCTGCTCGATGGCCAGCAGCCGGCGCAGTCGGCGGCTGACGGCGTCGTCCTCGGCGTGCGTGGCCAGCCAGGCCGCCCAGTCCTGCCGTGCAGGGATCGGCGAGCGTCCGATCAGGACCAGCCGGGTGCGCCAGGTGGCCAGGTGTTCGGCCAGCAGCAGCCCGATCTCGCCCAGCCCGCCGGTGATCAGGTAGACCCCGCCTTCCCGGAAGGGGCCGGGGGCGTCGTGTGCATCGGATGCGGCAGGGCTGGGCAGGCGGACGGACGGGAAGGTCGGGGTCCAGCGGTAACGGCCGCGGTAGGCGACGACCGTGTCCTGGCGCAGCGCGAGTTCGGCCAGCACCTGATCGGCCGCAGCCGTGGCGGGACCGACCTCGCCGTCCAGGTCGAGGCAGCGGCAGGCGATGTGGGGGTATTCCTGCGGGATGACCCGGACCAGTCCCAGCAGCGCGGCCTTCTCCGGGTCGAGCGTCTCGTCGCCGGTGACCGCCTGGAGGTGGTTGGCGATCACCGTCAACTGCACCGGCGTGCTGAGGACCGACAGCGCCCGGGCCAGGAACATCAGGCTGTAGAAGCCCTGTGCCAGCGCCTGCCCGTCAGGGGCTGGCAGCGACGACAGCGGTGTCACCTGCCAGAGGTGAAGCACCTGCTGGGGCACAAGCTGGCGCGCCAGCAGGTCGTCCACCAGCGCCGTGAAGTCCTGCGGCCGGCTCGGGTCCACGGCGTAGTCGGCATCGCCCGATCGGGAAAATGCGCTGCCGGGCCGGACGGTGATCACCGTGTGGCCCGCGGCGGCGAGGCGGAGTGCCAGCCGATCCCCCAGTCCCAGCGTATCCGCGAAGACCAGCACACAGGACCGGTCCGCCAGCGCGCTCAAGCTTGATTCGGCCTGCTGCGGCAGGGGCATGCGCTCCCAGCCCGGCACATGGAACCAGTCGGCCAATGGGCGCCGGGCCGCGGCGCGGGGTCGGTCCGCCGCGGCGGCGGGCCGGTCAATCCAGTAGCGCTGGCGTTCGAACGGGCTGCTCGGCAGCGTGACCCGCTGGCGCCGCGTCCGGTCGAGGTCGAAGAAGCCGGCCCAGTCGACCTGCCCCCCCGCCGCCCACAACTGCCCCAGCGCATCGAGCAGGCACTCGCGCTCGGACCGCGCTTCCTGAGGCTGCGGGGTGGAGCGCAGGATGACCTGTTCGGTGATGCCCGGCTGCTGGCGGGCCAGCGAACCCAGCGCCCGGCCTGGCCCCACTTCCAGCAGGATCAGCGCCGGCTCCTTCGCCAGCTCCGCCACGCCGCGGGCGAACTGCACCGGCTCCCGGGTGTGCCGGGCCCAGTAGTCGGGGTCGGTGGCCTGCGCGTCGGTGATCCAGGTGCCGGTCAGGTTGGAGAGGTACGGAATCCGCGGCGGGCGCAGCGTGAGGGTGCGCAGGTGCGCCACCAGCGGCGCCAGGACCGGCTCCATCATGGCCGAGTGGAAGGCGCGGTTCACGTGCAGGCGCCGGTGGCTCACCCCTTGCGCGGTGAGGTGCAGCTGGAACGCGGCGATGTCCTGCGGTGTGCCGGAGACCACGCTCATCGCCGGGCCGTTGACCGCCGCGAGCGCGATTTCCGGCGGCAGGACCAGTTGTTCGGCCGCGAGCGACACCGCCAGCATCGCGCCTTCGGGCTGCGCCTCCATCAACCGGCCGCGCAGCGCCACCAGCCCCAGCGCCTCCGGCAGCGAGAGCACGCCGGCGACGGTGGCCGCCACGTACTCGCCGAAGCTGTGGCCGATCATCGCCTGCGGTTTCACGCCCCAGGACAGCCAGAGCTGCGCCAGCGCATAGGACGTGACGAACAGGGCCGGCTGCGTCACCGAGGGCTGGTGGAGGCGGTCCTCGGCGGTCTGGCGGTCGTCGCCTGAGTCGGGATACAGAAGTTCACGCAGGTCGTAGCCGGTCAGCGGCTGCAGCAGCTTGGCGCAGCGGTCCACCTGCGCGCGGAAGACGGGCTCGGTGTCGTACAGCGCCCGCCCCATGTCGACGGTCTGGGTGCCCTGGCCGGGAAACAGGAAGACCACGGGCCGCGGGGCCTGCGGCGCCTGCGCCTGGCACACGCTGCCGTTGTCGGCGGCGGCCGCCAGGGCGGCGGCGGCTTCAGCCGTGTTGCGGCACAGCAGCGCGCCGCGCACGGGATGGTGCTGTCGGCCATGGGCGAGGCTGTAGGCCACGTCAGCGAGCGCAAGGTCCGGGGCTTCGGCCAGCCGCGCCGCCAGCGCCCGTGCGTGAGCGACCAGTCCGTCCTCGCTGCGTGCGGACAGCAGCAGCAATTGCTGCTGCTGCCCCGGGCCGGACGGCTGCGGTGTCGGTGCTTCCTGCAGCACGACATGCGCGTTCGTGCCGCCAACGCCGAAAGCGCTGACCCCCGCCCGCCGCGGCGCCGCACCGCGCGGCCACGGCGTCGGCTGGCTGGCGATGAAGAAGGGGCTCTGTTCCAGCTTCAGCGCCGGATTCGGCCGTTCGGCGTGCAGCGATGGCGGGATCAGCCCGTGCTGCAACGCCAGCGTGGCCTTGATCAGGCCGGCCACCCCCGCAGCGGCATCAGCGTGGCCGATGTTGCTCTTGACCGAGCCGAGCGCGCAGACGCCGCGCCGCTCGCTGCGGAAGGCCTCCGTCAGCGCGGCGACCTCGATCGGGTCGCCCAGCGGCGTGCCGGTGCCGTGGGCCTCGACATAGCCGATCGAGTCGGGCTCGACCTCGGCGACGGCCTGCGCCTCGCGGATCACCCGCGCCTGACCCTCGACGCTCGGCGCGGTGAAGCTGATCTTGGCCGCGCCGTCGTTGTTGATCGCCGAGCCGCGGATCACCGCGTGGACCATGTCGCCGTCGGCCAGCGCCTCGGCCAGCGGCTTGAGCAGCACCATGCCGACGCCACTGCCGCCCAGCGTGCCGGCCGCATCTTCCGAGAAGGCGCGGCAGTGGCCGTCCGGCGACAGGATCATGCCCTCCTGGTGCAGATAACCCTGGTCCTGCGGCAGCAGCAGCGACACGCCACCCGCCAGCGCCAGGTCGCACTCGCCCGCCAGCAGGCTCTGGCAGGCCTGGTGCACCGCCACCAGCGAGGTCGAGCAGGCGGTCTGCACCGTCACGCTCGGGCCGCTCAGGTTCAGCTTGTACGACAGCCGCATGGCCACCGAGTCCGGGCTGTTGACCAGGAACATCTGGTACGCGCCGACGGTGTTTTTCAGCGCCGCGTTCGGGTGCAGGTGTTCGAGCAGGTAGTGGTTCAGGCCACTGCCCGCGAACACGCCGATGCTGCCGCGGCCCGCCAGCGTGCGGTCGCTGTAGCCGGCCACGTCCAGCGCCTCCCAGGCGGTTTCCAGCAGCAGGCGCTGCTGCGGATCGAGCAGTTCGGCCTCGCGCGGCGAGAAGCCGAAGAAGGCCGCGTCGAAGCGGTCGTGCTCGGGCAGCACGGCGCCCGCCCGGACATAGTGCGGATCGTCCAGCAGCGCCGGCTCGACCCCGGCCGCGCGCAGTTCCGCGTCGGAAAAGCGCGTGATCAGCGCGTCGCCCGCGCACAGGTGGCGCCAGAACTCCTGCAGCGACGACGCGCCCGGGAAGCGGCCCGCCAGGCCGATGATGGCAATCGCTGCGTCGTTCATGTCGTCGTGTTCACGGTCATTCAGATCAGTCAAGGGAGGTCTCCTCGGTGCGCGCGTCCTTGCGGATCTGGCGCTGGCGCAGGCCGGCACCGCGGGCCGTGCGCCGGGCCTCGGCACGGCGGCTGTCGTCGGGGGGCGGGGCGGGGCTGGCTGTGGACTCGCCGCCGTGGCCGTCCCACGAGCCGGCCGTCGCCAGGTGGCGCGCCAGCGTGGCCACGGTCGGGTGGCGGAACAGGTCCACCAGGCCGAGGGCCGGCACGCCCCAGTCGTCGAGCCGGTTCTTCAGCTTCACCAGCAGCAGCGAATGGCCACCCAGCTCGAAGAAGCTGTCGTCGCGGCCGACCTGCTCGATCTGCAGCAGCTCCTGCCACAGCGCGGTGAGCCGGCGCTCCAGCGCGTTCTGCGGCGCCATCGGCGAGTCCGTGCGCGGCGCGGCCGTGGGGGCCGGCAGCGCCCGGCGATCGACCTTGCCGCTGGGATTGCGCGGCAGCGCGTCCAGGCGAACCCAGGCTGCAGGCAGCATGAAGGCCGGCAGGCGCGTGCTGGCGAAGGCGCGCAGCACGCCGCTGTCCGGAGCTTCGACCCCGGAGGCGGTGACGGTGTACGCCACCAGCCGCGGCTCGCCCGGGCGGTCCTCGCGGACGATGACGGCGGCATCGGCCAGCGCCGGATGGGTGCGCAGGACCGCCTCGATCTCGCCCAGCTCGACGCGGAAGCCCCGCAGCTTGACCTGGTGGTCGATGCGGCCGAGGAACTCCAGGGGGCCGTCGCCGAGCCGGCGCGCCAGGTCGCCCGTGCGGTACAGCCGCTCGCGCCGCCCCATCACCGTCCGCTCGACGAACTTGTCGGCGGTCAGATCAGGCCGGTTCAGGTAGCCCCGGGCCAGACCGACCCCGGCGATGCACAGCTCACCCGGCACGCCCACCGGCACGACCTGGCCCGCCGTGTCCAGCAGGTGCAGGCGGGTGTTGGCGACGGGGCGGCCGATGGGCACGGTCTGGGGGCCGTCCACCGGCTGCGTCACCTCGAAGAAGCTGGTGCCGACGGTGGCTTCGGTCGGGCCGTAGCCGTTCAGGAACCGCCGCCCTCGGCTCCAGCGCAGGGCCAGCGTCCACGGACAGGCTTCGCCGACCGCCACGACGGTGGCCAGATGCGGGAAGGCTTCCGGGTCAAGCGTGGCCAGCAACGACGGTGGCAGGGTCGCCACCGTCACCCGTTCCTGCTGCAGCAATGCGACCTTGGCGAGCGGATCGGCGCGCGTCTGCGGCGTTGCCAGCACCAGCGTGGCGCCGGCCGCCAGCGTCACCAGGATCTCGAACACTGCGCCGTCGAAGCCCCACGCCGCGAACTGGGCGAAGCGGCTTTCGGGGGTGAGCTGGCCCAGCGTGATGAAGTCCTCGGCCAGGTTCACCAGCCCGCGGTGCGGCAGCAGCACACCCTTGGGCTGGCCGGTCGAACCGGAGGTGTAGATCACGTAGGCGAGATCGTCCGGCGCCACTGCGGGCACCTCGGCCACCGCGTCCGCCTCGACCTCACCCTCGGCGGGCCGCTCGCACAGCGTGTCCAGGTCCAGCGTCTGCACGGTCGCCTTGAGGCCCTTCAGCGCGGCCATGGCGGCGGGCCATGTTGTGGTCTGGGTCAGCAGCACCTGGACGCCAGCGTCCTCCAGGATGCCGACCAGGCGTTCATGCGGATAGTGCGGGTCCAGCGGCAGGAAGGCGCCACCGGCCTTCAGCGTGCCCAGCATGCCGGTCACCAGGGCCGGGCCGCTGTCCACCCAGAGGGCCACCAGCGCCCCCCGACCGACACCCGCCCGGCGCAGGTGCCGCGCCAGCCGGTCGGCGCGTGCATCCAGTGCCTGGTAGCTGACCGGCTCCCCGCCGCACACCAGCGCGACCGCCTGCGGACGCCTCCTGGCCTGGGCTTCGAACAGTTGGTGGACACAGGAGGTGGCCGAGTACGGCGTGTCGGTGGCGTTCCAGGCCTGCAACTGCTGCTGCTCGGCCGCGGTGAGCATCGGCAGGCGGCTGATCGCCGTGTCCGGCGCGCCACGGGCGTCGACCGTGGCCACGACCGCCTCCAGCAGCGTCGTGTAGTGCCCCGCCATGCGGGCGATGGTGTCGGCGTGGAACAGGTCAGCGTTGTGGTCGAACACCAGGCGCAGGCGTCCCCCGTGCTCATCGGCCAGCAGCGCTAGGTCAAACTGGCCCGCACCCTGCCCGCCGGTCTCGGCCAGCGCCCACGGCGTCATCTGCAGGCCGGCGGCGGTCAGGGGCTCGGCCTCGTCCTGCTGACCCAGCAGGAACAGCGTCTGCACCAGCGGCGGCACGCTCGGATCGCGCTGTGGCAGCAGCTCCTGCACCAGCGCGGAGAACGGGTAGTGCTGGTGCGCCAGCGCACCGGCCACCGTCTGCGCGACCTGATCGAGGAAGTCGGCGAAGTCCGGCGAGGCGTCCGGGTCGTGGCGCGAACGCAGCGCGATCAGGTTGACGAAGTAGCCGACCACCGGCGCGAACTCGTCGCGGGTGCGGCCGGCCTCGGGTGCCGTGCCGACCAGCAGGTCGGACTGGCCGGTGGTGCGGTGCAACTGCACCAGGTACACCGCCAGCAGCAGCGTGAACAGGCTGACCCGCTGGCGCCGCGCCAGCGCCTTGACGCGCTGCGTCAGGTCCGCGTCCAGATGCCAGACATGGGCGCGGCCGTTGAAGGTGCGGGTCGGTGGGCGGGGCACGTCCAGCGGCAGTTGCAGCACCGGCAGCTCGCCCGCCAACTGCTGGTGCCACCAGGCGCGCAGGCGCGGTCCGGCCGTCTCCAGCAGCCCTTGTTCCCAGCGCACGAAGTCGGCCCAGCCGTGGCGCAGCGGCGGCAGCGCGGCCACCGTGCCCGCGCAGCGCGCTGCATAGCCCTGCGCCAGCTCGCGGGTCAGGATCTCGCCCGAGCCGGCATCGGTGGCCAGGTGGTGGATCGACAGCACCAGCAGGTGATCGTCGTCGGCGTGGCGGATCAGCACGGGGCGGAACACGGCCTGCGTCAGGTCGAACGGCTGCGTGAACTGCGCGCGGACTTGCGCCGCCAGCGCATCCGCGTCCAGCCCGACCGCATCGACCTCGGCCAGCACGACTCGCGTGGGCGGCAGCACCTGCTGCATCGGCCCGCCGTCTTCGACGCGCACGACCCGTCGCAGCGCGGCATGACGCGCCACCAGATCGGTCAGCGTCTGCTGCAGCGCCTCACGCTGCAGCGGGCCCTGCAGCCGCAGCACCCGCCCGGAGTTCCAGGCGTGGCTGAGCGGCGCGCTCTGCTGCAGGAACCACAGGGCGCGCTGACCGTGCGACAGCGGACAGCGGACCGCCTCCTCGGTCACGACCGGCAGGGGCGCCGCAAAGGCCATCGCCATCGGATCGGGTGTGTCCTCCACCCCGGTCTCGTCCAGCGCGGCGGCCAATGCGGCGACGCTGCGCAGCCGGTAGAGCTGCGTGGCCGTCACGGCCCGGTCCAGCCGTTGCTGCGCCAGGCGTACCAGCTTCAGGGCCAGCAGCGAATGCCCGCCCAGCTCGAAGAAGTCGTCATGCACACCGACCGCCGGCCGCCCGAGCACCTCGGCGAAGACGGCCGCCAACGTGGCCTCGACGGGCGTGCGCGGGGCGACCAGCCCGTTGCCCGATGGGTCGTTCGCCGTGTCGATCTCCGGTGCGGGCAGTGCGCGGCGGTCGATCTTGCCGTTCGGGGTCAGCGGCAGCCGCGCATGCACCATGAGGTGTGTCGGCACCAGGTGCGCGGGCAGGCGCTGCTGCAGCCAGCGGCGCAGCGCCGTGCCGAGTGCGGCGGCCCCGGCGGTGTCGGCGATGTCCTTCAGCCCGACATGGCCGACCAGCACGGCGTCGGCCCCTTGCCCGTGGACGACGGCCGCGGCGGCGACGACGGCCGGGTGGGCGACCAGCGCCGCCTCGATCTCGCCAGGCTCGATGCGGAAGCCGCGCAGCTTGATCTGGTGGTCGATGCGGCCGAGGTAGTCCAGTTCGCCATCCGGCCGCCAGCGGGCCAGATCGCCGGTGCGGTAGAGCCGCTCGCGCCGGCCGCCCAGCTCCACCTCGATGAATCGTTCGGCCGTGAGGTCGGGGCGGTTCAGGTAACCGCGCGCCAGCCCCGTCCCGGCGATGCACAGCTCGCCCGGCACGCCCGGCGGCACGTGCTGCAGGTGCGCATCCAGCAGGTGGATGCGGGTGTTGTCGATCGGCCGGCCGATCGGTGTCGGCGCCTGCGCATCCATCGCCGCGGTGAAGCGGTGGAAGGTCGAGCAGATGGTGGTCTCGGTCGGGCCGTAGCCGTTGACGATCACCAGGCCCTGCACTCCAGCGGCGTCCTGCCAGGCCTGCAGCAGCCCTTGCCGGATCGACTCGACGCCCACCAGCAGGCGGCGCAGCGGAAGATCCCGGCCCAGTGCGTCGAGCAGGGGCTCCAGCAGCGCGGGCGGAACGTAAGCGCTGTCGATGCCGCAGGTTCGGATGGTGCGGGCCAGCTGCTCCGGCGCGAGCAGCAGGTCGCGGGGCACGATGTGCAGGGCGCCGCCAAAGCCCAGCGTGCCGTGAAGCTCCCACACCGCCACGTCGAAGCCGAACGGGGCGAGCGTCAGGCTCCGGAAGCCGGGCGCCAGCGGGGCCACGCGGTGGAAGGCTGTGACCAGGTTCGTCAGCGCGCGGTGCGGCAGGCAGGCCCCCTTCGGCTGCCCGGTCGAGCCGGAGGTGTAGATCACATAGGCCAGGTCGTCGGGTCCGGTGCGACGCGCTGGCCGATCGGCCGGAAATGCGCCCCAGGCATCCGGTTCGTCCAGACCGAGCAGCACACAGCCTGCGGGCGCCAGGGCCGCGACCTGCTCGGCCAGCGCCTGCTGGGTCAGCACCAGGCCGGCGCCGCAGTCTTCGAGCAGGAAGCGCAGGCGCTCCGGCGGATAGTCCGGGTCGAGCGGCACGTAGGCGCCGCCGGCCTTCAGGATGCCGAGCACGCCGGCCACCATGTCCGGCGAGCGCGACACGCACAGGCCGACCAGCGTGTCCGGGCCGACCCCGCGTGCGATCAGCGCCTGGGCGATGCGGTTGGCGCGGGCGTCGAGGTCGGCGTAGCTGAGCGAGGTGTCCCCGCAGACGACGGCGGGCGCCGCCGGCGTGGCCGTGGCGTGGGCCTCGAACAGATCCACGAGCGTCCAGCCCTGCGGGTCGTTGCGCTCGGTCGCGTTCCAGGCGAGCAGTTGCCGCTGCTCGGCATCGGTCAGCAAGGGCAGCGCGTGAATGTCCGCCTCGGGGTTGGCGACGATGCCCTGCAGCAGCACCTGCAGGTGCCCGGCCATCGCGGCGATCTGCGTGTCCTCGAAGCGTCCAGCGTTGTAGGTGAACATGGCCGTCAGGACGCCGCCGCGGTCCAGGACGGTCAGCGTCAGCGCCTGCGGCATGCCGCGCTGCTCGCTCGCCAGGGGCTGCAGCAGCGTGTCGGTGGTTACCGCGTCCGCCTGGCGCAGCGCGACGCAGACGAAGCCCGCGATGCCGGTGTGCAGCCGCTGCGGCGTGGCGTGGGTCTGCAGCAGGCGCATCATCTCGGCGTGCGGCCAGGCCTGGTGCGCGAGGGCTTGTTGCTGCGCCGCCTGCGTGCGCTGCAGCAGCGTGGCAAAGGTCGGCGCGCCGCCCAGGTCCGCGCGCAGCAGCACCGGGTTGGCGAAGTAGCCCACCGTGTCGGTCCAGCCCGGCAGCGCGCGGGTGGTGGCCGGGGACGCGATCAGGAACTGTGATTGCCCGCCGTGCCGGCCGAGCAGCACCTGCCAGGCGGCCAGCAGCACGGCGTACAGCGTGCTGCGCCTGGCGCGGGCCAGCGCGCGCAGTCCGTCCGCCAGACCGGCGTCGAGCGTCACGCAGTGCCGGCGGGCCTCGCCATCGGCGTGGCCGACGGTCGGCAGGTCCAGCAGCGCAGGCTCGCCGCTCAGCGCGTCGCGCCAGTAGGCCGCCAGCGCGTCGCCCTGCGCCGCAAGCGTGTCGCGCTCCCAGCGCACGAAGTCGTGCGGGCTCAGGTGTCCGGGATCGGTCACCGCCGCCGCGACCGACCCTTGGCCCGCGACCCGCTCGTGGTAGAGCGCAGCGAGGTCGTGGCGCAGGATCTCCTGGCTGGTGTAGTCGGTGGCGATGTGGTGGATCGACCCGTGCAGCTGGGCCTCGACCGCGCCGGATGGCGTGCTCACTTCCAGCACCGCCATGCGCATGACCGGGCCGCGGGCGAGGTCGAAGGGCTTGTCGGCAAACGCCCGGCGCCAAGCCTCGACCTGCGCCGCATCCCAGCCCCGGCCGTCGACGACCGTGAAATCCGGTTCGGCCTCGACGAGCAGGCGCTGCACCGGCTGCACCGCGTCGGTGGCCTCGGGACTGTCGGGTCTGTCGGGTCTGTCGCATCTCTCGGAGAGCGGATAGACGGTGCGCAGGATCGGGTGCCGCTGCAGCAGCGCGCGCGTGGCCTGGCGCAGCGTGTCGAAGCAGGTGCCCGCCGGCAGGCGGTCGATGCTGACCAGGTGGTAGCGGCTGCTGGTGGGGTCGATCTGCCAGTCCAGCCACAGGCCGAGCTGCCCTTGCGACAGCGGGCTGTCGGCCTGTCCGGCTCCGAAGGCCTCGCGCTCGGCCAGCCAGGCCAGGATGGCCGGCTTGTGCAGGCGCAGCGATGCCAGCGCCTCCGGGGGCAGCCCTGCGCGCGGGGCGCGAAAGCGCAGCTGCTCACCCTCGCGCCAGAGCGTGATGTCGCGTGCAGCCAGGTCGGCGAGCAGCTCGACGACGTTGAAGTGGGTGTCAGTCTTCATGCTTCATGTCCACTCTTCAGCGGGTTCAGATCGATCCGGTCGTCCAGTCGGCATCGGCTTCGGCGGCTGCCTCGTTGCCGTGCCCACGCTCCGGGGTCGCGGAGACACCGAGCGTTGCCATCAGCTCGGCGACGATGTCGCCGACGCTCAGCCCCTGGAGGAAGCGCGCGAACGGGATGTCGACGCCCCAGTGGCGGCGCAGGCCGTTGCGCAGCTCGACGGCCATCAGCGAGTCCATGCCCAGGGCCAGCAGGCTCTCGTCGGCCGGAACGCTCTCGCCGCGGGGCAGCCGCAGCACGCGGGCGACCTGCGCGGTGACATGCCCATGCAGCCACGCCGGCCGGTCGGCCGGTGCGCAGCGCTCGAACTGCTGGCGCGGCGTCGCGACGGGCACCTCGGCCGCGGCGGGCGCGGTCGTCTCGCCCGCGGTCACGGGCACCGTGCCGCTCTGCGGGCGTGCCTGCGGCATCCCGACCGTGTCGGCCAGCAGCTCGGCGAACAGCGCCGGCACGACCGCGGCATGGCCGCGCATGCGTTCCCGGTCCAGTGGCATCACCGCCACCTGCGCCTGGGCCGATCCGAGCAGCCGGCCCAGCACCGCGAGGCCCTGCGTCGGCTCGATGCGGCCATGGCCCTGCGTCGACAGGTGCCGGGCACGGTCGGCGTCCATGCGCGCGGCCGCCCCGACCTCGGACCAGATGCCCCAGGCGATCGCCACGGCCGGCCGCCCGGCCGCACGCCGCTGCTGGCACAGGGCGTCGAGCGCGCTGTTGGCCGCCGCGTAGGCGCCCAGGCCCAGGTCGCCGGTCAGCGCGGTGATCGAGGAGAAGGCGACGAAGAAGTCCAGGGGGCGGTCCCGGGTGAGGGCGTCCAGGTGGCGGGCGCCCAGCACCTTGGGCGCGAGCACGGCCGCGAAGCGCTCCGCATCGGTCTGCAGCAGCAGGCCGGTGGTGTCGCTGGCGGCTGCGGCGTGCAGCACGCCGGCCAGCGGATGCGCCGCCGCGATGCCGTCGAGCACCGCCGCCAGCGCCGCACGATCGGCGACATCGGCGACCCGCAGCTGCACCTGCCCGCCTTCGGCCGCGACCCGGTCCTGCAGCGCCGCCAGATCGCGGGCCTGCTCGGCCGAGGGTTCACGCCGCGCCAGCAGCAGCAGGTGACGCGCGCCTTGCCCGATCATCCAGTGCGCCACCGCCCGGCCCAGGCCGCCCAGGCCGCCGGTGATCAGGTAGGTCGCCTCGGGGCGCAGCGGCAGACGGGGCGATGCGGGCTCCTGCTCCTCGTGGCGCACCAGCCGGGCGACATGGCGATGACCGCCCCGCAGCGCCAGGCGCCTTTCTGCCGGCAGCGTGTCGGGAGCCGCCAGCGCCGCCAGCAGCGCCTCGGCCTGTGCGGCCGCCGGCGCCGCGCCATCCAGGTCGATGCAGGTGCAGGCCAGCTCGGGGTGCTCGACGCCGATCGCCGCCGCCAGTCCCCACCAGGCGGCCTGGTCGGCGCCCTGCAGCCGGTCACCGTCCTGCACCGGCTGCGCGTCGCGGCTCACCAGCCACAGCCGCGGTGCCGGGCCCGGCCGGGTGGCCAGCGCCTGCACCACCGGCAGCACGGCCGTGGCGACCTCGCAGGGCCCGGCCGTCTCGCCCGCCAGGTCGGGCAGGCAGATCACGCCCTGCAGGTCGGGCATCTCGGCCAGCCGCCGACCGAGGTCCGCGTCCGTCCGTGGCGCGAGCACCATCTGCCGGCCGTGCCCCTGCAGGCCCGCGACCAGCCGCGCGCCCAGGCCATCGGCATCTCCCAGCACCAGCCAGCCGCCCGGCTGCACAGGGGGCTCAGGCGTCAAGCTCGGCCCGCGCGGCGCGCGCGCCAGCAGCAGCACCTGCCCGAGCGCGCTGTCGGCCAGCGCGGCCGACGGGCTGGCGACGACCGACTCGAAGCCGGCCTCGGCCAGCAGCGCCTCCCAGGCCGCGACCGGCAGCAGCGGATGGCCCTGGCGCTCGTCGGCGGCGCGCCACCAGCCTTCGGTCAGGCCGAAGCTCAGGTCGATCCAGCGCCGCGCGCCGCTGGCCTCCACCAGCACGAGCAGCCCGCCCGGGGCGAGCAGGCTGCGGGCATGGCGCAGGCTGGTGCGCAGATCCTCGGTGGCGTGCAGCACATTGGCGGCGATCACGATGTCCTGCTGCCCGGGCAGGAAGCCCTGGGCCGCCGGCGGGCGCTCGATGTCGAGCGCAGACAGCACCAGGCCGCCCGAGGCCAGGTGGTGGGCAAAGCGCTCGCCGGCCTGCTTGACGAAGGCCCGCCCCTGGTCGGTGAAGGTGTAGCGCAGCCGGCCCGGCAGCCGCTCGGCGAGCCGGGGCAGCAGCGCGGCGGTCGTGCCGCCGGTGCCCGCGCCGATCTCCAGCACGCGCAGGCCCCGGTCGGTCGGCAGCGCCTCGATCGCGCGCCCGATCGCCGTCTCGACCAGCGTGTTCATCAGCCGCGAGGCCGCCGTCTCGCGGTAGAGCCGCTCGGCGGTGTTGTCCTGGAACAGCAGGTCCAGCGCCTGGGCCTGGCCGCGCAGCAGCGCCGGCAGCGCCGGCGCGAAGCGGGTCAGCAGCGTGCACTCGATCGCCGCTGCCGCACCGACCTGCCCGGGCAGCCCGGCCGCCCAGGCCGCCAGATCGATCGCCGGTGCGTCGCGCATCACCCGCCAGCGCGGCCCCTCGCGCTGCAGCCAGCCGTCCTCGGCCAGCATCGCCAGCAGCCGCGCGAAGAGCCGGCGGTGGGCCGGCACCACGCCGAGCGCCTGTGCGGCTTGCGCCTCGTCCCAGACCTGGCCTTCACGCAGCGGCCAGCCGCCTTGCGCGAACAGGGCCAGCACCGGGGTGCTGCAGGCCTGCTCCAGCCGGTCGATCGCCTCCAGCGCCGGGCGCAGGGCCTCGCCCTCCATCTGCCAGGCGACTTCGGCCTGCAGCAGCGGCGCAAGCGGCGTCAGCGGGCGCAGCGCCGCGGCCGCCTCGCCCCAGCGGCCCTGATCGCGCCAGACCGTGCGGTGCAGCAGCGCCTCGGCCGGGGATGCGGACGCGGTCTGCGGCGAGGGCGCCGGCCGGGGCGCTGGCCCGCGGTCCGGTTCCGACGCCGCGGCCCAGTGACGGCTGCGCTGAAAAGGATAGGTCGGCAGCGATGAGGGCGCCAGCGCCCGCCCGGGCGCGCACAGCCCGGCGGCACGCCAGTCCGGCGTCACCCCGCGCACCAGCAGCGCGGCAAGGCTGTCGCGCATGCGGCGCTGGTCGTCCTCGCCTTGGCGCAGGCTGGGCACCAGCAGCGCCGTCGGGCCCGGCTCGGCGCCACCGGCCAGCGCCTCGATGACCGCGCCGGCCATGCCCGCCAGCGTCGCCTGCGGGCCGATCTCCAGGAACAGCCGGCAGCCCTGCGCATGCAGCGTGGCCACGCCGTCGGCGAAGCGCACCGTCTCGCGCAGGTGGCGGCACCAGTAGGCCGGATCGAGCAGCTCGGCCTCGACGCGCCGGCCGCTCAGCCCGGAGACGACCGCAATCTGCGGCGGCGACAGGCGCACGGTCGCCAGCACCGCCGCGAAATCGCCGAGCACCGCATCGAGCAGCGGCGAGTGCGCCGCCACCGGAATGGCCAGATCGCGCACCGTCAGGCCCGCGGCCTGCATCGCGGCCGCGACCCGCGCGACGCTGTCGGCGCCGCCCGAGATCACCACGCTCTGCGGGCCGTTGACCGCCGCCAGGTCCACATCCTCCAGGCCGGCGATGAAGCGGCGCGCCTGCGCCTCGTCGGCGATGGCCGATAGCATGCGCCCGGGGGCTTGTGCCATCAGCCGGCCGCGCGCGATGACCAGCCGCAGCCCGTCCTCGACCGACATCACGCCGGCCACGCAGGCCGCGGCATAGTCGCCCAGGCTGTGGCCCAGCACCATCGCCGGCACCACGCCCCAGTGGCGCCACAGCGCCGCCAGCGCGCACTCCAGCGCGAAGTTCGCCGCCTGGCCGCAGGGGTGCGACTCGATCAGGTCGCGGTGGGCCGGCGGCGCGGCCGGGTAGAGCAGCTCGACCAGCGAGCGCCCCAGCTCGGCCTGCATCACCGGCTCGCAGCGCTCGATGACCGCGCGGAACACCGGCTGGCCGTCGAACAGCGTGCGGCCCATCTGCAGGTACTGCGCTCCCTGGCCGGCGAACAGGAAGGCCAGCTTCGGGGCGCCCTGCGGCGGCACCGTGCCGTGGTGGACCTCGGCCTCGTCGGCCGTCGCGTGGTCGTCGGCCCAGGCGCGCAGGCGCTCGCCCAGCGCCGCCGCGCTGTCGCCCACCAGGGCCAGCCGCTGGCCGAAGGCCTGGCGCGAGGTCGCCGCGCTTGCGCACAGCGCGCCGAGGGCGGCGTCGGGGGTGCGCGCCAGCAGGTCCGCATGGCGGCGGGCCAGCGCGCGCAGCGCCTGCGGATGGCGCGCCGACAGCGTCAGCAGCTGCCAGCGCTGGGCGTCGGTCGCGGCCGCGGCCGTGGCTCCCGCCTCATCCTCAGCCACCGCCGGCGCCTGTTCGATCAGCACATGGGCGTTGGCGCCACCGAGACCGAAGGAGCTGACGCCGGCGATGCGCGGCCCGGGTGCCTCCGGCCAGGGCATCAGCGTGTCCGCCACCCGCAGCCGGCCGTCGAGCCAGTCGATGTGCGTGCTGGCCTGGCGGAAATTCGGCTGCGGCGGCAGCCGGCCGTGCTGCAGCATCAGGACGACCTTGATCAGGCCGATGACGCCCGCGGCCTCCTCCAGGTGGCCGATGGCGGCCTTGACCGAGCCGACCGTCAGCGGCTGCGCCGCATCGCGTGCACCGAAGACGCTGGCCAGCGCCCGCATCTCGATCGGATCGCCGAGCCGCGTGCCGGTGCCGTGGGCCTCGACATAGCCGACCTGCGCCGGCTCCAGCCGCGCATCGGCCAACGCCTGGCGGATCAGCGTGGCCTGCGCGGTGGCGCTGGGCACGGTCAGGCCGCTGCTCGGGCCGTCATGGTTGGTCGCGCTGCCGCGGATCAGCGCCAGGATCGGATCGCCCGCCGCCTGTGCATCCGACAGGCGCTTGAGCACGACCAGGCCGCAGCCTTCACCGCGCCCATAGCCGTCGGCGGCGGCATCGAAGGTCTTGCAGCGGCCGTCCGGCGCCAGCGCCTGCAGCTGCGACTGCACGACATGGCCCAGCGCGGTGACCATCAGGTGGCTGCCGCCGGCCAGGGCCAGGTCGCTGCTGCGCCGGCGCAGGCTCTCGCAGGCCTGGTGCACGCTGATCAGCGAGGCCGAGCAGGCGGTGTCGATCACCAGGCTCGGCCCCTGCAGGCCCAGCACATAGGACAGCCGGCCGGCGGCGAAGATCGGGCTGTTGCCGGTGGTGGCGTGGGCCTCGGCGCGCTGTGCTTCGTCGATCAGGCCGAGGTACTCGCTGGGCGTCACGCCGACGAAGACGCCCGAGCGGCTGTGGCGCAGCGAGGCCGGCGCGATGCCGGCGCGCTCCAGCGCCTCCCAGGCCACCTCCAGCAGCAGGCGCTGCTGCGGGTCCATCAGGGCCGCCTCGCGCGGCGAGATGCCGAAGAAGGCCGCGTCGAAGGCCGCGATGTCGCCGTCCAGGAAGGCCCCGTCGCGCACATAGGTCTTGCCGGGGGTGGCCGGCTGCGGGTCGTGGCAGGCGTCGCGGTCCCAGCGCGCGGCCGGCACCGGGCCGACCTGGTCGGCGCCGGCACACAGCCGCTCCCAGAAGGCCTCGGGGCTGTCGGCGCCCGGCACGCGACAAGCCATGCCGATGATGGCGATCGGTTCGTGCTGCTGGTCCTGCAGCGCCTCCAGGCGCTGGCGGGTCTTCTGCAGGGCCTGCAATGCCTTGACCAGCTGCGTTCGGGTGTCAGGTGCGGTATCGCTCATCGGCGTTCTTTTCAAGGATTCAGTCTCAGTCGTCGAGCCGGGCCAGCTCGTCGTCGATCAGCGCGCCCAGCTCGGCCTCGGAGAGCTGATCGAGGTCAAGGTCATCGAACGCATCGGGCGCGACCGCCGCGACCGCCGCGGCCGGCGCATCGATCGCCACCGCGCTTTCGGGCTCGACCTCGGGCTCGGCCAGCATCTCGGCCAGCAGGTGGTCGCGCAGCTGCGCCACGCTCGGGTACTCGAAGGCGATCGTCGAGGGCAGCGGCAGCTCCAGCGCCCGCGACAGGTGGCGGCGCAGCTCGATCGTCATCAGCGAGTCCATGCCCAGATCGCTGAAGCCGGTGTGGCTGTCGGGCAGCTCGGTCAGGCGCAGCGTGTCGGCCACCGCCTGCTGCAGCCAGCCCGTCAGGATCTCGGCGCGCTCCGCGCCCCGGACCTCGGCCAGTTGCTGCCGCAGCGGCACAGGCGCTGCGGTCGTCGTCGCCCCGGCGCCAGGGACGGGCGATGAGGATCCGGCGGGCGTGCCCGGTGGCTGCAGCGCCGCCAGCGCGGCGAAATACGGCAGCCGCCCCACCTCGCCCGAGCTCCGCAGGTAGGTCGCCCAGTCGATCGCCATGACGCCCAGATGGGCCGGTGCCCGCGCGCCTGTCGCCATCAGCGCCTCCAGCGCGGCCAGGGCCTGCTCCGGGGCCATGGCCGTCAGGCCGCGACTGACCAGCTCGGCGCCGCGCTCGCGCATGAGCTGCGCGGCCGCGCCGATGTCGGCCCAGGCGCCCCAGTCGATCGCCAGCGCCGGCAGCCCGAGCGCGCGCCGGTGGGCCGCCAGCGCATCGAGCGCGGTGTTGGCCGCGGCGTGGTTGGCCTGGCCCCGGTTGCCCAGCAGGCCGGCCGCGGCGGCGTACATCACGAAGAAGTCGAGCCGCATCCCCGCCGCCTGCGTCAGCCGGTGCAGGTTCCAGGCGCCGCGCACCTTCGGCCCGAGCACGCGGTCCAGACTCGCCCCGTCCTGGTGCAGCACCGGCCGGTCATCGAGCACGCCCACCGCATGGACCACGCCCCGCAGCGGCCAGCGCGGGTCGATCGAGGCCAGCAGCGCCGCCAGCGCCGCGCCGTCGGCGACATCGCCGGCGGCCACGCGCACCTCGACCCCCTGAGCCGCCAGCGCGGCCAGCCGCGCCTGGGCCGCCGCATCGGGCGCACGCCGGCCAAGCAGCAGCAGATGGCGTGCCCCGCGGGCGACGAGCCGATCGGCCGTGGCCAGGCCCAGCCCGCCGAGCCCGCCGGTGATCAGGTAGGTGGCCTGCGCCTCGCAGCGCAGCGCCTCGGTGCCGACCGACTCGATGCCCACGCCGGCCTCGGCCGCGCTGCAGCGCTGCAGCCGTGCCCGGTGGCGCCGACCGCCGCGCAGCGCGATCTGGCGCTCGCGCCGCTCCACCGGCACGCCGTCGCAGGCATCGAGTTCGGCCAGCAGGGCCTGCGCGTCCGCGTCCACGTCGCTCCGGACACCGGCCCGGGCAGGCAGGTCGATGCGCACCGCGCCCAGCTCGGGGTGCTCCTGATCGAACACCCGGCCCATGCCCCACAGGCCCGCCTGTCGCCAGCCGGACATTTCCTCGCCGGGCACGACCGCCTGGGCCGCGCGGGTGGCGCAGACCAGCCCGGCCGGGGGCACGCGCCCCTGCAGCAGCGCCTGCGCCAGCCGCAGCAGCGAGGTGCCGGCCGGCGCCATCGCGGCGACCGGATCGACCGCCTGTGCAGCATCGACGGAATCATCGAGCGCACGCAGGTGCACGACGCCATGCAGCGCAGGCATCTGCGCGATCAGGGCGCCGAGGTCGGTCGAGTCCGCCGCTTCTGGCGCCACGGTGATGGCGCGGTCGCCCCGTCGGCGCAGCCGCTCGGCCAGCGCCTGTGCGACGCCGCCCGCGTCGCCGAGCAGCAGCCAGTCGCGCGCCACGGCCGGCGCCGGCAGCGGCCGGTCGAGCAGATCGGCACGGGCCACAATCAGCGCGTGCCCGCCTTGCTCCATCACGTCGATGTCGGCAAAGCCTTGGGCATGCAGCAGCTCCCGCCACTGTGCGGCCGTCAGCAGCGGATGGTCCTGGCGCAGGTCGTCGAAGCGCCACCAGCCGTCGGTCAGGCCAAAGGTCAGATCGACCCAGCGGCTGCGTGTGGTGACCTCCAGCAGCAGCAGCTGGCCGCCCGGCTGCAGCAGGGCGCGCACATGCGCCAGCGTCGCCGGCAGGTCGCGGGTGGCGTGCAGCACATTGGCCGCCAGCACCACGTCGGCCTGGCCGCGGGCGAAACCCTGCTCCAGCGGCGAGCGCTCGATGTCGAGCGTCTGCGCGCGCAGGAAGGGGAAGGCGGCGAAGCGCTCGCGCGCCCGCATCACGAAGGACGGGCCGATGTCGGTGAACAGGTAGTCGCAGCGCTGCGCCGGCAGGCGCGGCAGCACGCCGACCGTGGTGCCGCCGGTGCCGCCGCCCACCTCCAGCAGGCGCAGGCCGCGCTCGGCCGGCAGCGCCGCCATCAGGCGCGCGACCAGCTCGGCGGTGCGATCGTTCATCAGGCGGTGGATCGGCGATTCGGCGTAGAGACGGTGCGCGGTGCGGGTGTCGCCCTCTGGAAACAGCAGCTCCAGCGGATCGACCCGCCCCTGCAGCACGTCGAGCAGCCGGTCGCCGCAGCGCCGCAGCAGCAGTGCCTCCGGCGGCAGGCCCTGGGCGTGCGCGCCGTGATCAGCCTCGAAGCGGGCGTGCAGCGCGGCCAGATCCGGCTCGGCGGGCACGGCGCGCACGGTCCAGTCCGTCCCGGTGCCCTCGTCGCGCACCAGCCAGCCCAGCTCGCCGAGGATCTCCAGCAGCCGCCCGGTCAGCCGGCGGTGCGCCGGCACGACCCCGAGCCGGTCGGCCAGGTCGGCCACCGTCCAGCGCGCGCCCGGCTCGAAGGCCACGCCGGCCTGTCGCCAGGCGGCCAGCACCTGCGCGCCGGCCAGCGTCTCCAGATCGGCGACGCAGGTCTCATAGGCGCCGCCGCCCTGGGCCGCCCAGTCCGACGCCAGCGTGGCGGCCAGCGCACCGACCGTCTCGGCTGGCGCGGGCAGTGCGGTCACCCCATCCGGCCCGAAGGCGTCGCGCGACCAGTCGACCCGGTGCAGCCAGTCCTGCCACGGCGGATCGCGGCGGATCGCCGCCGCCGGGGCCGCACGCATCGCGAAGCCGCGCACCTGCACCAGCGGCCGGCCCGGGTCGTCGAACAGGCTCAGGTCCCAGGTGTCGGGGCCCACCTGCACCGCATGGCACCACCAGCCCTCGCCTCGGGCCGGGTGCTGCAGCACGATCGCATCGACCGCAAACGGCAGCAGCGTGCCGCCGCCCTCGTCGTCACGCGCCAGCGACGCGACCTGGAAGCAGGCGTCGAGCAGCCCCGGGTGCAGCGCAGGGTCGTCCAGCAGCACGCTGGAGGTCGCCGGCAGGCGCAGCCGGCCGAGCGTCTCGGGCCGCGCACCCGCCGGGCCGTGCCAGAGCGCCTCGATCCAGCGGAAGGCCGTGCCCAGCGCGATGTGCGCGGCCTCGCCACGGCGCCAGACCTGCTGCGGATCGCCCGGCCGGCAGCAGCGCTGACGCAGCTGCGCCAGCGACTCGCCCGGGGGGCCGATGTCCGCAGGCGCCCCCAGCAGGGCGCGCGCATGGGTCTGCAGGCTCGCCTTGCCCTGGCCCGGCAGCAGGCTGATCAGGCGCAGGCTGCGGCCCGTGTCGTCCACGCCGAGCACGATCTGCACTTGACGACCGCCATCGGTGGGCAGCACCAGGGCCTGCGGCAGCACCACCTCGCGCAGCGCGGCGGGTCCGTCGGCGTCGCCTTGCGCCAGCGCGACCGCCGCCAGCGCCATCGCCAGCTGGCAGGCGCCCGGCGAGACCACCTCGCCGTGGACGCGGTGCTCGGCCAGCATCGGCCAGCGCTGCAGGCTGAGCTCGGTCTCGAAGACCTGCTCGTCGTGCAGGGGCAGCTCGAAGCGGCGGTCGATCAGCGGGTGCAGCGCCGTGGCGGCACGTCGTGCGGTCACCGCCGGCTGGCGCGCCCAGCAGGCCTGGCGCTGGAAGGGCGTGGTCGGCAGCAGCACCCGGCGCGGCGCCGGGCTGTCCGGCGAGAGGGCCGCCCAGCGCGGCAGGTGGCCGTGCACGAACAGCGCCCCCAGGCTGGCGAGCAGGGCCGCGCGGTCGGGCACGCCGCGGCGCAGGCTCGGCAGCGTCATGCCCGAGGCCAGATCGAGCTGCCTGGCCACCAGACCCGCCAGCGCCGGATGCGGGCCGACCTCCAGGAACAGGCCGGCACCCTCGCGGCGCAGCGTCTCGACGCCCTCGGCAAAATGCACCGGCTCGCGCACCTGGCGCACCCAGTAGTCGGCGCAGGCCATCTCGGCCCCGGCCAGCGCGCCGCTCAGGTTCGACACCACCGGCAGCGTCGGCGGCGCGTAGCGGATCGTCTCGGCCACGGCCCGGAAGGCGTCGAGCATCGGCGCCATCAGCGGCGAATGGAAGGCGTGCGTGACCTTCAGCGCCCGGGCCTCGATGCCCTGGGCCTGCAGCTGCGCCACCAGTTCAGCCACCGCCTCGCGCCGGCCCGACAGCACGACGCTGTCGGGGGCGTTGACCGCGGCGATCGCCACCTGATCCTCCCGGCCGGCCAGCAGCGGGCGCACCCGATCGGGCGTGGTGCGCAGCGACACCATGCTGCCGTCCTGCGGCAGGGCCTCCATCAGCCGCCCCCGCGCCGCGACCAGCTTCAGCGCGTCGGCCAGATCGAAGACCCCGGCCAGACAGGCCGCGACGATCTCGCCCAGGCTGTGGCCGAGCATCCATTCCGGCTCGATGCCCCAGGCCCGCCACTGGCAGGCCAGCGCGTACTCCAGCGCGAACAGCGCCGGTTGCGCCTGCCCGGCGCGCTCCATCGGCTCGCCGTCGCGCTCCGGGTCGGCCGGGTGCAGGATCTCGCGCAGCGACAGCGGTGTCTCCGGCAGCGCCGCCAGCAGGCGGTCGCAGTCGTCGATCGCGGCGCGGAAGACCGGCTCGTCGCGGTAGAGCGCGCGGCCCATGCCGACCGACTGGCTGCCCTGGCCGGTGAACAGGAAGGCCAGACGCGCCCGCACGGGCGGCGTGACGCCACGGGATGTGCCCGCGGCCGAGCGGCCCTCGGCCAGCGCGCGAAGCTGCCGGGCCAGGTCGTCACGGTCATGCGCGACCAGCGCCAGCCGGTGCGCGTGGTGACGCCGGCCGGTCGCGGCCGTGTGGCACATCGCCGCCAGCGGCTGCGCGGCGTGGGCCGGCAGGTGCGTGCGCCAGCGCGTCACCAGCGCGTCGAGCGCGGCCTCGCTGCGCGCGGACAGCACCAGCAACTGCGCGCCATCGGCCTCGCCGGCATCCGCATTTGGACGGGGAAGATCGCCCGCCATCGGTGCCGCTTCCAGGACCAGGTGCGCGTTCGTGCCGCTGATCCCGAAGGAGCTGACGCCGGCGAGCCGGCGCGCCGACGCGCCCCCCGGCCACGGCAGGTTCTCCACCGGCACCTCGACCGCGAACTCGTCCCACTCGATGTGCGGGTTGGGCGTGTGGAAATGGATCTGACGCGGGATGGTGGCGTGCTGCAGCGCAAGCACCGTCTTGACGAAGCCGGCGATGCCGGCGGCCGGCTCCAGGTGGCCGATGTTGGCCTTGACCGTGCCCACGCGCAGCGGCTCGGGCCGCGTCTGGCCGAAGACCTCGCCGATCGCGCGCAGCTCGATCGGGTCGCCCAGCGGCGTGCCGGTGCCGTGGGTCTCGATGTAGGCCAGCGCGTCGGCCGGCACCCGGGCGTCCTGCAGCGCCTGGCGCAGCAGCTTTTGCTGGGCGTGCTTGCTCGGCACGGTCAGGCCGCTGGCCGCGCCGTCGTGGTTGATGGCGCTGCCACGGATGACGGCCAGGATCGGATCGCCCGCGGCACGCGCGTCGCTCAGGCGCTTGAGCAGCACCATGGCGCCGCCTTCGCCGCGGCCGTAGCCGTCGGCGGCGGCATCGAAGGCCTTGCAGCGACCGTCGGGCGCCAGCACCTGCATCTGCGACAGCGCCACATGCATCGTCGGGCTGAGCATCAGGCTGGCGCCGCCGGCCAGGGCCAGGCGGCATTCGCCCTGGCGCAGGCTGCGCACCGCCAGATGCAGCGCCACCAGCGACGAGGAGCACGCCGTGTCCACCGCCATCGTCGGGCCCTGCAGACCGAGCACATAGGCCAGCCGGCCGGCCGCGACGCTGTGGCCGGAGCTGGTGATGGCGTAGGTGTCCAGCGCCTTCAGGTCGGCGACATCGTGGATGCCGCCGTGGTTGTCCACCCCGGTGCCGATGAAGACGCCGGTGTCGCTGTCGAGCAGGTCCTGCGGCGCGATGCCGGCGCGCTCCAGCACCTCCCAGGCCGTCTCCAGCAGCAGACCGTGCTTCGGGTCCATGCCGGCGGCCTCGCGCGGCGAGATGCCGAAGAACAGCGGATCGAAGGACTCGACGTCATCGAGGAAGGCGCCTTGACGCACGTACATGCGCCCGGGCCGGGGCCGCTGCGGATCGTAGAGCGCCTCGACATCCCAGCGCGAGGCCGGGATCTCGCCGACCCGGTCGACGCCGTCGCGCACCAGGGTCCAGAAGTCCTCCGGCGTCGACGCACCGGGAAAGCGGCAGGCCATCGCGATCACCGCGATGGCCTCATCGTCACCGGCGCCCGCGCCCGCGCCCGCATCGGCGACGGTCGGCGGCAGGGCCTCGGGCCGCGGGCCCGGGCCCTCGTCCAGACGCAGGCGCTCCAGCAGGAACGGCGCCAGCGCGTCGATGTGGCGGTACTCGAAGGCCAGCGTGCTCGGCAGCGCACAGCCCAGCTCGGCTTCGAGCCGATGGCGCAGCCGCAGCGCCATCAGCGAGTCCATGCCCAGATCGGTGAAGCCGGTGGTGGTGTCGGGCGGCTGCGCCATGCCCAGCAGCGCGCCGACCGTCTGCTGCAGCCAGGCCTGCATCGCTGCGGCACGCCGCGCCGGCGCCAGCGCCCCCAGCCGCTCGCGCAGCGGCGTGTGCCCGGCCGCGTTTGCACCGGGCGCGGCCACGGCGGGGGCGGCTGGCATCAGCGTGGCGAGCAGACGCGCCCCCGGACGCGCCTCGGCCATCGCCGGCAGGTCCAGCTCGGCGATGGCCACCTGACCGTCCCAGCGGTCCGCCTGCGACAGCACGCGTTCGAGCGCGGCCAGACCGCGCTCCGGCGCCATTGGCCGCACGCCGGGGAAGGACAGCACCTCGCCGCGCATGGCCATGCCCGCGTCGGCCCAGATGCCCCAGTCCACGCTCAGCGCCGGCAGGGCGCGGCGGCGACGCCAGCGCGCCAGCCCGTCGAGGAAGGTGTTGGCCGCCGCGTAGCTGCCCTGGCCGGCATTGCCGATCAGGCCCGCCACCGAGGCGAAGCTCACCATCAGGTCCAGCGGCAGGTCCGCCGTCAGCCGATGCAGCAGCCAGGCGCCCTGGACCTTGGCCGCCAGCGCGCGGGCGATGCGCGGCCAGTCCTGGTTGAGCAGCACGCCGTCGTCGAGCACACCGGCGGTGTGGAAGACGCCTCGAAGCGGCGTGGTGCCGCTGCGCAGCGTCTCGATCAGGGCGCCCATCGCCCCGGCATCGGACACGTCGACCGCCTGCACCTGCACCGACACGCCACGGGCCGCCAGCGCATCGAGCACCGACTGCGCCTGCGCCTCCACGGTGGCGCGGCGGCCGGTCAGCAGCAGATGGCGTGCGCCCAGGTCGGCGAGCCGCTGCGCCAGGCGCAGGCCCAGCGCGCCCAGGCCCCCGGTGATCCAGTACAGCGCCTCGGCCTGCAGGGACAGCGGCTGGGGTGAAGACACCGCCAGCGCCGGCGCCCGCTCCAGCCGGGCGACATGGCGGCGGCCTTGGCGCCAGGCCACTTCGGTCTCGCCATCGGGCCGGGGTTGCAGCAGTTCCGTGGCCAGCGCGCGGGCGCGCTGCGCCGCGTTGTCGGCCGCATCCAGATCGACCAGCGCGCCCCAGTGCCGCCCCAGCTCCAGCGCCGCGACCCGACCCAGGCCGACCAACGGCGTCTGCACCAGCGTGACCGGCTGGTCCGTGTGCAGCGGCAGCGCCCGGTGGGTCGCCACCCAGAGCTTCGTGTCCGACGGCGTCTCGGCCTGCGGGGCCGACAGGGCCTGCACCAGCGTCACCAGGGTGCCCAGGCTGCGCTGCAGCCGCGTGTCCAGCGCCGACGCTGTCTCGCCATCGGCGAGATCGTCGCTGGCCGGCACGAAGACCACACCGCGCAGAGGCGCCGGCGCGTCCGTGGCAAGCATCCCGGACAGTTCCGTGGCACTGGTGCCCTCCTGGACCGTACCGACGTCAAGGCGGACCACCGTCTCGCCATGCTCGACCAGCAGCGCGGCCAGCGCATCGGCCAGCCCCTTGGCCTCGCCGACGATCAGCCAGCGCCCGGCCTGTGCCGGTGCCAGCAGCGCCGGCGTGCGCGACTGGCGTTCCCAGCGTGTCACGAACAGCGTGGACGACAGCGCATCGGCCTCGGCTTCGGCTCCCGCCACGGCCTGCGGGCGCCGGCCCGCGGGCACCGGATAAGGCTGCCGCTGGAAGGGATAGGTCGGCAACGCGACCGGCACCGGCCGCTGTCCCCCCGCCAGCGCGAGCCCGTCGACCTGCACCCCTCGGGTGTACAGCGATCCCAGCGCCATTCGCATTGCCTGCCGATCCTCGGTGCCCGGCACCAGGCTGGGCAGCAGCAGGGCGCCGGTCGATGCCGCGCCCTGCGATGCCGCGTCTTCCAGCACTAGGGCAGCCATGCCGAGCAGCGTGGCCTGCGGGCCGATTTCCACCATCGCCTCGCAGCCCAGGGCGGCCAGCGTGCGCACGCCGTCGGCGAAGCGCACCGTTTCGCGCAGGTGCCGACGCCAGTAGTCCGGGTCGGTCAGCTCGGCGCCGACCGGCTGGCCGGTCATGCTCGACACCACGGTCAGCCGCGGCGGCGCCAGCGGCACGGCCGCCACGGCCGCCGCAAAATCGTCCAGCACCGGATCGAGCAGCGGCGAATGCGCCGCCACCGGGATGTCCAGCACCCGGGTGCGCAGGCCGGCCTCGGCCAGCCGCGCCGCGATCGCCTCGACGCCGTGCGTGGCCCCGGAGATGACGACGCTCTGCGGGCCGTTGATGACGCCCAGCGCGACATCGGTGCAGCCGGCCAGGAACGGTCGCACCTGATCCTCGCTCGCCTGCACCGCGAGCATGCGGCCGTGCGCGGCCTGCATCAGCCGGCCGCGCAGGGTCACCAGACGCAGGCCGTCTTCCAGCGACAGCACCCCGGCGGCGTAGGCGGCGGCAAAGTCGCCCAGGCTGTGGCCGAGCACGACATCGGGCTCGATGCCCCAGGCGCGCCACAGGTCGGCCAGCGCGCACTCCAGCGCGAAGTTCGCCGCCTGCCCGCAGGGATGCGAGGTGAGCAGGTCCTGGTGCGCGGGCGCCTCGTCCGGGTAGAGCAGCTCGACCAGCGAGCGGCCGAGCACCTCGCGCAGCACGCGGTCGCAGCGGTCGATGCGGTCGCGAAACAGTGGCTCGTGCGCGTACAGGCCCCGGCCCATCTGCAGGTACTGCGCGCCCTGGCCGGTGAACAGGAAGGCGATGCGGGGGGCGCTGCCCTCGGCTGCAGGCTGACCAGCGCACAGCGCGGCCGTCTCCTCGCCGCGCAGCCAGGCCTGCAGCCGCGCCGCGGCCTCCTGCGGCGTGGTGGCGACCAGCGCAAGCCGGTGTGCCAGATGGGCGCGCCCCTGCTGGAGCGTGGCAGCAACGGCCGCCAGCGCGGGGCCGGACGGGCGCGACAGCGCCTCGACATGGCGCTCGGCCAGCTCGGTCAGCGCGGCCGGGCTCTGTGCGCTCAGCACCAGCAGCTGCGGCGCCAACGATGCCGGCCCGGCGTCGGCCACCGGCGCCGATGCAGGGGCCTCCTCGACGATCGCGTGCGCGTTGGTGCCGCTGAAGCCGAAGGAGCTGACGGCTGCTCGCCGGGGCGGCTCTCCGGGCCGCGCCGGCCAGGGCCGTGCCGCGGTCGGCACGACGATCGCCGCGTCGCGCAGCAGCGGGTTGAGCTCGCGCAGGTGCAGGTGCGGCGGCACGAGGCCGTGCTGCAGCGTCAGCACCAGCTTGATGAGGCCGGCGATGCCGGCCGCGGCCTCGGCATGGCCGATGTTGCTCTTGATCGAGCCCAGCACCAGAGGCTGGTCGGCGGGCCGGCCGGCGCCATAGACCGCCTGCAGCGCCTGCACCTCGATCGGGTCGCCGAGCCGGGTGCCGGTGCCATGGGCCTCGACATGGGCGATGTCGTGCGGCTGCAGGCCGGCGGCCGCCAGCGCCTGGCGGATCACCGCCTCCTGCGCCGCGCCGTTGGGCGCGGTCAGGCCGTTGCTGGCGCCGTCCTGGTTGATCGCGGTGCCGCGGATGACCGCCAGCACGCGGTCGCCGGCGGCCTGCGCCTGCGACAGGCGCTTGAGCACGACCACGCCGCAGCCCTCGCTGCGCACATAGCCGTCGGCCCGGGCGTCGAAGGTCTTGCAGCGGCCGTCCGGCGCGAGCATGCCGGCCTGCGAGAAGGCGATGCTCAGCTCCGGCGTCAGCAGCAGGTTCACGCCCGAGGCCAGCGCCAGGTCGGACTCGCCGCTGTGCAGGCTCTGGCAGGCCTGGTGCACCGCCACCAGCGAGGCCGAGCAGGCGGTGTCGACCGAGAAGGCCGGCCCCGAGGTGCCCAGGAAGTAGGCCAGGCGGCCGGCGGTCACCGCATTGGCGCTGCCGGTGCCGTAGTACAGGCCGATGTCCGGCTCGCGCGCCTGCAGCAGCTTGAAGTCGTCGCCGAAGGTGCCGACGAAGATGCCGGTGGCCGTGCCCTGCAGCCCGTCCGGATCGATGCCGGCATGTTCCAGCGCTTCCCAGTGCGTCTCCAGCAGCAGCTTCTGCTGCGGATCCATCGCCGCCGCCTCGACGGGCGCCATGCGGAAAAAGGGCGCGTCGAACCGGCCGATCTCCCGCTCCAGGAAGCCGCCGAAGCGCGAGCGGATCTGCTGCGGCCCGTCGCCGTGCAGGGTTGCGACATCCCAGCGCTCGGGCGGCACCTCCGAGATCGCGTCCACGCCGCCTGCGAGCAGTGCCCAGAACTCGTCGGGCGTCGTCACCCCGCCAGGAAACCGGCAGGCCATGCCGATGATCGCGATCGGCTCGACCCCGTGCGGGCGGTTGGCTGCGTGCCCGGTGACGCCGTTGCCCGCCGGCTGGCGCAGATGCCGGATCAGCGCCTCGGGCGTGGCGTGGCGGAAGAACAGCAGCGGGTCGAGGTCACGGCCGAGGCGCTGGGCCAGCCGTGCGCGGATCTCGCCCAGCTCGCGCGAGCCCAGCCCCATCTCGCGCAGCGCCCGGCGGCGCAGGTAGAGCCCGCTGCGCGCTTCGCCCAGCACCTCGCGCACGGTCAGGTCGACCAGCGCAGGCAGATCGGCATGAGCAGTCTCATGCGCCAGGTCGGCGGAAGGTGTCGGGCGTGCGGCGGAGCGGTTCATGGAATCACCGGGGTCAGGAAAGACAGGCGCTCAGAAGCGGTGGAAAGCGACGAGAAGCAGCGAAAAGCGCTCAGCGCAGCTGGATCACGGGCGACTGCGGCAGCTGGTTGGGATTGAGCTCGGTCTGCGCGAAGACGAACTGCAGGCCCTGGAAGGCGGTGCGGTAGCGCATCGCCCCGGCGCGGTCGGAGACGACGTACTTGCGTCCGGCGTACTCGACGCTGGCGGCCTCGGGCTCGGTCAGCTCACTGGTGGCCTCGATGCGCAGGATGGCGTCGCGCTGGCCGGCCGGCAGGCCCGCGCGCAGGGCCTCGGGCAGGATGTCGGCGTGCTTGCCGTCGAAGGCCATCGCGTACAGCGTGCCGACGAAGGTGCGCAGCTTCAGCTCGATGCTGAAGCCGGGCGCCAGCGGCTGGCTGCCCAGGGCCTTGATCTGCGCCCGGGCGCCCTCGCGCGCCGTCAGCCGCTGCAGGGCGGCGCCCGCGCGCTCGTCGGCCGAAATGCGCAGTTGCGTGCCGGCGGCGTCCGTGCCCGTCACCAGGGCCCGCGCGCCCTGCAGGGTCTGCAGCGCCTCGACCACGCGCAGGAAGTCGGCGTAGTTGTCCGGATCATCGGCATCGAAGCCGTTGTTCAGCACGATCTTCTGGCCGCCGGCGGTCGTCAGCACGAGCTGCTCGCCGAGCATGCGCACCAGCGTCGTGACCGAGAAGCCCTGTCCGGCCAGACCCGCGAAGGTGCGCGGATCCACCGGCTTCATGATGACCGCCGAGAAGCCCGGGCCGCTCAGCGGCGCGAAGTTGAACATCGGCGCCTCGGTGGCGCTGCCGCTCAGGCCGAGCATGCGGGTGAAGGTCTCGGCCACGCCCGGCATCGGGGTGAGCGCGTTCGACATCGAGCCGTTGGCGCCCCGCGTGAAGCTGAAGCTGGCGTTGATCGGGCCCATCTGCAGGAAATAGGGCGGATGGCCGTTCTGGATGCGTGCCAGGTTCAGCAGCGTCTGCTGATTGCCGACCTGGGCCTGGGCATCGGCGTATTCGACATAGCGGGTGCGCAGCGCGCTCGGGCCTGCGCAGCCGGCCAGCACCACCGCGGCGGCCGTGGCGGACAGGACAAGCAGGCGACGCGGCAAGGCGCGCGACAGACGGACAGGAGACGACATGGTGAACCTTGGCGACATGAAGCGGGGGGAAGGAAGGCAAGCGGTCGAAAAGGCTGGTGCCCCCTCTGCTGGCGTGCAAGCGTGCAGGCGTGCAAAAGCGGGGGAGGGGGACCAGCCGTCCTGGTGCTCACGCAGAGGTGGGCCTCCAGGAACTCACGGTCTCAGGGAAGACTCAGGCGGCCTTGGCCTTGACGACCTCGGCCCCTTCCTTGACCTTCTCCTTGAACATTTCCTTGAACTTGACCGGATCGAAGTTGTCGATCGTGCCGCCGGTCTCGAAGTGCTTGGTCAGCACCTTGCCGGTGGCGTAGGTGACGGCGGCCGAGGTGGCCGACAGACCGGCCGCACCGGCGATCGAGCCCAGCACCGGCACGGCCTTGGCCAGACTGGCCAGGCCGGTCATCGCCACGATCACGCCGGCGCCGCTGACCAGCGAGGTCAGCAGCGAGCGCACCAGCTTCTCCTTGAAGGGCACGTCGTAGATCTTGCACAGGCTGTGCGCCATGTCGATCTGGATGCCCATGATGGCGGCCAGATCGACGCCGGGCACGGGGATCAGACTCACGCCGGTGGCGGCGATGACGTGGTTCTTGACAACATCGTTGGCCAGCAGCAGGCGGTCCGAGCGGACCACGTCCGAGACCAGCACCGGGTCCGGGGTGGCGGGGGTGTCGACGGCCTTGGCTTCGACCTCGACGGTATCGGTGGAGCTCATGAGAGCGTTCTCCATGGATTGAGTGGAACTGCAAAGCGCGACAGGTGACGCGGCGGTCTCCTGCGCATCGAGGGGGAGTGACTTCTTCCTTCTGGCGATGGGGGGTCCTTTCGTGGGGCAGAGTCAGCGGGATGCACCGGTCGATCCCGGCGTGGACCGGCCCTCACGACGCCGCGGACGGCGGCTTGGCCGGGGGCGCGCTCGGCGCCGGTGCGGGAGCAGGCGCAGGCGCGCGGCGGCGCTGCGGCGGATCGCCGGCCAGCACGAACAGCGCCCCCAGCACCGGCGACATCAGCAGCGAGGCCCAGAAGTAGCCCCAGAAGCCCCACTTGCGGTGGCGGCCGAGCACCGCCACGAGCAGGCTGCCAAGGACGTACAGGATGGGCAGGACATGCGGACTCAGAGCAGACATGGCATCACCGTGAAGGAGAACTCGAAGGGGGTGTGGCGTGCGAGGCCGCCGGCGGGGCCGCACTGGCCGGCGCAGAGGCCACCTCGGGCTCGGGGGTGGACGCCGCATCGGACGCGGGCTCGGAGGCGGCCTCGGCACGCTGGCGGGCGGCCTTGGGCAGCGCGAAGGTGGCCGCCACCGGCGGCATCTCCGAGGCGAACAGGTTCAGCAGCGCCGGATTGCTCTGGTGGCCGAGCGAGAGCAGGCGCTGCAGATCGACCTTGACCGCCGGCAGGTTGACCAGCCCGCCGATGACGCCATCGACCGCCGAACGCAGCAGCATGCGCTCGACCGTCTTGACCGCCGGGCCGAAGTCGGGCTGGCGGCCCGCCTCGTCGACGAACAGGGCCAGCCCTGGCGGCATGATGCGGTTGCCCGCCGCGCTGACGGCAAAGACCGGCAGGTTGACGCCGCGCAGCCGCCGCTCCAGCGCCGCCGTGTCGACGAAGCTCAGGTCATCGAAGCGCGCCAGCATCAGCGCCTGCACCTGGCCCTGTTCGGGCAGCGTCTGCAGGCAGCCCGCCAGATCGTCGTCGAGCGCCTCGTCGTGCACCACGCAGGTCTCGACGCGCAGCCCGGCGGCCTGGCCGAGCTGGCGCAGCTGTGCCAGATGATCGGGCAGCGTGTCGGGGTCGCGCGAGGCCACCAGCACGCCCAGCCGCTCGAACGGCAGGATGCGCCGGGCCAGCTCGAACTGCAGCGCCGCCATCTCCTCCATCGACGCCCCGGCCTGGAAGGCGCGGCTGAAGCCCGGGGGCAGCGGCGTGCCGGCCAGGTGTTCCTCCTGCTCGGCGCGTTCGAGCTGATAGCGCAGGTGCAGACCCGGCAGCGGCTGCCACTGCCCGCTCACCAGCTCCTGGAACTCGTAGTGCTTGGCGCGCAGCTCGCCGTGCGCGTCGAAGGCGTGCAGCCCGGTCACGCCGATCCAGTACGGCATGAAGCGCAGCGCCGAGGCCACCGCCGACGTCCGGGTCGACTTGGCCGTCTCGATCGCGCGCGCCAGCAGCATCATCGCGTCGTAGCCCTGCGCGGCGTTGTGGTCGGGATCCTGCTGGTATGCGGCACGGTATCGCTCGACGAAGGCGGCATTGCGCCAGCCCGGCTGGCTGCTGCGGTACAGCGCCGGCACGATGGTCTCGTTGCCGGCGCGCCCGGCCGATTGCGCGAAGTCGCGCGAGTTGAGCGAATCGATGCCGATGATCGGCACCTGCACGCCCAGTTCGCGCAGCTGCTGCACCATGCGCGCGCCAGGCTCGGTGGCGGCCGACAGGAACACCGCATCGAAGGACTTGGCGCGCAGCTCGGCCACCAGGCTGCGGTAGTCCTCGTCGCTGGCCTGGAAGGACACCCGGTGCGCGACCCGCAGGCCACGACCGACCGCCGCGTCCTCGAACAGGAAGGCCATCTCGCGGCTGTAGTCGTCGCGCGTGTTGAGCACCGCGACCTGCCCGTAGCCCAGCAGCGCGGTCAGGCTGGCGAGCTGGTCGGCCATGACCGGTCCGCTCGGGGCCATCCGGAAGACGTACTGGAAACCGTGGCCGGTCAGGCTCTTGCGGGTCGCGAACGGCGGCAGGAAGACCACGCGCGCGGCCTCGTAGACCAGCGAGGCCGGCACCGCCACCGCCGACGACCGGTGGCCCAGCACCGCCACGACCTCGTCGTCGTCGGCGAGCCGGTGCACCAGCGCGTTCTCGGCCACCGGGTCGGCGCTGCCCTGTTCGATGCGCAGGCGCACACGTCGCCCCAGGAGTTTTTCGGGGCGTGCGTTGAGCTGCGCCACGGCCAGCTCGATGCCCTTGACATAGTCGGTCTGCTGTGGGTCGCGCACTGCCGCGATGACGATGTCGCCGCGTGTGTCCTGGGCGCGGCGGTCGCGGGCCTCGGCCATCGTGGCGTAGTCCGGTCCCGGCCAGTGGCTCCAGACGAACAAGGCGACCAGCAACAAGGCCACGGCAGACAGCACCCTCTTCATCACCGGGTTCTCACGGCGTGACGTTGAGGAGCACGGCAGGCTTGCCGTCGCCGGTCGCGCCCCCCTGGGCACCCGCCCCAGGTGGGGACATGCCACCGCCCATGATCAAGGTCTTGGCATTGGGCGAGGTGGCGATGTCGCGCATCGCGCCGATCTGCTCGTGCTGCAGCACGCGGTCGGTCAGACTCTCGGCCAGGATGGCGTTGTGCTTCTTCCTGCCTTCGGCCTCGACGATCAGCCGATCCGCCTCCTTGCGCGCCGTCTCCATGCGGAACTCGTAGGACTTGAGCATTTCCTCCTGGGTCAGCTTGTCCTCGATCGCCGTCTTGAGCTTGTCCGGCAGCTGGATGCTGCGGATGATGATGTCGTCGACCTGGACAAAATTGCGCCCGACCTCGTCGAGCGCGGCCAGGATGGCGCGAGTGAGCAGCCCGTCCTTGTTGGTGTAGATGTCCTCGGCGACGTACTGGCCGAGCTGCTTGCGCATGACCGACTCGACCTGCGGGACGATGACGCGCATCACATAGTCCGGGCCGATGCGCTGGTGCAGCACGCCCAGCATCTCGACTTCGGGCTGGTAGCGAATGGCCAGGGAGAGCTTGACACTCAGGCCCTTGGACGTGAGCACGTCGAACTCGTGCAGCTTGATCTGCTTGCGCGTCTCGTACTGGTGCATCGTGTTGAACGGACTGATCAGGTAGACCCCTTCGGTGTAGACGTGGTCGACCTGGGTGCCGGAGAACAGCCGGAACAGCACGCCGTTGTGCCCCGGCGGGATCACGACGACGATGCGGCTCCACAGGAAGACGATCAGCAGCAGCAGCAGCAGGTTGGTGACGATGAACGCCGGGGTGTTCTCGTGCAGCCAGTCGGCCAGGCGCTGGCGGGGCGTCAGCGGTGCCTCGGGCGCGGACGCGTCGACCTGCGCAGAGGACGTGTCGTCGTCGAACCATTCTTTGGGGCCGGCCATGGATGCGGGGCTCCTGTTCATGCGGTGTCCGCGACGATGCGGCCGTCCTGCAGGCGGACGATCCGGTCGGCGCAGTCGAAATAGGCGTCGTCATGCGAGACGACGATGACGGTGGTGCCGCGCGTGCGCAGCTCCGGCAGCAGTTCGCGGTAGAAGCGGCGGCGGAACTCGGGGTCCTGGTCGGCGGCGACCTCGTCGAGCACGCACACCGGCTTGTTCCGGAGCACCGCGACGATGAAGGCCAGGCGCTTGCGCTGGCCGGTGGACAGCGCCGTCTGCGTGAAGCGTCCGTTCTCGAAGCCGGTCTTGCGCTCCAGGCCCATGACCTGCAGCCAGCGCCGCACCTCGGCCGGATCGACGTCGTCAAGCCCGTGCAGGCGCTCGAAGAGGTGGAAGTCGGTGAAGACGATCGAGAACAGCTCGCGCCAGTCGTCGCGTGCGGCCGCATCGACGATCTGGCCGTCGCGGCGCAGCTCGCCTTCCATCGGCGGGTACAGGCCGGTGAGGAGCTTCAGCAGCGTGGACTTGCCCGCACCATTGCCGCCGACGATGAAGACCAGCTCGCCGCGACGGATCTCCAGCGTGTGCGGGCCTGAGCGGAACGTGACCTCGCCGGCCGCGTCGGTGTAGTGGAAGGCCGCGCCGTGCAGGCCCAGGTGCTCGAAGGCTGGCCGGGCCGGATCTGCCGCGACCGGCCCCTCCGCCATCGGCGCATCGACCTCGGCCGCGCGCCCGTGCACGGCCGCCTCGATCTCGGCCTCCAGCGCGTAGAGCCCGCCCACCGCGGCCTCGGCACGCGCCAGCATCGGCAGCATGGTGGCGAAGGCCGTCAGCGGGCCCATCAGCGACAGCACGATCGACAGGCCCTGCTCGATGCCGTCGCTGCGGCTCGGCCAGAGCGACGGCTGAACGAACACCAGCGCGGCCAGCAGCACGTAGAGGATGCCGCTGGAGAACTGCAGGTCGTCGACGGTGCGGCGGTTGATGTCGTGGCGCGGCGCGTGCGCACTGCGGGCCCGGGACTGCAGCTCGGCCTGGATGGCCTCGCTGCGACCGCGGTGCAGCTTGACTTCCTTGAAGCCCTGCACCAGCTCGCCGAACAGCGCGAAGAAGCGCGCCTCGCGCTCGGCCGACAGGCGCGTCTCGGCGGTGGCGCGCTGGTAGTGGCGCATCAGCTGCGGCACCGCCAGCGCGAACACCAGCGCGATCAGCCCGAAAGTGATGGGGTCCTTCCAGACCATGTACAGGCCGCTGGCGGCAAACAGCGCGAGCGACTGCAGGCCGTACAGGCCCTGCATCACCGCATCGGCCACCAGCCGGGTGTCCTGGCTGATCGGCGTGAAGCGTCCGCTGGCGGATTCGCGCTCGATGTAGCGCAGGTCGGCCTGCAGCAGCCTTGTCGCCAGCCGGGTCTTGACACGCTCGAGCGCCTGCTCGGAGGCGGTGAAGCAGTCCTTGAGGCTGCGCCGCAGGCTCAGCACCCAGGCGGCCAGCCCGAGCAGGTAGACGATCAGCAGGGCCAGCCGCGTCATCGTCAGGCCGTCGCCGGCCGACGCCGCGCCGGTGTTGGCCAGCGCGATCAGCAGGCCCTGGCACAGACCCGACAGCACCATGCCCGCCAGCATCGGCGGCAGCGGCAGGTCGGCCTCGCGGCGCAGGAAGTCGAGCAGCTGGCTGCGCTTCATGCCGGCACGCTCCCGCCCTGGCGCTCGTCGGAGACGATGTGGCCGGCGTCGAGCCGCAGCACGCGGTCGGCCGTGTGGAACCAGGCCTCGTCGTGCGAGACGATGAGCAGCGTGCGCCCGGCCGCCTTCAGCTCCGGCAGCAGCTCCTCGTGATAGCGGCGTCGGAACGCTGGATCCTGGTCAGCCGCCAGTTCGTCGAACAGGCAGATCGGCCGGCCTTCGAGCACCGCGGCGATGAAGGCCAGGCGCTTGCGCTGGCCGGTCGACAGGTCGGTGCGGGTGAAGCGGCCACCCTCGCAGCGGGTCTTGCCACTCAGTCCCAGCCGGTCGATCCAGGCGTTGACCTCGGCGTCATCGACGCCCTCGGGCAGCCCGTACAGGTGGTCGAAGAGGTGGAAATCGGTGAAGACGGTCGAGAACAGGCTGCGGTAGGCCTCCAGCGTGCGTGGCCCGACCGGCTCGCCGTCGAGCAGCACGTCGCCCGCCTCGGCCGGGTAGAGCCCGGTGAGCAGCTTGAGCAGCGTGGACTTGCCCGCGCCGTTGCCGCCGACGATGAAGACGGTCTCGCCGGCGCGCAGGCTCAGGTCGTGCGGGCCGGAGGTGAACAGCGGCGAGCCATCGGTGTCGAGGTAGCGCATGCGTGCCCCCGCCAGCCGGATCTCGTCGAACTGCCGCAGCGGCTCGACAGGCCGACGGTGGTGGGGTTCCAGCGCTGCATCCAGGCGCGCCTCCAGGGCGTACTGATGACCGATGGCCGCATCCACCGCCGCCATGCCGGCCAGTCCCTGCGTGATCGAACCGATCGGACCGAGGATGTACATGACGGTGGCGACGATCTGGTGGGTCTGGTCGCCGCTGCTCGGCACCACCACCGGCAGCACGAACACCACGGCCAGCAGCAGCAGCAGGAAGGCAATGCCGCCAAACAGGTGATCGAAGACGGTGTCGAGGTTGGCCTGGCGCTTGAGGCCGTGCGCCTGCGCGGCCACTTCGACGAGATGGCGCCGCAGGCCGGCGCGCTCGCGCCGGCTCAGCTGCAGCTCCTTGACGCCGTGGACGACATCACCGAGCGCACGCTGGAAGTCCACCTCCCGGTGATGGGCCTGGCCCATCGCCACGGCAATGGCCGGATCGCGCACCTTGCGCACCGCGATGTAGCTGATCACCACCAGCACGATCACCAGACACGCCAGCGGCGACAGCACCGCCAGGTACAGCGTCGAGAACACCAGCGTCACCAGCGACTGCACGGTGGTGACGACCTGGGAGCCGGCGCGCGCGATGACCTGGGTGTCCTGCGTCAGCGCCGCGAACCCCGGAAGCCCGCCGACCTGCTCGACCTGCCGCAGCGAGGTGCGCCGGACCTTGTCGGTCAGGCGCAGGCGCACCCGCTCGATGGTGGCCTCGACCGCCTGCATGGCGTCGAGCATGGCGCTGCGCTGCGTGTAGGCGTACAGCACCAGCGCGACGAGGTAGGCCGCGAACAGTCGGCCATCATGCTCGGACTGATCGGCCTGGGCCGCCGCCCGGTTGAGCAGGGCCAGCATCAGCATGTTGGCCATGCCCGTCAGCAGCGACATCGCGATGATGCGCCGCTTCGGCACGCCGGCCTCCTGCGTCAGGAAGCGCCTCAGGTGCTGCATCGTGCGCGCAGGCCGCCGCTTCTGGGCGCCGTGACGGCGGCATCAAGGGCACCCCGTCCACCGCGTGTCTTTCGTTCCATCAGATGCGCACATTTGGTGCATATCTGATTGCATAGATCATAAATGCATGAAATAAACAAATGATGCAAAAATACAACAAAATTTTTGACACTGGCGGACATGAGGTGTAGCTTTGAACGCAGTGCAGATGTGATGAATTCATCATTTTAGAGATATTAACTTCTTCATTTATTTCATTTTTACAAATTATTTCGATTGATAAATCATTTGTGGGTAGTTAAAACAGATCTTGTTCATCAGTGATTTCTTGCTTGGTGGCGTCGCGTACCGCTGGTCGGTTTCGTGGTTCTGCCAACAGCGCCTCGCTCCCCATGCCCCATGACATTTCCGCCGCTTGATGTCCGCGACATCGCGTTCATTGGATTTCTGGTCTACCTGCTGCTGCCGCTGGGAACGGCGGTGATCCTGAGCGGACAAGACCGGCGAGGTCGTCTGATGCAGTGGTGCTGGGGAAGCGGCCTGCTGAGCCTGCTGCCGCTGATTGCATCGATCGGTGCACACCAGATCCCTCGGGCGCTGCTGTCGGTCGGGTTCGGCCTGGGCTTTCTGGGCATGTTGCTGCGCATCAATGCGCTGCGCGGCCATCTGGAGGCGCGCCGCCAGCGGGGGCGGCTGGTGATGCTCTGCGTGATCCTGACCCTGGGTTCCGAAGCGATCGGGCTGCTGGGTCTTGCGCTTCAGCTGGCGTATGTCGCGGCCGTTCAGGCGCTGGGCGGGTTCTGGATCACCCGACTGGCCTGGCAACTGGGTATCCGACTGCCCAGCCGCAGTGCGCGGGCCATGGCGCTGGCCTACGGTGTCGGCACGCTGGTGTTGCTGTGGCGTGGGCTGATGATTCTGGTCGAGCACAGCCAAGGGGCGCGCGTGGACGCGCTCGCGCAGGGCGGGCATTCCCTGGTGCTGGCCTTGCTCGTGCTGATGACGGGCATCTTCAGCAACATTGCCTACATCGGCATCACCCTCGAAGGCGTGCGCGCCCGGGAGCGGGCGCGCGAGCTGGAGGCTGCGCAGGCCGCCGTGGCGCAGCGCCAGAGCGAAGCGCAGTCAGGCCAGCTGCGCGAGCTGCTGCGCGAGCGCGACGACATGCTGCACCTGCTGGCCCACGAAGTGCGTCAACCGCTCAACAACGCCTCGGCGGCCCTGCAGAGCGCCCGCAGCGCCGCCGTTCGCACGCTCGGCGACGACACGGACGCCGCCCCACTGCTGGGGCGACTCGACCGCGCAGGCAGCGTCATCCAGCAGATCACCAGCATCCTCGACAACACCTTGACGGCCTCCAGCCTGCTGTCGACCGACAGTCGGCTGGCCCCTGTCGAAGCGGACCTGCCCTCGCTCATCGAGCTGTGCCTGGCCGACCTGGCGCCCAGTCAGCGGGCCCGTGTGCAGGTCGAACACGACGCGGGCCTGCGCACGGCCTCGTTCGATCCCGGCCTGCTGCGCCTGGCGCTGCGCAACCTGCTGGTCAACGCGCTGAACCACACGCCGGCGCACACGCCGATCGTGTTGCGCGTGAGCGAGCAGGACGAGCCGCTGGCGGTGCTGCTGGAAGTGATCGACCAGGGGCCGGGCTTTGCGCCCGCGCTGCGTGAGCGTGCGTTCGAGCGCGGAGTGCGCGGCCCCCGCAGCACCGGACTCGGCCTGGGGCTCTACATCGTGCAGCGCGTCGCCGAGCTGCACCGCGGCCGCATCGAGATCCTGCCTCGGGACGTGCCTGGCGACACCGGCACGCGGATGCGCCTGACGCTGCCACAGGGCCTGATGGACTGACGGCGGAGGGCTCAGGCCAGACGCAGTTCGGCGCGGAAGACATAGCCGACCCGCGCGACCGACTGCAGCGGCACGATCAGCGTCGTGGCGCGCTCGATGCGTCGGCGCAGCCGGTAGATCGTGCCGTGCAGCCAGTTGTCGTCGTCCTCGGCAGGATCTCGCCCGAGCCGGCGGCACAGCGTCTCGCGCGTGACCGGCTGGCCGTGCGCCTCGAACAGGCAGTCCATCACCGTCATGTCCCCGTCGCTCAGCTCGATGCGCGCCAGATCCGGCGCCACCAGCACGCTGGCGCGCCGGTCCAGCACCCATGCCGTCGAGGTCTGCGTCACGGTCGTCGTGCGCCGATGGATCGCACGGATCGTCAGCAGCACCTGATCGAAGCTCACGGGCTTGGTCAGATACATGTCGGCCCCGGCATCGATCACCGACTTGAAGACGTCCGGCGAGACCTTGCCCGAGACGACGACGATGCCGACCTGGGTGCGCCGGCGCAGCAGCCGGATCAGTTGCAGCCCGTCGACCCCCGGCAGCATCAGGTCGATCAGGTAGAAGGCGTAGCCATACGGCGCGTCGGTCGTCAGAAGATCATCGCTGTCCGGGTAGGCATCGACACGAATGCCCTGCTCGCGCAGGTGCTGTGCCAGGAATTCGGTGTATTCGGTGTCGTCATCGATCAAGGCCAATGTGGACGGCAGCAAGGACATGGAGGCGCAACCACGGAAAGGAGGGGGACGGAAGGATGAATCCCGGGTGTCATGTTCTTGTCAACGGATTCGGATTCATCTCGATGCATGTTACGGCACCCCGAAGCGGGCAGGCCCGCATGCCTCCTCGACGCGCGTGCTCAGTGCCGCGCGCAACAGCAGCTCCGGCTGCCGCCACAGCGCAAAGTGATCACCCGGGACCGATGTCTGCTGAAATCCGCCGCAGGTCCAGTCCGCCCAGCGCGCCACCTGCTCCGGGTGGGCGTGGCTGTCGTCATGGGCGCCCAGGGCCACGATCGGGCAGTCCAGCCGCCGAGGGCGCGCCGAGCCGCCTGTGACCGCACGCTCGCGCAGGCGCGCCACCAGGCCGAAGTCGGCTGCCAGCATGGGCAGCAGCAGATCCAGCAGTTCTTCGTGCTCGAACACGGCCGGTGGTGTGCCGCCCAGTTCGCGCAGGTGCGTCAGCAGGGCTTCGCGGCCGACGCGCTCAGGATCGATGCGTGGCGGGTGCTCCGGGCTGCTGCAGGCCGCCACCACGAGGCGCTGCAACCGCGACTGCTCGGCGGGTCGCAGCCGGCAGGCCAGCGCATGGGCCAGCAGGGCGCCCATGCTGTAGCCCAGCAGCACAAAAGGCCGATCCAGCCATGGCGTCAACGCCTCGTGCAGCTCTGCCAGCAACACCTCGGGATCCGTGATGTGGGCTTCGGTGAAGCGGCCCTCGCGCCCCGGCAGCTGGATGGGGCACAGATCGACATCGGCAGGCACCAGATCAAGCCATGGGCGCCATATCGACGCGGCACCGCCTGCATAGGGCAGGCAGAGCAGCCGCAGCCGTGGTGCCGCGGTCAATCGCGGTCGCCACAACCAGCGTGAAGTCGAGCCTGAAGTCGGACGCGACGATGTCGCAAGGAGAGGGGCGGCAACAGAAGTCATGCCTGGAACCTTGAGGTGGAGAGAGGGGCAACAGGACGATCAGGAAGATCAGCCAGATCAGCCGGGACTGGACACGCGCCAGGTCAAGTGCTCGTCAGGGTGATGGCGCAGACAGGCCAGCGCCCAGTGGTGCCCGGCCCCCGCCAGCCCTCCTTGCAGCCAGCCTCGTGCGGGCCAGTCGACCCGCATGTCGTCCGTCGGTGGTGCGCAGGATCGCGCCTGCCAGCCGGGTCCGACGGGGTCCGGCATCACTTCCAGCTGGTTCGGCTCGATCTGGCCCAGGCCGCACCCCAGGGCCTTGAGCACGGCCTCCTTGAAGGTCCAGCGCGCCATCAGGAAGTGCTGCTGCGCCTGAGCGTCACCCCCGAGGCCGCGCCAGTCGCGCAGCTCACGCGGGGCCAGGAGCGTCTCGGCCAGATCCTCCGAAAGAGGCAGTGCATCCAGCCTCTCGATGTCCACGCCGACCTCGCGGTCGCATGCGACCGCCACCGCCACATGGCCTGTGCAGTGCGACAGATTGAAGCGCAGGGTCTGCCACGCAGGATGGGCGCGGGAACACAGGGCGGGCTTGCCGTGGGTGCCGACGACAAAGCGCCAGGCTTCCGGGGCCTCCGGGGCGTAGCGGCTGAGCACCCGGCGCAGCAGCCCATGCGCCTGAATGAACAGCACCTGATCGCTCGGGCGGCGCAAGCGCGATGCCCGCGCACGCTCGCCCGCATCCAGCAGCGTCCAGTCGTCGGTGGCGCTCGAGGTGACAGGCATCAGGTGCAGGTCAATGACACCCGTCTGCAGATCGACCAGTGAGATCTGATTTTCAGGGTCCGAAGGATTCATGGAGGGCGTGCGACATCGATCTCAGGCATTTTGCTGCCTAGTGCTGCTTATGCGTGAATTTTTTGGCGTAAATTGATATTTATGGGTACCAAAATAATAAAAATTACAATTAATCCATGATGAATTCAATCTGATTTTATGTGAGATATTTCTTGTTTTGTGTCAATTTGTGATTTTTATCATCAAGTCTGACGAGTTGAATAAGATCGATTGTCAGAATTTTCTTGGCGCCCACCAGTCGTCGCGCCATTGCCTGTCATGAACAACGTCATTCTGGGCAACCAATTCCTGGTCATGGTGGCCGACGAGAGCAGCCCGGCGCTGACGCTGCCCGCCCGCATCTCGCATCTGTCCGGCGTCCACGGCCGGGTGCAGAAGATCGGTCTGCGCACCCCGGCCTGAGCGATGACCCGCGCTGCCCCGACCCCGGCGCTGCTGCGCCGCCGCTACCGCGCTGTTCGTGCGGTGACCGAAACCCTGTGCGCGCCGCTGCTGACCGAGGACTACCAGACCCAGGCCGTCACCGAGGCGAGTCCGCCGAAGTGGCACATCGCCCACGTCACCTGGTTCTTCGAGACCTTCCTGCTCAAGCCGCACCACCCGGACTACCGGCCAGGGTTCCCGGGCTTCGAGGTGCTGTTCAACTCCTACTACGAGTCGATCGGCAAGTTCCACCCACGCCACCAGCGCGGTCACCTGGCGCGGCCGTCGGTCGAGGAGGTCTACCGCTACCGCCGCACGGTCGATGCGGCGATGGAAGAACTGTTCGACCTGCTGGAGAACACGCCTGACCGCACCTCGGACCCGACGACCACGGCGACGATCTGCGGCTTCATCGAACTCGGCCTGAACCACGAGCAGCAGCACCAGGAACTGCTGTGCATGGACATCAAGGCCAACTTTGCGGTCAATCCGCTCAAGCCGGCCTACCGCCGCGACCTGCCGCGCCGCACGGTCGAGGCCACCCGGCCGCTGCGCTGGGTCGAGCAGGGCGAGGGGCTGCACGAGATCGGCCACGCTCCGGGCAGCGGCTTCGCCTTCGACAACGAGTCGCCGCGCCACCGCGTCTGGCTGAACGGCTACCGCGTCGCCGACCGGCTGGTGACCAACGGCGAATACCTCGCGTTCATCGCGTCCGGCGCCTACACGCAGGCCGCGCACTGGCTCTCCGACGGCTGGGCGCACATCCGCCGCCACGACTGGCAGCACCCGCTGTACTGGGAGCGTGACGGGCAGGGCGGCTGGCTGGAGATGACGCTCGGCGGCTGGCGGGCGCTTGACCTGCACGCGCCGGTCTGCCACGTCAGCTACTACGAGGCCGAGGCCTACGCGCGCTGGGCGGGTCACCGCCTGCCGACCGAGGCGGAACTGGAGGTCGTGCTCGCGCAGCAGGCACTGCAGGGCAACACCTTCGACCAGGGCTTCCTGCACCCGATGCCCGCCGGGACGGACGGCCAGTGGCACGGCGACCTGTGGACCTGGACCGGCTCGGCCTACCTGCCGTACCCCGGGTTCAAGCCGCTCGAAGGCTCGGCCGGTGAATACAACGGCAAGTTCATGTGCAACCAGATGGTGCTGCGCGGAGGCTGCTGCGCCACCTCGCTGGACCACCTGCGCGCCAGCTACCGCAACTTCTTCTACCCGCACGACCGCTGGGCCTTCACCGGCATCCGGCTCGCCGGAGATCTCTGACGGCCCCGGGGCCACGACCCCCTCACCCCTTGCTGACCTCAGGAGGACCTGTCCGATGACCTACCGCTTCCACGACTGCCAGCCCGAGTTCGACGACTTCCACCACAGCGTGATCAGCGGCCTGTCGGCCAGCCCGAAGCAGATCGCGCCGAAGTTCTTCTACGACGAGGTCGGCTCGAAGATCTTCGATGCGATCTGCGACCAGCCCGAGTACTACGTGCCCGCCATCGAGCGCAGCATCTTCGAGACCCACGCCGAGGACATCCTGGCGAGCCTGCAGGTCCAGGACTGCCACCTGATCGAGCCGGGGGCGGGCAGCAGCGTCAAGGTGCGCTTCCTGCTCGACCGGGTGCGTCCGGCGATGTACGTGCCGATGGACATCTCGGCCGAGCACCTGCGCGCCTCGGCCGCACGGCTGGCGGCGGACTACCCCGGGCTGCCGGTGCATGCGGTCTGTGTCGACCACACCAAGCCGTATGCGCTGCCGTCCGACATCCCGGCGACGCGGCGCGTGTTCTTCTACCCCGGCTCCAGCCTGGGCAACTTCGACCCGGCCGAGGCGATCCGCTTCCTGCGCGATCTGCGCAGCAAGGCGGGTGACGACGGGCGGCTGCTGATCGGCATCGACACCAAGAAGCCCGCCGACGTGCTGAACCTGGCCTACAACGACCCGGCCGGCGTCACCGCGGCCTTCAACCTCAATCTGCTGGAGCGGCTGCGCAAGGAACTGGCCTCGGATGTCGACCCGGCGCGCTTCGAGCACCGCGCCTTCTACAACGCCGCGCGTGGCCGCATCGAGATGCACCTCGTCAGCCGCGAAGCGCAGCGCGTGCGGGTCAACGGCAACAGCTTCGACTTCCGGGCCGGCGAATCCATCCACACCGAGAACTCCTACAAGTACACGCCCGACGAACTCCGGCAGCTTGCCTGGGATGCGGGCTGGGCGGGCGAGAAGGTCTGGCTGGATGACAAGGGTTACTTCAGCGTGCATCTGCTGAAAGCAAGGCCAGGCGCATGCCGTTGATTTGGCGACGGTTGCCGGCTTGGGTTTCCCTGATGGGCGAGCTGGAGTTTTTCATGAAGGTGGCACTCACCTGTGCCATTTTTCAGGAGATATTTTCTTTCGTGTTTGCCGGGCGTCAGTTTGATTTCTGGTCGCAGGTGCTGATCTATTGGGGGGTCGGATCGGTCTCGTATTATCTGCTCGGTTTCCTGATCGAGCGTGGGATCAAGCGTCACAGTGCGCTCAAAGACCGGCTGTGCATCCGGGCCACGCCGGTCAGACCGCAGGCGTTTCCGGCCTTCACGCTCAAAGGCATCCTCCTCGGGGAGATCCGCGGTTTTCTGGCGGCGCTGGTGATCATCGGCATCACGCGCCCCGTCGAGCGAGAGCCCGATTTCCTGGCCAACGTCGCCTGGTTCTTTGCCAGCATCGTGCTGGCCGACTTCCTGTTTTACGTGCAGCACCGGATGCTGCACCGAAAGAAGTTCTTCAAGATTCACCGGCGGCATCACGAGTTTCGCGACACCTCCAGCTTCGTGGCCGGACACAAGAGTTTCACGGAATACTGCTTGACTTCGGTGACGGACCTGGCGCTGTTCCTGATCCTGGGCCGTGATCTGGCGCAGCTCTGTGCCTGGACGCTGGTCGGCAATGCCTACAACCTGGAAGGGCACAGTTCCCTGTCGCTGTTCTATGTGGGCACCGATTTCCATGATCGCCACCACACGCACTTCAACCGGAACTTTGGCATCCAGGGTTTCTGGGACAAGATCTTTGGCACCCATGAATGTGCTTCGATGAATCAGGGGGCGCTGTTCTTGGCGAACCGATTCACCCGTTGGGTGAACACGAGAATTGCACCTCGTGCGACGCCGTGACGGATGCGTCGTCCACCCGCCTGATCCACCATCCGTATCGGCCCCCGGAGGGATTCGATGGCGCGATGCCGGGGGTGTTCAAGGCCTCAGGGGTGCATTTCCCCACCGTGGCGGCCTCGCGCAGCGACGGCTGGCTCGACAAGAGCGGCTACACCTACGGGCTGCAAGGCACGCCGACCAGCTTCGTGCTGGAGGAGCGGCTGGCCACGCTCGAAGGTGCTCGCCGGGTGCTGCTCGCGCCAAGCGGCCGGGCGGCGGTCATGCTGGTCGAGGTGGCCGCGCTTCGGGCCGGGGACGCCGTGCTGCTGCCGTGGGCGGCTGAGGTCGGCCAGGCCGATGGCGCCACCGACCATGCGTTTGCGCGGGAGGACATGGTTCGCTGGGGCATCGGCATCCAGCGCTACGACCCGATGACGGAGGCCTCGCTGGCCGACGTGGTGACACCGGCCACGCGGCTGGTCTGGCTGGTGGCGCCCGATCCGGTGACCCAGGCCTTTCCGGATCTGCGCGGGCTGGTACGCACCGTGCGGGAGCGGGCGCCGGGGGCCTTGATCGCGCTGGACAACACCTGGGGTGCCGGACTCGCGTTCCGTGCCTTCGACCTCGGGGAGGGGCTTGCCGTCGACCTGTCGGTCCAGGATCTGGGCCCGCAGGTGTCGGGCGGCCAGGCCTGCCTGGGATCGGTGGCCTGCCGCGATGAGACGCTGTACCAGCGCCTGCTGTGGAGCCACACGCGGCTGGGGCTGGGCGTGGGCATGGGCGAGGTCGAGGCGGTGCTGCGGGCCTTGCCCTCGCTGGCCTTGCGCCATGCCGCACAGGACGCGGCCGCGCGGCGTCTTGCACAGTGGTGCCAGGCGCAGCCCGCGTTTGCGGGCGTGGCGCATCCGGCCCTTCCAGGCACCCCGGGACATGTGCACTGGGCGACCCTGTGCGGATCGGCCGCCGGCCTGCTCGTGCTCCAGGTCGATGTCCGTCACGGGCTGGAGCGCCTCGAAGCCTTTGCCGGGGCGCTGAAGATCTTCCAGGTCGGTTCGGGCTGGGGCGGTTCGACGAGCCGGGTGCAGCTTGTTCCCGGGCCCGGGGAGGCGTGCAGGTGTGCATGCCTGAGCCTGTCGGTTGGCCTGGAGCCGGTGGAGGATCTGGAGGACGACTTGGCCCAGGCTGCCGTCGCATTGAATTGAGTGATGCTCACATTTTGATGTGAAAGTCATCCCGGCGTGAATCAGGAAGCCTGAAGTATGAAGCCTGATCGCAGGAACGCATCGTCTTCGGGGGTTAACCCTCAAGCCTTGTTTTGAGGATGGCTCAATAATTGTCTCGGGTTCCGACTGGAGACACAGATGACGCCTCAAGATCCGGGTGTGCTTCCGCTGCATGGCCTCAGCCATGTCCGGGGGGGCACGCAGCCGCCGCTGTCCGAGCGTACCCTGGCCGGCCTGCTGCGCGAGACGGTGAGGCGCGTCGGCGACCGCGAGGCCGTCGTGTTTCGCGAGCAGGGTGTGCGCTGGACCTGGCGCCAGTTCTCGGTCGAGGTCGATCGGCTGGCGGCGGGGCTGCGGGCGCTGGGCCTGCGGCCTGGCGATCGCCTGGGCATCTGGTCGCCGAACCGCGTCGAGTGGCTGGTGACGCAGTTCGCCACCGCGCGCATCGGGATCGTGCTGGTCAACATCAACCCGGCCTACCGGCTGGCGGAGCTGGAATACGCGCTGCAGCTGTCGGGCTGCCGGGCGGTGATCGCGGCGGAGCGGCTGCGCACGGCGGACTACCTGGCAATGCTGCAGACGGTGAAGCCGAAGCTGCCCGCGCTCGAATTTGTCCTCCGCATGGGCGAGGGCCGGACGCCGGGCATGCTGCGCTACGCCGATGTGCTGCTCGCGCCGGAGGCGGTCGATGTCGCCGCGCTGGACGCGCTCGAGGCCACGCTCGGCTGCCATGACCCGATCAACATCCAGTTCACCAGCGGCACCACCGGCCACCCCAAGGGCGCGACGCTGACGCATCACAACATCGTCAACAACGCGATCGCGGTGGCGCAGGCGATGCGCTTCGGCGAGGCCGACCGGCTGTGCATCCCGGTGCCGCTGTACCACTGCTTCGGCATGGTGCTGGCGGTGCTGGCCTGCGTGGCCAGCGGCGCGGCGATGGTGTTCCCGGGCGAGGTCTTCGATGCCGGCGCCACGCTGGCGGCGGTGTCCGAGGAGCGCTGCACCGCGCTGCACGGCGTGCCGACGATGTTCATCGCCGAGCTGGACCACCCCGAGTTCGAGCGCTTCGACCTGTCGTGCCTGCGCACCGGCATCATGGCCGGCTCGCCGTGCCCGATCGAGACGATGAAGAAGGTGGTCGCGCGCATGAGCCTGCGCGAGATCACCATCGCCTACGGCATGACCGAGACCAGCCCGGTCTCCTTCCAGAGCAGCTTTGATGACCCGCTGGAGCGCCGCGTCACCACGGTCGGCCGGGTGCAGCCGCATGTCGAGGCCAAGGTGGTCGATGCCGACGGCCGCACCGTGCCGGTCGGCACGCCGGGCGAGCTGTGGACGCGCGGCTACCTGGTGATGCAGGGCTACTGGGGCGACGAGGCCCGCACCCGCGAGGCCATCGTCGAGGGCGGCTGGATGCGCACCGGCGACCTGGCCACGCTCGATGCCGAGGGCTACTGCAACATCGTCGGCCGGGTGAAGGACATGCTGATCCGCGGCGGCGAGAACATTTATCCGCGCGAGATCGAGGAGTTCCTGTTCCGCCACCCGAAGGTGCAGTCGGTGCAGGTCTTCGGCGTGCCCGACCGCAAATATGGCGAGGAGGTCTGCGCCTGGATCATGCTGCGCCTCGGCGAGCGCGCCGACGTCGAGGAGATCCAGGCCTTCTGCCGCGACCAGATCGCCCACTACAAGATCCCGCGCCACATCCGCTTCGTCACCGAGATGCCGATGACGATCACCGGCAAGGTGCAGAAATTCATGATGCGCCGCGCGATGGCCGAGGAGCTGGCGCGCGACGAGGACCGGACCGCCTGATCCGCCGATCCGCCTGACCCAAGGAAGCCCCACCATGTTCGAATCCACCTTCCAGTTCCCCCTGGGCGAGGACATCGCCGCGCTGCGCGAGGCGGTGCGCGACTTCGCTCAGGCCGAGATCGCGCCGCGTGCGGCCGACATCGACCGCGACAACCTCTTCCCGCACGCGCTGTGGCGACAGCTCGGCGAGCTCGGCGTCAACGGCCTGACGGTGCCCGAGGCGTACGGCGGCACCAACCTCGGCTATGTCGCGCACATGGTGGCGATGGAGGAGATCAGCCGCGCCAGCGCCTCGGTGGGCCTGTCCTACGGCGCGCATTCCAACCTCTGCATCAACCAGATCCAGCGCAACGGCACCGAGGCGCAGAAGCAGAAATACCTGCCCAAGCTCATCAGCGGCGAGCACATCGGCGCGCTGGCGATGAGCGAGCCCGGCGCTGGCTCGGATGTGGTCAGCATGAAGCTGCGCGCCGAGAAGAAGGGGGATCGCTACGTCCTGAACGGCTCGAAGATGTGGATCACCAACGGCGGCGACGCCGACACGCTGGTGGTCTACGCCAAGACCGAGCCGGAAATGGGCGCACGCGGCATGACCGCCTTCATCGTCGAGAAGGGCATGGCCGGCTTCAGCCACGGCCACCACCTCGACAAGCTCGGCATGCGCGGCTCCAACACCTGGCCGCTGTTCTTCGACAACTGCGAGGTGCCCGAGGAGAACGTGCTCGGCGGCGAGGGCAACGGCGCCAAGGTGCTGATGTCGGGCCTGGACTACGAGCGCATCGTGCTGTCGGGCGGGCCGCTGGGGATCATGGCAGCGTGCCTCGATGTCGTCGTGCCGTTCGTGCACGAGCGCAAGCAGTTCGGCCAGTCGATCGGCGAGTTCCAGCTGATGCAGGGCAAGCTGGCGGACATGTACTCGACCTTCCAGGCCTGCCGCGCCTACGGCTACGCGGTGGCGCAGGCCTGCGACCGCGGCGACCACAGCCGCGCGCTGCGAAAGGATGCCGCCGGCGTCATCCTCTACACCGCCGAGAAGGCGACCTGGATGGCCGGCGAGGCGATCCAGGCGCTGGGCGGGGTCGGCTACACCAGCGAGTACCCGACCGGCCGCCTGTGGCGCGACGCCAAGCTCTACGAAATCGGCGCCGGCACCTCCGAGATCCGCCGCATGCTGATCGGCCGCGAGCTGTTCAGCGAGACCTGCTGAGGACGCCGCCATGCAGGTGCTGCAGAGCAAGATCAATCCGCGCTCGGAGGACTTCCGGGCCAATGCGGCGCAGATGCGCGCGCTGGTCGACGACCTGCGCGCGAAGGCGGCGCAGGTGGCGCTGGGCGGCGGCGAGGCCGCGCGCGCCAGGCACACCGCGCGCGGCAAGCTGCTGCCGCGCGAGCGCATCGACCACCTGCTCGACCCGGGCACGCCCTTCCTGGAGATCGGCCAGATGGCCGCCTTCGGGATGTACGGCGACGAGGCGCCCTCGGCCGGCATGATCGCCGGCGTCGGCCGCATCGAGGGCGTGGAGTGCCTGATCGTCGCCAACGACGCCACCGTCAAGGGCGGAACCTACTATCCGCTGACGGTCAAGAAGCACCTGCGCGCGCAGGAGATCGCGCTGCAGAACCATCTGCCGTGCATCTATCTGGTGGACTCGGGCGGCGCCTTCCTGCCGCTGCAGGACGAGGTCTTTCCGGACCGCGACCACTTCGGCCGTATCTTCTACAACCAAGCGACGATGTCGGCCATGGGCATCCCGCAGATCGCGGTGGTGATGGGCTCGTGCACCGCCGGCGGCGCCTACGTGCCGGCGATGAGCGACGAGACTATCATCGTGCGCGAGCAGGGCACCATCTTCCTGGGCGGCCCGCCGCTGGTGAAGGCCGCCACCGGCGAGGTGGTCTCGGCCGAGGACCTGGGCGGCGGCGACGTGCACGCGCGCTTCTCGGGCGTGGCCGACCATCTGGCCGAGAACGACAGCCATGCGCTGTTCCTGTGCCGGCGCATCGTCGCGAACCTGAACCGCAGGAAGCCCGAGCCGCTCCGGCTCGCGCCCGTCGAGGCGCCGCTCTACGACCCCGAGGAGATCCACGGCATCGTGCCGCTGGACACCCGCAAGCCCTGGGACGTGCGCGAGGTGATCGCGCGGGTGGTCGACGGCTCGCGCTTCGACGAGTTCAAGGCGCGCTATGGCGCGACGCTGGTGACCGGCTTCGCTCATCTGCACGGCATGCCGGTGGGTCTGATCGCCAACAACGGCATCCTGTTCGGCGAGTCGGCGCAGAAGGGCGCGCACTTCATCGAGCTGTGCGCGCAGCGCGGCATTCCGCTGGTCTTCCTGCAGAACATCACCGGCTTCATGGTCGGCCAGAAATACGAGAGCGGCGGCATCGCCAAGGACGGCGCCAAGATGGTGACGGCGGTGGCCACCGCGCAGGTGCCCAAGGTGACGATGCTGATCGGCGGCAGCTTTGGCGCGGGCAACTACGGCATGTGCGGCCGGGCCTACAGCCCGCGCTTCCTGTGGATGTGGCCGAACGCGCGCATCAGCGTGATGGGCGGCGAGCAGGCCGCCAGCGTGCTGGCCACCGTGCGGCGCGACGGCATCGAGGCCCGGGGCGCGACCTGGTCGGCCGAGGACGAGGCGGCCTTCAAGGCGCCGATCCGCGCGCAGTACGAGGCCCAGGGCCATCCGTACTACGCCACCGCGCGGCTGTGGGACGACGGGCTGGTCGATCCGGTGCAGACCCGCCGGGTGCTGGCGCTGTCGCTGTCGGCGGCGCTGAACGCGCCGATCGAGCCGACGACGTTCGGCGTGTTCCGCATGTGATGGGGGAGGCCTCGATGACCTTGACGACGCTGCGCATCGAGCGCCGCGGCCCGGCCGCCTGGATCTGGATGAGCCGGCCTGCGGTGCACAACGCCTTCGACGAGACGCTGATCGCCGAGCTGACCGACACGCTGCGCCAGATCGATGCTGACCCGGCCGTGCGCGCCATCGTGCTGGCCGGCGAGGGCCGGAGCTTCTCGGCCGGCGCCGACCTGAACGGGATGCGCCGCCAGGGCGAGGCCTCGGTCGAGGACAACCTGGCCGACGCGCGCCGGCTCGCCGGGCTGTTCCGCACGCTGTCGACCTGCGCGACGCCGACGCTGGCGCGGGTGCAGGGCGCCGCACTGGGCGGCGGCATGGGGCTGGCCGCGGCCTGCGACCTCTGCGTCGCCGCCGAGCGGGCGGTGTTCGCGACCTCCGAGGTGCGCTTCGGCCTCATCCCGTCGGCGATCAGCCCCTATGTGATCCGCGCGATCGGCGAGCGCCAGGCCTACCGCTATTTCCAGACCGCCGAGCGCATCCCGGCCACGCGCGCCCGCGAGCTGGGCCTGGTGCACGAGGTGACGACCGACGACGGGCTCGACACCCAGGTCGATGCGCTGATCGCGGCGCTCTTGAGCGGCGGCCCGCAGGCGCAGGCCGCGGCGACCGACCTGATCCGTGCCGTCGCCAACCGGCCGATCACCGACGCGCTGGTCGAGGACACCGCGCGGCGCATCGCCGGCCTGCGCGCCACCGACGAGGCCCGCGAAGGGCTGGCCGCCTTCCTGGACAAGCGGCCGGCGGCCTGGACGCTGCCCTCATCCCCCGATTCCGGAGCCTGAGCCATGTTCACCAAGATCCTGATCGCCAACCGCGGCGAGATCGCCTGCCGGGTCATCCGCACCGCGCGGCGGCTGGGCATCGCCACGGTGGCGGTGCATTCCGAGGCCGACACGAACGCGCGCCATGTGCGGCTGGCCGACGAGGCGGTCTGCATCGGCGCGGCCGCCGCGCGCGAGAGCTATCTGCGCGGCGACCGCATCCTGGCGGCCGCCCGTGCCACCGGCGCGCAGGCGATCCATCCCGGCTACGGCTTCCTGTCGGAGAACGAGGACTTCGCCGAGGCCTGCGCGGCCGCCGGCGTGGTCTTCATCGGCCCGCCGGCCCGCGCGATCCGCGCGATGGGCAGCAAGTCCGCCGCCAAGGCGCTGATGGCCGAGGCCGGCGTGCCGCTGACGCCCGGCTACCACGGCGATCGCCAGGAGCCGGAGTTCCTGGCCGAGCGCGCCGCCGAGATCGGCTATCCGGTGCTGATCAAGGCCAGCGCCGGCGGCGGCGGCAAGGGCATGCGCCGGGTCGACCAGCCGGAGGACTTCGCCGCGGCGCTGGCCTCCTGCCAGCGCGAGGCGCTGAACGCCTTCGGCGAGCCGCATGTGCTGGTCGAGAAGTACGTGCTGCGCCCGCGTCACATCGAGATCCAGGTCTTCGGCGACACCCTGGGCGGCTGCGTGCATCTCTTCGAGCGCGACTGCTCGGTGCAGCGCCGCCACCAGAAGGTGCTGGAGGAAGCGCCCGCGCCCGGCATGACGCCCGAGCGCCGCGCCGCGATGGGCCGCGCGGCGGTGGACGCGGCGCGGGCGGTCGGCTATGTGGGCGCCGGCACGGTGGAATTCATCGTCCAGCCCGACGGCGCCTTCTATTTCATGGAGATGAACACCCGGCTGCAGGTCGAGCACCCGGTCACCGAGATGATCACCGGCCTGGATCTGGTCGAGTGGCAACTGCGCGTGGCCGCGGGCGAGCCGCTGCCGCTGCCGCAGGAGGCGCTGGCGATCGACGGTCACGCGATCGAGGCGCGCATCTACGCCGAGGACGCGGACAAGGGTTTTCTGCCGTCGACCGGCCGGCTGCTGCACCTGGCGCCGCCGTCTGAGGGCCCGCATGTGCGCGTCGACACCGGGGTGGAGCAGGGCGACGAGATCACCCCGCACTACGACCCGATGATCGCCAAGCTGATCGTGCACGACCGCGACCGCCCGCGGGCGCTGGCGCGCCTGCGCGCGGCCCTGGCGCAGTACCGCATCGCCGGCGTGACGAGCAATGTCGAGTTCCTGCAGCGCCTGGTGGCCACGCCGGCCTTTGCGCAGGCCGACCTCGACACCGCGCTGATCGAGCGCGAGCAGGCGCTGCTGTTCCCGGCGCCGCAGCCGGTGCCCGACGAGGTCTGGGCGCTGGCGGCGCTGGCCGAGCTGCAGCGCGAGGCCGCCGAGGCTGCGGCCGGCGACGCCGCCTCGCCGTGGAGCCAGGCCGATGGATGGCGGCTCAACCTCGCGCCCGAGCGCCGCCTTGCGCTGCGCTGCGGCGAGCAGACGCTGTCGGTCGGCGCGCAGCCCGATGCGGCAGGCGGCTGGTGGCTGTCGATCGGCGCGACGCGGCTGCAGGCCAGCGGCCGCCTCGGCCCCGACGGCACGCTGGCCGCGCGGCTGGGGGAGCGCCGGGTGCAGGCGGCGGTGGTGCTCAGCGCCGAGCGCCGCCAGGTCTTTCTCGATGGCCGCACCTGGCCGGTGGTGCGGGTGGCGCGGCTGCAGGCCGGCGGGCGCGGCGACGACCACGGCGGCGGCCTGAAGGCGCCGATGCCGGGCAAGGTCATCGCGCTGCTGGTCGCGCCGGGCACGGTGGTCGAGCCCGGCGCACCGGTGCTGGTGATGGAGGCGATGAAGATGGAGCACACGCTGACGGCACCGTCCCGGGGCCGGGTCAGCGCCTTCCGCTTCGCGGTGGGCGATCAGGTCGGCGATGGCGCCGAGCTGGCCGACTTCGTGGCCGAGCCGGCGGCTGCGGCATGATGCCGGCCATGACGACTTTCCCGACTTTGGCGTCGACGCCAACCCTGGATCCTGCGGCCCCGGCGCCGGCTGCACCGACGGTGCGCCTGGTCGAGGTCGGCCCGCGCGACGGCCTGCAGAACGAGCGCCAGGCCATTCCGACCGCCACCAAGCTCGCGCTGATCCGCCGCCTGGCCGCCGCCGGCCTGAAGGACATCGAGGCCACCGCCTTCGTCTCGCCGAAGTGGGTGCCGCAGATGGCCGACCATGCCGAGGTGATGGCCGGACTGCCGTCGGCGGCCGAGTTTCCCGGCGTGAACTACCCCGTGCTGACGCCCAACCTCAAGGGCTTCGAGGCGGCGCTGGCGGCCGGTGCCCGCGAGGTCGCGGTCTTCGCCGCCGCCTCCGAGGCCTTCTCGCAGAAGAACATCAACTGCACGGTGGCCGAGTCGATCGTGCGCTTCGAGCCCATCCTGGCGGCGGCACAGGCCGCCGGCGTGCGGGTGCGCGGCTACATCTCCTGCGTGCTGGGCTGCCCCTACCAGGGCGAGGTCGCGCCCGAGGCGGTGGCCGCGATCGCGCGCGAGCTGCTGCAGATGGGCTGCTTCGAGGTCTCGCTGGGCGACACCATCGGCATCGGCACGCCCGCGGGCGTGCAGCGCCTGATCGGCACGGTGGGCGAGCAGGTGCAGGTGACGCGTCTGGCCGGCCATTTCCACGACACCTGGGGCATGGGCGTGGCCAATGTGGCCGAGGCCTGGCGCCAGGGCGTGCGGGTGTTCGACAGCTCGGTGGCGGGCCTGGGCGGCTGTCCCTACGCGAAGGGCGCCACCGGCAATGTGGCGACCGAGGACCTGGTCTGGCTGCTGCACGGCCTGGGCGAGTCCACGGGGGTGGACCTGGAGGCGCTGGCGGCCTGCGGCGAATGGATCTGCGCCGAGCTGGGCCGGCCGAACGGCTCGCGCGCCGGAAGGGCGCTGCGGGCCCGCTGCGCCGCTTGATCCGGCCTCAGTTGCTGCCGCGCTTGGGGCTGCCGTCCTTGTCGGCCGCGCCCGGCGGCACGATGTGCAGCGCCACGTCGACGATGCCGCGCTGGATCATCTTGAGCTTCTCGGCCGCGGCCCGCGACAGGTCGGCGACCCGGCCGCCGGAGTAGGGGCCGCGGTCGTTGACCCGCACCACCACGCTGGTGTTGTTGGCCAGATTTGTCACCTTCACCAGCGTGCCCAGCGGCAGCGTGCGGTGCGCCATCGTCAGCTCGCCGTTGTCGAAGGTCTCGCCGCTGGCCGTCTTGCGGCCATGGAACTTGTCAGAGTAGTAGGAGGCCGCGCCGGTCTGGTGCGGCTGGCCGGTGACCCGGGCCGTGGTGCTGGCCGCGGCGCTGCGGATGCGCTGCACCGGCTCGGCGATGGCCGTGGTGACGGCGCTGACCGCACTGACCGCGGCGCTGACCGGCGCGGAGGCCGCCTCGGCCACCGCGGCGACCGCGGCGACCGCTGCGGTCGTGGTGCTGGTGAGCGTGGAGACCGACAGCAGCGCAGGACGATCCCCTTCATCGCTCGCGGCCGGTTCCGGGGCCGCCATCGTCAGGCCTGCACCGCTCATGAGCAGCGTGCAGAGCGTCGTGTGAAGAGCGACAGAGCGGACAGTCCGTGCATTCATCTGGGGGGTCTCCTTGCCTGAGTTGCGTGGGCTTCCGATCGGGTGATCGAAAAGTGGGCGCAGTCTAGCGAGCACGCCAGCTGCTGTGAATCGGGTGCCCCCGATTCCGTCGTGTCCTGATTTTTCAGATGTGGCCGGAACCGGTCCGGCCTTCGGGCTCACGCGACGAGCCTGCGAATAGCCCGATTCTTCGACGGCCGACAAGCCCGAGCATAGCGAGGATTGCCGTCAATTCTGTCGACAATTCACATCATCGCCTTGAATCTCGGCTGTGAAGCCCGATGAAAGGCGGGGCTTGTCCGTCAGATCGCAACACGAATGCAGGCTGCAGCAGCTTGATTCATGTCACAAATGAAAGAACAGGGCACGCCAGCGCCATGATTCTTTCACAGGTGCGGACCCCGATTCGCGTGGAACCCAATGGTATCAGGCGGTGAACAGCTTCTTCCAGCCGGCGTGGCCGAGCCGCTGCAGCGTCTCGATGTTGCGCTCGTAGATGTCGGCGGCGTCGGGGAAGGCCTCGACCGCCGCGTCGATGCTGGCCTCGCGGATCAGGTGCAGCGTCGGCCAGGGCGAGCGGTTGCTGAAGTTCTCGATGTCGTCGGCGTGCGTCTCGTCGAACTGGTAGTCGGGGTGGAAGCTGGCGACCTGCAGGATGCCGTCGAGCTGCAGCTCCTCCACCACCGCGTCGGCGACCTCGAGGAAGTCGTTGAAGTCCATGAAGTCGGTGAGGGCCTGCGGATGGATCAGCAGCGTCGTCTCGATCTTCTCGGGCGCAGCCTCGGCCAGCAGTTCCAGCTCGCTCACCAGCTCCTGCAGCAGGCCCTCGGCGTCGGTGGCGTGGCTGACGTGGTAGCGGATCTGCTGCTTGACATGCACCGCCTTGGCGAAGGGGCACAGGTTCAGGCCGATGACGGCCTTCTCCAGCCACTCGACGGTGTCGGCGACGGCCTGCGCGTCGGTCGGGACGGTCTTCGGGGCGGTGTTCATGCGTCGATCTCCATGCCGCGTTCGCGCAGCAGCGCCTTCAGCGCCGGCAGCATGCTGCCCAGCCGCTCGTCGACCGCCGCGCGCACGGTGTCGACCATCACCTGGGTCTGGCGCTCGATCTCGATGTTGAGCGCGTCGCCGGGGCGCTTGTCGCCGAAGGTGGTCTGGCGCAGCGTCTCCGGGATCAGCCAGACCTCGAAGCAGCCGGCCTCGCGGTCGACCTCGGCGATGGTCAGGCTGGCGCCGTTGATGGCGATGTAGCCCTTCGAGAAGATGTAGCGCATCCACTGCGGCGGCACCTGGATGCGCAGCACATGGTTGTTCTCGGGGTGGCGCACCTCGACCAGCGTGGCCTGGAAGTCGACGTGGCCGGAGAGCGGGTGGCCGCCGATCTCGACGCCGTCGCGCGCGGCGCGCTCGACGTTGATGCGGCTGCCGACCTGCAGCGTGCCCAGCGTGGTGAGCGCCAGGCTCTGCTGCATCACGTCGAAGTCGGCGCGGTCGCCGTCATGGTGCTGGACGACGGTCAGGCAGGTGCCGTCGCAGGCGACGCTGGCGCCGATCTCCTGGCCGGCGAGAAAGCCGGGCGGGAACTGCAGCGTGAAGCTGCGCAGGCCAGGGCGGTCGGAGAGAGCCGCCACGGTGGCGACGGCCTGGACGATGCCGGTGAACATGATGGGATTCGACCTCTGGAAACGAACAACGGTGCCGAGCCTATCAGCCTCGGCACCGTCGCGTGTCCGCTCAGTTCGATTCCTTGATCATGCGGCCGCTGGCCTGCTGGATCGGGCGGGCGTTCATCGGGTAGAGCTTGGCGAACACCGCCAGCTGTTCGGCCGACAGCTGTGCGGGCTGCTTGAGCACCAGCCACAGCACGCCCTCGCTGCAGGGCGGCGTGGTCAGCGAGCCCATGTAGGTGTAGTAGCGGCGGTCCTCCGGCAGCATCAGGTTCATGTCGATCGGCACCGGCGACATCGTCTCTTCCTTCTTCTCCAGCGGCAGGCTGTTCCAGACCAGCTGGACCATCGGATGCTGCTTGCCCTGGTCCATCAGCACGGCGACCACCGCCAGGCGGCCTTCCGGATCCTTGTGCACCAGGTGGGCGACCATCTCGAACTGGCGGCCGTTGATGCGCTCCTCCGACGGGCGGTGGAAGTGGAACTGCACCAGCTCGTAGCGTCGGCCGGCGACCTCGATCGAGTTGCCGCCGCCCAGGTTGGCCTGCACGGTGTGGCCGTTGTCGATCACGTTGAAGCCGGTGGGCCGGTAGTCGAAGCGGATCGGCTCGAGATCGACCTTGACGCCACCGCGGATGTCGATCGGGCTCTGGCGCTTGCCGCTGCCGCACAGCGAGAACTCGGACTGCAGCTTGCCCCACTCGGCCGGACCGCCGTCGCCGCCATAGGACCAGTGCGGTGCGGCGTGGCCGCTGCCGTGGCCTGCGGCGGCATGGGCGGCCACCGCGACGGCGCCAGCGCCGACCGCCGCCGCTTTGTGCACATGCGCCGGCTTGCGCGCGGCAGGCTTGTGCTCGGCCTGGGCGGCACGGACCGCGGCGATGCGGGCCTCCAGCCGCTGGCGCAGCTCCTCGTCGCTGACACGCGCCGGTGCGGCGGGTGCGGTGGGTGCGGTGGGTGCGGTGGGTGCGGCTGCCGGGGCTTCCTTGGCGGGTGCAGTCTCAGGCTTGGCCGCTTCCTTCTGGGCGGCGGCCTGCGCAGCCGCCTTGGCCGCTGCCTTGGCGGGCGAGACCGGTGCGGGCGCGGATGCCGCTTCACCGGCCTGAGCGGTGCCACTGATCAGCAAGGCGCCCAGCAGCACAGGCAGCAGGCGCGGCAGGACAGGATTCGATCGGGTCATGATGTGTTCTCCGGCCCAAGGGCGGTCAATCGACATGACTGCCGATTTCGGCGCCCACGGGGGGAGACTTGACCCGATCTGGTGTTTCCTGCGGCGCTGGAGTGGCTCAGACCACCAGAATCGCCCGAAAGTCGTTCACGTTCGTACGGGTCGGGCCGGTGACAAGCGACTGGCCGAGCGCCTGGAAGAAGCCGTGGCCGTCGTTGTCGTCGAGGTGCGCGCGGGGCTTCAGGCCGGCGGCCGCGGCGCGTGCGATCGTGCCGGGCGTCCACAGCGCGCCGGCGATCTCCTCGCGGCCGTCGACGCCGTCGGTGTCGGCCATCAGCGCGTGCACCCGCGTGTCCTCGCCCAGCGCCAGGCCGAAGGCGAGCAGGCATTCCACATTGCGCCCGCCGCGCCCTTGGCCGCGCAGCGTCACCGTGGTCTCGCCGCCCGACAGCAGCACGCAGGGCGTGGCGAAGGGCTGACCGCGCTGGCTGACCTGCCGCGCCAGCCCGGCCAGCACCCGGCCGACCTCGCGGGCCTCGCCCTCGATCGCGTCGCCCAGGATGTGCGCGGTCACGCCGGCCGCCTGCGCGACGCGGGCCGCGGCCTCCAGCGCCATCTGCGGCGTGGCGATCATGCGCACCGCGTTGGCTGCCAGGCGCGCGTCCCCGGGCTTGACCGATTCGCCCGCGCCCGATTCGAGCAGCCGGCGCGCCGCCTCGGGCAACGCGATCGCATGGCGGCGCACGATCTCGAGCGCGTCGGCGCAGGTGCTCGGGTCGGCCACCGTCGGGCCGGAGGCGATGTCGACCGGATCGTCGCCGGGCACGTCCGACAGCAGCAGCGTGAGCATGCGCGCCGGATGGAAGGCGGCGGCCAGCCGCCCGCCCTTGATCGCCGACAGGTGCCGGCGCACGGTGTTCATCTCCGCGATGGTCGCGCCCGAGGCCAGCAGCGCGCGGTTGATCGCCTGCTTGTCCTCCAGCGTCAGATCGCCCGCGGGCAGCGGCAGCAGCGCCGAGCCGCCGCCGGAGATCAGGCACAGCACCAGATCGTCGGCGGTGATCGCCAGCTCCTCGGGCAGCGCGAGCAGCCGCTGCGCCGCGGCCAGCCCGGCGGCGTCGGGCACCGGATGCGCGGCCTCGACGATCTCGATGCGCTCGCACGGCGCGCCGTAGCCGTAGCGGGTGACGACCAGCCCGGCCAGCGGCCCCGGCCAGTGCTGTTCCACCGCCTGCGCCATCGCCGCCGAGGCCTTGCCGGCACCGATGACGATCAGACGGCCGCGCACGCTGGCCGGATCGGGCAGGTGCGGCGGCACGCACAGCGCGGGCTGGGCGCTGGCGACGGCGGCATCGAAGAGCTGGCGCAGCAGCGCGGCGGGGTCGGCGAAGATCATGGCGTCTCGGGGCGTTCGGTGGCGGGGACGAGGCTGGCATTGGACATCGTCTTCAACCGAATTCGGCGGCCAGACGATGTGCAACGAGCTGGCGCAGCTCTTCGTCGTTCTCGAACTTCAGATCATGCATGCCGAGCAGCAGCGTGCCGCCGGCGCGCAGCAGCGGGCGCTGCACGACGCCGCCGCACAGGCTCACCAGTTCATGCAGGGCCTGCCGGTCGGGCGGGCCGTCGCTCGGGTGCGCGATGCGGGCGTACAGGGCGCGCTTGCGCAGACTGTCGACCGTGCGGGGGAAGCGCTGCGCGATCTTCTCGCGCACGCTGTCGGCGCTGACGCTGCGCCCGAGCACCGAGACGATCTGGCTGACGAAGCGCACCGCCTCGACCTCCCGCGCCAGCAGCAACTGCTCCGCGTAGGCGAGCACGGCCTCGTCGGTGCCGAAGTGGCGGCCGAGAAACTCGACGCGCAGCCGATCGGCGATCGCTGCCGCGTCGGCGTACTGCTGGCGCTGGAGCAGGTGCCGCTGGAACTCGTCGGCCAGATGCGCCGACAGCCGTTCCAGCCGGGCATGGTGCAGGACGATCTCCGGGAAGAAGTTCGCGGCGATCAGCCAGCGTTCGGCGATCGTGCCGGGGCCGGCGTCCGTGTCTGCCGCGGTCGGGGGCGGGGGCGGCGCGTCGGCCAGCGTGGCGTCATAGGCGAGCCGGCGGGCCGGGTCCGAGAGCACATCGTGAGCGATGTTGATGCGCTGGATCCGCTCGATCGCGTCCGGGGCCGGATTGCGGTCCGGGTGGTAGAGCGACACCAGCGCCCGGTAGGCCGCCTTGACGACGGCGGCCTCGGCGTGGCGCGCCAGACCCAGGACCTGGTAGTGGTCAGGCACGGCGGTTCAGGGCGCGGTGGGCGCGCCGGCCTCGAACCAGCGCTTGATCAGCGCACGCTCGTCCTCGGTGATCTGGGTGGCGTTGTTCATCGGCATCAGCTTCAGCACCACGGCCTGCTGGTAGACCGCCTGCGCGTGCTGCTGGATCAGCTCCGGCGTGTGCAGCGCGACATTCTTGTTCTGCAGCTGCGCGTTGTGGCACATCGTGCAGCGCTGGTCGATGACCGCCTTGACCTCGGCGAAGGCGACCGGCTTGGCGGCCGCGGCCTGCGCGGCGGCACTCGGCGGCGGCGGGGCCAGCCAGATCGCCAGGCCCAGCAGCACCAGCGTGCCGACGACGGCGTGTTCCCACGGTGTGCGCTTGCCCAGCACATGCGCCTTGTGGCGCGCGACGAAGCTGTGGCGGATCAAGGCACCGGCCAGCATCAGCAGCACCAGCACCAGCCAGTTGTGCTCGCCCTGGTAGAGCCAGCCGTAGTGGTTGGAGATCATCGCGATCAGCACCGGCAGCGTGAAATAGGTGTTGTGCACGCTGCGCTGCTTGCCGCGTTTGCCGTGGACCGGGTCGGGCGTCTCGCCGGCACGCAGCGAGGCCACCACCTTGCGCTGGCCGGGGATGATCCAGAAGAACACGTTGGCGCTCATCGCGGTGGCCAGCATCGCGCCGACCAGCAGGAAGGCCGCACGGCCCGCGAACAGCTGGCAGGCCAGCCAGGACGCGAACACCACGAAGACAAAGACACAGGCGCCGACGACGATGTCGCCGTTCTTTCGCTGGCCGAGCGTGCGGCAGATGCCGTCGTAGATCAGCCAGAACGCCGCCAGGAAACCCAGCGCCGCGCCGATGGCCGCGCCTGGCGTCCAGTCGAACACCGTCTTGTCCACCAGGAAGGTGCCGGCGTTGTAGAGATAGAGCGTGGTGAACAGCCCGAAGCCGGTCAGCCAGGTGGAATAGCTTTCCCAGTAGGACCAGTGCAGGTTCTGCGGCAGCGGCAGCCAGCGCGGCGCCACCATGTATTTGTTGGAGTGGTAGAAGCCGCCGCCGTGCACCGCCCACATCTCGCCGTCGACCCCCTTCTTCTTCAGGTCCTCATGGGTGGGCGGAGAGAGGCTGTTGTCCAGCATCACGAAATAGAAGGATGCGCCGATCCAGGCGACAGCCGTGATGACATGGGCCCAGCGCAGCAGCAGGTTGAGCCAGTCGAAGAGATAGGCGATGTCCATCGCTCAGGAGCCTCGGTAGGTCGAGTAGGCCCAGGGGCTGACCAGCAGCGGCACATGGTAGTGGCCATCGGGCTCGGCGATGCCGAATTCGATCGGCACCTCGTCCAGGAAGGCCGGCTCGGGCAGCACGACGCCGCGGGCACGGAAATAGCTGGCGACCGAGAAGGTCAGCCGGTAACGGCCGGTCTGCAAGGGGCCCGGCCCCAGCAGCGGGCCGTCCGGGTTGCGGCCGTCGTCGTTGAGCACGATCGAATGCACCAGCTCGGTGCCCTGGTCGCCGAGGCGTTCCAGGCGCACCGCCATGCCGGCCGCCGGGCCGCCGTGTATCGTGTCGAGCACATGGGTGCTGAGGCGTCCCATGGGTTCCCTTTCATGTTGGGGTGGACGGGGCTGCGAAGAAATTGCAGGATGGGGGAAAGTGTATACACTTCGAGATACACGTCAATCTTCTCCTCCTGCCTCTCATCCTGCCGCGAGCCGATGCCATGACCGATTCGTTGCCTGCCCGCTATCCCCGCGACCTGCGCGGCCACGGCCGCAACCCGCCTCACGCGCAATGGCCATGCCAGGCCCGTGTCGCGGTCCAGTTTGTCCTCAATTTCGAGGAGGGCGGCGAGAACTCGGTGCTGCACGGCGACGCCGGCAGCGAGCAGTTCCTGTCGGAGATGTTCAACCCGCCTGCGTTTGCGGCGCGCCACCTGAGCATGGAGGGCATCTACGAGTACGGCAGCCGTGTCGGCGTCTGGCGCATCCTGCGCGAGTTCGAGCGCCGGGGCCTGCCGCTGACCATCTTCGGCGTGTCGACGGCGCTCGAGCGTGCGCCCGAGGTGACGGCGGCCTTCCGCGAGCTCGGCCACGAGATCGCCTGCCACGGCCTGAAGTGGATCCATTACCAGAACATCGACGAGGCCACCGAGCGCGCCCACCTGGCCGAGGCGATGGCGATCATCGAGCGGCTGACCGGCGAGCGCGCAGCCGGCTGGTACACCGGCCGCGACAGCCCCAACACCCGCCGCCTGGTGGCTGACCACGGCGGCTTCGCCTACGACAGCGACTACTACGGCGACGACCTGCCGTTCTGGCTGCAGGTCAGAAAGACCGACGGTGCGCTGGCCCCGCATCTGGTCGTGCCCTACACGCTGGACTGCAACGACATGCGCTTCGCGCTGCCGCAGGGCTACAGCCACGGCGACGAGTTCTTCCAGTACCTGCGCGATGCCTTCGACGTGCACTACGCCGAGGGCGACGAGCGCCCGTCGATGATGTCGATCGGCATGCACTGCCGGCTGCTCGGCCGCCCCGGGCGGATGCGCGCGCTGCAGCGCTTTCTCGACCATGTGCAGTCGCATGAGCGCGTCTGGGTCTGCCGCCGCATCGACATCGCCCGCCACTGGCAGCAGACGCATCCGTTCGACGCCGCCACCGCCTTCGTCTGGGAATGAACGCCATGCCGCTGACGACCCCGCTGACCATCGAACAGCTCAACGCCGCCACGCCCGCCGAGTTCGTGGCCCTGCTGGACGGCACCTACGAGCACTCGCCCTGGATCGCTGAGCGCGCCGCCGCGCTGCGCCCCTTCACCAGTCTGGCCGGGCTGAAGCACGCGCTGGTCTGCGTCGTGCGCGACGCGGGGCAGGGCCCGCAGCTCGCGCTGATCCGCGCCCACCCGGAGCTGGCCGGCAAGGCGATGGTGTCGAAGACGCTGACCGCCGAATCGACGAACGAGCAGGGCAAGGCGGGCCTGACCGACTGCACGCCCGAGGAGTTCGCCCGGCTGCATCAGCTCAACGCCGACTACAACGCCAAGTTCGGCTTCCCCTTCATCCTGGCGGTGCGCGGGCCGCGTGGCCTGGGGCTGGGGCGGCACGAGATCATCGCCACCTTCGCGCGCCGCCTGGGCAACCCGGTCGACTTCGAGCGCGAGGAATGCCTGCGCAACATCCACCGCATCGCCGAGATCCGCCTGAACGACAAGTTCGGCGTGTCGCCCGAGCTCGGCAATCGGGTGTGGGACTGGGCCGAGCAGCTCGCGCAGCACAGCGACCCCGGCTATGCCGAGCGCGGTGAGCTGACCGTCACCTACCTGACCGACGCGCACCGCGCCTGCGCGCAGCAGCTGGCGCGGTGGATGCGCCAGGACTGCAGCTTCGACGAGGTAGCGATCGACGCGGTCGGCAATGTCGTCGGCGTCTATCACGGGCTGGACCGCGCCGCGCCGCGCCTGCTCACCGGCAGCCACTACGACACCGTGCGCAACGCCGGCAAGTACGACGGCCGCCTGGGCATCCTGGTGCCGATGGCCGCGGTGGCCGAGCTGCACCGCGCCGGTCGCCGGCTGCCCTTCGGCATCGAGGTGGTCGGCTTCGCGGAAGAAGAAGGCCAGCGCTACAAGGCGACCTTCCTGGGCTCGAGCGCGCTGGTCGGGCAGTTCGATCCGGCCTGGCTCGACCAGGTGGACGCCGACGGCGTGACGATGCGCGCGGCGATGCAGCACGCCGGGCTGTGTGTGGACGACATTGCCGCGCTGGCGCGTGACCCGGCGCGCTACCTCGGCTTCGTGGAGGTCCACATCGAGCAGGGGCCGGTGCTGGCCGAGGTGGACCTGCCGCTGGGCGTGGTCACCTCGATCAACGGCAGCGTGCGCTTCCTGGGCGAGGTCACCGGCATGGCCAGCCACGCCGGCACCACGCCGATGAACCGCCGGCGTGACGCCGCGCTGGCAGTGGCGGAACTCGCGCTGTTCGTCGAGCGGCGCGCGGCGGCCGTGCCCGACGTGGTCGGCACGGTGGGCATCGTGGAGGTGCCCGGCGGCTCGATCAATGTCGTTCCCGGCCGTTGCCGCTTCAGCCTCGACATTCGCGCCACCACCGACGCCGCGCGCGACGCCTGCCTGCACGACGTGCGCACCGAGCTGGCGGCGATCTGCCAGCGGCGCGGCGTGTCCGTGGCGCTCGACGAGACGATGCGTGCCGCGGCGGCGCCGAGCGATCCGGCCTGGCAGGCACGCTGGGAGCGGGCGGTGGCGGCCCTCGGCCTGCCGGTGCAGCATCTGCCCAGCGGCGCCGGCCACGACGCGATGAAGCTGCATGAGCGGATGCCGCAGGCGATGCTGTTCGTGCGCGGCCTGAACGCCGGCATCAGCCACAACCCGCTCGAATCGAGCACGAACGAGGACATCGAGCTGGCGGTGCGCGCCTTCGCCGATGTGCTCGAACAACTGAACACGGAGCCCGCCGCATGACCCCGACCCCTGACCGTTTCGCCCGGCTCGACGCCTGGATCGACGCGCACTTCGACGAGGAGGTCACCTTCCTGCAGAAGCTGGTGCAGGTGCCCACCGACACGCCGCCCGGCAACAACGCCCCGCACGCCGAGCGCACCGCCGAGCTGCTCGCCGGCTTCGGCTTCGACGCGGAAAAGCACGCGGTCCCCGAGCAGGAAGTGCGCGACTACGGGCTGGCGTCGATCACCAACCTGATCGTGCGCCGCGCCTATGACGCCGGCGGCCCGGTCATCGCGCTCAACGCGCACGGCGACGTGGTGCCGCCCGGCGAGGGCTGGACGCACGACCCCTACGGCGGCGAGATCGTCGACGGCCGGCTCTACGGCCGCGCGGCGGCGGTCAGCAAGAGCGACTTCGCCACCTTCACCTTCGCCACCCGTGCGCTGGAGGCGCTGCGGGCCGAGGGCGCGCCCCTGAAGGGCGGCGTCGAGCTGCACTTCACCTACGACGAGGAATTTGGCGGCGAGCTCGGCCCCGGCTGGCTGCTTGAACAGGGCCTGACGGAGCCCGACTACCTGATCGCCGCCGGCTTCGGCCACGAGGTCATCACCGCGCACAACGGCTGCCTGCAGCTGGAGGTGACGGTGCACGGCGTCATGGCCCACGCCGCGATTCCCGACAGCGGCGTCGATGCGCTGCAGGGGGCGGTGGCGATCATGAACGCGCTCTATGGCGAGAACGCGCGCTACCGCGCCGAGATCCGCTCGCAGGTGCCGGGCATCAACCATCCCTACATCAACGTCGGCTGGATCCAGGGCGGCACCAACACCAATGTCGTGCCCGGCAAGGTGGTGATGAAGATCGATCGCCGCATGATCCCCGAGGAAGATCCGGTGCAGGTCGAGGCCGAGATCCGCCGCCTCATCACCGAGGCCGCCGCCAGCCGGCCGGGGGTGAGCGTCGACATCCGCCGGCTGCTGCTGGCCCAGGCGCTGCAGCCGCTGCCGGGCAACCGGCCGCTGGTCGAGGCGATCTGCCGCCACGGCGCCGAGGTCTTCGGCGAGGCGATTCCCGTGTCGGGCACGCCGCTCTACACCGACGTGCGGCTGTACTGCGCCCACGGCATTCCGGCGGTGATCTACGGCGCCGGGCCGCGCACCGTGCGCGAGTCCAACGCCAAGCGTGCCGACGAGCATCTGGTGCTCGACGACCTGCGCCGCGCGACGAAGGTGGTGGCGCGCACGCTGCTGCAGATGCTGGGCTGAGTGAGGCTCACAGCCCCCGGAAGCGCGCCGCGAACACCCGGCTGACCGCCAGCCGCTCGGGCCGCTCGCGCAGCTCCAGCGTGGTGCGGCCCTGCTCGTCGCGCACCGCACGGGCGATGCAGCGCGCCTGCACCACCGTGCCGCGGTGGACCTGCCAGAAGCGCTGCTCATCCAGCTGGCCGAGCAGCTCGCGCAGCGACAGCCGGATCAGGTGCTCGCGCCGGGCGGTGACCACCCGCAGGTACTTGTCGGCGGCCTCGAAGTAGATGACCTCGTCGACCGGCACCATCTCGGTGACTGCGCCGTGCTGCGCGGCGATCACCTCCAGCCGTTCGGACGGACGCCGCGCGGCCGGCTCGGCGGCCTGCATCAGCTGCTGCAGCCTTCCCACCAGATCGTCGAGCGGTGGCGTGTCGTCCGGTCGGCGCTCCTGCTGCGCCTGCAGCCGCGCCTGCAGCCGCGCCAGGCTGCTGGCGAGCCGCGCCGGCTGCACCGGCTTGAGCAGGTAGTCGGCTGCCTGCAGCTCGAAGGCCTGCACCGCATGCTGGTCATAGGCGGTCACGAAGACCAGCAGCGGGAAGCCGGCCGCGTCGGCATCCGGCCAGTCCTCGACCAGCGCGCGGGCGACCTCCAGCCCGTCCAGCCCCGGCATGCGGATGTCGAGAAAGACGATCTGTGGCCGCAGCGCCAGCGTGCGCTCCAGGGCCTGCGTGCCGTGGGTCGCCATGCCGACGATGCGCAGCGCCGGCCACGCCTGCTGCAGCGCGTGGCGCAGGTGCGCGGCCAGCAGCGGCTCGTCCTCGGCGATCAGCGCGCTGGCGTCCAGGTCAGGATTCATCGGGCCGGTTCTCCTTCGTTCGAGGTTGAAAAGGCGGCGGGCAGCGGCAGCTCGACGCAGGCCAGCGTGCCGTCCGGCGCCGCCTGCAGCGTGAGCTGCGCCTGATCGCCGTGCAGCGTGCGCAGCCGCTCGCGCACCTGGTCGAGGCCGAAGCCGGTGCCTGGCGGCAGGGCGCTGGCCGGGGGCGTCGGGCCCAGGCCGACGCCGGTGTCATGCACCGTCAGGCGCAGCCGCTCGCCGCAGTGCTCGGCGCGCACCGTCAGCCGGCCACCGTCGACGCTGGGCTCCAGGCCGTGGCGGATCGCGTTCTCCACCAGCGGCTGCAGCAGCAGCGCCGGCACCGGCAGCGCGGCCAGCTCAGGGGGCAGCTCGAAGCGGCTCTCCAGCCGCTCGCCCATGCGCACCTGCATCAGCGCCAGATAGTCGCGCAGCCGGGCGAACTCGTCGGTCAGCGCATGCTCGGCCACCCGCGAGCCCTGCAGCGTGGCGCGCAGGAAGTCGATCAGGTGGTCGAGCATCACGCCCGCGCGCGGCGGGTCCAGGTCGATCAGCACCCGCAGATTGGCCAGGGTGTTGAACAGCATGTGCGGTTCGAGCTGGCTTTCCAGCAGCTTCAGGCGCGTCTCGGCGGCCAGGCGACGCACCGCTTCGGCTTCGGCCTCGGCCAGCAGCCGGCGGCTCTGCAGCGACTGGACGATGGTCAGCAACAGGCCGACGGTCAGCGTGACCAGCATCATCGGCGCGAAGCCGTCGTGCTGCAGCGGGCCGTGGTGCAGCATCGGCTGGCCGCTCAGCCAGGCCCCCAGGCGCGAGCCGCCGCGAAAGCCCAGCACGGTGCCGATCCCGATCAGCGCACTCATCCAGCCCCAGCCCGGCCAGCCCTGCGTGGCCGGCACGTCGCCAGGGTCGCGCGCCAGGCGCCAGCGCACCGCCAGCCCCCGGCCGACGTCGATCAGCGCCCAGCAGCTCAGGCCGATCGAGAGCGAATACACCAGCGAGACGCCCAGCGCGTCGCCGAGCAGGGTGTGCAGGAAGACGGCGATCAGCACGCAGGCGCCGACGGTCCACAGCGCGCGGCGCGCCATGCCGTGGTGCAGTGGCTGGGGCGTGGGCAGGGCTTGGGGGCTTGTCATCAGAACGCCAGTGTCGCCGCGATGGCGCCGTTCTGGCGCAGCGGGCCCTGGCGCATCGCCGCCGTCTGCGGGCCGCCGAGCCGGCGCCAGGCGGCCTCGACGCGCCAGCGGTCGCCGCTCCAGCGCAGGCCCGCGCCCAGGCTGCGCCCGCCGTCGCGCGGCTGCCACAGCAGATCGAGCGAGGGCTCCCAGGCGCCGTCCTTCAGGCTGGCGCGCAGGTAGAGATTGCGCTGCGCGGCGCGGCGCGCAGCCGCACCGTCATGCCAGGCCTCGGCCAGCAGCGTCAGGTCCGGGCCGCCGGTCCAGCTCCAGCCCGCCAGCGTCTGGTGACGGGCGAGGTGCGGCTGCCAGCGCGTCGAGGCGTGCAGCTCGACCGCGTCGCTGGCGACCCAGGCCAGCGCGGCGCCCAGGCCGGCGTGACGGTCCTGGCGCCAGTCGGCGTGCAGATGGGCATCGAGCGTGCCCAGGCGGTGGAAATGGCGCCACGCCAGCGTGCGCTCGGCCGCCTCGCCCTGCGGCTCGACGGCGACGAGGCTGGTGGCGCTGTCGGCATCGACCCGCTCGGCCTGCAGCACCGCTCGGCCCTGCGGCGTGGTCGGCAGCAGCGGGCGGCGCTCCTCGCGCTGCACCACGTCATTGGGCCGGAAGGCCTGGCCGACATCCCAGGCGACGATGCGCCGGCCGGCGGCGAGCTGCCAGTCGGCCAGATCCAGGTGGGCGTAGAGCTCGTTGACGCGGCCCGGCGTGGCGGTCTGCGCGTCGCCGTCGCGGCGTTGCAGCGCGGTCTGGGCGTCCAGATGCAGGCCCAGGCCGGTCTGCGCGTCGAGTGCGCGTCGCGCGTCGGCGCGCAGCTGGAGCTGGGCCGCCGTCCTGGCGTCGGTGGTGGCGGCCTGCTGGAACTCGCGCGCCAGCCGCAGCTCGCCCGAGAGCGCGAAGCGGGTCGCCTCGTCGGCGCGGGCCCCGGGTGCCGCGGCGATGGCCGTCGCCAGCAGGGTCACGGTCCAGATCGGTGTCATCGCGCTCACTCCAGCGTCGGGTTGCGCACCAGCGCCATCGGGTTCAGCCAGGATTCGGGCACGCGGCGCGCCTGGCGCGAGAGGTACTCGATGCGGGTGCGCCGGCCGTGGCCGAGCGCGTCGATCAGCTCCATCGCGTCGATGCGGGTCGGCCGCTCGGGCCGGTCGGTGAGGAAGCGCGCCTGCTTGGCCCGCTTGTCCGACTGCACGTACAGGTCGGCGCGCACCGGCTCGTGGTGCGTGCGGCCGAGCCACAGCTCGATGCGCGCGTAGCTGGTGCCCTTGCGCTGCGCCGCCAGGCTCAGGTGCCAGCAGGCGGCCGGGGCCGATGGCGCGGCATCCTCGGCGCAGGGCTCGGCGCCGACCAGGGTCGCGGCATAGTCCTGCGACCAGCGCAGCGTGGCGATGTCGCCGGTCGAGGCGTCGCCCAGCAGCTTCTGCATCGGCGTGATGCGCATCGGCCGCTGCGTGCCGGGCATCAAGAGCCAGAAGTCGTCGCCGAGCATCAGCACCTTCTGGCCCTGCTCGGCCGGCGAGCGCATGACGACCAGCGAGCGCCGGCCGCTCTGCGCGTAGACGGTGTAGAGCCGCTCCTTGTCGGGCGAGGTGGTGGTGACGCGCGTCTCGACGACGAGGTCGTCGTCGACCATGCGGAAGCGGTCGGCGTCGGCGAGCAGGCGCGCGACGTCCGGCGCGGGATCCGCGGCCCGAGCGGGCGCGGCGAGGGCGGTCAGCGTGACCAGCAGCGGCAGCAGCGGCAGCATCGGTTTCATGATCGATGTTCCTCAGACATGGCCCAGCGCGGCGACCACCGGCAGCCGCACTGTGCGTCGTGCGACCCCGGCGGAGGCCAGCGCCACCAGCGTCGTCACCAGGCCGAGCGTGGCCAGCATCAGCCCGGCGTCCAGCGTGATCAGCAGGGGATAGCCGGTCGAGCGGCCGGGCGGCGGCGGCATCATCACCGGGAAGACCTGCAGCGCCACCGACACCGCCCCCGTGATCGCCGCGCCGATCGCGCCGCCGGCGGCGCCCAGCAGCAGCCCCTCCATCGCCAGCGTCTGCAGCAGCTGGCCCGGCCGGGTGCCCAGCGCGCGCAGCGTGCCGATCTCGCGGGTGCGCTCGATCACCGACATCGCCATCGCGTTGGCGACCACCACGACCACGATCACGCCGATGATCAGCCCGAGCGCGCCGAAGATGCGGTTGTAGAGCGCGCGCACGCTGCGGTAGAAGGGCGCCTGCTCCTCCCAGGTGCGCAGCGCCAGGTCGGGCAGGGCCGCGCCGAGCCGCGCGCGCGCCGGCAGCGTCGCCTCCATGCGGTCCAGGAAGACGCCCAGGCTCGACACCCGGTCGGTCACCAGCAGGCGCTGCGCGGTGGCGACGTCGGTGTAGACCAGGCGCTGGTCGATCTCGGGCACGCCGGTGGAGACGATGCCGGCCACCGTGACGTCGAGCGCGTTCATCGCGCCCTCGGTCGTGCCGGCCAGGAGCGTCAGCGACGCGCCCGGCTGCGCCTTGAGGTTGCGCGCCAGCCCGGCGCCGAGCATCACCGCGCCGCGCTCGGTGCCGGCCAGCTCGCGCCCGGCCTCCACCGTCAGGAAGGGGCCCTTGACCGCGAACTCGGCGTCCGGCTCGATGCCGACGCCCATCATGATCACCGACTTGTCGCCGTTGCTGATCAGGCCGCCGAACTCGACGCGCGGCAGCACCTGGCGCACCGCCGGGTCGGACAGCAGCCGCTGGCGCAGCGCCTCGGCGTTCGTCAGGCCGTGCTGCAGCGGCGTGTCCTCGAAGCCGTCGAACTGCGCCGCGTGCGCCAGCACCAGGTGGCCGGTGGTGCGCGCCGAGGCCTCGGCCAGGCCCTGGTAGGTCGAGAGCGCGAAGCCGCCGGCCAGCAGGATCGCCGCGGTGCCGAGCGCGGCGATCGCCACGGTGACCAGCGAGCGGCGCCGGTTGCGCCGCGTGTTGAGCCACGCGAAGCGCGCCCAGGCGAGCAGGGCATTCATCCGGGCGGGCATCTGGGCGTTCATGCGGACATCTCCAGGTCGGCAGGGGCGATCACGCCGTCGCGCAGCGCGATGACGCGGTCGCAGCGGCGCGTCAGCCGCTCGTCGTGGGTGGCGATCAGGAAGGCGGCACCGTCCCGGTGGCCGAGCTCGCGCATCAGGTCGAGCATCTGCGTGGCTGTGGCCGAGTCCAGGCTGGCGGTCGGCTCGTCGGCGATGACCAGCCCCGGGCGCTTGACCAGCGCGCGGGCGATGGCCACCCGCTGGCGCTGGCCGCCGGAGAGCGCATCCGGCCGGTGGCCGGCGTGCTCGCGCAGGCCCACCGCGTCGAGCGCCGCGGCGACGCGTGCACGCCGCTCCACGGCGGTCACGCCGGCCAGGAACAGCGGGTAATCGACGTTGTCAGCCACCGTCATCACCGGCACCAGGTTGAAGCCCTGGAAGATGAAGCCGATGGCGTCGCGGCGCAGTGCCGTCGCGGCGGCCTCGTCGCGGGCGTCGACGGCCTGGCCGCGCAGCCGCACCGTGCCGGCGTCGGGCATGTCGATCAGGCCGGCGAGGTTCAGGATCGTGCTCTTGCCGCTGCCCGACGGGCCGGTCAGCGCCACCAGCTCGCCCGGTCGCACCGCCAGGTCGACGCCGCGCAGCGCCGGCACCGTGTGCGCGCCGAGCCGGTAGGTCTTGTGCACGCCCTGCAGCTCGATCACCGGCGGGGTCTTCAGGGCGTTCATGCGGCCTCCTTCGCGGCCAGGCGCTGCACCGCTTCGCGGAAGGCCGCCGGCGTGGCCGCCAGCGCCGGGTCGCGCTGCACCTGCTCGAGCAGGCGCCGGCCACGCTCGCCGCGGTGGAACATCGCCGGCAGCGCCAGGAAGGTGCCGGCGGCGGTCAGCCGCGTCTCCAGCGCCACCGGCACGCCGCGGTGCAGCTCGGTGGCGTGTGCCGGCGTCAGACGCGCCAGCGCCCGGTCGATCATCGCCAGACCGTCCTCGGCGTGGCCCATCTTCTTCCACGGCATCCAGGTGGCGCGCGCCTGCATCGCGGTGGCCGCACCGGCATAGGCCAGCAGCAGCGGGTCGTCGGGTCGGGCCTGCAGCAGCGCGGTGAACTGCGCCAGCGCCGGCGCGATGGCGGCGTGGTCGCCGTCGCGGGCGCGGCCGAAGATGGCCGCGGCCTGGTCGAAGTCTGTCGCCGGGGTCGCTGCGGTGGCGACGACCCGCGGGCTGGCCGGCATCCCGTCGGTCGACAGGGCCGAAGCGGCCGGTGCGGTCATGGCGACCAGCACGCCGAGCTTGATGGCGGCAAGGAACAGGAACAGATGGCGGCGCGACATGGAGGACATCTCCCGGAAAGCGTTGACGATGGCGTCATGGTTCGCGGTCCGGCGCCGCCGCGCAGCCGCGATGCGACGAACGGTGATCCGGTGGCGCGAACGGTCGTCCGGGCGGTGTCAGTGGATCGGTGGCCGGCCTGCCGCCGAAAAGTAGAATGGCGCCCCACCGAACTCAGCTGAACAACAGTTACAGGAGCATCCATCCATGGCCGGTCATTCCAAGTGGGCGAACATCCAGCACCGCAAGGGTCGTCAGGACGAGAAGCGCGGCAAGGTCTGGACCCGCATCACCCGCGAGATCATCGTCGCGGCCCGCGAGGGCGGCGGCGACATCGCGATGAATCCGCGCCTGCGCCTGGCCATCGAGAAGGCCAAGGCGGCCAACATGCCGGCCGACAACATCAAGCGCAACGTCGACAAGGCCACCGGCAACCTCGACGGCGTGACCTACGAGGAAATCCGCTACGAGGGCTACGGCATCGGCGGCGCGGCCATCATCGTCGACACGATGACCGACAACCGCGTGCGCACGGTGGCCGAGGTGCGCCACGCCTTCAGCAAGTACGGCGGCAACCTGGGCACCGAAGGCTCGGTGGCCTTCCAGTTCAAGCACTGCGGCCAGATCGTCTTTGCGCCCGGCACCAGCGAGGACAAGGTGATGGAAGTCGCGCTGGAGGCCGGCGCCGACGATGTGGTCGTCGGCGATGACGGCTCGATCGAGGTGCTGACCGCGCCGGCCGACTTCGAGGCGGTGCGCGACGCGCTGACGGCCGCCGGCCTGAGCGCCGAGATCGCCGAGGTCACGATGCGCGCCGACAACCCGGTCGAGCTGGCTGGCGACGACGCCGCGCGCATGCAGAAGCTGCTCGACGTCATCGAGGATCTGGACGACGTGCAGGACGTGTTCCACAACGCGGTGCTCTGAACCCAGAGCCCAGGGTCCAGGCTCCCGGGTCTCAGGCCCGGAGCACAGAACAAGACACGACATAGCTCTGAGCCCGGGCCGCGCGTCCTTGCGTGTGCAGCCCAGGCGCGGTGCGAGGGGACAAGCGATGGCGATGGAGATGTCGGCCGCCCAGGCCGTGTCCGGGCGCTCCGTGCGCACGGCGCGCGCGGGCTGGCTGCTGCTGGGCTCGGTGCTGATGCTGCTGCTGGGGCTGTCGGGCCAGCCGCTGCTGGGCGCGGCCAAGATGGCGGTGCTGTTCCTGCCCGGATGGTGGCTGCTGTCCTTGCGGATCATTCGGCCGGCGCTGCGCCGACCGGCCTTCCTGCTGTGGACCGTGCCCTTCATCGTCGATGCGGCGGTGCGGGGCTTCCTGCATTTCAGCTATGGCGCGGCGCCGGACAGCTCGCTGGTGCTGACCTCGCTGGCCAACACCCACGGCGACGAGGCGCTGCAGTACCTCGAGCAGCATGCGGTGCCGGTGGCGCTGGCCAGTCTGCTGGCGCTGGCGGCGCTGACGGTGCTGGACCGCATCGCCCGCGAGATCCTGGCGCACGATCCCGGTCCGGACGACCGCGGCCTGTCCTGGGGGCTGAGCTGGCCGCAGGCGCTGCTGCCGGTGCTGCTGGCGCTGGGCGCCACCGCCAGCGGGCCGTGGCGCGACATGCATCCGCTGGCCTTCTGGCCGCAGTGGCCGGCGCAGCTGGCCAGCACCCGCGCCGCGCTGCGCGACGCCGCGCTCGAGCACCAGGGCTGGATCGACCGGGCCGCCCGGGCCGGCGTGGTCGGACCGATCGAGGGCGGGCGCGTCGCGATGCTGGTCATCACCGAGAGCATCAACCGCGACAACCTCGGCCTGTACGGCTATTCCCGCGCGACCACCCCGGCGCTGGAGCGGCATCGCCATGAGCTGCTGGTGATGCGTCATGCCTGGTCGGTGGCGGCTTCGACCGTGCCGGCGCTCGACGCGATGCTGCGGCCGACCGCCGCCGACGGCAGCCGCCAGGACCTGCTGGCGCTGGCGCGTGCGGCCGGCTACCGCATCCACTGGATCAGCAACCATGACGATCTGGCGATCCGCACCCGCCACGGCGGCCTGGCCGACGAGCAGGTCTACATCAACCGGGTGCCGGGCCGTTCGGCGCGCACGCTCGATGGCACGCTGCTGCCGCAGGTCGATCGCGCGCTGGCCGATCCGGCGCCGCTGAAGCTGATCGTGGTGCATCTGCTGGGCGCGCATCCGCATTACCGCTACCGCTATCCGGAAGGTCAGCCCGAGACCGGCTCCGCCGACGATGCGGTCTCCGCGGCGATGGTCGAGCAGGGCCGCTGGCCGTGGATCCGGCGTTTCCGCACCGAATATGACACCGCGCTGCGCTATCACGATGGGGTGCTGGCCGCGCTGCTCAAGCAGCTGCAGGCGGTGCCGGCCGACGATGACACCCGCAAGCTCTGGCTGGCGGTGTCCGACCATGGCCAGGATGTCGGACATGACCGCAACCATGCGGGCCACAGCCCGATGACGCCGGCCGGCTACCGCATTCCGCTGCTGCTGTGGCAATCCGGCCACGCGCTGCCCCCCGATGCGCAGGCCCTGGAGCAGCGTCCGGTGCGGGCCGACTGGCTGGCCGATCTGCTGCTGCCCCGGCTGGGCATCACGCTGCCGGGGGCCGATCCCGCGCGCGATGCGCTCTCGGCCGACTACCGCTGGCAGCCCCCGGTGCTGCCGGTCGCTGTGGCAAACTACCTCGACTGATTTCGGATGTCTATGAAAGTACTGGTTATTGGCGGCGGCGGCCGCGAGCATGCCCTGGCCTGGAAGCTGGCGCAGTCCCCCCGGGTCCACAAGGTCTATGTGGCGCCTGGCAACGGCGGTACGGCCCTGGACCCACGCATCGTCAACGTGCCGATCGGCAACGATGTGGCCGCGCTGGCCGACTTTGCCCAATCCGAGAAGATCGGCCTGACGGTGGTCGGCCCCGAGGCGACACTGGCGCTGGGCGTGGTCGACGCCTTCCGCGCGCGCGGCCTGCGCATCTTCGGGCCGTCGAAGGCGGCCGCGCAGCTCGAGAGCTCCAAGGCCTTCGCCAAGGACTTCATGAAGCGGCACAAGATCCCGACCGCCGCCTACGACACCTTCAGCGACGCGGCTGCCGCGCATGCCTACGTGGACAAGATCGGCGCGCCGATCGTCGTCAAGGCCGACGGCCTGGCCGCCGGCAAGGGCGTGGTCGTGGCGATGACGCTCGACGAGGCCCATGAGGCGGTCGACTGGATGCTGCTCGACAACAAGCTCGGCGTGCAGCACAACGACGCGGGCGCCCGGGTGGTCATCGAGGAGTTCCTGCAGGGCGAGGAGGCCAGCTTCATCGTCATGGTCGACGGCCGCAACATCCTGGCGCTGGCCACCAGCCAGGACCACAAGCGCCTGCAGGATGCCGACCAGGGCCCGAACACCGGCGGCATGGGCGCCTACTCGCCCGCGCCGGTGGTCACGCCCAACATCCACGCCAAGGTGATCCAGGAGATCATCCGCCCGACGGTCGAGGGCATGCGCCGCGACGGCATGCCCTTTACCGGCTTCCTGTACGCCGGCCTGATGATCGATGCGACCGGCGGCGTCAAGACGCTGGAGTTCAACACCCGCATGGGCGACCCGGAGACGCAGCCGATCATGATGCGCCTGAAGAGCGACCTGCTCGAGGTGCTGCTGCATGCCACCGACGGCACGCTCGACCAGGTCGCGCTGGACTGGGACCGCCGCGTCGCGCTGGGCGTGGTGATGGCCGCCGGCGGCTATCCGCTCGACCCGAAGAAGGGCGACACGCTGCGCGGCCTGCCGGCCGAGACCGAGGACTGCAAGGTCTTCCATGCCGGCACCGCCACCGGCCCGAACGGCACGGTCGTCACCAGCGGTGGCCGCGTGCTGTGCGTGACCGCGCTGGGCGACTCGGTGCGCACCGCGCAGCAGCGCGCCTACATCGGCGTGCAGTCGATCCAGTTCGACGGCATGCAGTACCGCAACGACATCGGCTACCGCGCGATCAAGCGCGGCGGCAATGCCTGAGATGGTGGCGCCCGACGAGCGGCCGCTGTCGAACGAGACGGTGCGGGCCTACCTCCTGGGCCTGCAGCAGTCGATCTGCGACGCCGTGGGTGCCGAGGACGGCCAGTCCTTCCTGACGGATGCCTGGGAGCGTCCGGCCGGCGGGCGGCTGGAGGGTGCGGGCATCACCCGGCTGATCGAGGGCGGCGCGCTGCTCGAGCGCGGCGGCTGCGCCTTCTCGCAGGTGCGCGGGCCCGCCTTGCCGCCTTCGGCCACGCAGCACCGGCCGGAGCTGGCCGGCGCGCCCTTCGAGGCGATGGGCGTGTCGCTGGTCTTCCATCCGCGCAACCCCTATGTGCCGACGGTGCACATGAACGTGCGCATGCTCTCGGCCACGCCCACCGAGGGCCCGGCCGCCGGGCAGACGGTGCGCTGGTTCGGCGGCGGCATGGACCTGACGCCTTACTATGGCTTCGAGGAAGACGCGGTGCATTTCCACCGCGCCTGCCGCGACGCGCTGGCGCCGCACGATCCGGCGCTGTACCCGCGCTTCAAGACCTGGTGCGACGAGTACTTCTTCCTGAAGCACCGCGACGAGCCGCGCGGCGTGGGCGGCATCTTCTTCGACGACTTCTCGGCGCTGGGCGCGCAGGGCAGCTTCGCGATACTCAAGGATGTGGGCGACGCGCTGCTCAAGGGCTGGCTGCCGATCGCGCAGCGCCGCCGCGATACCCCGTACGGCGAGCGCGAGCGTGACTTCCAGGCCTACCGGCGCGGCCGCTATGTCGAGTTCAACCTTGTCTGGGACCGCGGCACGCTCTTCGGCCTGCAGTCGGGTGGACGCACCGAGTCGATCCTGATGTCGATGCCGCCGAACGTGAGCTGGCGCTACCGCTGGGCGCCCGAGCCCGGCACGCCGGAGGCGCGGCTCTACACCGACTTCCTGCGCCCGCGCGACTGGCTCGCCGAGGCGGAGGCCGCCGGCACCGATGGCCTCTGACCCGCCCCGGGCCGGGCGGCGGGTGCGCCGCATCGGCCTGTTCGGCGGCAGCTTCGATCCGGTCCACCAGGCTCACCGCGAACTGGCCGAAGCGGCGCTTGCGCAGCTCGGTCTGGACGAGCTGCGCTGGATTCCGGTGGGTCAGGCGTGGCAGAAAACCCGACAGATGGCCCCGGCGACGCATCGCGCCGCGATGGTCGGGCTCGCGATCGGCGACAATCCCGCTTTCGTGCTCGAGCGCTGCGAGATCGAACGCGACGGACCGAGCTACACGCTCGACACCGTCGCCGAGCTGCAGCGGCGCGACGGGCAGCGGCATCCGGGCGAGCCGGCCGACTGGTTCCTGGTCATCGGACAGGACCAGCTGGCCAACTTCGCCACCTGGCACGGTTGGCGCGATCTGCTCGGGCGGGTCGCTCTGGCGGTGGCCGGCCGGGCCGGCGACGCGGTGCAGATGCCCGTGGCGCTGGCCGAGGCCGGCGCGCGGGTCGTGCCGCTGGCGATGATGCCGATGACGGTGTCGTCGACCGAACTGAGGACGCGGCTGGCTGCAGGCGAGCCCGCGTCCAGCCTGGCGCCCCGGATGGTGGCGCCGGCGGTGGCAGGCTATATTGAACGCCACGGCCTGTACCATCCCCACCCCCCGAACACGGAACAAGAACGGATCTAATGGACATCCGCAAGCTGCAACGCGCCATCGTCGATGGCCTCGAGGGCGTCAAGGCCCAGGACATCGTGGTCTTCAACACCGAGCATCTCTCGCCGCTCTTCGAGCGGGTGGTGATCGCCTCGGGCACGAGCAACCGCCAGACCAAGGCCCTCGCCGCCGGCGTGCGCGACGAGGTCAAGGGCATCGGGGGCGAGATCCTGAGCATGGAGGGCGAGGACAACGGCGAGTGGATCATCGTCGACTGTGGCTCGGCCGTCGTCCACATCATGCAGCCGGCCATCCGGCAGTACTACCACCTCGAGGAGATCTGGGGTGGCAAGGCGGTGCGCATGAAGCTGGCCAGCCAGCGCACGGGCCTGGCCAAGGCCTCGGAAGGCCCGGCCGACGAGGACGAGGGCGCTCAGGCCGGCGTCGACGTGCCGGCCCGCAAGGCGCCGGCCCGCAAGCGCGGCTCCTCGGCCGCCGAGGCGGTGGCCAAGCCGGTCAAGCCGGCCGCCAAGCGCGCTCCGCGTGCGGCCTCCGCCGCGGAAGGCGCGCCCGCCGCACGCAAGACCGCCGCCCCGCGCAAGACGGCTGCTCGCAAGGCCACGCCGAAGATCCAGACCGTCGTCATCAACGCGCCCGAGCGCAAGGCCGCCGCACCCGCTGCCCGCAAGCGCGCGGCGCCCAAGCGCGGCTGACGCCCGGTCCGCGCCGTGAAGCTGACGATCGTCGCGGTCGGCCAGCGCATGCCGGCCTGGGCCGAGACGGCCTATGACGACTACGCCAAGCGCTTCCCGCCGGACTGTCGGCTGGAGCTGAAAGCCGTCAAGACCGAGCCCCGCACCACCGGCAAGCCGGTGGAGGCGCTGATGGCGGCCGAGCGTGCGCGCATCGAGGCGGCGCTGCCGCGCGGCGTGCGCCGGGTGGTGCTCGACGAGCGCGGCACCCGGCTGAGCACCGTCGCGCTGGCCGAGCGGCTGCAGGCCTGGCAGCACGACGGGCGTGATGTCGCGCTGCTGATCGGCGGCCCTGACGGGCTCGATCCGGCGCTGCGCGAGGACGCCGACGAGCGCGTGCGCCTGTCGGACCTGACGCTGCCGCATGCCTTCGTGCGGGTGATGCTGGCCGAGGCGCTCTACCGCGCCTGGTCGGTCAACGCCGGCCATCCCTATCACCGTGAATGAGACCGAGCCGCCTTCGATGACCTTCCGGATCCACCTTGCCTCGCAGAGTCCGCGCCGGCGCCAGCTGCTCGACCAGATCGGCGTGCGCCACGAGCTGCTGCTGCCCGGGGACGACGAGGACGCCGAAGCGCTCGAGGCCGTCCTGGCCGGTGAGGCGGCGCTCGACTATGTCCAGCGGGTCACGCTGGCCAAGCTGGAGGCGGCGCGGCTGCGGCTGGCCCGGCGCGGTCTGCCGCCGCTGCCCATCCTGTGCGCCGACACCACCGTGGCGCTGGACGGGCGCATCCTGGGCAAGCCGGCCGACGCCGCCGAGGCCTGCGAGATGCTGACGGCGCTGTCGGGCCGCGAGCACCAGGTGCTGACCGCGGTCGCGCTGGCCTGGCCGCTGCCGGACACGCGCGCGCCGCTGCTGCGCCTGAGCCGCTCGACGGTGCGCTTCGCGCCGATCGGCCCCGAGCGCATCGCCGCCTACGTGGCCTCCGGCGAGCCGATGGGCAAGGCCGGCGCCTACGCGATCCAGAGCGGCGCGGCCGCCTGGATCGAGCACATCGCCGGCAGCTATTCGGGCATCATGGGCCTGCCCCTGTTCGAGACCGCGGGCCTGCTGCGGGAGGCCGGCGCCACGGTCTGAATCGGGCCAGCGCCGCCACAACACAGACAGAAAGCCCCACCGATGCCGATGCATGACATTCTGGTGAACTGGTCGCCGCAGGAGACGCGCGTGGCCATCGTCGAGAACGGAGCCATCCAGGAACTGCATGTCGAGCGCACGCTCGAGCGCGGGCTGGTGGGCAACATCTATGCCGGCCGCGTCGCGCGCGTGCTGCCCGGCATGCAGAGCGCGTTCATCGACATCGGCCTGGAGCGCGCCGCCTTCCTGCATGTCGCCGATGTGCAGATCAACGGCCAGACGGCCCGAGGCCACCACGGCGAGGGCACGACGCTGCCGCCGATCGAGAAGCTGGTCTACGAAGGCCAGACGCTGGTGGTGCAGGTCATCAAGGATCCGATCGGCACCAAGGGCGCGCGGCTGTCGACGCAGATCAGCATCGCCGGGCGGCTGCTGGTGCATCTGCCGCAGGACGACCACATCGGCATCTCGCAGAAGATCGGCTCGCACGAGCTGCGCGACCAGCTGCGCCAGCGCATGACCGCGCTGGTGGGCAACCGCGAGACGGGCGGGGGCGGGGGCTTCATCCTGCGCACCAATGCCGAGGATGCCACGGATGCCGAACTCGGCGACGACATCGCCTACCTGCGCAAGACCTGGGCGCTGATCCGCGAGCGGGCGCTGAAGTCGCCGCCGGGCTCGCTGCTGTTCGAGGACCTGAATCTGGTGCAGCGGGTGCTGCGCGACCTGGTCGACGACCGCACCGGCTCGATCCGCATCGACTCGCGCATGCAGTACGACCTGCTGCGCGAGTTCGGCCAGCTCTACACGCCCGGCGCGGTCGGGCGGCTGCAGCACTACCGCGGCGAGCGGCCGATCTTCGATCTCTACAACATCGACCAGGAGATCGAGCGCGCGCTGGCGCGCCGGGTCGACCTGAAGTCGGGCGGCTACCTGGTGGTGGACCAGACCGAGGCGCTGACGACGATCGACGTCAACACCGGCGGCTTCGTCGGTGCGCGCAACTTCGACGACACGATCTTCAAGACCAATCTCGAGGCCGCGCAGGCGATCGTGCGCCAGCTGCGGCTGCGCAATCTGGGCGGCATCATCATCATCGACTTCATCGACATGACCCGCTCCGACCACCAGGAGCAGGTGCTGCTGGAGCTGCGCAAGCAGCTCGCGCGCGATCGCACCAAGATCACGGTCAGCGGCTTCACCCAGCTCGGTCTGGTCGAGATGACCCGCAAGCGCACCCGCGAGTCGCTGGCGCACATGCTGTGCCAGCCGTGCCCGACCTGCGGCGGGCGCGGCCAGGTCAAGACCGCGCGCTCGGTCTGCTACGACATCCTGCGCGAGATCCTGCGCGAGGCGCGGCAGTTCAACCCGAAGGAATTTCGCGTCATCGCCTGCCCGGCGGTGATCGAGATGCTGCTCGACGAGGAAAGCCCGCACCTGGCCGGCCTGAGCGACTTCATCGGCAAGCCGATCTCGCTGCAGGCCGAGGCGACGATGAATCCGGAGCAGTACGACATCGTCCTGATGTGACGACCGACCGAGACGCATGAGCACAGAGACTCCCGCCCAGCCCAGCCATCGCGACACGCTCCGGCGGCTGCTCACCTATGTGGCGCAGCACAAGGCCCGCTACATCGCCGCGATCGTCGCGCTGCTGATGACTTCGGCGATCGAGCCGCTGATCCCGGCGCTGTTCAAGAAGCTGCTCGACAGCGGCTTCCAGGCCGCCGACAGCTTCCCGATCTGGATAGTGCCGGTGGTGGTGATCCTGCTGTTCGCGGTGCGTGGCCTGACCACCTTCGCCGGCACCTACCTGATGGCCGACGCCTCCTCGCGGGTGGTCTACGACGTGCGCCGCGACCTGATGGGCTCGCTGCTGAAGGTCGATGCCAAGGTCTTCGGCTGGCTGACGCCGGGCCTGGCGGTCAGCAAGACGATCAACGATCCGCAGGGCTCGATCACCACGCTGTCGAACAACTTCAACACGCTGCTGCGGGCGTCCTCGACCTTCCTGTTCCTGTTCGGCTATCTGCTGTACCTGAACTTCCAGCTCACCATCCTGGCGATGGTGACGGTGCCGCTGATGATCTTCGTGGTGCGGCGGCTGCACAAGCGCGTCAGCGCGGTTGGCAGCCTGGAGTACGAGTCGCAGCAGCGCCTGGTCAACATCGTCGACGACGCCGCGCGTGCCTGGCGCATCGTGCGCACCTTCGACGCGCACGCCTTCGAGCGCGGCCGCTTCGAGTCCGAGGCCTGGACGCTGCGCCGGCTGATGGTCAAGCGCATCGCCAGCAGCGCGCTGCTGACGCCGGCCACCCAGATCGTCTCGGCGCTGGCGGTGTCGATCATCCTGTCGCTGGCGCTGTGGCAGGCGCGCAATGGCGAGGCCAGCGTCGGCGACTTCGTCGCCTTCCTCACGGCGCTGCTGATGACGATCTCGCCGCTGAAGCAGCTCACCGACGTGTCGCAGTCCTTCATTCACAGCCTGATCGGGCTGCGTGGCGCCTTCGACCTGATCGACGCGCCCGAGGAGCCCGATCCGGGCTCGCGCGACTTGCCGGCCTGCCGTGGCGACATCGACGTGCGCGCGCTCGAGGTCTGCTATCCCGACAGCCCGCGCCCGGCGATCGACGGCGTGTCGATGGCGATCCGCCCGGGCCAGACGGTGGCCTTCGTCGGCGCCTCCGGGGCAGGCAAGACCACGATGGTCAGCACGCTGCTGGGCTTCGTGCAGCCCACCGGCGGCGACGTGCTGATCGACGGGGTGTCGATCCAGGACATCCGCCGGCCCTCGCTGCGGCGCCACTTCGCGGTGGTGTCGCAGGACATCGTGCTGTTCGACGGCTCGATCGCGGCCAACGTCACCTACGCGCAGCCGCGCGACGATGCACGCGTCGTCGCCTGCCTGAAGGCGGCCAACCTGTGGAGCTTCGTCGAGCAGCAGCCCGATGGGCTGGAGAGCGTCATCGGCGTCAACGGCAGCCGGCTCTCGGGCGGTCAGCGCCAGCGCCTGGCCATCGCGCGCGCGCTCTACAAGGACAGCGCGGTCTGGATCTTCGACGAGGCCACCTCGGCGCTGGACGCCGAATCCGAGCGGGTCGTTCAGCAAAGCATCGAGCAACTGTCCGGCCAGAAGACGATCATCCTGATCGCGCACCGGCTCAGCACCGTGCGGCGTGCGGATCGCATCTTCGTGTTCGGCGACGGCCGGGTGGTCGAGTCGGGCACGCACGAGGGGCTGATCGCGCAGCGCGGCGTCTATGCCGACATGGTGCGCGCACAAAGTCTGGAAACGAATCCGGGCCAGACTGCCCCGCTTCCCGACTGAGCCGGCCGGCACGGGCCGTGCTTCGGTCCGCAAGCCGACAACGTGCACAGACAGGGGAAAGCCATGACAGAACATCAAGAGAATCAGGGGGGCGGGGCGCCGCTGTGGCGCCGCATGCTCGAGCGGCTGCGCCAGCTCAACCGAGAGCGGCTGCAGCGTCGCCATCGGGTGCGAGTGGCCAGACCGCCGGCGCCGCTGTCGCACGCCGAGTGGATCGACCGGTTCGACCGGATCGAGGGCGAGAACCTCGAGGCGCTCGAGCGCCGGCTGCAGGCACTGCCGGCGCGGCCGCTGCTGTCGCTGGTCATGCCGGTCTACAACCCGGACCTGCGCTGGCTGGACGAGGCCATCGCCTCGGTGCGTCGCCAGCTCTACCCGAACTGGGAGCTGTGCATCGCCGACGATGCCTCCACCGATGCCCGTGTGCTGCCACGCCTGCGCGAGCAGGCGCGGCGCGATCCGCGCATCCGCATCGTCGCGCGCGAGACCAACGGTCATATTTCCGCCTGCAGCAATTCGGCGCTGGCGCTGGTGCGTGGCAGCCATGTCGGCTGGATCGATCAGGATGACCTGCTGCGCGAGCATGCGCTGCTGCTGATGGCCGAGGCGATCGGCCGCTGGCCGCAGGCGCAGGTGCTGTATTCGGACGAGGACAAGATCGATGCCGCGGGCGTGCGCCGCGAGCCCTACTTCAAGCCGGACTGGAATCCGGAGCTGCTGCTCGGCCAGAACTATCCGAGCCATTTCACGATGATCGCCACCGCGCGGGTGCGCCGGCTCGGCGGCCTGCGCGCGGGCTTCGAGGGCGCGCAGGACCACGACCTGCTGCTGCGCTGCACGGAAGGGCTGGATCCGCGCCCGGACGGCGGCGATGTCGTTCACATCCCGCACATCCTCTATCACTGGCGCATGCATCAGGGCAGCACCTCGACGGGCGACGCGCACAAGTCCTACGCGGCCCGGGCGCGTGTCCGGGCGGTCCAGGAGCATCTGGATCGGCGCGGTCTGGCCGGGCAGGCCGTCGATGACGGACGGGGCGGCTGCCGGGTGATCTGGGCGCGGCCGGATCCGGCGCCGCGGGTCTCCATCCTGGTGCCCACCCGCAACGGGCTGGCGCTGCTGCGCACCTGCCTCGACAGCGTGCTGGCGCTGACCACCTACCCGAACTACGAGATCCTGGTGATCGACAACGGCTCGGACGATCCGGCCACGCTCGACTACCTCGCCGACATCACGCGCCGCGATGCCCGGGTGCGGGTGATGCGCGACGACCGGCCCTTCAACTATTCGGCGCTGAACAATGCGGCCGCCCGGCGCACCGACGGTGAATTCCTGGTGCTGCTGAACAACGACATCGAGGTCATCACGCCGGAGTGGCTCGACGAGATGGTGGCGCTGGCCGCGCAGGACGGGGTCGGCGCGGTCGGTGCGCGGCTGCTCTATGGCGACGGCCGGCTGCAGCATGGCGGCGTCATTCTGCTCGGGCCGCGCGGCATTGCTGGACATGCGCACAAGTTTCTCGCCCGCGACTGTGCCGGCTACATGGGCCGGGCGATGCTGCTGCAGTCCTTCAGCGCGGTCACCGCTGCCTGCCTGGTGCTGCGCCGGGTCCACTTCGATGCCGTCGGGGGACTCGACGAGCATCATCTGGCGGTGGCCTTCAACGATGTCGATCTGTGCCTGAAGCTGCGCGAGGCGGGGCTGCGCAATGTCTGGACGCCGCATGCCGAGCTCTACCACCATGAATCGGTCTCGCGTGGCGCGGACGACACCCCGGCCAAGGCCGAGCGCTTCCGGGGCGAGGTCGAGTGCATGAGCCGGCGCTGGGGCGTGCGGCTCGAGCGCGATCCGGCCTACAGCCCCTGGCTGGCCCTCGAGCGCGAGGACATGAGCCGTGCCGACGTGCCGCGTGTCAGCCTGCTCGAGCCCTGGTTCCTGACCGCGCCGATGATCAGCTCGCCTGCGGCCGCAGATCGCATCAGGGCCCAGGTCCTGGCCGACCAGCCTGTCGAGACCGAGACGGCCTGAGCCGGGCCGCCTGGGGATCAGTCCCGCCGGCGCAGGCGGGACTGCAGCCGCTTGATCGCCACCGTCGGTCCCGGGAAGATCTGGTGCAGCGCCTTGCGGGTGCGCCACCACCAGGGCAACTCGCGATAGCTGCGCGCCAGCGCCCAGCGCTCGGCCGCGGTCGTCGCCTCGCCCAGCCGGAACATGTAGTCCGAACGGTAGGGGTTGAGGCCCAGATGTTGCCGGAGCAGCGCGACGGCCTGCGGCCCCAGCTGCTCGGCATCCCTGTGCAGCTGGCGCATCTCGGCCAGCTCGCGCAGCGTCTGGCGGCGTGTCCAGCGCTTCATCTGCTCCGGATCCTGGAAGGTCGGTCGGCGCGAGGTGCCGCCGCGCCGGTAGTGCACCAGCGCCGCGTCCACCGTCAGCGCGCCGCCACCGGCCAGCGCACGAAAGGCCATGATCTGGTCCTCGTAGAAGACCTCCGGATCCAGCGGGCCGAAGCGCTCCATCATGCGCTTCGTGAAGGCATGGGTGGCGCCGATCACATAAGGGCGCTTCTCGGCCCAGGCCTGCAGACCCTGCCAGCGCGACAGGTCGTCGACCGGCATGACGTCGTGCAGCACGCCCTCGGTGTCCATGTCGATCACATGCGAGGCGATCAGGTCGGCGCGCCGCCCCGAGGCTTCCCAGGCAGCGAGCAGGCGCTCGACCCGATCCGGCACCGAGAAGTCGTCGGCGGCCATCGTCACCAGCAGCTCGCCCTGCGCCAGCGCCACCAGATCGTTGTAGTGCCGGCCGATGCCCACGTTCTGGGGCGACTGCCGCACGATGACCCGGTGCGGCCCCCGGTACGCGGCCGCGACCTGCTGCAGGATCTCGAAGGTGCCGTCGCTCGAGTGGTCGTCCGACAGGATGATCTCGCAGGGGCCGCCGGTCTGGGCCAGGCAGGCCTCGGCGGAGGCGCGGGCCCACTGGGCCTGCTGGTAGGCCAGGAACAGGATGGTGACGAGGGGGCGGGGGGCCTCGGGGGCTGAACTCATGCGTGCAGGTGCGTTCTCGGGGGCGTGGACGTCAGGGCGGGCGATCAGACCGAGCGCCACTGGCCCTCGGTGCGCAGCATGTGCAGGCTGTGGCCGCAGCGCGCGTTTTCCGCGATGCTCCATTGACGGCGCTGGCGCTCGCGCTCCAGCTTGAAGCGCTTGCGCGCCAACCAGCCCATGCCCAGGCGGCTGTAGAAATAGTGGCGGTCGCCGAGGGACTTGGCGCCCGATTCCTTCTTCATCGCCTTCTGCGTGATCGAGCCGAAGTGGTGGAAGACCGCGTCGCCGACGGTGCCGACCGCGATGCCCGCGCGCAGGCAGCGCACCAGGTATTCCATGTCCTCGTGGCCGCCCAGGCGGCGATCGGTGTCGGGAAATCCGATCGCCTCGAAGACGCTGCGATGCACCGCGAAGCACACGCCGTGGAACCAGCCGCGGCGCGCCGTGCCGGCCATCTTCAGCAGGTACTCGGGCGCGAAGGCCGCGAAGCCGTAGTCCTCGGCGCCTTCGAGCAGCGCCGGGCTGACCACCTTCAGGCCCTGGGCCTCGGCGGCGTCGAGCATCGCGTCGATCGCGCGCGGGCCGGCCAGCACGTCGTTGTTCAGCAGCACGACCCAGTCGGACTCGCGCGCCAGCAGCGCGCCTTGCGTCCAGGCGCCGCCGCAGCCCAGGTTGACGCGGTTGGTGAGCGCGCCCAGGCCGTCCTTGGCGGCACGTTCGGCCAGGCGGGCGGGGGTCTCGTCGGTGCTGGCGTTGTCGATGACCAGGATGTCGGCCGGGCGCACGCCCTGCGCCTGCAGGCTGTCCAGGCACATCGCGGTGTAGCGCCACTGGTTGAGCACCGGGATGACGATGGTGTAGCGGGAACTCATGCGTGTATTGTCACGCCACCAGCTTGTAGTGCTTGTGGCTCAGGTCCAGCCCGAACCAGCGCTCGAGCACCATCGCCTTGCGGTGCTTGCGCTCGCGGCGGGTCAGCGGGTGGGCCGGGTCGGGCGTGAAGGCGGTCTCGGCGTCATGGGCCAGCCAGTCGGCCACGCATGCCGGATGCGTGCCCTCGAAGCGGCGCAGCGCCTGCGGGTCGATCGAATACGCCATCTTCGGCGGCTGGTGCGACCAGTACTTGCTGACCTGGTCCATCTTGGCCTGCATGTAGTCGAGCCGGCGCACATGGCCGTAGTGGTAGATGTGCGCGCCCGCCAGCGCCGCCTGCGGATGGCGGCCGCGGCGGTGGCGGTCCATCACCACCCAGAACTGGCCGTCGGGCGCGTAGCTGCGGATGGTGTTGCGAATCAGGCGGCACTCGCGCCGGTACCAGGCCGGGCTGACCGCCAGCCATTCGGGCGAGCCGTAGAAGTGCAGGTATTCGAAGACCAGCGCCTCGACCGCTGGATTGCCGTGGTGGCGATCGACCGCGGCGCGGATGGCCGGCAGCTCGGCCTCGTGCAGCACCTCGTCGCCCTCGAGGTAGAAGGCCCAGTCGCCGGTGCAGGCGTATTGGGCGATCATCTTCTGCTGCGCGTAGACGAAGCCCTTCTCGGCCATGCGCTCGTTCCAGCGCGTCGGGAGGATGCGGATCTTGGGCTGCTCGGCTGCCAGCGCGTGGATGCGCGCCTCGGTCGCGTCCTCGCCGGCGCCCAGCGCGATGACGAACTCGTCGACCAGCGGCAGGATCGAGCGGATCGAGGCCTCGAACGGGAAGCCGAGCTTCACGCCGTGGCGCAGGAAGGTGAAGCCGCTGATCGAGGCGGAGGCAGCACGGGACATCGTCATCCGGGAATCGTGGGAAGGGCAGGGGCTGGGCTCAGGGACGCGGCGTGCGCGGCACCCGGCCCATCAGGAAGAACTCGTCGTTGGGCCGCATCGCGATCAGGTTGGCCAGGCGGTTGGACAGGCCGAAGAAGGCGGTGATGGCGCCGATGTCCCAGATGTCCTCGTCGGAGAAGCCGTGCGCGTGCAGGGCGGCGTAGTCGGCCTCGCCGATCTCGTCGGCCTGGCGGCAGACCTTCAGCGCGAAGTCCAGCATCGCCGTCTGGCGCGGCGTGATGTCGGCCTTTCGGTGGTTGACGGCGATCTGGTCGGCCACGAGCGGATTCTTCTCGAGGATGCGCAGGATCGCGCCGTGCGCGACGACACAGTACAGGCAGCGGTTCACGCCCGAGGTCGCTACCACGATCATCTCCTGCTCGCCCTTGCTCAGGCCCGAGGGGCGCAGCATCAGCGCGTCGTGGTAGTCGAAGAAGGCGCGGCACTCGTCGGGCCGGTGCGCCAGCGCCAGGAAGACGTTGGGCACGAAGCCGGCCTTCTCCTGCACCGCCAGGATGCGCGTGCGCAGGTCCTCGGGCAGATCGGCCAGGTCGGGCACGGGGAATCGGCTGATCGGTGGGGGCATGGGCGTCTCCTCGGAGTGTCGGGGCCGATTATCGACGCTGTGCATGAACAGGCCTTCATCATGCCGCGTGGCGGCCGGTTCCGGCAGGTGCCTACAATCAGCGCCTTGCCTGCCCATGACAACCCATCCCGCCTCCCCCGATTGCGCCTCGACCGCTCCCGCCCTCTCGGTCGTCCTCATCACCCGTGACGAGGCCGCCCGCCTGGAGCGCTGCCTGCGCTCGGTGGCCTTCGCCGACGAGATCATCGTCGTCGACAGCGGCAGCACCGACGACACGGTGGCGATCGCGCGCCGGCTGGGCGCGCGGGTCGAGGTCACGCCGGACTGGCCCGGCTTCGGCGCCCAGAAGAACCGGGCGCTGGCGCTGGCGCGCGGGCGCTGGGTGCTGAGCCTGGACGCCGACGAATGGCTCGACGAGACGCTGGCGGCCGAGATCCGGCGTGTCGTCGCCACGCCGCCGGCGGGCGTGGCCCATCGGCTGTCGCGGCTGTCGTCCTTCTGCGGCCAGTGGATGCGTCACGGCGGCTGGTACCCGGACCCGGTGCTGCGCCTGTTCCCACGCGGCACGGCCCGCTTCAGCGACGACCGGGTGCATGAGCGGCTGCTCTGGGACGGTCGCGTCGAGGGGCTGGGCGGGCATCTGCTGCACGAGAGCATGGCTTCGCTGACAGTGGCCAACGACAAGATGAACCGCTATTCCAGCGGGCGCGCCGCCGACCTGGCCGCGCGCGGGCGCCGCGGCGGCCTGGGCCGCGCGATCGGCCACGGCCTGTGGGCCTTCGTGCGCACCTGGATCCTGCGCCGGGGCTTTCTCGACGGCCGCCTGGGCTTCGTGCTGGCGGTCCACAACGCCGAGGCGTCCTACTATCGCTATCTGAAAATCTGGCTGGAATGCGCCGACGCACCCCAGCCGCCGAGTTCTCCCAGACCTCCGTCCCGATGAACGCACCGATGAGAAGATCCACCGATCGTCGCCACTTCCTGCGCCAGACCGCCGCCGGCTGCGCGGCGCTGGGCCTGACGGGCGGCCTGACGTCCGCGCAGGCCCAGTTCCGCGTCGAGATCTCCGGCATCGGCGCCTCGCAGATCCCGGTGGCGATCGCGCCCTTCCGGGACGAGGACCGCGCCGCGGTGCCGATCTCGCAGGTGATCCGCGCCGACCTGGAGCGCAGCGGGCTGTTCCGCATCGTGCCGGCCGGCGGCGAGGCGATCGACGAGCTCTCCCGCCCGGACTTTCCCGGCTGGCGCAACCGGGGCGCCGATGCGCTGGCCGGCGGCTCGGCCACCCGCCTGGCCGATGGCCGCCATGACCTGCGCTACCGCCTGTGGGACGTGGTCAAGGGCGCCGACCTGCTCGGGCAGTCGCTGGCGGTGCCGCGCGAGGACCTGCGCCGCGCCGCGCACCGCATCGCCGACGAGATCTACCAGAAGCTCACCGGCGAGCGCGGCGTCTTCTCGACCCGCATCGCCTATGTCTCCAAGAGCGCCGGGCGCTACACGCTCTTTGTCGCCGATGCCGACGGCGAGGGCGCGAAGGTGGCGGTCGGCGGTGCGCAGCCCATCATCTCGCCGGCCTGGTCGCCCGACGGCGGCGATCTGGCCTATGTCTCCTTCGAGAGCGGCAAGCCGGTGGTCTATGTGCAGGACGTCTCCTCCGGTCAGCGCCGGGTGGTGGCCAGCTTCAAGGGCTCCAACAGCGCGCCAGCCTGGTCGCCCGACGGCAGCCAGATCGCGGTGACGCTCACGCGCGACGGCAACTCCGAGATCTATCTGGTGGGCCGCGGCGGCGGCGAGCCGCGCCGGCTCACCCAGGCCTCGAGCATCGAGACCGAGGCGGCCTGGTCGTCCGACGGCCGCTCGATCTACTTCGTCAGCGACCGCGGCGGCGGCCCGCAGATCTACCGCATGAGCGCCTCCGGTGGCAATGCCGAGCGGGTGACTTTCTCTGGCAGCTACAACATCAGTCCCGCACTGAGCCCCGACGGCCGCTGGATGGCCTACATCACCCGCAACGGCGGCGGCTCCTTCCGCCTGCAGCTGATGGACCTGTCCTCGGGAACCGTGACCGCACTCACCGACACCAACGACGACGAAAGCCCGAGCTTCGCGCCCAACAGCCGGCTCATCATCTACGCCAGCCGCTCCGGCGGGCGCGATGTGCTGATGACCACCACGCTCGACGGATCTATCAAGGCCCGCCTGAGTCCGCCGATGGTCGATGTGCGCGAGCCGGTCTGGGGTCCTTTCGGCCGCTGAACCTGGCCGCTTTCACGGAGAACATGTCATGTCCAAGATCCTTCGCTCCCGCGCCGCCTTCCTGTACCTGGGCCTGAGCGCCGCCTTCCTGGCGGGCTGCGCCTCGAACACCCGCGTCGAGCCGCCCGCGCCGGTCGAGAGCCGCGGCACCGGCACGATTTCCGGCGCCGGCACCGGTGCGGCCCAGGGCGCCGGCACCGGCGGTGTCGGCAGCTCCGCCGTCACCCCGGTCGACACCGGTCGCCAGGCCGATGCGGCGGCGGGCGCCGGCCGTGTCGTCTACTTCGACTTCGACAGCTTCGTCGTCAAGGACGAGTACCGCAGCGTCGTCGAGGCCCAGGCCCGCCGCCTGGGCGCCGACCGCAAGCGCCGCATGATCGTCGAGGGTCATACCGACGAGCGCGGCGGCCGCGAGTACAACCTGGCGCTGGGCCAGAAGCGCGCCGATGCGGTGGTGCGCTCGATGGTGCTGCTGGGCGCGCAGGACGGCCAGCTCGAGGCCGTCAGCTTCGGCAAGGAGCGCCCGGCCGCCCAGGGCAGCGACGAGGCCGCCTGGGCCAAGAACCGCCGCGCCGAGCTGAAGGACCGCTGAGATGACGCGCCGCCCCCTGTCGATCCGCGCCGCACGGGCTCCGGCGGCGCTGCTGCTGGCGCTGACCGCGGCCTGGCCCGTCGGCGCCCAGGCCGGTCTGTTCGATGACGAGGAGGCCCGCAAGGCCATCGTCGAGCTGCGTGGCCGCTTCGAGCGCGCCCAGCAGGAAAGCAGCGAGCGCGATGCGCGCCAGCGCGAGCTGGCCGAGCAGGTCGAGACGCTCAAGCGCAGCCTGCTCGACCTCAACGCCCAGATCGAATCGCTGCGCGCCGATCTGGCGAAGCTGCGTGGCCAGGACGAGCAGCAGGTGCAGTCCGGCAAGGACCTGGCCCGCGAGATCGCCGAGCTGCAGCGCAAGCTCAAGGACCAGTTCGCCGCGATCGACGAGCGCATGCGCCGGCTCGAGCCGCAGCGCGTCTCGCTCGACGGCCGCGACGCGGTGGTCGAGGCGCCCGAGAAGAAGGCCTACGACGAGGCGATCGGCATCCTGCGCAAGGGCGAGTTCGCCAATGCGGCGGCTGCGCTGACCAGCTTCCAGAAGCGCTTTCCCTCCAGCCCCTACCAGGGCCATGTGCAGTACTGGCTCGGCAACGCGCTGTACGGCAAGGGCGAGGTCAAGGAGGCGATGACCATCTTCCGCACGCTGGTCACCTCGACGCCGGACCATCCGCGCGCCTCCGAGGCGCTGCTGGCGCTGGCCAACTGCCAGATCGAGCTGAAGGACCCGAAGAGCGCCCGCCGCACCCTCGAGGAGCTGGTGCGCAACTATCCGCAGTCCGAGGCCGCGCAGGCTGCGGCCGAGCGCATCCGGCAGCTGAAGTGAGCGTGGCTTCGGTGGTTTCCGCGCAGCAGAGCGATGCCGATCTCGAGCGCCGCTTCGGCGGTCTGCGCCGGCTCTGGGGCGATGCGGCGTATGCCCGGGTGCGTGCGGCCCGGGTGGCGGTGGTGGGCGTCGGCGGCGTCGGCTCCTGGGCGGTCGAGGCGCTGGCACGCAGCGGCGTGGCCGAGCTGGTGCTGATCGATCTGGATCATGTCGCCGAGTCCAACATCAACCGCCAGATCCAGGCCCTGGGCACGACCGTCGGCGCCGCCAAGGTGCAGGCGTTGCGCGAGCGCATCGCCGACATTCATCCGGGCTGCCGGGTGCATGCGGTCGAGGACTTCGTCGAGCCGGAGAACTGGCCGGCCCTGCTGCCGATCGCGGTCGATGGCGTCATCGACGCCTGCGACCGCAACGCCGCCAAGCTGGCGATGGCGCGCTGGGCGCTGGCCGGCGGGCACCGGCTGGTGATGGCCGGTGCGGCCGGCGGCAAGTCGCATCCCGAGCGGGTGGAGGCGGCCGATCTGGCCGAGGTCACGCACGATCCGCTGCTGGCCCGGCTGCGCCAGCAGCTGCGCCGAGAGGGGGCGCCGCGCCAGGGGCGCATCGGCGTGCGCTGCATCTTCTCGCGCGAGACGGTGCAGCGGCCGCAGACGGACGGCGCCTGTGCGACCGATGGCAGCCTGAACTGCCACGGCTACGGCTCCAGCGTGATGGTCACCGCCAGCTTCGGCCTGGCGGCTGCGGCGCAGATTCTCGAAGGCGTGCGCGCAGACGCACGAGGTGCTTGACGACACCGCGGTGGGGTGTATTAGAATCTAGGGCTCGGCTGATCAGTGACTGATTTGCCGAGGCGGTGGGGGTCGTTAGCTCAGTTGGTAGAGCAGCGGACTTTTAATCCGTAGGTCGCAGGTTCGAGTCCCGCACGACCCACCAAAAACATGATATAGTCACAGTCTTGATGAAAATCAGGGCTGACAGGCAAGGGCTCTTAGCTCAGTTGGTAGAGCAGCGGACTCTTAATCCGTAGGTCGAGTGTTCGAGTCACTCAGGGCCCACCAGA
>NZ_FTMZ01000042.1 GCF_900156335.1 Sphaerotilus natans
TCGTAGCCGAGCTCGGCCACCGCCGCGGGCAGCTCGGTCAGCGGCAGGTGGCGGATCATGTAGGGGTCGAGGGCGATCTTCATGGGCGGGTCTCCGAAAAGTTCACAACGAGAAAGCGAGGAGGGGGGACGGGGCGACACCGGGCGCCGCAGGCGCCAGGCCAATCAGCGCCAGGGCCTGGGCCAGGACGAGCAGCCCGACCGGCAGGCGCCGGCCCAGCACGTCGCCGCCGGGGGCGATCAGCGCGACATCGGCCATCCGGGTCAGGGGGCAGAACGGGTCGTCGCTCAGCGCGATCAGCCGGGCGCCCCGGTCGAGGGCCAGCCGGGCGGCTTCCAGCGTCTCGCGCGCGCAAGGCTGGCAGGCGACGGCGATCATCAGGTCGCCTGGGCGCAGGCCACGCAGCTGGCCGAGCTGCATGCCCCCGAGCTGATCGACCAGCCGCACCGGCGTGTCGCCCTGCTGCAGCCCCTGGTTCAGGCTGGCCGCGATCGCGAAGGCCGGGCCGCTGCCCAGCAGCCAGAGCGCGGGGGCTGCGGCCATCAGCGCGGCGGCGGCCTCCAGATCCGGGCCGCGCACGTCCTGGCGCAGCCGCTCCAGGGCCTGCAGGCTGGCCCCGACCGCTGCCTCGACCAGATCGGTCGCGCCGATGGGGCTGGCCGAGCCGATCGGGCGGGTCAGGCCAAGGCGCGCCCCGCGCCCGCTCTCGCCGGCGCGGGGCGGCCGGACCGTGGTGAGGAACTGCTCGCGCAGGTCCTGGTAGCCGCCAAAGCCCAGCCGCTTGGCAAAGCGCACCACGGCCGAGGGATGGACGCCGCACTGCTGCGCCACCTCGCGGATGCCCTGCTGCCCGAGCGTGCGGTGGTGCTGCTCGACATGCTGGGCGATGCGGCGAAGCTGCTCGCTCAGCGCAGGGAACTCGCGGCGGATGCGGCGCAGGAGCGCGTCGATGCGCTCCTGCGCCGCCGCATCGGACAGCATGAACGTCAGCGAGGACATGGCGCGATGACGGCGAAGCGGCGGCGGCCCAAGCGATCAGTACTTGGCGACGTTGTCCTTCGTGATCGACTCGAAGGGCACCAGCACATCGGCCGGTGCGGCCTTGCCGGCCTTGAGCTCGGTGAGCACCTTGAACGCGCCCTGCGCCTGCGCCTGGCCGTTCTGCAGCACCGACTGCGCCATCTCGCCGGCCTTGATCGCCGCCTTGGCGTCGGCCGTGCCGTCGATGCCCGAGATCAGCACGCCCTTGCGGCCGGCGGTCTTGAGCGCCTGCAGCGCGCCCAGCGCCATCTGGTCATTGGCGGCGACGATGGCGTCGAACTTCGGATGGCGCTGCACCCAGTCCTCGGTGATCTTCATGCCCTCGGCGCGGCCGTAGTTGCCCGACAGCGACGACAGCACGGTCACGTCCTTGCGCGCCTTCAGCGCGGCCATGAAGCCCTGCTCGCGCTCCATCGAGTGGTACAGGCCCGGCGTGCCCTGCAGGTACATCACCTTGGCGCCCTGCGGCAGCGCCTTGACCATGAACTCGCCCTGCATGCGCCCGGCGTCCAGGTTCTTCGAGCCGACGAAGGTGGACTTGCCGCCCTTGGCCTGGATGTTGAGCGTCACCACCGGGATGCCGGCCTTGTTGGCGCGCTCGATGCCCGGGGTGATGCCCTCGTAGTCCACCGGCACCACGACGATGGCCTTGACCTTCTGCGCGATGAAGTTGTCGATCTGGTCGAGCTGGCGGGCGATGTCGTTGTTGGCGTCGGCGAACTTCACGTCGAGGTCGGCATCGGTCCGGGCCGCCTCGATGAAGGCCTTGCGGACCATGTTGGGGAAGAAGTCCGCGTCGGCGATGTTGGTGTAGCCGACCGCGAACTTCGCCGCCATCGCGCTGGCCGGGGCCAGCGAGCAGGCCAGCGCGACGGCGCCCAGGGCCAGACCGAAGCGGCGGCGGGTGGAAGATGCGTTCATGACAAGTCTCCTTTGATGTGATTGCAGGGCGAGGACAGGCCACGGGCACGCCTGACGCGGCCCGGACCGAGGGGAAAACAGGGAAGGGGGAAGGGGAAGGGGAAGGGGAAGAGGAAGGGTGGGCGGCGGCGCGGCGCGCGTCAGCCGCGGCGCGGGCTGCCCGCGCTCTTGGTCTTGACATCCAGGATCACCGCCACGGCGATGATCAGACCCTTGACCACCTGCTGCCAGTACGAGCTGACGTTCATCAGGTTGAGCAGGTTGTTGATGACGCCGATGATCAGCGAGCCGATCAGCGTGCCGGTGAGGGTGCCGCTGCCGCCCATCAGGCTGGTGCCGCCCACGACAACGGCGGTGATGGCGTCGAACTCGTAGGCCACGCCGGCCGCAGGCTGGCCGGAGTTGATGCGCGACATCAGCACGATGCCGGCGATCGACACCAGCACGCCGTTGAGCACGAAGGCGCGGCGCACGATGCGGTCGGTGTCGATCCCTGAGGCCACCGCCGCGCGCGGATTGCCGCCGGTGGCGTAGACATGCCGGCCGAAGCGGGTGCGGTTGAGCAGCACCCAGGCCAGCACCGCCACCACCGCCAGGATCAGCACCGAGATCGGCACCGGCCCGATGTCACCCTGGCCGATGATCCTGAAGTCGTCGCCCAGGCCACTGACGGGCAGACCACCGGTGTAGAGCAGCACGATGCCGCGCGCCACCGTCATCATCGCCAGCGTCAGGATGAAGGACGGAATGCGGAAATGGGTGATGACCCAGCCGTTGATCGCCCCGGTCAGCAGCCCGACCCCCAGGCCGGAAGCGACCGCCAGCCCCAGGTGGCCGGTCTCGGCCATCACGCTGGCGCAGACCGTGCCCGCCAGGGCCAGCACCGAGCCCAGCGAGACATCGATGTGCCCCAGGATGATGATGAAGGTCACCCCGCAGGCCAGCAGGCTGATGACCACCACCTGGCGCAGCACGTTGGTCAGGTTGCCCACCGTCAGGAAGGTCTCGCTCAGCACCGAGGCCAGCACGCACAGGCCGAAGAAGATCAGCACGGTGCCGTAGCGGCGGTAGATCTCCGAGAAAGACGGATGCCGTGTGCGGAAGCTGCCGCTCCATTCGGCGAAGGTGTCGAGGGTTCGGTTCATTGTCTCGCTCCGGTGGCCAGGGCCATGATGTTTTCCTGTGTCGCGGCGTGGCGCGGCAGCTCGCCGCTCACGCGTCCTTCCCGCATCACGATCACCCGGTCGCTCATGCCGAGCACCTCCGGCAGCTCCGAGCTGATCATGATGATCGCCAGCCCCTGGCGGGCGAACTGGGTCATGAGGCGGTGGATCTCCGACTTCGAGCCCACGTCGATGCCGCGGGTCGGCTCGTCGAGGATCAGCACCTTCAGGTCGCCCAGCAGCCACTTGGCCAGCACGATCTTCTGCTGGTTGCCGCCGCTGAGCGTGCCGGCCCCGGTGTCGAGGCTGGCGGTCTTGATGCGCAGCATCTGGCGCATGCGCTCGGCCTCACGCTGTTCCTGTGCCAGGTCGAGCAGGCCGCTGCAGACGAAGCGCTCCAGCCGCGCCAGCGAGATGTTTTCTCCCACCGAGCGGCACAGCACCAGGCCTTCGGCCTTGCGGTCCTCCGACACCATGGCGATGCCCAGACCGATCGCGTCGGCCGGCCGGCCGATGGCGACCGGCCGGCCCCCGAGGCGGATCTCGCCCGCGTCCAGCCGGTCCAGGCCGAACAGGGTGCGGACCACTTCGGTGCGGCCCGCGCCGATCAGCCCGGCCAGGCCGAGGATCTCGCCGGCGCGCACCTGCAGACTCACGTCCTCGAAGACGCCGCGCCGGCTCAGGCCGCGCGCCTCCAGCACCACCTCGCCGATCGGCACCTCCTCCTTGGGGAAGATCGCGGTGATGCTGCGCCCGACCATCAGCGCGATCAGCCGCTGCTCGTCGTAGTCGGCGGCCGGGCCGGACTCGACCTGCTGGCCGTCGCGGATCACCGTGATGTCGTCGGCGATGCGGGCGATCTCGTCCATCTTGTGCGAGATGTAGATGATCGCCACGCCGCGCGCCTTCAGGTCCTCGATCTGGCGGAACAGCATCTCGACCTCGGTGTCGCTGATCGCCGAGGTGGGCTCGTCCATGATGATCAGCGCGGCCTGGCGCGAGATCGCCTTGGCGATCTCGACGAGCTGCATGCCGGCGATGCTGAGCTCGCCCATGCGGGTGCCCGGCGCGTACTTCAGGCCCAGGCGATCGAAGAGCTGCTGCGTCTGCTGCTGCATCGCCAGGAAATCGACGAAGGGACGCATCAGGCCCGTGCCCATCGGTTCGCGGCCGAGGAAGATGTTCTCCGCCACGCTCAGCTCGGGCACCGGGCTGAGCTCCTGGTGAATCATGGCGATGCCGCGCTCGAGCGCGGCGCGGGTGCCGCCGCCATCGAGCCGCTCGCCGCGGAACCAGATCTCGCCCGCGTCGATCGCATGCTCGCCGCTGAGGATCTTCATCAGCGTCGATTTGCCCGCGCCGTTCTCGCCCACGAGCACATGCACCGTGCCCGCGCGCACCTTGAGGCTGACGCCGTCGAGCGCCTTGACGCCGGGGAAGGACTTGCAGATGCCCTTCATCTCCAGCACGGGCCCGGCGGCCACGGCCGTCTCCTTGTCCATCGTGTGTCTCCTCCTGTCATCCCGGTCGCGGCCCCGGGGCGCGCGACCGGTGGGGGCGGTCAGCGGCTGATCGTCTGCTTGAGCGCATCGACCGAGGTCAGCACGCCGGCCTCGACCGACATCGTCAGGTCCTCCATCTCCAGCGAGACGTGGCCGTCGTAGCCGCCCATGCGGCAGACCGAGAAGAACTCCTTCCACCACTGCAGGTCCTGGCCGCAGCCGACCGCCACGTAGTTCCAGGTGCGGGTCTCGGCGGCGGTGACGGGCTGGGTCTCCAGCAGGCCGTTGATGTCGGCCAGACCGCGCTCGATGCGCGCATCCTTGCCGTGGATGTGGTGGATGGCGCCTTTGAGCGCGCGCGCCGAGGCGATCGGGTCCGCGCCCATCGCGATCAGGTGCGAGGGGTCGAGGTTGATGCCGACCACCGGGCCCACCGCCTCGCGCAGGCGCAGCAGCGTGGCCGGGTTGTAGACCAGCATGCAGGGGAACTCCTCGATGGCGATCTGCGTGACGCCGTGCGCCTCGCAGTGCGCGACGAAGGCCTTCCACCAGGGGATGGCGACCTCGTCCCACTGGTACGCCAGCGCCGGGGCCATGTAGTCGGGCCAGGAGACGGTGGAGGTGATCCAGTTCGGCGTCTGGTCACCGGGGGCGCCGGCCGGGCAGCCCGACATCATCACCACCTTCTTCACGCCCAGCAGGCCGGCCAGGCGGATGGTGTCGTAGGTGGAGGCGGTGTGGCGTTCGCCCATCTCGCCGGGCGACAGCGGGTTGCCCGAGCAGTTCAGCGCGGCGATCTCCATGCCGCGGCTCTCCAGCTCGGCCATGAAGGCGATGCGCGCGGATTCGCTGTCGAGCAGCTCCTGGCGCTTGACGTGCGGGCAGCCGGCCCAGCCGCCGGCGGTCATCTCGACCGCGTCGATGCCGAGGGATTTCACCTTGTCCAGCATCTCGGTATAGGACAGGTTGCCGTAGACGTCCGTGCAGATGGCGAGTTTCATGAGGGTTCAGTTCCGGAGGATGTCGAAGAAGGGATGCGGGGGCGCTTCAGCGGAAGTCGACCCAGGCGGCACCGGCGTCGGCCGAGCGCACGCAGTTCTCCAGCCAGCGCACGCCTTCGAGGCCGGCCTGGATGTCGGGATAGTGGTGGCTGGCCAGGAAGGCCTCGTCGCCGCGCTGGCGGGCGTCGATGGCCTGGGCGATCCACAGATAGATGTTGGCCCAGCTGTCGCCCAGGCCCTCGGTGTGCAGCGCGCCCATGCGGTCGGCCGCCAGGCTTTCCTCTTCCAGGTAGGGCATGCCGTGGTGCAGCACGCGGCCGGGCTCGCCCTGCACCTCGTAGTGCAGCTGATCCGGATGCGCATCCGACCACGACACGCTGGCCTTCGTGCCGACGAAGCGATAGCGCTGCGAGCCCATGTTGCCGGCATCCACCGACGACACCCACAGCCGGCCGCGCGCGCCGTTGTCGTAGTGCATCAGCACGGTGGCGTGGTCTTCCAGCGGCGCGCGGGTCGGGATGAAGGCCTTGCGGTCGCACAGCAGGCGCTCGACCTTGAGCTGCGGCAGCACCACTTCCGACAGGTAATACAGGTGCGTGCCGATGTCGCCCAGCACGAAGGTCGGGCCGGCAGTGCGCGGGTTGGTGCGCCACTTCACCGCCTCGCCGGCGCCAGTGTCGTCGCCGGCGTTGAAACCGTGGGTGTAGGCCATGTCCACCAGGCGGATGTCGCCCAGCAGGCCCTTCTTCACCATCGCCGCCATCTGGTGCACCAGCGGGTGGCCGGTGAAGCCGTAGGTGACGCCGACGATCAGGCCCTTGTCGCGGGCCAGCGCGGCGATCTCCTCGCATTCGGTCACCGAGAAGAACAGCGGCTTCTCGCAGATCACGTGGATGCCGGCCTGCAGCAGCGCCTTGGTGATCTCGTAATGGGTGAAGTTGGGGGTGGCCACCGAGACCACCTCGACGCCGTCGGCGCGGCCGGCCTCGCCCTGGATCAGCGCCTGCACGTCGGCGTAGCAGCGCTCGGCGGCCACGCCCAGGTTCACGCCGAAGTCGCGGCCGCGTGCCTCGTCGAGGTCGAAGGCGCCGCAGACCAGGCGGTAGGTGCCGTCGCGCAGCGCGCCGCTGCGGTGCTTGTAGCCGACCTGGCCGGTACGGCCGCCGCCGACCATGCCCCAGCGCAGCGGGCGGGTGATCGTCATTTCTCCGTTGATCATGATGTGAAGGTCCTGAGGAAAGAATGCGGGCGAGACATCGACGTTGCACTCGAGTGCAACGTCGGGCAAAAAAGAAGAACAGACTGCGGCCCGCCGAGGAGGCGGCCATGACCCCGAGCACCCTTCATCAGGCACACAATCTGCTCTCGTGTGCATTTGGGTGAGCAGCTTGATCGCCACCGTTTGCACACGAGTGCATTCTGAGGATGCCGACTCGCTTGTGCATCAGGGTTTGCACTCGTGTGCAAACTTTTGTCCACGGTGGCGCCCTTCAGTCAATCGGCCTTGCGCTCGCTATGATCGGCCGATGAGCATCAGCAGCAGCACGGCCACCGGACCGGTCGGACAGGAGCGGGGCGAACGAGACACCCGCAAGATCACCGCCAGCGATGTGGCCGAGCGGGCCGGCGTGTCGCGCTGGACCGTCTCGCGCGCCTTCACCGACGGGGCCTCGGTGGCGCCGGCGGTGCGCGAGCGCATCCTGGAGGTCGCCACCGAGCTGGGCTACCGGCCCAATCTGCTCGCCCGCGGGCTGATCAAGCGGCGCACCCACCTGATCGGCGTGGTGGTCGACGAGCTGGCCAATCCCAACCTCACGATGCTGCTGGACGAGGTCACCCGGCAGCTGCAGCGCCTGGGGCATCTGTCCATCCTGCTGAACATTTCCGAGACGGACAGCTCGGCCTCGATGCTGTCGCTGGCCGACCAGTTCCAGGTGGATGGTCTGATCTTTCTGGGCACGGTGCTGACCGAGGATCTGGTCAGGCTGGCGCAGGAAGTCCGGCATGTGCCGCTGGTGGTGCTGTACCGCAGCACGGAGCATGCCGACCTGCAGGTGGTCACCACCGACAACGAGCGCGCCGGCCGCGAGATCGCCGCGCTGGTGGCGGCCGAGGGCGTGCAGCGCATCGCCTACATGGCGGGGCCGCCGGCGGAGTCGACGCAGCTGCGCCGGCTCGACGGCTTCCGCGACGGGCTGGCGCAGCATGGCCTGCACGTGGGCGCCGTGCTGCATGCAGGCCACTACCGGCGCGAATGCGGCGAGCTCGCGATGGCGGCGGTGCTCGATGCCAGCGCGCCCGACGCCTGGCCCGAGCTGCTGTTCTGCGAGAACGACATCCTGGCCATCGGCGCGGCCGATCTGCTGCGCAAGCGCGGGCTGCTCGGCCGCATCGGCCTGATCGGCTTCGACAACATCGAGCAGGCCGGCTCGCCCGCCTACGACCTGACCACCTATCACCAGCCGATGCAGGCGCTGGTGACCGAGGCGGTGCGCCGGGTGGTGGGCGGCGAGTCGGCGACATCGCGCGTGCTGCTGCCCGGCCAGCTGATGCGCCGCAGCTCGCACCGCCGACCGGCGGCCTGAAGCACAACGGCCCGGCGCGCGCCCTCAGGCACGCACCGGGCCGAACCGAAATCCCCGGGAGATCAGCGCGCGCTGAAGTGCCGCGCCACCAGCTGGTCGATGCCCTGGCGCATCAGCCGGCTCGATTCGGCCGCGCGTTCCTCCCAAGCGAACACAC
>NZ_FTMZ01000009.1 GCF_900156335.1 Sphaerotilus natans
CGCGAGGTCTTGCGATCCCCCGCTTTCACCCTCAGGTCGTATGCGGTATTAGCGTAGCTTTCGCTACGTTATCCCCCACGACTGGGCACGTTCCGATGTATTACTCACCCGTTCGCCACTCTCAAGGGTTGCCCCTCTACCGTTCGACTTGCATGTGTAAGGCATACCGCCAGCGTTCAATCTGAGCCAGGATCAAACTCTTCAGTTCGATCTTGTTGCTTGCTCAAGGAATTGAAGTGAACTTCACTTCTCTATCCATGAGCGTTTAAGGTCACAAGGACCCGGACCCGAAGATCCGAGACACTCGCCTCAAACGCCCACGCTTATCGGCTGTTGATTTTTTAAAGAACTGCTTCGCTTTGTTTGCCGCGTTTCGTTTGTTCTGCAGCAGCGAAGAACGCTATTCTAGTACGAACTTTTCGGGTCGTGCAAGCACTTTCCCAAAAAATTTTTCAGGGTCGTGTCACCCGCCTTTCAGCACCGTGACACGACCGATGCAGCACGCGTTCAGGCGCCCGGGGCCGCGCCTCGGACACGCTGAGCCAGATAGGCCAGTGCCTCCTCGACCTGATCGACCAGGATCAGGCAGAGATCGCCCGACTGCAGGCGCTCGAGCGCCAGATCGATGGCGACGAACTCGCCGCGGATCTCGTCGATCTGCCTGGTGCGGGCCGCGCCCTGCAGGCCTTCGCGCAGCAGCGCCACCACCTCGCCGTCAGCGCGGCCGCGCTGGCAGGCATCCTGATAGAGGATGACGTCGTCGAAGGCGGCGCCCAGGATCTGCGTCTGCTCGCGGATGTCCTGATCACGGCGATCGCCCGCACCGCTGATGACCACCGAGCGGCGCTGCGCCGGCAGCGCATCGACTGCCGAGACCAGCGCACGCATTGCATCCGGGTTGTGGCCGTAGTCGGCGATGACAGTGGCGCCGCGGTAGTCCATGACGTTGAAGCGGCCGGGAGCGTTGTCGGAGTCGCTGGCGAAGCTCGCCAGGCCGCGGCGAATCGAATCCCAGTCCAGCCCGGCGCCCCAGCCGGCAGCGACCGCGGCCATGACGTTCTCGACCTGGAAGCCGATCAGGCCGCCCCGGGTGATCGGGATCTCGCGCAGCGGCAGCAGCTCGCGACGCGCGCCCTCGGCGGCGACCAGATGATCGCCTTCGACATAGACGCAGCGCCGCCCCTGGGCGCGGTGCGTGGCCATCACCGGGTGCTGACGGTCGGCGGCGAAGAAGATCACCTGACCGGGGCAGACCGAGGCCATGCCGGCCACGATCGGGTCGGCGGCGTTGAGCACCGCGTAGCCGGTGGCGGCCACGTTCTGCACGATCACCCGCTTGAGGACCGCCAGGTCCTCGACGGTGGTGATGTAGTTCAGGCCGAGGTGGTCGCCGGCGCCGATGTTGGTGACCACCGCCACCTGGCAGCGGTCGAAGCCCAGGCCTTCGCGCAGCACGCCGCCGCGGGCGGTCTCGAACACCGCCGCGTCCACGTCCGGGTGCATCAGCACGTTGCGCGCGCTGCGCGGGCCGGAGCAGTCGCCGCTGTCGATCTGGCGACCGTTGACATAGACGCCGTCGGTGTTGGTCATGCCCACGCGCAGGCCGCTGCTGGCGAACAGGTGCGTGATCAGCCGCGCGGTGGTGGTCTTGCCGTTGGTGCCGGTGACGGCGACGACCGGGATGCGGCCGTCATCGCCGTGCGCGTACATGCTGTCGATGACCGCCTCGCCGACCGCGCGGCCCTTGCCGTAGGACGGCGACAGGTGCATGCGCAGGCCCGGCGCGGCGTTGACCTCGACGATGCCGCCGTCCTGCTCCTCGAGCGGACGCAGCACGCTCTCGCAGACCACGTCGACGCCGCAGACATGCAGGCCGACCATCTGCGCCGCGGCCACCGCACGCGCGGCGACTTCCGGGTGGACATCGTCGGTCACGTCGGTGGCGGTGCCGCCGGTGCTGAGGTTGGCGTTGTTGCGCAGGATGACGCGCCGGCCCTTCTCGGGCACCGACTCGGGCAGCAGATCCTGCAGCGCCAGCCGCGCGATGGCGATGTCGTCGAAGCGGATCTTCGTCAGTGAGGTCGCGTGGCCGGTGCCGCGGCGCGGGTCGGCGTTGACGATCTCGACCAGCTCACGCACGGTGTGCTCGCCGTCGCCGATGACATGGGGCGGATCGCGACGAGCCGCGGCCACCAGCCGGTCGCCGACGACCAGCAGGCGGAAATCGCTGCCGGGCAGGTACTTCTCGACCAGCACCTCGCCGATCTCGGCGGCGGTCGCGAAGGCACGGTCGAGCTGGGCGCGGTCGGCGATGTTGACCGTCACGCCCTTGCCCTGGTTGCCGTCCTGCGGCTTGAGCACGACCGGCAGGCCGATCTCCTCGGCCACCGCCCAGGCCTCGTCGGGCGTGGCGGCCGGGCGGCCGATCGGCACCGGCACGCCGGCGGCGTGCAGCAGCTTCTTGGTCAGGTCCTTGTCCTGCGCGATCGACTCGGACACCGCGCTGGTGGTGTCGACCTCGGCGGCCTGGATGCGGCGCTGGCGCGAGCCCCAGCCGAGCTGCACCAGACTGCCCTGCGTCAGGCGGCGGATCGGGATGCCGCGGGCCAGCGCGGCGTTGACGATCGAGCCGGTGCTCGGGCCCAGGCGCACGTCCTCGTCGAGATCGCGCAGCTCGGCGATCGCGGCGGCGACATCGAACTCGCTGCCGTTCAGCGCCGCGCGCACCAGGGCCTCGGCATGGCGCAGCGCGAGGCGGCCGACGTCCTCCTCGGTGTACTCGACGACGACCTGATAGGTGCCGTCCTCGACCGTGACCGAGGTGCGGCTGAAGGTCACCGGGCAGCCGGCCTGGGCCTGCAGCGCCAGCGTCGCAGCCTCCAGCACATGCGCGAGCGACACGTCGGCGCGCTGCGCGCCGACCGGCACCGGCCCGATCGCCGGGAACAGCGCGCGCAGACGGGCCTCGAAGCCCGGCAGGTGGACCAGGGAGCGCTCGGCCGGCTCGCACGAGACGATCGCCTCGACAGCGGTGTGGCGGCTCCAGAGATTGGGGCCGCGCAGGGCCCGGATGCGGGAAACGTCCATCGGGTGTTCTTCTCTGATCGGGGTCGATCGGATCGATCGGGTTCTTCGTGCGGGGCGAGCGTGACTCAGGCGGCAGCGCGCGAGCCGAAGGTCTCCAGGCCGGCGGCCATCAGCTCCGGGTTGATGCCCATCGCCCAGGCGGTGGCCAGCGCCGGCAGCGCGACCTCGGGCGCGATCGCGATGCGACGGCGCGCCAGATCGACGCAGACCGCCTCGCTCGCGCCGGTGGCCAGCACGATGCGGCCGTCGCGCAGCAGCACGGCGCGGCCGCCCTCGGCGCGGTGGTCGGCCAGCGGCTCGGGCCGGGTGGCGTAGAGGATGACCTCGCCGTCGGACAGGCGTGCCATGTCGGCGATGCGCTCGTCGTCGGCGTTGAGCACCGCCGCGCCCTCGGGCAGCACGACGTCGACCTGGGTGCGCATCACGCGCGGCATCTGCTCGGACTCGCGGATGTCGTGGCGCTCAAGGCGATCGAAGCCATCGAGATCGGTGACCACGCCGACGTGGCAGCGGTCGTAGGGCAGGCCGGTGTCGAGGATGACGCCGGCGTCGTTCTCGATCACCACCGCCTGGACCTCGCGGTTCATCAGCAGGCGGTGGCCGCTGTCCCAGTTCGCGCAGTCACCCCGGCCGACGCGCCGGCCGGCCAGGAACAGGCCGTCGCGGCAGGCCAGACCAACATGGCGGCCGCCCAGGTGCACCAGCCACGCGACGATCTGCGCGATCTGCGAGGTGTGGCGCGAGCCGGCCACGCCGACGACCGGCACGCGGCCGCTGTCGTCCTCGGCGAACAGGTGGTCGACGATCGCCTGGCCGACCGGGCGCGGCATGCCCTGCGCCGGCTTGAGGTGCATCAGCAGGCCGGGGCCGGCGTTGACCTCGACGATGGCGCCGCCCGTCTCGTGCAGCGGGCGCGAGATGTCGGTGGTGACCAGGTCGATGCCGGCGATGTCCAGGCCGACGATGCGCGCGGCCAGGCCCACCTGGTAGGCGACGTCCGGGTGCACGTCGTCGGTGCAGTCGATGGCGACGTTGCCGTTGCGCTGGATCAGCACCTGGCGGCCGGCCTCGGGCACCGCCTCGGCGTCTAGGCCCTGGCGTTCGAGCAGCAGGCGGATCACCGGCTCGCGCTCCAGGCGGATCGTCTCGAGCGGGAATTCCTCGGCCTCGCCGCGGCGCGGGTCGGTGTTGAGCTGGGTGTCGATCAGCTGCTGCACGCTGGAGCGGCCGTCGCCGGTGACCCACAGCGTCTCGCCGCGCGCAGCGGCGACCACCTGGCCGGCGACGACCAGCACCCGGTGCTCGTCGCCGGGAATGTAGCGCTCGACGATGACCTCGCTGCCCTCGGCATCGGCCACATGCCAGGCGGCCATGACCTCCTCGCGGGTGCGCAGGTCCAGACTCACGCCGCGGCCGTGGTTGGCGTCGCTGGGCTTGACCACCACCGGCACGCCGATGTCCTCGGCCTCGTCCCAGGCGGCCTCGGGGCTGTCGGCCACCGCGCCGGCGGGCACCGGCACGCCGCAGGACTTCAGCAGCGTCTTGGTCATGTCCTTGTCGCTGGCGATGCCCTCGGCGATCGCGCTGGTCAGGTCGGTCTCGGCAGTCCAGATGCGACGCTGCGCCGCGCCGTAGCCGAGCTGCACCAGGTTGCCGTCGTTCAGCCGGATGTGCGGAATGCGGCGGTCGGTCGCAGCGCCGACGATGCTGGCGGTGCTCGGGCCCAGGTAGCAGTCGTCGATCTTCTCGCGCACCCGCTCGACCGCCGGCTCGACCTCGAAGGCCTCGTCGTTGATCGCGCTCATCAGCAGGCGGTGACCTTCGGCCAGCGCGGTGCGGGCGACCTGCTCGTCACGGGCGCGGAAGACCATGCGGTAGACGCCGCGCTGCGAGGTGCTGCGCGTCTGGCCGAAGCCGGTGGGCATGCCCGCCAGGTTCAGCAGCTCGATGACCACATGCTCGAGCACATGGCCCATCCAGGTGCCGCCCTCCAGGCGCTGCAGGAAGCCGCCGCGCTCGCCCACGCCGCAGTGGTGCTCGACCAGCGCGGGCAGCATCGCCGTCAGCCGGGCGTTGAAGCCGGGCAGCCGGTTCGACGGCCAGTCCTCGAGCTCGCCCAGGTCCAGCCAGACTTCGAGCGTCGGACGGTAAGTCCACACATTGGGGCCGCGCAGGTAGGTGATGCGCAGCAGCTTGATGTCGTCTTTCTTGCTCATGTCGTGCCGAAGGTAGCCGCCGAAGGACCGATGGGAACGTGATTGTGCCGACTTCACCTTGCGCCAGGCTCCCGGACTGAACGCCAGGTCAGCGCGATGCGCTGCCGCGACGTTGTACGAGACGTGTTCATCTGCGCCAAGGCCGCACGATCCGGCTGGGCCAGAATCGGCCACCCCGAGAAGAATCCCGATGCAAGCCCACTCCGCCTCCGTTCGCGCCGACGCCGTCGAGTCCGCGACCCTCCCGCTCCTGCCGAACGAAAACGTCCTGACCACGCTGGAGGTTGACCTGGACGAGCGGCTGCACTTCGCGCGCGCCCGGCTGCAGCTCACCGAGCAGCGGCTGATCGACGCGCGCGGGGCCTGGCCGCTGCGGCCGGACTTGTCGCTGCGGCACCACGATCACGCCGGCGTCGGCACGCTCGAGCTGCATGACGGCAGCGGGCGGCTGGCGCTGTGGCGCTTCACGCTGGCGCAGAACGTCCAGGCGCTGCGGCTGGTGCGCCTGTTCGAGCAGCGGATCGAGCAGCTCGCGCAGGCCGGCCACGCGCATCCGGACGAGGACGGCGCCGACCCGACCCGCTGCCCCACCTGCCACGCGCCGCTGCCCCCCGACAGCGACGACTGCGAGATCTGCACCCGCGAGCTGACGACACCGCCCTCGACCTGGGTGCTGCTGCGGCTGTGGCGATTCGCGCGGCCCTACCGCTGGACGCTGCTGGCGGGCTTCCTGCTGACGCTGGCCTCCACCGCCGCCACGCTGGTGCCGCCCTACCTGACGATTCCGCTGATGGACGAGGTGCTGATCCCCTTCCAGAACGGCCAATCGATCGACACCCGTCAGGTCGGCATGCTGCTGGGCGGCCTGTTCGGCTCGGGCCTGCTGGCCTGGGGCCTGGGCTGGGCGCGCACCTGGCTGCTGGCGCTGGTGTCCGAGCGCATCGCCGCCGACCTGCGCACCACCGCCTTCGACCACCTGCTCGGCCTGTCGCTGGACTATTTCGGCGCCAAGCGCACCGGCGACCTGATCGCGCGCATCGGCTCGGAGACCGATCGGCTCTCGGTCTTCCTGTCGCTGCATGCGCTGGACTTCGCCACCGACGTGCTGATGCTGGGGATGACGGCGGTGATCCTGTTCTCGATCAACCCGTGGCTGGCGCTGGTGACGCTGCTGCCGCTGCCCTTCATCGCCTGGATGATCCATCGGGTGCGAGACCGGCTGCGCACCGGCTTCGAGAAGATCGACCGCGTCTGGGGCGACGTGACCAACGTGCTGGCCGACACCATTCCGGGCATCCGCGTGGTCAAGGCCTTCGCCCAGGAATCGCGCGAGTCGAAGCGCTTCCACGAGGCCAACGACGCCAACCTGGCGGTCAACGACCGCATCAACAAGACCTGGAGCCTGTTCACGCCCACCGTGACGCTGCTGACCGACATCGGCCTGCTGGTGGTCTGGGGCTTCGGCATCTGGCAGGTCAGCCGCGGCGAGATCACGGTCGGCATCCTGACCGCCTTCCTGGCCTACATCGGCCGCTTCTACAGCCGGCTCGACTCGATGAGCCGCATCGTCTCGGTGACGCAGAAGGCCGCCGCCGGCGCCAAGCGCATCTTCGACATCCTCGACCATGTCTCGAACGTGCCCGAGCCGGCGCAGCCGGTGAAGATCACGCAGCTGCAGGGCGCGGTAAAGCTCGAGAACATCGCCTTCCGCTACGGCAGCCGCTCGGTGATCCGCGGCATGAACCTCGACATCCGCCCCGGCGAGATGATCGGCCTGGTCGGCCACTCGGGCTCGGGCAAGAGCACGCTGGTCAACCTGATCTGCCGCTTCTACGACATCACCGACGGCTCGATCCAGGTCGATGGCGTCGACATCCGCCGCTACGCGGTGTCGGACTACCGCCGCCACATCGGCCTGGTGCTGCAGGAGCCTTTCCTGTTCTTCGGCACCATCGCCGAGAACATCGCCTACGGCCGCCCGGACGCCACCCGCGCGCAGATCATCGCCGCCGCGCGCGCCGCGCACGCGCACGACTTCATCCTGCGACTGCCGCAGGGCTACGACTCGGTGGTGGGCGAGCGCGGCCAGGGCCTGTCGGGCGGCGAGCGCCAGCGCATCTCGATCGCGCGCGCGCTGCTGATCGACCCGCGCGTGCTCATCCTCGACGAGGCCACCGCCAGCGTCGACACCGAGACCGAGAAGGAAATCCAGAAGGCGCTCGACAACCTGGTGCAGGGCCGCACGACCATCGCCATCGCGCACCGGCTCTCGACGCTGCGCAAGGCCGACCGGCTGGTGGTGATGGACCGCGGCGTGGTGGTCGAGGTCGGCACGCATGACGAGCTGATGGCACGCGAGGGCCACTACTTCCGTCTCTACATGGCCCAGGCCCGCCGCACCGAGGGCGACGAGGACGGCGAGTCCGAGCACGACCAGGTGCTGCTGGCGCACCAGATCCCGCAGCCCTCGGCCCACGGCACGCACTGAACGAGACCCCGACGATGTCCCTCCCGACGACCTCCGCCGCCCTGCCCGCCTTCACGCTCGAGCGCCACGCCAGCGGCCGCCTGGTCTACACCGGCGCCGACGGCGTGCCGCGCCAAGGCGTCACGCCGGTGCGCGCATTCCCCGTCTCGGCGCCCGAGGCCGGCCTGTCGCTGGTCAGCGCCGAAGGCCACGAGCTGGTCTGGATCGACCGCCCGGCCGACCTGCCGCCGCCGCTGCGCGCGCTGATCGACGAGGAACTCGCGCACCGCGAGTTCATGCCCGAGATCAGCCGCATCCGCGAGGTCTCGACTTTCTCCACGCCCAGCACCTGGACGGTCGAGACCGACCGCGGCGAGACGACGCTGGTGCTCAAGGTCGAGGAAGACATCCGCCGCCTGCCCGGCCGGCGCCTGCTGATCACCAGCGGCCACGGCATCGTCTTCTCGGTGCGCGACATGGGCGCGCTGGACCGCGCGTCGCGGAAGTTCCTGGAGCGGTTTCTTTGAGGCGGTGAAGGGGGCGGCTCAGGCAGCCAGCATCTCCATCGGCACCGAGAACCGCGCCGCCAGCGCCCGCACCTGCCGCAGGTTGAGCCGTCGCTTGCCAGCGAGCACCTCGGAGACGACGCCCTGCGAGCCGATCTCGGGCAGGTCGGACTGCCGCAGTCCGTGCTCCTCCATCAGGCTGGCGAGCACGCTGGCCGGTGTGCTGGTGTCGGGCCACGGATGAATGCGACCTTCGTAGTCGCGGATGCGATTGGCCAGGATCTCCACCAGGCCGCCCAGCGGATGCGCCGGATCGGCGGCCACGGCGTCGAAAAGCTGGTCCACGACCGCCAGCATCCGTTCGTAGTGCGCGTCATCGGCGATCGGCGCGCCCAGGCCGAGCGCCTCGTGCAGCGCGACCCAGTGCGTCGAGATGTCGGAGAGGTTCATTTCCAGGCTCCTTTGTCGTCCATGCTCTGTGCTGCGCGTGTTCACGAAGGCTGATCCCCCTCAGCTCGGATCCAGCCCATCCACCGACAGCCCGCTGTCGGCCAGCCATTCCTTGGCGGCGCGGAAGGCCTCGATCGCGGCCGGGGCGCCGGCGTAGGGGGCGACGTGCAGCAGCACCTCGCGGATCTCGGCCAGCGTGGCGCCGTTGTTCATCGCGCCGCGCAGGTGGCCCTTGAGCTCCTGGCTGCGGCCCAGCGCGGCCAGCATCGCCACGGTGCACAGGCTGCGCTGCTTGAGCTCCAGCCCCTCGCGCAGCCAGGTCGAGCCCCAGGCGTGCTCGTTGACGTAGGCCTGCAGCGGCCGGGAGAAGGCGTCCGCGGCGCCCAGCGCGCGATCGACGAAGGCGTCGCCCATGACCTGGCGGCGGCGCTGCTCGCCGGCGGACGGCGCGGGGGAGACGGCGGAATCGGGGCGGTCGGTGCTCGTGCTCATGTCGGTGCTCATGTCGATGTTCGTGTCGAAGGGGAAAGAAGGTGGAGGCTGCCGGGGCGGCATCAGGCGGCAGTATCGGGGCGGCCGTCGTCGGCCTCGTCGCCGGGCAGGCGTGCCCAGTGGCAGGGACGCTCGCGCGTGGGCACGAAGGGTCGCGCCTGCAAGAGCGGAGCCGGCACGGCGGCAGCGGTCGCGCTGGCGGGCCGGCTCGGCCGCGCCTGGCGCCAGACCGCCGGCGTCAGCCCGTGCCGCGCGCGGAAGGTGCGGATGAAGTAGCCCGAGGACGCGAAGCCGCAGGCCCAGGCCACTTCCTTGACCGCCAGCGCCGCCTCGTCGGCCAGCAGCCGCTCGGCGCGGTCGAGGCGCAGGCGCACGATGTGCGCGGCCAGCGTCTCGCCGGCGTGGCGGTGGAAGAGGTGCGAGAGGTAGTCGGCGCTGCAGCCGCAGTGCGCGGCCAGATCGCGCACGCTCAGCGTGTGATCGCCCAGGCGGTCGCGGATCAGCGAGCGCACCCGCGCGATCAGCGGCGGCTCGACGCTGACCTCGGCGGCCGCGCCGGCCTCGAGCACCCGGCGCACCCCGGCCAGCGCCGCGGCCACCAGCGCGCGGCGCTGCAGCGCCAGCGCCGCGTCGCCTTCGTCGCCCGGCAGCGCCGCGTCGGCCAGCCAGTCCTGGATGCGCGCGACCTGCGGGTGGCCGCGCACCTCCAGGTGCAGGATGCCGGGCCGGCCGGGCTGCACCTCGTGCGCCAGATGGCTGCACAGCGAGCCGGCATCGGCGTGGATGACCAGGTTCTGGAAGGCCTGCGCCGGCGCCGGTCCGGCCGCGCGCACATGCTCGTCATGCAGCAGCTTCGGCGGCACCAGCAGCATCTCGCCGGGCTGCAGCAGCCGCTCGGCGTGCGGGAAGACGAAGCGGGTCGTGCCCGAGACCTGCAGGAACAACTCGGCGGCCAGGTGGAAATGGCCCTGGCCACGACCGGGCCAGACCGCCGGATGCGGCGGCAGCCACAGCGGCGCACGCCCCTCGGCCGCCGCACGCGCAAAGCGCTCGACCAGCTGGCGCAGGCGCTGCGCCGGCTCGGTCGGCAGGTCGGCCGTCATTGCCGACGCATCCAGGTTTTCTGACATGGTTTGAGGTTTTGTGCTGTCGGCAGCCGTTGCCGCCCATCCGGGTAAAAACCTATTCTGCCGACATGCAAAGCCCCGCCCCATTGCCCGCGCCACCAGCGCGGATTTCTGTCATCGTCTGGAACGAGTTCCGCCACGAGCGCACGCGGCCGGAGGTCGCCGCGATCTATCCGGACGGCATTCACGCCACGATCGCCGCCGCGCTGGCCGAACTGCCCGGCCTGGGGCCGACCGCCCGGGCACTCGACATCTCGACGGCCACGCTCGACGAGCCCGAGCAGGGCCTGTCGGAAGAACGTCTGGCCGGCTGCGACGTGCTGGTCTGGTGGGGCCACCGGGCGCATGCCGAGATCGAGGATGAGGTCGTCGACCGCCTGCAGCGCCATGTGCTGGCCGGCATGGGCCTGATCGTGCTGCACTCGGGCCACTTCTCGCGCCTCTTCCGCCGGCTGATGGGCACGCACTGCTCGCTGCAGTGGCGCGTCGCCGGCGAGCGCGAGCGACTGTGGGTGGTCGAGCCCGCGCACCCGATCGCCGCCGGCCTGGACGACTGCATCGAGCTCGCGCAGGAAGAGATGTACGGCGAGCGCTTCGACATTCCCGCGCCCGACAGCACCGTGTTCATCTCCTGGTTCGAGGGCGGCGAGGTCTTCCGCTCGGGCTGCTGCTGGCAGCGCGGCCACGGACGCATCTTCTATTTCCGGCCGGGCCACGAGACGTTCCCGACCTATCACCATCCGCAGATCCGGCGCGTGCTGGCCAACGCGGTGCAGTGGGCCGCGCCGAGCTCGGCACGCCGGCCCGACCGCTGCCCGAAGGTCGAGCCGCGCGAGCGCCTGCACACCCCGAAAGATTGCACATGACAACGACCTTCCCTGCCTCGCTCGGCCAGACCGCGCCCGGCCCCTCGCCCTCGCGGCTGTCGCGGGCGCGCCGCTCCACTCGGGTGCTGTTCGCGGCGCTGGGGCTGGTCGGCGGCGCCTGGGGCGTGCACATCCCCTCGGTCAAGATGCACTACGGCCTGGACGAGGCGATGCTGTCGCTGGTGCTGCTGTCGGCCGCCGCCGGCGCGGTGGTGTCGCTGTTCACCGCCGGGCGCATCGTCGCGTGGCTGGGCGCGCGCGGCGCGGCGCGGGCCTGCGCGCTGGTGATGGGCCTGATGCTGGCGCTGGTGCTGCACTGGCCCTCGCTGGCGCTGCTGCTGCCGGCGATGCTGGTCTTCGGCGCGGCGATGAGCCTCTACGACGTGGCGATCAATGCCGAAGGCTCGGCGCTGGAGGTCCTGGGCGGGCGCGCCATTCTCAGCGGCCTGCACGGCATGTTCAGCCTGGGCGCGATGGGCGGCGCGGCGCTGGCCGCAGGCCTGCTGCGGCTGCAGGTCACGCCGGAGCATCAGCTCGCCGGCTTCGGCCTGCTGATGGCGCTGGCGGTGCTGGCGGCCGCCCGCGGCATGCTCGACACCCATCCGGCGCCCGAGCCGCACGAGGGTCCGCAGGCGCAGTTCGCCTGGCCGCGCGGCCAGCTGCTGGTCATCGGCCTGCTGATCTTCGCCGGCATGAGCGCCGAAGGCGTGATGTACGACTGGTGCGTGCTCTACCTGAAGCAGGAGCTCGGCATGCCGCAGGCCCAGGCCGGCCTGGGCTACGCGGCCTTCGCAGGCGCGATGGCGCTGGCGCGCTTCGCCGGCGACCGGCTGCGCGCGCGCTATCCCGAAGACCAGCTGCTGGCCTTCAGCGCCGGGCTGTCGGCCTTCGCGATGGCGGTGGTGCTGATCAGCGGCGATCCGTGGGTCTCGCTGATCGGCTACGCGCTGGTCGGCGCCGGGCTGGCGCCGGTGGTGCCGATCCTCTACAACGCCGCGACCCGGGTGCCGGGCACCAGCCGCGCCGCGGCGATCGCCTCGGTCTCGTCGATCGGCTACAGCGGCTTCCTGATCGGCCCGCCGCTGATCGGCGCGATCGCGCACGCGCTGACCCTGACCGCCGCGATGGGCGTGGTGGTGGTGGCCGCCAGCCTGCTGTCGATCTTCTCGCACCGGGTGCCGATGGCGAAGCGCTGAGCACGGCTCGGCACGGCTCAGATTAGAGCTGGCCCGACGCGCCCAGCAGCGCGCCGGCAGCCAGCATCCACGGCAGCGCCAGCCGGGTGCGCCACACCAGCAGCGCCACGCCGGCAGCCAGCAGCAGCGGCCGCGCCGGTGGCCAGCCGCCATGCTCGCCCTGCAGCAGCAGCGTGGCGGTCGACAGCAGCACGCCGATCACCACCGGCGCCAGCCCGAGGCGGAAGGCCTGCACCGCCAGATGCTGCTGATGGCGGCCGATCCAGCGGGTCACGCCCAGCGCCAGCAGGCTGCTGGGCAGCAGCACCGCCACCAGGCTCAGCAACGCGCCGAACAGGCCGGACGCCAGCGCGGTGCCGCTGGCCGGCGCCGCGCCGCTGCCGCCCACCCCGACCTGCCAGCCCAGCAGCGCGATGAAGAGCACGTTCGGCCCCGGCGCGGCCTGCGCCAGCACCAGCGCCTGGGTGAACTGCATCGGGCTCAGCCAGGCCAGCTCGCGCACCAGATGCAGATGCAGCGCCGGCGCCAGCGTGACCGCGCCGCCGACGGCCAGCAGCGACAGGCTCAGGTGCAGGCCGGCCAGCGTCATCCAGTCCGCCAGGCTCATCACCGCCCCTTCTTCATGACGAGGGCGGTGACCAGCGCGCCGCACAGGCCCAGGCCCGGCACCACCCAGGTCAGCGGCCAGCCCGCCAGCGCCAGCGCCCCCCAGGCCAGCACCACCACCGCCAGCGCCGGCAGGAAACCCAGCGGATGCGAACGCAGCGCGGCCACCAGCCGCAGGCAGGTGCCGGCGATCAGCCCGGCCGCGACCACGCCCATGCCCTCGAGCGCCCCGGAGAAGACCCGCTGCGTGTCCGGATGCGCCGCCAGACCGCCGATCCCGCCCGCCAGCAGCAGCGCCAGCGCCAACGGCAGCAGCAGCAGGCCGGCCAGTGCGGCGGCGGCCCCGCGCCAGCCATGCGTGCGGTCGCCCAGCATCAGCGCCAGATTGCAGACGTTCGGCCCGGGCAGCACCTGGGCCACCGCCCAGTCCTGCAGGAAGGACTCGGGCGTGTACCAGCGCTCGCGCTCGACCAGCTCGCGCTGCACCACCGCCAGCACGCCCCCGAAGCCCTGCAGCGAGGTGCGGGTGAAGACGAGGAACAGCTGTGCCGGACCGCTCGGCCGGCGCAGGTCCGCCGCCTCGGGTCGCGCGGCCGGCGTCGTGCTCATCGCGGAGGCCTCGCCGCTCAGCGGGCCGGCGCCTCGGCCACCGGATCCAGCCCGGTGGCGCGCACGATCGGCGCCACCGCCGCCGAGCGCAGGAAGCGCGCCAGATGCCGCGCCGCCTCCTGCTGCGACGAGCCCTGCACCAGCCCGGCCGAGAAGAACAGCGACTGCTGCACCTCCGGCGGCAGCGTGCCGATGAAGTCCAGCTCCTTGAAATAGATCAGCTCGCTGACCTGCTGGAAGCCCAGCTCGGCGTCACCGCGCGCCACCACCGCCCCGACCCGCTCGCTGAGGATGCGCTTGCCGGTCTGGCGCAGCCGCTCCTCGACGCCCAGCTTCGGGAACAGCACGGTCGACAGATAGGCGCCGCTGGCGCTGGCCGAATAGGCCACCGAGCCGGCCTCGAGCAGGGTGCGGCGCAGCGCCTCGACGGTCGAGATGTCCGGCCGCGGCGCGCCCTTGCGCACCGCCGCACCGATGTGAGAGCGTGCCAGGTCCAGGCGCGAGCCCGGCACCAGGCGGCCGTCCTTCTCGAGCGCCTCCAGACCGGTCTCCGACAGGATCACCAGGTCGAACTTCTCGCCCCGGGCGAAGCGGCTGGGAATCGAGTCCGGCGCATTGCCGACCGAGGCACCGAAGGAGCTCCTGACCGTGTGGCCGCTGGCGGCCTCGTAGATCGGGATGAGCTGCTTGTAGGCCTCGGTGAAAGCGCCGGAAGTGATGACGTGCAGTTCAGCAGCCACGGCCGCGCCGCTGGCCAGCAGGCTGCTGGCGCCCAGCACCAGGGTGGCGCCCAGCCGCAGCCAGGTGCGTCGGGCGAGCATCGCTTGTCTCTTCATGATCAGTCTCTTTCGTGTGATGGGGGGCTCATTCCATGACGATCTTGCGATCGCGGATCACGCGGCCCCAGTAGGCGGACTCGCGCTCGATCTCGCGGCCCAGCTCCTCGCGGGTGCCCGGCGCCGGCGGCATGCCGTGGCGGTTCAGCTCGGCGACCACCTCGGGCGACTTCAGCACCTTCACCAGCTCGGTGTTCCAGCGCTCCAGCACCGGCCTGGGCACCTTGGACGCGGCCACGAAGGCATACCAGTTGGTGGCGTTGTAGCCGGGGTAGCCGGACTCGGCGACCGTCGGCACGTTGGGCAGCTGCGGCAGCCGCTTCGGCCCGGTGATGGCCAGCGGCACCAGCTTGCCGGCGTCGATGTGCTGCTGCGCGGTCGAATAGGTCGAGTAATAGGCGGTGACCCGGCCGCCCAGCAGGTCCTGCAGCGCCGGCGCGCCGCCCTTGTACGGGATGTGCACGGTGTCGATGCGCGCCATGTCGTCGAGCAGTTCGCCAGCCAGGTGCGAGGCCGAGCCAGGCCCGGTCGAGGCGTAGTCGAGCCGGCCGGGCGTCTTCTTCGCCGCGGCGATGAAGTCGGCGAAGCTGCGGATGCCGGCGCCTGCATGCACCACCAGCACGTTCGGGAAGTTCACCCCCATCGTGATCGGCGCCAGGTCGCGGATCGGGTCGTAGCTGACCTTCATCAGGTGCGGCGCGATGGCCAGCGGCCCGACCGAGCCGAAGAGCAGCACGCTGCCGTCGGTCGGTCCCTGGGCGACGTACTGGTGCGCCAGGTTGCCGCCGGCGCCGGCCTTGTTCTCGATCACCACCGTGGCGCCGAGGTTGTCGCCCAGCTTCTTGCCGATGACCCGTGCGGCCATGTCGGCCGCGCCGCCGGCGGCGAAGCCCACGATGATGGTGACGGTCTTCTTCGGCGGGAAGTCGGCGCTCTGCGCCTGCACCGGCGCGGCGGCCAGCGCCAGCAGGCTCAGCGCACCGAGCAGCCCGGCGCGGCGCCGGATCGATCCGACCGCCGGGGCCGGCGCCGACGCATCGGCATCACAGGGAAGGGAACAGCCTGAAGGCTCGGTCGAGGACATGCTTGTCTCCTGGAAATGTTCGTGGGGCGGGAAGCGGCGCGCAGGCGCACGCCGGCGGCCACCGCCCGCGGCGGCCGCATCGGGAACATCGACAACGAGAGAGGGGGCGAGGGCGCCGCGGGAAATCAGTCGGCGCCGAGGCCGACGGGACTGGGCAGGCGCCGCTCGACGTTGTGGCGCAGCAGGGCCGCCACCCGGAAGATGCCGTGGGCGAACTTGCCGTAGGGCAGCGTCAGGAACAGCGCCATCACCGCGCCCAGGTGCAGGCACAGCAGCAGCGGCATCGCAGGCAGGCCACGCGCCAGCCACAGCGCCAGACCGCTGGCGCTGGTCAGCGCCAGCAGCGTGATGAAGGCCATGTCCATCGGCCGCTGGGCGACGTCGCCGTGCAGCGGATGGCGCTGCATGCGCAGCCAGCCCAGGCCCAGCGATCCGGCCAGCAGGCTCACGCCGCCCGGCACGCCCAGCAGCTTGGGCAGGCTGGGCAGGTCATAGGGTGCTGGCTGGCCGCCCAGGTAGTGCATCAGCGTGGCCACGCCGGTGGCCGCGAAGCACAGGCCGAAGCCGTAGAAGGTAAGGTGGTGAAAGCGCCGCCGCCACAGGGTGTAGGCCTCGTCCGCCTCGTGGCAGCCGTCGCCGTGGCCGCCGTCCAGGTACTTCAGCGTCAGCACCTCCTGCGTGGCCGAGGCCGCCGCCTCGCCGCTCACCGGCCGAGCCCCCGTCACCGGGGTGATGCCGCGCCAGAAGCGCCGCACGCCCAGGCCCAGCGCCAGCACCGCCCACAGGAACACCGGCGCGAACATCAGCACCAGGGTGTTGTGCGGGAAGATCGCATAGAAGCCGCCCGGCCCCGGCGAGCCCCACAGCGCGCCGTTCCAGGCCGCCGCCAGCGCCAGGAACAGGCCCAGCGCCAGGCTCAGCAGCAGCGCCACCACCTGGCCGTTGCGCTGGTAGAGCCGGCCAAGAGGGGCGGGCCAGGCATGGTCGGTGTAGGTCTGGCCGCGCACCCGGGCCATCGCCTGCGGCACATTGACCGCGAAGGCATGCGGCGGCGCGTACTGGCAGGCATGCAGGCAGGCACCGCAGTTGTGGCAGAGGTTGGCCAGGTAGTGCACGTCGGCGGCCGGGAAGTCCAGGCGGCGCGTCATCGCCGGAAAGACCGCGCAGAAGCCCTCGCAGTAGCGGCAGGCGTTGCAGATCTGCAGCTGGCGCGCCACCTCCTCGACCGGATCGCCCTGCGCCAGCGCGGTGGCCTGGCGCACCAGCGTCTGCAGCGTGTCGGTGCCGGTCATGTTCCCGGTGCTCATGCGTTCTCCTTGCGTGCGCGGTGCGCGGCCGAGGCGGCGCCCGCGCCGGCGATGCGCCCGAAGGCGGTGCCGATCGACATGCCCACGCCGGCGGTGTAGCCCTGGCCCAGCACATTGCCGGCCATCATCTCGCCGGCAACGAACAGGTTGTCGCTGGGCCGGTCGCCGAAGCGCACGGCCGCCGTCTCGTCGGTCTTCAGGCCCAGATAGGTGAAGGTCACGCCCGGGCGCAGCGCATAGGCGGTGTAGGGCGGCGTGTCGAGGGGCCGCGCCCAGTGGGTCTTGGGCGGCTGCAGCCCGGCGGTGTGGCAGTCGTCCAGCGTGGTGTGGTCGAAGTGGCCGGCCTGGCAGGCGCGGTTGTAGTCGTCCACGGTGCGCATGAAGGTCGCCTCGTCCAGGCCGAGCCGGCGCGCCAGCTCCGGCAGGCTCTGCGCCACCTCGCCGGGAAAGACCGGCGGCATGAAGCGGCCGGCCGCCTTGGCGTCGATCACGCTCCAGGCGATCTGCCCGGGCTGGCCGGCCACCAGGCGCCCCCAGATGGCGTAGCGCTTGGGCCAGAAGTCCTCGCCCTCGTCATAGAAGCGCAGCGCCTCGCGGTTGACGACGATGCCCAGCGACACGCAGTCGATGCGGGTGCAGATGCCGCCGTCGTACAGCGGCGCGCGCGCGTCGATGGCCACCATGTGCGCCTGCGTCGGGTCGCCGATCGCGTCGGCGCGGTGCGCCTCGAGCAGGTGGCGCAGCAGCACGCCCTGGTTGAAGCGCGTGCCGCGGATCAGGAACTGCTCGGCCGGACGCTCGCCGCGCGCGTTGGTGCCCCAGGCCTCGCTCAGCCATTCGCGGTTCGACTCGAAGCCGCCGGCGGCCAGCACGCAGGCGTCGGCGGTGATGCGCTCGTCGCCGGCGTGGGCGGCCACGAAGCGGCCCGCCTCGATCTCCAGGCGCTGCACCGGCGTCTCATAGCGCACCTGCACGCCCAGGCGCTCGGCGCTGCGGTAATAGGCGTTCACCAGCGCCTTGCCGCCACCCATGAAGAAGGCGTTGGTGCGCGCCACATGCAGCGCGCCCGACAGCGGCGGCTGGAAGCGCACGCCGTGGCGGCGCATCCAGTCCCGGCAGGTCGACGAGGCGCGGATGGTCAGCCGCGCCAGCGGCTCGCTGGTGCGCCCGCCGGTGACCTTCAGCAGGTCCTGCCAGAACTCCTCCTCGGGATAGGCATCGACCAGCACGTCCTGCGGCGCGTCATGCATGCAGCGCAGGTTGCGGGTGTGGGCGGAATTGCCGCCACGCAGCAGGCGCGGCGCGGCCTCCAGCAGCAGCACGCGCGCGCCCGCCTCGGCCGCGGTGAGCGCGGCGCACAGGGCGGCGTTGCCGCCACCGATGACCAGCACGTCGGTGTGCATCGTGAATCCGTTCGAAAGTTCGAGAGTCCGTGGGATGACGGCGCCGATTCTTCCGTGGCCGGATTGATGCGTGAAATGAAACTCAGGTGCTCACTGATGCCTGCCACGCATCAGCGTCCGATGACGCCATCAGGTCGACGAAGGCGCGCGCCGCCGGCGACAGGTCGGCATGGCGACGGCGCAGCAGCTGCACCTTGCGACGCACCACCGGATGGGTGATGGCCAGACGGCGCACGCCCGGGCGGTCGCCCTCGCGGAAGGTGGAGGCGGGCAGGATGGCGCAGCCCACGCCGGCGGCCACCAGATTGAGCGCGGTCGCATGGTGCTGGACCTCGTAGCGTGCGGTCAGCGTGATGCCGCGCCGGGCGAGCTGGTAGTCCATCTGGATGCGCGTGGCCATGAAGCTGCCGACGCCGACCAGGTCCAGGCCGCGCATGTCCTCCCAGCGCAGGCTGGCGCGGCTGGCCAGCGCATGGCCGTCGCGGCAGATGAAGACCAGCGGATCGTCGAACAGCGCCGTCTCGGCCAGCTCGGCGTGGCGCTCGCCGGCCAGCGCGATGCCCAGCTCGGCCTGGCCGCCCAGCACCGCCTGGCGCACCTCGGTGGATGCACCGTCGAGCAGCCGGATGTGATTGCCCGGATGGCGCTGCGCATAGCGCCCGATCAGCCCGGGCAGCACATGCGAGGTCATCGAGGGAATGCAGGCCAGCGTGAACTGGCCGTGGCCGTGCTGGGCCATGTCGCGCAGACGGCTCATCGCGCCACTGACGTCCTGCACCATCGCGCGGGCCTGGGGCAGGAAGTCGCGGCCGACCGCGGTCAGCGCCACGCGCCGGGTGCTGCGCTCGACCAGCTTCAGCCCGAGCCAGCCCTCGAGCTTCTGCAGCCGGCGGGTCAGCGCGGTCTGAGTCAGATGCAGGCTCTCGGCCGCCTTGCCGAAGCCGCCCAGATCGGCGATGGCCACGAAGGCCTGGAGTCCGTCGAAGTCGATCTTCATGCGGCAAAGTGTCGCGCAAGCCTTGAAATCCCGGCCCGCCCCCCGCAGATCGGCAGATCAGGACCCACCGCCGCAGGAGCCGACCATGCCGATCATGCCGACCCGTCCCGAACGACTTCACCACGATCTCGGTGCCGTGCTGGCGCTGGCGCGGCTGCTGGAGCGGCTCGACCCCGGCGCCTCGGAGCGCGCGGCGGCGCAGTACCGCCAGGTCGCCTCGACGCTGGGCGCGCTGCTCGACGCGGCCGAACCCGGCCCGGCGCTGGATGCGCTGCTCGACGCGCATCCGGCCGCCGCCGAGCTCTACGAGAACCTGCATTACGCGCAGGCCGGACTGTGCCGGCATGCGCTGGGCGCCTCGCTCGGCAGCGAGATCGCCGCGGTCGACCTGATCCGCCGCGCCCGCACCCGGCGCTGACGCAGCGCCGCGCTCAGGCCGAGATGCCGTCGGCCTTGAGCATCGCGCGGATGCCACGCACCGCCTGGCGGATGCGGCTTTCGTTCTCGATCAGCGCGAAGCGCACATGGTCGTCGCCGTGGTCGCCGAAGCCGATGCCGGGGCTGACGCAGACCTTGGCGCGCGCCATCAGCTGCCTGGCGAACTCCAGCGAGCCCAGCGCCGCGTACTTCTCGGGGATCTTCGCCCAGATGTACATCGACGCCTTCGGGCAATCCACGTTCCAGCCGGCCTCGCGCAGGCCCTTGACCAGCACGTCGCGGCGCTTCTGGTAGGTCGCAGCGATGTCACCCACGCAAGTCTGATCGCCCTCCAGCGCCGCGATCGCCGCCACCTGCAGCGGCGTGAAGGTGCCGTAGTCGTGGTAGCTCTTGATGCGCGCCAGGGCGGCCACCAGATCGGGATTGCCGACCATGAAGCCGATGCGCCAGCCGGCCATGTTGTAGCTCTTGCTGAGCGTGAAGAACTCGACCGCGATGTCCTTGGCGCCGGGCACCTGCATGATCGACGGCGCCTTCCAGCCGTCGAAGACGATGTCGGCGTAGGCCAGGTCGTGCACGACGAAGATGTCGTGCTTCTTCGCCAGCGCGATGACGCGCTCGAAGAAGTCGAGCTCGACACACTGCGCGGTCGGGTTGCTGGGGAAGCCGAGGATCATCATCTTCGGCTTGGGGTAGCTGCCGCGGATGGTCTTCTCCAGCTCGGCGAAGAAGTCCACGCCGGGCACCAGCGGCACCGAGCGGATGTCGGCGCCAGCGATGACCGCGCCGTAGATGTGGATCGGATAGCTCGGGTCCGGCACCAGCACGGTGTCGCCGCGGTCGAGCGTGGCCAGCATCAGGTGCGCCAGGCCCTCCTTCGAGCCGATGGTGACGATGGCCTCGCTGTCGGGGTCGATGTCGACGGCGTAGCGGTCCTTGTACCAGTGCGAGATCGCGCGGCGCAGGCGCGGAATGCCCTTGCTGGCCGAGTAGCCGTGGGTGTCGGGGCGCTGCGCGACCTCGGTGAGCTTGGCGACGATGTGCGCCGGCGTGGCCCCGTCGGGGTTGCCCATGCTGAGGTCGATGATGTCCTCGCCCCGGCGGCGCGCGGCGAGCTTGAGCTCGGCCGTGATGTTGAAGACGTAGGGGGGAAGACGGTCGATGCGGGCGAAGCGGCGCTTGCCCGAAGAGCTGGAAGACGACATTGGCAGAGATGAACGTGAGCGCCCGGAACCGTCCGAGCGACGTCGGGCCGCGCGAAGCGGCCCGAGGGCATCCTAGGCCTTGCAGCGCCAGCGTGCAAGTCTTCGGTCTTCAGCCATCCACCGGCTCGGCCGGGGTGTCGAGCAGCAACTGGTACAGGGCCAGATCGAGCCAGCGCCCGAACTTGAAGCCCACCTGCGGCAAGGTGCCGACACGGCTGAAGCCCAGACGCCGATGAAGAGCGATGCTGCCCTGGTTGTCGGCGTCGATGGCCCCGATCATCGCGTGCACCTGCCGCTGCCGGGCCGCATCGATCAGTGCGTGCATCACCTGCAGACCCAGCCCATGACCGCGGTGGTCCTGATGGACATAGACCGAGTGCTCGACCGAATACTTGTAGGCCGGCCAGGCCCGGAAGGTGCCGAAGCTGCCGAAGGCGACAAGCTGCCCCGCCTCGTCCTCGATGCCGATGACGGGAAATCCCCCCGCCTGCTTGGTCGCGAACCAGGTCTCCATGCTCGCCAGCGAGCGCGGCTGGTAGTCGTAGAGCGCGGTCGAGTTCGCGATGGCCTCGTTGAAGATGTCGAGGATGGCGCGGGCATGGCGGTCATGCGTGCACGGCACGATGCGGCGAATCGTCATGGAAGGGCGAGCCTCAGGCAGGGAGCGGCGCGAGAGCCAGGGCCAGCAGATAGCGGGCCGGCTGCGAGCCGGGGTTGTGGAAAGTGATGCGCGGACCCGGCTGCATGGCCATGCAGTCGCCGCGCTGCAGGCGCCAGGCCCCGTGCTCGAGCGTGATGTCCATCTCGCCCTCGAGGAGCCAGATCTGATGGCTCGGACGGGCCTGCCCGGCGGGACGCTCGAAGACCACCGTCTCGCCCGCCGGAAAGCTCACCTCCACCAGTTCGATCGGCGAGACGGTGCCCGTGGGCGAGAGGTGCCGGCGCACATAGCCCGAAGCGGGGTCGGTCCAGACCGGCTGCTGCGTGTGGCGCGACACCGGATCCGGCTCCGCCTGCGGCACGGCTGCGGCAAAGAAGGCGGGCAGGGACAGCCCGAAGGCCGCAGCCAGCCTGTCGAGCACCGCGGCGGTCGGACTGGTCTCGCGCCGCTCGATCAGCGAGATCATCGAGCGGCTCACGCCGCTGTGCTGGGCCAGCTGATCCAGCGTGAAGCCACGGGCGCGGCGCAGCTCCCTGATCCGGTCGGCCAGAAAGGTGTCGATCTCCATGTATCCATCATATTGGATAAAAATCCAATAAACAAGAATGGAGTCTGTCGGGCCGTCAGCGCCGGTGGTGGCTCGGCGCCGGCTTGTGCACCGGCGTCGCCAGTCCCTCCATGCGTGCCTTGAGCTGCAGCGCCAAGTACTGCGAGTAGCAGCGCGACTGGTGCAGGTTGCCGCCGTGGATCCACAGGTTCTCGACCGGCGTGGGCTTCCACATGTTGCGCAGCTCGCCCTCCCACGGCCCGGGATCCTTGGTGGTGGCCGAGCCCAGGCCCCAGCACTTGCCGACCTGGTCGGCGACCTCGGGCGAGATCAGGTCGGCCAGCCAGCTGTTCATCGAGCCATAGCCGGTCGCGTAGACCAGCAGGTCGCAGGGCAGCTCGGTGCCGTCGCTCAGCGTGACCGAGCGCGGGTTGATGCGCTCGATGTTGACGCGGCTCTTCAGGTGGATGCGGCCGTCGGCCACCAGCTCGGAGGCGCCGACGTCGATGTAGTAGCCCGAGCCGCGGCGCAGGTACTTCATGAACAGGCCCGAGCCGTCCTCGCCGAAGTCGAGCAGGAAGCCGGCCTTCTCCAGCCGCGCGTACAGGTCGGCGTCGCGGCGCTTCATCTCCTCGTACACCGGGATGTGGAAGGTGTGCATGATCCGGTACGGCACCGAGGCAAACAGCAGGTCGGCCTTCTCGGTGCTGACGCCGTTCTCCAGCGCCTGCTCCGAGTAGAGCCCGCCCAGCGCCAGCTCCATCAGCGAGTCCGACGGCGCGATGTGCGTCGAGCTGCGCTGGATCATCGTCACGTCGGCGCCGTGCTCCCAGAGGTCGGCGCAGATGTCGTGCGCGGAGTTGTTCGAGCCCAGCACCACCGCCTTCCTGCCCGCCCAGGCCGCGCCGCCGGGGTGGCGGCTGGAATGGTGCTGCGTGCCCTCGAAGCTCTCGGCGCCGGCGATCTTCGGCACGTTGGCATAGCCCGACACGCCCAGCGCGAACACCAGCTGGCGCGGCCGCAGCGTCACCGGCCGGCCCTCGCGCACCACCCGCACCTCCCAGCGGCCGCTGGCCTCGTCCCAGCGGCACTTCTCGGCGACGGTGGAGCTCCAGTAGTTCAGCTCCATCACCTTGACGTACATCTCCAGCCAGTCGCCGACCTTGTCCTTCGGGCAGAACACCGGCCAGTCGTCCGGGAAGGGCAGATAGGGCATGTGGTCGTACCAGACCGGGTCGTGCAGGCACAGGCTCTTGTAGCGGTTGCGCCAGGAATCGCCGGCGCGCGCGTTCTTCTCGATGATGATCGTCGGCACGCCCAGCCGGCGCAGCCGCGCGCCCAGTCCGATGCCGCCCTGGCCGCCGCCGATGATGACCACCTCGGGCTGCTCGGTGTCGCCCAGCGCGGCCAGCTCCTGCTGGCGGCGCTCGAGCCAGCTGACGCGCCCGCCGGCCTGCGCACCGTGCTCGGCACCCTTGATGCGGCGCCGGCCCTTCTTCTCCTCGAAGCCCTTGAGCTCGCTCATCGTCGTCAGCAGCGTCCAGGCCCGATCGCCCTTCAGGCGCAGGTGACCGGTGCCGCGCGCCTGCGCGGTCTCGAAGTCGAACCAGGCCTCGGTGACGCCGCCGGCCTCGCTGGCCTCGCCCTGCAGGCGGAAGCCGGACGGCGCCACGGTGCCGAGCTGCGCGTCGAGCATCTCGCGGATCGCGTCGCGGCCCTCCTCGGTGCGCAGGTTCCAGGTGAAGCTGACCAGGTCGCGCCAGTAGCACTCGTCGTCGAACAGCGCGGCGGCGGCCGTGCTGTCGCGCGCGGCCAGCGCGGCCTCGAGACGGGCCAGCCAGGCGGCGGCGCGGGCGGTCGGGGTGACCGGGGCGGTCAGGGTCTCGCTCATCGTCATGTCTCCTTCATGGTGGATGCGGATGCGGCCGGCCTCTGCGCTGCCGTGCCGCCGCCCCCCAGACAGCGCAAGCCGCGTGCCGCGCCCGATCACGCCATGATCACGCCATAAAGCGATGACAAGTCCTTGATTTCATTGACCCTCTCCGTGCCGCCCGGCGCCCGGCCGCCACGGTGACAGCTGTCACACCGAGACAGCTGTCACCGGTCACCGCGTGACAGGTGACTCGACCGGAAGCTCGGCCGGAAGCTCGGCCGCATCCAGCGGCGAGACGATGCCGAAGCGGCGCATGCGCCGGTACAGCGTCATGCGCGCCACACCCATCTCGCGCGCGACGGCCGAGACGTTCCAGCGTGCGGCCGTCAGGCGCTCGCGCAGCTGCCGGGCCGCGTCGTCCTCCACCGCGCCCGTCGTCGGCTGAGGGAGGGCCGCAGGCGGCGCGCTCCGGCGATCGGCCCACCGACCCTGCAGCCGCTCGGGCAGATCGGCCAGGCGGATCACGCCGCCGAGGCAGACGCTGCGCGCGTAGTCGACGACATTGCGCAGCTCGCGCAGGTTGCCGGGCCAGTCGTGCGCCCGCAGTGCCGCGCGCGCCTCGTCGGCCAGCACCGTGCCGGCGCCGTCGTCGGCCAGCAGCCGCCCGATCAGCACGTCCAGGTCGCGGCGCTCGCGCAGCGGCGGCAGCGCGAAATGCGCGCCGTTGATCCGGTAGTAGAGATCGTCGCGGAAGCGCCCCTCGCGCACCAGGGTCTCGAGCGGGCAGTGCGTCGCGGCGATCACCCGCAGGCGCACCGGCTGCGGCCGGGTCGCGCCGATCGGCAGCACCTCGCGCTCGGCCAGCACGCGCAGCAGCCGCGCCTGCAGCGCACGCGGCATGTCGCCGATCTCGTCGAGGAAGAGCGTGCCGCCGTCGGCCTCCTGGATCAGGCCGCGCTTGCCCTTCGGCCCGGCGCCGGAGAAGCTGCCGGGCAGGTGGCCGAACAGCTCGCTCTCGATCAGCGTCTCGGGAATGGCGGCGCAGTTGACCGCGACGAAGGGCCCGTCGCGGCGCGCGCTGCTGCGGTGCAGCGCCTTGGCGAGAAACTCCTTGCCGCTGCCGGTCTCGCCGGTGATCAGCAGGCTGACCGGGCTGTCGACCAGCCGCGCGGCGCGCTCGACCAGCCGGTCCAGCGCCGGATCGCCCCCCGAGATCGCGGCCAGCGGCGCCGGCAGCGCGGCGCTGCGCGGCGTCTCGGCCGGACGCCGGGACAGCGGCGCGGCCGGCGGCGCGCTCACCCGCAGGAACAGCAGGTCCGGCCGCCCGGTGCAGCGCACCGCGCCGGCCTCGCCGCCCTGCCCGGCCAGATGGCGCGGCAGCTCCGCCGGCGACAGCTCCAGCAGCGCCTGCAGCGGCTGGCCGATCAGCGTCGAGGCGGCCGTGGCCGCGGTGCCCGGCGGCGCGAAGAGCTGCTGCGCGCGGCGGTTGTGGCCGGTGATGCGGCCGGCCGCGTCCAGCGCCAGCAGGTAGTCGGCGCGCAGGTCGAGAAAGGCCGGCGCGTCGCCCAGGCGCAGGATCCAGTCGCGCCGGTGGCGCTGCAGGAAGGCCGCGTCCTCGATGCGCGCGGCCGCGTCGCGCACCAGCTGCAGCGCCAGATGCTGGCTGGACTTGGGCTCGGCGCTGCTGAGCTGCGAGATGTCGAGCACCGCCTCCAGCCGCCCGCCGGGGCCGAACACCGGCGCCGAGGTGCAGGTCAGCGGGATGTGGGTCGCGTCGAAATGGTCGTCCAGATGCACCGTCAGCGCCTGGCCGGTGCTGATGCAGGTGCCCACGCCGCAGGTGCCGGCCTGCGCCTCGCTCCAGTCGGCGCCCAGATAGAGGCCCGCGCGGCGCAGCCGGCCCTCGATCTGCAGGTCGCCGAGAAAGTCGACCGTCACGCCGCGCGCGTCGGTCAGCAGCACCACATAGCCCAGGCCCGCGACCTGGCGATAGAGCTGCTCCAGCCCGTGGCGGGCGATCTGCAGGAAGTCGTCCATCTGGTCCTGGTGCTCGCGCAGCCGCGCCTGCGGCAGGATGACGGCCTCCTGCATGCGCGTCGGGTCGAGGCGGTGGTCGTGCACGCAGCGCTGCCAGCTCGCGCGGATGATCGCGTCGTGCGCGGCGGCGGCCGGCGCCGTCAGGCCGCGGTCGGCAACCTCGATGACGGTGGCGATGTGCGCGCGCCGGGCTGCGGACAGCGAAGGCAGCGGGGACGGCATGGCGGTCGGCATGGGCGGATCTCCGGACGGCTGGCCGGCCACTGTGCCGCAGCCCGCCCGGCACGCACAGGCGTGAACACCCGCACATCGCCCCCGGACAGCCCACCCGGCGCCGGCACGCTTCATGCACATTCCGGTCATGGCATCCGATTCCGCTGTCCCCACGCTCCCCGCCCCGCCCGCCGCCGAGGCCGAGCGCGTGCGCCGCCACACCCTGTTCGAGGACGCGCAGGCGCTGTTCACCGGCACGCTGTTCGTGTCGCTGGCGCTGATCATGTTCCGTCAGGCCGGGCTGATGACCGGCGGCACCGCCGGCGCGGCCTTCCTGCTGCACTACGCCACCGGACTGAGCTTCGGGCCGCTGTTCTTCGTGCTGAACCTGCCCTTCTACGGCTTCGCCTGGAAGCGCATGGGGCTGGAGTTCACGATCAAGACCTTCCTGTCGGTGGGCCTGCTGTCGCTGATGACCTCCTGGTCTCCGGCGCTGTTCGCCATCGAGCGGCTGCATCCGGCCTACGCGGCGGTGCTGGGCGGGCTGCTGCTGGGCTCGGGCTGCCTGTTCCTGGCGCGGCATCACGCCAGCCTGGGCGGCGCCACCATCGTCTCGCTCTATCTGCAGCGCGCGCGCCACTGGCGCGCCGGCCATGTGCAGATGGCGATCGACGGCACGATCCTGGCGCTGTCCTTCGCGCTGATCGAGCCGCAGAAGGCGCTCTACTCCATCCTTGCCGCGGTGACGATGAACCTCTTCATCGCGATCAACCACCGACCGGGGCGCTACGCGGTGCTCTGAGGAGACAGACAACATGGCCGTCAGCGTCTTCGACCTGTTCAAGATCGGCATCGGGCCGTCGAGCTCGCACACCGTGGGGCCGATGCGCGCCGCCCGGCTCTTCGTCGAGCGCCTGATCGCCGAGGGCCGGCTGGACGCGGTGGCGCGGGTGCGCGTCGAGCTGCACGGCTCGCTGGGCGCCACCGGGCGCGGCCACGGCTCGGACAAGGCGGTGCTGCTCGGCCTGGCCGGGCACGACCCGGAGACGGTCGACGTCGACGCGGTGCCGGCGCTGCTGGCGGCGATGCGCGCCGAGCGGCGCATCGTGCTGGCCGGCCGCCACCCGGTGACCTTCGTCGAGCGCGACGATCTGGCGATGCTGCGCCGCCCGCTGCCCTTCCACGCCAACGGCATGCGCTGTCTGGCCTTCGACGTCGACGGCCGCGAACTCGACAGCCGCACCTACTACTCGGTCGGCGGCGGCTTCGTCGTCAGCGATCAGGTCGCCGCCGACGGCCAGCGCCAGCGCGTGATCGCGCCCGACGCCTCGGTGCTGCCGCACCCGTTCCGCAGCGGCGCCGAGCTGCTGGCACTGACGCGCACGCTGGGCACCTCGATCGCCGGCGTGATGCGCGCCAACGAGCGCCACTGGCGCAGCGACGCCGAGATCGACGCCGGCCTGCTGCGCATCTGGCAGGTGATGCAGGACTGCGTGGCGCGCGGCTGCCGCACCGAGGGCGTGCTGCCCGGCGGCTTCAAGGTGCGCCGACGCGCCGCGGCGCTGCACGCGCAGCTGCTCGCCCACCCCGAGGCCGCGCTGCGCGACCCGCTGCAGACGCTGGACTGGATCAACCTCTACGCGCTGGCGGTCAACGAGGAGAACGCCGCCGGCGGCCGCGTCGTCACCGCACCCACCAACGGCGCGGCCGGCATCGTGCCGGCGGTGCTGCATTACTACGCGCGCTTCCATCCGGGCGCCACGTCGGCTGGCGTCGTCGACTTCCTGCTCACCGCCGCCGCCATCGGCCTGCTCTACAAGGAAAACGCCTCGATCTCCGGCGCCGAGGTCGGCTGCCAGGGCGAGGTTGGCGTGGCCTGCTCGATGGCGGCCGGTGCGCTGTGCGCCGTCATGGGCGGCAGCCCCGAGCAGGTGGAGAACGCCGCCGAGATCGGCATGGAGCACCACCTCGGGCTGACCTGCGATCCGGTCGGCGGGCTGGTGCAGATCCCCTGCATCGAGCGCAACGCCATCGCCTCGGTCAAGGCGGTGAACGCCGCGCGCATGGCGCTGCGCGGCGACGGCTCGCACCATGTCAGCCTCGACAAGGTCATCAAGACCATGCGCGAGACCGGCGCGGACATGCTGACGAAATACAAGGAAACCGCCCGCGGCGGACTGGCGGTCAACATCGTCGAGTGCTGAAGCGTGAAGCCACGCCTGAGCGCTGGGGTGAGCTTCACCAATTGACGTTTACGTAAACGTCATCAACAATCGCCGCGCTGTCGCATCCGGACCGCAGCCCGTCGGGCCGTACCCGCTTCGTGCCCGGATGTCAGCCACGGACAGGCCCCCAGCCGCAACAATCGCTGTCCATGAGCACAGAACTGAACGAACTCTTCGAACGCAATCGCCAGTGGGCGGCCGACACCGAGACCCGCGAGCCGGGTTTCTTCTCGCGCCTGTTGAAGCAGCAGACGCCGCAGTACCTGTGGATCGGCTGTGCCGACAGCCGCGTGCCGGCCAACGAGCTGGTCGACCTGCTGCCGGGCGAACTCTTCGTGCACCGCAACATCGCCAATGTGATCGTGCCCAGCGACCTCAACGCGCTGTCGGTCATCCAGTACGCGGTCGACGCGCTGCGGGTCACGCATGTGATCGTCGTCGGCCACTCCAACTGCGGCGGTGTCAAGGCGGCGCTGAACAATCTGCGCGTCGGTCTGGTCGACATCTGGCTGCGTCATGTGCAGGACGTGCGCAACCAGCACCGGGCCTTTCTCGACCGGCTGACGCCGGAGCGCCAGGTCGACGCGCTGGTCGAGCTCAACGTGCTGGAGCAGGCGCGCAACGTCTGCCGCACCACCATCGTCGAGGACGCTTGGCAGCGCGGCCAGGAGGTCGTGATTCACGGCTGGGTCTACGGCCTGCACAACGGCCTGCTGGAGGACCTGCGCATCACGGTGTCGAAGCCGCAGGACATCGAGCCCGCCTACGAGCGCGCGCTGGCGGCGCTGAAGCAGCGCTTTGTCCCGGCCGAGACGGCTGAGACGGCCGCCGACTGATCCGGACGCAGCGAGAAGGCCGATGTTCCCGCAGCAGCTCGACGACACCCGCGCCTTCGACATCGCCCGCACGATGCTCGACGGCTTCAACCGCCACTATCAGCTGCTGCGCGAGGCCAGCGCCGGTGCCAAGGCCCGCTTCGAGCTGGCCGACTGGCACGGCCAGCAGCGCGCGCAGCGCGAACGCATCGAGTTCTATCCGCGCCGGGTCGAAGAGACCGTCGAGCGGCTGCGCGGCGAGTTCGCCGCCGGTGCGCTGCCACGCGCGGTCTGGCAGCAGGTCAAGCTGCACTACATCGGCCTGCTGACCGGCCACCACCAGCCCGAACTGGCCGAGAGCTTCTTCAACTCGGTCACGACCAAGATCCTGCTTCGGGACTACTTCCACAACGACTTCATCTTCGTGCGTCCGGCCGTCTCGACCGAATACATCGAGAGCGACGAGCCCGGCGCGCGTCCGACCTTCCGCGCCTGGTACCCGAGCCGCGAGACGCTGCGCGAGGCCTTGGCGCAGCTGGTCGACAGCTTCGCGCTGGAGGGAGACTGGGCCGATCTGCAGCGCGACCTCGACGCGGTGCTGGCCGCGACCGAGGTCGCGATCGGCCCGGGCCGGCTGCGCACCAACTTCCAGATCCAAGCGCTGAGCTCGCTGTTCTTCCGCAACAAAGGCGCCTATGTGGTCGGGCGCATCATCAACGGCTACCACGACCTGCCCTTCGCGCTGCCGATCCTGCACGACGAGGCCGGCCGGCTGACGATCGACGCGGCGCTGTTCGGCGAAGACGACCTGCAGCGGCTGTTCAGCTTCGCGCGCGCCTATTTCATGGTCGACATGGAGGTGCCCTCGGCCTATGTGCAGTTCCTGCGCGCGCTGATGCCGCGCAAGCCGCGCAGCGAGCTCTACAGCGCGCTGGGCCTGCACAAGCAGGGCAAGACGCTGTTCTACCGCGACTTCCAGTCCCACCTGCGCCACTCGAGCGACCATTTCCGCATCGCGCCGGGCATCAAGGGCATGGTGATGCTGGTGTTCGACCTGCCGAGCTACCCCTACGTCTTCAAGGTCATCAAGGACCGCTTCCCGGCGCAGAAGGACACCACGCGCGAGCAGGTCAAGGGCAAGTACCTGCTGGTCAAGCAGCACGACCGGGTCGGGCGCATGGCCGACACGCTGGAGTTCAGCAACGTCGCCTTCCCGCGCGCGCGCTTTTCCGAGGCGCTGATCGAGGAGATCCGCCGCGAGGCGCCCAGCCAGCTCGAGATCTCCGACCGCGACGGCGACGGCCAGGAAGAGGTGATCCTGAAGCACGTCTACATCGAGCGCCGCATGGTGCCGCTGAACATCTACCTGCAGGAGGCCACGCCCGAGCAGCTCGAGCATGCGGTCATCGAGTACGGCCAGGCGATCAAGGAGCTGGTGGCGGCCAACATCTTTCCCGGCGACATGCTGTGGAAGAACTTCGGCGTGGTGCGCAACAACAAGGTCGTCTTCTACGACTACGACGAGATCGAGTACATCACCGACTGCCACTTCCGTCGCGTGCCCGCGCCGCGCAACGAGGAAGACGAGATGTCGGGCGAGATCTGGTATTCGGTCGGCCCGAAGGATGTCTTCCCGGAGACCTTCGGCCCCTTCCTGCTCGGCCACCGCGGCGTGCGCGAGGTGTTCATGCGCCATCACGCCGACCTGCTCGACCCGGCCTTCTGGCAGGCGCACCAGGCGCGCATTCGCGCCGGCCATGTGCACGACGTCTTTCCCTACGACCCGGAGCGCCGCTTCCCGCATCACCGGCGCCCGGTCGAACCCACGGTTCCCACCGTTCCCACCGTTCCCGTTCCCACCGACTGAATCCCGAAGGAGCGCCTCCATGAGCGTCAGCATCAGCCGCAGCCACGACCCCGTCGTCATCGTCTCCGCCGCCCGCACGCCGATCGGCGGCCTGCTGGGCGACTTCGCCGCGCTGCCGGCCGCCGAGCTCGGCGGCGTGGCGATCCGCGCCGCCATCGAGCGCGCCGGCCTGCCCGGCGACGTGGTCGACGAGGTGCTGATGGGCAACTGCCTGATGGCCGGCCAGGGCCAGGCGCCGGCGCGCCAGGCCGCGCTGGCCGCCGGCCTGCCGATCTCGGCCGGCGCGGTGACGCTGTCGAAGATGTGCGGCTCCGGCATGCGCGCGATGATGTTCGCGCACGACATGCTCGCCGCCGGCTCGGCCGACGTGATGATCGCCGGCGGCATGGAGAGCATGACCAACGCACCGCACCTGAGCTTCGTGCGCAAGGGCGTGAAGTACGGTGCCGCGCAGCTCTTCGACCACATGGCGATGGACGGCCTGGAGGACGCCTACGAGCGCGGCCGGGCGATGGGCGTCTTCGCCGAGGCCTGCGTCGAGAAATACGGCTTCACCCGCGAGGCGCAGGATGCCTACGCCATCGCCTCCACCACCCGCGCGAAGACCGCCAACGAGGACGGCTCCTTCGACTGGGAGATCGCACCGGTGACGCTCAAGGGCCGCGGCGGCGACACGGTGATCCGCCACGACGAGCAGCCCTTCAAGGCGCGTCTGGACAAGATCGCCGGGCTGAAGCCGGCGTTCAAGAAGGACGGCACGATCACGGCCGCCAACGCCAGCAGCATTTCCGACGGCGCCGCCGCGCTGGTGCTGATGCGCGAGTCAACCGCCACCGCGCATGGCCTGCAGCCGGTCGCGCGCATCGTCGCGCATGCGGTGCATGCGCAGGAACCGGCCTGGTTCTCGACCGCGCCGGTCGGCTCGATCCGCAAGGTGCTCGCGCGGGCGGGCTGGCAGGCTGGCGACGTCGACCTGTGGGAGGTCAACGAGGCCTTTGCGGCGGTGACGATGGCGGCCATGCATGAGTTCTCGCTGCCGCACGAGATCGTCAACGTGCACGGCGGCGCCTGCGCGCTGGGCCACCCGATCGGCGCCTCGGGCGCGCGCATCGTCGTGACGCTGCTGGGCGCGCTGAAGAAGCGAGGCCTGCGGCGCGGCGTCGCCAGCCTGTGCATCGGCGGCGGCGAGGCCACCGCGCTGGCCGTCGAGATGGCATGAAGTCGGTCCTCGTCATCGGGGCCTCGCGCGGCATCGGCCTGGAACTGGTTCGCCAGTACCGCACCGAGGGCACGCGCGTCGTCGCCACCGCGCGCGACGATGCGGGCCTGCAGGCGTTGTCGGCGCTCGGCGCCAAGCCGCTGCGCATCGACGTGGCGAAGGCGGCCAGCGTGGCCGGCCTGGCCTGGCAGATCGACGGCGAGGCCTTCGATCTGGCGGTGATCAACGCCGGCGTCTACGGCCCGCGCCTGCGCACGCTCGACTCGCCGTCGACCACCGACTTCGATGCGGTCATGCACACCAATGTGCTCGGCCCGATGCAGGTGGCGCCGCAGCTGCTCGACGCGCTGGCGCCAGGCGCGCGGCTGGTGGTCGTGTCGTCGATCATGGCGTCGATCGGCAGCCGCACGCAGACGCTGGGCTGGCTCTACGCCGCATCGAAGGCGGCGCTGAACTCGGTGCTGAAGGACGTGTCGCTGGCGCTGGCCGGCCGCGCGACCTGCATCGCCGTGCACCCGGGCTGGGTGCAGACGGCGATGGGCGGCCCGCAGGCGCCGCTGTCGGTGGCCGAGAGCGCCAGCACCCTGCGCACCACCTTTGCCCGCCTGACCCCAGCCGACAACGGTCGTTTCCTGAACCACGACGGCACGCCGCTCGACTGGTAAGCCCTCCCGGCCCGTCACGCCCACCTCCCCCGTCACGCCCGCCCCCCACCCGTCACGCCCGCGCAGGCGGGCGCCCACGCAGAACCAGCGAGCCCACCCCATGCTGCTCTCCGACGACCACCGCGCCATCCAGGATGCCATCCGCACCTATGTCCAGGACCAGATCGCCCCGCACGCGGCGCGCTGGGACAAGGAACACCACTTTCCCGCCGAGCAGCTCCAGGGCCTGGCCGCGCTGGGCTGCTACGGCGTGGCCGTGCCGACCGAGCACGACGGCGCCGGCCTCGACTACCTGGCGCTGGCCCTCATCCTCGAGGAGATCGCCGCGGGCGACGGCGGCACCTCCACCGTCATCAGTGTCAACAACTGCCCGGTCTGCTCGATCCTGATGGGCTTCGCCAACGAGGACCAGAAGCGGCGCTTCCTCAAGCCGCTGGCGCGCGGCGAGATGCTCGGCGCCTTCTGCCTGACCGAGCCGCACGTCGGCTCGGAGGCCGGCGGGCTGAAGACCACCGCCGTCCGGGTCCAGGATGGCGACGGCGACGCCTACGTGCTCAACGGCGTCAAGCAGTTCATCACCAGCGGCAAGAACGGCGACGTCGCCATCGTCATGGCGGTGACCGACCGGGCCGCGGGCAAGAAGGGCATCAGCGCCTTCATCGTCCCGACCGCCACGCCTGGCTACACGGTGGCGCGCATCGAGGACAAGATGGGCCAGCACAGCTCCGACACCGCGCAGATCCTGTTCGAGAACTGCCGCGTGCCGGCGGCCAACCGCATCGGCGACGAGGGCCAGGGCCTGAAGATCGCGCTGGCCGGGCTGGAGGGCGGGCGCATCGGCATCGCCTCGCAGTGCGTCGGCATGGCGCGCGCGGCCTTCGAGGCGGCGCTGCGCTACAGCAAGGAGCGCGTGGCCTTCGGCGTGCCGATCTTCGAGCACCAGGCGGTGCAGTTCCGCCTGGCCGAGATGGCCACGCAGATCGAGGCCGCGCGCCAGCTCATCTGGCACGCCGCGTCGATGAAGGACGCCGGCATCCCGTGCCTGAAGGAGGCCGCGATGGCCAAGCTCTTCGCCAGCGAGATGGCCGAGCGCGTCTGCTCGATGGCGATCCAGACCTTCGGCGGCTACGGCTATGTCAGCGACTTCCCCGTCGAGCGCATCTACCGCGACGTGCGCGTCTGCCAGATCTACGAGGGCACCAGCGACGTGCAGAAGATCCTGATCGGGCGCGCGCTGGCGGGCTGACGCCGCCCGGTCACGCCACGATCACGCCGGCGTCATGCCCGCGGCCGACACTCGGCCGGGTGACGACGTCGCTGCCCCTGCCCGCCGCCCTGCGCGGCTTCCGACTGCTGATGTCGGCCCAGTTCGTGTCCGGGCTGGCCGACAACGCGCTGCTGCTGGTGGCGATCGGCCGCCTCGCGGCCGAGGGCGGGCCGGTCTGGCTGCCGCCGCTGCTCAAGCTGGCGTTCACGCTGGCCTATGTGCTGCTGGCGCCCTTCGTCGGGCCGCTGGCCGACCGCGCGCCAAAGGCCACGGTGATGAGCGCGGCCAATGCGCTCAAGGCCGGCGCCTGCGCCGCGATGGCGCTGGGCGCGCCGGTGGGGCCGTGCTTCGCGCTGGCCGGCGCGGGTGCGGCGCTGTATTCGCCCGCCAAGTACGGCCTGGTGACCGAGCTGATGCCCGCGCACCGGCTGGTCGCCGCCAACGGCTGGATCGAGGTGGCCACCGTGCTCGCCATCCTGCTGGGCACGATGCTGGGCGGCGCGCTGCTGGCCTGGCTGGCGCCCGCCATCGCCTTCGCCGGCCTGCTGGCGCTCTACGGCCTGGCAGCGCTGCTGAATCTGGGCATTCCCGACAGCGGCGCGCGCTATCCGGCCGCGCCGCCACTGGCCTGCCAGCTCGGCGACTTCGCGCGCGCCAATGCGCGGCTGTGGCGTGATCCGCTCGGGCGCGTCTCGCTGGCCACCACCACGCTGTTCTGGGGCGTCGGCGCCACGCTGCAGTTCCTGGTGCTGCGCTGGGCGGAGGAAGACCTCGGCCTGACGCTGGCGCAGGCCGCCTGGCTGCAGGGCCTGTCGGCCACCGGCGTGGTGATCGGCGCGCTGCTGGCCGGGCGGCTGGTGCCGCTGGCGCGTGCGCCGCAGGTGCTGTGGCTGGGCGTGCCGATGGGCCTGCTGCTGCTGCCGATGCCGCACATCGACCACTGGCTGCCGGCGCTGCCGCTGCTGGCCAGCGCCGGTCTGGTCGCCGGGCTGTTCGTCGTGCCGATGAACGCGCTGCTGCAGCACCGCGGCGCCACGCTGCTCAGCGCCGGCCGCTCGATCGCAGTGCAGAACTTCAACGAGAACGCCAGCGTGCTGCTGATGCTGGCCGGCTACGCCTGGTGCAGCCGGCAGGACCTGCCGCTCGATCTGCTGATCCGCGGCTTCGGTCTGGGCATCGCGCTGCTGATGGCGCTGATCGCGCTGCATCACCACTGCCTTCGCCACCGCCTTCGCCACAAGGAGATCGCCTGATGAGGATCGTCATCGTCACCGACGCCTGGGAGCCGCAGGTCAACGGCGTGGTGCGCACGCTGAAGATGACCACGCACGAGCTCGGCCTGCTCGGCCACGAGGTGCACATCGTCTCGCCGCAGGGCTGGCCGAGCCTGCCCTGCCCGACCTATCCGGACATCCGCCTCGCCGCGGTGACGCCGCGCGGCATGGCGCGCCGGCTCGACGCGCTGCAGCCCGACTGCCTGCACATCGCCACCGAGGGCCCGCTGGGCTGGGCGGCACGCGCGGTGGCACGCCGGCGCGGCTGGCCCTTCACCACCGCCTATCACAGCCGCTTTCCCGAATACCTGCAGCTGCGCACCGGCATCCCGGTGAACTGGAGCCACGCGCTGCTGCGCCGCTTCCACAACAGCGGCGTGGCCACGCTGGTGCCCACGCCGCACATGGGCGAGGAGCTGCGCCGCCACGGCTACCGGCATCCGGTGCACTGGAGCCGCGGCGTCAACCTGGAGATGTTCAGCCCGCACGGGCCGGTGCTGGCGCGCCCGGCCGGCCGCGGCCCGGTCTTCCTGTACGTGGGCCGGCTGGCGGTCGAGAAGAACATCGACGCCTTCCTGCGGCTGGCGCTGCCGGGCGAGAAATGGGTCGCCGGCGCCGGGCCGGAGGCCGCGCGGCTGCGCCGCACCTACGGCGACGCGGTGCGCTGGTTCGACGTGCTCTCCGGCCCGGACCTGGCGCAGCTCTACCGCAGCGCCGACGTGATGGTCTTCCCGAGCGAGACCGACACCTTCGGCCTGGTGCTGATCGAGTCGATGGCCTGCGGCACGCCGGTGGCGGCGCTGCCGGCGACCGGCCCGATCGACGTGGTCGGCCCCAGCGGCGAGGGCGGCGTGATCGACACCGACCTGAAGGCAGCCTGCCTGGCCGCGCTGCGCTGCGACCGCACGCGGGTGCGGGCCTTCGCCGAGCGCTACACCTGGGCGGCGGCGACACGCCAGTTCGAGCAGGCGCTGCGACCGATCCCGCGGCCGGCCGCGCTGCTCGCGGCGACCTGAGCCCGGGCGAAGCCGGAGCCGTGCCGGCTCAGGCCGGCTGCGGCAGCGCCGCCATCGGCGCACGACGGGCACGCTGGCGCATCACCGCGGCCCAGTCGATGATCTCGAGCCGGCCGTCGGCATGCTCGACCAGCGCGGTCAGGCTCTCGACCCAGTCGCCGTCGTTGGCATAGGTCAGGCCGTCGACCACGCGCAGCTCGGCATGGTGGATGTGGCCGCAGACCACGCCGTCGACGCCACGCCGGCGCGCCTCGCGGATCACCGCCAGCTCGAAGTCGTTGATGAAGCTGACCGCGCGCTTGACCTTGAGCTTCAGGTAGCGCGAGAGCGACCAGTAGGGCAGGCCAAGACGCGCACGCGCCGAGTTCAGCATCCGGTTGAGTCGCAGCGCCAGCTGGTAGAGACCGTCGCCGACATGCGCCAGCCAGCGCGCGCACTGGATCACGCCGTCGAACAGGTCGCCGTGCATCACCCAGAGCCGGCGGCCGTCGGCGGTCTGGTGGATGCAGTCCTCCACCACCTCGATGCCGCCGAAGGCGTGGCCGGCGTAGCGGCGCGCGAACTCGTCATGGTTGCCCGGCACGAAGATCACCCGGGTGCCCTTGCGCGCCTTGCGCAGCACCTTCTGCACCACGTCGTTGTGCGCCTGCGGCCAGAACCAGCGCCGCCGCAGCTGCCAGCCGTCGACGATGTCGCCGACCAGATACAGCGTCTCGCACTCGACCGCGCGCAGGAAGTCGAGCAGCGCCTCGGCCTGGCAGCCGGACGTGCCCAGGTGCACGTCGGAGATGAACACGGTGCGGACCGACAGCGTCTCCGGCGGGAAGGCACTGTCCGGCGCCGCGGCGGCGGGGGCGGTGATGGCGTTCATGGAGCCATCGTCGGCACCCGGGATGACCGCCCGGTGAAGCGCGGGTGACAGCGGCACGACGCGGTATCGGCACGACAAGCCCCTGTCATCGAGCCCCCGGACACTGGCAGGCAGGACGCACGACGCCCACCCGAAGGAGCCCTCCGCGATGATGCCGAACCCCGCCGACACCCCTGACGCCGACGATCTGCGCGCCGCACGCCTGCTGCAGCAGGCCCTGGCCCGTCCAGGCGAGATTCTCGAGATCGAGCCCTCCGGCCCGCCACAGCCTGCCCGGCCCTTCGTGCGCCAGGGCACCGGCCGGCTGTCGCCGGCGATGAAGACGGTGCTGCAGGCCCTGTCCGGTCATGCCGCGCCGCTGCGGCTGGCGCTGACCACCGCCGCCGAGGTCGACCCGGCGGTGTGGCGGACGCCGGCCGGCACGCCGGCGATGCTGCTGATCGAGGTGCCGGCGCTGCGCGATGGCCGCGGCGCCGAGCGCGCCCGCGACGACGAGGACCCGGACCTCACGCCCTGCCTGTGCATCGACGGCACCCGTCACCTCAGCGTGGCCGGCATCGCGCGCCATTTCTGGCGGCGTCGGCCCGAGGCCGATCCGGCCGACCCGGGCGTCGATCTGGTGCTGTGCAGCGATCGCCGGCTGGTGGCGATCGGCCGGCAGTCGCGGGTCTGGCTCTGCAGCTGAGGCCGCGGCTCAGGCCGCCGCGGCCAGCGCCAGCCGCAGCGAGGCGCCGCGTGCATTCCAGCCCTCGAGCCATCGCACGAAGCCGGCCAGGCCCTCGGCCAGCGGCGTGGCCCGCCACGGACCGATCGCCTCGATCAGCCGCGACGGATCGGCGCTGGTGTCGGGCACGTCGCCGGCCTGCATCGGCGCGAACTCGATGTGCGCCGGGCAGCCGGTGGCGCGCTCGAGCAGCCGCACGAAGTCGATCACCCGCACCGGCTGGCGGTGGCCGATGTTGAACAGCTCGGCCGGCACGCCGTCCTCGCGCTGCCGGCCGGCCGGCGCGCCGCGCGCGACCAGCCGCAGCAGCGCGTCCACCACGTCGTCGACATGGGTGAAGTCGCGGCGCAGCTCGCCCTGGCCGTAGAGCTGCAGCGTCTCGCCGCGGCGCAGCCGCTCGGCGAAGCCCCAGTAGGCCATGTCCGGCCGACCCCACGGCCCGTAGACGGTGAAGAAGCGCAGGCCGGTGACCGGCAGGCGGTGCACCGCGGCGGTGGCGTGCGCCATCGCCTCGTTGGCCTGCTTGGTCGCGGCGTAGAAGGAGGCCGGCGCGTCGATGCGATCGCTCTCGCGGAAACCACCCGGCGCGGCATCGCCGTCGCGCCGGCCGTAGACGCTCGACGAGCTGGCATAGAGCAGATGGCCCACGCCCTGCAGCCGGCAGGCCTCCAGCACCGAGGCAAAGCCGAGCAGATTGGCCTGCACATAGTCGAGCGGCGCGCTGACCGAGTGGCGCACGCCCGCCTGCGCGGCCAGGTGCAGCACGGTGTCGATGCGGTGCAGGCGCATCAGCGCCTGCAGCGCGGCGCCGTCGCACAGGTCCAGCCGCTCGACCGGCACGCCGGCGGGCTGCAGCAGCGCCGCGACCCGTGCGTGCTTGAGCTCGACCGGGTAGTAGGCGTTGAAGCTGTCGCAGCCGACGACGCGGTGGCCGGCTTGCGCCAGCGCCGCGGCGGCATGCGCGCCGATGAAGCCGGCCGCGCCGGTGACGAGGATCTGGGCCATGGTGCCCCGGATGCTGGCGCGACGGCATGACGGTACCGTGTCGTGCGCGTGGCGTCGCCGCGAGGCCACGTCACCGGGTTTTCACGGACGCTTCAAGGCCGCGTCATGCGATCCCGCCACGATGACGGCGCCATGAATGCCCTCACCACGCTGCTGACCTCGCCGCCGCAGGCCCGCACCGAACACCGCCCGCTGCGCATCGCCCCGAGACCGATGCGCTGGCTCGCGGCCGCCGGCCTGCTGCTGATCGTCGGCCTGATGCTGCACCAGCACGACCTGACGCTGTTCCTCGCGCTCAATGCGCTGGGTCTGCATCTGCCGGAGCTGTGGGCGATGCTCAGCGTCGCCGGACTGGGCCTGAGCGCCTTCATCGTGCTGGCGGCGCTGCATCCGGGCGCGGCGCCGACGGCGATGCAGCCGCTGGCGGCGCTGCTGTGGTGCTTTCCGATCGGTGGCGCGCTGACGCATCTGGGCAAGCGCCTGATCGATCACGGCCGGCCCGCGGCGCTGCTGCCGCCCGACACGCTGGTCATCATCGGCGAGCCGCTGACACGCGGCGCGATGCCCTCCGGCCATGCCGCGACGACGCTGGCCTTCGTCGCGCTGCTGATCCTGTCGCGCCACCGGCCGGTCTGGCAGCAGGCGCTGATCACGCTGATCGCGCTGCCGCTGCTGCTGGCGCGCATCGCGGTCGGGGCGCACTGGCCGGCCGATCTGTGCGCCGGTGCCGGCGTCGGCCTGGTCAGCGCGCTGCTGGCCTGGCATCTGGCCAGCAGCGGCCGCCTGGCCGCCTGGCTGTGCAGCACGCCGGGCCAGTGGGCGCTCGGGCTGCTGCAGATCGGCTGCGGCCTGGCCATCGCGCGGCTCGAGACCGGCTACCCGCTGGCGCTGCCGCTGCAGGCGCTGCTGGCGGTCGTGTCGATCGCCACGGGGCTGCAGCGGCTGGGCGCACGACGATGAGCCCGGCCGAGACGATCGACACGCTGCTGCTGCGGGCCGGCCTGCTGCCGGCCGCGGCCTGGAGCGGCGCGGCCGCCGCCCTGCTGGCGAGCTATCTGCTGCGGGCCGCACGGCTGCAGGCCGAGTGGCAGCCGCGCACCGGCGCGAGCCTGCGCGACTGCCTGCGTCTGTTCCTGCTGCACAACATCGCCGTCGTCTGGCTGCCGATGCGCAGCGGCGAGGCCGGCTATCCGCTGTGGCTGCAGCGGCGCTGGCAGGTGCCGCTGCAGGAATCCCTGCCCAGCCTGCTGTGGCTGCGGCTGCAGGACGCGCTGGTGCTGGCGCTGCTGGGCGCGCTGGCCCTGGCGCTGACGACGCTCGCCGCCCTGCCGGCGCTGGCCGCGCTGGGCGTGGGTGCCGCACTGATGCTGGCGCTGGCCGGCCCGGTGGAGCAGGCGCTGGAGCGACAGCTGCGGCGCCGGCCGCAGCCCGCGGCCGAGACACGCTGGAGCCGCTGGCACGCGGCGCTGCGGGCGCGGCGCGGCGGGCGCCGGGCCTGGCGGCTGTGCATCGGCAACTGGGCGATCAAGCTGGCGACGCTGGCCCTGCTGCTCGAGGCGCTGGGCGGCGCGGGCACAGGCGGCAGCGCCGCCGCGCTGCGCGGCGTGCTGGCCGGTGAATGGGCCGGCGTGCTGCCGCTGCAGGCGCCGGGCGGCCTGGGCAGCTACGAGGCCGCGGTCTGGGCCGGCGCCGGCGCGCCGCAGCCGGCCGCGCTGGCGCTGGGCGCGGTGCTGCAGCTGCACGCGCTGTCGCTGGCGCTGGCCACGCTCGGCGGCGCGCTCGCCGCCATCGACACAGGAATGACAGGATCGACGACATGACTGCGGCAGACGCGACGACGGCATGGCAGCCGCAGGCCCAGGCGGACAGGCAACGGGGGTCCGGTGACAAGGCGTGGAGTGGCGCCATGGGGGTCACCGGGGTGAAAGTGGCGGCGGCAGGCGCAAGCCTGCCGTCGCCGGCACACCTGTCCCTGCCGGCGCACCATCTGTCGATCGTCGTGCCGATGTACAACGAGGTCGACAACGCCGCGGCGCTGATCGACGCGGTGCGCACCGCGCTGGCGGCCTACCCGCAGCCCTGGGAGCTGATCGTCGTCGACGACGGCAGCCGCGATGCCACCGCCGCGGCGCTGCGCCGCCACGCCCGCGCCACCGGCGCGCCGGTGCGGGTGATCTCGCTGGCGCGCAACTTCCGCCAGACCGCCGCGATGCAGGCCGGCATCGACGCCGCGCAGGGCGACGTCATCGTGACGATGGACGGCGACCTGCAGAACGACCCGCGCGACATCCCGCGCCTGGTGCAGCGCCTGCTGGCTGAGGATCTGGACATCGTCGCGGGCTGGCGGGTGCAGCGCCAGGACGGCTTCTGGCTGCGCCGCCTGCCGTCCCAGCTGGCCAACCGGCTGATCCGGCGCATCACCGGGCTGCCCTTTCACGATCTGGGCTGCAGCCTGAAGGCCTTCCGCGCCAGCGTGCTGCGCGAGGTGCGGCTCTACGGCGAGATGCACCGCTTCATCCCGGCCTGGCTGTCGACGGTGACCTCGCCGGCGCGCATGGCCGAGGAGCCGGTCGACCACCACCCGCGCCTGCACGGCACGTCGAAATACGGCCTGTCGCGCACGCTGCGGGTGCTGGTGGACCTGCTGGCGGTCACCTTCTTCCAGCGCTTCGCGGCGCGGCCCGGGCATTTCTTCGGCGTGATCGGGCTGGCGGTGCTGGGCGCCGGCCTGGCGATGCTGGCCTATCTGGGCGGACTGAAGCTGCTGCTGGGCGAGGACATCGGCGGGCGGCCGCTGCTGTCGCTGGGCTTCTTCTGCTGCATCGGCGGGCTGCAGTTCCTGACCACCGGCGTGCTGGCCGAGCTGCTGATCCGCATCTACTACGGCGCGCGCCACGGCCAGCCCTACGTGGTGCGCCAGGACGACGGCCGCGATGCACCGCACGCCTGAACCGCTGGCGCCGCGCTGGCTCGTCTGGGCGCTGCTGCTGCTCGGCGCGATGCTGCTGCGGCTGGGCGCCGCGCCGCTGCTCGACGTCGACGAGGGCGCCTTCGGCGAGGCCTCGCGCGAGATGCTCGCCGGCGGCGACTGGAGCCGCACCACGCTCAACGGCGAGCCGCGCTGGGACAAGCCGATCCTGATCTACTGGCTGCAGGCCGGCGCGATGGCGCTGCTGGGCCAGCAGGAGTTCGCGCTGCGCCTGCCCTCGGTGCTGGCGGCCTGGGGCTGGGTGCTGGCGACCGTGATGTTCGCGCGGCCGCGCTGGGGCGATGCGGCGGCGCTGGGCGCCGGCGCGGTGCTGGCCAGCGGGCTGGGCGTGGCGCTGATCGGGCGCGCCGCCACCGCCGATGCGCTGCTCAACCTGTGGCTGGCGCTGGCCGGGCTGGACCTGTGGCGCCATCTGGAGGCCGCGCCCGGCAGCGCCGCGGCGCGTCAGGCGCTGCGCCGCACTGCGCTGTGGATCGGCCTGGGCCTGCTGACCAAGGGGCCGATCGCGCTGATCGTGCCGGGCGCGGCCGCGCTGGTCTTCGTCGCCCTGCACCGCGGCCCGGTGCCGACCGGCACGCGGCTGCGCGGCCTGCTGGGTGACGGGGCGGCCTGGGCGCTGATGCTGGCGGTGGCCCTGCCCTGGTATGCGCTGATGCTCGTCCAGCATGGCCAGGCCTTCATCGACGGCTTCCTGGTGCGGCACAACCTGTCGCGCTACCAGGGCACGCTCGAAGGCCACGGCGGCAGCCTCGGCTACTACCTGCTGGTGCTGCCGCTGCTGATGCTGCCGTGGGCGCCGCTGCTGGTGCAGCTGCTGCGCCGCGCGCGCGCGCTGTGGCGCGAGCCGCTGGCGGGCTATCTGCTGGGCTGGGCCGGCTTCGTGATCGTCTTCTTCAGCCTGTCGGGCACGAAGCTGCCGCACTACGCGCTGTACGGCCTGACGCCGCTGGCGCTGCTGACCGGGCGGCTGCTGGCCGCCGAGGCACCGGGCGAGGCGCTGCCCGGCGCGCTGCTGCGGCTGCAGCAGGCGCTGCTGATGCTGCTGGCGCCGCTGCTGGCCGGCGCCACGCTGGCGCTGCAGGCGCGCGCCGAGCACATCGCCGACCCGCTGTACCGCACCCTGCTGGCCGCGCCGACGCCAGAGCCCGGCCCGCTGGCGGCCGGCGCGCTGCTGGCGGCAGCCGCGGCCGCGCTGTGCCTGACCGGCGCCCGCGGCCGCCTGAGCGAGACCGCCCGGCTGAGCGCCGCTGCGCTGTGCGGCCTGCTGTGGATTCACGGCCAGCTCTCGCCCTGGTGGAGCGAGCGCCTGCAGGGGCCGGTGCGCGACCTGGCCCGGCAGGCCCAGCTGCAGCCGGGCGCGCCCGCGGCCGTGCAGTGGGGCCTGCATCTGCCCAGCTTTGCCTTTCATCTGGACCGGCAAGCCCCGCGGCGCGCGCCCCGCCCAGGCGAGCTGGCGCTGGTGCGCGCCGACCAGCTGGCGCGACTGACCGAGGAAGCCGGTCTGGCCGCGCCGGTGCGGCTGGCCGAACGCAACGGTCTGGTGCTGGTGCTGGTGCTGGTGCTGGTGCAGGTGCGGATGCCGACCGAAGGCGACGCGCCGCGATGAGCACGCGCCTGCTGCTGCGTCTGCTGGGCTTCGGCGCGCTGGCCCTGCTGCTGCGGCTGGCCTTGCTGGCCGGCGTGCTCGACGACCCCACGATCGGCCTGCAGGTGGACGAGGCGCAGTACTGGGGCTGGTCGCGCGAGCTGGCCTGGGGCTACTACTCGAAGCCGCCCGGCATCGCCGCGCTGATCGCCGCCTCCACCGCGATCGGTGGGGACGGGGTGATCGGCGTGCGCTGGCTGGCGATGGCGGTGCAGGTCGCCGCCGGTGTCGCACTCGGCCTGCTGGCGCATGACCTGGCGCAGGCCGCCTGGCCCGAGCAGGCCGACCGCGCCCGGCGCGCCGCCGTCTGGGCGACGCTGATCGCGCTGAGCAATCCGGTCGCCGGGCTGCTCGGGCTGGCGGCGACCACCGACGCGCCGCTGCTGCTGTGCTGGACGCTGGCGGCGCGGGCGCTGTGGCGGCTGCGCCGCTCGGGCCGTCTCGCCGACGGCCGGGGGCTCGGGCTGTGGCTGGGCCTGGGGCTGCTGTCGAAATACACGATGGCGGCGCTGCTGCCCGGTCTGCTGGGGTGGCTGTGGCGGCGCCGCCATGACGGTGGGCCGGATCCCCGGCCCGCGCTGGCCCTGGCCTGCGCGCTGGCCGCGCTGCTGCTGCTGCCGCATCTGCTCTGGAATGCCCAGGCCGGCTGGCCGACGCTGCACCACACCGCCGAGATCACGGTGCAGGCCGGCCCGCCCGGCGCGCGCACCGCGCTGGCCATGCTGGGCTCGCTGGCCGGCTGGCTGGGCGGCCAGTGGCTGATGAGCGGGCCGCTGTGGCTGCCGCTGTGGCTGCGCTGGCGGCGGCGCCTGCCCGCCGGTGCCGCGCTGCCACCGGCGGTGCGCGAGCTGCTGCTGGCGCTGACCGTGCCGCTGCTGCTCATCGGCGCGGCCCAGGCGCTGAACGCCAAGGCGCAGATCAACTGGACCGCCCCGGCCATGCAGGGCCTGGTGCTGGCGCTGGCGCTGTGGCTGGCGCCGGCGGGGCGGCGGCCGCTGCGCCGGGCCGCCGGCGTCGTCGTCGCGCTGCACCTGCTGCTGGTCAGCACGCTGCCGCTGATCGGTGGCGCGACGCGCTGGATCCACGGCGAAGGCGCCGTGCCGCCGCGCTCGCTCGACCTGTGGGCGCGCATGCGCGGCTGGGAGCCGGCGCTGCAGGCCCTGGCCCCGGCCGCGCGCGACCCGCTGGCCGCCGGCGCGGTGCTGATCGGCGCCGACCGCACGCTGATCTCGCACGGCCGCCATGCCTGGCGCGATCTGCCCGGCGCCGACTGGCATGCCTGGCGGCCGGACCGCCGGCGCCCGCCAGCCGATCACTACCAGCTGGTGGCCGGCTGGCCGGGCACCGCCTCGGCCGCCGATCGCCAGCGCCCGCTGCTGATCGTCAGTCACGGCGAGACGCTGCCACCCGACTGGCTGGCGTGGCTGGAGCCGCCGGTGCGGCTGGCCGGCAGCCGCACCGCGCAGGGCGCCGAGCGCACGCTGGTGCTGACGCTGTGGCGGACGCGGCTGCGCGACACCCCTGCCCCGACGGAGCCCCGATGATGAACCCGCGCTGGCGTCTGGCCTGGCTGCGCTGGCTGGCGGTGACCGCCGCCACGCTGCTGCTGTTCAACCTCTTCCCGCAGATCGATCTGGCGGTCAGCGCCGCGCTGCACGATGCGGCCGCCGCCGGACTGGAGCGCTTTCCGCTCGGGCAGGCGGCGCCGGTGCAGGCGCTCTATCACGCGGTGCCGTGGCTGGGCCGGCTGGCCCTGATCCTCGCCCTGGTGCTGGTGCTGCGCCGGGACACGCCGCCGCGGCCGCGCCGCCAGGCCACGGCCGTGCTGCTGATGCTGGTGCTGGGGCTGTGGCTGACGGTCAACGTCGGCCTGAAGGACCAGTGGGGCCGACCGCGTCCGGTGGAGATCTCGGCCTTCGGCGGCCTGCACGACTTCATGCCCGCCGGACAGCCGGGTGGCGGCTGCGAGCGCAACTGCTCCTTCGTCAGCGGCCATGCGGCCACCGGCTTCGCGCTGGCAGCCGTCGGCCTGCTGGGCACGCCGGCGCGGCGTCGACGCTGGCAGCAGGCCGGCCTGGCCGCCGGGCTGCTCATCGGTGCGGGCCGCGTGCTGCAGGGCGGGCATTTCACCAGCGACATCGTCTGCGCCGGGCTGGCGATGCATCTGTGCGCGCTGCTGATCCGGCAAGGCTGGGTGCTGTGGCGCCGGTACCGTGCAGACCAGCATCGACACCGCACGGCCCAGATCGCCAAATGAAATCGCGTGAAACAAGAGCGAACAAGCACGAGGGCCGGCACTGCGGCTACCATCGCGCCCCCCGGTGACAACCGGACGACATCCGTCTAAAACAACGAATTCCTTCACGCTCGAGGAATGCCCATGACCCACAGGATCTTCCAGCGCACCGACCGGGGCCGTGCCGCCCTGCTCGAGGAGCATGAACTGCCCGCCGAGGCCCTGCGCCTGCTGATGCGCCTCAACGGCTACACCCCCCTGGACCAGCTGCTCGGTCCGGACGAGAACCGGGGGCAGGCGCTCGCTGCGCTGGCCCCGCTGCTGGAGGCCGGCCTGGCCGAGCCGGTCACGCTGAGCACCCCGGCGCCGCGCCCCTCGGCCTGGAGCGACTGGTTCGCCGGCCAGCCGGTGGCGTTGCCCGCCTGATGCCCGCCTGATCCCGGACAAGCCCGACGCGGCAGCGCGCGGCCCGGCGTCAGCGCCGCTGCCGATAATCGCGGCATGAACATCCTGATCATCGGCGCCGGCCGGGTCGGCACCAGTGTGGCAGAGCACCTGGTGTCGGAGCGCAACGACATCACCGTCATCGACACCGACCCGCAGCGGCTGCGCGACCTGCAGGAGCGCCTGGACCTGCGTGGCGTCTGCGGCAACGCGATCCAGCCCTCGGTGCTGCGCGAGGCCGGCGCCGAGGACTGCGACCTGCTGGTGGCCTGCGCGCCGCAGGACGAGACCAACCTGACGGTCTGCAAGGTCGCGCACGACCTGTTCAATGTCACCACCTCCATCGCGCGGCTGCGCTCGCCCGAGTTCGTCGAGGGCGCGCCGCTGCTGGCGCGCGAGGGCGGCTTCGCGGTCGACCATGTGATCTGCCCGGAGCAGTCGGTCACCACCTACATCCGCAAGCTCGTCGAGTACCCGGAGGCGCTGCGCGTCATCGAGTTCGCCGGCGGCCGAGTCACGCTGGCGGGCGTGCGCGCGGGTGCCGGCAGCCGGCTGGTCGGTCATCGGCTCGACGAGATTCCGACGCTGGTGCCCAACCTGGACATGCGCGTCGTCGGCCTGTTCCGGCGCGACCAGCCGCTGAAGGCCGACGGCAGCACCCGCATCGAGGCCGGCGACGAGGCCTTCGTGCTGACCCGCACTGCCGCGGTCACCGAGGTGCTGTGCGCGCTGCGCGAGCGCGACCGGCCGGTGCGCCGCGTCCTGATCGCCGGCGGCGGCAAGGTCGGCCTGCGCCTGGCACGCGAGCTGCGCGGCCGCTGCGAGATCCGCCTGATCGAGTTCGACCGCCAGCGCTGCGAGTACCTTGCCGCCGAGCTGGGCTCGGAGGTGCTGGTGCTGCACGGCGACGCCACCGACGAGGACCTGATGACCGACGCCAATGTCGGCGAGACCGATGTCTTCATCGCGCTGTCGAGCGACGACGAGGACAACATCCTGTCGGGCCTGCTGTCCAAGCGCCTGGGCGCGCGCCGCGCCATCGTGCTGATCAACCGCCGCGCCTACACCGAGCTGGTGCAGGGCACGCAGATCGACGTGGCGATCTCGCCGCAGCATGCGGTCATCGGCGAGCTGCTGGCCTATGTGCGCCGTGGCGACATCGAGGCGGTGCACAGCATGCGCCAGGGCGCGGCCGAATCGCTGGAGATCATCGCGCGCGGCGACCGGCGCAGCTCCAAGGTGGTGAGCCGGCGCATCGAGCAGATCGACCTGCCCGAGGGCGTGCAGATCGGCGCGATCGTGCGTGGCGACGAGGTCATCATGGCCCACCACGACACCGTCATCCAGACCGACGACCACGTCATCGTCTTCCTGCCGAGCAAGCGCCAGGTGCGTGCGGTCGAGAAGCTGTTCCAGGTCGGCGCGACCTTCTTCTGACACCGGCCGGCCGATCCGATGCGCTACTACTACCCGGTCTTCAAGGTCCTCGGCGGCGTGCTGATGCTGTTCGGGCTGACGATGGCGGTGCCGCTGGGCTTCTCGCATTTCCTGCATGACGGCATCGAGGAGGGCTTCGCGCTGTCGATGGCGATCACCATCGCGATCGGCGCCGGCCTGTTCCTGCACTGCCGCCACCTCGACCGCGAGCTGCAGCCGCATGACGGCTTCCTGCTGGCGACGCTGGTGTGGACGGTGCTGCCGGTGTTCGGCGCGATCCCGCTGCTGCTGCACATTCCCGGCCTGAGCTTCACCGATGCCTACTTCGAGGCCGTCTCCGGCCTGACCACCACCGGCGCCACCGTGCTGACCGGGCTGGAGAAGCTGCCGGTGTCGATCAACATCTGGCGCTGCTTCATGGTGCTGATCGGCGGCATGGGCATCATCGTTCTGGCGGTGGCGATCCTGCCGCTGCTGGGCGTGGGCGGCAGCCAGGTCTTCAAGGCCGAGACGCCCGGTCCCATGAAGGACGACAAGCTCACCCCGCGCATCGCCGAGACCGCGCGCGGGCTGTGGACCGTCTATTTCGCCATCGCCACCGCCTGCCTGCTGGGCTATCGCTGGGCGGGCATGAGCTGGCCGGACGCCTTCATGCACATGTGCTCGACGATGGGCCTGGGCGGGCTGGCGGGCTATGACGCCAGCTTCGCCGCCTTCGACTCGCTGAAGGTGGAGCTGGTGGCGATCGTGTTCATGCTGCTGTCCGGCGTGAACTTCGCGCTGTACTTCCGCATCTGGCAGCGGCGCTCGATGCGGCCGCTGTGGCGCGATCTGGAGGCACGGCTGTTCTTCGCGCTGATGGCAGCCAGCGTCGCGGTGGTCACGGTCTTCCTGGTCGCACATGGCGTCTATCCGGAGTGGACGACCGCGCTGCGCCACGCCGCGTTCAACGTCATCTCGGTGGCGACCACCACCGGCTTCGCGACCGTGGACTACGCGCAGTGGCCGATCTTCGCGCCGATCCTGATGCTGTTCCTGTGCGGCTTCGCGACCTGTGCTGGCTCGACCGGCGGCGGCATCAAGCTCAGCCGCTCGCTCTTGCTGATGAAGCAGGTGCAGCGCGAGTTCACCCGGCTGCTGCACCCGCGCGCGGTGCGGCCGGTGACGCTGGGCGGCGCGGTGGTGGAGCCTCAGGTGCTGTTCTCGGTGCAGGCCTTCATGCTGGTCTACGGCGCGGTGCTGACCGCCGGCACGATGGCACTGCTGCTGACCGGGCTGGACATCATCAGCGCCTTCACCGCCGTGGTCGCCTGCATCAACAACACCGGCCCCGGCCTCGGTCAGGTCGGCCCGGCGAACAACTACCAGGGACTCACGGACCTGCAGACCTGGATCTGCTCCATCGTGATGCTGCTCGGACGGCTGGAGCTGTTCGCGATGCTGATCCTGTTCACGCCGCAGTTCTGGCGGCGCTGAGCATGAATGCCCAGCCCCCCGCTCACCCGAGCTTCCGGGAAGCCCTCCTCTACTGGCTGCGGCTCGGCTTCATCAGCTTTGGCGGCCCGGCCGGCCAGATCGCGCTGATGCATGCCGAGCTGGTCGAGCGCCGGCGCTGGATCAGCGAGGGCCGCTTCCTGCACGCGCTGAACTACTGCATGGTGCTGCCCGGCCCGGAGGCGCAGCAGCTCGCCATCTACCTGGGCTGGCTGCTGCACCGGACCTGGGGCGGCATCGTCGCCGGCACGCTGTTCGTGCTGCCCTCGCTGCTGATCCTCGCCGCGCTGAGCTGGGTCTATCTGACCTTCGGCGATGTGCCGGCGGTCCAGGGCCTGTTCGACGGCATCAAGCCGGCGGTGGTCGCCATCGTCGCCTTCGCGGCCTGGCGAATCGGTGGGCGGGCGCTGAAGAACCGGGTGCTGCAGGCGATGGCCGCGCTGTCCTTCATCGCGCTGTTCGGCTTCGACGTGCCCTTCCCGGCCATCGTGCTGGCGGCCGGGCTGATCGGTGCGGTCGGCGGGCGGGTGGCGCCGCAGCATTTCCAGACCGGTGGCGGCGGCCACGGCACGGCCCGGGCCGGCCACGCGCCTGCGCTGATCGACGACGACACGCCAGCGCCGCCGCATGCGCGTTTTCGCTGGGGCCGCCTGCTGGCGCTGCTGGCGGTGGCGATCGCACTGTGGGCCGGGGCGATGGCGCTGCTGGCGGCCCAGGGCCAGCCGGTGCTGCACGACATGGGCGCGTTCTTCACGAAGGCCGCGCTGCTGACCTTCGGCGGCGCCTATGCGGTGCTGCCCTATGTCTACCAGGGCGGCGTCGAGACCTTCGGCTGGCTGAGCGGCCCGCAGATGATGGACGGCCTGGCGCTGGGCGAGACCACGCCGGGGCCGCTGATCATGGTGGTGGCGTTTGTCGGCTTCGTCGGCGCCTGGACAAAAGCGATCTTCGGCCCCGACGCCCTGGCGCTGGCCGGCATGGCGGGCGCGGGCGTGGCGACCTTCTTCACCTTCCTGCCGAGCTTCGTCTTCATCCTGGCCGGCGCGCCGCTGGTCGAGTCCACCCGCGGCAAGCTGCAGTTCACCGCGCCGCTGACCGGCATCACCGCCGCGGTGGTCGGCGTGATCCTGAACCTGGCGCTGTTCTTCGGCTGGCATGTGGTGTGGCCGCGGGCCACGGCCGCCGCGCCCTTCTCGGGCGGGGTCGAGGTGTTCTCGGCGGCGGTGGCGGTGGTGGCCTTCGTGGCGCTGTGGCGCTATCAGCAGGACATCGTGAAGGTGCTGGCGGTGTGCGCCGGCATGGGGCTGCTCAGGAGCCTGATGGGCTGATCAGTGCGCGTGCGTGTGATGCACGTCGGGCGCGTGCGCGTGGGCGTGCCGGGTCGGCGCATGCACATGCCGGTGGCTGTGCTCGCCCTCGGGCATCGGATCGTGCACATGGTCGTGGTGCCCGTCGTCGTGACGGTGGGCATGCTCATGGTCCAGCGCCTCGTGCGTGTGCTCGTGGTCGTGCGCTTCGGCCAGGTGCAGCAGCACGCCCGCCAGCATCGCCACGCTGCCCGCCAGCAGGCCCGGGCCCCACTGCCGATCTCCGAGCGCGACGGCGGCCACCGCCCCCAGGAACGGCGCCAGCGCGAACACCGAGCCGGTGCGCGCCGCGCCGAAGGTGCGCTGCGCCAGGAGATAGAAGCGCAGGCTCAGCCCGTAGCCGGACGCACCGACCGCCAGCAGCGCCAGACCCGCGCCCCAGGAGGGCAGCGGCTCGCCGGCCCCCCACGCCAGAACGCACGAGGCCGAGGCGCCCAGCGCCGCCTTGACCATCACCACCTGCCCCGGATCGCGCTCGGCCAGCGCCCGCGAGACGGTGTTGTCCGCGCCCCAGGCGATCGTGGCCACCAGCACCGCCAGCAGCCCGAACAGCCCGGACGCCGCCGCCGAGCCCGACGGCCACTGATCGAGCACCAGCAGCACGCCGCCGGCCAGGATCAGCGCCATCGCGGCCCGCACGCGCCAGTCGAGCGATTCTCGGTAGAGCACCCGCGCCAGCACGGCGGTGAAGAGCGCCTCCAGCGTGAGCATCAGCGAGGCGCTGGCCCCGCTGGTGTGCTGCAGGCCCCAGGCCAGCGCCACCGGCCCGAGCACCGCGCCGAAGGCCGCCATCAGCAGCAGGCGCGGGGCATCGCCGCGCTGCAGCTGCGCCTCGCGCTCGATCGGCTGGCGCAGCAGCGCCCCCAGCAGTGCCGCGCCCGCGTACAGCAGGCCGGCGGTGGCGAAGGGGCCGAGACCGCGGCCGAACTGCTGCACCAGCGGCGTGCTCAACCCGAACAGCGCCGAGGCCAGCAGCGCACCACGCCAGACCGGATTCACGTCACTGCCCGGTGTGGTTGGCGGCGATGAAATTGCCCGGCAGCGAATAGAACAGGTAGAGCGTGTCCTTCGCCTTGTCGGTGACGGCCGGGTTGCGGAAGGTAATACGCCATTCCTTGCCCTTCTTGCCCTCGATCTGCTCGACCTTCTCGGGCTTGGCGATGTCTTGCCAGGACTTGTCCACCTTGCTGCCGGCGACGAGCTGGTTCTTGTACTGCGTCGCGCAGCCGACGACGGTGGCCTCGGCGGCAGGCTTGCTGCCGTGGAAGTGGCAGCTGGCGTCGGCGCCGGCGTGGGCAGCCGGAGCGAACAGCAGGGCCGCGGCGCTCAGGGCGGAGGCAGCGAAGGCGGAAACGGTGATGTTCATGGGATGACTCCTGGTGAGAGGAAGGGGCAAATTCAAAGGCTGTTGCGGTTCGGATCGACCGTCTTCTCGACATCCATGTCCTCGTGGATGTGGCGGTGCTCCTGCTCGGGGAAGCGGAAGCTGTCCGGGTCGCTGTCGTGCAGATAGCCGTGGAGCTGCATCAGCAGCAGCAGCGCGCCCACATGCATCAGCAGCTGGTTGGCGGCGAAGCTGAACCGGGCGAACGAAGGCCGCCGACGCCAGGCGGCCAGCACGGCCACCATGACCGTCAGCGCGGCGATCTGGCCGAACTCGACGCCCAGGTTGAAGCTCAGGATGCGCAGCAGCATCGCCGTGCCGTCATCGCCCAGCGGCAGCTGCTGCAGCCGGGTGGACAGCCCGAAGCCATGCAGCAGCCCGAAGCCGAAGACCATGCCGAGCAGGTTCGGCGAGGCCATGCCCAGGTGCTTCTGGAAGCCGCCGTTGTTGTCGAAGGCCTTGTACATCACGCTCAGCGCGATCACCGCGTCGATCAGGAAGTAGTTCCAGGTGATGCCGTAGAAGGTGGCGAAGATCAGCGTGATGCAATGCCCGAGCGTGAAGACGGTGACGAACTTGGCCACGTCCTTGAACGTGGTCAGGAAGAACACCACGCCGAACAGGAACAGCAGGTGGTCGTAGCCGGTCAGCATGTGCGTGGCACCGAGACCGATGTACTGCAGATAACCGCTGTCGAGCATGCGCTGGCGGTCCTCGGCGGAGATGCCGTGGGCCTGCGCCAGCAGCGGGGTCAGGCTGGCCAGCAGCAGGAACAGGGGCGCAGCACCACGCCGCCCCAGGAGAGAGGGAAAAGTCAAGATCAACCTCGTGTCGGATGAATGCCGGGCGCGAGCGCCCGAGACGCGTCAGCCCAGGCCGGGCCGGCGCATTCGCAATACCGGAATCAGCCGAGGGATCGGGGCGGGCGCAGCAGGCCGCCCGGCGCCGGGTCCGGCTCGAACGGGCGGAGGTAGGCGGGGCCGGCCGTGGAGGCCGGCAGACGGGGCGAGGTCGCCAGAGGAATCAGGATCGCCGGCTGGCTCTGCGCACTGGCGTCGTGGTGCGTGTGCACGCCCGCATCATCCGAGCGCTCGTCGAGATGCAGCGCGCTGTCGCTGTGGTGGTGATGCCCGATGGCGTCGAGATGAATGCTCACATGCGCGAGCATCTCGGCCGTGCGCGTCGTCTGCGAAGGCAGCAAGGGCCACACCAGCTGCTGGAGGAGCAGGGCCAGCAGCAGCAGGACAGGCAAGGCACGGCGCATGGCGAGCGATTTTAGCGTGCGATCGGAGCGGCAGAACGCAACTCACCCAGTGACGAAGTACGCCCGATCGTCAGGTTGTAACGTAGCCGCCGCAGCCGCCCCGCCCAGATCGACGGCGCCGCGCCGAAGGCCGCGGCCGCGGTGCCGGGCGGCACCTCGCGCACATGGCGCACAAAATCCTGGCCGATCTCCGGATCGTGATGCTGCTCGCCGCGCAGGAAGCCGGCCCGCGCGTAGAAGGCCAGCCCCTGCGGATTGCCGACGTGGCACTGCAGCGCCAGCCGCGTCAGGCCCTGGCCGACGGCCAGCGCCTCGCAGTGCGCCAGCAGCCGCGCGGCCACGCCGCCCCGGCGCGCCTCGGCATGCACCGCGATCAGGTTCAGCCACAGCTCGCCGGCCGCCGGCCGAGGCTGGACATGAATGAAGCCGACCGGCCGCCCGCCCAGCTCGGCGACAAAGACGCGGTGCGACTCATGGCAGAGCCAGTGGCACAGCGCCGATTCGGCCACCAGGCCGGTGAAATGCTGCGCGACCAGCGCATGAATGAACGCCCAGTCCTGCGGACCGGCCACGCGGATCGACACCGGAGAGGGATTCATGTCTGCTCTGCTGCTGCTCTGTGTTGCTGCTCTGCCGGAAACCAGCGGGAGACCGGCCCCATGAAACATTTCGTGACAATACGTCACTCAGGCTGAGCGCGGGCTGAACGCGGCACCCAGCGCTTCGATCACCCCCTGACCCAGGCCCCGAGCCAACTCCTTTTCGCAGGTCAGCACCGTGCCCAGACCCTCGCCGCGCAGCAGCTCGGCCTCGTCCTCGCTGGCGGCGCGCAGCAGCACGCGGATGGCGGGGTTGAGGGTGCGGGCGGTCTCGACCATGCGCCGCAGCGCCAGCGCGTCGCTCGCGGTCACCACCAGCATCGCTGCCTGGGCGACATGGGCCTGCACCAGCACCTCCGGCTCGGCCGCGTCGCCGCAGACCGCCGCCAGCCCCTCGGCGCGCAGGCGGTCGACCCGCTCGCGGCCGAGGTCGACCACCACCAGCGGCACCTGCCGCTCCTGCAGCGCCTGCACCAGCGGCCGGCCGACCCGGCCGTGGCCGACGACGATGACCTGATCGCGCAGCAGCGTCTCGTCGGTCGAGGTCGGCAGCGCCGACAGCGGCTCGGTGCGCGCCTCGAGCCGGCGCGCCAGGGCGGAGCGCGCCAGCAGCCAGCGCTCGAAGGGCGCGATCAGGGAGAACAGCGCCGGATTGACCGCGATCGACAGGATCGCGCCGGCCAGCACCAGGCTCTGCGCCTCGGCCGGCATCAGGCCGAGCGTCACGCCCAGTCCGGCCAGGATGAAGGAGAACTCGCCGATCTGCGCCAGGCTGGCGCCGACCGTCAGCGCGGTGCCCAGCGAGTAGCGCAGCATCAGCACCAGCATGACCGCCGCGACCGTCTTGCCGACCAGGATGACCAGCACCACCGACAGCACCCGCAGCGGCTCGGTCCACAGCACCGCCGGGTCGAACAGCATGCCTACCGACACGAAGAACAGCACCGCGAAGGCATCGCGCAGCGGCAGCGTCTCGTCGGCGGCGCGGTGGCTGAACTCCGACTCGCGCATCATCATCCCGGCGAAGAAGGCGCCGAGCGCAAAGGACACGTCGAAGAGCTTGGCCGCGCCGAAGGCCACGCCGATCGCGGTGGCGATCACGCCGAGCGTGAACAGCTCCTGCGAGCCGGTGCGCGCCACCCACCACAGCAGCCGTGGCAGCAGCCGCCGCCCGACCACCAGCATCAGCACGACAAAGGCCGCCACCTTGGCCAGCGTCAGGCCGATGGCGCTCCACAGCGCGCCGGAGCCGCCGGCCGCGGCCGCCTCGGTCGTGCCGGAGGCGGGCGCGCCCAGCAGGCCCGAGAGGGCCGGCAACAGCACCAGCACCAGCACCATCACCAGGTCCTCGACCACCAGCCAGCCGACCGCGATGCGGCCCTGCACCGACTTCAGCAGCCCGCGCGCCTCCAGCGCACGCAGCAGCACCACGGTGCTGGCCACCGACAGGCACAGCCCGAAGACGATGGCCGCGCCGCCGCTCCAGCCCCAGAGCATCGCCGCACCGGCCCCCAGCAGCGTGGCCACGACGATCTGCACGATCGCGCCGGGCATCGCGATGCGGCGCACCGCCATCAGATCGTCGAGCGAGAAATGCAGCCCGACGCCGAACATCAGCAGCATCACGCCGATCTCGGCGAGCTGGCTGGCCAGGCCCACGTCGGCCACATAGCCCGGCGTGGCCGGGCTGACCACCACGCCCGCCAGCAGATAGCCCACCAGCGGCGGCAGCCTGAGCTTCATCGCCAGTAGGCCAAGGATCAGGGCCAGTCCGAAGGCGGCGGCGATGGTGGCGATCAGGCTGACGTCATGGGGCATGGACGGCGGAACTCCCTCGGCTGTCGGTGAATGGAAACGAATCGGGCGATGGATCCCGATTCTTCCCGACAGTTCAGCCCCCGGGCTCAGCCATCGGCGGGAGACCCCAGGCCGCAGCCGCTCATCCCGCGCTCAGCCTGCGATCAGCCGCGCCGCGATCGCCGCACCCACCGCCGCCGTGTCGGCCTGGCCGCCCAGGTCGGGCGTGCGCGGGCCCTCGCGCAGCACCGCCTCGATCGCCTGGACGATGGCGTCGTGCGCGGCGCGGCCCGCGCCGGTGCCCGCCGTCAGGAAGTCCAGCAGCATCGCCGCCGACCAGATCATCGCGATCGGGTTGGCGATGCCCTGGCCGCTGATGTCCGGCGCCGAGCCGTGCACCGGCTCGAACAGGCTGGGGAAGCGCCGCTCCGGGTTCAGGTTGGCCGAGGGCGCGATGCCGATCGTGCCGGTGCAGGCCGGGCCCAGGTCGCTGAGGATGTCGCCGAACAGGTTGGTCGCCACCACCACGTCGAAGCGCTGCGGCTGCAGCACGAAGCGCGCGGTCAGGATGTCGATGTGCTGCTTGTCCACCGCGATCTGCGGATAGCGCGCGTGCATCGCGTCGGCGCGCGCATCCCACCAGGGCATGGCCAGCGCGATGCCGTTGCTCTTGGTCGCCACCGTCAGGCGCTGGCGCGGGCGGCTGGCGGCCAGCTCGAAGGCGTACTGCAGCACCCGGTCGGCGCCGAAGCGGCTGAAGACCGATTCCTGGATGACGATCTCGCGCTCGGTGCCGGCGAACATCGTGCCGCCGAGGTTGGTGTACTCGCCCTCGGTGTTCTCGCGCACGATCATCATGTCGATGTCGCCGGGCTTCCTGCCCGCCAGCGGGCAGGGCACGCCGTCGAACAGCCGCGCCGGGCGCAGGTTGATGTACTGGTCGAACTCGCGGCGGAACTTCAGCAGCGAACCCCACAGCGAGATGTGGTCCGGCACCGTCGCCGGCCAGCCGACCGCGCCGAACAGGATCGCGTCCATGCCACCCAGCTGCGCCTTCCAGTCGGGCGGCATCATCTCGCCGTGCTCGACGTACCAGTCGCAGCTCGCCCACGGGAACTCGGTCGTCTCGATGTCGAGGCCAAAGCGCTCGGCGGCGGCGCGCAGCACGCGCAGGCCCTCGGGCATGACCTCCTTGCCGATGCCGTCGCCGGCGATGACGGCGACGCGAAAGGGACGGGAGGATTCGGTGGACGGCAGGCTCTGGGACATCGGTGACTCCGGAAAGGGTCGAAGAAGGAATGCAGCGATGCTAGGCCCGTGCTCACGGTTTCCAATGCCCCGAATCGTTCACCCATCTTCCACGATCGGTTGACAATTCGGAGGATGACGATCTCTCCGGCCACGCCCCACCCCGACGACCTGCGCCTGTTCCTGACGGTGGTGCGCCGCGGCGGCTTCTCGGCGGCCGCGGCCGAGCTGGGGCTGTCCACCGCCGGCGTGAGCAAGCGGGTGCGGCTGCTGGAGGCGCAGCTGGGCGCGCCGCTGCTGCACCGCACCACCCGCCGCATCGGCCTGACGGCGCAGGGCGAGCAGCTGTGCCTGCGCGCGCAGCCGCTGCTCGACGCGATGGACGATCTGGTCAGTCAGGTCTCGGCGGTGCGCGCCGAGCCGCGCGGGGCGCTCAAGGTGTGCAGCAGCTTCGGCTTCGGGCGGCGCCATGTGGCGCCGGCGCTGGCGGCGCTGGCGCGGGCGTATCCGCGGCTGACGGTGCGCTTCGAGGTGCTCGACCGGCTGGTGGACATCGCCGCCGAGGGCTATGACCTCGACATCCGCGTCGGCGACGAGATCGCGCCGCAGTGGGTGGCGCACCGGCTGGCGGCCAATCACCGGGTGCTGTGCGCCGCGCCCGACTACCTCGCGCGGCGCGAGCCCCCGCGCAGCCCGGCCGAGCTGGCCGGCCACGACTGCCTGGTGGTGCGCGAGCGCGATCATCCCTTCGGCGTCTGGCGACTGCAGCACGCGCAGCAGTCTGAGCGCGACGAGACGGTGCGCGTGACCGGCCCGCTGTCGACCAACCACGGCGAGATCGCGGTCGACTGGGCGCTGCAGGGCCACGGCATCGTGCTGCGCTCGCTGTGGGACGTGGCCGCGCCGCTGGCTCAGGGGCGGCTGGTGCAGCTGCTGCCCGACTGGCGCCAGAGCGCCAGCATCTGGGCGGTGCACGCCGGCCGGGCCGACGGCTCGGCGCGGCTGCGGGTGGCGCTCGACTTCCTGGCGGACTGGTTCGCGCGCCGCACCCCCGGCTGAGACCGGCGTCAGCTATGGATGTAGCTTTCGAGCTGGGCGATCATGAACTGCTGCTCGGAGATGATCTCCTTGACCAGGTCACCGATCGAGACCATGCCGACGACCTGCCCGGCGTCGAGCACCGGCAGGTGGCGCAGGCGCTTGTCGGTCATCAGCGCCATGCATTCCTGCGTGGTGGTGGCCGGACTGACGTGCAGCACGTCGGGCGTCATCACCTCGGCCAGCCGCGTGGTGGCCGAGGCACGCCCGCGCACCTCGATCTTGCGGGCGTAGTCGCGCTCGGTGAAGATGCCGACGATGCGCTCGCCCTCGGCGACCAGCAGCGCGCCGATGCGCTGCTCGGCCATCAGCTCGATGGCCTCGCGCACGGTGGCATCCGGCGGCAGCGTGCGCACCGGCTGATTGACGGGCTTGGACTTCAGGATCTGGGCAACGGTGCTCATGAAGACTCCTTGGCGGCGATCAGCGGATCAATGGCCCATCTTCGCGTAATCGCGGCTCCGGCGGGCTGATGGTCTTTCCGGATGTGTGCCGGAAATGAAACCTCAACCACCGGGCGATCCTCGGGATTCAGGAAACGCGACACGGGCGCCGATCTCATGCAAGGATCGCGCCCCTCAACCTCGAACCGACACGTCTCCCGATGGCCCAGTTTCCCCAGGGCTTGCGCCAGATCGAATCCCGCTGCAACGCCGGCGAGCGCCGCGTGCTCGACCAGCTGCGCCAGTGCCTCGACGACCAGCACCTCGTCTGGCATGACCTGCCGGTCGGCGAGACCGCGCGCCAGCCCGACTTCATCGTGCTTGGCCCCGGCCTGGGGCTGCTGCTGCTCGAGGTCAAGGACTGGAAGCTCGCGACGATCCGCCAGGCCACGCCCGACCGGGTCGAGCTGGCCACCGCCAGCGGCCCGGTGATGACCGCGCATCCGCTGCGCCAGGTGCGCGACCACGCGATGGCGCTGGCCGACGCGCTGCAGCGCGATCCGGCGCTGGTGCACGACGAGGGCCCGCACCGCGGCCGGCTGGCGCTGCGCTACGGCTGGGGCGCGGTGATGTCGAACCTGCGCCGCGCCGAGGTCGCCGCGCTGCCCGGCTTCGACGCGGTCTTCCCGCCCGCCCGCACGCTGCTGCGCGACGACCTCGACGACAGCGTCGACCCGGAGGCCTTCGTGCAGCGCCTCTCCGGCCTGTTCACCGTCGACATGGCGCAGCGGCTGACGCCGGCGCAGCGCGAGCGCATCCGCTGGCACCTGTTCCCCGAGCTGCGGCTGGGCGCACCGGCGCCCGTGCCGCCGGCCCAGGACAAGGCCGAACGGCCGGACCCGCGGCCCGACGAGGTGCCCGACCTGCTGCAGGTGATGGATCTGCAGCAGGAGCAGGTCGCGCGCACGCTGGGCGAGGGCCACCGGGTCATCCACGGCGTGGCCGGCTCGGGCAAGACGATGATCCTGGTGCACCGCGCCCGGCTGCTCGCGCACGAGGCCGAGCCGGCGCGCCCGGTGCTGGTGCTCTGCTACAACCGCGCGCTGGCCGACCGCATCGAGGCGCTGATCGCCCCCGACGAGGCCCTGCGCCCGCGGCTGCAGGTGCGCACCTTTCACGGCTGGTGCGCCGAGCTGGCGCGGCGCCACCGCATCGCGGTGCCCCCCGCGCCCGAAGGCCAGGACGACACGGACGCGCCGGCGCGGCTGGCCCGGGCGGTGATCGCCGCGGCCGATGCCGGCCGGGTGCCGCTGGGCGGCCACCACGCGGTGCTGATCGACGAGGCGCACGACTTCGAGGACGGCTGGCTGCGCCTGGCCGCAGCGATGAGCGATCCGGCCGCGCGCCGGCTGCTGGTGCTCTACGACGATGCGCAGTCGATCTACCAGCGCCTGCGCCAGCGCTTCAGCTTCGCCAGCGTCGGCATCCAGGCGCGCGGCCGCACCAGCGTGCTGCGGCTGAACTACCGCAACACCGCCGAGGTGCTCGGACTGGCGCTGCGCTTCGCGCGCGGCCTGCTGCCCGAGCGCGGCCGCGACCGCGAGGCCGGCCGTGGCGACGAGGACGGCGTCGCCGGCGTGGCGCCGAGCAGCTCCGGCCGGCGCGGCCCGCGCCCGGTGCTGATCCGCGCTCGCAGCGAGCATGAGGAAGCCGAGCTGCTGGCCGCGCGCATCGCCGACGCGGTGGCTGCCGGCACCGCGGCCGGCGAGATCGCGGTGCTGTGCCGCACCCGGGCGCAGATGGCGCCGATCGCCGAGGCGCTGGCGCGGCGCGGCCTGCCGCTGCAGTCGATGGGCAGCACCGGCTTCCAGCATTTCGACTGGAGCCAGGCCGGCATCCGGCTGGTCACGCTGCACAGCGCCAAGGGGCTGGAATTCGCGCATGTGCATGTCGCCGGCCTGCAGCGTCTGCCCTGGCGCGACGAGACGCTGGAGGACGCGGTGCGGCTGGTCTATGTGGCGATGACCCGCGCGACGCAGTCGCTGGTGCTGTCGTGCTGCGGCAGCTCGCCGGTGGTGGAGCGGCTGCAGGCGGCGCTGCAGGAGCAGGGACTAGAGCCTGCGCTCCAATGATTGCTGCAGTGCAGCAAAACCCTTGCACCCCGGACCGGGACGTCTCTATACTGAAGCCATGCTGCAGTGCAGCAAAACTTCTTCAGTTCTCATCCTCGCGGAGCCCGACCATGTCCCTGACGCCCGAACAAATCGCCGCTGCCAACAAGGCCAACCTCGAAGCGCTGGTGTCGCTGACCCACAAGGCCTTCGAGAGCATCGAGAAGCTGGTCGAGCTGAACATGCAGGCCGCGCGCAGCACGCTGGAAGAGAACGCCGCGCACGCCAAGGCGGTGCTGTCGGCCAAGGGCCCGCAGGAGCTGGCCGCTCTGCAGACCGAATACGTCAAGCCGGCCCAGGAAAAGGCGCTGGCCTATGGCCGCCAGGTCTATGACATCGCCGCCTCGACCCAGGCCGAAGTGAGCAAGATGGCCGAGGCCCAGCTGGCCACCGCCAAGGAAAAGTTCACCGAGCTGGTCGACCAGGCCGCCGAGAAGGCTCCGAAGGGCAGCGAGAGCGCCGTCGCCGCCGTCAAGACCGCGATGGCCAACGCCGACGCCGCCTTCGAGAGCGTGCAGAAGGCCGCCCGCCAGGCCGTCTCGCTGGCCGAGACCAATCTGAAGACCCTGAGCGAGACCGCTGCCAAGGCCACTGGCCGCCGCTGATCCGCGCTCCGTACCGCTTGTCTCCTCGGTACCTTTCTCGGTACCGTTCCATGCCCGACCCGATGACGGTCGGGCTTTTTTTCAAGGAGACAAGCCGATGACCCCCGCCTGGCAGGCCGCCCCCGGCCGCTACGAGACGATGCCCTACCGGCGCTGCGGCGCCAGCGGCCTGAAGCTGCCCGCGCTCTCGCTCGGGCTGTGGCACAACTTCGGCGACACCACGCCGCTGAGCGTGCAGCGCGAGATGGCGACCACCGCCTTCGACCTCGGCATCACGCACTTCGATCTGGCCAACAACTACGGCCCGCCCTACGGCAGCGCCGAGATCAACTTCGGCCGCCTGCTGCGCGAGGACTTCAAGCCCTACCGCGACGAGATGATCATCTCGACCAAGGCCGGCTGGGACATGTGGCCCGGCCCCTACGGCCAGGGCGGCGGCTCGCGCAAGCATGTGCTGGCGAGCCTGGACCAGAGCCTGAAGCGCCTGGGCCTCGACCACGTCGACATCTTCTACTCGCACCGCTTCGACCGGGACACGCCGCTGGCCGAGACCGCCGGCGCGCTGGCGCACGCGGTGCGATCGGGCAAGGCGCTGTACGTCGGCATCTCGTCGTACTCGCCGGGCAAGACGGCCGAGATGGCGGCGCTGCTGAAGGCCGAGGGCGTGCCGCTGCTGATCCACCAGCCGAGCTACAACCTGCTGAACCGCTGGATCGAGCGCGGCCTGCTCGACACGCTGGCGGCCGAGGGCGCCGGCTGCATCGCCTTCACCGCGCTGGCGCAGGGACTGCTGTCGGACAAGTATCTGAACGGCATTCCCGCGGACGCGCGCATCAACCGCCCCGGCGGCGGCTCGCTGATGCGCGAGCACCTGAGCGAGGCCAACCTGGCGCGGGTGCGCGCGCTCGACGCGATCGCGCGGCGGCGCGGCCAGTCGCTGGCCCAGATGGCGCTGGCCTGGGTGCTGCGCGACCCGCGGGTGACGACCACGCTGATCGGCGCCAGCAGCGCCGCGCAGATCCGCGAGAACGTCGCCGCGCTGCAGAACCTGCACTTCAGCGCCGAGGAGCTGGCCGAGATCGACGCGCATGCGCAGGACGGCGGCGTCGACCTGTGGCGGGCGCCGAACACCGACTGGGCGGACTGATCGGCATTCACGTCGAAGCGCGGTTCAACGCTCTCCGGCGCGATGTGGCCCCAGCCCGAGCCGCGCCAGCTTGTCGTAGAGGGTCTTGCGCGGCAGCTGCAGCCGCTCGGCCGCCCGGCTGACCTGGCCCTCGCAGACCGCCAGCGCCTCCTCGATGAGCAGCCGCTCGACCTGATCGAGCGTGTGCACCAGCCCCCCCGGCTCGGACAAGGTCTCTCCAGGCTCATCCAGCCCCAGGCAGAGACGATGAGCCACGTTCTTCAGCTCACGCACATTACCGGGCCAGTCGTGCGCCAGCCAGCGAGCCAGCTGCGCAGGCGACAGGACCGGTGCCTGGCGGCGGTAGCGTGCAGCCGCCTCGGCCAGGAAATGGGCCAGCAGCAGGGGCACATCCTCGCGGCGCTGGCGCAGCGGCGGCACCTGCAGCGGCGCCACATGCAGACGGTAGTAGAGGTCGGCACGGAAGGCGCCCGTCTCCGACAGCGCCAGCAGATCGACCTTGGTCGCGGCCAGGAGTCGACAGTCCACGGCGATGATCTGGTTGCTGCCGAGCCGCTCCAGCGTGCCCTGCTGCAGCACCCGCAGCAGCTTGACCTGCAGCGAGAGCGGCATGCTCTCGATCTCGTCCAGGAACAGCGTGCCCCCCTGCGCATGCTCGATGCGGCCGATGCGGCGCCGTCCTGCACCGGTGAAGGCCCCGCTCTCGTGGCCGAAGACCTCGCTCTCGAAGACCGATTCGGGAAGCGCGGCGCAGTTCAGCGCGACGAACTCGCCGCGCCGACCGCTGGCTTCGTGCAGTGCGCGGGCCACCTCCTCCTTGCCGCTGCCAGTTTCACCCTGGATCAACACCTCCACATCGAGGGGCGCCAGCGCCTCGATGTGGCGGCGCAGCGTGCGCATCGCCGGGGCGTCGCCGAGCAGCCTGCCACTGCCCTGTCCCCCGGCCGCCAGGCGCTCCAGCCGCGCGCGCAGGTCCTGGTTCTCCAGCGACAGCCGCTGGCGATCAAGCGCCCGGCGCACGCTCTCGACCAGACGATCGCCACCGAACGGCTTCTCGATGAAGTCGTAGGCCCCGTCGCGCATGGCCTCGACCGCCATCGCGATGTCGCCGTGGCCCGTCACCAGGATCACCGGCAGCGACAGGCCCTGCCGAGGCAGCCGCTGCAGCAAGACCCGTCCGTCCAGGCCAGGCAGGCACACATCGGAGACGACCGCCCCCCAGGCCAGTCCGTCGGGCAGCGGCGCGGCCAGCCGCGCCAGGCCCTCCTCGGCGCTGCCCACGGCCACGACCGGCAGATCGGCCAGATCCAGCGCCTGGACACAGACACGCCGCAGCACCGCGTCATCCTCGATGAGCAGCACCTGCAGCGAGCCTCCCGCGGTCGACGACAGAGGAGGCAAGGACATCGGATTCATGCAGAGGACTCCGGAGAAGACGGAGAAGGAGCAGGCAGCACCAGCGTGAAGATCGCCCCGGATCCGGCCTCGGGGGCGACATTGCCGCCCGACAGCTCGCCGCCCAGGCCCTGGGCGATCGCGCGCGAGATCACCAGCCCCAGCCCCAGCCCCCGGCTGCGGGTGGTGAAGAAAGGCTCGAAGAGATGCTCGCTGGCCGACGAGGACAAGCCCTGACCATGATCGCGCACCTGCAGCGCGATGCGGCCGTCTGATCGCCGATCGACATCGATCTCGACACGGCCGCAGACCCCGGCGGCAGCCATCGCGTCAAGCGCATTGCTCAGCAGGTTCACCAGGACCTGCTCGAGCCGGACCCGGTCGGCCAGCACGCGGCCGGCGTCGGCGGCGATCCGTCGCGCGATCGTGACCCCGGTCTCGCGCAGCCGGGGCGCCAGCATCGTCTCGGCCATGTCGAGCGCATCCGTCACTGCCACCGGCAGGCAGATGGCCGAGCCCGCCCGAGCAAATCCCTTCAACGGCGCCACGAGGGCTCCCAGTCGCCCCGCCAGTTCACCCACCAGGGACAGAGACTCGCGCAGATCGGCATGGCGCCCGCGGTCAAGCTGCTTGAGCGCGTTGTCCGCGCAGGTCGCCAGAGCCGCCAGCGGCTGGTTGATCTCATGCGTGACTCCAGCGGCGAGCTGCCCGAGCACCGCCAGCTTGCCGGCCTGCACGGCCTGATCTCGGGTGGCTTGGAGAATGCGCTCGGCCTCGTTCAGGGCCTCGATGCGCTGGTGCAGCGTCTCGTTGGCCGCCATCAGCTCGGCGGTGCGGCCAGCGACCTGCTGGGCCAGGTCTTTCTGGAGGGCCTCGAGCGCCAATGCGGCATGGCGGCGCTCGTCGAGCCGGCGACGCTGCAGCCACCACAGACCGCCCCCCGCCACCGCCAAGGCCCCCAGCAGACCGAGCGCAGCGGCCTCGATCGCCGCCGCCCGGTGCACCGGACGCAGATCGGCCGCCAGCAACAGCGTCCAGCCCCAAGCCTCGAGCCTGTGCGCCTGCAGCAGATGGCGCCCTTCGGAATCGATCACGTCGCGCTGCAGCCCGCCGGGGGACACCGGTGGCCACAGCGCCGCCAGCGGCGCCAGCTCCGGCAACCGCTGCAGATCATGCCGACCATACTGGCGCGACTCGGCCAGAGCGGCCCGGTCAGCAAGCGTCAGCGGCGCCAGCGTGCGATAGCGCCAGTCCTCGCGCGAGGCCAGGAAAAGCACCCCGCGCTCGTCGGCCAGCGCCAGCGGCTCGCCGCCGGTCGCCCAAGCCCGCTCCAGCGCCCCCAGACCGATCTTGACGACGACGACTCCGACCGCGCGGCCTTGCGCGTCGCGCAGCGCCTGCGACAGGAACAGCCCCGGGGCCTCGGTCGTCACCCCCACGGCATAGAAGACGCCCGCCCCCGCCGCCATCGCATCGCGAAAATAAGGCCGGAAGGTGTAGTTCCAGCCGACGAAGCTCGCCGGCGTGTCCCAGTTGCTTGCCGCCAGCACCAGGCCCTGACGATCCATCAGGAAGACGGCCTGCAGATCGAGCTGCTGACCGACGCTGGTCAGATGTCGGTTGACCACGTCGACAGCCGAGGCTGGCCGGTCGGGGCCCAGCACGGTCAGCAGCCGAGGATCCATCGCCAGCAGCCGTGGCAGGTGCCGGTGCTTGTCGAAGAGCTGCATCAGGCTGGCGGCCTCTCCGGCCAGCCGGGCTGCACCGTCGGCGCGCAGGCGTTCCCGCCCCGCCTCCAGCCGAGCGTTCCAGGCCAGCCATCCGCCGGCCAGCATCAGACCGGCCACCAGCCCCAGGGCCAGCAGCAGCACGATCGGGCGGCGACGCAGCGACGAGACGACGACAGGAGCGGGCGCGGTCATGGCCCGATTGTCGACGGCCTCAGTCGATCGTCGCGCCGCTGAGCTTGACCAGGCGGCTCCACTTCTCGGTCTCGGTGCGCACGAAGGCGGCGAAGGCCACCGGCGTGTCGCCGACGAAGTCCGAGCCGGTCTCGGCCAGCACGCGCTGGAAGTCGGGCGACTTCATCACCTTCAGCGCCGCCTCGCTGAGCTGCTGCACGATGGGCGCCGGCGTGCCCGCGCGCACGAACAGGCCGTACCAGCCGTAGGACTCGATGCCCGGCAGGCCGGCCTCGGCCAGCGTGGGCACCTGCGGCAGCAGCGACGAGCGCTTGGCGCCGGCCGTGGCCAGCGCGCGCACCTTGCCCGAGCGGATGTGCGGCAGGATCGACGACAGGCTGTCGAACAGCATTGGCACATGGCCGGCCATCAGGTCGGAGATCGCCGGGGCCGAGCCCTTGTAGGGTACATGCGTCATCTGCGCGCGGGCGGCGTCGGCGAACAGCTCGCCGGTCAGGTGCTGCGGCGTGCCGTTGCCCGAGGAGCCGAACACGAAGCCGGGCTTGGCGCGCACCTGCGCCAGCAGACCCTGCACATCGTTCACGCCCAGGCCGGGATGGACCACCAGCACCTGCGGCACCTTGATGACGTTGGTCACCGGGATCAGGTCCTTGGCCGGATCGAAGGCCATCTTCTTGTACAGGCTCGGGTTGATGACGATCGGCGCGCTGCTGGTCACCAGCAGGGTGTGGCCGTCGGCCGGGGCCATCGTCACGGCGGCGGTGCCGATGTTGCCGCCGCTGCCGCCGCGGTTGTCGATCACGAAGGGCTTGCCCAGCAGGTCCTGCAAGCCCTTGGCCAGCGGCCGGGCGGCGATGTCGGAGGGGCCGCCCGGCGGCCAGGGCACGACCATCGTGACCGGCTTGGCGGGCCAAGCCTCGGCCTGTGCGAACAACGGCGCGCCCAGACTGAGCGCGGCCAGGCCGCCGATCACGGTGCGGCGGGAAGGATCGAAGGATTCAGGGATGGACATGGTCAGGTCTCCTCTTGCGTTGGACGAATCTCGAAGCGGTCACGCCCTGCGAGACGCGTGCCAGCGCGCGCACGGGCTGCTGCATGGGCAGCGCGCTCACGCCGCGTGCGGCCTGCCGCACGCGCACCGGTACGCGCTGTGCGATGCCTCGGACAGATTCGCTTCAGTCCCCGCCCGGCACTGGCAGCGCCAGCCCGACCTTCAGCGGCTCGATGACCACCTGCGTGGTGATACGACCGATCTGCGGCACCTGCGCCATCAGCCGCGCGCAGAGCTGGTCGTAGGCTGGCATGTCGGCCACGCGCAGGATCACCACCAGATCGTTGTCGCCGGTGGTGCTGTAGGCCTGCTGCACCGCCGGCTCCGCCGCCAGGAGCGCGCGCAGCCGCCCCAGCGCCGCGTAGTGCTCGCGCTCGAAGCCGATGCCGGCGATCAGCGTGAGACCCGCGCCCAGCGCGGCCGGATCGAGCAGCGCGACCTCGGCGCGGATCACGCCGCGCTCGCGCAGGCGCCGCAGCCGGCGCTGCACCGCCGAGGCCGACAGGCCGATCTCGGCGGCGATCGACTCGGCCGGGCGGTGGCAGTCCTGCTGCACCCGCGCGAGGATGCGGCGGTCGAAGGCATCGAGCGCAGGGCCGGGCTCGGCGGCGCTCAGGTCATCGGAATCGGACATGGAGGCGCAGTCTAGCGGCGCGCGGCCGCGCCAGGATGCCGCGCCGCAGCGCCGCGGCCCCGGCGGATGCGGCCGCACCGCGCATCACCGCCGCGAGACTGACGGGCATGAACGCCCCCTCCGATGCCCTGGCCACGCTGGCGCTGCACGCCGGCCTGCAGATCGACCCCACCACCGGCGCAATCGCGCCCGGTCTGTGCGCCTCGGTCAATCATCTGGTGAAGCCGGGCGAGGCGGCGTTCTCGGCCGAGGGCGTCGAGGATCTGGCGCAGCTGCCCTTCATGTACGCGCGCTGGACCAACCCGACGGTGCGCCAGCTCGAACAGCGCCTGGCCGCGCTGGAGGGCGGCGAGGACGCGCTGGCCACCGCCTCCGGCGTGGCCGCGATCGCCGCGGTCTGGCTGTCGCTGCTGCGCGCGGGCGACCACCTGATCGTCAGCGACGTCTGCTACGCCGGCGCCCGCGAGCTGGCCTCGCGCATGCTGCCGGACTTCGGCATCGAGGTGAGCGCCGTCAACCTCGCCGACCCGGCGGCGCTGGAGGCCGCGCTGCGCTCGAACACCCGCTGGGTCCATGCCGAGACGCCCTGCAACCCGCTGCTGCGCCTGACCGACCTGCGCGCGCTGGCCGAGCGGGTGCATGCGCACGGCGCGCGGCTGTCGGTGGACTCGACGCTGGCCACGCCGGTGGTGAGCCAGCCGCTGGCGCTGGGCGCCGATCTGGTCATCCACTCGCTGACCAAGTTCATCAACGGCCACGGCGACGCGCTGGGCGGCGCGGTGATCGGGCCGCGCGCGCTGATCGCGCAACTGCGCGCCCGCGCCGGCGTGCACCTGGGCGCAGCGCTGTCGGCGCAAGCCGCGTGGCTGATCCTGCGCGGCATCGACACGCTGGACGTGCGGCTGCGCCGCGCCTGCGACAGCGCCGGGCGCCTCGCGCGCTGGCTGCAGACGCACCCCCAGGTCGAGGCGGTCGTCTGGCCGGGCCTGGAGAGCCACCCGCAGCACGCGCTGGCGCAGCGGCAGATGCCGCTGGGCGGCGCGGTGCTGACCTTCCGCACCGCGCGGCCGCAGGCGATGGCGCGCCAGCTCGCCGCGCGGCTGCGCCGGGTGCACTACGCCTTCTCGCTCGGCCACCAGCGCAGCCTGGTCGTGCTGCTCGACACCGCGGCGATGATGGAGAGCTCCTACGATCTGCACGGCGAGGCGCTGGCCGACTACCGCCGCTGGGCCGGCGACGGCATCTTCCGCCTGAGCGTCGGCCTGGAGCACCCGGACGACCTGATCGCCGACCTCGACCAGGCGCTGAGCACGCCCCTCGACACCGAATGAATCCCGCCATGACCTCGCCCCTGACCCCGACGCCGCCCGCCGCCGAGCCCATCGATCCGATCGCCGAATGGCTGGCGCGGCGCCCGCACCTGATCCTCGACGGCGCGCTGGCCACCGAGCTGGAGCGCCGCGGCGCCGACCTGCGCGACGCGCTGTGGTCGGCGCGGCTGCTGATCGAGCAGCCCGAGCTGATCCGCGCGGTCCACCTCGACTACTTCCGCGCCGGCGCCGATGTCGCCACCAGCGCCAGCTACCAGGCCACCTTCGAGGGCTTCGCCCGGCGCGGCCTGGACGCGGAGGCCGCCGCCGCGCTGATGCGGCGCTCGGTCGAACTGGCGCAAGAGGCCCGCGCACAGTGGCTGCGCGAGCGCCCAGGCGACGACCGGCGTCCTGCGCCGCTGGTGGCCGCCTCGGTCGGCCCCTACGGCGCGATGAAGGCCGACGGCTCGGAATACCGCGGCGACTACGGCCTGGACGAGGCCGCGCTGATGGCCTTCCACCGCCCGCGCCTGGAGGTGCTGAAGGCCGCCGGCGCCGACCTGATGGCCTGCGAGACCCTGCCCTGCCTGGCCGAGGCGCGCGCGCTGGCGCGGCTGATGGACGAGCTGGGCCTGCGCGGCTGGATCAGCTTTTCCTGCCGTGACGGCGGCCACACCAGCCAGGGCGAGCCGATCGGCGACTGCGCCGGGGCGCTGGCGCCCTTCGCCTCGGTGGTGGCGATCGGCGTCAACTGCACCGCGCCGCAGCACATCGCGTCGCTGGTGCGCGCGATCCGCGCCCGCACCGAGCGGCCGGTGCTGGTCTACCCGAACGCGGGCGAGGTCTGGGACGCGCAGGCCAAGGTCTGGCGCGCCGGCCCCGAGTGCGCGCACCGCGCCTTCGACGCGCAGGCGATGGACTGGTCGGAGGCGGGCGCGCGGCTGATCGGCGGGTGCTGCCGCACCTCGCCGGCCGACATCGCCGCGCTGTGGCGGCGCTGGGCGCAGCAGGGCTAGGGCTGATCAGGGCCGAGCCGCCCCACCCGGCCGTTAGCTGACCGGCAGGAAGCCCAGCGGCGCATTGGCCGCGGTGACGAAGCGCGACAGATTGGGCAGCACCGTCGTCAGGTCGGAGGCCGAGGCGCCGAACCAGCGCGCCAGCGTCGCCGCATAGCGGTCGACCGGCGTGGTCGGCAGCAGCCGGCCCTGGCCGACATCCTCCGGCCCGCCCAGCGCCACCGTCGGCCACTGGCCGTAGAGCCGGTTGCCGTTGACCGCGCCGCCCATGACGAAATGATGGCTGCCCCAGCCATGGTCGGAGCCCCGGCCGTTGGACTGCAGGCCGCGGCCGAAGTCCGAGGCGGTGAAGGTGGTCACGTTCGAGGCCACGCCCAGCTCGACGGTGGCCTCGTGGAAGGCGGCCATCGCGCTGGCCAGCTCGCCCAGGCGCAGCGCCTGGTTGTCGAGCAGGTTGTCGTGGAAGTCGTAGCCGCCCTGAGCGACGAAGAAGATCTGGCGCCGGTGGCCCAGGCCGCTGCGCGCGGCGATCAGCTGCGCGACCATGCGCAGCTGCGCGGCCAGACCGTTGGCCGGAAACACGGTCGCGAGGGCCGGCACCGACGCCAGCGCCTCCTTGGCGCGCTGGCCGGTGGCGATCGAGCGCGCACCGATGGTGGTGTAGGCCTGCTCGAGCATGTGGCTGCGCGGCTCGGTCAGCAACTTGTTCATCGCCGTCGCCATGGCCGGATCGTGGCGCCAGTGGCCGGGGCTCATCGTCTCGATCACCACCGGGCCCTGGGTGGTGACCTGGTACTGCACCACCGAGGCGCCGGCCTGCATGATGTTGTTGCCGGCCAGGGACATGCACATCGACACGCCCGCGCCGGCGTTGTAGGCGCTGCTGGTCATGTCGGCGACCCGGCCGAGCCAGCCAGTCGTCGAGGCCCGCGTCGGCAGACCGGTCTGCCAGGAGGACTGCTGGTCCGAGTGCGAGTACAGGCCCAGCGGCGTCTGCACCGTGCGGTTCTTGTACTGGGTCAGCGTCGTCGGCCAGGCCAGCGTGCCGACATTGGCGACGATGGCGCAGCGGCCGGCATCGAACAGCGGCCGGATCGGCGCCAGCGCCGGATTGAGGCCGAGCTGCGGCCCGGTGAAGCCGCTCAGCGTCAGCGGCAGCAGCGTGGCCTGCGGCAGCGCGATCGCCGGGCGGGCGCTCAGGTAGCGCGAGTAGGCGCTCGACTCGACCGGCACGATGGTGTTGCTGTTGTCGTTGCCGCCGTGCAGGAAGATGCACACCAGCGCCTTGTGGTCGCCGGCGGTCTGCGCTGCCGCCGCACCGATGACGGCGAGGTTGGCGGCGAAGGGCGTGCCGGCCCAGGCCGTCGCCAGGGCCGTGCGGCGCAGGAAGTCGCGGCGGGCCAGATGCTTGTGGATGTAGCTCATGGGGAAGGGTCCTGTCCGTCGCGCGTTCAGCGCTGCACCACGTACTCGGGCGAGGTCATCACCAGATAGACCGCCTTCCAGACCCGCAGCCGGCGGGCGTTGGGCAGCGTCACCGGCAGGGTGTTCATCACCTCGGTGATGGTCGCCTTGGTCGAGGCGCTCATCTGCCCGGCGGTCAGCTCCAGGTCGAGCAGGCTCAGCAGCGTCTCGGCGTTGTCGGCCACCGCCTCGTAGCGGCTGTAGCTCGGCAGGATCTTGCCGCCGAAGCCGCGCTCGGCCAGGTAGGACATGAAGTTGCTGTAGCCGGTCAGCGTCGTCTCGTGGGTGATCTGGAACTCCGGCGCGGTCAGGCCGGCGCTCAGGATCGGGCCCGGCGGCGCATAGTCGGGCCGGAAGAAGTTGAAGACGCTGGGCGAGCGCTGCGGGTTCTGGCCCAGGCTGGTCACCGGATCTTCCAGATTCCAGATCGTCCAGACGCCGTCGTTCGGCTGGGCATTGAAGGCGCGCAGCCAGTGGCCGAAGCGGATCATCGGCTCGCGCAGCTTGCCGTGGCGGGCATCGGCCAGCATGGTGTCGCTGCGGGCTTCGGTGTCGAGCAGGATGGCGCGCAGCACCGCCGCCAGATCACCGCGCACGCCGCGGCCGTTGTTGGCCCAGACCGCCGCGACCCGGGCCACGTAGGCGCGGCTCGGATTGCTGGTGACGAAGCGCTTGATGAGCTGCTCGCTCATGAAGGGCGCGACGTTCGGATGGTTGGCCAGCGTGTCGAGCGCGATCTTCAGCGAGGTCGGCCCGTCGGTGCCGGCCGGGATCACCACCCCGTTGACGATCGCCTTGGCCGAGGTCGAGGTGATCGCCGGGTTGTTCATCATCGGCGCGTTCCAGGCCCGCACGCCGTTGAAGGTCCAGCCGGTGAAGACCTTGGCCATGCCCATGACCTCGGGAATGCCGTAGGTCGGGATCGGGTTGCCGCTGGCGTCGAGCTGGCGCGAGCCGTCCTGGTTGAGCTGCCACAGGCCGATGCTGAAGAGCTGCATCACCTCGCGCGCATAGTTCTCGTCGGGCAGGCGGCCGGTGGCGGCGTCTTCCTTCTGATTGTTCATGTGCGACAGGTAGATGCCCATCGCCGGACTGAGCGACACCGCCTCGAGCAGCTGGCGGTAGTTGCCGAAGGCGTGCCGGGCCAGCAGGTCGATGTAGGCGGCATGCGCGGCCGGCTGGGTGTCGATGCCGCTGTTGACCGCGCTGGTGACGAAGATCTCGGCCAGCGCGGTGGTCATGCGCTGGCGCAGCTGGTCCTGGCCGGTCACCGCCTGCGACCAGAAGCTCTCCATGAAGGCGTTGATGTGCTCCGAGGTGCCCAGCGGGCCCTTCATCGCCACATAGTCGAAGTGGCTGGGCGTGCTCAGCGGCCGGGCCAGCTGGTCGTCGATCCAGGCGGCCGGCGTCATCGTCGCGGCCCGGGCGATCTCGCTGGCGGTCGCTCCCCAGGTCGCCTGGTTCAGCAGCCGGGCGGCCTGCTTCTGCGCGGGCGTCAGCGGCGCCGGATACGGCGTGGTCGGCGGAATCAGCACCGTCGAGGCGGTGGCGTAGCAGAACTTCTTCTTGCCGAAGGCCGGATCCTTGCCGAAGGCCGGGCTGGAGCAGGCCTGGCTGCCGGTGGCATAGCGGTAGAGCCACTTGCCCGGAATGCCGTAGGCGATGCGGCGGGTGCCCTGGAAATAGCAGGTGCCCCACTCGGCAGCGCAAGGCGCGCTGGTGTAGGGCACGCCATCGATCAGAAAGGTGGTGCCGGTCTGGGCGACGGCTGGGGCGCCCGCCAGCAGCAGGCCCCCCAGTGCGGTCGCCGCGCGGGCCGCGAGGCGGATCGGCAGACGCCCGGGGCGCCGCTGTCGTCGTTCTTCCACGATCTTCTCCAAATCCTGTTGCCGCGCGAACTCCCGTTCACGCCCGATGCTTTTGCATTTTCGGCAACAGTCCGTGACATATCAGTAACCGAGCGTCAGGCGGCTGGCGAGATGCCCCCCGCAAATCAGGTGCCGGACGAGAATTCGTGTGATGCGTCACGCCCGGACACCGGGGCCAGTGTTGTCCGGGCAGCACACCCGGTCGGGCAGAGCCGGCGGGATGCGCCTATCGTGGCGCCATGCTGATGCGCATCGTCTCGATCCTGTTCCCGCTCTTCGCGATCACCGCGCTGGGCTATCTCGTCGGCCGGCGCTACCGACCCGACCTGGCCGAGGCCAACCGGCTCAACATGGAGGTCTTCACCCCGGCGCTGGTCTTCGCCGCGCTGGCCGGGCGCGAGGTCCGGCCAGCCGACGATCTGCCGCTGCTGGGTGCGACGCTGGCGGTGCTGGCCGGCAGCGGCGGCGTGGGCTGGGCGGTGGCGCGCTGGCGCGGCATCGACCCGCGCACGCTGGTGCCACCGATGATGTTCTGCAACAGCGGCAACCTTGGCCTGCCGCTGGCGGTGCTGGCCTTCGGCCCGGAGGCGCTGGCGCCGGCGGTGGTGATGTTCGCGGTGACCAATCTGGTGCACTTCTCCTTCGGCGTCTGGCTGCTGGATCACCGCGCGCGGCTGGTCGACGCCTGGCGCTCGCCCTCGGTGCTGGCGGCCTTTGCGGGCGTGGCGGTCAGCCTGTCGGGCCTGGGCGTGTGGCCGCCGCTGATGACCGCGATCCGCATGGTCGGCGACATCGCGGTGCCGCTGATGCTGCTGGCACTGGGCGTGCGGCTGGCGGACTCGCGCATCGCCGCGGTCGGCTTCGGTCTGGCCGGCGCACTGCTGCGGCCGCTGGCCGGTGCCGGCGTCGCCTGGCTGGCCGCGCTGGCCTTCGGCCTGCCCGAGCGCGAGCAGGCGATGCTGCTGATCTACGGCGCGCTGCCGCCGGCGGTGCTGAACTACATGTTCGCCGAACGCTACGCTCAGGAGCCTGACCGGGTGGCGTCGATCGTGCTGCTCGGCAACGCGATCGCGCCGCTGGTGCTGTCGGTCGCGCTGGCGGTGGCGCTGCGCTGAGCCACCACGCACAGCGCGGCGCACAGCCAGGCGCTCCACAGCGTGTGGCTGGGGTAGTGCGCGCCGCGCAGCGTCTGCGCCAGCCCGAACAGCGCCCCGGCCAGCAGCGTGCCGGCCAGCCAGACCCGCGCCAGCCGCGGCCGGTGCGCACGCAGCAGGAAATGGCCGCTCAGGAAGCAGAAGGCGCCGGCCGCGTGGCCGGACGGAAAGCAGTGGCCGGCCCCGCCATCGAACACGCCCCATGCCCAGTGCGAGACATGCAGGACCGGTGCGGCCGCCTGACCTCCGAACTCAGTCAGATCCCAGGGACAGCTGGTGGTGCTGATGCGCTTGAGGCCCGGCACCAGCAGCGCCGCGGCCAGCGTGACCGCCAGCCAGCGGCGGCGCTCGGCGCGCGACGGCCCGGCCAGCAGCGGCCGCCAGGCATCGACGGCCAGCAGCGCCAGCAGCACCCAGCCGAGCCGGCGGCCGCCGTCATGCAGCAGCGTGCTGGTCCACCAGGCCTGGCGCAGCGGAAAGCCGCCGGCATCGCCCAGCAGGCGCATCACCGTCAGGTCCAGCCCGGAGGCATCCCAGGCCAGCACCGCCAGCAGCGTCGCCAGCAGAATCTGCAGGTCACGCCGGTGCACGGCCATGGGTGTGGGCGTCACGAGCGGCGGCATCCGGCCAGCAGGTCCAGCGCCGGCTCGTGCAGCGCGGTGCGCACGTCGAGCAGGCCCAGCAGCGTGTGGAACAGATGGTCATGCGCGGCCGGCTGCGCGGCGCGCCGGCGCAGGCAGTCGAGATCGATCCGCTCCTGGCGCGCCAGGCCGTCGGAGAACCACATCACCATCGGCACGCGCTTCTGCACCTCCGGCGCGATCGCCCAGGGCAGGCCGTGCAGATAGAGGTTCGACTCGCCCAGCGACTCGCCGTGGTCGGAGAGATAGATCATCGCGGTGTCGACCTGGTCGGACTGCGCCTGCGCCTTCAGCCGCACGATCAGCGTCGCCAGCACATGGTCGGTGTAGAGCAGCGCGTTGTCGTAGGCGTTGGCGATGGCGGTGCTGTCGCACTGGCGCAGGTCGTCGCTCGGGCAGGCCGGCTGGAAGCGGGCGAAGCGCTCGGGGTAGCGGCGGAAATAGGCCGGGCCGTGGTTGCCGAGCATGTGCAGCACGATGAGGCCGCTGCCCTGGGCGCGGGCCAGCCGCTCGTCCAGGCCCGCCAGCAGCGCCTCGTCGAGGCAGCGGCCGTCGGCGCACAGGCCCGGCGGGTTGATCTGGACCATCTCCTGGCTGGGCAGGCCGTCGCAGACGCCCTTGCAGCCGGACTGGTTGTCGCGCCACAGCACCTCGACGCCGGCCCGCGCGAGCACATGCAGCAGCGACTCGCTGCCGCGGATGCGCGCCTCGTCGTAGTCGCGTCGGCCCACCGGCGCGAACATGCACGGCACCGAGACCTCGGTGTTGGTGCCGCAGCTCGACACCTGCGGGAAGTTGATCAGGCCGGGCACGGCCGCCAGCTCCGGCGTGGTCTGGCGCGCGTGGCCGTTCAGACCCCAGTTGGCGGCGCGGGCCGTCTCGCCGACGACCAGGACGACGCGCATCGGCCGGGTGCGCGCGCTCATGCGCGGCCCCGGCGCGGCGTCCAGACCGATCGCCTGGCGCGGCTTGGCCGCGCCCTTGAGGTCGGCGGCGACGACGCTGCCGGTCGACCAGACCAGATTGGCCGGCGTGACCAGATAGCGCAGATCACGCTGGTTGCGCATCATCGACGACAGCGGCCGGAACTCGACCAGGATCGCCGCCACCAGCAGCAGCAGCGCGCCCAGCAGCCACAGCGCACGCCGGCCCTGCGCGCGCCAGAACGGCAGCCGGCGCAGCGGCACCCGCCACATCAGCGCCGCGGGCAGCACGCCCTTGAACAGCAGGCTGGCCAGCAGCGCCAGGCCGATCAGCTCGCCGGCCTCGGCCGGATCGGTGCGCAGCGCGTTGCGCAGCATCGACGGATCGAGATAGATGCCGAAGGTCGCGATGAAGTGGGAGCCGCCAGCGGCGAGCAGGATCAGAAGCGCCGCCACCGGCTTGAGCAGCCGGCCGTGGCACATCAGGCCCAGCACCAGGAAGTTCAGCGCCAGCAGCGCCACGGCCAGCGTCAGACCCCAGCCCCAGGAGGACGGATCACCGAGCGAGCGGCCGGTCAGCGCCTGACGGAAGAAGGCGGAGTTGGCGCTGAGCAAGAACACGCTGATGGCCAGCAGCAGCCCTTCCGCCGACCACGATCGGCGCCAGGACGGCGGCAGCCGCACCGGGGCGGGAAGAGCGAAGAAGGCGGAAAGATTCATGCAGTCGACATGTCCAGGGCGCCCGATTGCGCCGAGCACCGATGAAGCCAGCCTGAACCTGCGTGAAGGTGCAGCCGCCCGCCGGGACATCGCCCCGCAGCGGGGGCGGAAATGCTAGCGTCGCGCGTCATGAGACTGCTCCTTCTTGAAGACGACCCCATCCTCGGCGAAGGCCTGCGCGATTTCCTGCGGGTGGAAGGCCACGGCGTCGACTGGTTCCAGCGCCTCGGCGACGCCATGCTGATGGCCGGCGAGCCCTATGACGCGCTGCTGGTCGACTGGCAGCTGCCCGACGGCTCCGGCATCGACTGGGTGCGCACGCTGCGCCGGCGCGGCCTGAGCACGCCGATCCTGATGCTGACCGCGCGCGACCGGCTCGGCGACCGCATCAACGGCCTGGACGCCGGTGCCGACGACTACCTGGTCAAGCCCTTCGAGCCGGAGGAAATGGCCGCGCGGCTGCGTGCGGTCTGCCGCCGCTCGGCCGGCAGCGCCAGCGACGTGCGGCGCATCGGCGCGGTCGAGATCGAGCTGAGCGGGCGCACCGCCCGGCTCGAGGGCCGGCGCGTCGAGCTGACCGCGCGCGAATGGGCGGTGCTGGAGGCGCTGGTGCTGCGCGCCGGGCGCATCGTCTCGAAGACCGATCTGGACGCGCTGGTGCTGGGCAACGATGCCGAGGTCGTCAGCAATGCGCTGGAGGTGCACATCTCGGCGCTGCGGCGCAAGCTCGGCCGCGAGCTGATCGAGACGGTGCGCGGCATGGGCTACCGGCTGGCGACGGCATGAGCCGCACCGCCGCCGCAGTGCAGTCGATCGGTGCCCGGCTGTCGTCGGCGCTGCTGTGGATCGCCGTCACCTGGGGCCTGCTGGCGGCGCTGGCGGTCTGGCTGGTGGTCGAGCACGAGGTCGACGAGCTGCTCGATGACGCGCTGATCGCCTCGGCCGGGCTGATCTCCGGCCTGCTGCCGGATGCGGCCACCCAGGACGCGGTGCTGCGGCAGGCCGCGGCCACCGTCTCGCTGGCGCCGGGCAGCAGCCGCTTCTCCTGGCAGGTGGTCGACCGGGGCGAGCATGTGGTGATCCGCTCGTCGCGGGCGCCGACCGAGCCGCTGCTGCCGCGCCACCGCGAAGGCCTGAGCCATTCGCCCGAGGGCTGGCGGGTCTATGGCCTGGCGCTCGGCCGCGAGGGGCGCATTCTCTATGTCGCCCAGTCGCGCGAGGAGCGGCTGGAGGCGCTGGGCGATGTCACGCTGGGCACGCTGGTGGCGGCGCTGCTGGTCGGCGTCGGCGGCGCGACCGCGCTGCGCCGGCGCGCCCGGCGCGAGCTGCTGCCGCTCGACCAGCTCTCGGCGCAGGTGCAGCACCATGATCCGATGGACAGCGGCACCGCGCTGCCGCCGGCCGAGCGGGTGGAGCTGCAGCCGATCCGCGACGCGATCGACGAGCTGGGCCGGCGCCTGGCGCAGCGCATCCGCCAGGAGCGCGCGGTGGTCGCGCATGCGGCCCACGCGCTGCGCACCCCGCTGGCCGGCATGGACGCGCAGCTGGCGGTGGCCCTGCGCGAATGCCCGCCGGAGGCGAGCGGCACCCACCAGCGCCTGCAGCGCACCCGCGAGGCCGCCGCGCGGCTGGCGCGGGTGGTGACCGCGCTGCTGACGCTGTTCCGCTCCGGGGTGGACATCGAGCGCCGGCCGGTGGATGCCGCCGAGCTGCTGGCCGACATCCCGATGCCGGGCCTGCGGCTGGACTTTGCCCCGGCCTTCACGACGGAGGGACCGACACGCGCCGAACCCCTGTACGCCGATGCGGACCTGCTCACCGCCGCGCTGGCCAATCTGCTCGACAACGCGGTGCGCCACGGCGCGCGCCAGGTCAGCGTCGAGTCGGTCGACGCCGGCCTGCGTCTGATCGACGACGGACCCGGCATCGAGCCGGCGCGGCTGCAGGCGCTGCAGCAGGCGCTCGACACCCAGGCCTACGAGGGCCGCACCGGCCTGGGCCTGATGCTGGCCGACCTGGTGGCGCGTGCGCACGGCGGCAGACTGAGCCTGGGCCCCTCGCCCTACGGCTGCGGTCTGGCGGTGACGTTGACGCTGGGCGAGCCGGCAGATCAGCGCGACGACGGCGCCGTCGCGGCCGGCAGCGGACCGTACTCGGCCGGCACCCAGCGGTAGGCCTCGCCCTCGCGGCCGACCCGGCCCAGGCCGGGGAAGGGCAGGTGCGCGCCGGCGATCGACCAGCCCTCGCGCACCGCCTGCTCGAACACCTTGCGCCGGGTCGCGATCGCCTGCGCCGGATCGGTGTCGAACTCGATGCTGACCGCCGGCCGTGCGAACTGCACCGCATGCGAGTGCACCAGATCACCCCAGACCAGCAGCCGGCGCCCCTGCGACTCGACCAGGAAGGAGCTGTGGCCGGGCGTGTGGCCGTTCGTCGCCATCGCGGTGACGCCGGGCAGCAGCACCTCGCCCGGCGCGAAGGTCGACAGCCGGCCGGCCTCGCGGTAAGGCGCCACCGCCTCGCTCGCCATCCGGAAGAAGCCCTGCATCTCCTTGGGCGCACCGGCGGCGATCTTCTCGTCGAGCCAGAAACCGGCATCGCGTTCAGCCACCCGCACGGTCGCGTTCGGGAAGGCCGCACGGCCCTGCGCGTCGCGTAGGCCGCAGAGGTGGTCGGCGTGCATGTGGGTCAGCAGCACCGTGTCGACCTGCTCGGGCCGGTAGCCGGCGGCCTTCAGGTTGTCCTGGATGCGGCCCAGCGTCGGGCCGAAGCACGACGCGGCACCCGCATCGACCAGCACCAGCTTCTGCCCGGTGTGGATCAGGAAGGCGTTGACCGCGGTCTGCACGCCCGGCGTGCTCTCCAGGAACATGCGCGCCAGCAGCGTCTGGATCTCGTCGGCGGCCAGGCCCTTGAGCAGCCCCGGCGCCAGCGGCACGACGCCATCGAACAGCGCGGTGACCTCGAAGTCGCCGAAGGCGGCGCGGTAGTAGCCCGGCACCTGGCTGCGCTGCTGCGCGGGCGGCGCGGCCTGCGCCTCGGCCAGCGGGGCCAGCGTCGCGCCCAGCGCGACCAGCGGCAGCAGCGCGGCGGCCACGGCGCGGCGCAGCGGGAATCTTGTGGTCTTCTTCGTCGTCTTCGGCATGATCGTCATCGGAATCTCTCCTGGGAGGGTCGGCACATCGATGTCGACAGCGTAGGCGGGCCGACGTGCGTGCAGCGCTCAGAGTCGTGCGCGAAACGCTCAGGCCCGGTGCTCAGGCCGCCAGCGGCTCGGGCAGCGGCACGCCCAGGCCGAGGCGCGAGGGCTCGACGCCGTAGCGCTCGCCGAAGCGGCGCACGAAGCTCGACACCGAGCGATAGCCCACGCGCTGCGCCACCGTCTTGACCGGCAGCCGCGTGGTGTAGAGCAGCTGCAGCGCGCAGGCCAGCCGCGCCTCGACCAGCACCCGGCGCAGGCTGGTGCCCTCGTCGGCCAGGCGCCGGCGCAGCGTCGCGCCGCTCAGATGGGTGGCGCGCTCGATGTCGTCGGAGCTCCAGTCCCGCGCCGGGCGCTCGGCGACCATCGCGTGGATGCGTGCGGCCAGCCGCAGCTCGACCGGCGCGAGCAGGCCGGCGTGGCCCAGCTCGCACAGCCTCAGCACCAGCCCGAGCAGCGCATGATCGGCCTGCAGCGTGCGGCGCTGCTCGACGGCCAGCGCCCACTGCAGCCAGCCTTCGGCCAGCTCCGGGTGCGTGCCCAGCGTCAGCACCGCCGACACGCCGGGCTGCCCCGGCGGCGGCGCGCGCCAGAGCCGGCGTGCGGCCTCGCGCACCGGCTCTGGCACCACCAGGCCGATGGCGATGTATTCACCCGCGGCAGCATCGGGCAGGTTCTCCATGTCGATCTGACGCGCGCCCGGCACCAGCAGCAGCTCGCCGGAGCCGACAGCCAGCCGCAGTTCGCCGTCGCGCAGCCGCTTGTGCCCGACCAGCGGCAGCACCAGCAGCGGCCCGCCCAGCTCAGCCGACCTGATCGCATGGCCCTGCACCGCGCGGATGCAGCCGCACGGCGGCTGGCGCTCGTCGCGTGCCAGCGCCAGCAGTCGCGACAGCAGCAGATCGATCGGGGCGGCGGGAGCATTCATCGGCGGACCTCGGCAGATTCCCGCGCATGATGCCGCGGGCAGGCCCGGCACGCCGCTCAGGCGCCCGACGGACGCGGCGCCAGGTGAATGCCGGCGAGCATGCAGCGCACCGAGCCGCCGGCGCGCTCGATCGTCGGCACCGCCAGCGGCAGCAGCGGCGCGCTGCGCTCGATGCGCTGGCGCTGCGCCGGGGTCAGCGCCGCAGCCGCCCGCGCCGACAGCGCCAGCCGGCGCCCGCCCTCGCGGGTGGACAGCTCCAGCGCATTGCCGGCGAACTCGCGGATCTGTGCCTCGCTCAGCGTGATGATGTCGCGGCCGCTGTCGTGCAGCCGGCGCAGCACCTCGGCGCGCTGCCCCGGCGAGGCGATCAGGTCGGCGCCCACCAGCACGAAGTCGGTGGCGATGCACATCAGCACGTTGGTGTGATAGACCGGCCGGCCGTCGGCGTCGGCGGTGTCGAAGAGCACCGGCTCGTAGCCGAACTGGGCGCAGAAGCGCTCGAGCAGCACCGGATCGGCCCGCCGCGAGCGCGCCACCCAGGCCAGGCGGCCGACCTGGTCCAGCACCATCGCGCCCGTCCCTTCCAGGAAGCGGTCATCGGGCTCGTGGCCGCTGTAATCGACCACGTCGCTGACGCGGTAGTAGCGCTTGAGCCACTCGATGATGTCGGCGCGGCGCTCGCGGCGTCGGTTGGGCGAACACATCGGATAGAGCGCCACCCGGCCGCCGGCATGGGTGGAGAACCAGTTGTTCGGGAAGACCGCGTCGGGCGTGTCGTGGCGGCCGTCGTCGTCGAAGCGGTGCACGGTGACGCCGGCCGACTCCAGCCGGTGCACCGCCGCGTCGAACTCGTCGCGGGCCTGGCGGGCAATGCGGGCAGTCTCGGCCGACGCGCCACACGCGCCGCTCTGGAAGGCGTTGTCGGCCGCGGTCTCGGGATTGGGGTGGAATCGGTGCGGTCGCACCATCACCACGGCGGCTGGGGCCTGCACCGAGGCAGGCAGACGGGGGGCGTGCATCAGGGCCTCCATGCGAATCGCTCCCCGCTCAGGCCGCGCGGCGCAGCGCCCGGCGAGCGCGACCCCGGCGGGTGTGGCGGAACAGGTCCTTCGGATCGTCGGCCGAGGGCACCAGCTCGATCGTCTCGCCCAGGCCGAGCGCCTCGGCCCGGGCGGCCACCAGCCGCAGCGTCGAGAAGTCCTCCAGCGCGAAGCCGACCGAATCGAAGACCGTCACCTGCTCCGCCCGCTGGCGGCCCTCGACCTGGCCGGCCAGCACCCGCCACAGGTCCACGACGGGAAAGTCGGCCGGCAGCTGCTGGATGTCGCCCTCGATGCGGGTCTGCGGCTCGTATTCGACGAAGACCCGCGCTCCCCACAGCACGTCGGCATGCAGCTCGGTCTTGCCGGGGCAGTCGCCGCCAACGGCGTTGAGGTGCATGCCTGGCTCGATCATGTCCGGCGTCAGGATGGTGGCGCGGGTCTTGTCGGCGGTGATCGTCGTGACGATATCGGCGCCGCGCACCGCCTCATGCGTGCTGGCGGCGCGGCGCACCCGCAGGCGGGGTGCGGCCTGTGCGAGGTTGCGCATCAGCTTGTCGGTCGCGGCCGGGTCGACGTCGAAGGCGACGATCTCCTTGATGCCCAGGTGGGCGTGGAAGGCCAGCGCCTGGAACTCGGCCTGCGCGCCGTTGCCGATCAGCGCCAGCCGCCGCGCGTCCGGCCGCGCCAGCGCACGCGCGGCCATCAGCGAGGTCGCGGCGGTGCGCAGCGCGGTGGCCAGCGTCAGCTCCGACAGCAGCACCGGCCAGCCGGTCTCGACATCGGCCAGCACGCCGAAGGCCATCACGGTGTAGAGGCCGCGCCGGGTGTTGGCCGGGTGGCCGTTGACGTACTTGAAGGCGTAGCGCTGGCGGTCGGCCGCCGGCATCAGCTCGATCACGCCGACCTCGGAATGGCTGGCCACGCGGGCGGACTTGTCGAACTCGGGCCAGCGCACGAAGTCGGCGGCGATGGCGTCAGCCAGATCGCCCAGAAAGGTCTCGAGGCCGCATTCGGCCACCAGATCGGCCATCGTGGCCACGTCGATGAAGCGGGTCATGGGGGGCTCCCCTGCCGGAAAGGTTGTGGGATGCCTGAGATTCTTCCGGCGCCCTCTGCCAGAAAGAAGCCCACAGACCGATCGAAGTGCTCGCAAAATCGAGCATTCAGATCACCGCACCGCGCAACATGAGCCGTTCATCGACGAGCCTCGACGAGACCGACCTGAAGCTGATCGCGCTGCTGCGCCGCGACGCACGCACGCCGGTGGTGGCGCTGGCGCGGGCGCTGGGCGTGACCCGCGCGACGGTGCAGAACCGCATCGCGCGGCTGGAGCGCGAGGGCACGATCGTCGGCTACACCGTGCAGCTGCGCCCGGACGTCGAGCGCCACGCCATCCGCGCGGTCATGAGCATCGCGGTGGAGGGCAACCGCGCCGCCGAGGTCCGCCACGCGCTGACCGGCCACCCCAACGTCGTGGCGCTGCACACCACCAACGGCCGCTGGGACCTGATCGCCGAGCTGCGCACCGACAGCCTGCAGGCATTCGACCAAGTGCTCAACACGGTGCGGCTGCTCGACGGCATCTCGACGACCGAGACCAGCCTGCTGCTGGGGACCTACAAGTAGGCGGCAGGCGGCGCCGGACTCAGCTCAGGCGTCGCGGCCATCCTGGACAGGCAGGGCCGCCAGGGCCGCGACCGCGCCCTCGATGGCCTGGGGCGTCAGCGCCGCGAAGCCCAGACGCCAGCCCTCGGTACGCGGGGCCGCGTGATAGAGATCCCCGAGGCTGGGCGTGGCGATGCCCTGCTGCGCGGCGGCGCGCGTCAGGCGCTCTTCGCTGCCCGGCGGCAGGCGCACCGCCATCTGCAGGCCGCCGCGGCTGTCGAGCGGCTCGGCCCAGGGCAGACGGGTGTGCAGGGCCTGCAGCAGCGCGTCGCGCCGGCCGCGGTAGAGCTGGCGCATCAGCCGCAGGTGGGCCGCGAAGTGGCCCTGGTCCATGAAGTCCGCCGCCACCGCCTGCATCGGCTGCGAAGGGTGGCCGTCGCAAATGGTGCGCGCCGTCACCAGGGGCGCCACCAGCGCCTCGGGCAGCACCATGTAGGCCAGCCGCACCGACGGGAACAGCGACTTGGAGAAGGTGCCGATGTAGATCACCCGCCCCTGCTCGTCCAGCCCCTGCAGCGCGGGCATGGGCAGGTGGTCATAGAGAAATTCGCTGTCGTAGTCGTCCTCGATCAGCCAGGCGCTGCTGGTGCGGGCGTGGGCGATGAAGGCCAGCCGCCGCTCCAGCGACAGGGCCCGCCCGGTGGGGAACTGGTGCGAGGGCGTCAGGTAGACCAGGCACGGACGGGGACGCGACGGGTCCAGCGTGGCGCCGTGCTCGTCCAGCGCCATGTCCACCAGCCGGGCGCCGGCGGCGGCAAAGGCGGTGCGAGCGCCGGGGTAGCCGGGATCCTCCATCCACACCGCGTCGCCCTCGTCCAGCAGCGTGGACGCCAGCAGCTGCAGTGCCTGCTGCGAACTGGTCAGCACCAGCACCTGGGCCGCGGTGCAGCGCACGCCGCGCGACTGCGCGAGGTAGCGCGCGATGGCCTCGCGCAGCGCCGGCAGGCCTTGCGGGTCGCCGTAGAACATCAGCGCCGCCGCGTCGCGGCGCAGCCGCCGCTGCATGAGCTGGCGCCACAGGTCGGTGGGAAAGGCCTGCAGGTCCGGGCTGCCGGCCACGAAGGCACGCGGCCGGTCCGGCTCGGCGCAGCCGCCGGTGCCCACCATGCGCTGGCCGCGCCGTGACAGCAGCGCGGTGCCTTCCGGCACCGCCCGCGCCATCGCCGCGCGCACGGTGGCCCGCGTGGCCGCCGCGCCCATGTCGATGGCGATGAAGCTGCCCCGGCCGACCTGGCGACACAGATAGCCCTCGGCCTCGAGCTGGCCGTAGGCGGCCTCCACCGTCACGCGCGACAGGCCCAGGTCCTGCGCCAGATCGCGGCTGCTGGGCAGGCGCTCGCCCAGCCGGGTCTGACCGCTGCGCACCGCCTCGCGCAACGCCGCGCACAGGCGCTCGCGCCGGCCGTGACCGGTCTGGCCTTCGAACAGCTGCAGCAGCAGGCGCGGCTTCATGGCGGACAGTCTCCCAGGAAAATGGGTCTCATCAACTGCAACAGATTGGAATTATCGATAAGACCATGACGGCGCACACTGGCTGCATCCATCCCAAGCAAGCTGCTGACCCGAGAGGCCCACGATGTCATTGCCCGCCACGCCCGCCGCTGTCGTCTCCCATGTGCTGGCCTTTCCGGCACCCACGCCCGAGCAGTCGTGCGACTACATGGCCGCCAAGCTCAGCTACCACGCCGATGCCTGGGACGTGGCCGAAGACCTGCGCAACGGCATCGAGGCCATCGTCGTCATCGACACCCGCTCGGCTGCGCACTACGCCGCAGGCCATGTGCCCGGCGCGGTCAGCTTCCCGCACCGCACCATGGACGCGCAGAGCACCGCGCAGCTCGACCGCAGCAAGGTCTATGTGACCTACTGCGACGGCATCGGCTGCAACGGCTCCACCAAGGGCGCCTACAAGCTGGCGCGGCTGGGTTTCCAGGTCAAGGAAATGCTGGGCGGGCTGGATTTCTGGATCCGCGACGGCCAGCCGGTGGCCACCGGCCCCGAGCCGGGCCGGATGCCGGCCGCCCGGCCCGCCATCGAGTGCGCATGCTGACGCGGCGCCCGTCGCCCGCAGCGTGGCGGTTGCGCCCGGCCGATGCGGCCGACGCGCCGGTGCTGGCACAGCTCTGCGCAGCGCACGCGGAGCACGAGCGCATCCCGCACCGCACCGAAGGCCACGCCGATCGGCTGGCCCGGGCGCTGGAGGCCGGCCGGCTGCAGATGTGGCTGGGCCAGCTGGACAGCACGCCGGCGGGCTACGCCAGCGCCACGCTGGACTTCTCCACGCTGGCCGGCGCGCCGTTCCTGCATCTGGACTGTCTGTACCTGGTGCCCGCCGCGCGCGGCCGGGGCCTGGGCGCGGAACTGCTGGCCGCGGTGGCCGCCCAGGCCCGCGCCCAGGGCTGCCGGCAGATGCAGTGGCAGACCCCGGTCTGGAACACGCAGGCCATCCGCTTCTATGACCGGCTGGGCGCGACCCGGCGGGACAAGTGCCGCTACACGCTGGATCTTGCGCACTGAAGACCGCGGATCTACCCGAAGGCGTGCCGTGCCAGCTGCTCGGCCAGCAGCAGCAGCGCCACCGCGATCATCGCCACGCCCGACAGGCGGCTGACCCGGCGTGCGGCCGCCGGCCGGCTGCGCAGCACCCACCGCGAGGCCACCGCCACCAGCGAATAGACCACCGCGCAGTTGATCATCTGCACCAGCCCCAGCGCGCCGATCTGCAGCTCCACCGCCCACGGCGCCTGGGCGCGGGTGAACTGCGGCAGCAGCGCCAGCATCAGCAACAGCGCCTTCGGGTTCATGCCGCTGACGAAGAAGCCGCGCCGCACCCAGTCCTGCGCCCGCCCCGCCGCGCCCTGCCCCGCCTCGGGCACCGCCGGATGGCGGATGACCTGCGCGCCCAGCCACAGCAGATAGGCCGCGCCGGCCAGGCTCATCAGCGTCAGCAGCTCCGGGTGCCGGGTCACCAGCGCGCCGACCCCGGCCGCCACCACCAGCGTGATCGCCAGATAGCCCAGCAGCATGCCGGCGATCGCCGGCGCGATGGCGCGCTCGCGCAGGCCGGCGGCGATCGCGTAGGCCCAGTCGGCGCCGGGCACCAGCACCAGCGAGATCGACACGGCCCAGAACGCGAGCAGCAGAGCGGCGGACATCGTGGTTTCCTTTCATCCTGGTCAGGAATCGTAGGAATTCCGGCCGGGAAAGTGCTGCCGATCTTTCCTGCCGAGACACGCATCCTGAGTAGAATTTTCCACATGGATGCCATTGACCGGAAGATTCTTGCCGAGCTGCAGCAGGATGGGCGCATTTCCATCACCGACCTGGCGCAGAAGGTGGGCCTGAGCCTGTCGCCCTGCCACCGCCGGCTGCGTGCGCTGGAGGCCGGCGGCGTCATCACCGGCTACGCGCCGAAGATCGCCGCGGCGGCGGTCGGGCTGCAGTTCTCGGCGATCGTCTTCGTCTCGCTGCGCGACACCAGCGGCGAGCGCGTGCAGGCCTTCGAGGAGGCGGTGCTGGGCGTGCAGGCGGTGATCCGCGCCGAGCGCCTGTTCGGCGATCCCGACTTCATGCTCCACGTCGTGACCCGCGACCTCGGCGCCTTCCAGATGCTGTACGACCGCGAGCTCTCGCGGCTGCCGGGCGTGCTGCGCCTGTCGTCCACCCTGGTGATGAAGAGCATCATCGCGGACCGGCCGCTGCCGCTGTGAGCGACTGACACGGCCGCTTCACCGCGCTGTCACCCCCGCTTTACAGAATCTCCGTCGACATCGACACGCACGGAGACCCCTCATGCGCATGCGCATCCTGGTGACTGCCGCCACCCTCTCGCTGCTGCAGGCCTGCGGCGGCGGCGACGACGACACCGCCCCGGCGCCCGCCGCCGCACCCTACAAGACCCTGAGCGGCGCGGCCCCGCTGGTCATCGGCCACCGCGGCGCCAGCGGCGAGCTGCCCGAGCACACGCTGGCGGCCTACGAGCGCGCGATCGCGCGCGGCGCCGACTTCATCGAGCCCGACCTGGTGCTCACCAAGGACGGCGTGATGATCGCCCGCCACGAGCCGATGCTCGACGACACCACCGACGTCGCGACCCGGTTCGACGCCAGCCGCAAGACCACGAAGCTGGTCGACGGCGTCTCGACCACCGCCTACTTCGCCAGCGACTTCACGCTGGCCGAGATCAAGACGCTGCGCGCGAAGCAGTCGCGCGCCGGCCGCTCCACGGCCTATGACGGTCTCTACGAGATCCCGACGCTGGCCGAGGTGATCGCGCTGGCGCAGACCGAAGGCGCCAAGGTCGGCCGCAGCGTCGGCATCTATCCGGAGATCAAGCACTCGACCTTCCACAAGGGCCTGTTCGGCGCCAATGTCTTCGAAGACAAGCTGGTCGCCACGCTGCACCCGATCTACGGCAACACCGCGACGGCACCGGTCTTCATCCAGTCCTTCGAGGTCTCGAACCTGCAGTACCTGAACACCAAGACAAACATTCGCCTGGTGCAGCTGATCGACGCCGACGATGTCAAGGACGACGGCTCGATGTCGCTGGTGGCGCCCTACCGCCAGCCCTACGACTTCGTGGTGTCGGGCGACACGCGGCTGTTCTCCGACCTGCTGACCAGCACGGGTCTGGATTTCGTCAAGACCTACGCCGACGCGGTCGGCCCGTGGAAGCCCTATCTGGTCAAGACGGTCAACGACCAGGTCGATCACAACGGCGACGGCAAGATCACGATCAACGACCGCCGCGTCGACGGCAGCACCGGCGTGATCGAGATGGCACACGCCAAGGGCCTGATGGTGCACACCTGGACCTTCCGCGACGACGCCAGCGGCTACGGCTTCGCCGACCCGAAGGCCGAGATGCAGTACTACATGAAGCTCGGCATCGACGGCGTCTTCACCGACTTTCCCGCCGCCGGCGTGGCGGCGCTGAAGGGGCTCTGAGACGGGGCCGCTCAGTCACGCCGAGCACCCGGCTCGGCATCACGGCGGGAATGGCGATGTCCATCAGCGCCAACAGGGTCGGCGCCACGTCCCGGTTGCTGCAGTCGGGCAGACGCTGGCCGGCGGCGAGCGCTCCACCACCGACTGCACCACCCAGGCGCCCTGCTGGCGCAGCCGACGGAAGTTCGGCAGAAAATGCCAGTGGCAGAAAATCTTCAAAGATTTGCGGGGCAGCTTCAGATCGACAGGCAGGCGACAGATCGACAATTTTCCAGATCAGGTCTGGCTTCTTTCGGCATGAAGATCCCGATCTGAACCTTCTCGGAGAACAAGAGAAGCAACCCTGATGCGATCCGGCGGGCAAGCGGAAACATCATGAAACGAATCGGCCCGTGACCGGAAAAAGAGGCTCGCCTGCTGAGCCACCCAGTCCGGATCGTCCAGCGGCAGGTCGTGCCCGGCCTGAGGGTGCTCGAGCAGCGGCACCTGCCAGGCCCGGGCCAGCCGGCGGCTGCAGACGGGATCGACCAGCCGGTCGCCCGCGCCGGCCAGCAGCAGCAGCGGCACCGGCGGCGCCTGCTCCGGCGCATGAAAGCGCGCCGCGGCCAGCAGCTGGCGCAGCGCGTTGCTGTGGCGCACCGGCCAGGCCTGCTGCCAGCCGACCCAGTCGTCCAGCAGCGCCTTCACGCCGGGCGAATCGGCCGCGATGCGGCTGGTCAGCGCCAGGATGGCTGCCTCGCGCTCGGGCAGCGACATCAGGCCAAGCTGGCTGCGCAGCAGCACCGGCCAGGCGCGCGGCTGCAGGCGCTGCCAGAAGGGATTGAGCGGCCGCACGCTGGTGTTGATCAGCACCATGCCGGCCAGTTCGTCGGGATGGCGCTGTGCCCAGGCGATGGCCACCATCGCGCCCAGCGACATCGCCAGCAGATGCAGCGGCCGACCGCTCAGGCCCGCCGCGCCCAGCTGCGCGCGGACCTGCTCGCGCAGCGGCTCGACCATGTCCTCGACCCGGCTCGCGCTGGTCTGCAGATGCGCGCGGCCGTTGCCGGGCAGGTCGGGCCGCAGCAGCAGCGGCCGCTCGCCCGGCCAGGCCCGCGACAGCCGCGCCGGGAAATCGCCCCAGTGGCGCGCATCGCGGCCCAGCCCGCGCAGCAGCACGCAGACCGGCTCCGTGCCCGCGCCGGCCACCGATGCACCGGCCGGCACCCGCTCATCAGGCCGGCGTGACGTCATCTCGCTCAGGTCCATCATCGATCGCCTCATGCTCGGGCTTCATGCTCCGGATACCAGTGGGCCAGCGCCGCGCGGCGACAGCGCTCGCGCTCGGCGCCCTGCGGCAGCCACAGCGCATGACCGCTGGCCGCTCGGGTCAGGAAATCCAGCCAGCCGATGTGCCGCCGCAGCACCCGCTGCTGCCGATGCGCGATCAATGGATTGAACAGGCCGTCGCGCGAGAAGAGCTGGCGCGGGTTCTTGCGCACCCACAGCCAGGAGCCCATCTCCAGCGTCAGCGACAGAAAGACCGCTCGGGCATCGCGCGCCTGCGCGCTCAGGCTCAGGTGGTCCCACAGGTCCCCGTGCGCGAGATAGAGCCGGCTCTGCGGCTCGAAGACATAGGGGTGATGCACCTGGCTGGCGTCGAGCAGCGCCTTCAGCGCGTGCAGCTCCGGCAGCCACCCGATCGGCTCGCGGCGGCAGGCGTACGGAAACCAGATCCGGTCATGCAGCCCGAAGCCGGAATGGCAGTCCACCGCCAGGCTGAAGGGCCGGCCGAGCAGCTCCTGCTCGACCACCTCGCACAGCGCCTGGCTCTCGGCCTGCATCGGCGCGTCGGCCGGACCGCGGTACCAGGGCAAGGCCGCACTCAGGCGCTGGCCGCCCACCAGGAAGGGAACGCGGCCGACGGCATCCTGCGGCGCATTGCGCATCAGGTCGACGCCCTGCGGATTGGCGCGTGTGCCCAGCCACAGCCCGCCCGGATTGACCAGCGGCATGAAGACCAGCCTGAGCGACTCCAGCTGACGCTGCTGCACCCGGTCCCAGGGCAGACGGCTCACCAGGGTGCGCAGATAGGCCAGCACCACCTCGGCACCGATGCGCTCCAGGCCATGCACGCCGCCGAACAGGCCGACCGCCGGCGCCTGCGGGTCCTCGCTGCCCATCGTCACCACCGGCACCGGAAACCGGCGCCCCGCCACCTCGACCTCGCAGGCGGTGCGAACCCGAACCCAGGGGCCGGCCTCGGCCATCAGCCGCTCCAGCTCGACCAGCGCCGCCAGTTCAAGGCGTGCCGCCTGCCGATGGACCTGATCTGCTGCCGTCACTCCGCCCTTTCCGTGCTGCTCGTTCGTGCAGCTTCTTGTATCGCCTTCGGGTCAGACAGGCTAGCAACCGGAAATGACAGAACCGCGACAGCTCGCCCACGTCACGGCGCTGACATCGGCGCCCGCCACGATCGCGCCTTTGCCCACCCGCCCAGGAGCCCGCCATGACCCGTGCCCGCCTGCCTCTCACGATGCGCGTGCTGACCCATCCTCTGTTGATTCTCGGCGCCGCGGCGCTGGCCGGCACTGTGGAAATCTTCGCCCTGTGGAAATGTCGCCGCCAGCGTCAGCGCTGAGCCGATCCGAACTGTGGATAAGTCGAAAAAAACAGCAGGTCGTGCGGCTGCCCCCGTGAGCTCATTCTGTGGACAAGCTTGTGCATAACTCTGATGATCCTGTGCACAAGCATGATAGTTCCTGTGGACAAGTTGATCATCAGACTCAGCACGTCATATTTTTTATTAAATGAAATCAATGGCTTGTCATGATTCATCTGGTTGGATTGGACAAGTCTGTGCATGACCTGAAGAGAAGCTGTGCATAGCATGGATGATCTGATGGCTTCTGGATCACGTTCTTGCAGCAGCCTGTGGATAAATTTGTGGACAAGCCTGTGAATAACTTCACCGCTCCGCTGATCTTCTCCCCGCGAACACCGCACTGCAGTCGCTGACGACAGGCGGCCATGCTGTGGATAAGATGCCGTCGCCCCTCTGCCTTTCCGACGTTTCGATCTGTCTGTAGCAACCCCATGGCGACCGCACTTCCTCCCCTGTTCTGGACCGAACTGGACACCCCGCTCGGCACGATGATCCTGGCGGCTCGAGGCCGGGACGACCGGGCCGCGCTGGCCGGCGCCTGGTTCGTCGGCCAGCGCCATTTCGACGGACCGCAGGCCGACTGGCAGCGCGACGATGAGCACCCGCTGCTGCGTGAGGCAGCCACCCAGCTGCGCGACTGGCATGCCGGCCGGCGGATCGACTTCGACCTGCCGCTGGCGCCCGAAGGCAGCGCCTTCCAGCAGCGCATCTGGCAGGCGCTGGGCCGCATCCCGCATGGCCGCACCTGCAGCTATGGCGAGCTGGCCGCGGCGGTCGGGCGCCCAGGTGCGGCACGGGCAGTCGGTGCCGCCACCGGACGCAATCCGCTGTCCATCCTGGTGCCTTGCCACCGGCTGGTCGGACATGACGGCGCCTTGACCGGCTATGCCGGCGGCATCGAGCGCAAGCGCCAGCTGCTCGCCTTCGAGGCGGCCACCGGGCGCTGACCACCCTCGGCACCCCTCATGGACGATTGATCAATAATTCAGCCATTTTCTTGATTCTGGTTCAGGCTTCAGCCCCAGAAAAAATGGCTCAGAATGACCGTCTGGCAGCCCTTCTGCCGTGTTTTCCGCTGCGTGCCGGGCCGCTGACGGCCCTGGACCTGTCCTGCGGGCCCCAGGTCCTGACCGGTTCGGGCCGTCTGCACCTGCTGCTGCGCGGCCCGGTGCAGATCGAGGGTGATGGCGAGGATGCCCGGCGCCTGCCGCGCGAGCAGTGGCTGCAGCCGGCGCTGGTCTGGCTGCCGGCCCCCGCACGCCACCGGCTGATGCCGATGAGCGACCCACCGATGCAGGTCTTCGACGTACCTGTGGATTTCGGCGAATCCGGACTGAATCCGCTGCTCGATGCGCTGCCGCCCCGGCTGGTGCTGGCGCGGCGCGATCTGCCCGCCCCGATGGGCGCCACGCTGGCCCTCATCGTCGAGGAAGTGGAAGGCCAGGGCTGCGCGCACGCGCCGATGCTGTCGCGGCTGGTGGAGGTGCTGCTGCTGCAATGGCTGCGCCATCAGCTCGACAGGATGCGCGGCAGCAGCGGCAGCCTGCTGGCCGGACTGAGCGATCCCGCACTGCGCCCGGTGCTCGATGCGATCCACCGCCAGCCGGAGCATGCCTGGTCCCTGGCGGAACTGGCCCGGCTGGGCGGCCTGTCGCGCACCGCGCTGGCCGAGCGCTTCGCCAGCGTCGTCGGCCAGCCTCCGGGCGACTATCTGCTGGACTGGCGCCTGCGCCGCGCCCGGCTGCTGCTGCGCGAAGGCCTGGGCGTGGCCGAGGTGGCCACGGCCGTCGGCTATGGCTCGGCCGCGGCGCTGACCCGCGTCTTCAGTCAGCGTCTGGGCATGGCGCCGGCGCGCTGGCGTCGAACGGATGCGGATGCCCTCAGGACCACAGATTCCGCTCACTGAATAATTGCATGTCGGTCGTGTAAATCAGGGTAAACCCTTGAACTTTGCAGAGGAGCCCCCTACTAACCCGTCATCTCGGCCGAGATTCGTTCCGCTCCCCGGGCTGCCTTTTTCCAGACAGCCGGTCGCGCGGATTCAAACGTCATACCGCATGGAGTCCCGAATGAACGCGCATACCACTGCTCTGCTGAAGAAGACCCTCTCCGCCCTGACCCTGGCGAGCGTCATGGCCCTGCCCGCAGCCCATGCCGCACCGGCTGTCGATGACGCCACCCTGAGCAGCAAGATCCAGACTGCACTGCAGCAGGACCAGAAGCTGGTCAAGCCCGAGATCAAGGTCGAGGTGCAGCCGGGTGGCCGCATCCATCTGACCGGCTGGGTCCACAACACCGATGACATCAACGAGGCCGCCTATGTGGCCAGCCAGATCGAGGGTGTCAGCTCGGTGACGACCTTCCTGCGCTCGTGGACGACCAACGACTGAGGTCGCGCCTCACGCGCGCTCACATGCCGGCCTTCGCGCTCGGCCGTTCAGCGACGCGGTCGCGCCAGGCCTGCAGATTCGGCAGCCCCTGCTCGCCGGGCTGCCAGCGCATCAGCCCGCGCACGAACTCGATCGCGCAGAAGGCGGTGATGTCGGCGATGCTGAAACGCTCGCCGGCCCACCACGGGCGCGACGCCAGTTCGGCATCGAAGACCTGAGCGAACTCGCGCAGCTTGCCGGCCTGCGAGGCGGCGAAGTCCGGGAACTGCGGCTGCTCCAGCGGCGCCAGGCCAGGGTGGCCGTGGCGGATCCAGTTCGCGATCGGCAGCAGCAGGTGGAACTCGGCACGGCGGTCGTGCATCTCGATGAAGGCGCGCTCGTCGACATCCCGCCCCATCAGGTTCGGCTCGGGGTGATGGCCTTCGATCCAGGCGCAGATCGCACGGGTCTCGCCGAGACAGCGGCCGTCGTCGAGCTCCAGCACCGGCACCCGGCCGAAGGGGCTGCGTGCCAGCAGCTCGCCCGAGCGGTTGGCGACGCCGTCGAGCGCGACCTCGACCGTCTCGATCTCCAGGCCCTTCTCGGACAGGAACATGTGGACGCGGCGCGGGTTGGGCGCGCGGCGGGTGGTGTGCAGTCTCATCACGGGTCTCCTCGGTTCGGACCGGACAAGGATGAGGCCAGGCCTCGGGGCACGTCAGTCCGCTGCGCGACGCCCGGGCAGATCAGGCGGCGGGTCCGACTGCGGACAGGTCTGATCCTCCAGATGCCCGAGCCAGCGCAGCGCCTGCTCGCGGCTGCTGCCGCACATGTCCTCGTCTGGCTGCAGGCCGCCACAGACCGCCGGGCGCTCCGGTCGGCCGAACAGGCGGCAGCGCAGTTCCTCGTCGAGCTGCACGCAGGGCACGCCCGCCGGCTTGCCGTCCGGCATGCCGGGAATCGGGCTGGAGATCGAGGGCGCGATGCAGCAGGCAGCGCAGCGGGGGCGGCATTCCATGGTGATCCGATCGTGCCACACTGCGACCTCCCCTTCAGCGAGGCCAGACCCGTGAAATTGCCCCAGTACAACCCTGCCATCGACAACCCGCCGCTGACCGAGCAGGAGATGGACGAGCTCGACGAGCTGCTGTCCTTCATCGAGGCCGACGATGCGGTCGCCGACATGGAAAGCCTCGACGGCTACCTGACCGCGCTGCTGCTGTCGCCCGCGCTGCCCGAGGCCGATGTCTGGGTCACGCGCGTCTGGGGCGGCCAGGATCCCGCGCAGGCGCCCTTCGGCAGCGGCAAGCAGACCAAGAAGGTGGCCCAGCTGGTGCTGCGCCATCTGGCCTCGATCGACCGCCAGCTGCGCGCCGATCCGGAGGCGCTGGAGCCGCTGTTCGGCATCGCCGAAGTCGAGGCCGAGGACAGCGGCGAGGTCCAGGAGATCGTCGATGCCGAGCTGTGGTGCATCGGCTTCCTGCAGGGCACCGCCATGACGCCGGAGCACTGGAACCGCATCTTCGATGACGCCGAGCTGGCCGATGCGCTGACCCCGATCGTGCTGCTCGGCAGCGATCCCGAGACGCTGACGCCGCAGCAGCAGGAACTGGTCGGCTCGCCGGAAGGCCGCGACACCCTGAGCCGCCAGGTGCCGGAGGCCATCGCCGAGCTGGCGCGCCACCCGCTCTGCACCAAGGCTTGAGCGCATCTATCGCAGCCATTTGATAGTCTCATCCAATGATGCAGGTCGGCATGGGAAGATGCCTCCATCGCCATCCCGCCCGCATCACCAGGACAAGGAGACCCTCATGGCCAAGTCAGCGACCTTCGGCGTCATGCACATCGGCATCGCCTTCGGTGTCAGCTACTCGCTGACCGGCAGCTGGACCATCGCCGGCGCGATCACCTTCGTCGAGCCGGTGGTCAACACCGTGGCGCACTACTTCTTCGACCGCTGGTGGATGCGGCGCGAGGACAACAGCGAGATCGTCACCGCCTGAGGCCACCCCGATGCTGACGCGGAACGCGGTCAAACCTAGAATAGAAGGTTTGTCCGCGCGCCCCGCGCGGGCCCCATCTCAGGGAGCCCGTGATGCTCTACCCCCAGGAATTTGACGTCATCGTCGTCGGCGGCGGCCACGCCGGCACCGAGGCGGCACTGGCCGCAGCCCGCATGGGCTGCGCCACGCTGCTGCTGACCCACAACATCGAGACCCTCGGCCAGATGAGCTGCAACCCGTCGATCGGCGGGATCGGCAAGGGCCATCTGGTCAAGGAGGTCGACGCGCTCGGCGGCGCGATGGCGCTGGCCACCGACGAGGGCGGCATCCAGTTCCGCACCCTCAACTCGAGCAAGGGCCCGGCCGTGCGCGCCACCCGCGCGCAGGCCGACCGCATCCTCTACAAGGCCGCGATCCGCCACCGCCTGGAGAACCAGCCCAATCTGTCCATCTTCCAGCAGGCGGTCGATGACCTGATGGTCGAGGGTGACGGCGAGGGCGCGCGCGTGGTCGGCGCGGTCACGCAGATCGGCATCCGCTTCAAGGCGCGGGCGGTGGTGCTGACCGCCGGCACCTTCCTCGACGGCAAGGTCCATGTCGGCCTGCAGAACCATCCGGCCGGCCGCGCAGGCGACCCGCCGTCGGTGAGCCTCTCAAGCCGGCTGAAGGAGCTGAAGCTGCCGCAGGGGCGCCTGAAGACCGGCACGCCGCCGCGCATCGACGGCCGCTCGATCGACTTCTCGAAGTGCGAGGAGCAGCCCGGCGACCTCGACCCGGTGCCGGTGTTCAGCTTCCTCGGCTCGGCCGACCAGCACCCGCGCCAGGTGCCGTGCTGGATCACGCACACCAATCTGCGCACGCACGAGATCCTGCGCAGCGGCTTCGACCGCAGCCCGATGTTCACCGGCGTGATCGAGGGCGTGGGCCCGCGCTACTGCCCGTCGATCGAGGACAAGATCAACCGCTTCGCCGACAAGGACTCGCACCAGATCTTCCTGGAGCCCGAGAGCCTGACGACGACCGAGTTCTACCCGAACGGCGTCTCGACCTCGCTGCCCTTCGACGTGCAGCTGGCGGCCATCCGCTCGATGCCGGGCCTGGAGAACGCCTACATCACCCGCCCCGGCTACGCGATCGAGTACGACTACTTCGACCCGCGCGAGCTGCAATCGACCTTCGAGACGCGGGCGATCCAAGGCCTGTTTTTCGCCGGCCAGATCAACGGCACCACCGGCTACGAGGAAGCCGCCGCGCAGGGCCTGTTCGCCGGCATCAACGCCGCGCTCAAGGTACGCGAGCAAAGCCCCTTCACGCTGCGCCGCGACCAGGCCTATCTGGGCGTGATGGTCGACGATCTGATCACCAAAGGCGTGACCGAGCCCTACCGCATGTTCACCAGCCGCGCCGAGTTCCGTCTGCAGCTGCGCGAGGACAACGCCGATCTGCGCCTGACCGAGCTGGGCCGCGCCATCGGCCTGATCGACGACGCGCGCTGGGACGCCTTCAACCGCAAGCGCGACGCCATCGCCCGCGAGACCGAGCGGCTGAAGTCGACCTGGGTCTTCCCCACCATCCTGCCCGCCGAAGACGCCGAGCCGCTGCTGGGCAAGGCGATCGAGCGCGAGTACAGCCTGGCCGACCTGCTGCGCCGCCCCGGCATCACGCACGCCACGCTGACCCAGGTGATGCAGATCGCCGACCGGCACCGCGCGAATCCGGCACCGGAACTGATCATTTCACGTGAAACGCTCCGGGCCCAGCTCGGCGCGACGCTGGCCGACGCGGTGATCGAGCAAGTCGAGATCGCCACCAAGTACGCCGGCTACATCGACAAGCAGAACGACGAGGTGCAGCGCGCCAGCCAGTACGAGCATCTGAAGCTGCCGCCGGAGCTGGACTACGCGCAGGTCACCGCGCTGTCCTTCGAGGTGCGGCAGAAGCTCGACCGCCACCGCCCGGAAACGCTGGGCCAGGCCTCGCGCATTTCGGGCGTCACGCCGGCGGCCATCTCGCTGCTGCTGGTCCATCTGAAGAAGAACCGCTTCCGCGGTTTCACCCCCCAAGGAGCCGGCGATGTCGATGCGGCCTGAACTTCTGCGCGGCGCCGAGGCGCTCGGCTGCACGCTCGACGATGCCCAGGCCGATCGCCTGCTCGGCTACCTGGACCTGATGGCGCGCTGGAACAAGGTCTACAACCTGACCGCGCTGCGCGACCCGGCGCAGATGCTCACCCACCACCTGCTCGACAGCCTGGCAGTGGTGGCGCCGCTGCGCCGCCACCGCGCGCAGGCGGCGGGCGCCGACACGCTGCTCGATGTGGGCAGCGGCGGCGGCCTGCCCGGCGTGGTGCTGGCCGCCACCGACCCGGCGCTGCAGGTGACCTGCGTCGACGCGGTGCAGAAGAAGGCGACCTTCGTGCGCCAGGTCGCCGCCGAGCTGCGCCTGCCCAATCTGCAGGCGCTGCACGCGCGCGTCGAGACGATCACGACGCAGCGCTGGCCGGTGATCACCGCGCGCGCCTTCGCCTCGCTGCCCGACATCGTCGCGCTCACCCGGCCGCTGCTGGCCGAGGGCGGCGTCTGGATGGCGATGAAGGGCCAGCACCCGGCCGACGAGATCGCCGCGCTGCCGGCGGACATCGAGGTCTTCGCGATCGAGCCGCTGGCGGTGCCCGGCCTCGGCGCCGAGCGCTGCATCGTCTGGATGCGGCCGCGCTGAGCGCGCGTCCGCACCGATCGGAGCCACGCCATGCACGGCATCGCCGACTTCTGGGCCTTCTGCGCCGCCATCGTCGTCTTCCTGGCGCTGCCGGGGCCGGGCACCTTCGCGCTGCTGGGTGCGACCTCGAAAGGCGGCTTCAGGGCGGGCGCAGCGGCCACCTTCGGCCTGATCCTGGGCGACCAGATCCTGCTGTGGCTGGCGGTGGCCGGCGTGGCGGCGGTGCTGGCAGCGCATCCGGCCTGGTTCGAGGCGATCCGCTGGGCCGGCGCCAGCTACCTCGGCTGGATCGGCTGGAAGCTGCTGCGCGCCCGCGCTGGCGAAACCGCCAGCCCGGTCGAGATCACGCCCGGCCGCTACCTGCGCCAGGCGCTGCTGATCACCGTGCTGAACCCGAAGGCCATCGTGTTCTACATGGCCTTCTTCCCGCTCTTCATCGATCCGGCCCGTCACCAGGGCCTGCCGACCTACGCGGCGATGGCGCTGACGATCGCGCTGATCACCGCCGTCTGGTGCCTGACGCTGTGCGCCTTCGCCGAGCGCATCGCCGCGCGGGTGCGTGCGCATGCGCGCGTCGGGCTGGCCTTGCAGCGCCTCGCCGGCCTGTGCATGATCGGCTTCGGCCTGCGCCTGCTGCGCAGCTGAGGCCACCACAAGAACTCCATTCCTCTCCCACGACCCATGGCACGCATCTTCTGCATCGCGAACCAGAAAGGTGGCGTCGGCAAGACGACCACCACCGTCAATCTGGCCGCCGGCCTGGTGCGCATCGGCCAGCGCGTGCTGGTGGTCGACCTCGATCCGCAGGGCAACACCACGATGGGATCGGGCCTGGACAAGCGCGCGCTCGAGGCCACCGTCTACGACGTGCTGATCGGCGCCGCCCCGGCGGCCGACGCGATCCAGCATGTCGAGCGGGTCGGCTACGACGTGCTCGGCGCCAACCGCGAGCTGGCAGGCGCCGAGGTGGAGCTGGTCGAGATCGATCAGCGCGACCGGCGGCTCAAGCTCGCGCTGGCCGAGGTCCAGGACGACTACGACTTCATCCTGATCGACTGCCCGCCTTCGCTGAGCCTGCTGACCCTCAACGGCCTGACCTGCGCGCACGGCGTGATCGTGCCGATGCAGTGCGAGTACTTCGCGCTGGAGGGCCTGTCGGACCTGGTCAACTCGATCAAGCAGGTGCACGCCAACCTGAACCGCGAGCTGCACCTGATCGGCCTGCTGCGGGTGATGTTCGACCCGCGCATGACACTGCAGCAGCAGGTCAGCGACCAGCTGCAGGCGCATTTCGGCGACAAGGTCTTCAAGACCATCATCCCGCGCAATGTGCGCCTGGCCGAGGCGCCGAGCTACGGCCTGCCCGGCGTGATCTTCGATCCGACCGCCAAGGGCTCGATCGCCTTCATCGAGTTCGCGCGCGAGATGGTCGAGCGGGTCGGCGTGCGCAGTGGCCAAGCCCCCGCAGCCCCTGCGCCGACGCCGGCTGCCGCCCGGCGCAGCAAGGCCTGATCAGGCCGGCACGAAGCGCCAGACGCCATCGGCGCCGCGCAGCCGGCGCAGATCGCCCGCCAGCCACAGCGCATGCAGATGCGCGATCGCCTCGCCCATCGCGAAGGTGGTCTGGTGCAGGTCGAGCGCACGCCGGAACAGCACCGGCAGGATGTCCGAGGCCGAGCACGGCGCCTGCGCGCAAGCGCGCAGCACGTCGGCCAGCCGCTCCTCATGGTGCTGCTGCAGCTGCGCGATGCGCTCGTGCAGGCCGCGGAAAGGCTTGCCGTGCGAGGGCAGCACCAGCGTCATCGCCGGCAGCCGGCGCATGCGCTCGAGCGAGGCCAGGTAGAGCGGCAGCGGATCGGCCTCGGGCTCCAGGTCGATCACGCTGACATTGGTCGAGATGCGCGGCAGCACCATGTCGCCGGAGATCAGCAGGCCCAGCGCCTCGCAGTGCAGGCTGATGTGCTCGGGCGAGTGGCCGTGGCCGGCGTGACAGGTCCAGACATGCTCGCCGATGCGCAGCGCCTGGCCCTCCATCAGCCGGCGGAACTGGCCCGGCACCTCCGGCACCATGCTGCCGTAGTAGTTGCCGCGCTCGCGCACCTTCTGCTGCGCCACCGGATCGACCAGGCCGTGGCTGCCGAAGAAGGCCGCCGCCGCCTCGCCGCCAAAGCCGGTGGTCTGGCGCGAGGCGGTGCGCGCGGCGTTCCAGTCGGTGGCGCTGATCCACAGCCGGCAGGGCTGCTCGGGCGTGCTCCAGCGCGCGGTGATCCAGTGCGCCAGGCCGATGTGGTCCGGGTGCATGTGGGTGACGATGACGCGCAGCACCGGCAGGCCGTCGAGCCCCTCGGCGAAGATGCGCTCCCAGGCCTGGCGGGTCAGGTCGCTGGTGATGCCGCAGTCCACCACCGCCCAGCCCTCGCGGCCGTCGGGGCCGGCTTCGCGGTCGCGCAGCAGCCACAGGTTGATGTGGTCGAGCGCAAAGGGCAGCCCCATGCGCACCCAGCACACGCCCGGCGCGATCTCCAGCGTCGTGCCCGTGTCAGGCAGCTGGTCACCGAAGGGATAGGAGAGCTGATGTTCCAGCGGATTGGCCATGGAGAACTCCGGGCTAGACTATGACTTACGTTAACGTCAACGGCAGTGTATCCATGACCTCCCCCGCCCGAGATGTCGCGCCGGCGACTTACACCATCAGCGAACTGGCCGCCGAATTCGACATCACCCCGCGCGCGATCCGCTTCTACGAGGACATGGGCCTGCTGAACCCCTCGCGCGACGGACGCAACCGCATCTACTCGGTGCGCGACCGCACCCGGCTGAAGCTGACGCTGCGCGGCAAGCGCCTGGGCCTGAGCCTGCAGGAGATCCGCCAGCTGGTGGACATGTACGAGTCGCCTTCGGACACGGTGCAGCAGCTCACCGCCTTTCTCGCCATCCTGCAGACCCACCGCGACCAGCTCTCGCAGCAGCTCGAGGACATCCGGGTCACGCTCGAGGAGATCGAGCAGCACGAGGAACGCGCCCGCTCGCTGCTGGCCGAGGCCAGCCGCAGCGAGCCCGGCACGCCCGGATGAAGCCGCGCGACCTGCTCGACCTGACGCTGCTGGCCGCGCTCTGGGGCGGCTCCTTCCTGTTCATGCGCTATGCGGTGCCGGACTTCGGCGTGGTGCCGCTGATCTGGCTGCGGGTCGCAGTGGCCAGCGCCTGCCTGCTGCCGCTGCTGCTGATCAAGGGCCAGATGGGCGCCCTGCGCCAGCGGGCCGGCGCGGTGGCGGTCATGGGCCTGTTCAACTCCGGCCTGCCCTTCCTGCTGATCGCCTGGGCGACGCTGTCGATCACCGCCGGCCTGGCCTCGATCATGAACGCGATGACGCCGATCTGCACCGCGCTGATCGGTGCGCTCTGGCTCGGCGACCGGCTGGACGGGCGCCGCGGCCTGGGGCTGCTGATCGGTCTGGCAGGCGTCGCGCTGCTGGCCGCCGACAAGGCCGACTTCCGCCCCGGCGGCTCGGGCTGGGCGATCGTGGCGATGCTGCTGGCCACCCTCTGCTACGGCTTCGCGGCCAACCACACCCGCCGCTATCTGCAGGGCGTGCCGGCGCTGGTCAATGCCACCGGCACGCAGCTGGTGTCGGCGCTGGTGCTGCTGCCGCTGGCGCTATGGAGCTGGCCAGCTCGGTCGCCCGGCCTGGGCCCGTGGCTGGCCGCGCTGGTGCTGGGCGTGGCCTGTTCGGCGCTGGCCTATCTGCTGTTCTTCCGGCTGATCGCGCGGGTCGGCGCGAGCCGGGCGGTCACGGTCACCTTCCTGGTGCCGGTGTTCGGCACGCTGTGGGGGGCGCTGTTCCTGGGCGAGCCGGTCACCGCGTCGATGCTGGCCGGCGGCGCCGTGGTGCTGCTGGGCACCGGGCTGGCCACCGGCGTGATCGGCGGCCGGCGCTGAGGCTCGTCAGCGCCTCGGCACGTCAGATCACTTCGCTGCGCGCAGCTTCGTCAGCGCCGCCTGCGTCTCGTTCCACAGGTCCATGCCGACATTGACGCCGATGCTGGCGTTGACCCGCGTCAGGCGGTCGCGCATGCGCGCGGCCTCGGCCGGCGAAAGCTCGTTGATCTGCATGCCCTTGGCCTTGAGCTCGGCCAGCGCGCGGCCCGCCTCCTCGCGGGTGTCCTTGCGCTCGAAGTCGCGGCTGGCGCGCGCGGCATCCATCAGGATCTTCTGCTCTGCCGGACTCAGGCCGTCCCACCACTTCTTGCTGACGGTGATGATCCACGGGCTGTAGACGTGGTTGGTCACCGTCAGGTACTTCTGCACCTCGTGGAACTTGCTCGACAGGATGGTGTTGAACGGGTTCTCCTGGCCATCGACCGCCTTGGTCTCCAGCGCCGAGAACAGCTCCGAGAACGGCATCGGCACCGCATTGGCGCCCAGGCTGCGGAAGCTGTCGAGGAAGACGTTGTTCTGCATCACGCGCAGCTTCACGCCGTCCAGGTCTTCCAGCTTCGTGACCGGGCGCTTGCTGTTGGTCAGGTTGCGGAAGCCGTTCTCCCAGTAGACGAGGCCGACCAGGCCCTTGTCCTGCAGCCGGGCCTTGACCTTCTCGCCGATCGGGCCGTCAAGAATGACGTCGGCCTCCTTGGCGCTGTTGAACAGGAAGGGCGTGTCCCACAGCGCCATCTCCTTGGTGATGCCCACCAGCGTGGCGGTGGAGCCCACCATCATTTCCTGCGCGCCGCCGATCAGCGCCTGCTGCATCTGCGTGTCCGGGCCGAGCGCGGCGGCGCCGATGGCGCGCACCCGCATCTTGCCGCCCGAGGCCTTCTCGACCTGCTCGGCGAAGAACTTCACCGCGCGGCCCTGGTTGCTCTGCTCGTTCAGGCCGTAGCCGAAACGGATCAGGCGCGGCTTGATGTCCTGCGCGCTGGCCAGCAGCGGCGCGGCAAGGGCAGCCACCGCAGCAGCGGCGACGACGGCACGACGGATCGGATTCATCAGGTTCTCCTAGGGGGACGGGACAGAAGACAGGGACAGAAGATGCCAGGACAGGCTCAGCGCAGCCACACCAGCGGCGCGGTGACGATCTGCGGGAAGACCACGAACAGGGCCAGGATCAGCGCATAGGTGAGCAGGAAGGGATTGACGCCGCGCACCACCTGCGCCAGCGGCATGCGCCCCACCCCGGCCACGACATTGAGCACCGTGCCCACCGGCGGCGTGATCAGGCCGATGGCGCCGTTGAGCACGAACATCAGGCCGAAGTAGACCGGATCGATGCCGGCCTTGACCGCGATCGGCAGCATCACCGGCGCGAAGATCAGGATGGTCGGCGTCAGGTCCAGCGCGGTGCCGATCAGCACCAGGACGATCATCATCACCGCCATCAGCAGGCGCGGGCTCTCGACCAGGCCGCCCAGCCAGCCGGTCAGCACGCCGGGCAGATCGGCCAGCGTGATCATGTAGCTGGCGACCTGCGCGCCGGCGCACAGGAACATCACCACCGCGGTGGTGCGCCCGGCGTTGACCAGCACCGGCAGCAGCTCGGGCAGGCGCATCTCGCGGTGGATGAACAGCGCCACCACCAGCGCGTACATGGCCGCCACCACCGCCGCCTCGGTCGGGGTGAACACGCCGCTCTTCATGCCGCCGATGATGATCAGCGGCATCATGAGGGCCCAGAAGGCGCGGCCGGTGATCTTCAGGCGCTCGGCCAGCGGCACCTTGGGCTCGGCCGGCAGGTCGATGCCGCGCAGCACCCAGCGCCAGGCCAGGATCAGGCCTGCGCCCATGATCAGCCCCGGCACGATGCCCGACAGGAACAGCGCCGAGATCGAGGTGTTGGTGGTCACGCCGTAGATCACGAAGGGCATCGACGGCGGGATGATCGGCGCGATGATGCCGCCCGAAGCCAGCAGGCCGCCCGAGGTGTGCATCGGATAGCCGCGGTCGCGCATCATCGGCAGCAGGATGGTGGCCAGCGCCGCGGTGTCGGCCAGCGCCGAGCCGCTCATCGAGGCCATCAGCACCGCCGCGCCGATGGCCACATAGCCCAGGCCGCCGCGCACATGCCCGACCCAGGCCTGCGCCATGTCGATGATGCGCCGGCTGATGCCACCGGCGTTCATCAGCTCGCCGGCCAGCACGAAGAAGGGCACCGCCAGCAGCGCGAAGCTGTCGACGCCGCCCACCAGGTTCTGCGCCAGCAGCTGCGCATCCCAGAAGCCGAGCACCCAGGCCATGCCCGCGCCGGTCAGCACCAGCGCCAGGCCCATGTTCATGCCGATGCCCATCAGCACCAGCATGCCGACACAGAAGACGACGAAGGCCTGCGCCTCCGGCGTGAGTCCGAGGAATTCCATCACGTGATCCTTGGCGCCTGCGCGCTCATTCGATGTCGGCCGCGTGGCCGAGGTCCAGCGGCGTGCCGCGCAGCAGCTCGACCAGCGCACACGCGCCGATCACGGCCGCGCACAGCAGCGCCGGCAGCGGCAGCAGCGCCAGCGGATAGCCCATCACCGCCGAATGGCTGCCCCAGCCCACCGCCACCTGCTGCCACGCGCCCCAGCCCAGCAGCACGGCCGCCAGCAGCACCAGCAGCCGGATCAGCGCGGTGGCCAGGCGCAGCGCCAGCGGCCGGCCCTCCAGCATCGCCACCAGGCTGGTGAAAGCCATGTGCTCGCCGCGCGGATAGGCCGCGGCCGCCCCGATGAACACCATCCAGACGAACAGCAGCCGCGAGAGCTCCTCGCTGGCCGCGATGCCGCTGCCGAAGCCATAGCGCAGCACCACGTTCAGGAACACCGCCAGCGACATCACCGCCAGGCAGGCCGCCACCGCCCACTGCGCCAGGCGCAGCGCCAGCGGGGTCGGCGCGGGGGAAGACAGGTTCGGGGTCGGGGTCGGGCTCATCGGCAAACTCCAGCGACAGACACAGGTGCGGTGACGACCGCCGCGCACAGCGCCTCGATCGGCAGCGTGGCGGGCAGCGTCAGCACATCGGGCTCGGCCGCCGCCTCGGGCCGCTCCAGCGTCGCGAACTGGCTGTCGACCAGGCTGCTGGAAAAGAAATGCGACGCCCGCGACGCCACCCGGCGCAGCGCCTCGTCGCGGTCGAGATCGAGGAAGACGAAGCGCAGGCCCGGGCAGGCCGCACGCAGCCGGTCGCGGTAGGCGCGCTTCAGCGCCGAGCAGCTCAGCACCGCGCCGCCGTCCTGCGCCGCATGGCGCGCCAGCTCGGCCCCGAGCCGGTCGAGCCAGCCGGCGCGGTCGGCGTCATCCAGCGCGATGCCGCGGCTCATCTTGGCGCGGCTCTCGGCGCTGTGGTGGTCGTCGCCCTCGACCAGCGGCAGCGCCAGCGCCGCCGCCAGCGCGGCGCCCAGGCTGGACTTGCCGCAGCCAGCCACGCCCATGACGACGAAGGAGCGATGTCGGGAACGGGAATCGGTCATCGGGAAGGAATTCGTTCGGGATCTCGTGGCCTGGATAGCGCTATCCAGACCGGGAAAACAAAAAGGCGCTCAGGGAGAACCCGTCTGCCGCCTTGTTTGGACAGCGCTATCCTAGAAACGCCGTGCCACACTCCGCATCCGTGCTAACCCTGACACCCGCCGGTTCCAAGTTGCTGTCCCGATCTGCCGCATGAATTCCGATCCCCGCGCTTCTGCCCGCCGCCGCGCCACCGGGCGGGTCACGCTGGCCGATGTGGCCCAGGCCGCCGGCGTCAGCCCGATCACTGTCTCGCGCGCGCTGCGTGGCGAGCGCGCGGTCGATCCCGAGCTGGTCGAGCGGGTGCGCACGGCCGCCGCGCGCCTGGGCTATGTGCCCGATCCGGCCGCGCGCGCGCTGGCCTCGCAGCGCGGCACGCATGTGGCGGTGCTGATCCCGCTGCTGTCGAACAACCTGTTCGTCGATCTGATCGAGGCGGTGCAGCACACGCTGCGCCCGGCCGGCTACCAGGCGCTGATCGGCATCACCCACTACGACCCCTCCGAGGAGGAGCAGCTGCTGCGCGAGCAGCTGATGCACCGCCCGGCCGGCCTGATCGTCACCGGCCGCAGCCACAGCCCGGCCGCGCAGGCGCTGATCGACGCCAGCGGCGTGCCCTGCGTGCATGTCATGGAGACGATCGACCTGCCCGGCGTGCACAGCGTCGGCTTCTCGCAGAAGGCGGCGGGCGCGGCGGTGGTACGTCACCTGATCGCGCGCGGGCGCCGGCGCATCGCCTTCGCCGGCGCGCAGCTCGACGCGCGCACGCTGCAGCGCCTGGAAGGCTGGCGCGAGGCGCTGGACGAGGCGGGCCTGCACGACGCGCGGCTGGAGTGGCTCAACCCCGCGCCGTCGTCGATGGCGCTGGGCGCGCGGCTGCTCGAACAGATCCTGTCGATGACGCCGGCGGTCGATGCGATCTTCTTCTGCAACGACGACCTGGCGCAGGGCGCGCTGCTGGCGGCGCAGCGGCTGCGGGTGGCGGTGCCGACGCAGCTGGCCATCGTCGGCTTCAACGACCTGACCGGCAGCGACCAGATGGTGCCGGCGCTGACCACGGTGCGCACCCCGCGCGGCGAGATCGGCCAGCGCGCCGCGCAGATGCTGCTGACGCTGATGCGCGGCGGCACGCCCCCAGAGCGCAGCATCGACCTCGGCTTCGAGCTGGTGGTGAGAGAGAGCAGCTGAGCGCCAATCCGGCTCAGGCCGCCGGCACCGCCACCGGCAGCCGCGCCTGCGCCTTGATCTCGCGCAGCACCACGCTGGAGCGCACATGCGTCACGCCGGGCAGGCGGAACATGGTGTCGTGCAGGAAGCGTTCGTAGGCCTTGATGTCGGCCACCAGCACGCGCAGCACATAGTCGCTCTGGCCGGTGGTGCTGTAGCCGCTGACGATCTGCGGGCAGGCGGCCACCGCGCGCTCGAAGCGCTGCACCGTCTCCTCGGTGTGCGGCGCCAGATTGACCTCGGCGATCACGCACAGCGACAGCCCGGCCTTCTCGCGGTCGACCGTCACGGTGTAGCCGGTGACCACGCCGCGAGCCTCCAGCTCGCGCAGCCGCTTCCAGCAGGAGGTGGTGGACATGCCGACGCGCTCGGCGATCTGCGCCACCGACTGGCGCGAGTCGCGCTGCAGCTCGTTGAGGATCAGCGCGTCGCGCCGATCCAGCCTGTCGGTCTGATCGGGACTGTCCATTCATCGGTCTCCGCAGCAATCGGAATGCCTGTTCTCGAATCAGCCATCCTGCGCGAAACGAAAGAACGACGCTACCGGCATCGATCCCTAGAGTCTTGCGGCATCACGACAAGAACCGGAGACTGACGATGAATGCCCCTTTGCCCGCGCACACCCTGCTGCGCCCCGAGGTTCGGCTGGAGGACGCGCTGCTGGCGCGCAGCGGCACGGTGCTGCTCAGCGGCACGCAGGCGCTGGTCCGGCTGCCGCTGATGCAGCGCGACGCGGACACCGCACGCGGCCTGGACAGCGCCGGCTTCGTCAGCGGCTACCGCGGCTCGCCGCTCGGCCAGGTGGACCAGCAGGTCTGGAAGGCCAGGGCGGCCTATGACGCGGCGGGCGTGCGCTTCCTGCCCGCCATCAACGAGGAGCTGGCCGCCACCGCGGTGCTGGGCACGCAGCGCGTCGAGGCCGATCCGCAGCGCGAGGTCGAGGGCGTGTTCGCGCTCTGGTACGGCAAGGGGCCCGGCGTGGACCGCGCGGGCGACGCGCTGCACCACGGCAACGCCTACGGCGCCTCGCCGCACGGCGGCGTGCTGGTGGTCGCGGGCGACGACCACGGCTGCGTGTCCTCGTCGATGCCGCACCAGAGCGACCGCGTCTTCCAGGCCTGGAAGATGCCAGTGCTGTCGCCCGCCAACGTCGCCGAGCTGATCGAGTTCGGGCTGCACGGCTGGGCGCTGTCGCGCTTCTCGGGCGCCTGGGTCGGGCTGACGGCGCTCTCGGAGGTGGTCGAGAGCAGCGCCACCGTCGATCTGGACACCATCGCGCGGGCGACGGCGCGTTGGCAGGACGCCGAGGCGGTGCGGGCGCAGACCGGCTTCGCGCCGCCGGCCGACGGCCTGCACTACCGCTGGCCCGACCTGCCCTCGCTGGCGATCGAGCAGCGCCTGCACGCCAAGCTCGACGCGGTGCGCGCCTTCGCCCGCGTCAACCCGATCGACCGGATAGTGATCGAGTCGGCGCAGGCCACCGTCGGCATCGTCACCGTCGGCAAGGCGCATGCGGACCTGATGGAGGTGCTGCGCCGGCTGGCGCTGTCGCCGGCGCAGCTGGCAGCGGCCGGCGTGCGGCTCTACAAGGTGGGCCTGAGCTGGCCGGTCGAGCCCACGCGGCTGCGCGCCTTCGCGCAGGGCCTGAGCGAGATCCTGGTCGTCGAGGAGAAGGCGCCGATCGTCGAGGAGCAGCTGCGCGAGCTGCTCTATGCCGCGCCCGCCGACGCCCGGCCCGCCGTGCTGGGCAAGCGCGACCGCCACGGCGCGCCGCTGCTGAGCGAGCTGGGCGAGCTGCGCCCCTCGCGGCTGATCGAGCCGGTCGCGGCCTGGCTGGCCGGCCATGATGCGCGGCTGGACCGCCGCGCCCTCGTCGTCGACTTCACCGTGCCGCGCCTGCCCGCGGGCACGCCCGAGGCGCCGCGGCGCGCGCCGTGGTTCTGCGCCGGCTGCCCGCACAACCTGTCGACGAAAGTGCCCGAGGGCTCGCGCGCGCAGGCCGGCATCGGCTGCCATTTCATGGCGAGCTGGATGGACCGCGACACCGAGGGCCTGATCCAGATGGGCGGCGAGGGCGTGGACTGGGTCTCGCACGCGATGTTCACCCGCGAGCCGCATGTCTTCCAGAACCTCGGCGACGGCACCTATTACCACTCCGGCTACCTCGCGATCCGCCAGGCGGTGGCGGCGAAAGCGACGCTGACCTACAAGATCCTGTTCAACGACGCGGTGGCGATGACCGGCGGCCAGCCGGTCGACGGCACGACCAGCCCGGACCGCATCGCCCGCCAGGTCGAGGCCGAGGGCGTGACGCGCATCGCGCTGCTCAGCGACGACATCGCCCGGTACGACGGCCAGCGCGACCGCTTTCCGGCTGGCACCACCTTCCACGACCGCGACGCGCTCGACGCGGTGCAGCGCGAGCTGCGCGCCACGAAGGGCGTGACGGTGCTGATCTACGAGCAGACCTGCGCGGCCGAGAAGCGCCGCCGGCGCCGCAAGGGGGCGATGGACACGCCGGCGCGGCGGCTGCACATCCACCCCGGCGTCTGCGAGGGCTGCGGCGACTGCAGCGCGCAGTCCAACTGCGTCGCGGTGCAGCCGATCGACACGCCGATGGGCCGCAAGCGCCGCATCGACGCCTCGGCCTGCAACCTCGACGAATCCTGCGCCAAGGGCTTCTGCCCGAGCTTCGTCGGCCTGGTGGGCGCCACGCCCCGGCGGCGCAGCGGCGCGCTGACCGGCGCCACCGGCGCGGGCAGCAACTTCCGCCGCCGGGTCGAGGCGCTGCCCGCGCCCGTGCGGCCCGGCACGCTGGACGAGGCGCCCTGGGACCTGCTCGTCACCGGGGTGGGCGGCACCGGCGTCATCACCGTGGGCATGCTGATCGCGATGGCGGCGCATCTGGAGGGCCGCGCGGCCAGCGTGCTCGACTTCATGGGCTTCGCGCAGAAGGGCGGCGCGGTGCTGAGCTTCGTGCGCCTGGCCGACCGGCCCGAGCTGCTGCACCCGGTGCGCATCGACGCGCAGCAGGCCGACGCGCTGCTGGCCTGCGATCTGGTGGTCGGCGCCTCGCCCGAGGCGCTGCAGACGCTGCGCCACGGCCGCACCCGGGTGGTGGCCAACCGGCATGAGACGCCGGTCGCCGCCTCGATGCACCAGCCCGACGCGCAGGTGCCGGTGGCCGACCTGTGCCTGCGCCTGGAGCGGGCCGCCGGCGCCGACCGGCTCGACACGCTCGACGCGCAGCAGCTCGCCGAGGCCTTTCTGGGCGACACGATCGTCTCGAACATCGTCGCGCTGGGCTTTGCCTGGCAGCGCGGGCTGGTGCCGGTGGGCCTGGCGGCGCTGGAGCGCGCGATCGAGCTCAACGGCGTCGCGGTCGAGGCCAACCGGGCGGCCTTCGCGCTGGGCCGGCTGGCCGCGGGCGACGCCGAGGGCTGCCGCGCGCTGCTGGGCACGGCCACCGCGGCGCTGGCGTCCGCCGACGCGTCCGCCGACGCGTCTGCCGATGCGTCTGCCGATGCGTTCGCCGAGACGCTCGATGCGCTGCTCGCCCGCGGCACCGCGCTTCTGAGCACCTACCAGGACGCCGCCTGGGCCGCGCGCTGGCGCGAGCGCGTCGAGCGGGTGCGCGCCTTCGAGGCCGCCCTGCCCCCCTTGCCCACCACGCCCCCCTTCCGTCATTCCCGCGAAAGCGGGAACCCACCCCCCACCTCCACGCCCCCCCTGCCCCTCACCCACACCGTCGCCACCCAGCTGCTGCGCCTGATGAGCGTGAAGGACGAATACGAGGTCGCGCGGCTGCTGAGCGATCCGGCCTTCCTCGACAGCCTGAAGGCGCAGTACGAGGGCGACTGGCGGCTGGAGTTCCATCTGGCGCCGCCGTGGCTGGGCACAAAAAAGCGCCGCTTCGACGCACGCTGGATGCGGCCGCTGCTGCGGCTGCTGGCGCACGGCCGAGCCTGGCGCGGCCGCTGGTTCGATCCCTTCGGCCACAGCGCCGAGCGCCGGGATGAGCGCGCGCTGCTCGCCGCCTACGAGGCGCGGGTGGACGAACTGATCGAGGCGCTGCGCCAGGACGCCGCGCCGGCCAGGCGCCGGCTGGCGCAGCAGATCGCCGCGGTGCCGGCGACGATCCGCGGCTACGGCCATGTGCGCCAGCGCCACCAGGAAACCGCCCTGGCGCAGGAGGCCGAGCTGCTGCACCGGCTCGACCCGGCGCGCCACCCCAGGCCGGCCGGCGGCGCGCAGGCCGGGCAGTTCCGGGGGATCGCGATCAGCGCGACCCGCTGACAGGCCGTATCGGCCCGGCGCGATCTTCAGCCACGCGGCGAGCGCGCCAGCCGATAGCTCATGTAGTTGCCCTGCAGCAGCTGCGAGTACTGGCAGCTCTGCGCGTGGCCGCGGGCGCAGTAGGTGTCGAAATAGGCCAGGCCGTTGTAGAAGGCATCGCAGTCGCGCCAGTAGCTGTTGACCGCGCAGCCGTAGCCGGCGGTGTCGGTGCTGACGTAGTACTGGTAGAGCGCCAGGTCGGAGACCGGCGGTGCACTGCCGCCGCCCGAGGCTGGCGGCGGGCTGGCCGAGTCGTCTCCGCCTCCGCCTCCGCCGCAGCCGGACAGCGCCAGCGCCAGCAGCAGGACCAGAGGGCGGATCAGGCGCCGGGGTCGGGGGGTGGACATGGCAGGTCTCCTCGTCAGGCCGATGAATCGGCTCATTTGAAAAATCTCGATCAATCGGAAAAATATCACGACGTTCTTCACATGGGAGCAATGATTCCTGACGCAACGCCTGCAGCGATGTCCGGACACGACAGCGCCGCGCCCGGCCGCGCACAATCTCGCCATGAACACCCTCGACGATCCCCGCCACGACCGTGAAGCCGGCTCGCGCCGCAGCACCCGCGACACCACCCGCATCGACGACACCCGCATCGACGCGGTGCGCCCCCTGATCACCCCGGCGCTGCTGCACGAGCGCCTGCCCGTGAGCGAGGCCGCGCAGGCGCTGGTCGAGCAGGCGCGCAGCGAGATCGCCGACGTGCTGCACGGCCGCGACGACCGGCTGATCGTCGTCGTCGGGCCCTGCTCGATCCACGATCACGCGCAGGCGATGGAATACGCCGCGCGCCTGAAGCCGCTGGCCGACGAGCTGCGCGGCGAGCTGGTCACGGTGATGCGCGTCTACTTCGAGAAGCCGCGCACCACCGTGGGCTGGAAGGGCTACATCAATGACCCGCACCTGGACGGCAGCTTCGCGATCAACGAGGGCCTGGAGCGCGCGCGCGCCCTGCTGCTCGACATCCTGGGCGCCGGCCTGCCGGCGGCCACCGAGTTCCTGGACCTGCTCAGCCCGCAGTACATCGCCGAGCTGATCTCCTGGGGCGCCATCGGCGCGCGCACCACCGAGAGCCAGAGCCACCGCCAGCTCGCCTCGGGCCTGAGCTGCCCGGTCGGCTTCAAGAACGGCACCGACGGCAGCATCCGCATCGCCGCCGACGCCATCCTGGCCGCCAGCGCGCCGCACGCCTTCATGGGCATGACCAAGATGGGCGTGGCCGCCGTCTTCGAGACCCGCGGCAACGCCGACTGCCACGTCATCCTGCGCGGCGGCTCGAAGGGCCCGAACCACGGCACGGCCGATGTGGACGCCGCCTGCGCGATGCTGAAGACCTCGGGCCTGCGCGAGCAGGTGATGGTCGACCTGTCGCACGCCAACAGCAGCAAGCAGCACCGCCGCCAGATCGAGGTCGCCGAGGACATCGCCACCCGCATCGCCGCCGGCGATCAACGCATCACCGGCGTGATGATCGAGAGCCACCTGGAAGAAGGCCGTCAGGACCTGGTCGCCGGCCAGCCCCTGAAGCACGGCGTGTCGATCACCGACGCCTGCATCGGCTTCGCGCAGACCGAGCCGGTGCTGCGCCGGCTGGCCGAGGCGGTGCGCGCACGCCGCGGCTGATCGGCCGGGAAATCAGGCCATCAGCGGGCCGCGTCGAGCAGGGCGCCCGCCAGGGCCTGGCCCAGCACCGCCTCGAAGGGCTCGGGGCGGTGCAGCAGATGGCCCTGGGCAAAGTCGATGCCCAGCTCGCGAAGCTGCTCGAGCACGCCGGGCGCATCGACGAACTCGGCCACCGTCGTCATCCCGACCACCTGCGCGATGTCGCGGAAGCACCGCACCGTCGCCAGGTCCAGCGCATCGCGGCCCAGCTCGCGGATGAACTGGCCGTCGATCTTCAGCACATCCACCGGCAGCGTCTTCAGATAGCCGAAGGACGAGGCGCCGGCGCCGAAGTCGTCCAGCGCGATGCGGATGCCCAGCGCGCGCATCGCCGCCATGAAGCGCGCCGCATCATCCGGCCGGGTGATCGCCGCGGTCTCGGTGACCTCGAAGCACAGCGCCTGCACATCGAAGCGGGCCTCGCGCACCAGGTCGGTCACATAGTCGCGAAAGCCCCCGTCGCTGAGCGACTGGCCCGACAGATTGATCGCGACGCGCTCGGGGCGCAGCCCCGCAGCCGCGGCCCGGTCCAGCTGCGCGAACACCTGCCGCACCACCCAGCGATCGATGCGGGCGGCCAGCTGGAAGCGCTCCGCCGCCGGCAGGAAATGGCCGGGCGGCACCAGCGCGCCGTCGTCGCCGTCACGCAGCCGCAGCAGCACCTCGCAGTGCAGACCGCCGCCCTGCCGGCCGATCGGCAGGATGCGCTGCGCGTGCAGCTCGAAGCGGTCCTCGTCGAGCGCCTGCTCGAGCCGGCGCGCCCAGTGCATCTGGCCCTGGTGCTGGCGCAGCGTCTCGTCGGTGTCGAACCAGAGGTGCACCCGGTTGCGCCCGGCCTCCTTGGCGACATAGCAGGCCGAATCGGCCGCCTGCATCACCGCATCGGCCTGGCGCCAGCGTGCATCCAGCGGCACCAGACCGATGCTCGCCCCCACACGGAAGCGCCGGCCGTCATGCACGAAGCGGAATTCCTCCATGCGCTCGCAGATCAGCTGCGCGACACGCTGCGCCTGATGAACGCCGCAGCGCTCCAGCAGCACGCCGAACTCGTCACCGCCCAGACGCGCCAGCGTGTCGCCCGGACGCACGCAGCCGCCCAGCAGCTGGCCGATCTGCAGCAGCAGCCGATCTCCGGTCGGGTGGCCGCAGGCGTCGTTGATCAGCTTGAACTGGTCCAGATCGAGATAGAGCAGCGCATGGCGGGTGCCCTCCTCGCGCGAACGCTGCAGCACCTGCTGCAGGCGCCGGTCGAACTCGCCCCGGTTGAGCAGCCCGGTCAGCAGGTCGTGGCTGGCGCGCCAGCGCATCTCGCGGTCGAGCCGGCGCTGTTCGGTCACATCGTGGAAGACCAGCACCACGCCGGACAGCCGCCCCTGCGCATCATGGATGGGCGCCGCCGAATCCTCGATGCCGCATTCGTCGCCACTGCGAGAAATCAGCCGCATCGGCTGGCTGCCGCGCACCGCACGGCCCTCGGCCAGACAGCGCTGCAGGGGATGCATGCCGAGCGGCAGGCCCTGCTCCTCGTCGACCGGCTGGTAGACCGCCTCGACCGGCAGCCCCTGCGCCGCGCCATGACACCAGCCGGTCATGCGCTCGGCCGCCGGATTCATCCACAGCACATGGCCGGCGGCATCGGTGGTGATGACCGCATCGGCGATCGCATGCAGCGTGACCTGCAGCAGCTCGCGGCTGTGGTGCAGGGCCTCGACCGTCTGCGCCACCTGCCCGCGCAGCTGGGTCAGCTCGTCAGGGCAGGATGCGGTCAGGGTGTCGAGAATGTGCAGCGCGGACGTCAGATCGACAGGAGACATGGACGGTTCAGGGATTCAGGACGGCAAGGTTGATCTCGTCAGCCAGGTACAGCACTGATCCACGGGCCGAGTGTGTCTGCAAATGAAGAAATTCCCGTTCTCGCCATTGTTCCTGTTATGTGAACAAATTGCGAATTAATCAAAAAATGAATCATTCTTTGAACATGATCAAATCCGAATCCACACTGGCGGCCCTGCGGCGCGGCGACCTGGCCGGCACACGCCGGCTCGACCTGCGCGGCTGCAATCTCGAGCGGCTGCCCGAGGAGGTCTTCGCGCTGGCCGACACGCTCGAGGAACTCGACCTTGGCGACAACCGGCTGAGCACGCTGCCCGACACGCTGCCGCGCCTGCACCGGCTGCGGGTGATCTTCGGTTCCGGCAACCCGTTCACCGAACTGCCGGAAGTGCTCGGCGCCTGTGGACAACTTTCGATGATCGGCTTCCGCGGCTGCCAGATCGACACCATTTCCGGCGCAGCGCTGCCCCCACGGCTGCGCTGGCTGATCCTGACCGACAACCGCATCTCACGGTTGCCAGACGCCTTGGCTGAACGCCCCGATATGGAAAAGCTTATGCTGGCCGGCAACCGTCTCGAGGCCCTTCCCGACCTGTCGGCCAGCCCGCGTCTGGCGCTGCTGCGCCTGGCGGCAAACCACTTTTCCACAGCCCCCGGCTGGCTGGTCAGACACCCTGCCCTGGCCTGGCTGGCGCTGTCCGGAAATCCATTTGTCCACAGACTTTTCCACAGGCTTTCACCGTCCGGGATCACCACGCTATCCCCTTGTCAGATCAAGGAAGATCAGCTGATCGGTGAAGGCGCATCCGGACTTATCCACAGGGCATGGCTGAACGAGAATCCGCCCCTGCCGGCCCGCCCGGTCGCGCTCAAGCGCTTCAAGGCGGCGATGACCAGCGACGGTCTGCCCGACTGCGAACAGGCCGCCTGCCTGGCCGCTGCCGGCCATGCGTCGATCGTCGCCGCCGAGGCCCGGGTCGCCGATGCGCAGGGACGCACCGAAGCGCTGGTGCTGCCGCTGCTCGGCCCGGAATTTCGCCCGCTCGCCGGCCCGCCAAGCCTCGCCTCCTGCAGTCGCGATGTCTATGCCGACGGGCTGACCATGCCTGTGGACAAGCTGTGGATAATTCTGCAGTCGATCGCCTCCGCAGCCGCCCATCTTCACCGTGTCGGCCTGATGCATGGCGACCTCTATGCCCACAACATCCTGTGGAACGGCGAGGATCGTGCGCTGCTGAGCGACTTCGGCGCCGCCAGCTTCCTGCCCGAGGCCGCCGGACTGCGCGCCGGTCTGGAGCGGCTGGAGGTGCGCGCCTTCGGGCTGCTGGTCGAGGAGCTGCTGCAGCGCGCCGACGATCCGGCCGATGCCCGCTGCGCGCAGCTGGCCGCGCTGCGCGAGGACTGCCTGCAGCCGGAGGTGGCGCGGCGGCCGGCATTCGGCGAGATCAGCGCGCGGCTCGGGCCTGCCAGCGCGCGATGAAGCGCTCGAAGCCGTCGAGCATCGGCTGGTAGCGCGTCTCGTCCTGCTCCAGCTGCGCCAGCGCGGTGCAGACCGCCTCCAGCGTCGAGAGCTGGTCCGCCCGGCGGGCGCGGCGCATCGCGCGGTAGCGCGGCGGCGGCAGGTCCTGCAGGGCCAGCCGCGGCAGCGCCATCAGCGCTGGATTGAGATGCAGCATCTTCAGGCTCTTGCGCCAGGTCGCGTCCAGCACCACCAGCCGGCTCACCGCGCCCGCCTCGGCAGGTAACCGGAATTTCGTGTTTTCCACAGCCTGAGGCGATGTCGACGGCATCGGCGTCTGTGGATAAAGCAGCCGGGCGCCCGGGCCGAGCCCGTCCGACAGCGCCTGCGCATCGAAGCGCTCGCCGATCTCGAGCCGCACCCGGGTCAGGCCGAGCGCCAGCAGCGCCACGCTGTTCTTCGCCTCGTGCGCCTCCAGCGGATGCTGCAGGATCAGCACCTCGATGCGGTTGTCCACAGGCGTCACCAGATCGCACAGGCAGGCGGGCAGCGGCCGGATGCAGCGCGGGCAGAGCGGGCGACGGGGCTTCGCTGTGAGTAACTTTATTTCAAGAAAATCGGTCATGGGGACATGTTGCGGCCACGCGGACGCCGACGGCGATCCGGCGCAAGATGGCGCGATGATCCCAGCCTCCGAACCGATTCCGCTGTCCGTGCTCGATCTGGTGCCGATCGCCGAGGGCGGCGATGCCGCCACCGCGCTGAAGCACGCACTCGAGCTCGCCCGCCATGCCGAGCGCTGCGGCTACCGCCGCTACTGGCTCGCCGAGCACCACAACATGGACGGCCTGGCCTGCTCGGCCACCGCCGTGCTGATCGCGCACATCGCCGCGCACACCCGCACGATCCGCATCGGCGCCGGCGGCATCATGCTGCCCAACCATGCGCCGCTGGTGGTGGCCGAGCAGTTCGGCACGCTGGCGACGCTGCATCCGGGACGCATCGAGCTCAGCCTGGGCCGCGCGCCCGGTACCGACCGCGCGACGATGCGGGCGCTGCGGCGCTCGCTCGACAGCCGCGGCGAGGACGCCTTTCCCGAGGATGTCGCCGAGCTGATCGGCTACCTGGACGAGGCCCGGCCCGGCGCCCCGGTGCGCGCGCTGCCGGGCCAGGGCACGCAGGTGCCGATCTGGCTGCTGGGCTCGAGCCTGCACGGCGCGCAGCTGGCGGCCTGGCTGGGCCGGCCCTACGCCTTCGCGGCGCATTTCGCGCCCGACCTGCTCGAGCAGGCGGCCGAGATCTACCGCAGCACCTTCCGCCCCTCGCCGGTCTGCCCGCGCCCGCACCTGATGGTCGGCACGCAGGTCCTGGTCGCCGACAGCGACGCGGCCGCGCAGCGACTGTTCACCTCGACGCAGCAGCGCTTTCTCGGCATGGTGCGCAACCAGCGCGGCCCGCTGCCGCCGCCGGTGGACAGCTTCGACGCGCTGTGCAGCCCGCAGGAGCGTCGCCAGGTCGACCGCATGCTGGCCGAGGCCATCGTCGGCGCACCGCACACGGTGCGCGCCGGTCTGCGCGCGCTGGTCGAGCGCACGCAGGCCGACGAGATCATCCTGACCGGCGCGACCTTCGATCCGGCCGCACGGCTGCGCTCGCTGGAGCTGGCCATCGGCTGCGCCGATCCGAGTTGATCACATCTTGTCCACAGGCTTATCAACAAGCTTATCCACAGCATCGGCGGTGGCGGCTCCTGAAGAACTGCCGGATCCTGCATCCTCCTTTTGCAGGCGTTCCGGATCCAGAAGCTCGATGACACGACGGCGGCGGCGGATCAACCCATCCGCCTCCAGCCCGGCCAGCACCTCGTTGACCGTCTGGCGCGACAGCGACAGCATGCGCGCGAGCTGCTCCTGCGACAGCACGAGCTCGCGGCGCAGCGTCGGCCGGTCGACCTGGTGATCGGCGGCCATCATCACCAGCCGGCGCGCCACCCGGGCGCGCGGCGGCAGCATCTGCATCTGCTCGAAGGAGACAAAGACGCTGCGCATCTTGCCGGCCAGCATGCGCCCCAGATGCCGCCAGCCCTCGGGCTCGCGCTCGAGCACCGCCAGCATGGCGGTCTGCGGCAGATGCAGCAGCACGACGTCGGTCTCGGCGTGAACGTCATGGGTGCGCGGCGCACCATCGAACAGGCCCAGCTCGCCGAACCAGTGCGGTGGCTGGACCATCGCCAGCAGCGCCTCGCCCCCATCGCCGGTGCTGCCGACGCGCAGGATGCCGTCGGACAGGCCGTAGAAGCCGTCGGAAGGATCGCCCCGTGCGCACAGCCGCTCGCCGGCACGCAGATAGCGCGGCTGGACGCGCCAGGCCAGCTCGATCTGCAGCGCACGCGGCAGCGTCTGGAACCAGCTCTCCGGCGCCAGCATCGCGCGCGCGACGCGCGGATCACCGAAATCGCGATGCAGCGCGTTCATGACGCACCGCCTTGCCGGGACATCACCGCATGGCCCCCCTCCATGCGGTGCATCACTCGGCGGCTGCGGCGCGCAGCGTGTCCAGCGCCTGCGCCAGCTCCTCGGCCGCCACGCCCTCGCCCGGCATGACCGGCGCGCCCTCCAGCGCCGCAGCACCTTCGGTCTTCAGGCGCTTGACCCATTCGCCGGCCTCACGGCCGCCGGCGAACGCCGTGCTCTGCAGCAGCACGCGGCCGTCCGCGGCGGCGAGCTTGAAGTAGAACTGGCCGTCGGCCTCGCGGTACTGCTTGAAGACCGGCAGCGCGGCCTTCTCGGCCCGGGCCTTCGGCGCGGCGCTGACCGGCGCGGCCACCATGCGGCGCAGGCCGACGGCGTGGCGCAGCTCGGCCAGCAGCGGCGCGGCCGTCGCGCGGGCCTTGGCGGCGCCGGCCATCAGGATGGCCTCCAGCTCGGCCGGCTGCGCGATCAGCGCCTCGTAGCGCGCGCGCATCGGCGCGATCTCGGCGTCGATCAGCTCGAACAGGCGCTGCTTGGCCTCGCCCCAGCCCAGGCCGGCCACCAGCTCGGCGCGGAAGGCGGTGGCCTGCTCCGGCGTCGCGAAGGCCTCGAACAGCGTCACCAGCGAGGTGCTGTCCGGGTCCTTGGGCTCGCCCGGCAGCTTCGAGTCGGTGACGATGCGCGCGATCGCCTCCTTCAGCGCCTTGGCACCGCCCGCGAACAGCGGGATGGTGTTGTCGTAGCTCTTGCTCATCTTGCGGCCGTCGAGGCCGGGCAGCACCGCCACCTGCTCCTCGATCACCGCCTCGGGCAGCACGAAGAACTCGCGCCCGCTGGCCGCGCCGAACAGGTGGTTGAAGCGCTGCGCGACATCGCGCGCCATCTCGATGTGCTGGATCTGGTCGCGCCCGACCGGCACCTGGTGCGCGTTGAACATCAGGATGTCGGCAGCCATCAGGATCGGGTAGCAGTACAGCCCCATCGTCACGCCGGCGTCGGTGTCCTCGCCGGCGGCGGTGTTGGCATCGGCGGCGGCCTTGTAGGCGTGGGCGCGGTTCATCTGGCCTTTGGCGGTGACGCAGGTCAGCAGCCAGGTCAGCTCCGGGATCTCGGGAATGTCGCTCTGGCGGTAGAAGGTGACACGCTCCGGGTCCAGGCCCGCGGCCAGCCAGGTCGCGGCCAGCTCCATGCGCGAGCGCTCGATGCGCGCCGGGTCGTCGCACTTGATCAGCGCGTGGTAGTCGGCCAGGAACAGGAAGCTCTCGACCTCGGCCTGACGGCTCGCGGCGATGGCCGGGCGGATGGCGCCGACGTAGTTGCCGAGGTGGGGAGTGCCGGTGGTGGTGATGCCGGTCAGGACGCGGGTGGTGGGCATGGTGATCAGACGAGACAAAAGCCGTCGAGGCGACAGATCGCATGATTGTCGCGGGATCTGGCAATAACGACAGGATGTCGTCAGATTCGGATGAATCCACCGGGTCGCGCCGATCTCGCTGCGACCGACACAGCGCGGCACGGTCGGGGGAATGTTTCTGCACGCTTGTCCCCGACTCCGGCACGGCGCCCAAGACGGCCGGCGCAGGGCATCATCCCGTCGTCGAGATGAAGAACCGCTGCTGGAGGAATGCCGCCATGTCCCGCTCCCCGTCGTCCGTCGACCTGATGATCGCCCCGGCCCGTCTGCCCCGCCGCGGGCTGCTGGCGCTGGGCCTGCTCGGCCTGGCGCCGTTCGCGTGGCGCCCGGCCCAGGCGCTGGGCGAAGGCGAGGCCGCCCAGGGCCTGCGCGCGGCGCTCGAGCGCGGCGCGGGCGTGGCGGTCGACACGCTCGGCCGCGACGGCGGCTACCTGAACAACCCGCTGGTGCGCATCGCGCTGCCCGAAGGGCTGCAGCAGGCCGCGCAGCTGATGCGCACGCTCGGCCAGGGCGCGCGCGTCGATGCGCTCGAGACCGCGATGAACCGCGCCGCCGAGCAGGCGGTGCCGCAGGCGAAGTCGCTGCTGGTCGGCGCGGTCAAGTCGATGTCCGTCAAGGACGCGCTGCAGGTGCTGCAGGGCGGCGAGACCGCCGCGACCGAGTTCTTCCGCGAGCGCACCCGCACGCCGATGGGAGAGAAGTTCCTGCCCATCGTCACCGCCGCGACGCAGCAGGTCTCGCTGGCACAGAAGTACAACGCCATCGCTGGCCAGGCGCAGAAGCTCGGCCTGCTCGGCGAGCAGCACGCCAGCATCGAGCGCTACGTCACCGAGCGTGCGCTCGACGGCGTCTACACGATGATCGCCGAGGAGGAGAAGAAGATCCGCCAGGACCCGATCGGCACCGGCAGCCGGATTCTCAAGTCGGTGTTCGGCGCGCTGAAGTGAGCGGCGCTGACCGGCCTCAGCCCGCCAGCGCCGGCGTCTCGCCCGCCGGCCAGCCGAAGGCGGTGTAGGCCTTGACGAACGGGCCCTTGAGCGCCGCGCCGGCCTTCAGCAGCTCGGCCTCGGGCGCACCGGCGGCCAGCGCCTGCGACAGCCGGGCCAGCGCACGGTCCTCGTCGGCCAGGCCCTGGCGAAGCTGCGCCTGCCGCGCCGGCGACAGGCCCCAGCGCGCCGGGTCGAGCTCCAGCCGCTCGATGCGGCGCCACAGCGCCCGCGCGCGGGCGTAGTCCTGCTCGAGCGCCTCGCGCTGCGCCGTGGGCACCGCGCTGCGGTTGGCGATCGCCTCCATCGCGCCGTGAAAGGCGGTGAAGTCGTCGAGCGCGTAGTCGATGCCGAGCGCGCGCCGGGCCTCGAACAGCGTCTCGCGCACCCGCTCGAGCGTCTCGTGCGAGGTCTCCCAGCGGCGCTCGCCGACCTCGGCGCTCGCCCGGGCCAGATGGCGCTCCACCGCCACCAGCGCCTCGCGCCAGGGGCGCGCCGACGGCGCCAGCGCCAGCAGCGCGGCGCGCTGCTGCGGCCACGCCTGCTGCAGGCGCTGCATCGCCGCACCCGCGCGGGCGGGTCCGTCATCGGACTTGGGCGCAGCGCCCGTCAGGAACAGCGCCGGAATGTAGAGCCCGTCGAACGCGACCATCGCCGCCTGCGATCCCGGCGGCAGGGCCGCGCGCGCCGGGCGGGCGGTCGACAGCGCCAGGGCTGGCAGCGACAGCAGGGCCAGCGCCTGCGTCAGGCGGCGGCGCGAGACCGGCAGGGCAAGAGAGCGCGGAAAAGACGAGGCAGGCATGACGGACTCCGGCAGAACGGCCGCCGCAGGGGCAGCAGCCACGCCGTCAATATGCCCAAACGGGTATCAGGAGTCTTGATCGGCGTCACGCGCCGGTGCGCCCTCGGCCGGTCGGCCGGCGCGGTTCGAGCCCGCGACCAGATCGAAGCGCAGCAGCCGGCACTCGATCGGGCCGTTCCACATCGGCACGCGCCGGCTCTCCTTCAGGCGCATCGCCTGGCCGAGCTTGGCGTCGGGCGTGAGCACCCAGGCGGTCCAGCCGGCGTGGTGGCGCTTCCAGTGCGCCGCCAGCGACGAGAAGAAGGCCTGCGAGGTGCCGCCGCCCTCGAAGTCCTCGCGCACCAGCCGCGCGGCCTGGCCGGCCGAGCCGGTGCCCTTGGCGTCGATGCGCTCGCCGTAGGGCGGGTTGAGCACCAGCACGCCGCGCTCGGCCGGGCAGGGGCGCTGCAGCGCGTCCATCGTCTTGAACTCGATCGCGTGCGCCACGCCCGCGCGCTCGGCGTTGCGGGTGGCGAAGTCGGTCATGCGGAAGGACACGTCGCCGGCGAAGATCGGCACCGCCGGCGCATGCACGCGCGCGCGCGCCTCGGCCTTCATCGCCTGCCAGGCCGGCGCCTCCAGGCGGAAGGGCTGCAGGCGCTCGAAGGCGAAGCTGCGCTGCAGGCCCGGCGCGATGCCGCAGGCGATCTGCGCCGCCTCGATGGCGATGGTGCCGGCGCCGCAGCAGGGGTCGAGCAGCGCGCCATCCTCGGGGCGGCCGTGCCAGCCGGCGGCGGCCAGCATCGCCGCGGCCAGCGTCTCCTTCAGCGGCGCCTCGCCCTTGGCCTCGCGCCAGCCGCGCTTGAACAGCGCCTCGCCGCTGGTGTCGATCGACAGCGTGGCGTGGTCCTCGTGCAGGTGCAGCACCAGCGACAGGTCGGGGCGGTGCGGATCGACGTTCGGGCGCTCGCCGCTGTCCTCGCGCATGACGTCGCAGACGGCATCCTTGATGCGCAGCGAGGCGAAGTGCAGGCTGTGCAGCGGCGAGCGCACCGCGGTGGTGTCCACCCGCAGCGTCTGGCGCGGCGTGATCCACTCGGACCAGCGCACGCTGCAGGCCAGCTCGTAGAGGTCGCGCTCGTCGCGGTAGCCGCCCTCGGCCACCTGCCACAGCACGCGCTGGGCCAGCCGGCTCTCCAGATTGAGCCGCATCGCGGTGGCGGCGCTGCCGATCAGCGCGACGCCGCCCCGCTCGGCGCGCACCGACTCGGCCGCACGCGGCGCGCCGGCGGCGGTCAGGATGGCGCGCACCTCGTCGGCCAGCAGCGGCTCGACGCCGGCGGCGCAGGGAAGAAACAGGGGCGAGGGGTTCAGGACGGCAGGCATGGCGCGATTGTCGCCGCCCAGACCCGCCGCCATGCGGACAGACGCGATGCAAGGAACAGATACAGCCGTTGCAGCATGACGGCGATCTTCTTAAGCCAGCCGGAATCGAAGTGTCGTCAACCGCGACAGACTCTGCCGCGTCATAGAGACACCGGCCGGTTCCAGAACCATCAGGCCGGCCCACCTTGCCTGGAGAACACGCATGAACAAGACTTTCCTCCGTCCCGCATCGCCCGCTCTCGTCGCCACCGTCGCCGCCGCGCTGCTGCTGGGCGGCTGCGCGAACATGAGCGAGCGCCAGAAGGGCACCGCGGTCGGCGCGGGCATCGGCGCCGGCGTCGGCGCGGTGATCGGCAAGACCACCGGCGGCAAGGCCGGCACCGGCGCGGTCGTCGGCGGCGCCATCGGCGCGGTCGCCGGCAACCTGTGGTCCAAGCGCATGGAGGACAAGCGCCGCGAGATGGAGCAGGCCACCGCCGGCACCGGCGTGACCGTGGCCCGCACCGACGACAACCAGCTGCGCGTCAATCTGCCCGGCGACATTTCCTTCGACACCGGCCGCTCCAACATCCGCCCCGACATGGCGCCGATCCTGAGCAAGTTCGCGCAGGGTCTGGACGGCTCGATGAACGTGCAGATCACCGGCCACACCGACAGCCAGGGCAGCGACGCGATCAACAACCCGCTGTCGAAGGACCGCGCCGACGCGGTGCGCGACTATCTGGTCGCCCAGGGCGTGCCGGCCACCCGCATCAGCACCGTCGGCCGCGGCGAGCACCAGCCGATCGCCGACAACACCACCGCAGAAGGCCGCGCCAAGAACCGCCGCGTCGAGATCTTCCTGCGCGAGCCGGCCAAGACCGGCGGCTGAGGCCGGCTCAGTCCCACATCAGCAGTTCGGCCAGACGGCGCGTCACCCAGCGCGCCTCGTCCGCGGAGAAGCCGGACTCGGGCTGCGCCAGCCCCTGCTCGATGCGCGCCAGCACCTCGTCCTCCGACACGCCGAGGTCGAAGTGGATGTGCTGCGCCTGCGCCACCAGCTGCTGCGACAGGTCCTCGCACAGCTCGTAGCGCTCGCGCACCTGCGCCACCGGCGTGCGCAGCCGGGTGCGGCTGCGGTCGCGGTGCAGGTCGAGGAAGGACTCGGGGATGAGGATCTGGTTCTCGTCGGACATGGCCGGATCAGTGTAGTGCCGCGCCGGCCGGCGTCTGGCGCAGCGCCGGACGACCGACAAGAAGGGCCAGCAACGCGCAGCCCGCCACGCCGGCCACCATCGGCAGCGCGCCATGCGCGTGGCCGCCGAGGGCCGACACCAGCGCCATCACCAGCGCGCCGCAGACCATCTGCACCGTGCCGATCAGCGCCGAGGCGGTGCCGGCCACCGCGCCGTGCTGCTCCAGCGCCAGCACCGGCACCGTCGGCGCCACCAGCCCCAGGAAGCCATAGGCGACGAACAGCAGCGCCACCAGCACCTCGAGGCGGTCGATGCCGGCCAGCGTCAATGCCAGCAGCAGCGCGCTGGCGGCCAGATAGCCGCTCAGCCCGAGGCGGATCACCGCCGGCAGGCCCAGACGCCGGCACAGCCGCGCGTTGATCTGCGCCGCGCCGATGAAGGCGGCGGCGTTCAGGCCGAACAGCATCCCGTACTGCGTCGGCGTCACGCCGTGGTGCTCGATGATCACGAAGGACGAATGGCCCAGATAGGCCATGAAGCCCGACATCGCGAAGGCACCGGTCAGCGCCAGCGCGATGAAGTGGCGGTCGCGCAGCAGCTCGGCCACCGCCGCGAGCGTGCCCGCCAGCGTGGTGCCGCGACGCGCCTCGACCGGGCGGCTCTCCTGCAGCGCCCACAGCACCAGGCCCAGCGCGAGCAGCCCCAGCACGACGATGCTGCCGAAGATCCAGCGCCATCCCGCCAGCGCCACCACCAGGCTGCCGGCCAGCGGCGCCAGGATCGGCGAGACGCTGAACACCAGCATCAGCATCGCGCCCAGCCGCGCGGCCTCAGCGCCGGTGTGCAGATCGCGCACGACCGCGCGCGGAATGACCATGCCGGCGCAGGCGCCCACGCCGGCGATGAAGCGCATCACGATCAGCGTGTGGGCGTCGGGCGCCAGCGCGCAGCCCAGGCTGCCCAGCACGAACAGCCCCAGCCCCGCCATCAGCGGCACCCGCCGCCCGAAACGATCCGACAGCGGCCCGTAGAGCATCTGGCACAGCCCGAGCGCGATGAAGAAGGCGGTCAGGCTCATCTGCACCTCGCCCGCGCTCGCGCCCAGCGCCTGCGCCATCTGCGGCATCGCTGGCAGGTACATGTCGATCGCGAACGGCCCGATCGCGGAGATCAGGCCCAGGATCACGGCGTGGCGAAGCAGGGAGGCGTCAGCGGACGGGGATGAGGCGGGCATCGGGCAACAGCGCGGGCAAAGAGGGCATTGCACCATCTTCCGCGCGGCCGCGTCGTCACAGGCATGGGAACATCGCCGGATCCGACCCGTAGCCCCACCCATGAGTGACTCCCATACCTCCCTGACAACCAGCAAGATTGCAGCACTGCTTGCCACCTCGGAAAGCAAGTCGTTGGACTTCAAGCGCATCAGTGGCAAGCAGACACGGCTCTACGAGACTGTCTGCGCATTCGCCAATACCGATGGTGGCTGGCTGGTCATCGGTGTCGGAGACGCCAAAGCCACGAAGCCTGGCGACAAGCCAGCCTCCCGTCTGTATGGCGTTGAGGAGAACCCCGAAGGCTTCGATGACTTTCGGCGTGAATTGCTGCAACGCTTCACGCCCGCGATCGCAGGACTGCACTGGCAGCTTCTCCCCTGTGCTTTGCGCGACGGGAAGCCAGGGCATGTGGCACTGCTGAAGGTGGACAAAAGCGAGCAGGTTCACTCCATCGTCGGCAACGGAACATGGACTCGCATGGATGCAAGCAATCGCGAACTCAGTGCGATGGAAATCGCTGAGCTGGCGTACCAGCGTGGAGTGAGAAGCGCAACAGCCGAGGTCGTGCCCATCCGGCTCAGCCTGCTGGAAACAGGCACCTGGAGAACTTTTCTGGCCTCGCGTGGCCTGCGCAGCGGCACCTTCGCCGAGCAGCTGCAGCGTCTGGGCCTGGCAGATGAAGTGGGAGGAGAGATTCGCCCGACTCGTGCGGCTGTTCTTCTTTTCGCAGAGGAGCCCGGCAGCCTGCTGGCGGCTCACGACACCCGCGCCGACATTCGCGTGATGGTGTACGACGGCAAGCAGCCTGTCCCCGGCGCCACACCCAACCTCCGCAAGCCCGCCAAGACAGTTCGAGGTCCGCTGGTAGAACAGATCGACACGGCAGTTCGGCTTGTGCTGGATGAGCTGGCCGCTGGCTTGACCTTGGGCAGCAGCGGGTTCAAGGCACGGCATGTGTACCCGGAGCGGGTCGTGAAGGAGGCCATCGTGAACGCGGTGATCCACCGGGACTATCGTCTCAACAGGGACATCTTCGTACGCATCTTCGATGACCGCATCGAAGTGGAAAACCCGGGGTTGTTCCCTGGGCGCATCACCCCGGACAACATCGCCAAGGCGGGCAGCAAGGCTCGCAACCCCCTCATCGCGCAGAACCTGCGCGAATTTCCTGTGGCACCGAACATCGATGCCGGTGAAGGGGTGAAGATGATGTTTTCGGAGATGGCTGCAGCTCAGCTCTATCCGCCGCAGTATCGGCAATCCACGGAAGCCGCCATCGAGAGCGTGACCGTGACACTGCTGAACCTCGAACGCCCCAGCATCTGGGACGAGGTGAGTGACTGGATCGACAGGGAAGGCTCGATCCAGAACGCCAAGCTGTGCGAGATCGCCAAGATCGACACACTCCGAGCGTCGAAGATGCTTGGAGTCTGGCGCGATCAGGGTCTGCTGGTCCCACTGCCCCACAGAGCCAAGCGGAACATGGCCTACACCAAGCCAACCCGAAGCGAGCCGACGCAGTCTGACTTGTTATCTACCTTCGAGGAAAACAACGGTTCACAGAGGAAATAACCCTTTCAGATCAACATCTTGCTGATCACGTTGTTTTCCGAAGGCTCGCAATGAAAAGCGGCGCCCCGCAGGGCGCCGCTCGTCGAGTCGACGGTGTTCTCTGATCAGGCCTGACCGGCCTTCACCTTCAACCGCCACGCATGCAGCAGCGGCTCGGTGTAGCCGCTGGGCTGTTCCTTGCCCTTGAAGACCAGGTCCAGCGCGGCCTGGAAGGCGGCGCCCTGCGGGTTGGCGACCAGCGGCTTGTACGCGGCGTCACCGGCGTTCTGCACGTCCACCTTGGCGGCCATGCGGGCGAAGCTCTCGCGCACCTGCGCCTCGGTCACCACGCCGTGGTGCAGCCAGTTGGCGACGTGCTGGCTGGAAATCCGCAGCGTGGCGCGGTCTTCCATCAGGCCGATGTCGTTGATGTCGGGCACCTTGGAGCAGCCCACGCCCTGGTCGACCCAGCGCACCACGTAGCCCAGGATGCCCTGGATGTTGTTGTCGATCTCCTGCTGCTTCTCGGCGTCGGACCACTTGGCTTCGGCGACGACGGGGATGGTCAGCAGGTCGGTCAGCAGCTTCGTGGTGACGTCGGCGTTGCCGGCGTCGCCGCTGGCCTCGATCGCCTTCTGCACGTCGGACACCAGCACCTGGTGGTAGTGCAGCGCGTGCAGCGTGGCGGCGGTCGGGCTCGGCGTCCAGGCGGTGTTGGCGCCGGCCTTGGGGTGACCGATCTTCTGCTTGAGCATCTCGGCCATCAGGTCCGGCATGGCCCACATGCCCTTGCCGATCTGGGCGCGGCCGCGCAGGCCGCACTGCAGGCCGATCAGCACGTTGCGGCGCTCGTAGGCGGCGATCCAGGCGCTGGTCTTGATGTCGCCCTTGCGCATCATCGGGCCGGCCAGCATGGCGGTGTGCATCTCGTCGCCGGTGCGGTCGAGGAAGCCGGTGTTGATGAAGGCCACGCGGCTGGCGGCGGCGGCGATGCAGGCCTTGAGGTTGACCGAGGTGCGGCGCTCCTCGTCCATGATGCCCAGCTTGACGGTGCTGTCGGCCAGGCCCAGCAGCTGCTCGACGCGGGCGAACAGCTCGCAGGCGAAGGCCACTTCGGCCGGGCCGTGCATCTTCGGCTTGACGATGTAGACCGAGCCCTTGCGCGAGTTGCGCAGGCCCGGCGTGCCCAGGCCCTTGAGGTCATGCAGCGCGATGGTCGTGGTGATGACCGCGTCCATGATGCCCTCGGGGATCTCGCGCCCTTCGTCGCCCCACAGGATGGCCGGGTTGGTCATCAGGTGGCCGACGTTGCGCACGAACAGCAGGCTGCGGCCGTGCAGCACGACCTCGCCCTGGCCGTTGGCGGCCGCGTAGACGCGGTCGGCGTTCAGGCCGCGCGTCATTTCCTTGCCGCCCTTCGAGAAGGTCTCGGTCAGCGTGCCGCGCAGGATGCCCAGCCAGTTGGTGTAGCCGACCAGCTTGTCCTCGGCGTCCACCGCGGCGACCGAGTCTTCCAGGTCGAGGATGGTCGACAGCGCGGCTTCCACCACCACGTCGGCCACGCCTGCGGCGTCGCTGGCGCCGATGACGGTCGAGCGGTCGATGCGGATGTCGATGTGCAGGCCGTTGTGCGCCAGCAGGATGCTGCTCGGGTTGGCGGCGTCGCCCTGGTAGCCGATCAGCTGGGCCGGGGTCTCCAGGCCGGTGAGGGCACCGCCGGTGGTCTTGACCACCAGCTGGCCGGCCTCGACCGCGTAGCCGGCGGCCGCCTTGTGGCTGGCGTTGACCAGCGGCGCGGCCTGGTCGAGGAAGTCGCGGGCGAAGGCGATGACCTTGGCGCCGCGCGCCGGGTTGTAGCCGCGGCCCTTCTCGGCGCCGCCGTCTTCGGAGATGGCGTCGGTGCCGTAGAGCGCGTCATAGAGCGAGCCCCAGCGCGCGTTGGCGGCGTTCAGCGCGTAGCGGGCGTTGAGGATGGGCACCACCAGCTGCGGGCCGGCCTGGATGGCCAGCTCGTCGTCGACGTTGGCGGTCGTGGTCTGCACCTCGGCCGGCACCGGCACGATGTAGCCGATCTGCTCCAGGAAGGCGCGGTAGGCGGCCATGTCGGCCACCGGGCCGGGGTGGGCCTGGTGCCAGGCATCCATCTCGGTCTGGAGGCGGTCACGCTCGGCCAGCAGGGCGGCGTTCTTCGGCGCCAGGTCACGCACGATGGCATCGAAACCCGCCCAGAAGGCCGCGGCATCGACACCGGTTCCCGGCAGGACCTGGTCCTCGACGAAGCGGTACAGCGCGGTGGCCACGTGCAGGCCGTGGATCTGGGTGCGGTCGGTCATGGTGTCAGCCTCGGATGAACGGTGATGAAGGTGGAACGGATCAGAAGACGATCAGAAGAAGCCGAGCACGTCGCGCAGGCTGGTGCCGGTGCGGGTGGGCTCGGTGCCGAGCGGGTCCAGCGGCAGGCCGGCGCGGTTGACCCACAGCGTGGTGTAGCCGTGCCAGGTGGCGCCGATGGCGTCCCAGCCGTTGCTGGAGACGAAGAGGATCTGGCGCGCGCTCAGGCCCAGCGTCTTCGGGCCGAGCGCGTAGGCGCGCGGGTCGGTCTTGAAGGCGCGCGCCGGCTCGACGCTGATGACATGGTCGAGCAGCGGCCCCAGGCCGGCGCTGCGCACCGCGATGCCGAGCATGCCGGGGTCGCCGTTGCTCAGGATGCCGGCCGGGATGCCGCGCGCCTTCAGGCCTTCGAGCACCTCGCGCACCTCGGGGAAGGCGCTCAGGTGGCGGTACTGGTTCATCAGCGCCAGTTCGGCGTCGGTGTCGAGCACCTGGCCGAGCCGCGCGCAGGCGAAGCGCAGCGCATCGCGCGTCAGCTCCCAGAACGGGCGGTAGCGCGAGCCGTCGGGCGCACTCATCGTCACCAGCCGGGTGTATTCGATCTGCTTGTCGCGCCACAGCAGCGCCAGCGCCTCGCCGCGGCCGGGAAAGCGCTGCTCGGCCACCAGCGCCACGCTGTAGACATCGAACAGCGTGCCGTAGGCGTCGAACAGGACGGCCTGGGGGGCGGTGGCGGCGGACAGCTTGTGCATGGTGGCATCACTTTATTGCAACCTTGCAAGATCATTGATGGCGCAAAAATTCAATGATTTGTGACTGAAATGCGTGTAATTCCTGAACGGAGGACTTGTCGCCGGTGCACTCCGAGGGACCTGAGGGAGGGAAGGAGGGAGCGAAGGGGCAAGCCTCGACCCTGCACGCGGCGGCGATCACGCCGGCGTGTCGGGCTGGCCCCTGACGGAACGGCGTGACGCGGACCCTCGGTCGGTCAGTCGGTCGCATTCGGGGGTCGCGGGCGGTTTCGACGCGCGCGACAGGCTGCCTTCAGGGCTCGAACGCCCCACCACACCCGTGGCAGCTTGCGCCTCTGGGTCGCCGGTGTCGTGGTTCCCGCTCTACCGGCGTGGGTGGCCCGCGCGCCGAGCCGGGACGCGCACAGGGGGCGACAAGTCCGTGGAAGAGAACCCCTGTGGCGTGACGTGCAAACGCGCGAACGCCGACGGGCGCCCCGAGAGTTCAGGGGGCGCGCGGAGTCGGTCGGTCCGTGGTGGGCGGGGTCAGCGCAGGCGTGGCGGGCGGCGCAGCCAGCAGGGGAGCAGACGAGCGGGGAAATGGAGGGCGTCAGCCATGAATGGCTCCTTGCGACAGGTTCGAACCTGCCTCCCTCCCTGCCAAGAGAGGGGTGGCAGACCGTGCGGGTTGGCAGACCGGGCAAGGACCGGCAGGGGTTGCCCCCTCCCGCACGGCCCGCCATAGACGAAGCCATGCGCGCAGCTCACGCCCCGTAGGGACGTGAAAAAGCCGCGTCGGGCGCGGCTGCTGCGCCTTGCTTCCGGGCTGCCAAGCCCGTGCTCGCAGTGGGTGCGAGCGGGGCGGATCTTACCCCAGGGCCGACGAGGCGCCGTCAGGGCGACTGCTAGACTTTTGCCCAGTCGGGGGCCGGGGGGACACGCCTTCGACTCCCCCACCCAGCACAAGAACGACACCCGGATTTGTCCATGAACATCCAGCAATTAGAGAACGAGCTGTGGGAAGCGGCTGACCAGCTGCGCGCCAATTCCAAGCTCACCGCCGCCGAGTATTCGATGCCCGTGCTGGGCCTGATTTTCCTGCGCCACGCCGACAACCGCTTCCAGGCGGTCCTGCCCGAGATCGAGAAGGACATCCCGCCGCAGATGCCGGCCGTGCAGCGCGAGGAGGTCATCAAGCTGGGCTTCCAAGGCAAGGCGGCGGTCTATCTGCCCGAGGCGGCTCGCTTCAGCCGCATCGTCGATCTGCCTCAGGGCGAGCAAGTCGGCACGGTCATCGACGAGGCGATGGACGCGATCGAGGCGGAGCACGAGGTGCTCAAGGGCGCCCTGCCGCGGGGCTACACCGCCTTCGAGCCGGGGTTGCTGGCCGAGCTGGTCAAGATCTTCGACCGGCCCGCGATCAAGGCCGCCACCGGGGACGTGTTCGGGCGCATCTACGAATACTTCCTGAACAAGTTCGCCATGACCGGCGCGCAGGAAGGGGGCGAGTTCTTCACGCCGCCTTCGCTGGTGCGGATGATCGTGAACGTCATCGAGCCGGACCACGGCGTGGTGCTCGATCCGGCCTGCGGCTCGGCGGGCATGTTCGTGCAGACCAGCCACTTCATCGAGGACAGCGGCCAGCCGGACGCGCCGCATCCGTCGGTCAATGACGCCGTGATCTTCCACGGCCAGGAAAAGTCCGACATCAACACGCGGCTGGCGCGCATGAACATGGTGGTGCACGGGCTGGATGCGACCCACATCCGCCAGGGCAACACCTTCTATGACCCGATCGAGCACCTGATCGGCGGGTGCGATTTCGTCATGGCCAATCCGCCGTTCAATGTGGACGGGGTGGACACCAAGCGGGTCGAGGGGCAAGTCGGGGAGCTGGGGGCGGATGGCGTGCGTCTGCCCTTCGGTCTGCCGGGCACGAATGGCAAGACGGGCGCCATCTCGAACGCCAACAGCCTGTGGGTCCAGTATTTCTATGCCTACCTGAACGACACCGGCCGCGCCGGGTTTGTCATGGCGTCCAGCGCCTCGGATGCGGGCAACAAGGACCGCGAGATCCGCGAGAAGCTGGTCAAGACCGGCCACGTGGACGCGATGGTGGCCATCGGCAACAAGTTCTTCTACACCCGCAGCCTGCCTTGCACGCTGTGGTTCTTCGACAAGGGCAAGCCGGAGGATCTGCTCGACCAGGTGCTGATGGTCGATGCGCGCAACGTCTACACGGTGGTGTCGGCGCGCTCGCATGTGTTCACGGATGAGCAGTTGGCGAATCTGAACGCGATCGTGTGGCTGTACCGGGGCGAGTCGGACAAGTTCGTGGCGCTGCTGGGGCGGCATCAGCAGCGGGCGGACGACGGGCTGGCGATGCTGCCGGCGCGTCTTGCGGCGGACACGGCGGCGGTCGGGCGGCTGGGGGCGGTGCTTCGGGCGTTTGCCGATGGCGCGGCGCTGGCGGATCTGAATGCCGACCCGGAGGATGTGCCGGTCACGCCGGCGGCGCTGGCGGCGTTCAAGGCCGATCTGGCCGCGGCCGAGGCCGAGGCGGCGACGACCCAAGCCGGTCTTGCCGCGATGCTGGCCGCCTGCGCGCAGGCCCGTGCGGCGGTGGCGGCCACCGGCAAGGAACACAAGGACAAGGTGCGGCTGCAAGCAACGCTGGAGGCGCTGGGGCCGCAGCTCAAGGCGGCAGGCAAGACGCTGGAGGCGCGCCACAAGGTCTGGCTGAAGTTGCAGGACACGGCGGAGAAGGGGCTGCGGGCGCGGCTGTCCAAGGCGTTCGACGGCAAGGCGGCGCGCGAGGCCAAGCGGGCGCTGCTGGCAGCGGACGGGCGGCGCGGCGAGGCGCCCACGGTGCGCGACGAGGTGCTGGAGGCGCTGAAGCAGGCGGTGTATTTCATCCACCAGGGGCACTGGCTGCACAGCCGCTTTCCGAATGCGCTGTTCGAGCGCGTGCCGGGGCTGTGCACGGTGGCGACGCTGGAGGAGATCAAGGCCAACGACTACTCGCTCACGCCCGGCCGCTATGTCGGCGTGGCGGCGGCGGGCGCCGAAGACGAGGACGACTTCGCCGAGAAGCTGCGCGAGATCCACGACGAGCTGACCGAGCTGAACGACAAGGCCGCCGCTTTGGCAGCAAGGATCGCCGGAAACTTTGAGGAGTTTTTGGCATGAGCTGGCCGCTTCGTCCCGTGTCCGAACTCTGCGAGTTCGCCGTTGACTGCGTCAACAAGACCGCTCCTGTTGTTGCGCAAGAAACCCCCTACAAGATGATTCGGACGACGAACGTCAAAGGGGGCTTCATTGACATCAAGGATGTCCGGTACGTCAGCAAGGACACGTTCGAAAAGTGGACTCGACGCTCTCGCCCTCAATTCGGTGATGTCATCTTGACGCGGGAAGCCCCGGTGGGTGAGGTCGGGCGCTGCACGTTCCCAGAGGACGAAAAAATATTCCTCGGCCAGCGGTTGTTTCATTTCAGAGCTGACCCATCCAAGCTGGACTGGAATTTTCTTGCCTACGCGCTCCAATCAGCAGAGGTTCAGGGCCGTTTGCATGGTCGGTCATTTGGCGCCACCGTACCCCATGTGAAGGTTGGTGACGCCGAATCCCTGCTGATACCTTGCCCCCCGCTAGATGAGCAACGCCGAATAGGGGGCGTCTTGGCGAACTACGACGACCTGATCGCCACCAACCAGCGCCGCATCACCCTGCTCGAAGACGCCGCCCGCCTGCTGTACCGCGAGTGGTTCGTGCATCTGCGGTTTCCCGGGCATGAGGGGAAAATTTTGAACAGCGGATTACCAATCGAATGGAAGAAAGGTACGGCGTACGACTTTGTGTTGGTACTCAGTGGCGGAACGCCCAAGACGAGCATGACAGATTACTGGGAGGGGGATATTCCATTTTTCACCCCAAAGGACAGTCCAGACGCTTTCTATGCCATCGATACTGAAAAACATCTGACCGAATCGGGCTTGGCAAGTTGCAACAGCGGCCTCTACCCACGCAACACGATCTTTATTACTGCGCGGGGAACAGTAGGAAAAGTTGCGCTTGCGCAGCGCCCCATGGCCATGAACCAGTCTTGCTATGCTCTTGCCCCTCGACTGCCCTATGACACATACTTTCTCTTCTTGGCTATCCGCGAAGCCGTAGAACACTTCAAACAGGTCGCCGTTGGCGGCGTCTTTGACGCCATCGTGGTGGACACCTTCAAGATTATTCCATTTTTATTACCGCCTGAGGCGTTGACCCGGCAGTTTGGTGAATTGGTGAAGCCCATGTTTGAGCAACTCGAAAAGTTGCTTCTTCAGAATCGTGGCCTCGCCCAAGCCCGTGACCTGCTGCTGCCCAAGCTGATGTCAGGCCAACTCGATGTCTCGTCCATCGCCCTGCCCGACGAGGTGCTGACGTGAAGCGCCGTCGCTGCATTCCCCGGTCCTGATCCCTCGAAGGAGCCTGCCATGCCCGTCATCTCGATGTTCTACGGCATCATCATTCGGCTGTACCTGCTGGACAACCAGCACCACAACCTGCCCCACATCCACGCCCGCTACGCGGAGTTCGAGGCCTCGCTGGGTATCGCCGAAGGCGACGTACTGGCGGGTGAGTTGCCGCGCAAGCAACTCCGTCTCGTGCAAGCGTGGATCGAGCTGCACCGCGACGAGCTGATGGCCGACTGGGAACTGGCGGCCAATGGCGAACTCCCCTACAAGATCGACCCGCTGTGAGGTGTGCCATGCACTGGGATGTGAAAACCGTCAAGCCGCTGCCGGAGTACCGCCTGTACGTGGAAATCGAGGATGGCCGGCGCGGCATCTTCGACATGAAGCCCTACCTGGAGCGCGGCGTGTTCCGTGAACTCAAGGATGAGCGCTATTTCAGGCGCGTCGGCATCCTCTACGGCGCCGTGACCTGGCCCCATGAGCAGGACATCGCGCCCGAAACACTGCTGGCCGAGATGATGCCGGTGCATGACACGCGGCAGTCCCAAGTCTGAACTGCAACACGCCCTCCCCGCCGCTCAAACGTCAATAGAGCAGCAAAGAACAATCGACAAGGAGGGCCGCCGATGGCCCGCAAGGACTATTCCGAAGACGTGATGATCCAGGCGCCCGCCGCCGAGTTGCTGGCGCAGCAGCTCGGCTGGGACAGCGTGTTCGCTCACAACGACGAGGACTTCGGCCCCGACAGCCTGCTCGGCCGCCAGGACGACACCGAGGTGGTGCTGACCCGCGAGGTGCTGGCAGCGCTGCGGCGGCTGAACCCTGGCCTGCCGGAAGACGCCTACCGCGACGCGCTGGCGCAGGTCGTGCGGCAGGACATCACCAAGACGCTGGTGCAGGTGAACCAGGAAAAGTACGGCCTGCTGCGCGACGGGGTGCCGGTGAAGGTGCGCGATGGCGCCGGCAGGCTGGTGGACCGGCGCCTGCGCCTGATCGACTTCAACGACGCGAGCCGCAACCGCTACCAGGCCGTGCGCGAGCTGTGGGTGCGGGGCCGACTGTGGCTGCGCCGACCGGACCTGATCGGCTTCGTCAACGGCCTGCCGCTGGTGTTCATCGAACTCAAACGGTTCGATGTCCACATCGACAACGCATACAGCAAGAACTACACCGATTACCTCGACACCATCCCGCACCTGTTCCACTGGAACGCGTTGGTGGTGATCTCCAACGGCCACGATGCCCAGTACGGCGCCATCACCAGCACCCGCGAACACTTCTACCGCTGGAAACGCCACGACGAGGACGACGCCGAACCCCGCGATGATCAGCCGCTGCTGCCACTCCTGCTGGCCGGGATGCTGGAACGCCAGCGCCTGCTCGACCTCGTCGAGAACTTCATCCTGTTCGACGCCAGCGAGGGCGGCCTCCACAAGATCGTCGCCCGCAACCACCAGTACCTGGGCGTGAACCGGGTCATCGCGCGGCTCACCTCGGACGATCCCAAGATCCAGGCCGAAGTGGCCGCCGGACAGCTGGGCGTGTTCTGGCACACCCAAGGCTCGGGCAAGTCGTACTCGATGGTGTTCCTGACGGAGAAGATCCACCGCAAGCTCTCCAGCCGCTACTCCTTCGTGGTCATCACCGACCGCAACGAGCTGGACGACCAGATCGCCTCGACCTACACCAACACCGGCCGCGCCAACAGCAAGACCGACCAGGCCACCAGCGGGGACGCCCTGCGCAGGAAGCTGCGCGACCAGAACCGCCGCTACGTGTTCGGCCTGATCCAGAAGTTCCACGAGCGTGTGACCGAGCCGTACTCGCAGCGAGACGACATCATCGTCATCTCGGACGAAGCGCACCGCACCCAATACGGCCGCCTCGCGCTGAACATGCGCCGTGGCCTGCCGAACGCCAAGTTCCTCGGTTTCACCGGCACCCCGCTGATCGAGCAGGACGAGAAGCAGTTGACCCGCCAGGTGTTCGGCGACTACGTCTCCATCTACGACTTCCAGCGCGCCGTTGCCGATGGCGCGACCCTGCCGCTGTTCTACGAGAACCGGGGCGAGAAGCTCAAGCTCGTCGATCCGACCCTCAGCGAACGCATCGAGCGCCACATCGAGGTGGCCCGACAGACAGCCACGCTGGACGACCCGTGGACCGACGACAAGGAGGACAAGCTCTACCGCGATCTGGCGCGCGACTATCCCGTCCTGACCTCGCCCACCCGGCTCGACACCGTGGCGCAGGACGTCGTCGATCACTTCCACCAACGCTGGCGGGTGGTCGAGAACGGTGGCGGCAAGGCGATGGTGGTCTGTCTGGACAAGCTCACCTGCGTGAAGATGCATGACCTCATCCAGGCCAAGTGGCGGGACAAGACCGCCGAGCTGGATGCGAAAGTGACCGCTGAGGAAGCGCTGTTCGCCGCCAAGGGCAAGGCGATGCCAGACCTGCTGAAGAAGCACCGCGAGCAGGTGATCTGGATGCAGGAGACGGAATGCTGCGTCGTGGTGTCGCCGGAGCAGAACGAGGTGGACCAGTTCGCCAAGTGGCGCAATTTCCGCGGCGAACCGCTCGACATCACGCCGCACCGCGAAAAAATGGTCCGGCGCGATCTGGAGCGCGAATTCAAGCGGCCGGAGCACCCGTTTCGCATCGCCATCGTCTGCGCCATGTGGCTGACGGGCTTCGACGTGAAGTGCCTGGCCACGCTGTACCTGGACAAGCCGATGCACGGCCACACGCTGATGCAGGCCATCGCCCGCGTCAACCGCGTCGGCGGCGGCAAGAAGCACGGTCTGATCATCGACTACAACGGGATGCTGAAAAGCCTGCGGCTGGCGCTGGCGACGTTTGCCCAGGGCGACCGGGCGGGCACAGGCAAGGGGGAAAGGGAAGGCGACACGGTGCGCGATGCGGCCGAAGCGCTGGCCGAGTACGTCGAGAGCCTGAAGCAGGCCCGTGACCATCTGACGGGGATGGGCTTCGATCTGGATGCACTGGTGAAGGCCCCCGCAGCCGAACAACCCACCCTGATCCTGCAGGCTGTGAACCTGCTGAGCGAAAGCGACGAGCGCCGCAAGACCTACCAGGTCATCGTGGAGGAGGTGCAGACCCGCCACCGAGGCCTGTTCCCTCATCCGGGTCTTTTCCCGCACCAGGCCGTGGAAAACGCCATCACCGCGATCCACGACAAGCTCCAGAAAGAACGCAAGACGCCGGACATCAGCGCGCTGCTGCAGTCGCTGTACGAGGTCGTCGATACCGCGCTGACGACGGATGGCCGGGCACCCACCCATGTGATACGACAGTCCGAGGCCCGCTACGACCTGTCCAAGATCGACTTCAACCGACTGCGCGCCGAGTTCGAGCGTGTCCCGTTCAAGCACATCGTCGCGCTGAACCTGAAGGACAAGATCGAGGCGCGTCTGGCCTCGATGGTGACCCGCAACCCGACGCGGGTCGATCTGTACGAGCGTTATCAGAAGATCGTGCAGGCCTACAACCAGGACAAGGATGCCACCCAGATCCAGACGGTGATGGACGACCTGTTCGCCTTCTACGACCGACTGGACACGGAAGAAAAACGCTACGAACGCGAGCAACTGGACAACGAGGATCAGCTCGCCGTGTTCGATCTTCTCAGCAAGGAAACGCTGACCAAGGGCAACCGGGACGCCATCAAGACGGTCGCGCGCGAACTGTTGAACAAGCTGATCCAGGGCAAGTTGCAGATCGACCACTGGCGTGAAAAGGCCACCGCGCAGGCCCAGGTGAAAGCCGAGATCCTCAACCACCTGTTTGCCCATCTGCCGTCAGACGCCTACGACGCCGACGAGATCAGCCTGAAGGCGGGCGCCTTGTTCACGCACATCTACACCTCGAATCTGGGAGGCGGCGCAAGGATGTACCACTGAAGGAATGCGTCGCGGGAGATCACCAGCGCCTTGGGGATGTGCTCCAGCGCATCAGCCGCTCATCTCCGTCCACCCGCCCCTTCCGCCGCTCTTGCCCACCCCCCACCCCACATGGACCGTCTCAAGCAGCTCGAAACCTTCGCCGCCGTCGTCAGCCGCGGCAGCCTGAGCGCCGCCGCGCAGGCCGAGGGCGTGGCGCCCGCCGTGATCGGCCGGCGCATCGACGCGCTGGAAGAACGCCTGGGCGTGAAGCTGATGGTGCGCACCACGCGCCGGCTCAGCCTCACGATTGAGCGACCCCATCGTCGATCCGGCTCCCCGTCAGCGCATGAGGAAAAACCTCGGGGGGCTGGCGGGGCGGCTTGGGGATGTCCCTTTCATTCGTTAGGCGTCACAGGTACAACTAGACTGCTATTTCTAGCCAAAATGCAAAACACCGAAGACAGAATTCGCGCGAGCTTTGTTGCACAAGGCTTGATGACAACCATCGGCGCCAAACTCGACCGTGTTGCCGACGGCGAAGTTCAAATTTCAATGCCTTTCTCAAAGTCACTGTCTCAGCAACAAGGCTTTGTTCACGCAGGCGCGATAACCAGCATCGTCGACAGTGCATGCGGGTATGCGGCCCTCACAAAAGCACCTGCTGGATTCGAAGTTGTCACAGCAGAGTTCAAAGTCAATCTGTTACGACCAGCGATTGGCACAAGGTTCGTAGCTATCGGAAAAGTCCAAAACGCCGGAAAGCTTCTCACTGTGTGCACGGGAGAGGTCCGCGCGTTCAAAGACAACGATGAGTCGTTCAAGGTCGTAGCCATCATGCAAGCTACTTTTGTGAACGTCAGCGCGTGAGGCCTAACAATTCGCTCAATCGGACCCATTGCGGCATACGGCCAGATCAAACTACAAGGGCATCCCCGCGAAGTCAACAAAGCCTCCCCGGGCAGGTTCTCTTGAAACCTGCCTGAGCAGAGTGCCCCGCCCAGAATCAACCGCATCAACCGGAGAATCCAATTGATACTGCGACTGACTCAGCAAGAAATAGAGCACTTTCTTGCCAATGATCCGGGTGTCGGTCCAAGCAAGTGGAAAATTCAGGACGGAAGGTTGCACATCTCGTTGTCATTTCCAGATTTTGTCAGCGCCTTTGCATTCATGACCGCCGTTGCAATCCTCGCTGAAAAGGCGGATCACCACCCAGAGTGGAGCAATGTCTACAACCGGGTGGACATCGGCTTGACCACACACGACGCCGGCGGCCTCACCAGCAGAGACATCAACCTCGCTCGCCAGATCGCTCGTGCCTACGCCCGTGGAAATACCGGCTGACAAAATCATGAATAGGTTTTTGTCGAAATCACGCCCCGGCCAAGCCGTGGATGCAGGGCTGAACCTGCTGGACACGGCGATCGGCTTTGGCCTGGTGTCCGTGGCCGCCGTGGCGGCGGTGTTTGGAAAATTCCTGCTCGGCGGGTTGCTGGCCGCATTGGCGCTGGGCGTATTTGTTCGTCTGAAGCGCCGCACGAAGTCCTGAGCGTCTGCACGGACGCGTCGTTTTCGATGTCGAACTGCGGAGCTCGAGGCCGCGCAAGCAACTCCGCCTCGTGCAAGCGCATCGGCCGCTCATTCCTGCCCCCGCCCCTTCCGCCGCTCTTGCCCATCCCCCACTCCGCATGGACCGTCTCAAGCAGCTCGAAACCTTCGCCGCCGTCGTCAGCCGCGGCAGCCTGAGCGCCGCGGCGCAGGCCGAGGGCGTGGCGCCCGCCGTGATCGGCCGGCGGCTCGACGCACTGGAAGAACGCCTGGGCGTGAAGCTGATGGTGCGCACCACGCGCCGGCTCAGCCTCACGCACGAGGGCAGCGCCTTCCTGGAGGACTGCACCCGCATCCTGGCCGACATCGCCAGCGCCGAGGCCAGCGTCAGCGCCGGCGGCGTCAAGGCCAGCGGCCATGTGCGCATCACCGCGCCGGGCGGCTTCGGCCGGCGCCATGTCGCGCCGCTGGTGCCGGGCTTCCTGGCGCAGCACCCGGAGGTGTCGATCTCGCTGAACCTCTCCGACCGGGTCATCGATCTGGTCAACGAGGGCTACGACTGCGCGGTGCGGGTGGGCGACCTGCCCGACTCCAGCCTGATCTCGGTGCGGCTGGCCGACAACCGGCGCCTGTGCGTGGCCGCGCCCGCCTATCTGGCGCGCGCCGGCGTGCCGCAGCATCCGCAGGAGCTGATGCGCGGCGGCCATGAATGCCTGACGCTCAGCTCCGAGGCCAGCCAGTCGCGCGGCTGGGCCTTCATGATCGACGGCACGGTGCAGCACCTGCGCCCGCCCGGCCGGCTCGACTGCACCGACGGCCAGGTGCTGCACGCCTGGTGCCTGGCCGGCCTGGGCCTGGCCTGGCGCAGCACCTGGGAGGTCGAGGCCGATCTGGCCGCCGGGCGCCTGGTCAGCGTGCTCGACGCCCACGCCGCGCCGCCCAACGGCATCTACGCGGTGCTGCCGCATGTGCGCCACCTGCCGCTGCGGGTGCGGCTGTGGATCGATTTCCTGAAGCACTCCTACGCGACACCGGGCTACTGGACTGCAGGATGAGCCGCGGCCGCCCGCTTCATGGCAGCATCATCTCCGGCAACAATTCACGAACCCCTGCGTACCAGGGCACGGACCGAGGAGAGCGACGATGAAGTGGGAAGGACAGCGCGAGAGCAGCCAGATCGAGGATCGCCGGGGCAGTGGCGGCGGCGGTCGGGGCGGCGGCGGCATCCGGGTGGGCGGCGGGCGCGGCGTCGGCCTGGGCACGATCGCGATCGCGCTGGTGGCCGGCTGGATCTTCGGCATCAACCCCGGCACGATCATCGGCGTGCTTGGCGGTCTGGAAGGCGCAGCGCCCGCCGCCACGCAGCAGGCCCCGGCGCCCGGCGCGACCCGCAGCGCGCCGCAGGACGCGCAGGCGCGCTTCGTCTCGACCGTGCTGGCCTCGACCGAGGAAGTCTGGGCCGAGACCTTCCAGGCCTCCGGCCGCGACTACCGCAAGCCGGTGCTGGTGCTCTACCGCGGCTCCACCCGCTCGGCCTGCGGCGTCGGCCAGGCGGCGATGGGCCCGTTCTACTGCCCCGGCGACCAGAAGGTCTACCTCGACCTCGGCTTCTTCGAGACGATGCACCGCCAGCTTGGCGCACCGGGCGACTTCGCGCAGGCCTATGTGATCGCGCACGAAGTAGGCCACCATGTGCAGCACCTGCTCGGCGTGACCGACAAGGTCGACGCGCTGCGCGGCCGCCAGAGCGAGGCGCAGGCCAACGCGATGTCGGTGCGGCTGGAGCTGCAGGCCGACTGCTTTGCCGGCGTCTGGGCCAGCCGCTCGCAGCAGGGCCGCCAGTGGCTGGAGCAGGGCGATCTGGAGGAGGCGATGAACGCCGCCTCGCAGATCGGCGACGACACGCTGCAGCAGAACGCGGGGGGCGCGGTGCGCCCGGAGACGTTCACGCACGGCTCGAGCGCGCAGCGCATGCGCTGGTTCCAGCGCGGCTTCCAGAGCGGCCAGGTGTCGCAGTGCGACACCTTCCAGGCGCGCAGCCTCTGAACAGAAACGCCGCTCAGCCCGGCGGCGTCATCTCGGCCTGGCAGCGCGGGCAGACGACGTAGTCGACCTGCAGCGGACGGGCCGCGTGAACATGCTCGGGCGGCTCCCAGTAGCCCTGGGGCGTGCAGACCCACAGGCAGATGCTGCAGCGCAGCCACGGCGGCGTGCCCGGACTGGGCAGCAAAACCGCGCTGCAGGTCTCGAAACGCAGTGCGGTGGCCCGTGGCCGGGCCTGAACAAGCATGTGCTCGACGCGCACCCAGCCGTCGGGCAGGGGCTGCAGCCGCATCTGCATCTGCCGCGACAGTGCGGGCGCATCGCAGCGGTAGTTCAGCAGGCGCGGCTGCTGGGTCAGCCGGACCGCCTGCAGCGCCGATTCGATGAACATGCGCGTCGTGTCGCCCGCCAGGAAGCGGCCCAGCGGGCGGCCGATCACGCCATCGCGGAAGGCATTGCCGCCGCCCTGGCCCGCCTGCGCCGCCGCATCCCAGTCCGGACTCACGTCGATGACCCGATTGTCCCGGTCGAGCAGATACCAGGAGGCCAGCGCCACCGCAGGCGCAGAGCTCACGGCGTGCATTCGAGCATCGCGGCCGAGGCCAGCCAGCGCCCGCACTCGCCGGCCGGCATCGGCCGCCCGCGCAGGAAGCCCTGCACCAGCAGATCCTGGCCGCGCTCGCGCAGGCACTGCTGCAGCACCTCGGTCTCGACGCCCTCGGCGACCAGCCGCAAGCCCAGCGCCCGGCCCAGGCCGATGACCGCCTCGACGATCTCGCGGTCGTCGCGCTGGTCCGCCATGCCCTGCACGAAGCTGCGGTCGATCTTCAGCTCGCGGATCGGCAGGTGGCGCAGCAGCGCCAGCGACGAGTAGCCGGTGCCGAAGTCGTCGAGCGAGAGCTGCACGCCCAGCATCTCGAGCCGGCGCAGCACCCGGTCGAGCGCCTCGTCGCGGCGCAGCAGCGCGCTCTCGGTGATCTCGAGCACCAGGCACTCGCCGGGCACGCCGTGCGCGATCAGCAGCTGCTGCAGCCGGTCGGGCAGGCCGGCGTCACGCATCTGGCGGGCGGCCAGATTGACCGACATGCACAGCTCGACATGGCCCTGCGCCCGCCATGCCGCCAGCTGCCGGCAGGCCTGATCGAGCACCCAGTCGCCGATGCGCTCGATCAGCGAGGACTCCTCGGCGATCGGCAGGAAGACCGACGGCGCGATCAGCGTCCCGGAGGGCGCCCAGCGCAGCAGGGCCTCCACGCCGTGCACCGCCCCCGTGCGCAGATCGACCTGCGGCTGGTAGTGCAGCACCAGCTCGTCGCGGCCGAGCGCCTGGCGCAGACCGCTCTCGATGTGCAGGCGCTGGCGCGCGCTGCTGCCGACCTCGCTGGCGTAGAACTCGCAGCGCCCGCGCCCGGCGTTCTTCGCCCGGTACATCGCCGCATCGGCATGGCTGAGCAGCGTGGCGGCATCGCTGGCGTCGCCCGGATAGAGCGCCACCCCGATGCTGGCGCTGGTCGACAGCAGCGTGCCGCGGAACGGAATCGGCTCGGCCAGCAGCAGCTGGATGCGCTCGACCGTCAGCAGGCACTCGTGGCGCGAGGTGTTCTCCAGCAACAGGACGAACTCGTCGCCGCCCAGCCGCGCCAGCGTGTCGCAGGCCCGCACGCAGCCGCTGATGCGCTGCGCGGCCAGCTTCAGCACCTCGTCGCCGGCGTCATGGCCCAGGCTGTCGTTGATGGTCTTGAAATGATCCAGATCGATGAAGCACAGCGCGATCTCGGTGCGCTGGCGGCGCGCGTTGTCGATCGCGTGGCTGGCGCGGTCCATCAGCAGGCTGCGATTGGGCAGCGTGGTCAGCGCGTCGTGGGTGGCCTGGTGGCGCATTTCCTCACGGGTGCGGGTCAGGTCGGAAATGTCGGTCAGTGCCACCACCACATGCGTGATGCCGCCCGTCTCGTCGGCCAGCGGACTGGCCGACATCCAGCAGGTCGCCGTCGAGCCGTCCGCGCTGCGTCCCAAGACCTCGCCCTGCCACCGACCCTGCTGACGCACCTTGGCCAGCAGGTCGACCAGGAAGCTCTCGTCATGGCGCTCGCCGTCCAGGAAGTCCGCAAGCTGGCCGAGCAGCGCCGCCTCGCTGCGGCCCGCGAGCTGGCACAGCGCCCCGTTGACCCGCTCGATGCGGCCCTCGGCGTCCAGGATCATCAGCCCCTCGGAGCTGACCTCGAAGACCTTGGCGGCGATGCGCAGCGACTCGTCGGCCTGGCGCATCGGCGTCAGGTCGACCGCCTGCATGCCGATGGCCTCGAGCGTGCCGGCGGCGTCATGCAGCCCGAAGCGGGTCGCCCACCACCAGCGCTTGCCGTTCGCGAAGACAAAGCTCTGCTCGGTCTCGGTGGTCGTGCCGTCGCGCAGCAGGTCGAGATCAGCCTGGCGCAGCAGGCTGGCGATGTCGGCCGGCATCAGCTGCGCGTCGGTGCGCCCGACCAGGCTGTCCGCCTCCAGCCCGAAGAACTCGGCGTAGCGCGCGTTGGCGAACTGGTAGCGCCCGCTGGTGTCCTTGATCGCCATCAGCGCCTGCCCGTGGCTGAGCACCGACAGCAGCCGCTGCTCGACCTGGCGTGTCTGGCGCTCGGCCCGGGCCAGATCGGTGTTGTCGACCACCGTCAGCACCACGCCACGGCGCTCGCCGCCCAGCACGTTGTGGCTGAGGTGCAGCACATACTCGCGCCCGTCCTCGCCGGGCGGCAGGTCCAGGGACAGCGGGCTGGCGCTGGCCTGGGCCTGCACGATGGCGGCCACCAGATCCGGAATGCCGCTGGGGCGGTACATCGTCGACAGCGGCAGCCCGGTCGCGCCCCGGCTGAGCCGGAACAGCCGCTCGGCCGCCAGGTTGTAGCGGTTGATGCAGAAGGTCTCGTCGATCACCAGCATGGGCATCGCGATGCTGTTCTGGATGCTCTGCAGCTCCTCGGCCAGCTGCTGGTGGCGCCGCCACTGGTGATTGAGCTCGGCATTGACGGTGGAGAGCTCCTGGTTGGTGGCCTGCAGCTCCTCGTTGGCCGATTCCAGCTCCTCGTTGCTGGCCTGCAGCTCCTCGTTGGTGGCCTGGGCCTCCTCGTTGAGCGCCTGCATTTCCTCGTTGAAGGACTCGAGCTGCTCGATCAGGCTCTTCATGCGCGCCCGCGCATCGGCCAGTTCGGCGGCCTCGGCCGCGCCCGACTCCGCAGGCGTGATGCGCCGGGTGCCCCGCGCGCGCATCGGCAGGAAGGCCAGCAGCACCAGCCGGCTGCCCGGGCTGGCGCCGGAGAAGGCCTGCAGCACCATCTGCCAGCGCCGACGCCGGCGCTGCTGCACCAGTGTGATCTCGGTCTGATGGGTGTCCTGCGAGCCATCGCCCAGCAGCGCGCACAGCAGCCGCAGCTCGGTCTCGATCTCGGGGCGGGCCATCGACAGCACGTCGAAGGTCTGCGCACCGGCGCGCAGCTGCAGGAAGTCCGCGACATCGCCATGCACCTGCAGCACCCGCAGCCGCTCGTCGAGCAGCACGCAGGGCGGCAGGTACAGCCGCGCCCCCTGGCGCAGCAGGGCCAGCTCCAGCTCGACCGCACTGGCCTGCGACGACAGGCGCTGCGGCGCAGGCGAAGCAGGCGGACGGGCCATCGTGCCCGGCATGGCCTCCTCCGGCGAGGCCGGCGGCATCAGGTCGATGGCCGCGCCGCCCAGCCGGGCGGTCAGCGCCCGCCCGACGCGGCGCTCGTACAGCCTCACCTCGCTGTCAAGCGAGCGGAACAGATCCTCGTGATGCAGCGCCGACTCGTTCTGGCCGAGCATCAGCAGCCCGCCCGGGCGCAACGCGAAATGGAACATGCGCATCACCCGCGCCTGCGCCTCGGGCTTCAGGTAGATCAGCACATTGCGGCAGCTGATCATGTCGAGCCGGGGAAACGGCGGATCGCGGGTCAGGTCATGCCGGGAGAAGACGATGCTCTCGCGCAGCGCCTTGTCGATCTCGACATGCTGGCCCAGCGCGTGAAAGTGCAGTGCGCGCAGGCGCTCGGGCAGCGCCGTCATCGTCGCCCCGTCGTACACGCCGCGCCGGGCCTGCTGCATCGCCTCCAGGTCCAGATCGGTCGCGAAGATCTGCAGCGGATGCTCGTCCAGCCGGTCGCCCAGCGCATCGCGCCAGACCATCGCCACCGAATAGGCCTCCTCGCCGGTGGCACAGCCTGCCACCCAGACGCGCACCGGCTCGCCGGCCGGCTTGCGCGCCAGCACCCGCCCGACCTGCGCGACCAGATGCTCGAAGGCCAGCGGATTGCGCCAGAAGGAGGTGACCGAGATCAGCGTCTCGCGCGCCAGCGCCTCGATCTCGTCCGAATCGGTGCCGAGCCGGTCGAGATAGGCCGACAGCGTGTCCGCCCCGACCGCCTGCATGCGCCGGGCCAGCCGTCGGCGCAGCGTCGGCTCCTTGTAGTCGGCCAGGTTGATGCCGCAATGCCGGCGCACCCGCTGGAAGAGCGCGTTCAGGTCGGCATCGGCCGGGATCGGCAGCACCGGGGCCAGCAGTTCATCATCGACCCGATCGGCCGCGGCCAGGATGTCGGCCTCGCCAATCGGCGGACTCATCGGCGCGGCCGCCCAGAGCGCCAGGGCACGGCCCATCGCCTCCAGGGACATGCGCCGGCTGCGCCCGACGATGCGCTCGGCGGCTTCGGGCATGCCGCTGTAACGGGCGCTGTCGGCGCTCTCCACCAGCACCAGTCCACCCGCATCCCGGATGCGCTGCATCCCGTTCGCGCCGTCGCTGCCGGTGCCCGACAGCACGATGCCCGCCGCCCGGGGCCCGATCTGCTGGGCCAACGACTCGAAGAAAAGATTGATCGACGGCCGCGGGATCGAGTGCGGCTCAGGCTCGGTCAGCCGCAGCCGGCCGGCCTCCAGCCGGATATGCGCATTGTTGGGCGTGACCAGCACGGTGTCGGAACGCGGCAGGTCGCCATCGCTGACCTCCTGCACCGTCATCCGGGTGTGCGGCCTCAGGATCTCGGCCAGAACCGAACGATGGCTCGGAGCCATGTGCTGGAGAAGCACGAAGCACAGCCCGGAATCGACAGGAAGCTGTGCGAGCAGCAGGCGCAGGCTTTCCAGCCCGCCGGCCGACGCTCCCACGCCAACGAGCCCCGTCAGCACAGGCGGGCTCTCCGTTTTCATCTCCATGTCGATCGGCTCCGTACTGCTTTTGCTGTCACGGCCACTTCTTTTTGGAGCAACCTGAACTTCTCATCCTGCCCTAAATTGATCAATTAATGAACACATTCATGTGACACCGTTCACGACTGGCTGGCGCCTGCCACCCCGAACCCCCACGCCACCAGCGTAAAGCTGCCAAAGGCCAGCACCGTCGAGGCCAGAATGATTCGGGCCACGCGGCCGTTGTCAGCGCGGTAGCGCTCGGCCAGCAAGGAGACATTGCTGGCACTGGGCAGCGCGGCCGCCAGCGTCAGCACCATCAGCTGGAAGTCGCTCAGGCCCAGGCCGGCCTGCTGGGCCAGCCGGCCGCCGCCCCAGACCAGCGCAGGATGCACGACCAGCTTGATCAGTGCCACCGGCAGATAGCGGCGCGGCGACATCGGCGGCGCGGGCTGCCCCTGCGCGTCCAGCCCGGAACGCCACAGCACGGCGCCGATGGTGAACAGCGCCACCGGGCTGGCGGCGTCGGCCAGCATCGCGATCACCCGGTCCACCGGCCCCGGCAGCGACAGCCCGGTCACCGACATCAGCGCGCCCAGACCGATCGACCACGGCAGCGGATTGGACAGCGCCGCGCGCAGCGAGCGCAGCACCGCCGCCCGCGCCGCCGCCGCGTCGCCCGCATGCGAGGCGGCCGGATCGTCGTGATGCAGCTGCGCGATGGCGATGCACAGCGAACTGGTGACGAACAGGTCCAGCAGCACCGTGGTGATCACCGGCCCGGCCGCCGCCGGCCCGAGCAGCGCCACCAGCAGCGGCACGCCCATGAAGCCGGTGTTGGGGAAGGCGGCCACCAGCGCGCCGAAGGCGGCGTCGCGCAGATTGCCGGCCGCGCGCCGGGTCAGCGTGATCGTCAGCGCCACCACCGCCAGCGCGCAGGCCAGATAGAGCCCCAGCACCGCCGGATCGAGCAGCTCGGCCACCGGCAGCCGCGCGCCGAAGCGCAGCAGCATGCACGGCAGCGCGAAGTACAGCACGAAGGCGTTGAGCCCCGGGACCGCCGCCAGCGGCAGCAGCCCGCGCCGCGCGGCGAGGTAGCCGATCAGGATCAGCGCGAAGAACGGAACGGTGACGGTGAGAATGGCCTGCATGGTCGGGCAGTATCCCAGCGATGTGCCGGGGTGACATCCGGATCGGCACACCGGGCGGCGACAATCGGCGACCCGTTTTTCCACATCCGCCGCCCGACGGAGACCCGCCCGTGACCCTCGCCTCCCCCGCCCTGCGCAGCCTGGCGCGCTTCGGCGTGATCGCCTCGACGCTGATGGCCGTCGCGTTCACCTGGCTCTACCACTTCGCGCCACGTCATCTGGCGCTGGTCGAGCTGACCCGCTATGCGCCCTTCCTGATCTACCTGGTGCCGGGGCTGATCGCCTGGGTGCTGTCCTGGCTGCTGGCGCCGCTGTGGCGCGTCGTCGCCACGCTGGCGGTGGCGCTGATGCTGACCGCGGTGATGGATGTCTCCACCGGCCTGAGGAGAGATGCGCTGCCACCCGACACGGCCGCGGCCGGCGTGCGGCCGGTACGGCTGATGACCTACAACATCAAGTCCTACCGCGCGGCCTTCCGCTGGGGCGGCTTCGTGCCGCTGAACAACGAGATCGCCTCGCAGCAGCCCGACATCCTGGTGATGCAGGACGCCCGCGAGGTCTCCCGCGCCGGCGATCTGCCTTTCGGCATGCGCGAGGTGCTGCCCGAGCACAAGCTCTACACCTACGGCCAGTACGCGATCGCCAGCCGCTTCCCGCTGTCGGACTGCCGGCGCGGCGACATCTCCTTCCGCGGCGAGAAGCACGAGTACATCCGCTGCACCGTCGACATCGGCGGCACGCTGGTCGACGTGATCACCGCCCACCTGCTGACGCCGCGCGCCGGGCTGAACGCCGCCCGCTTCGAACTGCACCAGGGCCTGGACGACTGGAACCACAATGTCGCCGACCGCATGACCCAGGTCGACGCGCTGGTGCGCGATCTGGTGCCGCTGCGCCGTCCGACCATCCTGGCCGGCGACCTGAACGCGCCCGAGCACTCGCCGGTGGTGCAGACGCTGATGGGTATCGGCCTGCGTGACGCCTTCTCCGCCGCCGGCCGCGGCTGGGGCTACACGCACGGCCATTCGCTCAAGCCCTGGGTGAGCTTCCTGCGCATCGACCACATCCTCGTCAGCCCGGAGATCGGCGTGACCTCGGCCCATGTCGGCTGGCGCGGCGGCTCCGAGCACCGCCCGGTCATCGCCGACCTGCTGGTGCCGGTGCGGCAGGGCCTGAAGAAATCTGTGGACAAGTCTGTGGATAAACCTGTGGATAAGCCTGTTGGCAAGTCGAAGTGAGCCGCCCTCGTCCCGACTGGACGCCGCCGATGCGCGAGGGCGTCGGCGCCAGCCGCGTGGCGGTGACGCCGGGCCCGTGGCGCACGGTGCTGGAGTTTCTGTGCGCGCGGCTGCCCGCGCTGGACGCCAGCGCCTGGCAGGCGCGCCTGGACGCCGGCGAGGTGCTGGCCGCCAACGGCCGGCCTGTGGACAAGTCCGAGCCCTGTGGACAACATCGGCTGCTCTGGTACTGGCGCCGCCTGGAGGCGCCCGAGCCGCGCGTGCCCTTCGACGAGGTCGTCCTGCACCGCGACGAGCGGCTGCTGGTGGTGGACAAGCCGCATTTCCTGCCGATGACGCCCAAGGGCCGCCACCTGCACGAGACGCTGCTGGTGCGGCTGAAGAAGGCCACCGGGCTGGACACGCTGGTGCCGCTGCACCGGCTCGACCGCGAGACCGCCGGCGTCGTGCTGTTCTCGCTCGATCCGGCCAGCCGCGGCGCCTACCAGGCGCTGTTCCGCGACCGTGCGATCGAGAAGGTCTACGAGGCGGTCGCGCCCTGGCGCGAGGCGCTGGGCGCGACGCTGCCACGCCTGCACGCCAGCCGCCTGGCCGAGCGCGAGGGCGAGCGCTTCATGCAGATGCACGAGGTGCCGGGCGAGCCCGACGCCTTCACCCGCATCGCGCTGATGGACCGCGACGCCGCCAGCGGCCTGGCGCGCTACCGGCTCGAACCCCTGACCGGGCGCAAGCACCAGCTGCGCGCGCACCTGGCCGCGCTGGGCGTGCCCATCGTCGGCGACCGCATCTATCCGGTGCTGCAGCCCGCGCCGGCGCCCGACGCGCCGCCCGACTGGCGCGAGCCGCTGCGCCTGCTCGCGCGCGAGATCGCCTTCGTCGACCCGATCGACGGCCGCGCCCGCCGGTTCGAGAGCCAGCGCACGCTCAGCCTGCTCAGCCCAGCGACGGCTTGAGGAAGATGTCCTTGTCCGGGAAGAACTGGGTGTGCAGCGGCAGCAGCGCGCCGCCCAGCGCCCGGGCATGCGCGCCGACCCGGCCGGTCAGCAGCGCCGGCGCGTGCAGGCCGTCGAAGCGGTAGACCGCCAGGCGCTGGCCGGTGCGCTCGATCAGCGCATCGATCAGCGGCCGCGCCAGCGAGCCGTCGACGATCACCGCATCCAGATCGAGCATGGCCGAGCCGCTGGCGGTGGTCATCGCCAGCGCCAAGCTGGCCTGCTCCAGCCAGGGCTCGACCAGCGCGGCGAAGCGCGGCTCGACGATGTCGTCGCGCTGCACCTGCAGCGGATCCAGCCCGGCCTGCAGCAGCGCCTGCTCCAGCTGCCAGCCCGAGGCGACTTCCAGCAGCTGCGGCGGTGGCTCGCCGCCGCGCGCCAGCCCCACCGGCAGCGAGCCGATCGCGCCGGCATTGCCGCGCTGGCCGGTCACGATGTGGCCCGACAGCACCAGGCCGCCGCCGACGAAAGTGCCGACGAAGATGTAGAGAAAGCTGCGCACCGCGGTGCCGTGGCCCTGCAGCAGCTCGGCCACGCAGGCGGCGGTGGTGTCCTTGGCGAAGCTCACCGGCAGATGCGTCAGCGCCTCGACCTCGCGGCGCAGGTCCAGATGCTCCCAGCCCGCCAGCGCGCCGTGCGCCTGCGAGCCCAGCACGCCCGACCACTTCTCCATCGACAGCGGCGAGCTCAAGCCCAGCCCCACCACCCGCGCCCACAGGCCGCCGAGCTGCTGCTGCAGCCGCGTCAGCCCCTCGGCGATGCAGGGCAGCACCCGCTGCGGATCGGGCAGCTCGTAGTGGAACTCATGGCGATGGCGCACCCGACCGACAAAGTCGCAGGCCAGCACCTCCAGGCTGCGCCGGCCGACCTGCACGCCCAGACTGATCGCGCCGTCCGGGTTGAGCGCCAGCGGCACCGAGGGCTGACCGATGCGCCCGCGCACCCGCTCCTGCTTGAGCAGCAGCCCGTCGTCGAGCAGCCGGCTGACGATGACCGAGACGGTCTGCGACGACAGCTGCGTCAGCCGCGCCAGATCGGCCTTGGCGATCGCGCCATGCAGGCGGATCGCCTGCAGCACGGTGCGCTCGTTGAACTGGCGCATGCCGCTGTGGTTCGACCCGCGAACGGCACGTTCGTCAGGCTCGAAGGCGGCGGCGGAAAGGGAGTGCATGGCGGCAGACAGGATCAGAGCGGCCCAGCATGCCCGAATCGGCGGCGCAGCTCCATTAGTAAATCACCTAGTTTTACTTAGATAGATCCCGAGACAAAAACCCTGCACCGTACCGCGAGAATAGCGGACATGGCCGATCTGCAGCACCCCGCCCCGCGTCACGACGCACGTCCCGACTTTCATCTCTGCCTTGACAGCGCCGATCTCGACGCGCTGCGCACCTGCCTGCCGCATCCGCTGGTGCACGGCGTGACGACCAATCCGACGCTGCTGCGCCGCGCCGGGCTGCGCCAGGCCGACCTGCCGCGCCTGGTCGGCACGCTGCTGGACTGGCGAGTGCGCCAGGTGCAGGTCCAGGTGAGCTGCGCGCAGACCGACGAGATGCTGCGCGAGGCCGACGGCCTGATCGCGCTGGCCGATCCCGGTCAGCTGGTGGTGAAGATCCCGGCCACCCGCGAGGGTCTGGCCGCCGGCGCCGAGCTGGCGCGCCGTGGCGTGCCGGTGACCTTCACCGCGGTGTGGGCGCCGGAGCAGGCGCTGTTCGCCGCGATGCTCGGCGCGGCCTACGCTGCGCCGTATCTCGGCCGGATGCAGGATGCCGGCCTCGACGGGCTGGCGCAGATCGCGCAGATGCAGGCACGCCTGGAGGGCAGCGCCGCGCCGACCCGGCTGCTGGTGGCCAGCCTGCGCAGCCGCCAGGCCTGCCTGGACGTGATCGCGCTGGGCGCGCGGGCGATCACCATTCCGCCCGCGCTGTTCGCCGAGCTGGTCGATCACGAGCCGACCCGCGCGGCCGAACGGGTCTTCCTGGCCGACGCGCAGGCCGACGACTGAGAGCGCGGCGCGGCCCGGCCCTCAGCCCTCGTCCGGATCGGGCGGACGGGCGTGGCCCCGGGCGGCCCGCTCCTGGGCAAACAGCTCCTCGAGCTGACGCCGCCCCTGGCGGGCCATCGACACCAGCATCTTCTCGTCGCGGTGATGCGGCCAGAGCTGCTCGAGCTGCTCGATCGAATGCGCCCGGAAGCGCGTCGCCAGCTCGCCCGCCTCCTGCGGCGTCCAGCCAAGCTGCTCGAGCACGCTGCGGGCACTGGCCAACGACGCGTCGAGCGTCTCGCGCTCGATCAGCATGACGCCCCGGTCGCGCAGCGCGAACCAGTGGCGCACATTGCGCGCCCGTGCCACCAGCACCAGATGCGGGAAATGCTCGCGCACCAGATCGACCAGCTTCAGGCTCTGTTCGACATCGTCGATCGCCACCACCAGCACCTTCGCGGTGGCCGCACCGGCGGTGCGCAGCAGGTCCGCGCGGGTCGCGTCGCCATAGTGGACGCGGAAGCCGAAGCGGCGCAGCACCGCGACCTGCTCGGCATCATGGTCGAGCACCGTCGGCGCGATGCCGTTGGCATCGAGCAGGCGCCCCACGATCTGCCCGTAGCGACCGAAGCCGGCGATGATGACCGGCGCGTCCTGCGGCGCCGACAGCGCATGCGGCGAGGTGGGCGGCTCGGCCGCGCGCTCGCGCCGACGTGCGCGCCGGTCCAGCACCAGCAGCAGCAGCGGCGTGAGCAGCATCGACAGCGCGACCGTGCCGATCAGCACCGAGGTCTGCGCCTCGTCGATCACCTTCAGGCCGGCCGCCTGCTGGAAGACCACGAAGGCGAACTCGCCCCCCTGAGCCAGCAGCAGCGCGAACACCGGGCGCTCGGGGCCGGGCACCTCGGCCTGGCGGGCCAGCAGCAGCAGCACGGCCGCCTTCAGCAGCAGGAAGCCCGCCAGCAGCCCCAGCACCAGCAGCGCCTGCGCGGCGATGACCTGGAAGTCGATCGACATGCCCACCGCCATGAAGAACAGGCCGAGCAGCAGGCTCTTGAAGGGCTCCAGATCGGTCTCGAGCGCGCGGCGGTACTCGCTCTCGGCCAGCAGCACGCCGCCGAGGAAGGCGCCCAGCGCCATCGACAGCTCGACCGCCTGCATCAGGCTGGCCAGCGCCACCACCAGCGCCAGGGCCGCCGCGGTGAAGATCTCCGGCGAGCCGCTGCGGGCGATCCAGCGCAGCGCATGGCGCAGCAGCAGTCGGCCGGCGATGATGATGCCCGCCACCACCGCCAGCGCACGTGCCGCCTCGATGCCGTGGCTGCCGGCCGCCTGCACCTTCGGCGCCAGCAGCGGAATCAGCGCCAGGATCGGGATGGCCGCGACATCCTGGAACAACAGGATCGCGAAGGCCGCCTGACCGCCGGACGTCGGCATCAGGCGGCGCTCCTGCATGACCTGCAGCGACACCGCGGTCGACGACAGTGCCAGCCCCAGCCCGACCAGCACCGACACCGGCCCCGGCGCGCCCAGCAGCCAGGCGCCGCCCCCCAGCACCAGCGCACAGCCCAGCAGCTGCACGCTGCCCCAGCCGAAGATGGCCCGGCGCATCGACCACAGCTTCGGAGGCTCCAGCTCCAGGCCGATCAGGAACATCATCAGCACGACGCCGAACTCGGCCACGCCCATGATCGCGTCGGGATCCCGCACCAGGCTCAGACCGAACGGCCCGATCAGGATGCCGGCGGCCAGGTAGCCGATGATGCTGCCCAGGCCGAAGCGGCGCGCCAGCGGCACCACCACGACCGCGGCAACCAGATAGACCAGCGCGGCCTTCAGCCAGAGGCTCTCGTGCGGCATCCTGCGCGGCTCCGGTTCAGTCGACGCTGCAGCCCGAAGGCAGCGCCCAGGTGGTCTGCGGCTTCATCGCCTTCAGCGCCGTCGAGGCGCTGATGCGCACGCTGGCCGCGCCCAGGCGCTGCTCCAGCTCGGCGATGCTGACGATGTAGCGGTCAAGCGCGCCCAGGCCGGTGGTGTTCGGGATCAGCCAGGCGATGGCCTTCTGCGCGCCAGTGGCCGGATCGGTGGTGATCAGCGCCTTCCACATGAATTCCGGCGTGCGGATGCCGTGGCTGCTCAGGTAGAAATCGTTGGTGTCGCTGGCGGTGTCGCCGTGGACCACGCCGCCGTAGACCTGCACCGGCGCCAGATCGCGATAGCACTCGGCCACCGTCTCGGCCTCGAGCCAGATGCCGCGGTTGAAGCCCGAGACCTGCGGCACGATGTTGGTCATGGAGTTGGCACGCCGGATCAGCGCGCTGTCGGAGTCCATGTGGTTGGACATCACCAGATGGCCGCGGTCATAGCCCGGATGCACGCTCTCGTAGCTGGCGGTGCTGGTCTGCTGCAGGCAGCCGGCCGGCAGCGTGGTGTCGAAGGTGAAGGCGCTCGGCCGCGCGGCGCTGCCGGTGTCGGCCTGCAGGGTGTAGCGGTAGTGCAGCGCGGTGCGGTCGGTGCAGTCGTAGATCAGCCGGAAGCCGTTGTAGTCCTGGTCGATGATCCAGTGCCCGGACGGGCCGGCGCGCTCGACGCTGGCCTCGGCACCCGTGTCGGCCGGCGTGCTGATGTCGGCCTGCGTCGTGTCGTCGCCCCCACCGCAGCCGGCCAGGACCAGCGCGGCCATCCACGCCAGCGCGGCCGACCTCAGCCGCAGGCGAGAGACAGAGGCGGGCGCGTGGGCCGCGGCGCGGTCAGAAATGGTCAGCATGGCCTTCCCCTTGAATTGAATGAATTGAGTGAATCGAATTAACTGAAATTACAGCACCCCCGATCCGGCCGCCGGCCCGCCCGCTCGCGGCATCGCGCCCGCGCCGAGAAGCAGGTCGCGGCACTGTTGCGCAGCTTGCGCCTCCAGCCGCCCGGCTTGCTCGGCCAGCGCAACCTGCGGCAGCGCAAGCCGGCGGTAGAAGTCGAGCGGATCGAGCGATGTCGGATCCAGGACCTGCAGCGCCGCCAGGTGAGTGCGCAGCACGCCGGTGTCGCCGCGCGCGATCGGCCCGGACACTGCGCCGGCCAGGCCACGGCCCTCGACCGCATCGAGCGTGCCGCGTGCCAGCGGCAGCAGCGCCGCCAGCGCCTGAGGCTCGTCCACGCCGAAGGTTTTCCACAGGCCCACCGCCTCGGCCAGCACCGGCAGCAGGAAGCTGGCGGCATAGCCGGCCGCGACGTGATAGCGCGCCCGCATGCCCGACGGCAGCACGATCGGGCGCAGGCCCAGCACCTCGGCCAGCGTCCGAAGCGCCTCGGCCAGCGCGCTGCCGGCCTCGGCCTCGATCGCCACCGTGCTGCCGGCCAGGCGCTCGGCCGCGCGCAGCGGGTCGGAGAAGATCTGCAGCGGATGAAAGCCGCCGGTGGCCGCGCCGGCCCGCGCCGCGATGTCCAGCGCCGCGACCTCGGTGGCGCCGCTGCAATGCACCACCGCCTGCCCGGGGCGCCAGCGCAGTGCCTCGGCGCAGGTCGCGATGTGATCGTCGGGCACCGTCAGCAGCACCAGATCGGCCCGGTCGACTGCCGCCTGTGGATAACTCGGCTGTGGACAACTCTCGGGCCAGCCTGGCCCGAGCGTCGGGCGTCGACTGCCGATGGCCGCCACCGCCACGCCACGGCGTGCCAGCGCGATCGCCAGCGCCTGCGCGACCCGACCGGCGCCCACCAGCGCGATCGAAGGCAGCGCCGCAGCGGGCCCGCCTGTGGATAACTCTGTGGGAAGGGGGATGCTTGCGTTCATGGCGCCATCATGCACACTGGCCCGCATGGATATCCACAGCCTGCAGACCCGCCTGCGCGCCTTCTCCGCCGAACGCGGCTGGGAGCCGCACCAGAACCCCAAGAACCTCGCGATGGCGATGGTGGTCGAGGCCGCCGAGCTGGTCGAGATCTTCCAGTGGCTCAGCCCGGCGCAGGCGGCGGACCTGGCCTCCGACGCCGCGCGCCAGCAGCATGCCGGCGAGGAGATCGCCGACGTTCTTGTCTATCTGCTTCAGATCGCCGATCGTTGTGGCATCGATGTCGAAGCAGCGGTCGAACGCAAGATGGCGCTGAACGCGCTCAAGTATCCGGTGCCGACGGCGTTGTCCACAGCCGCGCAGCAGGTGGCCGTGATCGACTGGCGCGCCGTCGATGCACCCGCCCGATTTGTCCACAGCCTGCTGCACACCGGCTTCGCGGTGCTGACCCATCACCCGATCGACACGGCGCTGCTGCGCCGGATCGAGGACGAGTGGGACGCCTGGCTGGCCTCGCCGGCTGTGGACAACTGTCGCTTCGATCCGCTGACCCAGGACGGCTATGTCGGCCCCGAGCGTTCCGAGACCGCCAAGGGCCAGACCGAGAAGGACCTGAAAGCCTTCTTCCACCACTATCCCGGCGGACGTTATCCACAGGAGCTGTCCGACGCCGCGCTGCGCTACCGCGCGCAGGCCGAGGCCCTGGCGGCGCAGCTGCTCGACTGGGTTCAGCAGCATGCCCCCGAGGCGGCACGCCAAAGTTTTCCACAGCCCCTGCCGGAAATGATCGCAGGCAGCCGGCAGACGCTGCTGCGCATCCTGCGCTATCCCCCGCTGCGCGGCGACGAGCCGGCCGGGGCGATGCGTGCGGCCGCGCATGAGGACATCAATCTGCTGACCGTGCTGCCCGCCGCGCGCGAGCCGGGCCTGCAGGTGCTCGGCCGCGACGGCCTGTGGCGCGATGTGCCGGGCGACGCCGGCTGGCTGGTGGTCAACACCGGCGACATGCTGCAGGAGGCCAGCGGCGGCGTCTTTCCGTCGACCACCCACCGCGTCGTCAACCCGGCGGGCGAGGCGGCGCGGCGCGCACGTCTGGCCATGCCGCTGTTCCTGCACCCGCGCCCGGAGGTGCGGCTGTCGGCGCGCCACACCGCCGCCAGCTACCTCGACGAGCGGCTGCGCGAGCTCGGCCTCAGAGCGCCCTGACCACCAGCTTGAAGTCCGGATCCTCGGGGAAGGGCCGGACCTCGTAGCCCAGGCCGCGCATCAGACGCAGCATGTTGGGGTTGTTGGCCAGCACCAGGCCCTCGATGTGGGCCAGGCCCTTGTCTCGGGCGAAGTCCTCGATCGACAGCATCAGCCGCGAGCCCAGGCCCTGGCCCTTGTAGTTGTCCGAGACCACCAGCGAGAACTCGCAGGTCGTCTGGTCCGGGTTGGTGATGTAGCGCGACACGCCGATGATCTTCTCGGTCTCGACGAACTCGCCGTCCTCGCCCAGCACGCGGTCGGTGTGCACCGCCACCAGCGCCATCTCGCGGTCGTAGTCGATCAGCGTGTAGCGCGCCAGCATGCGCGCGGGCAGCTCGTGCATCGCGCTGGCGAAGCGGAAATAGCGGCTCTCCTCCGACAGCCCGCGGGTGAAGGCCTGCAGCATGTCGGCGTCGTCCGGACGGATCGGGCGGATGGTGTAGAGGTCGCCGCCCTTCATCGGCCACTCGCGCTCGTAGCGGCTCGGGTAGGGCAGGATGGCCAGGTGCTGGTAGTCGCGCGCGGTCGGGCCGGCGTGGTCGATGACGATGCGCGCATCCACCGCGACCGCGCCGCTCTCGTCGACGATGATCGGGTTGATGTCCATCTCGCGCAGCTGCGGCAGCTCGCAGACCATTTCCGAGACGCGCAGCAGGATCTGCTCGACCGCCTCCAGATCGACCGCCGGCGCGCCGCGCCACTCGCCCAGCATCGTGGCGATGCGCGCACGCTCGATCAGCCGGTGCGCCAGGAACTGGTTCAGCGGCGGCAGCTCCATCGCACGGTCGGCGATCAGCTCGATCATCGTGCCGCCGGCGCCGAAGGTGATGACCGGGCCGAAGGGATCATCGGTGGTCAGGCCGATGAAGATCTCGCGGCCCCGGCGCTTGGCCGCCATCGGCTGGATGGTCACGCCGTTGATGCGTGCCTTGGGCTGCACCCGGCGCACCGCGGCGAGCATGTCGTTGAAGACATCGCGCACCTGCGCTGCGGTCGAGATGTTCAGCGCCACGCCCTGCACGTCGGACTTGTGGCTGATGTCGGGCGAGTCGATCTTGAGCGCCACCGGGTAGCCCAGCTGGCTGGCGATCAGCATCGCCTCGCCGGCGGTGCGCGCCAGCATGGTGCGGGTGACCGGGATGTGATAGGCCGCCAGCAGGGCCTTGGACTCCATCTCGGTCAGCACCTTGCGCCGCTCGGCCAGCACGCTCTCGATCAGCAGCCGCGCGCCTTCGGTGTCGGGATTGGCCAGCTGCGACAGCGGCGGCGGCGTCTGCTGCAGCAGCTGCTGGTTCTGGTAGAAGTTGGCGACGTTGGCGAAGGCGTCCACCGCCGCCTCGGGCGTGCGGAAGGTCGGGATCATCGTCGCATTGAGCTTCACGCGCGCATCGCGCACCCGCTCGTCGCCCATCCAGCAGGTCAGCACCGGCTTGGCCATGTGGTGGATGTGGTCGCAGACCACCTGCGCCACGCCGTCCGGGTCGCTGTCGAGCTTGGGGCTGTAGATCACCAGCACGCCGTGCACCGCGCGGTCCTTGGCGCAGGCCAGCAGCGCAGCCTTGAACTGCGCCGGCGTGGCCTCCTCGCCCAGGTCGATGACCGACTCCAGCGTGGCGTGCGGTGCCAGCGCCGGCGCCAGCTCGGTGCGGCCGGTGTCGACCAGATGCGCCACGTCCAGGCCGACCTCGTTGGCCCGGTCGGCGGCCAGCACCGCCGGCCCGCCGCCATTGGTGATGATCGCCAGCCCCTTGCCGACCGGCTTGTAGCGCGAGGCCAGGCACTTGGCGGCCGAGAACAGCTGCGTGAACGAACGCACCCGCACCACGCCGGCGCGGCGCAGCGCCGCCTCGAAGACATCGTCCGATCCCACGATCGCGGCCGAATGCGTCAGCGCGGCGGTCGAGCCCGCCGGCTGGCGGCCGGCCTTCATCACGACGACCGGCTTGGCGAAGGCGGCCGCGCGCAGCGCGCTCATGAAGCGCCGCGCGTCATGGATGCCTTCCATGTAGACCAGGATGCTCTGCGTGGCGGCGTCGTTGGCCAGGAAGTCCAGCACCTGCGGCAGATCGACCGCGGTGTTGGCGCCCAGCGAGACGACGGTGGAAAAGCCCACCGCGTTGCGCGCGGCCCAGTCGAGAATGGACGCGGTCAGCGCGCCCGACTGGCACACCAGCCCGAGCGGCCCCGGCGCAGCCAGCCGGCCGGCGACGCTGGCATTGAGCTTGAGCAGCGGGCGCTGGAAGCCCAGCGAGTTCGGCCCGAGCAGGTGCATGCCATGCCGGCGCGCGATGTCGTGCAGCTCGCCGCACAGCGGGGCCGGCAGGCCGGTGGACAGCACCAGCGCCGCCCGGCAGCGAATGCGCCCGGCGATCTCCACCGCCGCGGCGATGCGCTCATGCGGCAGCGCGATGATCGCCAGATCGGCACGCGAGTGCGCCAGATCGGACAATGTGCCGGTCATCTCGATGTCGAGAAAGTTCAGCGAGCCGCTGAACCCGCCCGCGCGCAGCTCCGCCAGCATCGTGCGCGTCAGCGCCGGAGCCTCTTCGAGGTGGTCGGGATGACCCGCGAAGACGACGATCGACTTCGGGGCGAACAGGGGGGTCAGGAAGTGGTGGTCCACAGGACAGCCTGCGTGGTGGGGGCAACGCGCAGCATACGGCAGGGACCTGCCAGGAATCGCGTGGGGGTGCGGAGATTTGCGCTGGGACAAGCCCCCCGATGCCATTCGACTTTCGATCGCGAAGTTATCCACAGGCATGAAAAAGGGGGCCGAAGCCCCCTCGTCGTGTCGTCGTTGCTGCTGCCACCGCGGACCCCGGATCCGCCCGACAGCGCAACGCCCGACGCTCAGCGCACGACGGCGATCTGCTCGCGGTTGCCACCCTTGTAGGTGAACATCGTCAGCGCGCCGTTCTTGATGTCGCCCTTCTCGTCGAAGGTGATCGAGCCGGTCACGCCCTTGTAACCCGAAGTCTTCGCCAGCACCGGCAGGTACTTGGCCGGATCGCTCGAGCCCGCCTTCTCCATCGCCGCCACCAGCACGTTCACCGAGTCGTACACATACGGCGCGTAGATCTGCACGTCCGCGTTGAACTTCGTCTTGAAGCGGGCCTTGAACTCGTCCATGCCCTTCTTCTGCTCGCCTTCGACGCCGCCAGCCTCGGCGCACACCACCTGGCTGTCCTCCATCGCGCCGCCCGACAGCTTGGGCAGCTCGCCCGAGCAGATGCCGTCGCCGCCCATGAACTTCGCCTTGATGCCCAGCTGCTTCATCTGCCGGATCATCGGGCCCGCCACCGCGTCCATCCCGCCGAAGAACACGATGTCCGGCTTCTTCGCCTTCAGGTTGGTCAGGATCGCGGTGAAGTCCGTCGCCTTGTCGTTGGTGAACTCGCGCGCCACCGTGCG